>CAVTME010000010.1:0-353863 GCA_963735755.1 uncultured Bacteroidota bacterium | reverse complement strand
CGAGCATGAGTCAATCTTGAAAACCCAGGAACTCTGGAAGGCAGCCATCCATGGTGATGAGACTGCTTACAGGAGCTTCTTTGCTGACAGTGCCTATATTATCAGGAACAGTGATAACCCTCCAAAAAGAGCCAACGATCAGATAGGGAAAGGCCTTTCTGATTGGAGCAAAAGCTATGAAAACTTCAAAATCCAGGATCAAAAGCCGGCTTTTCCCGATGCCCTGGAATATAAGGAGGGAGGGACCTGGGTTCAGGATTGGCTCCTCATGACAGGAGTTCACAAAGAGACAGGAATCGCTCTGGAATTGCCCATACACAACCTGTACGCTTTTAATGAGGATGGGAAAATCACCATGATGGCCAGCTATTTCAATAACGATGTATTTGAAGACATTGGCAACAGCAGTAAAACCATTGCCAACGGAACCGTCTATATCAATCATCCTTACATCGTTACAGTAAGAAAAGTGATCAATGCATTTGTGGCGAAGGATTTTGATAAGTGGGCTAGCTTCTATTCACCCAAGGCCAGGTTTTCGAGCGCCTCCATGAAACTGGGTGAATCACATTCCCTTGAAGAACACAAACAGGGTCTGATTGAGATGTATGCAAGTGATGATTTAAAGTATAAAGTAGAACAGATTGGATACCCCGATTGCGTTTATTATGAAAAGAATGATCTGTATGTGGTGTATTCCTGGTGGAATATGATCTTGAAGAAAGATGGCAAGATCCATGAAATACCCTTCATGGTATCCCATGATTTCGATGATGAAGGGAAGATCATCTCTGCAATTTCATATGCCAGTTCCAACCATTTTGAAGGACTGAAATAGAACAATAAAGGCCCTGACGGATTCAGGGATCATCCATCAGGATGTTGTATTTGGCTTTTCGCTCATTCCATTTATTCCGGGCATATTGCTGCATGTCGGTGATCCTGTCACTCTCATCCACAATCTCGAGCCCCAGGATGGTTTCGATAATATCCTCCATGGTAACGATGCCTGCCATGCCGCCATACTCATCCACAATCAGGGCGATATGTTCCTTTTTCCCCAGCAGAACCTCCCATACATTCAAAAGGCTCTGGTGTTCCTGGGCAACTACGATCTCCCTGCGAATATCCGCCAATCGTAACTGTGATTCCTTTTCAGCCAGTTTTTCAAGCACTTCCTGGCGGATGACGTATCCTGTAATATTCTCCCTGCTCTCTGAAAATACCGGGATACGGGAATAATACAGGAGATCCTTATTCTTCAGGAAATCCTGCAAGGTCATATTCTCATCGCAGACAGTTACTACCACCCTGGGAGTCATGATCTCCGAGACCTTCACCTTTCTCAGACGCAGTATATTACGGATGATCCTGTATTCCTTTTCCTTAAATAAGCCTTCCTCTGTACCAATTTTTGCCAGGGCTGAAATCTCTTCCCTGCTAACCGATTGTATGCTCCTGTTCCTGGAAAAAAGACGAGAAATGTACCCGGTCATAAGCACCAGCGGATAGGTAATGATAATCATAATACGGATAATCGAACCCGATACAAGGGCCAGCTTTCTCCAGTATTGTGCACCAATGGTTTTGGGAATGATCTCAGAAAATATCAAAATCAACAGGGTAAGCACAGCCGAAACGACTCCAAAATAGACCTCCCCGAACACATGGGTAGCCTGGGCTCCCTACCCCGGCGGCCCCAATGGTATGAGCCACTGTATTTAAAGAGAGAATGGCGGCCAGCGGCCTGTCAATATCTGACTTCAATTTAATGAATTTGGAGGCTGCTTTCTGACCAGCCTCTTCCTTCGCGTACAGGAAGGAAAGTGGTGTGGAGAGCAAAACAGACTCCATTACCGAGCAAAGAAAGGAAACAAAAAGCGCAAGAAACAGATAGAAAAATAAAAGGGCCATGACAGAATCTTTATATGAGACAACAAGTTACTCAATATCCCGAATTGTCCTTGTGTTGCTAATAAACTAAACCTGAACCTTCGTAATCAACTCCTGACTCTTTTTAAATTCACTGGGCGTGCAGCCTTTTTTCTTTTTGAAGATCCGGTTGAAATTTGACAGGTTATTAAAACCACATTCATAACCTATTTCAGCCATGGATTTTTCTGACTCAATCAATAGTCTGGTAGCATTTCCCACGCGCACGTCATGAAGAAGCTCCGAAAACGAACGATGGGTTCTTTTCTTGAAAAAATGACTGAAAGCAGTCTCCGACATATTCACCAGATCAGCGACTTCTTTTAGTTTTATCTGATCAGCGTAATTGTCATAAATGTAATCGGTAACTTTTTTTATCCTTCGGCTTTTGCTGCTTTCATATTTGTTGACATAAGAGGAGCTGCTTAATAGTTTTTGATTTCTTGAAATGGACAGATCATAAAGTATGGATAATAATTCCAGTAATGAATCAAAACCAGACTTGATCACATAGTCCGATGATTCTGTTTTTGAAATTCTCTTGTATCTCTCGGGAAAACTCAATGCCACGATACGATGTATCAAGCATCTCTTTCACAGGTGCCATAATTTTCCTGTTCAGTGTTGCTTCAGAAAGAATCGCATGCTGAAACTGAATGGTGATTACCCTCACATCATCATGATTGTTGTCGCCCGACCATGCATGTGGCGTATTGGGGCCAATTAAAACCATGTCCATGTTTTCGTAATTCTGTATGGAATCACCAACAACTCTTTTGCCTTTAGAGTTATAAACCAAATTTAGTTCATACTCGGGGTGATAATGAACGGGAAAATCGAATTTGGCGTGAAAATTATTGAGAACGATAAAAAACTCTTCGTCAGCTAAGGGAGTAATTTCTCTTTCGATTGTTTTCATTGTTTGCCTTTTAACCATGTGCAATGCATATGGCTCATATGGCACAAATATAATAATGTTTTTTCCTCATAATATAACCAGTCGTTATAGCTTCTATATACCTGGTTTTTTGATGTTTTGCATTTGCGCACCCTGTCCCCACTCAATTGCATTCATTAAAGTATTATAAATGAGCATTAAAATACTTGATGAAAGCGGTCCTACAGGCCTATTTTTAGCAAACGGTACAAGCCATGCATGAAGCTCAAGAAATATTCTGAAAACCCGGTATTAAGTCCCCATCCTAACCATGATTGGGAAAACCTGGGGGTCTGTAATCCCGGAGCCTGGTATGAAGACGGCATATTCTATTTATTGTACAGAGCGGCAGGAAACGACAAAGAACATATCATCCGCATGGGGCTTGCCTGCAGTAAAGATGGAGCCAACTTTGAAAGGCAATCAGATGAACCTGTCTTTTCTCCCAGTGCGGATGGTCCAGACATGGGAGGGGTGGAAGATCCCAGGATAGTCAAATTTGATGACGACTATTATGTAACTTACGCGTATCGCCCTTATGCACCTGGACAGTACTGGAAGTATGAGCACGATGTAGTTTGTTTACCGGAAACAGGCAAGAACGCTCCGCTGGTATATAAAAACAATATTGCCAATTCGGGCCTGGCGGTTACGAAAGACTTCAAAAGCTGGAGAAGATTGGGAAGACTGACCCAGGCAAATCTTGATGATCGCAATGCCATTTTATTTCCCGAGAAGATTCATGGCAAATTTGCCATGTTGCATCGTCCCAAAGAATGGGTTGGAGCAGACTATGGCTGTACTTTTGCATCCATATGGATTACCTTTTCCGAAGACATGATGGTTTGGAACAATCCAAGCAAACTTCTTCTATCAGGGAGAGAAGGAAGCTGGGAAGAAAAAGTTGGCGGCAGCACGCCTCCCCTAAAAACAGACGAGGGTTGGCTTGTTCTGTATCATGGCGTGGAAGCAGGTGGCTTAGGGTACTACAGGGTTGGTGCCCTCCTGCTTGACCTGGACAATCCCGCCAGAATAATCGGTAAAACTGACGCGTGGATCATGGAGCCCGAACATGATTATGAAATGGAAGGATTCTACAAAGGATGTGTCTTCCCCACCGGAAATGTAATTGTAAATGGTACTTTATATGTTTACTATGGCGCTGCTGATAAATATGTAGGATTAGCAACATGTGATGTGAAAGAGCTCATTGATTATCTACGGTAAAACCAACATATTATGAAAAGAATCGCATTCCTGTTTATCCTGGGCTTCCTTTTGATTGCCCAGTCTCACGCGAAAAACAACACCTACACCCTGGTGGTGGAAGGCTATGACTGGGGGCCCGGAGCCAGCAAAGTGATCCTCCCCATGGAAGATTCGGTTAGCACGGCCGAAGCCACCACCTTTCAGGTTCACGCCATTCGCCGGTCACCATCATCAGCCGGCTTGTCACCGGAGCGGGCAGATGGTGCGCGAAAAGTATTGTACGCCTATGTAAGCGATGCCGATGGCCACCGCCTTAAGCGCGGAAAACACATCACCCTCGTTTTACTGGTGGGGCCCGAATTGCCCCTCAGCTCACCCATGGAATACATGTGGAGTGATATCGTCCGGCGGAGCAACAGTCAGTGGCTCGATTATCAACTTATTGTGAAAGCGCCGGAACTGGGTCTTCTATGGAATACGGAAAGCAGGCGTATCCGGCCCATTGTGGATCAGTTTCAACTGGATGGAGTCCATGAATACGAACCGGGGAAGGAAATGAATTACGCCTATTACAAACCAACTTCCGGCAAATCCAAAACTCCATTGGTCATCTGGTTACACGGGGGTGGTGAAGGTGGACATGATCCCACGGTACCCCTGATGGCCAATAAAGCCGCCAACTATGCTTCACCTGAAATCCAGCAAATTTTTGAAGGTGCCTATGTGCTGGTTCCCCAGTGTCCGGGAGCATGGATGCAAAACAAGGAAGGAAAGATGACCCCTGGCAGGGATGAAGACGTGTGGAATGCCGGACTCATGGCCCTTATCAAAGATTTCGTTGCCAGTTTTCCCGACATTGATGAAAATCGCATCTATGTGGGCGGATGTTCCAATGGCGCGTACATGACCCTGAAGTTGCTCCTTTTGTATCCGGACTATTTTGCAGCGGCCTACCCTTCAGCTCTGGCTTACTGGTCTGAATATGTCACTGATGCACAGATCAAAAGCATCAAAGATGTGCCCATCTGGTTTGTCCAATCGGCCGACGACCCTACCACCCTGCCTTCAAAGGGTGTTATCCCCATATACAAGCGCCTATTGGCTGCAGGTGCTGACAATGTTCACTTCTCCTTCTACGATCACGTGGTGGATCTTACAGGAATATATGGAGGAGCAGATTATTACTTTTCCGGTCACTCATCCTGGATCTATTCCCATGCCAATCATTGCTATTTCGACCATGACGGCTCGGCGGTAAAAGTGGATGGAAGACCCGTAACGATCATGGAATGGTTGGCGGCTCAGCATAAATAATCAAGTTTTACTCAGGAAGAAAGTAAATGAAAAAATATGCAACTTATATGCGCACTGGTTCTGATGATCATCTCTTCAGGAACATTTGCACAGTCATCACAGGTACTGGAGTATCTGTATACCATTTCTGGTAAAAAAACACTGGCGGGACAGCACAACAAAGAACCCAATGCCTTACCTGCCAAGTGGACGGATTATATCAAAGAGACAACCGGGAAGTATCCCGCCCTGTGGAGTGGGGATTTTCTGTTTCAACAGGAGAACATCGATCATCGCTGGACCATGATCCATGAGGCAAAAAAGCAATGGGACAATGGAGCTGTCATCAACCTGATGTGCCATATTTGTCCCCCCGATATGGGTGAACCCTGCAGGTGGGATCCGGGTTTGCTCAACGCCCAGCTGGACGATGAACAATGGAAGGATCTGATGACCGAAGGGACGGCCCTGAATGAAAAATGGAAGGCCAGGTTGGAAAACATTGCCATTTATCTTCAGTATCTGGAAGACAATGGGGTTGAAGTCCTTTTCAGGCCCCTGCATGAAATGAACCAGGGTAAATTCTGGTGGGGCGGCAGACCGGGACCCGATGGAACGGCTAAACTATACCGCTATACGCATGATTATATGACCAGGACAAAAGGCCTGTCCAACCTGGTATGGGTCTGGGATATGCAGGACATGAGCAGGGATTTTGAGGCCTATAATCCCGGGGATGAATACTGGGATGTGTTTGGTTTTGATGTGTATGAACAGGGATTTGATATTTCCTGGTACGAATACATTCTTCCCATCGTAGGAGATAAGCCCATGGCCATTGCTGAATGCTCCAAGTTGCCCAGTTCTGAGATGCTGGCCGCTCAGCCCAGATGGATCTTTTTCATGCCCTGGGCTGAACTGGTGCAGAGAGCCAACACAACAGAAGAAATCCAAAGTATTTATAACGACCCACGGGTAATCACACGAGATGAGATGCCAGGATGGAAATAGATCAATCTCTTAAAGTCAGCAATTTGTCCGGACTCCGATCAAGTCATAGTCTAGTTAAACAATAGTTAGTTTCGGGGCTCCGGACATTGCTGATCTTCATCAATAAATGATATAAAATGAGACCCAGTATGAAAATTAAACTCCAAGCTGTGACTAGTGTTGCAGTCATGATGCTTTTTACATCATCCGTATTTTCTCAGGCCGAAACCTACCCGCAGGTTCGTATTCCCAACACCGAGGAGCGCGTACTCGATTCAAAGATCATGGATTACGCGTATGGTGTGTATGTGACGCTTCCCTCCAGTTACAAAGACAATCCCGACAAAATTTACCCGACGCTATACATCATCGACGGCAACCAGTATTTCGTTTTCACCGGAGAACCCTACAGCTCTTTGGTCTGGGGTAACATGGTCAAAGAACACATCGCCATTTCTGTGGCCTATCCTCCCGGTCAGCCCAACCTCCGGGCAAGGGACTTCCGTGCCCCGGAACGTGCTGCTGATTTTGTGAAATTTTTCCAGGATGAGCTTATTCCTTATGTAGAAGACAACTACCGCACATCCAAAAAGGACCGCACACTCTTCGGCCATTCCCTGGGGGGTCATTTCACCCTTTATATGCTGCTGAATGCGCCTGAGACCTTTGAGAATTATATTGTTTCAGCTCCGGCAGTAAGTGGAGAAATTTTGGAACTCGAGGAGGATTACGCCGCAAGCCATGACGATTTTCCGGTGAAAGTATTCCTGGCATCGGGCGAAAATGATCACCTGACCATTGGTGCCAGGAGATTTGCCGAAAAATTCAAGTCACGTGCATACCCAAATCTGAAGTTCGACGAAATATATACTGTCAATGGAAATCACGGGACAATACAGGCTACCGCTTATATCGAGGGTCTGCGTTTTGTCCTGGACCCTGCCATCGAACTTGCACCTGAAATCTTCAAGCGGCTTGCCGGAACCTATGTGGAAGGAGACAACACATACACATTGAGCTACAGGGGAGGCAACTATCTTTCACTTGAAGATATTTCCAAAACCTATGATGCCTGGCTTGACGCTCCCCTTGTGGAATGGAACAGGATATACCCGCTCTCCGAAACATCATTTATTGCGAAGGGATGGCCGGGCAGCTTCGAGTTCGGCGGCGACCCTTCCTCGCCTGCGGAAACCTTTGAATTCAGTTATCGCGGCAAGCAGGTAAAAGCCCGACGTCAGTAATTAAAACAAATATCACCCATGAAGAACAGAATCATAACGATGAGCAGCGTGGTTTTTATGATGCTTTTTTCCGCATCAATAGTAGCTCAGCCTGCCCTGACAGACCAGATCATCACAAAAGAGATCCTCAGGTATAAGAAGCTTGACATTGATGTCAACCTGTTTGTTGACTTCGAGAATCCTTATGATGCAAGGGACATCCAGGTGGATATGATGATCAAAGCTCCTTCCGGGGAGGAGCTTGTATTGCCTTGCTATTTTGACAGCGACTCAAATCCCTCATCCCTGTGGAAAGCAAGATTTGCTCCTGCCGAAACCGGAAAATACACCTATCATTTCCGCGTAATGAAAGATGGGAAAATTGTAGAAAGCTCCAAGGATAAAAGCTTTGTTAGTAAGGATTCTTCAAATGAAGGCTTTTTAAGAACCAACAACTACTGGACCTTCAAATTTGATTCAGGGAAGTTATTTCGTGGTATTGGAGAGAATATTTGCTGGGATCCGCGGGGCAACGATGATGACAGGTTCACCTACGACTACCTTGTTCCCAAAGTATCATCCTACGGGGCTAATTTCATGCGTGTCTGGATGCACCAGGGGAGCCTTCCGGAGGAGTGGACCCTTCCCAGTGCAAGACGAAATCAACCTGCGATTGACGCGCATTCCGGAAACAGATTTGATGAAATTCTTGAACTGGCCGAAGAAAATGGCATTTATGTGATGCTTGCCATGGATGTGCATGGCATGTATATGGAAGAAAGCGGATGGGGAAGACAGGCCTTTAATGCCAGGAATGGAGGGCCGGCAAAAACGCCTACCGAATTTTTTACCCTGGAAGAATCAAGGGTGAAATACAAGAACAAACTGCGCTATTTTGTGGCCAGATGGGGCTATTCAACCAACCTCGCCTTCTGGGAGTTTTTCAATGAAGTAGATAATGCAGCATTTACACGTTCTCCCAAGGACAGCATCCGTATTCCCCTTGATCAGGTAAACCAGTGGCATGATGTAATGAGTACCTACCTGAAAAAAATCGATCCCTACAAACACCTGGTAACAACAAGTGTTTCCCACCGGGAAATTCCGGGGATGTGGGATCTGGACAACATGGATCTGAACCAGAAACACATCTACAAGCGTACCACCCGCATGAGGCCTGAAACCATTGAAGCCGCATACAAGCATAAAAAGCCTTTTGCCATCGGTGAGTTCGGTTATGAGTGGGACTGGAACCTTAATTTCTCAAGCATGGCTGTTGAAAAAGTATACGACTACAAACGTGGTTTGTGGTATGGATTGTTCACCCCCACCCCCGTTTTGCCCTTGTCCTGGTGGTGGGAATTTTTTGATGACAGGGGGATTACACCTTATTTTAAAGGCGTTCGTGATATCAGCGATCAAATGCTGGCCGCCGGAAATGGTGCCTTCGATACGGTTTCGGTACAGGGCAATGTGGTGGAAAGCTATGCCGTGCTCTGCGGTGAGAAAATCTTTGTATATATGCTCAACGATAGCAACTGCGATGTCACCACCGATGTTACCCTGATGAACCTCACCGGAAAGCAAAAGGAATATGAGGTGAGGACTTTCATTCCGGAAATTTTTAACTATCATGACATCGAAAACACAAGTATTGAGAACACGCAGATGAAAATAAAAGATCTCTATCTGAGATCGAAAGATGATATGGTATTGATCATTACACCGTTAGATAAGAAATAGACCTATGAAAACTGCTTCAAGACTCACAACAACACTGATTTTTGCATTGTTTCTCTTCTCATTGGGAACAGCTCAAACCAGGTTTAAAACACTGAATTACCTCTACAGTATTTCAGGAACAAACATATTGTCCGGACAACACAACGACTTAAAAGCTTTTCATGGAGAAGCAACAGGTGCGAGTTTCTGGACAGATGAGGTGTATGAAGTAACCGGGAAATACCCTGCACTGTTTGGAGTCGATCTTGGATTTCACGGTCAGAGTGAAAAGCGTTGGGAAATCAGCTACGAGGCTGAGAAGCAATGGCAGAAGGGAGCCGTGATCAGTTTGATGTGGCATGCCTGTCCTCCCACCCAATCAGAACCTTGCAACTGGGACGGAGGCGTAAAAAGTTCCCTGGATGCAAGCCAATGGGCCGACCTGATTACAGAGGGAGGGACCTTAAATACTGAATGGAAAACCAGGATTGATAATGTAGCGGCACCCTATCTCCAGTATCTGGAAGAAAAGGGCGTTGAAGTGCTGTGGAGGCCTTTTCATGAGCAGAATCAAACCGTATTCTGGTGGAATTCGGGTGGCGCAGAAAACACCAAGGCGCTCTGGAAGTTAACGCATGATTATATGACCAATGACCTGGGGTTAACGAATCTCATCTGGGTTTGGGATGTTCAGGACATTCATTCCAACTACGCACAGTATAATCCGGGTGATGCATATTATGATATGGCCGCTCTTGATATTTACAGCGGAGGATTTACCGATCTGAGATTTTACAATGCTTTGGTTGAACAGGCTGATGGTAAACCTGTTGCCATAGGCGAGTGTTTTAAAGTCCCCTCAACAACAGTCATAAACAACCAGCCCTTAATGTCATTCTTCATGATCTGGGCCTATGGCCTGTATGAAACTGACGGCGGTAGCCCCACCAATACAGTTCAGGAGATTATTGACACATATAACAATCCAAAGGTTATTACCCTGGATGAAATGCCTGGCTGGTATTCGTTTTGTTCCTATGAAGAACTTGTTCCTTCTCTCCCGGGTAAAATAGAAGCTGAAAATTTTGGAATCTGTGGTGCAGGTGAATCTTATGCTGATTCCGATACAGTGAATGTTCCGGGTTACTACCGGGATGATACAGGTGTGGATATAGATACCATGGATACGGGGGCATATTGCATTACCGATATAGTTGCCGGAGAGTGGACCGAGTATCCTGTTCAAATTGATACTACCGGTACCTATACGCTCGAAATGGGCCTGGCTTCGGATATGGAAAACAGGATCTTCCATGTGGAATTAAACGGGATTGATATCACCGGTGCAATACTTGTTCCGAATACAGGAGGAATGCAAGCGTGGGATACCATCAGCATCCCACTTGATGTGCTTTCGGCGGGACAAAAAGCACTCCGCATTGTCATGGATAGCAGTGCTTTCAGTATTGATTACCTGGAATTCATTATGGATAACAAGTCCCCTTATGCAAGCATTACTGCTCCGGAGGACAAGGCCACTTTTGTTGCCGGAGCCGACATCACCCTGTCAGTAGAAGCAGTAGATCCGGATGGCGAGATCGCTTTGGTAGAATTCTTTAACGGTTCGGTCAAGTTGGGAGAACTCACCTCTGAACCCTATGATTTTGTTTGGGAGAAGGTAGCCATTGGTCAGTACGCCCTTACAGCACGGGTAACAGATAATGAAGGCATTTTTATAGTAACAGACCCTGTAAATATTTCAGTCCAGGAAGTACAGGGTCCCTTCCTGGGTGTGCCCCATACCATTCCTGGAATGATTGAATGTGAAGACTATGATCTGGGTGGTGAAGGCGTTTCATTTCATGAATTAACTCCCGGAAATAAGTTCCTGACGACCTATCGGGGTGATGATCCGGTTGATGTGGGAGCATCTGATGATGAAGGAGATGGATACAACATTGGTGATTTCCAGGATGGAGAATGGCTCAATTATACAGTGGATGTTGCTGAAACAGGTCTGTATGATATCGAATTCCGGTATGGGACAGACATGGATGGATCGAGCCTCTCTGTAACCATTGATGGTTGGAAGGTTCTTGGTATAGTACCCACGCCCAACAGCGGTGGTTGGGCTGTTTATACAACAACTTCCCTTGAAGGGAAATCATTAAGCGAGGGAGAACATATGCTAACCATGAAATGTGTAAAGGGCTATCAGAATGTCAACTGGATGAATTTTACAGCTTCTCCCGTGGATATAGATGATGACCATTACAAGCCGGAGCATTTCAACTCTCGCGGATCTATCCGAATCCATTCAGCCAATCTACAAACATCAGCTATGAACTGGCAGAAAACAGTGAGGTAGAACTGAAGGTATATGATCTTTTAGGCAAGCAGCTGAGGACACTGGTAGACCAGCAGCAGGAAGCAGGCTTTCATCAGGTATCATTCGACAGGGAAAACCTGGCTTCCGGGGTTTATTTTGTTCGCCTGAAAGTTGGCCAACAAATCTCCCAAAAGAAGATGGTGCTTACTCATGAATAAGCAGTATGCTTGAATCCAGCTTTGCTTTCAGTTCCTGAATTACAGATTTGTAATCAGGGTTCCCGGCCAGGTTGGTGTATTCACCGGTCATATACTGAACCTCCTTGATAGAACATAAATTCTTAACTATTATATCTTTTCGTTTACTGATGCAGCCATTCACAATTCAGGTATTTTGACCTCCTTTCCCCAATTCTTATCAGGTAATTCTCCAAGCTCTAATTCCAGGGTGGCACCCTGCATTATCTGATTGTGTGAAATGAAGGGACTGAATATCTCCTCACCGTTGATATATGCCCGCTGGATATACTTTTTCGATTTACTGGATCCCCTGGCAATTACTGTAAAGACATTTCCATTTGTCAGTTTTATGCTGACTTTTTCAAACACAGGACTGGTAATGGTATAGTATGGCAGGCCGGGGGTAATCGGGTAGATCCCCATGCTTGAAAATACCACGAAGGCCGTCATACCGCCTCCGTCTTCATCCCCCGGGATACCGAATATGTTATCCTTAAACCATACATCGAGCAAAAATCGAGTACGTTTCTGGGTTTTCCACGGAGCACCAAAATAATTATATAAATATGGGATGTGAAAGGAAGGTTCATTGCCCATGCTGAATTGCCCGACCATACCGGTCGAGTTTGAACCATCTACATAGAATAATTTCTTTTTCATTCCCAGTGGTTCTCTGAAGAGCTGATCAAGACGGGCTTCTGCCTTTTCCTTTCCTCCAAGCAAGCTGATCAATCCATCAATATCATGTTTCACATCCCAGGCATAGGTCCAGCCATTATTCTCATCATAATATTCACGGTATCCAGGTCCTCCGTCAGATTTTGGATCGATATCCACCCATTCCCCCTGATCATCTTTTGGCATGAACAAACGATGCTCAGGATGCCACAGATTTTGATAATCCTTTGCTCTCTTTGAAAATTTTTCATAATCATCCTGTTTCCCCAGTTCTTTAGCGAGTTCAGACATTGCCCAGAAATCGTAACTTATTCCAAGTGTAACGGGAACGGGTTGCCGTTTCTCGAATCCGTCCATCTGCGGTTCGGTTTCTTGCTCGCCTGGTCTGAGGGAAGGAAAATATCCATTTTTGTGGTAAAAATCGTCTATTGGACGCTTTGGGGTCCCCTGTCGCCAGGGGATAAAGGTACCTTCGGTCAGGTTCTTTTTTATTCCTTCATAGGCTTTTTCAACATCATAGCTAAGCAAACCTTTTCTGTACCCATCAATGAATATGACAGATGAATGATAGGCATTCATACACATATGGTTGCCATGCAACTGGGGGAAAGTCGGCATCCATCCGCTTTGCTCGTACATTAAAGTATAAGAATTGAGCACATCGTTTTCCAATTCAGGATTTAAGATGGTTCGCAGCGGATGCTGTGCCAGGTATGTATCCCAGATCCAGTCATCCACATAAAATGGCCGTTCACTAGTATGCACTGTGGCATCGTATCCACTGTAATATTTACCATACTCATTAATATCCACCATGCGTTCATAGGTCCGGTACAGAGAGGTATAAAAGGTTCTCTTTTGGGCTGTTGTACCTCCCTCAACCTGAATCTGACCGACTGTCTCTTCCCAATTTTTTTTACCGTTTCCTGCTAGTTCGTCAAAATTCACCCGGGTCAGTTCCTGCTTGAAATTATATTCAGCCTGTTCGCGGCTGATGTATGAAACTGCGTATTTCAACTGTATACCCGATGGTGCATCACCTGGTATGATTACAGCATACTTACCGCTTTCTCTTTGAAATTGAATATCCTTCAGAAGGTTTCCTTCCTCATCTGTGATCATGGCATGAATAAATACTGTCAACTCGCGGCTAACGGAATTCAAACCTCGTGTTTTGTATATCACTTTATCCTGGAGGATGAAAACGCCTTTTTCTTCTGACAGACCAATTAGTTCTCCCGATCCCTGAAACAACAGGTTTCTTTGACCCTTTCCAGAAAAATCCAATTTATAAATGGCGCATTTCTTCCCTGGCGTAAAACTTACATAAATCTCATCTTCAATCAGATAGGTTGAATAGTGCCATGGATGCACCTTTTCCAGGTCATGATCGATATACATGTTCTTCTGCCAGGCGGTTTCCGTTATCTTTCCCAGCGAAATCTTCATTTGAAAAAGACCGCTGCTCCTGTGTGAAACCACCTGCAGGGGAAAAGCCTCCACCTGATCGCAAATATAATCCCGCTTGACGGGGAACATCCTTAACATCTGGTTTGGCAAATGTATGGTAGGATATGTGGGTACCAGAAAACGTGATACGTTGCCTATGGTAGGATCTATATATTGGCTGTTGTCTTTCCGGGTACAAGAGAATAAAATCGGGAGCACCAATATTATTGTCACAAGCAGGGTGATGCAGGGGTATTTTTTTTTAGCTGGTTTCATGCTGATTATTGATTTGAAATTTCATTTTTCGAACGAATTCTGAAAATTCGAGAATTCCTGTTCAAGTTCAGTAATGATCTCTTTATGTGTTTCTGACCGGTTTACCATTTCTGAAATATCCTCCCGCAGATTGAAAAGAAAGACCTCACCATCCATTTTTTCGGGCTTTACACCTGGATACATTGAAGGGTTTGCTTGTTCATACGGTGCAATAATGGTCTTCCCGTCCGGAGCCCTCCAGTCTGACCAGCTCGAAAGGTCTACGGGTTCGTAAAACTGTGGCCGCTCCAAAAATAGTTTCCAATCTCCTTTTCTTACTGTTCTGACTTCATCCCTCCTCATGGTGAAAATCGCAGAATGTGTTTGCCTCTCCCCGGTGAGAATATCCATGATTTCCTCGCCGTCAACAATAAGCCCTTCAGGCATTGGGATACCTGTCAATGACAGAATTGTTGGAAATATATCCGGCGACCAGCAAGGTGTCGTTACGACAGATCCTGAAGGCAGCTTTTCCGGATATCTGATGATGAAGGGCACACGAACACCCCCTTCCCAATTCGTTGCTTTTTTGCCCTTCAGCGAACCATTATTTGCTCCGTAGGTGCCACCGTTATCAGACATGAAGATAAGGATGGTATTATCCAGAATACCCCGCTCCTTCAATGCATGAATAATCTGGCCGGTTGACCAGTCCAGTTCCCTGATGACATCATGATACAAATCCTCACGCGTATCGGGTGTGTAAAAGGCCGGAGAAGCGGCAAGAGGTTTATGGGGCATGGCATGACAGAGGTGAAGAAAAAAGGAAGTTCCTGCACTTTCCTCGATAAATCGGATGGCTTCTTTTGTATACTTTTTGGTAAGGAAGGCCTGGTCAACAGGATATTCCACAGTATCCATGTTCTCAATAATCTGAACAGGCCTCATATCATTTGAATACAAAATCCCGTAATACTCGTCAAAACCATGTTTTACAGGAAAAAACTCTTCTTTATGACCCAGGTGCCATTTCCCGATCAGTTTGGTTTTGTATCCCTCTTTCTGAAAAACCTCGCCAAGTAATATTTCATCAGCACCTATTCCAACATCGTTGATATCAGCATCCGGAGCAGGATTCCGGATCACCCCGTGTCTTAATGGAAACCTTCCTGTAAGAATGGTGGCCCGTGATGGTGCACAATAGGGAGTGGGCACATAGAAGTCAGTACATAGAACACCCTCATCCGCCAGCTTATCAATATGGGTGGTAGTTACAGCATCCTCGTCGTAGCATGAGATATCCCCGTATCCCATGTCATCTGTGAGAATGATCACCACGTTTGGTCCCAAAACCTTTTCCGATTCAGCGTTCTTGCAACCTGATAAAAATATAAGTAGAAAATAGGTGAGACTAAAAGCGACAAAACTGATAGAATCGTATTTCAAGTCAATCATGCTTTTTTCATTTTGAGTGAGGCCATGGATAGATCACATCAGTCTATGGAAGGATCACTCCCTGGCTCATGCTTATATTTCCCGATTGAATCTGTACCACATAGTATCCTGCTCCATGATTATTCAGTGGCATCTGTATTGGAGTGACAGGGTTCACATTCCTAAGAGTACTCTGTTGAACAAGCTGCCCGGAAACCGCATATAATCTTACGATTACCTCTTGCTCCAGTTCCTGAGTGAATACAAGATTTAGCATGTTGTTTCCATAAGAAGGATAAGCTCTAAAAACTGCCTTTTCCGATTTAGGTTCATCTATAGCGCTTGGACTTCCATGTTGAGTATTCTGGTAGATCAGTTCAATTCCTTCCCCTTTATCCAGGTTCCTGGAGTATCTTTTGTCCATGGGCTGGTCCAGATTCCAGTGCTCATGCACCCCCAAACTTCCGATTGGAGTCCCATCATTCTCAGGATCATAAATGATTCCTTCCGGCCACCATTCACTGGATGCGGCCTGGTGCAGATAATCGTCCACCGCTGGAAATCTCACGTGGACCCACCGGGGAGGGTAAACGGTTAAATCTTCTACCTGAAACTCCTCCTGCATGATATCCAGTCCAACGGAGGAAATGGCCACAGGATCCAGTGAAACCAGGATTGATGAGGTATAGTCATCATTGAAGGGTGCGGAACGAAACTTCACAGGAGGATCATGTTCCATGGCTGTTCCCCAAAGGAAGTCGCCAATATATATCAGGTTTTTCCCTCCCAGGTGTTCATAGGACATCAGGTCCACAAATACCCTGTACATCCTGTACTCTCCACGCATGGTAAATCCTGATCCCACGTGCAAACCCAGGTGCAAATGTTTAGCCGTCGATCGCGAGTTGGTTCCAAAATGATTCTTGGCAAAGAATGTTACTCCTCCCACCCGATGGCCCTTCATGGCGGGCAGACTCAATATATAGTCGGCATTTATGGTACAATCATAATACTGATCGGTCTCCACATCCAGCGCCGTTCCCCTGTCGGAGAATTTGATCTCCTCGGTATTGGTACGCATGAGTTGCTCCCGGTTGTCATGATCGCCCCTTGACATATAGTGCACGCCCGGGAACTCGGCTGAGAGCTTTTCATAGAGGTGTTTAAAAATGTTGGTAAATGGATCGCCAATGTAGATGGCCTCTTCCGGCACCCCTGCCTTATGGATTAGCTGTCTCAAAACAGCCAGGATCACCTGGGGCGAAGTATCCACCTTGCCATAATCATCGTCAAATCTAATGGAAAGATCCTCATTTGTGCTCCCTGCATGCACTGCATTGATCTTTATAAAAATCTTCTCCCCTTCGGTATATCCGATCTCACCTTTGTTGTGGGTTGAATTGAAATATTTGAAAACAGCTTCCCAGGCGCTCTCCTCGGTTTCCTCGCCTGTAACTTCAAGAATCCCTGCAATTAACATCTCATCCACCAGAGCCTGATCGCAGTTCTTATCCAGGAAATAGCCATCCATAAAATTCCATGGAACACAATCCTCATTGGTGGCATCCGGATTGTGCATCCAGACCACCCGGCCGGGGAGGATTCCTTTGGCCTCACCGATGGGTATCATTGGGGCCAAGCGGATCCTCAAATTCAGGCACCGCTGATTGACCGGCGAAGAGGTCAGATTCATTTACAAGAATGGACGTTAGCGCAAATGTTATTCCGAAAAGTACCAGCACAACTGCCATTCCATACCTTGAATCAGAAAGCTTCTTGAATGCCTTTTTAAAGACCATAATAGTTGAGGTAAGGCTACCCAGATAAATGAGTAAAGATGAAGCCATGGGTAAGGCCACTTTCATGCATGGATAAGCTGCACGCTGGGGTTTTGGGAGTACCCGGATTAAAATCCAAAGCAGTGAGAGTATGCTGAATAATGGAATTATCCATCTCTTCAACGCTTTCACGGGACGTCCTGTTTTGGGGCAAAATTTAATCACCCTTGAAAGCAGTATCTCAATTTTCCGTTTCATTAAAAAACCTCTTCTTGTATCCATATGTTGTTTCTATAAATGATGAAAAAGCTCTGTATACGCCCCTGTATCGGTCCTTATTTTCATTAGATAGGTCCCGGATTTTATCTCAGAAAGGGGCACGGTCAGCCTGTGATTCCCTGCCGGGAGATATATGCTATGAATTCCTTTAACCACTTCCTGTCCTCGCAAATCATATATGGAGATGTATACCAGGGTTGCTTTTGCAACGGTTAGATTGATGGTAATTTCGTTGTTGGCAGGATTTGGATAGATACCCCCAACATTATCATGCACCTTTACTGATTCTGCAGATACATTGGGGTTCATATAGGTAGCGGTAACCACCGCATCCTCGGCAGTCATTGTAACAGTGGTAAATGGTCCATATTCATTCGCTATCGAGGGAGAACCGGCTTCAACTACCCACTTATCAAATAGCTCACCTGCCGGAGCTGGAGCAGCAATTATAAAAAAGGTTTCTCCAGGGAGATATGACCCGCTACCGTCGCCATTATTCACGATGAGGGAATACTTTTGAATGTTCTGGTAGGTTGCCCTAACAATGGTGGCAGAGTCAGACATCACTAAGGTGGTTGTGGACAACCTGTCTTCTGCAATATCAGGCTTACCCGATTCGATCACCCAGGAGTCAAACATCATCCCTTCAGGAGCAGGATCAGCTGCAATTTTGACCTCTACACCTACGAAGTAATTGCCATCCCCGCTACCATTATAAACAGTCAATGGAAACCTCTCACCAGCGTTGGGATCGACAATCTCAATGGCATCAATCCGAGTGCTTACAGGTCCGGATTTAAAGTGGTAGATGCGAAACCAATTGATGGCGCTCAGGTCTGGTTCTTCTCTGGTGATGCTGGCCTTGGCTAAACTCCAGGCTGATGAAATTCCATCCTGCTGATAATTCGCCGATATCCCAGTTGATACTCGTTGTAATCCGCACGGCCTGCGCTTCCAATCTCTACCTGGTTGGATGCCTCCATCTGAGAGGGATCGGAAACATAGTACCAGAACTCTAATCTGCCCGTTGCTCTTGTAGCACCTGAATTGTAGGGGGTTGAGAATACTTTCTTAAACTCATCCGTAGCACTGGCACTTCCGGTGAATTCTATGCATGCAAGTCCCTCTTTTTGATCAGTGCTATTAAGGTCGATGGCGCCGGAAGATCCCCAGTCCTTCAGGAGATCACAATCATCCAGATAGATTCCCAATACCTTATAATTGGCGGTTATCTCCACGTTGCCGGCAGGCATTCTAAGGGAAGTGTTTTTATCATTTACGTCCTCAATCAGAGCTTCTCCCGAATCAATAACCCAGCCAATAAATTGCTGTGCCGGAGGAGCTTCATCTGCTGAGACATTGATGATATCGTTCTCCACATAACTGCCATCCCCACTGCCACTGTTAACAAGCAGTTCATATTTAATGGCTCCTGCATTCCTGTCAAATACCTGAATTTCATCGAGTCTTGTGTTTACCTCGCCTGTTTTGGGATTGGTCATGCTGAACCAGTTGATGGCGTTCAGATCAGGTATTCCATTGACGGTTGCCTCGCTAACTTCTAGGGTGACCAGGTTCCATCCTGTGGATAATCCTGTCACTGTCCATTTATAAGTGTCTGTATCCTGCATGCCTCCACTGCCCAATTGCACCCGGGTATCGGTCCCCATCAGCGATGCATCTGAAACATAATACCAGAACTGCAATACGGCTTCATGAGCAGATGATCCCTGATTCATAAGGGCTCACAAACACTTTCTGAAATTCAATACTGTCACTTGCGCCTCCGCTAAATTCAATGCAGCCATTTCCCTGTTTCTGATCAGAGTTATTAAGGGTGAGAAGTGCCACCGGATCCCAACCGGTGAGCACATCGCAATCATCTAAAAAATTCACGGAAGAGCCCACATTTATCAGCCGCATGTCAGACATAGTTCCAAACAAACCTATGCTATCCCTTTTCATTCTCCACTGAAATCGTAGATCCCTGCGCTGGAAGGTGCAGTGATATCAAAGGTAAAGGTTTTACTTTCCCCGGGATTGCATGGTCTCACCTGCTTCCAATTCAACCTCAGTGGTTCCCCATATGGCGCTCTCCGGTGCAACAGCATATACGAGCATGAAACTATCAGCTTCATTCCAGCTGGTTATTCCGGTATTTTCCATGGAAATGCTTACTGAAGTGGTGGCTCCAGGAGTCATAATTGTGGGGACTTCCTGTGAAACAAATGCGGCATTATCCGGAAATGGAACAATGGGGATGGTTGATGTTAATGGAATCTCACCCCGAAGCATCTTTGTCCCTTCGCCTGCTAACCTCAGGTACCAGTCACTGGGAAGTTCAATTCCATCCATGTCTAGTGTCACAAATTTTCCTGTGGTTGGTGTCTGACTGCTATTTTCAGCAATTTTATATATGGCAGTTCCTTCATCTACCTCATCGAACATCGCCACATATACCATATTGCAGCCTGCATCAATGGCATTATATATCTGATGCCAAAAGAAATCACCTCCATTTCGGGGAATTTGGTTTAGTTCTTTCCCGGGATACTTATTAGCCCATGAAAAACCAGGGAATACCACAGGTATATATTCCATGTCCCTGCTTGCGGTCTCATTCAAATCAGTTTGAAAATACTGGTTTCTATAGGTATCAGCCCCAGCTATGTCACTATACCTGCCAACTGCCCATGGGCTTATAAAATCAAAGTTATCATAAACAACCTGCCATTCTTGTGAGTCGGTCCTCCAGCCATTGTTTACACCCGCCTTTAATGTTACCTTATATTTTTCCGGGGCATCCACCGTAAACCATTGAAGTAACTCAGTCCACATGGCTGCTGTAATTACATCCTTGCTATTTCCGGCATGAACCCCCCAAAGTGAAAGCACAGGCAATCCATTGTGATGCAAATAATTTGGGCTTTCGGTTATTTTAAGGTCATCCACCAAATGTATCCAGTCATTGATAACATCTGCGGCAAACGATTCAGGTGTAGCACCAGACATATCGTACATGTTGGCAAAAACCCGCCCATGTGCCTCAGCTGCATGCCTGACGTTCTGTAATACGGTGTCGCGCTGATCCGTCCTGCTCATGGCCGAGATGATAAAGCGCTGTACAAATACTCCGTCAATCCCGTAGTCCTTCATCCATTTCACATGGCGATCAACGGTTTTTGGTGTATATGCGCTATACAATCCGGCATTCGTCAGATCTGGATAAACGAAATTTGTTTTGAAAAGCTCCTCTGCTTCATATTCCCGCATATCGGGCCACATGTCAAAGGTTATATTATCCGCGGCAGGAGTAGCACCTCTGGTCCAATGTATCCATCCGTATCCACTGCCATCTCCGCTTGCTCCAAACCAGCCCTGGTAACCGGCCATGATTTTATTGTTCAGGGTGCTGGCATCCACAACGTCCTGTGAGTAAGCTTCCATACTGAGAAAGTTGATTGCAAGAAGCACACTCAAGATAAAAGCAGATTTCTTCATAATACCTGGTTTTTGTATCACTATTTAAAAATTAATTTCAGGATGTATCAGAATCAAGATCCCATCTATTCTATGACAACTTTTGATTTGCATAATTGATTTTGGGTTTTTATAACAAAAATATATAGTCCTGCTTCCAAAAAACTGATATTGATGACTGAGTGATCTGTAGTTTCTATTATATCCTGAATAATCAAAGCCCCTGTAGAGTTATAAATCAACAGCATTGCATCTTCTGCTAATATCCTTATCATTTAATATGATGTTTACATAGTCTGTGGCAGGATTTGGATAAACAGTTAAAAGATTTGTAGATTCATTGCTACCCAATTGCTTTACAGAGTTATGGTTTAGAGGCAGAGTCACATCCAGCGGCGTACCTCCAGAAAATTCAGACAATCTCCAACTGGTTGCTAATGAATTGTCCAGAATACTACTCAGAAGTTCGATGGATTTGTTTGAACTTAGAAATAGCTTCCGGCCAGGGCGAAAATGGTTCGTATGATACAGAATCAATCGTAGTATTGAAATAATCAGAAAGTAAAATAGTTTCTCCTTCATTGTTCAATTTTTTAGAAAACTGTCTCTGTGGCTGTATCTCATATTTATCGAAATAATCTAAACTATCTTTTGTCACGACAATGCTACTGTAGGGATCAATTTTATCTTCAGGAGTAAAATTCAGTTGAATACCCTCGGTAAACTTTAATCCCTCCATTGAAATAACATCATTACCTGCATTCACTAATTCAATAAATTCGGGAAACAAAGATGCATTATACATGATTTCGCTTATCATTAGCGAATTGTAATCTTGTTCTGGCAGCAGCATAATTTCATTTAAAGGACTCCACACGCCCTGTGCAGATAAATATCTGCTTCTGATTAAAGTACCTTTATTTATGCCAATAGGCGACAGGTATTTTTCGCCAATTATTTCGGTATTATATTCGCCGGGACTTTCACTATTCATTGTATAGTAAATGGTACCCCCCTCACTTTCATGGTATATCTCTAATTTATCTGTTTTAGAAATATATCCGCTTGCAAAATTATAGGTTGGCACTTCAACGTCTGGATATAAATGGGCACTTTTTAATTGGTTAATAAAGATTGAATTTCGCCTGGTGTAATATGAAGAATAGATACGGAGATTTTCCGTTTCCCAATGTTCGTCGGTTGTATAAAGCTGAGCGGAAGAACTATTGTACTGATGCACATCTTTTCGGTAGTTACCCCACCGGGCTGATTCTGCAATCAAAGCTTCGCGAACTTTATCTGACAAGGCCTCCCAAAGTCTTTGATTATTTTCACTTGTAAGTACCCCGTCGTTATATAAATGCTTATATACCCGATCAGCAAATAGCAAAGCAAACGCGTCCACATTTTTAATTTTATTAAAAATCGTTACCGGAGAATTTTCATATTCTATACCGAGAATGTTGTGATCTACATCCTCCATGGAACGTTCACTATCCCAGCAAAAAAAATGAAATTTGGCTGTATCCACATTGTTACAGGCAGCATACCAGTTCCTCTCTCCCCAATCTTCCATGCCTGTAAAGAAATTGAGAATCATATAATCAATAAAATTATTGATATCTATTTTTGTTTTTAATATTTCATATAAAACATCGGAAGATTGGGTCGCTTCCACTTGCGACATTAAGTCGGCCCAAAGTTTAACTTCTCCATCCACGGCCCCATCACTATTGATAACATTCCATGTTTCCTTCTCTCCACCCAAATATTCTTCCATAAAGTCGGAGCTCAATTTTTCGGTAATATTATATACACCCCAGTAGAAACCATTGACATACAAATGGAAAAAATCACCAACTACTGAGGGGTTCCCCATCTCTTTATACGATCTTCTTACCCACTCATCTCTTATATACTGAGCCGAAAATCGCTGCTGACTTGAGAAATGTATCCACGAATTATTGTAACCGGCACGCAAAACGAGTTCATCAAACTTATCGTTCGCTGTGCAGTCAAACAAGGGGTAATCTAATTTTGTATCGCCATATTCGGCTCTGAAATAAAGCTTAAAAGAATGTTTCGGTGATTTTTCAGGAATTCGTGAAGCATCTCCATGTATCCTTAATCCGGAAAATGTAGCATATGAAGTGCCTGATTCTGGAAAAATAAATTCTACAGAAGTTCTTCTTTCCCATTCGAAACCACTCTCAATAGAATTTGTATATATCCCTGTTGTCCCAAATAAATTACTCACTTCAGTTGCTATTGAAACTGTTGGCAGTGATAATAAAGCTGGTTTTAATCTTTCCCTGTATAATGGATTTTCTGTAATATCTGTTGTAAGCGTATAATGTGCAGGAACTCCATCTGCCCAGTAATCAGGGTATATATTATTTATGTTACTTTGGCGGATTACATCATTAAGAAAAATATACGAAAGCGTTGTTTCAAGGCTATCTATTGATGAATATGCTTTTACTTTTACAATGGTAGTTTTATCAATGGAAATTTTTTCGGAATATAACGTTCCGTTTTCTTTGGTAGGTGTGGAACAATCTATTGTATAATATACCAACTGAAACGATGCTGGAGTATTAATATTTAGTTCAAAAGGCTCTTCGTAAAATCCTCTGTCGACCGAATATGAGATACCTTGTGAATAAAGAGTTTCTATTTTAGATAGTTGGATAACCACTACTATACTAAAAAACAATAGTCTATTCATATATTATTTCACGAAATTCATTTTACCGCTCATAACAAACGAGCCAGCCCTGTTTACTCCTCTTAGCATATAAACATAGATACCACTTGGAATAGTTTCCCCAGCATCATTTGTAGCGTTCCATATTGTGAATTGGTCCCCTGAATATTGCTTTTCATTTGCAAGCAATGTTCTGATTTTTTGGCCATTTAAATTATAAATACTGAGGCTTACCTCTGAATCCCTGCCAAGGTCATAGCGAATTGTTGTTTCTGTAAAAAATGGATTTGGATAGCTCTGATGAAACACATATTTATCCCTTGATGAAACAATTGATGTTTCTCCAATGATCAACTTCGAGTTCGTCAATATTAGGTCCGCTTGATCCAATAGCTGTAAGCCTTATGGTATTATCGCCGGCATTTAAAGCCAGCGTATATGAAACTGTTTCCCATATCGACCAATATGAGGTTATTGGGAAATCCAAGGAATCTGTTCTTAGCGAGTCATTTGCAATTAATTCAAGGGGCCGGCTGATGGTATCTTTGAGTGAGTATCTAAAAGTTAAGATGTAGTTTTGGGCTGTTGGCACATTTACAGTCCATTCAATATAGTCATCAAAAGGATTTCTAAATTCCACGTAACCTGTACCATGGTACTTCGAAAAATATTCAGAAAACACGGGGCCACTTAAAAATGCATCTTCTGCAGGATAAATTCCTGCAGGTGTCGGTTCAATCGTATGAGGGGTTGGATGGATTGAAGTTAATCCTATTTGATCTCTAAGCATTTTTGCTCCATCACCGGTAAGTCTCAAATAAAAGTCTGATGAACAGTGAACTCCGTCGGCATCCAGGGTAAGAAACCATTGGTTGGTTGGTATCATCGAAGCATCTTCAGCTGCTTTTGCTATTGCCGTACTTTCATCATATTCATCAAACATCGCAACATAAGCAGTTGGGAGTCATTCCAACCCAGTCAAATTTCTTTCTGGCAGTATAGAATTGGTTCCACATAAATTCGCCATGCATTCGAGGATGATGATTGGGTCTGTCTTCATAGCCATCTTTCCAATTGGCCCAGGAAAAACCTGGCCATAATACCGGCATATAATCAATCCCGAGATTTTTACAATGGGTCATATCCGCTGCTATTTTATCGCCCCAGCTATCTACTCCGCTTAAACTAAATGTACCCACATGCCAGGGAGAAATCATATCTGCATTTTCACAAGCGGCTCGTATGTCTGATTCGGTACGCCAATTCTTATGAGCTCCGGCAATGACATAACACCCCTGTGCTTTGAACCAGGTAATAACATCGGCCCATGAACTTTGATCTCCAGGTCTGCCAGATGATCCGATTCCCCAAACACATACCACAGGTTTGCCATTTTCTTTGGCGTAGGCTGGTGAAGCCAGAAGATCAAGGCTTCCGGTGATCGTGTTTGTCCAATCGGTTTTAATTTCACTCTGAAAGTTATCCCAACTGGAAATATCATACATGATATAAAACTTGCGACCATAGGTCTCAGCAGCATCTTTTACCAGGGTTGCAATTCCATTCTTATGCCCCTTGTGCTTACTACTGGTAAGTGAATGTCCAAAACGCTGAAGCGCAGCCACATCTATTCCATACGCTTCCATCCATTCAAAGTGCTTATTAACTACTTGGGCATCATAGGAAGAGAACAAAGTTGCTGCTTGCCCATTCCCGAAATTTGCAAAACCTGTTCCGTAAGTAGTGGTGAATTCACTTACTTCAGGATACAAATCAAAACTTGCGTAGCCTGGCCTGGGCTGGCTGGAGCCCTGTGCCCAATGAACCCATTCATCAAGTGGGCTATCGTCACCACCACAAGAAAACCAACCCTGATATCCGGTAATTAGTTTACCTACAATATCGCCACCCTCACTTGAGCTAGTGACCGGACATGGATCAACAATCCAATTTTTCGCACAGATAGTTCCCAAAACACCCAAAGCGAGTACAAGGGTAAGCAGGAGATTTTTGCCCGGTCGAAAAAGCCATGAATATTTAGAATTTCTCATCTTTCTATTTTATAAGCACAATTTTTTTTGTGTCAAATATATCTCCAGTGTATATCCGATAATAATATGTTCCAGCGGATAACAGTCTGCCATTAAATGTTGCAGAATAGTGACCTTGTGGCTGACCTTTCTCAATCAAGGTATTCAGCTCTTTTCCAACTGAATCATAGACCTTTATTGACACAAAACAATCCCTCGGTATTGTATATTCTATATGTGTTGTTTCATGAAAAGGATTCGGATAATTCCAGTGCTTGATATCTTGCCCTGTGGAGGGAATCTTGGATGATGTATTGGGATTGGCTTCAGTTGTAGCCGATACCTCATTTGAATAGTCTGAATGTCCCGAAACATTGAATGCACTGACACGATATGTGTATTCGGTGAGTTCAGTTAAGTCAGTACTGCTGAATGAAGTTACATTTCCAGCCACAGTGGCAATCACAGCATATGAATCCGTTGTTTTTTGCTCAATGACAAAACCATTTTCATCCTCTGCATTATCTGTCCAACTAAGGTCAATCTGACTCGCATGAAATTTCATCTGCAGTAAGATCGGAAGGAGCATTTGGAAGTGGTGGTAGTGGAGCACCACAGTATTTATACTGGCACCAGGCTTCCAGTTGATCGGAACAGTTAAAATCGAATACAGTGACAACATTGTTGCCTGCTATTTTGTCATCCAGGACAGGAATACCCTCCCCTTCAGGATGATAAGCTTTTATATTACAATTAGTTCCTCCCCTGGTGTTTACATCAATTCTGTTATCATAACAGATAACAGATCCGGTAATATTTTCAATGAGATTATGCGTAGTACTATTGTCATTTTCCATCCCCAATCCACCGGCCCAACTACTGTTGTCGCCACTTTTGTTTAAACCTTTGTTTCCATAACAAACGATGTCCACCGCAATTATTTTTTACAATGCCCAGTTCTGCATCATCCTTGTTTCTGAAGTATACTCCACTCCCCTGGTTATCATAGCACACCGCCTGGATAAAATTATCCCGAATAACGGCTCCAGGGCAATTGGAGGAGATATTGAAACTAAAACCCGAACTATTTACACTTCCGTATGAAACGCAGTCAATAAACTTATTGCCAATGATATGTGCTCCCACATCTTTATTATCAGCATACCCTTCCTCGCGGGCATACATCCCAAAACCAGGCCCCACATTATTTGCAGCTATGCACCTGATGAATGTACTATACTGGCATTTCGGTGTCCATCCATCACTTCCACAGTCTGATGCAACACAATCAATCCAGGTATTGTGATTCGCCTTTATCGGTCATTGCATTTCCACTGTTTGAAAACGATCCGACCAGGTTCCGGCATTCATTGTTATTACATCCGGGACCAAGGGTGAAATTGTCATCTGTCACTTCGGTAATGAGCATATCATGAAATCTGGAATTAGTAACACTCACAAAATTTATAAATCGCATGCTTTTTGTGTATTGACCGGAATTCCCATAATAAGTGCCACCCGACATATCAATGTTTGTGGCGCCACCTGTTTTTTCCGTAATTCCCGTTCGCCGTGAGGCATCAATTTGCTCGTCGATCCAGCCGACTTCATCCAGATCCGCATCACCGGCCAAAGTCACTGTCCCGTCAAGAATCCAGGTAAAATCAGACCCGAGGTATATGGTTCTTTTGTGAATGAAGTCGCCATTTAGTCGAAGGGTATCACCTGCTTGTAATCCATCCAGGGCATTTTGAATCAGATTGGTATCATCACCGGTACCAGTAGGTTCAATTACAATTTCAGTAGCATACCCTTTGCAAATAAAAAGAGACGCATACATTATCGGAAGTAAATATTTCTTCATTTTGTTCCTTTTTTCATTGATAAGGAGGGGGCTTTGCCCCCTCCTACATAACCAAAACTAACTACTACGAACAAGAAACTAACTACTACGAACAAGAAACTAACTACTAACAAAAATATGATGACTACACCCGTAGAATCTTCTTATTCACTGGATCCCAGGAAGTACGGCATTTTTCCCTGTAAGAGATATCCGCCATGGCGATGGTCGCCGCTTCCTGGATGGCTTTTTCAATATTTGCGGAGGGCTCCTCCCCTGTGCGGATACAATCAAGCCACTCTTTTAGGTGCAGGTGGGTCACATCCCATAAACGGCCATTTATGGCAGTTGTGGTCAGCCCACGGGCAGCATAGTAGGCTGTAGATGCACTGGACGCTGCATCGACTGCATTGGAGAGACTGGCTCCCTGAAGTATCTCCAGCATCGGCCTTGAGGGTTCCACCACTCCTTTTTCAAGCAGCCCGGCATATTTTTCCGAACTGCCATCAGGTGTCAGGGTCAGATCGCCACCGATGGTCATGGAGGCTTCTTTTCCATAAATGGTACGTGGTCTGATCTTTGACGAGGTCAGGTTTGCACTGTAAGTGAGGGTCGTCCCTTTTCCTGAATACTCGAAGGAAGTGTTTAGTACATCAGGCATATCGCCAAATTCGGTATAGTAGTATTGCCCTCCCGTGGCCGATACCATATCAGGGATCCCCAAATTCAGCAGTTGATTCACAGCATCGAATTCATGGGAGAATAGCTGACCGAACAGCCCGGTATCATAATCAAAATATCTTGCCCAGCTATAATATCGTTGAAGACTGAAGGGTACCTCAGGAGCTTTTCCCAGCCACTGTTTCCAGTCAATAGATCGCCCATCTCCTGGCTTGGGATTGCCCGATCCATCACGGTGCCTGATCCATGCACCTGAAGGTGTATTTCGGTTGGTGGTGGTTTCCACATGCGAGATATTACCAAGAAGACCACGGTTTATGATCTCCCGGGCCTGCTGAAATACGGCATTCTGTGGAATCTGATGCCCCATCTGGTATACCATCCCACTGCCTCTAACGGCGTCATAGAGGGGTTGGATCTCTTCTTCCCTGTGAATAGGTCCCTTTTCACAATAGACATGTTTCCCGGCTTTCACCGCATCAATGGCCATTTGCGCATGATGATGGTCAGGTGTAGCTATAATGACTGCATCGATGGTCGGATCAGCCAGCATGTCGTGGTAATGCTTGTATCTTTTTACCGGGTGTTTCTTTGCGATATCTCCCCCGCTGAATATATCGTGCTGCGCAGCTGCCAGTCCCTGCTCCGCATGCAGGTCAAACACATCGCATATGCCTGTAAGAGCTACATTGAAGTTTCCCTGATTGATCTGCGATATAAGCGACTCATTACCCATCTCCTTCTGAGCCGCAAGCTCCTTCTGGAATTTGGATTTCTCCATGAAACCAAGTCCCTGGGATAATTGGGTGCCTCTCACCCCAAATCCTGCCATCCCGATCCTGATTACATCTCCGGAAGTCTTGGTGACCTGTTTTACACTGGAAAGCAAGTCCTCTAGCCCCAACTCATGAATAATCTCTTTGCGCACATTGTGTTTCGAATCGTAATTGAATTTTCTTAACGCTTCCAGCCCGAAAACACCCAGCACCGGGATACCGGCCAGGGCTTTCAACATGTTTCTCCTTCCAATGCCCTCCTTATGGGCGCTGTCTTTTTGTGATGCCATTGCTATATATTCTTTCCTTTTCTGTTTGCAATGAAAGTGTCCAGTCCAAATAAACGAGCAGCCGGAGATACCGCAATGAGCAGCAGCATCACAGCCTCAATCAGGTTCTTATTCACAATCAGATAATTTCCTTCCAGCGGGACCGAAATGCCCATCCCGATAAAAGGAGGATGAAACAAGTAATACAAACCAAGTAAGAAAGTGCCTGCAAAGGCAGCGGTCCGGGTAAACAGACCGAGGATGAGTCCCAGTCCTATGGCAATCAATCCCCATGTATTCAGAAAATCCACAACAGTCAGAATGCTCTCACTGGAAGTGATCCAGATTGCTATCCCGGCAAAAATCCATTTTGATTCTGCAAGAAATGCTATGGAGGACCATTCTGGATTCATCAACTTAAAAAAACCTTCATAGAGAAGATGCCATCCAATCAAAAAGCGAAGTGCTACCACCAGGCCCGATTGCCACTTTGAGATGTCCATTTGGCTATTCATGGTATCAACGATTTATATCAAAAGTTAATACAGTCTCTTAATCAAAACTCCTCGAATCAGAGCTTCGAAGAATTCGCAGCCCGGTTTAACTAAAGGAACTGTTTCAAAAGATGGACAGGAATTTTACCATGTCCGAATCCTGATGGCTCGGAAAGCCACATCGTTCCCATGTCCCTGTAGAAGAATTCGTCCCCGTTCCAGTTCTCCGAAGTTTTCCAGATCCTTGTATTTACTCTGGCTTACAAGTTCCCTGAAAGCCAAGCTTTTACGATCATAATCAAGGATCTTTTCATCATTGAGCCAATGTTCCACTTTATTTCCGTCTACAATGATCCTAATCTGGTTCCATTCACCCGCAGGATTTATGGACGCTGTCTTCTGGAGGCGGGTATCATATCGTAAAGTGCTCGGCCATTTTATGGTTACCATCTCTTCCCAGCAGCGCATCGGGATGCCTCTCATTATCAATTAGCTGGTACTCAAGACCCAGAAAATTTCCTTCCTTTCCCGGAAAAGAATCCGTAACAAAATACTTTATTCCGGAATTAGCTCCTTCAGTGAGTTTTGTTTCAAGTTCCAGTTCGAAGTTGGAATAGAGCTGTTTTGTTACAATATCATGTCCTCCAGGCTGGTCGCCCGTTTCGCCGAGGACTGTTAAAACATCACCGTCAACCACCCAACCATGTTCGGGAAAATGATCTGTCTTGGTATCTCTCCAGTGATCCGTCGAGGATCCGTCAAATAACCAGATCCAGCTCTGTTCATTCACCGCATCGGCCTTTTGTGATTTCTCTTTGGTATTGCATTGCATAGCAAGCAAGGCCATGCCAATCAGGATAAGTATTTTCGTATTCATGCGCTTAAGGGTTTATTTGTCAATGTTAAAAATCTGGCTCCCAGCCTGGTTCATATTCGCGTCCCCAAAGCTTCATGGCTTCCGGATCATCCAGTATATGCCCGTTCTTCTGATCAATATCCAGGCTATGGCCCACCCTCTGGGCGATGTTCCCCAGTTGTACCCAGGTGGTACTTTTATGACCTGTTTCTACATCGGCATTGGGAGTGTTTCCGTTGCGGACACAGTCCAGGAAGTTTTTTATATGAGGGTAATCAAGGACTGCACTTGGGGAAACTGTATTACGTCCGTCAACCACAACCTTTGGCTTCACTTCTTTGACCAGTTTGTCATCCAGGTCATAAATGGCGTAGCCATCGTTGCCTGTATGCATGGTTCCATTATCTCCATAAAAGATCACACCGCGATCGGCACCTTCCACAAGGCTGCCGTTGCAACTGCGACCCTCCCAAACAATAGAGGATCCATTGGCCCCTTCATATGTAATGATTTGCGTGTCGGGGGTTTCCCAGTCATCTTTATAACGGTAACGACCTCCCACAGAACATACTTTGGATGGGTAATCCAATCCCAGCCCCCACCTGGCTAAATCAATTTCGTGGGTTCCGTTGTTCAGGGCTTCGCCTGTTCCCCAGTGCCAAAACCAGTGCCAGTTGTAGTGGACCAGGTTGTCCTTATAATCCCGTCGGGGCGCAGGCCCTTGCCAGAGATCGAAATCAAGTGTCGAAGGAACGGGTACCTTCTTGCCTACGCCAATGGGGCCCCGGTTATTGGTATACCAGGTTTTGGCCATGTAAGTATTTCCAATTACTCCGTTATGCAATTCATTCATTCCCTGGGTTAGCTGATCCCAGGAACGGCGCTGAGCCCCCATTTGAACGACCCTGTTATACTTACGTACAGCTGCGATGGCCATTTCACCCTCGGCTGGATTATGGCTGAGTGGTTTCTCTACATAGACATGCTTTCCTGCCACACAACTCATAATGGTTGCAGGTACATGCCAGTGATCGGGTGGTGCAAGGTAAACCGCATCAATATCTTTTACCTCAAGCATCCTGCGGATATCTTTTTCACTTTTGGGAGTTTCACCCACTGCCTCCTTAACAGCCTTTATACCTTTTGTAATGGCATGGTCATCCACATCACATATGTAAGCAACCTTGGTATTTTCCTGAAGTGCGAAGTTGGCAGCCATCTTTCTTCCCCTGCCATTGGTTCCCATAATGCCCATTACAATGCGGTCATTTGCACCCAGGATCTTTGAATAACTGGATGCAGAAAAGCCATATCCCACACCACCAAATGCTATTAATGATGAACCAGCAGCCGCCTTCTTAATAAAATTTCTTCTTGAGTTGACCATTTTTTTATCTGTATTTATGGTGGTTTTGTTGCTTGGATCTATTTAATATTTAAAATAAAGCCATCTCGAATGAAGATGGCTCTATTTTATTATTTGATTGAAATGACTATTGCTTAACGAATTTCGATAGTTTTGACAAACCAGAAACTGCTTCAATCTTGATAAGGAAAATACCGCTATTCAGATCTGAGATGTTTATTGATTTGCTCGATTCACCATTTAAATTATGCTGAGCAACCAAAGCTCCCAAAAGATTATAGATACTAACACTTTGCAGCTCAGAACTGCTAGAAATATTTAGAACATTCTTAGCAGGGTTCGGATAAACGGAGAAATTTAAATCTGACTTACTAAACTCACGGATTGCTGCGGGTATAACCCAGTTTCCTGGATCTTCGTAATAACCTCTGATATATTCAAGTGATTTTTCTCCATCGTAATCCATATCCCACCATGTTAAAGCACCAATAGGTTCACCATCAATTGTAGAGCGGATATCTGCGTTATAAGTAAAATCTTCGATAAAATCAGATATTTTAGCAAAGCCTGTACCATCTTCCACACCTGGGCCTGGCACAGTTTGCGGATCCCTGTCACCAAAATACATCAGTGTTAAGTCACGAGTTTCGTCTGGACCAGCAACACCATAATTATTTCTCATATGCTTAACAAATGCATCAGCTTTTTCCTGAGATCCAATCCCCTTGGTTACCAAATCAGGATCAATAACCATGTCATGATTATCTGCTTCTTTGTAACCGGCATATTGATCTATAATTCCCAATGTCACATCACTAAACATTTTAACGGGCACATTTTCAACAAAAATCGGAACCATATCCTCAGTAATATTGCCCCATGCACGATTTGAAATAGGTTTGTCGCCAACAGTATTATATTCACCATTGTAGTAAGCGTCTAAAAACGGACTGCGGTGGCTAAGATTATTAGCAGCCAGGAATTTTACATCTTCCATGGCTGGAGGGGTGTCCCAGAATCTATCATCGATAGGATGCAGATTAATAATACCATTGAAAGTTCCATCCGCCGACATTTGAGTATTCGCTGTTGACTGGCATTCACCTTCATAATTCGCGTTAATAAACATGTTATTTGTAATATATGCTTCTTTCAGTTGTTCATGCCAGATTGGATATTTGCAGGTATTAACAATGGTATTGTGGTCAAAAAAGAAAAAATTAACCGGATTAAACTTCCCAAAAAGTGGCATTCCGGCATTTGAGATGGTCGTGTTTTCTACCCATAAAGTATCAAAAGGCTCACCATTATCACCACGGGCATAAATTCCCCAGTTCCACGAATTTTCAAATTGAGTATTATCACGGAAATAGCAATTTTTTACAAAGAGGCTCATTTCACCCAATACATTTCTGAAGTGAAAAGGAGAATGTCCTGTTACTATATCTGTAACCAAGTATTCACATCTCACAGTAATGTTATTGCGAAACATTTTAAAAAGGGCAGCTGAACCACCAGTTAAATTTGTACTTGGCCAAAAAACATGTTTAATCGTTAAGTTACCGTGAACAAGATTCTCAAATTGTGCTACTCCATCTTTGGGTTGCATTAAGACAATCGGAAGGTTGCCCCCTTCTTCACCAATAATATTAAGTGTAGCGGTCGAATCTGATTCTCCTCCAAACAGAATACCTGAATTTTGAAAATATACCGTATTCTTTTTTAACAGATATACCCTGTTGGGGTTGATCCGGTTGTCAGTTCCTGGTTCCACATCGGAGTTAATTGTTGTTTCCAGAAGACCGATGTTTTGAGGGCCTCCCTCAATGACAATTGTGTCTTGTTCAGCAGGAACCTGTGCAAGTACTGATGTATTTGTAAGTGCGATTAGCATAAGCATGCTCACAAAACAAAGTTGAATTCTTTTCATAGTTTTCGTTTTTAGTTTGTTATACATAAAATTCACATATTTTTAAAACTCATATCTTACGCCCAATTGGGCTGTTAGTCCGTAAAACTCAGAGTTTTTCGGCATTTCAATTTGCCCTTTAGAGTATGTGGCATTGTAATAGGAATCATCAATATATTGAGTTAAGTTGGCGATATACAGTGAAACTGAAAGGCCTCTGGTAATTGTCTGTTTCAGTAACAAATCAATCCCTAAAACTTCAGATGTTATTTCATCTTTTAAATCATCAACTGGGTCAATTCCATCTAATGTTGCCCCCTGATATCGGAGCGATAGCCTTGAAGTAAAACCTTTATAATCCCAGCCAATACTTCCATTGAGCAATATGGTAGGTTGATCGAGCATTCTTCCGGTTCGGGTGCGATAATAAGGTGTATTTGTCACGATAGGTATAAAATCATCAGAATAGGTGGTTATAACCTCTAAGTAAGGGAACTGCGTTTCTGACCAGATTCTTGAGAAATTCAAGTTAAGCACAAAACCTTTCAGAATCCTACTATTTAAATACCAGAAATTGGTTTGCCAGCTTATCTCAATTCCCCTGAATTTAGCTGGGTTGGGATTATTTACAGGATAATCGCTCATTTCGGATCCCGTTTCTTTAAGGAGGTCATCTGAATACAGCGCGCGCGGTTTTTGCAAGGATTCAATGAACGATTCCGGAGCACCCACCATATTATCAAAGTATTGAGATTGATAAGTAGGAATTCTGTAAATCAAATCACTGATACTTTTATAGAACAAATTCAGCGTCAGAAGTCCAAGTTTATTATTGTAAAAGGAGAATCCCAAGTCATAATTATTTGCTATTGCAGGATTCAAATACGGATTAAATGCAGTTATCTCGGTTCGGAGATTATTAGCAACTAAACCGGGGGACAACAATTGGTAGTCGGGGCGTGAAGCGCTTCTGTAATAAGCAGCACGAATATCAAACCATTGGAAAACATCAATTTTCGTATTAATACTTGGGAACCAATGTGCATTGGTTCTGCCATCTACACTGACCGTATCAGGATACCCAATCAACAATCCATCCTGTGCAAAGGGATCTTCCCTAATATAATTGGCAGTGTAATCTGTTTGCATATATTCGTAGCGTACACCAGGTAATATCATAATTCTTTTGCCAATATTAATTTCAGCCATCATGTAGCCAGCCATCAGTTTTTCCTGGTTTGAAAAATCTTGGTCAGCAGACTCAACGCCACGCTTATAGATCTGATCTTCAGGATATAAGCTGTAATTATGTACTTCTTGCAATATTTCAAGATCTGGAGACCAGCCTAATTGGTATCTGCCATTCAGTATTTCACCATAATCATAATCAGGGTCATCGAAATTCAGTGCGGGTATTCCAACATTTGCAATATACCCTGGAATATCTTCATTTTTTAAAAGATCAGGAAATTGTTCATACACACGTGGGTTTCTGCTATTGGTCCCAAGTCCGCCATGATAATAAGATTCATGACTCTCCCTGTTACTGCTTCGATTTTTCTGGGAGTATTTAGCCCCAATTTTTAAATTACCTGACAGTTTCTCACCAAACGAAAAGGGGACTTTCCAACTGATGTCGGCCGCTTTGGTTTCATCACGCCTGAAAGTAGTATCTCTTACATCGTTATCTAAATATGCAAAATACGCTGATGGGGTACTATAATACTTGTCAATCAAATATGAAGGCAATGCGAAAAATTTATCCCCCTCAGGAATACTTTGATATTCATCTACCAGAGCTCCATCATCAACAAATGTATATCTATCAAGAGGTTTATCCAGTTTTGTTTTGTTATATGAAAGGCTGATATCAAGAGAAGTGTTTGCAATATTAAATGAGCTGATTAAAGCATGGGTTCGAATGATTTCGTCCGGTTTTTCCTCAGAAATTCTCATTCTGAAATCGTTTTCGCCAAATCTGAATTCATTATCACGCCGTTCATTCACATTGGTCATGTTGTTAAGCGTATTGCTGAATTTAATACTCATAAAATCGGTTTTGTAATCCAGCACCAAACTTCCGAATATCCTACTCCGTATTGCTTTTTGCTCCCTGATTGTTGCACTATTAGTTTTTAGGGAATCCCCAAGAGATGCAGTTGGCACGGCATCATAACTTGCAGTAAATGTATCACTTGATCGAATAACTCGTTCCGTACCTGCATTCACTAACACTCCTAATTTGTTTTCAAAAAAACGATTGCCAACACCTGCGGCAAATTTATAATTACCAAGTGCTCGATCCAGGTTATTATAACCTCCTTGAGCAAGAACATCAAAATGAAATCCCTGTTCTGCCGCTCTAGTTCTCAAATTTACAATTCCGCCAATAGCATCTGCATCCATATCAGCGGTTAAACTCTTAGAGAGTTCAATTCCATCGAGCATTTCAGAGGTAATTCCGCTAAGGCCAACACTTCTGTCCAAATCCACACCTGTCAGCCTGACGCCATCAATCTGAACTATACTATATTGTGGGGATAGTCCCCGAATCACAATCTTGTTGCCTTCCCCTCCCGAGCGCTTAAGGGATACTCCAGGTAGACGTGAAATAGATTCAGCAGCATTTACGTCTGGTACTTCCCTAATTCTATCTGATGCAACAATGTTGGTTATTGAATTAGAAGCACGCTGCTGGTTCATGGCTGCTCTCTGCCCCTTGACCATGGCAGTTACAACAACTTCTTCTCCCAAGATGCTTTCTGCCTCCAAAGGAATATTTAGTTCTAATGTTTCACCTGATTCCAAGTCAATGGTTTGGACTACTCCTTTATATCCGATATATCCGATTCTTATGGTATAGGTTCCTGGCGTAATGAGGGGAATAACAAATTCTCCTTCCAAACCTGTAGCAGCGCCCAAACTTGTACCTTCAATTGAGACGTTGGTGCCTATAAGCGTTTCACCAGTTGCTTTGTCAGTTACTTTACCTATAATTTTTGCTGGCTTACTGTCCTGGGCCATTGCGCAAAAGCAAAAGGCACTAGAAATAACCAGTGTGACAAAAAGATGTAGAATTTTCTTCATTAGATTCTGAATCAGCGGTTATAACCTATAGTTGAAACCTGTAATTGGGGAATAATTTGCCCTGAACTTCTCCAGGGCAAATTATAACCTTTAGCAATATTTAAAATGTTATTTCAAAAATTTAGCACCTTGAGTTATGTTGGTTGTCTGCCTCATTCGCACAATATAAATGCCTTTTGGCAGCGTATTTGTGCTGATTTGAAGCGATTCCTGATTATAGGCAGCAACATTCATCATAAGCTTCCCTGAAATACTGAAAATCTCAACCCTTTCAACATTTATTGAACGAGCAATCGTTAACATATCTTCAGAAGAACTGTAGTATAGATAGGGATTAACCACTTCTATTTCCTGAACTGTGGTTACGTCGTCTTCCACAACAAAAATTGCTGCTGTGCCGCTCATTCCATCAGAATTGGTTGCGATAACAACTACAGGGGCAAAAATATTGGCTTTAACACCTGTCAACACCCCAGTTATTGAATCAATTGTGGCCTTGGTTGGATCATCAACACTCCATATTACATCCGTATTTGTAGCATCTTCAGGTAAAACAGTTGCTACCATTTGTAATGTAGCACCCTCAAGAACTGAATTAATCAAGGTATCAAAAGCGGTAACCACAATTTTTGTTACAGGCACAACATCAGGTATTTCATACATACCAGCCAAAGAATTAACTTCATTGAAGAACATTTGAAGCCCATTATCAGTGAGTGTAAATCCTCCTGAAACTGCCATATATGTCCATACATTGGCAGGAATCATACCCGAACCAGGATAGGTTTCAACATCTGCCGGCCAACGGGCAGCAAGCACTCTTCCACCACCAAGAGTATCCGGAGCTATTACAGTAGCCAGGAGTTTTGCACTGCTGGTGCTTTCCAGGCTGTCGGCCCCATATTTGACGAAGCTATGCGTTGCTGTTGAGTAATCAACAAGTGAATCCGCATCCATTGGAAGACCCATGGCAATTGGATCGCTAAAATCCGCAATTTTAGTCCAAAGTGTATCAGTCTCGGAGGCAAAAGTAAAATCATTATGTTCTGAAGAATTCATGATTTTCAGACGGCTGTTTCTCATAACGGGAGCAGCAAGTGAAAATACAGGGGCTTTAACCTTTGCCCAATTTTCAAAATCCTTAAAATCTCCACTATTCGAATTGCGCCCTATTATGACAAGGTTTGCAAAATTCAAACTACTAAAACTCCAACCCTCTGTTCCGGGATAGGTTTGTATAACTTCATGTCCTTCCTTGACTAAAGCATCAATATATAAGCTGTCATCCTGGGTAACAAAAACAATGGTCTTTCCCTCTTCCTGACTTGTCTGGGACGATGCTTCATTAAGCAACATCTGAATCCCGTTCGGAGTAGATGAAGCACCTGAAACTGCCATATACGTCCATGTACTAACGGGTGACATACCAGAACCGGGGTAAGTTTCTTCACCTGCTGGAAAACGACAGGCAAGTACCCAGCCGCCACCCAAGGTGTCAGGAGCAATTGCAGTAGCTAACAGTTTTGCGCTGGATGTGGCTTCTAAGCTGTCAGCCCCATATTTAACCAAACTATGGGTTCCGGTTGAGTAATCAACCATCATATCAGCGTCAAGGGGTAGGCCATTGGCTATGGGATCGCCGGGATCTGCAATTTTCGCCCAGAGAATGTCTGAAGATGATGCAAAAGTAAAATCAGTATGTGTACTTGAATTGAATAATTTCAGACGACTGCTTCTCGCTGCAGGTGCAGAAAGTGATATGACAGGAACTTCAACTTTTGACCAGCTTTCGGTATCTTTAAAATCTCCACTATTCATGCTACGTCCGATGACAACAAGGTCGGCAAAATTCAGCAAACTGAAATCCCAACCTTCAGTTCCTGGATACATTATTTCAACATCATATCCATCCATCATAAGCGCATCTCTATATAATGTATCGCCTTCGGTAACAAGAATAACTTTCTTGCCTGAATTTGAAGCACTACGTAACAGGTATTCAATCTCGTTGACACACATCTGAAGTCCATTGCTTGTTAAAGCATAACCTGAAAGAGGGATATAGGACCATACAGTTTTAGGTATCATACCCGAACCAGGATAGGTTTCAACGCCAGCCTGAAAACGACAGGCAAGTACCCAGCCACCACCCAAGGTGTCGGGAGCAATTGCAGTAGCCAAAAGTTTTGCACTGGAGGTTGCTTCTAAGCTGTCGGCCCCGTATTTAACCAAACTATGGGTTGCCGTTGAATAATCAATAAGTGAATCAGCATCGAGCATAAGGCCCTGGACAACAGGATCACGAGGATCTGCAATTTTTGCCCAGAGAATATCTGAAGATGATGCAAATGTAAAATCAGTATGTGTACTTGAATTGAATAACTTCAGACGGCTGCTTCTCGCTGCCGGTGCAGAAAGTGATAACACTGGAACTTCAACTTTTGACCAGCTTTCGGTATCCTTAAAATCGCCACTGTTCATGCTACGTCCGATCACGACAATGTCGGCGAAATTGAGCAAGCTGAAATCCCAACCCTCTGTACCGGGATACTTCACCTCAACATCATAACCTTCCTTGATCAGGGCATCAACCATCAGGGTATCATCTTGCGATACAAAAATAATCTTCTTTTTGTCCTCCTGACTCCTTTTAATGAGGGTCTCAGCCTCGTTGAAGATCATTTGAAGACCATTATCTGATACAGAAAAACCTGATAGCGCAATATAAGACCATAAACTAGTAGGTATCATACCTGAACCAGGATAGGTTTCAACTCCAGCCTGAAAACGGCAGGCAACCACTCTGCCTCCGCCCAATGTATCATTCGCAAGTGAAGTAGCTATAAGAGATGCACTGGAGGTAGCTTCCAGGCTGTCAGCCCCATATTTTACTAAACTATGGGTTGCAGTCGAGTAATCAATAGAATCCCCTGTAAGAGAAAGACCTCGAACCATAGGATCACGATCATCCGCAATTCTTACCCAGAGCGTATCTGTATCTGAAGCAAAAGTAAAATCATTATGTTCACTTGAATTGAATAATTTCAGTCGACTGCTTCTCGCTGCGGGTGCAGAAAGTGACAATACAGGAGCTTCAACTTTTGACCAGCTTTCGGTATCTTTAAAATCACCACTGTTCATGCTGCGTCCGATAACAACAAGGTCGGTGAAATTCAGCAGGCTGAAATCCCAGCCCTCAGTACCAGGATATTTCACGTCAACATCATACCCTTGTTTGGTAAAAGCATCCACCATCAGGCTATCGTCTTGAGTTACAAAAATGACTTTCTTTTTGTCAACTTGTTGAGCAAACAGCCCAATTGCAAATATTGACAAAATCAGAATTAGTAAAGATTTCTTTTTCATAAGATTGTATTTAGATGGTTAAAACATTGAACATTTTCGTTTTTTGAAATATCAGTTAGTGCATACGTCAGCAATATACGTCTTCAACATATAAGCCAATGTGTGAAAATTTTGAAAATGGGGTGTATTCTTTTGATTTGCATTTTGCATTAGCCTGGGCTATCGATTATAATCATGTATATATGTGTGGGTTATAAATATTAATTACTTTTCTAAGGTAAAATATCACGGCTTGGTGTTTGGATCTATATTCCTATAGTGATTTAAAGTTTTATCTATTCTGCTTACGAGATCATCAATATCGAAGAACCTCTCCTCCGAGTTCCATGTTCCAAACTGATCATGTGCCAATTCAAAGATACTTTCACGGGCGTTCATAGCAGCATTCAAGGAGTTTCTGAGATATTCCTCACGCATATATTCAGACCGGCTTACGTATGCCTGACAATAGTGATAGAGAGATTCATTCAGAAACATCATGAAATAGGTGGTATTTTTCAGGTTATCATTGAAAAACATCCTGCACTCCGGATCCAGGATATGTGTCATTGAATCTGCCGCCAGGGCCACGCTCCTGAAATTTACATAAGAATCGTTAGTTCCCCTCAGCAAAGCCTCCATCTGGTTTTCGGTATGGCTGTCCTCAGGCGCGATCCTGAATGTACGGTCTGGGATCTGTTCCCATGAAAAGTCTTCCAGGGGATTAAGATCTATCGGATCAAAAAACTTGGCCGATAATTGACTGATGATCTGTTTATAACTCAGGTTAGGAAAAATGTATTGTCGTTCATTTCCTTCAAGATCATTGTTCTTTTGTCTCCAATACGCATTGAAAAACCTCTTATAGAGTTTTGAGATGGACTCGGCATGCTCCTCTCCGTAATAAGTGGAACAGAATAATCTTACATATTCGTCAGAATCATATGTGTAAAAATGCCATAACATCTCAGCATTCGCCGTTAGGGTCAACAGATTTTCCCTCAGATCTCCAGCATCAATCACAGAAAAATAGAAAGGAGTACTGTTCTTTGAGTCTACAAATCTGTAGTTTCTTTCCATCTTCCATGGCCCCTCCGCCTGGGCAAAATCAAGACCCGTTGAAGTGGATTGGGAATTAATGTAATACCCAAGTTTTATACTGTCAGGAACCGGAAAAGATCGAATATCCTTGTTGGCCCAGTGATCCCAGTGTGCTGCCACAAAATTCCAAATCAGCTCTTTTTCATTTGGAGGATGCAAAAAACCTTCCTCCAGCAAATCGGATAGTTCATCGGATAAAATCATTCTTATAATGGGACACTCATGGCTGGTCTCGTCTTTAATGATTTTCACCTGCCTTTCGACCATCTCGTTTATGACTGTTGCCCTTGCCTGCTTGCTATCCGGAGAATCCTCAAATAATTGCCAGAAAGGTATATCCCCGTTGCCTCTGAAATTCACAACCCAGAGGGGATCAATTTCATTGTCCACCAAGCATTTTACATTGTATCTCCAAAACTCTTCGATATGTGGAGTATTTGACAGCAGTAGTTCAGGAGGTTCCATGTTTCGGATCTGTGTCCAGTACTCATCCCAATATTTGAATGGGGAGTTGAGCGCTGAATTTTGATGGTATGTAATCTTCAATCCATATTCATCGATCAATTTCGTGTCGGCTGTGATTGCAAACTTTTTGGAATAATCACTGGATCGTTTGATCTGAACACTGTTGAGCTTCAGCCTTAGCATGGTCTCAAGCCATAACACATTGCTAACCTGAGATTCCTCTCTCCATGGAGAAAATATATTGGCATTATTTGGAAACCAGGTACGGTATTTTACATAGGGTTCTCCTGAATCGTAAAAATAACCCCGAGGAAAGCGGATCGATTCTTTCACCTGTGGCTTATTGTTTACCAGGTGCAGGAGAGGATTAACACCAAGAAATTTCTCGCTAAATGTGTATATGGCGTAGATCGTTCCTCTGATATCAGATCCCTGAAGTATCAGGTTATCATTAAGGTTATATACTTTATGCCTTTCAAATCCTTCCAATGTTTCAACCCGAAAATCAGGGTCTCCGCCATGAATGATTATGAGCGCTTTACTGAGCTCCTTTGGGGAACAGGAATCAGAGATTACTTTCGCTTCCTTACCAAGTACTCCCTTTATATCCCTCTGCAGAACCTTAAGGGCTTTGTTTATCGGCACCGAATTCGGGTCATTTATATAGATGGTGAATTCGGGATGCAACTGAAACCCCTCAATGTGGGTACATGAAGTGAGTCCAAAAAGAAAAATCCAGGCCGCAAGAACTTTGTTCATCAAATGATGATATTCCAATTGGTTGCTATTGATTAATTGTAGTGTGAATGCAAACTACAACTTGTAACTAGAAAGACAGGGTTTAAAATTTTGAAATCGTATCGGAATATTTTGATCCCACCATCCACAAAGTACCAAATTATGTATATTGCAAGCAGGTCCTCAGAATTCTTTGCAAAGGATAAGAATGAACTCAACAGAAATGAATTATTACCATAATAGTGATGGTAGATCAGCAGCATTGTTTATTCTCTGCCTTCTCTTGAGCTTAATATCGTTGTCCGGAAATGCTCAGGAGGAAATCATCAGATATTCAACCAATGAAGGTTTGAGTTCCAATACTGTGTATACCATGGAAATGGATCATGAAGGATATTTGTGGGTGGGAACCTATCACGGTCTGAACCGTTTTGACGGACGAGATTTCAAGCAATACTTTTTTGGGGATATTTCAAACAGGTATACAGACCAGGTGACAGATATTTACCTGGATAGTTTCGACAGATTATGGGTAAGTACAAAAGGGGGGCTCTACATCTATGACAAACTTGAAGATTCGTTCAATAAAGTAAATTCTGATAAAATAAATGTAAGCGAGATCGCTGAGGATGCTTCAGGTACAATTTGGGTACTTGGTTTTGATGCATTCATTCTGGATGAATCCTCGATGTCTTTGAAAGAGGTGCGAATCCTGGGCGATGAAAACTATAAAATTGAGTCTATACTATTCGACCCAAAAGGAGATGTTTGGCTCGGATGGTACGGAGGCGGGCTTACTCAGTGTGCTTACAACGGGATAGAGGACCCATATACGCTGCGAATCAAGGGAGTCTTTTCATCTTCCAAGGACGAAAAAATGAAATCTGACATTGTCCGGGAGCTTTTACTGGATGACCAGAACAGATTGTGGTTCACAACCTACAGGGGGCTGAATTGGATCAGCCTAGATCCTGACCAGAGTGATTATTCAGTGGAAGGTTTTTCGGGTGAATTATCAGATGCTCGCTACTGGAGTGTAATTCAGGACAAAAATGGAAATATATGGGCAGGGACTTATGGGGATGGACTTTTCATGATGAAAAGCGATCCTGAAAATCAGGACATAGTAGCCTATCAAACCAACCTTTTTAACCCGAGCAGTATAAGTTGTAATGAAATACATTCAGTCTTCGAAGATCGTTATCAGAATATCTGGATTGCCACTGAAAACGGATTGAACAAAATCCTCAATAAAGAAATTAATTATACCACTTACCAGAACCTACCTGATGATCCAAACAGCATTGCAAGTAACCACGTTTTCGAAATAGTTCAAGACGCAACAGGTAAAATTTGGTTGGGAACTCCAAATAGTCTATCCGTGACGGATTATAATTTGAAGCCTTTGCTATTTAAAAATCTGAAACTACCCGGTTTGGAAAGCGTAGATAATTTTGTTTTCTCCATTCTTCCTGACAGCGAAGCAAAGCAATTCTACATCGGAACCAAAGGGGGATTATTTAGTTATGAATTAGGGGGAACAGCACGAAAAATCCAGGGCATTGAACCCCGGGCCCACTCGATAGTAACCGTCCAGGACATTGTAATGACTGAACAATCCCTTTGGGTTGCAACTGACGATGGGGTTTATGCCTATGACAGCTTAATGAATCAACCCGTGTTCTACTCGGATTTCGGGAGGCAACCCCTTGATTGCAAAAAAATGCTCTACAGCAAGGATGGGTCATTATGGATAGCAACAGATAATGGCCTTAAGCGAATTATCGATCCGGAAGAAATGAATGAAGATAATATCAGGAACTATCCATTGCGCATTGGGGAAAGTAATAAATTCAATAATGACATCACAGATATCATTGAAGATGCCAACCTTAACAAATGGATTGGGACCGGAAGCGGTTTGTATTTTTATTCTGAATACCACCAGGAAATATTTGGAATACAATACCAAAAATGGACTGCTTGAAGACTATGTTTCAGGATTACTGGCTTTCGAAGATAAAATAATTGCTGTAGGCCTATCATCCCTGTCTCTAGTAAACATTAAGGATCATAGCATTGAATCCTATTCCTTTCGAACAGTAATAAACAACCATAAAGAACCATTTTATTCAGCAGTTCTAGGCGATGGTAGCATTGCCCTGGGCGGAATTAACGGGCTGAAAATAATGGATCCGGAGGGCTTCAGGAGAGACTCCACACATTTTCCGTTGAAAATACAAGACATCAGAATTGCAAATAAAAGCGTTATACCAGCCATTAACAAGAAGATGGATGATTTCAGGAGAATTTCATCTGCGGAGAAGATCTATCTGGATAATAAATCAAATACGTTCACACTGGATTTCAGATCACTTAGTTATTCCGGACCTGATGTTTTCAATTACAGGTATAAATTGGATTCATACGACAACAACTGGATATATGTGAACAGCAATCAGGGATTTGCTAATTACTCCAAGCTGAATCCCGGAACCTATCATTTTAGGGTAAATGCGACGAACTCTATTGGCCAATGGAATCCCCAGGATACCACGCTTGAGATCGTCGTAGTCCCTCCCTTCTGGCGAAGATGGTACTTTATTTTAGTCTACATTATTCTTCTGTCCATATTTCTGATTTTTGTAAAGAATGAATTGTCGATCAGATATAAGCTCTCCACTGAGAAAAGGCTTTCCAAAGAGATCCAGAAAAAGAATGAGGAACAACTTAAATTCTTCATCAACATCTCCCATGAGCTGAAAACACCCCTCTCCATGTTGCAAGGGCCACTGGAATACCTCAATAAGCATTTGGATCAGAAAGACGAGTTGCATAAATACTCCGAGTGGGCCCTGAACAACTCACATAGGCTCACCTCCATCGTTAAGGAAATTCTGGATTTCAGATTGTTGGAAGCAGAAAAACTACTACCCAAAATAGCCGCAGTAGACTGGAAGGAATTTATTGAAGACACCTTCAGTCTATTTAAACATGTTGCAGACGAAAAATCCATTAAGTACCTCCTAAATAATGATATCCGTTCATATGTCTCTTTTGATTCGTCAATGATGGAAAAGGCCCTTGTTAGTTTACTTGACAATGCTTTTAAGTACACTCCAGACAATGGCGAAGTTTCGCTATCTGCAGCGGTTGAACGCAGCTATTTCGACGACAGAATGGACGGAATTCATATCGTATGCTCAAATACAGGTGCATATATCCCCCAAAGTGATACAGAAAAGATTTTTGAAAGATTCTTCAGAAGTGGTAAAAGCGGTAATGAAGGATCAGGGATTGGATTATCAATCACCAAACAATTCATCGAATTGCATCAGGGTAAAATCTGGTGTATTTCTGATGAAGAGAATGGTGTAGAGTTTCATATTGTTATACCCTTGATTCAAGCAAATCGATCTCAATTGACAACGTTAAATAAAACATACGCAACTAATTACACTCGCATATATGGAGCCGTGCCTCTGGAAATCTCTACCGCTGCTACTGACCAGGATAATTCACAGGAGGCTAAAACAAGGATACTCATAGTGGAAGATACCCGGGATCTGAGAAATTTTATGGCTGTCACCTTGAAAGATAATTATTCTGTAATGACTGCTTCAAACGGAGCAGAAGCACTTGAAATCATCGAAAAAGAGGCACCTCCAGATGTGATAGTAAGCGATATAAAGATGCCAGTAATGGATGGTCTCGAACTTTGCGACAAGATTAAAGATAATATTTCAACATCTCATATCCCTATCATTCTCCTGACAGCCCAGACTGAACAATATTCACAATTAGACAGCTTCAATCATGAAGCCAATGCATATCTGGAAAAGCCATTTAGCATTGAACTGCTCAGTTCCTGCATAAATAATATTCTGAGACAAATAGAAGTGCTGAAGAAGTATTACAGTTCTGTACTTCTTAATTCTCACAGGATACTTGATGATAATGACCCAAATGCCAGTTTCATAGAAAATCTAAAACAGATCATTCATAAGCATGTTGATAACAGTGAACTCAGCATCGATACCCTGTGCGAGGAAATGTCCATCAGTCAATACATGCTCTACAATAAAATAAAATCCATCACAGGTAAAACACCCGGACAGATTATAAAAAAAATACGGATCCATAATGCAGAATCACTGTTAGCAAAGAAACAGTATTCTATCAAGGAGGTTCAGTATATGACCGGTTTCAATAATCCGAAATCATTTCGGGATGCCTTTGTGGAGGAGTTCGGGGTGTTGCCCTCCGAATATACGGTCTGATCAAAATACTTCAACGACCTCATTCAGCTGCACATCAGCCGCCGATGTGGGATTGCACAATCTACCATACTTGGGATCATCCCTAAATGCATGAATTTGAAAGTGGAAAGTAGGCGGGGCGGCAGCCCCCCCAGAACACCTGCCGCCCCGCCTGCCCTGCTTTGCAGGGCATGGAAAGGCCTCACCTTCTGAGAGGCTCATCACCCTGGTTGGTCATTTCATGCTCGTAAAAAGTTCGAACCTTTTACTTTTATTCTTCAGTATGATTTGGGTTAACTTGATTAGTCAAACTAATCATTTTGGCCTTAGGGAGTGAGAAGTGTTCGAACCAGATAAACGTATATGTTATATCGGGAAGAAGGAATATCCCTCCCTTTTCAGTTTCTTCAGAGTCTGAACAGTACTTTATGCTATCCTGAGATAAGCATGTGTAAAATAAAAGGTAAGACGAGGGAGAAATCAGGTCATATGACTTAAACACCCTATGTCATGAATCAAGCCATTATTCAATGTGTCGGGATCGACATTTCAAAATCGAGCTTCTCTGCCTGTATTTGTACGCGCCAGCAATCAGGTGAAGAACTTTTAAGTGAGGTTGTTGATTTCAAGAACCAGAAAACCGGATTTAATCAACTTGTCAAGTGGAGCAGGAAGATTACAACTGCAGAAGCTGATGTGGTTTTCGTTATGGAAGCAACGGGAGTTTATTATGAAAGCCTTACTCATCATCTTCATAAGTTGAAACAGTCCGTTTGTGTCGTTTTGCCAAATAAGGTGAACCACTTTGCTAAAAGCCTGAATATAAAAACGAAAACCGACAAAGTGGATGCAAGGATAATAGCCCGGATGGGAGCTGAACGAAAGCTTTTATTGTGGACACCGCCTCATCCGGTGTATAAAAAGCTCAAAGATCTTACCAGGGGCTATAAAGAACTCATGAGTGAAAGAACCATTTTTAAAAATCGTTTGCAGGCATTGAGGTCTGGCCACGAGCCTTTGCCTATACTTATCCAGTCTCATAAGTCACTCATTAAGAAACTGAATGAGCAAATAGAGCGGTTCAAAACCGAGATAAAAAGTATTATAGATTCTGAACCCTGGCTTGCAGAAAAAGTGGATAAGATAACATCTATCAATGGGGTTGGGTATATGACTGTAGCGGTGATCCTGGCAGAAACCCAGGGCTTTGAATTCTTCCAGAACAACCGTCAGTTATGCAGCTATGCCGGATATGATGTGGTTCAAAAAGAATCCGGCACAAGTATTTCAGGCAAGACCAGAATATCAAAGAAAGGAAATAGTTGGATCCGGGGAGCACTACACTTCCCGGCCATAGTGGCGGCAAAGAAGAACCCTGCATTTATGAAAGTCTACCAGAGAATAAACGAAAGGAACAAGTATAAGATGATAGCCATGACAGCTATACAACGAAAGATCCTTGTTCTAATCTATACCCTTTGGAAGAACGATACAGTCTTTGATGAGGACTATGAGATTAAGAAGACCAGGTTGAATAAAGAACGAAAAAAAGCAGGCAGTGGAACAATCCATCTGCCTGCACAGGATGAAACCAGATGTGAAAATCCGGAAATCTCCTTTGTATAGCGAAAATTACAAAAACCTTAAAAATTACTTGTTTTTTAACACAGTACCTTTTACGAGAGAGAACATGGGTGCCCATGCTGATTTTTCGTTGTTTCTGCCCGATTCTGTCGATACTGTCAAATTCAGTGGATTGGTCCGGTGTTGCTGCTTATGGCCGCATGCCTTTCAATATCCTCTATCCTGAGTGATGGGCCATTCTGACAGGATGCTCATTTTATGACTAAAAAATAGTTCAAGACTTTTTAGTGACAAAAACTTACTTGGAATGAGTGCTTAATACTTTTGTTAACATTTTGATATACTTCTCAATATCGTCAATTTCCTCTTGAAGGAATGCGTATCTCCCTTCTACTGCATAATCTGAAAGCTCAACGAGCAATTCGATATCCAGATCAGTTTGAATATGTCTTTCATCCAATAGACTGGCAAGATTCTCAAGGTCATGAATTTTGGGGTAGTCTATTTCATGAAATGCAAGTAACGACTTCATAAACTTCTCAGCACTTTGATGCAAATGAAACAGTACTACCTCATAATCCAGTTCAGTATCCCCTCGTTTGATGTCACCGTATAGATTGGTAGCAGCTTTCAGATCGACCTTTGCCTTCTTAAGCAGTACTTTATAATGTTTCATGAACTCGGCCATAGGATCTTACCCTTTTTATCAATCTCCATATACACAGAACCAGCTTCCTTCCTGTAAAACTCATACTCCTCAATAGAAGGAGCTAGAATGTCTTTCGGAATCGATATACCATTCAGCAAATATCTGATCTTTTTCTTTCTTTCGGGTTTGGGAATATTAGAATCTGAAATTACACAGATATCAAGATCACTGTTTTCATCCGGAACCCCATACCCATAACTTCCGAACAAAATGATTTTTTCCGGATTAAGTTGTCTTAACCTGGATACTATTTCATTTTCGATTCCAACTAGATCCATAATAGAATAAAGATATAAACTATCACAATATACCAATCTTGGTTTTTATTATTGTTTTTTTCTGTTGAATTTAAGAAAAAAGGACACCCTCCACAATGTAGAAGATGTCCTGGTATGTCGGGACATCTACTTTCATCTGGGAGGTGTCCTTTCCTTTTGCACCCCCACCAGTCTGTCCTGCCCCCGCTCCAATCCCTTGCTGGCTGCTGTATTCGGAGATTCGCCTAAACGGCAGAGGCACCTCCATACGGACCTCCCTGTCCAGCATAGTGCGGTTGTAGTCGATTTTTCTCATCAATTTTGAGTGATAGCCGCAGGGCCAGGTAAGGATAAAAGCAAACTGAACACTAAAATTTCAATTAATATTGAATTTGTGAATTTGCTTTTATGCTTACCGGCTAGGAGTGGGCAAATGCTGAAAAATTTCCGGAACAGATTTTGGCGGATTTTTTGAATTCTTTCTTGGAGGAAACTTACGCTGAATTCTGTTCGGTGTATTTTTCAATCAAACGACGTATTTATGGGTATAGATCCGTAGATTCCTATTTCTCTCATTCCGGAATACAATAGAATCGCTCAAAAAAAATGACAAAATCTGTGACGGGTATGCTGAATGCTTTTGCCCACAGAAGGGAGGCTATTAGATTTTGGCACTGGTTTTTGCTTTGAGGGGCTGGATTTGCTCTTTGCTTTTGCATACCTTAGATATGCTTCTCTATTCCTATGCAAACAGCAAAGTGTAAATGACAGGTTGGGCGAAAACCGTGACATAATCTAATACTTTGCGATTAAGCGGGGCGCGGGATTGATGCCATATTAGATTGGGCCAGATTTGAGCGAATCCGGGAAGCGTGACTGATGGAGCAGAAAATAAATAAAGCTTGCGGCATGAAATACTTCGTGTATATCCGGAAATCGATTGAGGACGAAGAGCGCCAGGTTATGTCCATGGAAGCACAACGGGCAGAGATAAATGAATATGCCCGGAGGGAGGACCTGGACATTACCAGGATCTTTGAGGAAAGCAAGAGCGCTAAGAAGCCCGGACGTTCTGTGTTCAATGATATGATCTCCGCGATATATGAGAAAAAGGATCCTGTCGGGATCATTGCCTGGCATCCCGACCGGCTGGCCAGGAACAGCGTAGATGGAGGGCAGATCATTTATCTTATCGATATGGGGAAGATCGTCTCACTGAAGTTCCCCACCTTCTGGTTTGAACCCACACCGCAAGGTTTATTTATGTTGCAGGTAGCTTTCGGACAGTCCAAATACTACAGTGATAACCTGTCGGAGAATGTGCGCAGGGGGATTCGCCAAAAAATCAGGCGGGGAGAATGGCCCACCAGGGCGCCGATTGGCTACGTGAATAACCCACGTACCAGGAACATTGAACCCGACCCTGTCAAATCAAGGATTGTAATTCAGGGCTTCAGGGAGTTCGCTGAAGGAAGACACTCTCTTGAATCGCTGAGGCACCGCCTGCATTTTTTAGGGCTGATGAGCAGCGTAGGAAAGCCCTTGATGAAGAGAATCGTTCACAAAATGCTTACAAATCCTGCCTACATTGGTCTGATTCCCCATAAAGGTGAGCTGCATCAGGGGACATTTCAGCCCATAGTGCGGAAGGAAGTGTGAGATGGGGTTCAGAAGGAACTGAAACGCCGGTCCAAACCCCGGAAAGTAAAAGAGGGACACAACTTCCCCCTAACAGGTCTGTTCGAGTGCGGGGAGTGCGGGTGCATGATTACAGCCCAATATGCCAAGGCTGGAAAGTACATTTATTACCGTTGTTCAAAGAAACGGGGCCGCTGTTCCCAGCCCTATGTGAACAGAATTTCACTTGAGAAACAACTTAAGACGCTGCTGGAAGCCATCGCGCTGCCCGACCACTGGGCTGAAATCATACGGGCTGAAATGAAGAGTTTGATTCGAAAAGAAGCGAAGGAGCAACACTCTTTTTCCCAAAATCTAGAACATAGGATCAATGATCTGGATACCAAGATCGACAAACTGATCAATACATATCTGGAAGGATTGTTAGATAAAGAGACATTCCTCAAAAAGAAGAATGAGTTGCTGGAGCGAAAGGTAGAGTTGCAGGAACAACTGGATGATTTTGGGAAAAAGGGTTTGGTATGGGTCGAACCGGTCAGAGAGTGGCTGGAGGCTGCTCAGCAGGCCGGAAAGCTGGCTTCCTCTCATGATCTATCCGAGATTAAGTACTTTATCAGAAAAATCGGGTCGAACCGCTGCTTGCTGGACAAGGAGGTTCACTGGGAGGTTCCACTACCATATAGGATGGTCTCTGAATACCGCAGCCGGCAGGGGATTGGAGGGAAGGTAGGTGTTGCCGGTGGGGCAGGAAAGAAAAAGGACACCCTCCATAGTAAAGAAGATGTCCTGTTATGTCGGGGTAGAGAGATTCGAACTCCCGACCCCCTGCTCCCAAAGCAGGTGCGCTAACCGGACTGCGCTATACCCCGATTTTCGAAGTGCAAATGTAGTTATTTTTTACAAACAAACAGGGTGAGCGCTGTGATATCCGAAGAAAGATTCTAGAAAACATGATTAATAAATTCAAAATATATCACACTATCCTTTTTTAATGAGAATATTCTCATTATTTTTGTAGGAGAAATTTATCATGCCCAGAAGAAAAAGATTAAGAAAGGTAGTGGCCCCACCGGGTTTCAGGGGATATAAACCATATGGTAACAGGCATGGTAAGAAGGAGCATGTGGATCTGCTGTATGAAGAATATGAAGCCATTAAACTGGCCGATTATGATCTGATGAACCACCAGGAAGCTTCCAAAATTATGGGGATCTCCCGTCCAACCTTTGCCAGAATTTATGAAAGTGCACGACGAAAGATTGCCAGGGCACTGGTTGAAACCAGGGAGATCAAATCCGTATTTGGGAATGCGCACCTGGATAAATCCTGGTTTATATGTGATGCATGTCACGCCAGGTTTACCATGCCCCCTACCCTTCAGCATCAAAAATGCCCCATGTGCAAATCAACTGAATATTCAAATCATAAACAGTGCAAAATGAAAACAATCATATCCTCAACAGGCGACAATTAAAATCCCCATTTGACCTCAGGTTTGGAAGAGCAGGCTGGTTCTGCCTTCTCGACGAAGAAACCGGGAAACAAGCTTCTTTAAAAATGAGTTCAAGGATGCTGACCAGGGAGCAGGCGGAAAAGTAGTAGAAAAGGTGGTCGGACTGGGTGTCAGTAAAGTCATATCGGGCGATTTTGGGCCCAAAGCCAAAGACCTTTTGAACGCTTTAACATCCAGATGGTCATCATGCCAGATGATAATCAGAAAATTGAAGACATTATCACTCAACTTAAATAACATGACATTATGCCAGGTTTTGACAGTACCGGACCAGAGGGACAAGGTCCCCGCACCGGAAGACAAATGGGGAAATGCAAACCCCGAAAAGATTCCGACGAATGCAGAACACTACATCTACTGAAAAAGACATTGATAGCGGAGATAACCAGAATGGAAGGCCGAGGCTTTGGAAGAGGTAGAGGCTTTGGAAGAGGCGGCGGCTTCAGAGGAGGTTTTGGAAGAGGTAGAGGCTTTAGAGGAGGTATTAATAATTAGAAACTTATAAAAATGAAGAAAAAGATTGCCATTCCCACCAGTGATGGAATACTGGATGCACATTTTGGCCATTGTCGCCAATTTGCAATGGTTGATGTAGAAAACAATGAGATCATTGGAATCTCTTACCTGGATGCTCCACCGCACCAACCTGGCTTATTGCCACCGTGGCTGGCAGAAAGAGGAGCTACCGATATTATTGCAGGAGGGATGGGCCAAAGGGCAATCGAACTGTTCAATGAGCAGGGAGTTAATGTATTTGTGGGTGCCCCCAAGGTGACTCCCGAAGAACTGGTAAACGGATTTCTGAAAGAGACACTCAGTTTTTCGTCAAACTACTGCGATCACTAACAGGGATCCCATGGCATTAAAGATTGCCATTGCCAGCGGCAAAGGCGGCACCGGGAAAACTACCGTATCGGTAAATCTGTATCGCTACCTCAGTCAGCATATCACTGGTAAAGGTGATGCTGGTTGATTGTGATGTGGAAGAACCCAACGACAGCACTGTTTTTCCCCGGGGCCATCAAAGAGATGTCCAAAGAGGTCAACCAGGAAATCCCGGTCATCGATACATCCAAATGCACCTTTTGCAGAAAGTGCAATGAATACTGCGAATTCAATGCCATCCTGGTCATGCCTCCTGTGGAATTTGCAGAAATAAACTCCAGTTTGTGCCATTCATGCGGAGCCTGCATGGTAGCCTGTGACCAGGAGGCCATCTGGGTAAAAGACAATCAAATTGGAAGCATTTACAGGTACAACACCGGTGTGGGGAATGGCATCATGGAAGGAAATCTGAAGATCGGATCGGCCATGCAAACCATGGTCATTCGGACATTAAAGAAGTCCTTGCCTCCCAACAATGACATCCTTCTGTTCGATGCCCCTCCCGGCACCAGTTGTCCTGTGGTTGAAACCATTTCAGACTGCGACTATGTAATCCTTGTAACGAACCCACACCCTTTGGACTACACGATCTGAAACTGATGGTCAACCTGGTCCGTGAAATGAATATTCCATTCGGAGTTGTTATCAACAAAGCCAATTTCGGAGATCGAAAGGTTTACGAATATTTGCATGAGGAAAACATTGAAATTCTCGGGGAGATCCCTTTTAGCAGATCTTATGCAGTACAATATGCAAAAGGAGAAATCTTTACGGATGTGCCGGATGAAATAGAGGAAGCATATCAGAAGCTTATCCATAACCTGACAGAAAAGGTGGCTGTTTCATGAAAGAGATCACGGTAATCAGTGGAAAAGGGGGAACGGGTAAGACCACCATTACCGCAGCACTGGCTACAGCGGGGAAGAATATGGTATTGTGTGACGGGGATGTGGATGCGGCCGACCTGCATCTGGTCCTGGAACCCCAGATAAAGGAGTCTCATGTTTTTGAAGGCTCATGGGTGGCCCATATCGACAACGAACTTTGTGCCCACTGTGGGATCTGTTCGGAATACTGCCGTTTCGAAGCCATCTCGGTGAATGATTCCATGCAGCGTAAGATTGATCCATTCAAATGCGAAGGCTGCCGCTTGTGCGAAAGAATATGTCCATCCAAGGCAATCACGTCCACGAGAAGCAGCAACAACACCTGGTTTGTTTCAGATACCCGCAGTGGAATTTTGGTTCATGCCAGGATGGGGCCGGGAGAAGAAAACAGTGGCAAACTGGTCAGCAAGGTGCGGGAAAAAGCCAGGGAACTGGCCACACAAAACAATGCAAACTTTATACTGACCGATGGCCCTCCGGGCACAGGTTGCCCGGTCATCGCTTCAATAACAGGCACAGACGCAGTATTGGTTGTGATAGAGCCCTCACAATCAAGTCTTCATGATGCCGCCACGGGTTATCGAGCTTGTAGAGGGCTTCAAGATCCCCATCTTCGCATTGATCAACAAATATGATATTCATCCCGGGACAGGCGAGAAAATCGAATCATTCCTGAAAGATCATTCCATTCCCCTGCTGGGTAAAATCCCATTCGATGAATTGGTTGTAAAGTCGATGGTAGCCGGGTTGTCAGTCCCCGAATATGCCCCGGAATCGGAATTTACCAAAATCATCCTCCAGGCCTGGGACAGGATCATCCAGCCGTATGAATAACCAAAAAAGTCTGATTACCAGTAAGAAAGGGAAAATGATCAGATCATTTCCCTGCCTTCCCTGTCCGGATCATTCTGAACTTCACACACGTCGTTCAGAATCATGGTTTCTCCATGCTCAATCGTAAATGCCGGCCATTCCGGAAGACTCCCACAGTTCGGATCTCCGGTTTTCATAAACTGGAGCAGTGCGTTCGACATTCTTTCTGAAAGCTTCCTGGGTCGAGCGCCACCTCCCGTATGTGTTAGCATCAGGTCTGTATTATAATACCAGAAACAGATATCCAGGCAATGGAAAGCCCGCATCCGGTTGTTGAAAAGTGGTGGTTCCCAGCCAAACCACGCCACGTACACCGGAGCCTTTTGGTTCGACTTGGCCATCGCAGTTTCAACAACGCTTTTCCGGTTGCTGGACACCAGGGTCATGATCTCAATGGGTTTTTCCCCGGGGAAAGCGCTGGCATATGCATCATAGACTTCGGGTGCTTTGTCTCCCAGTCCTCCCCTGAAACCGGCCCTTTCCTTAAGCATCTCTTTCGCATCATCAGCTGTGATGTTTTCCAGCTCCGGGTTGGTTCGGGCTGCTCCCCATTCGTGGAAAGTACTGCAAATGATCATCGGAACCTCTGAGGATAAGCCGTTCTCTTCCGAATAAAACCTGCCTTTCGGAATATGTATCCCATCAGCAACCGGGGAGAATCCCCCTCTCATTCCACCGCTTTCTCCATTCTCCTCTCTCATTCTCCGATTGGCTTTATTGGCCAGCAATATGTACTCCTTCCAGGGCATTTCCTGTAGTTTGTCAATCTCGGACGGTCTTAACCCGGCTTCCTCCAGAATATATTCACCCAGCTTCCGGGATACAGCCTGGTCCATGGCCTGTGTGGTGGATCCACTTAAGGGAACCGCCTTATGGATTAATCCGGCCGCTTTTGGCATGGCCGCCAGGACACACACTTTGGCTCCACCCCCGGATTGTCCCATGATGGTTACGTTATCGGGATCACCACCAAAACTGGCAATATTCTCTTTTACCCATTCCAGGGCTGCAACCATATCAAGCGCGCCCACATTTCCTGAATCTTTGTATTTTTCTCCGCCTGCAGCGGAAAGATCTGAGAATCCTATGGGCCCAAGGCGATGGTTGATGGAAACATACACAATGTTGCCTTTCCGGGCCAGGTTCTCACCCTTGTAGCCGTCCTGCTCTATGCCGTTCCCGTTGGTATAACCACCTCCATGCAACCAAACCATCACGGGCCGTTTTTGCCCGTCGGCAATGGCAGGAGTCCACACATTAAGCCTCAGGCAATCTTCACTTACATCATCGTAATTCCAATGGTCGGCAAACGAGGGGTAAGCATTGGCATATCTGTTGTCCATGATCTGGGGAGCTGAATTCCCCCACCAGACTGCCGGGAAAACGTCTTCCCAGGGTTCGGGTTTCTGAGGTGGCATAAAGCGATTTTTACCCCCCGTATCAGCACCGTAAGGAATCCCCCTGAACTCATAGATTCCCCGAAGCAGAATTCCCTGAACTTTTCCATACGCTGTCTCGGCAATGGCAATATCATCGCCGATAAAAAGCAGCTGTTCATCGTTTTCAATGGGTTCATTCGTACTTGTGCTGCATCCTGCCAGGGGCAGGGTTGACGCCGAGTCCCAGTCCGGCCGTGCCGGTTCCCAGGGTTTGAAAGAAATTTCTTCTGCTTGTTTTCATGATAAGTTGGAGTTTGTTGTTGTGGTTGCGTAATCCAAGGATTAAGCACCTCGGTTCTACCAAAGTTAAACAATTTGCTAATCCTTTTGACTTACCTTGTCTGATTATCAATTTTCACCAAAACCACTTAACTTAGCTTTTGGATGGACTTCAAGGACAGGCTCATAGAACATTACGGCTTTACCGAAAGGGACTGGGAAGAGACTGTTTCCCGGTTCGAGCCAATCACTCTTCCCGCAAAATCGCTTTTCCTTGACTCAGGTAAGATTGCAAGCAGGCTGGGGTATCTGAGAAGGGGTCTGATGCGCTCGTTTTTCTACGATGACCAGGCCAATGACATTACCACCCATTTTTTTAAAACGGGGTCTGTGGTGATCTCCATGAAAAGTTTCAACGACCAGGTCCCCGCGAGGGAGAACATTATCGCCATGGAGGATTGTGAACTGGACGTGATCACCTATACAAAGATGACAGAGCTGATAGAGATGGTCCCGGCCTGGCAACAGATCGCCAAGGATGTAGACGAGTTCAAGTACAACCAACTCATGAACCGCTCCATTCAGCTCCAGACCCTTACTGCCTCAGAGCGGTATCAGCTTTTTATCAGAAAACAGCCTGAAATTCTTCAGCGTGTGGCCCTGCGCCACATTGCCTCCTACCTGGGGATTGATATTGCCACACTGAGCAGGATCAGAAAATCGGTCTGATGGTTTTTTTTGACTTTTGTCAAACAATTCCCTCAATGCCTTACAATACTTTTGCTTTATCACTCATATAAACCATAGAATAATGAAAATACTGGTAATTGGGGCAAGCGGAATGCTTGCCGGTCCGGTAATCCGGAAATTGGATGAAGCAGGATTTGGCTTAAGGCTTTTTTCCCGCTCCGTGAAGCCCTCCATGTTTATCAATGAATACGAGATTGTTCAGGGTGATCTGTACAATCCAGCCGACCTAAACAGGGCGGTCGAGGGATGCGATGCCATCCACATCACCGTTTCGAATACCGATGATGTTACAGCCACCAAGGCCATCCTGAAAACAGCCAAAGAGAATCATATTCAAAAGATCAGCATGGTCTCGGGCTGCACGGTTGCAGAACAGAACAGGTGGTTCAGCTTCACTGATAAGAAATTCAGGGCCGAACAGATGATTATACAAAGCGGCATCCCCTATTACATTTTCAGGCCGACCTGGTTTTTCGAATCGCTCGAATTGATGGTCAGGGACAGGAAGGCGACCATCCTGGGGAAACAACCCGGACTTTATCACTGGGTGGCTGGCGATGATCTGGGTAGAATGGTTGCAAATGCCTATGGGATGAAAGGAACCGAAAATGGAATATACTATGTTTATGGCCCCGAATCCTACCCCATGAAAGAGCTTCTCGAATTGTATTGCAGGGAGATCCATCCCGAAATAGAAAAGGTCACTGAAGCCCCCATCCCGGTTCTTAAACTGATTGCATTCCTGACCCGGAACAGCCAACTGAGGTTCGCGGCCTCCCTGTTCTCCTATTTTCAAAAGGTAAGGGAACCGGAGATCCCTGAAGAGGAGCTGGAAAGGCTGGGAAAGGCAGAAATTGATTTTAAAACATGGATTCAATCCAGAAAACTTGGATGATGAAAAAAGGATATACTCTGTGCCGCTGAGTTTCAACCGTAAAATGGTCGCTGCATCTGCATCGGTCACTGCAAGGAAAAATACCTTTCACTCCCTGGCGGAAGTGGATATTTCCGAACCCCGGCGGTTGATTAAAGCCCATTTTGAAAAAACAGGCGAGAAACTATCATTGACTGCCTATATCGTCTATTGCCTGGCGCAGGTGATCAGGGAAAATCCGCATCTGAATTCCTTTATACGGCGCAACAGGCTGATCACGCTCGATGAACTCACCATTGGTGTATTGGTCGAACGTGAATTCGACGGAGAAAAGGTACCGGAACATGTCAGTGTCAGAGGCGCACAGAATTTAACCTTGCGGCAGATCAATAAGCAGATCAGGGAATTCAAGAATCATGCTGCCGGACGGTTGGGAAACCTGTCCGGGATGGCATGGATACGTTTCATTCCAGGCTTCCTTTTAAAAACATTTGTCCGAATGGCTGACAGAAATCTGAAGATGGCAAAGCGTTATGGGAAGGTAGCTATTACCGCCGTGGGCATGTTCAGCCGGGAACCGGTCTGGTTTTTACCCCACGGAAGTGGAACGGTACTGATTACGGTCGGGAGCATCGAGCAACGAAACGTTTTCATTGAAAACAACCATGAAACCAGGGAATTCCTATGCCTTACCGCTTCCTTTGACCATGATATCGTGGACGGCGCTCCCGCTGCAAGGTTCATGAACCAGTTCCTGGAGACCATAAAGAGCGGGAGGTATTTGACAATTGATTCTATTTAAGCAGGACGTTCTTCTTTAGCTGAATATCCCCGGCTGATGCGCCAACCAGTATTTCAAGATCACAGGGGTCGTACTCCCAATCGCTGATGGATTCATCCCAGTAAAAAAGGGTGCTGACAGGAATTTTAAGATGGATGGTTTTGCGCTCTCCGGGTTCAAGTGTGACCCGGGAGAAGGCTTTTAGTTCCTTGAAAGGCCAATCGAGGGTAGAATTTATTCTGTGAACGTAGGCCTGCACAACCTCATCGGCCACCATGGCCCCGGAATTTTCCAGTTTAAAAGAGAGTGAGATTACCTCATTCCGGGCATACTGTTCCTTGTTTGTTTTTAAGGCAGCGTATTCAAAGGTTGCATAGGTGAGGCCGTGCCCAAAAGGATACATTACGGGAATTTCTTTTGTATCAAACCAGCGGTACCCCACCAGCGATTCTTCACTGTAGTATGCTTTATTTGGATCATCATTGACAGAGGGCGTATGTTCAGAACCGGCCACACCTTCGCGTTCAGCAGCCCCTTCCACAAAAATATCCCTGTTTCGAGAGCGCTGTGGATAATTGCCCAGCGCATAGGCGGGTGAATCCTCCAGTTTGACAGGCAGGGAAAAGGGCAGCCGGCCGCTGGGTGAAATATTCCCCAACAGTACATCTGCAAGCGCATTTCCTCCCTCAGTTCCATTGAACCAGGACATTACCAGGGCCTTTGAATGCTGATTTACCACATTGAGGTCATTGGGAGCACCGCTGACAAGCACCGTGATGATGCTGGGATTGATCGCAGCGATGTCCCTTATCAGGTCATCCTGCCCATAAGGCAACATGATATTTACTCTGTCTCTTGCTTCTGTTTCAACCATCCGGTTGTTGCCCCCGATGAAGAGTACCAGGTCAGCCCTTGAAGCCAGCTCCAGGGCCTCTTCCCTGAGTGCTTTGTCGCGTATCTCTTTTTCGCGGTCCTCCTTTTCAATTTCTTCTTTTGATTTTCTTCCGGAAAATCTCAAAATCAAACACTGCAGGCTCATATCCCCTGGCATAGATAATTTCCGCTCTATCCCCGATCCTCTCCTTGATTCCTTCCAGGGGGGTGACCTCGTATAATGTTTTCACACCCGCCCCGACGCCACCTGTGGCCATGGGTAGATTTGCATTGTCTCCGATGAAAGCGATCAGCGGCTTTTTGCTGAGGTCTATGGGAAGAATACCTTCGTTTTTGAGCAATACAATGGATTTGCATCCCACATCATAGGCAATCTTCTGCTGGTCGGACTGTGATGTTATCTCCTTGTTGGCCTCTTCCTCGGAGATGGGTTCAATCGCCAGCCTTACCCTTAAGATCTCACGAACACGCTGATCGATCAAAGCTTCCGGTACGATCCCCGCATTTACCGAATCCAGCAAGGCCTGGCCGAAAAACCTGTTGCCAGGCATTTCAACATTCAGTCCGTTGAAAACCCCATCCACTGTTGAATGCGTCCCATACCAGTCGGATATGACCATTCCGGAAAATCCCCATTCATTCCTCAGTATCCTGTTCAAAAGCATCTCATTTTCTGCGCACCACCAACCGTTCACCTTGTTATAAGCGGCCATCACACCATATGCACCGGCTTCCTCCACAGCAGCCCGGAAAGGCGGCAGGTATATCTCGCGCATGGCCCGTTCACCCACCAGGACATTCACATTTCCACGGTTGTTTTCCTGGTTGTTAAGCGCATAATGTTTCAGGCATACAGCGGCGCCATGATCCTGTACCCCTTTTGTATATCCCACAGAAAGCCTTGCACTTAAGAAGGGATCTTCACTGAGGTATTCATAGGTGCGTCCTCCGGTGGGTATCCGCTGAATATTGATGGCAGGCCCGAGGATCATATCCTTCCCCCGCAGCCTGGCCTCACGTGCCATGGCCGTACCATAGGCATAGGCCAGTTCAGGGCTCCATGTGGCAGCCAGTGCTGAACCCGTTGGGAAAAAAGTTGCCTTGTCCGTTTCCCAACCCAGAGGAGCCCAGCCATCGGATTCCAGTTCTTCCCTGATCCCAAACGGGCCATCGGCATACTTCATATCGGCAATTCCAAGGCGTTCTGCCCCGGCCGACACAAAGGTATGCTTGCCATGCATCATATTGACTTTCTCTTCCAGGGTCAACCGCCCGATGATGCTGTCAATCTGTGATTCGAACTGCAGCAGTGCAGATGGATGGATCTGGTCTGTTTTGCATGCATAGAACAGTGCGGCGAAAATGATGAGGGTCAGGAACCTGTTTTTCATAATTTGTACAGTAAATAAATTGGGTTTCTATAGCACAATATACTACAGATTACTGACGTGAAGAAGATTTTGAAATATTGATTAAGGGACTGATTCACTTTACTTCCTTCTTGGTTCTGCAATTGGTCATTAAAGCTTAAAATACCAGGCTAAATACGGTTTCTTTATTCGGTATGGAACCAACTGTAATGGTCCCGCTGTGCAATCTCATTATTTGCCGTGACAGGCTCAATCCGATACCAGATCCGTTATTTTTTGTGGTATAAAACGGAATAAATATATCATCAATAATATCTGCCGGAATTCCACCTCCATTATCCTTTACAGTTATGATAACCCGGTTTTCAATATTTTTGTATGCACCCACATGAACCTTACCGGCCTTAGATTTCTCCAGGGCTTGAAATGCATTTTTAATCAAATTGATCAATACCTTTTCCAGTAAACTAAAATCTGCTGTTATTTCAAGGCTGTTTGGGGAGCTCTTAAATTGTAAAGCAATGGAATTGGAATCAGCTTCTTCCTTTAGTAAAGTTTGAAGTTTGTCGAATAGTTCACGGATTTGGAAGATCTCAAATTTGGGTTGTGGCAAAGCTGTCAGACTTTTATATTTACCTACAAAATCAATTAATCCTCTGCCTGTAGTTTCAATGGTATCCAGGCTATCAATTGTTTTATGCAGCAAGGCATCATCCAGTTCATCAATTTTCATCATTGATCCCGTATCCTTCCTGACAAAATATTTTTTAGTTGTGTTTGCCAGGGAAGTTATCGGACTGATTGAATTGGATATTTCGTGTGTTAATACCCGGATTAATTTTTGCCAGGAATCCAGTTCGTTTTGCTCCAGTTCTGCCCGGATATTCTGAATGGATAAAAGATTCAGCGTCTCCTTTTCGGATTTAAATATGCTGAGTTTTAATGACAGAAACAGCACCGATTGTTCGGTAACTACCTTAATCACCTGATGATTATCAGGTTGTAATTCCACAATGCACTTGAGAAAGTTCGGGATACCTGGTGCTTATATCACCATATGTTACTCAGCTGACTTATCTGTAATAATCTCTTGGCAGCATTGTTGTAAATCTCTACGTTTCCATCTCTGGTATATGAAATCAAACCTACACCCACCTGTTCAACCAGGTTATTCAGGAATATACTTTGCCGGGCGTTTTGTCTTCGCATTTCACCAATAGAATTATTGAGTTCATTCATGGAGCTATGCAGGGAATCGAAAATTTTCCCTTCATGATCATGCGAATAGGTAAGTACAGAATCTTCGTTACGCACCGAATTAAAAAAATGAGCCAGCTTACGGTTTGTCTTATTTACATAATGGACCAGATTATACACCTGGTATATAATAAGTATTCCTATTCCAATAAGACTCAGGTAATACTCATTATGCAGGTAGGGAATGACATAGATAAAAGCAAAGGAGCTGATGATGATGAGAATTATTCGGACAAGAACCGCTGAGAAGAGACTTTTGCTATACATAAAATGGCATCTAAAGTTTATGTTTCTGAATCTTGTTGTAGAGGGTTTGTCTTGCAATATTCAACTCTTTGGCTGTTTGATACACATTCCCCTTATTTCTTTCAAGCGCTTTCAGTATACCGCGTTTTTCAATATCGTCTAAAGTAACAGGTGAATTCTCAGAGGATTTCAATTCTTGTTTGGGCAAATACAAATCATCCGGCATGATCATATGGGTATCACATAAAATGACAGCTTTCTCAATGGTGTGTTGCAGCTCCCTTACATTTCCGGGCCAGTGGTAATTCTTTAAAACTTTGGCAGCCTCTTTATTCAGTTTCAAGGAGTCCTTTCCATACTTTACTTTGAAACTGTTAAGGAAAAATTCTGTTAGTTCCAGAATATCATCACCGCGATCGCGCAATGGAGGAATCGTGATCTCAATGGTATTGATCCTGAAGAATAAATCTTCGCGAAATAACCCTTCTGAAATCATCTCCTTCAAATTCTTATTTGTTGCGCAGATTAATCGTGTATCAAATTCTATGGGGGTATTGGCTCCAATTCGGGTGAAGGTTCGGTTTTGCAATGCAGATAACAATTTGGCCTGCATCGAAAGGGACAGGTTTCCTATTTCATCCAAGAACATGGTTCCCTCAGAGGCAATTTCAAAGCGTCCTCTGCGCATTCCTTTGGCATCGGTGAAAGCCCCTTTCTCGTAGCCGAACATTTCACTTTCAAATAAAGACTCGCTCAAAGAACCCATATCCACACTGATCAGTATTTCCTGATTTCGCATGGATTGTCGATGTATCTCACGGGCAACCAGTTCTTTTCCTGTTCCATTCTCACCAAGGATAAGAATGTCTACATCCGTTCCGGCCACTTTTTTAATGGTTTCATGAATCTCTTGCATAAGCGGATGATGATCCTATGATACAGGAGTACTTCTGCTCAATTTTTTCAACCAGAGACTTTTGCTTCTCCTTCAGGGACTCAACCTCAAGCTTTGATTGCCTTAGTTTATAGGCGGAGTTTAAGGTTGCAAGTAATTTATCATTGTCCCATGGCTTGACAACAAAATCAGCAGCCCCTTCTTTTACTGCCCTTACAGCCAGATCAACATCCCCATAGGCAGTGATGGGAATAATAGTTGCATTTGGATCCATTTTCAGAATTTCCTTCATCCAGAAGATGCCTTCGTTTCCGGATTGAACACTTGCCGAAAAGTTCATGTCCAGAAAAATGGCATCATAATCATTTGCTCTGACCATACCCGGGAATTAAGTTGGGATTACTGGCGGTATGAACTTCGTCCACTTCCAACTCAAGCAAGCGGGTCAGCGCAGTAAGTATGTTCTTGTTATCATCAACGATCAGAAGCTTTCTTCTTTTCATCATTCAGTATTTTTATCCCCAAGGGTAAATGTATATCATTCTACAATAAATGTCTAATTATTAGGCAGTGAATGTCCATATATTAGGCAGTGGTCCTGTAATTACACGCCTTGGCAAACGGCCTAAGATCTTAATATATAGAGGTATATGTTTCCGGTATGCTATTTGACCTATAGGGGTCAAAGTTTAAAAATATGATTAAGAATTACATCATAACCGCTTTCAGAAATATTGTAAGGTTTAAACTGCATTCAGTAATCAATATCGGCGGACTTGCCCTGGGGGTTTCCATATTTACGCTGATAATGATTTACGTAGTGAGTGAGTTAAGCTATGATAAGTACCATGCGAACTACACCGAAATATACCAGATAAGTGTGAATGATGGCCTGGAAACCACCGCTCATTTAGGGCATTCTATGCAGGAAAGTTTTCCCGAGATTAAGTATATGGTTCGTATAGATCGAGGTTACGGGGGTGGGCAAAAAGCCTACCTGACAAATATGGAATCTGATGAAGCTGTTGAATTCGAAAATATCATTTATGCGGATACTGGCTTTTTTTCTATGTTCAGTGTTGAACCGCTTGCAGGTGATTTATCCACAGCACTTAAAGATCCAAATTCGCTCGTCCTGACAGAATCCTATGCAAGAAAACTTTTCGGGAGCACTGATGCCGTTGATAAAAACGTTGGTTTTGTGAGCGCAGATGGAAGAATCAGGCGTGATTTTACCATCACAGCAGTTATTGCAGATCAACCAGGCTCTTCATCTATAAAATATACAGCCATTGCATCCTTTATCACATTGAATGATATTAAACCAGGGGGTATCGAAGCTGATCAGGATTACTATAATTGGGGATATTATACCTATGTAATGCTTCACGAACTTATTGATAAACAGGTTTTTGAAAGCAAGGCCCGTGATGAATTTGTAGAATTTATATGTAAAACGTATGATGTTGATCCGGCCAGTGAAGAGGCAGCTGACATTACGATGAATATAGTTCCACTGGGTGAGGTGCCATTTTATGGAAATAGCAAGCGTCAATTCCTATCCCTGATTATCCTTTTAGGTGTGCTTATCCTGGTGATTGCTTTAATCAACTTCATCAATCTTTCCCTGGCAAAATCATCCCTAAGGAGTAAAGAGATAGGTCTCCGGAAGGTTGGAGGAGCCTCTCGCAAAAACCTCATTTACCAGTTTATTGGTGAAGCCATTGTATTGTCATTGATTGCTGTTATTGTTTCCCTTATTCTTACGGAAACGATAAAACCATTTTTTAATACCATGGTCGGGAAGGACTTATCTATCGGCTACATTGAGAAGCCACAAATCCTGTTGATTTTTCTTGCGGGGACCATTGTACTTGGTGTGCTTGCCGGATTTTATCCTGCCATGGTTTTATCACGATTTAATCCCATCAAAACACTAAAGAATGAGGTAACGACGGGTAAGAAGGGGCAGAAATTCAGACAATTATTATCTATCACCCAAATATGCATTTCTCTTGTTCTGATTATTGGGGTGGTGATCATTTCGAAACAGATAAACTTTCTGAAAACAAAAGATTTAGGTTTTGATAATACAAACATCATCTACTTCTCTTCAAATGGGGATATCCATGAAAAATATGAATTATTCAAGCAAAGAATTCTAGAAAGCCCAGCTATTTATAGCGTAAGCCGTGCGGGAAATGAATTTGGTGATCCCTATCATATAACAGTTGACGAGGAGTTTAATGGAGTAAAAAAATCCTTTCAGCTCATGGAGGCTGATCCGGATTTTGTTGAAACCATGGGACTTGAAATGGTAGAAGGCAGGAATTATCAATGGGATAGGGCAAATGATGTAGGTGGAATGATTATCAATGAAGCCGCTGCCAAAGCGTTTGGAATGGATACTATTATCGGTTTCAGAATGTCTGTGTTTGGTGGGACACAAGAGATTCTAGGAATTTATAAAGACGTGCATAATGAATCATTTCACCAGAAAATTTCGCCCACTGCATTGATGAACTACACGCGTATGTTGGACAAGATCATGATAAAGATCAATGGACAGAACAGGAAAGCAGCCATTGCTCATGTGGAGCGCGTATGGAATGAAATTATACCCGATCTACCTTTTCAGTATAATTTTCTTGAAGATAAATATGACAATTTGTATGAGACTGAAACAAAGTTTGGATTGGTCATAAAATTTTCAGCTCTGTTTTCCATAGTCATTGCATGTTTGGGTTTGTTCGGGATGGTTTCATATACCAGTGAACGAAGAAAAAAGGAGATCGGGATTCGAAAATCAAACGGGGCATCAGCTGCAGATATTTTGGTACTCCTCAATACAGGAATTGTGAAATGGGTTGGAATCGCAACCATTCTGGCCATCCCCATTGCTTATTACGCTACAGATAAATGGCTGCAGGATTTTGCTTATCGCACCTCTGTAAATATCGGTGTGTTTGTTTTAGCTGTTCTCATCGTATTGGCGATCTCTTTACTGGCAGTGACCTTTGTGGTGTTAAAAGCTGCCAGGACAAATCCGGCAGAGTGTTTACGGTCTGATTAAAATAAATCAGAATTCAGAGTAGCACCCATAGGCGATCTGCAACGCTTAAAATTTTCTCTTGTCCTTAAAAACACAGGACATAAATTAAAAGATCATGCTAAACATAAAAAGCTTAGTAGCCGGAATTATACTGGCGCATACAATAGCTGGCAGCACATTTAGTCAGGATATAACCCAGGTTGTACGAGGAAAAATAGTGGATGAAGAGTCACAAATGCCCTTGCCCTTTGCTACGATTGTCATATTAACCCTGGACCCGGTAATGGGGACCATGTCAGATGAGAATGGGCTTTTCCGACTGGAAAAAGTACCTGTGGGAAGGCACAATATTCAGGTATCCTTTATTGGATATGAATCGAAGGTGATTCCGGAGCTTCTTATCACATCAGGAAAAGAGTTTGTACTTGAAACAGGATTGAAAGAGAAGGTCGAAATGATGGATGAAGTTGTAGTGAAAGCGTATACCCAAAAGGATAAACCCCTGAACAGCTATGTCGACGGTTAGTGCGCGTTCTTTTTCGGTGGAGGAGGCACAGCGGTACGCCGGCGGATTTGATGATCCTGCGCGTCTGGCTTCCTCGTTTGCGGGTGTGGCCACCGGGTATCTTGATGACAATGCAATTATCGTTCGCGGCAATGCACCCAAAGGATTGCTCTGGAGACTTGAGGGTATTGAGATCCCCAATCCCAACCATTTTGCAAATATGACAACCTTTGGTGGCGGAGGCGTATCCGCTTTGAGTAGTTTAATGCTTGCCAACTCCGATTTCTTCACCGGGGCTTTCCCGGCAGAATATGGAAATGCCATGTCAGGTGTATTCGATATCAAATTAAGGACCGGGAATAATGAGAAACACGAACATGCGGTACAAATCGGGGCCTTAGGTCTCGATTTTTCTTCCGAAGGACCCTTTTCAAAAAATGGCAAAGCCTCCTACCTCTTTAACTACAGGTACTCCACTTTTGGATTGATCAAGCCAATTCTGCCGGAAGAAGCTAATATCCCGGTTTATCAGGATCTTATGCTTTAAGATCAATTTGCCCACCGACAAAGCAGGAATTTTTTCACTCTGGGCATTGGGAGCTGACGATAAAATCAAATTTGAAGCAGACGCCGATACATCTCGTATGGAGTTATACTGCATGATCAGGAGGTTGGGTATGCCAACCAAAGAATGGCAGCCATTGGTCTTAATCACAGGTATATTCTGGGTAGTAAAACATATTTGAATTCCTCCCTTGCCCTATCGGGCGATTACACCGAGTTTGTGGTAGACTACCTTGATTTTGATCTCACCCCGCATGCATCTCACTACATTAACAACCTGAATACAGAAATATACACTGACATCCACACTCAACCATAAATTCAGCGCTAAACACACCAATCGAACAGGGTTCATTGTAAACAATCTGCACTATAATAACTTGCTGAAATATGCACCCTCCATTGGTGATGATCTGGTGACTGCTGCAGATGAGGATGGTTCATCAAATCTCATCCATCTCTATAGTCAATCAAAATTTAATCTCTCCTCCCGATTTGTATTTAACCTGGGAATGCATGGCCTTTATTTTGATATGAATGAAGAAGGTGGTCTTGGAGCCACGATTGGGAGCCACCTACCATCTCACGGAACGCCAATCCATAAGTCTGGCCTATGGGAAACACTCACGGCTTGGAACCGCAAAGTCTCTATTTTGCACGCGTTATGGAAGGCAGATGTGGCCACGTACCCAAATAAAACCCTGTCCTTGTCCAAGGCCCACCATTTTGTGCTTGCCTATGATATCAACCTGAGTCCCAATGTCAGGTTGAAGGTGGAGCCCTATTTTCAGTATCTCTATGATATACCTGTATCACCGGACAGCAGCTACTCGACCATCAATATGGAAGCTGATTGGTTCTTTACCGAGAAATTGGTCAACCATGGTACCGGGACAAACTTGGGATTGATCTTACCCTTGAACGTTTCCTGAAAGACGGATTCTACTATTTGTTCACGGCCTCCTTGTTTGAGTCCAAATATGTGGGGGGTGATGGAATTGAAAGAAGTACAAGGTATAATTCCAATTATGTTGTGAATGTACTGGTTGGCAAGGAATGGACCATGGGGATTTCAGAAAACAAATTTCTGGGTGTCAATGCAAGACTAAATATGCTGGGTGGTCAGAGAGTATATCCCCTTAGACAGAGAACTCATCATTAACCAGGGAGATGTGATTTATGATTATTCCAGACCTTTTGAGGATCAAAAACCAAATATATTTCACCTGAATGCTTCCATTACCTACCGGATTAATAAAAAGAAACATTCAAGCATCTGGTCTATACAGGTATTGAACCTGCTGGGGGCAGAGGAGAACTATGGATATGCCTACAATTACAGAACGGATCAACTTGAGGAATACAAGGCTAGTGGTGATTGTACCCAGCCTGAGTTACAAAATCGAGTTCTGATTGTACTTCCCCCCTTTAGGTAAAGATGCAAAATCACCTAAGTATAACAAATGATGAATAGAAGATGGATTACTGCCCCAGGTTATTGTTTAATCATGCCTGAGTGCCTCCACCGGATTCCTGGAGGCGCTGCGATAAGACTGGAGGGATACAGTGAACACGGTGATGACCAGAACAATAATTCCAGCCAGGGCGAAGATCCACCAACTGAGGGTAGTTCGATAAGAAAAATTCTCAAGCCACCGTCTCATAGCATAGTAGATGAGCGGAATGGCCGGAACAAAGGCCAGCAGAATCCATTTTACGAAATCCTTGCTGAGTAAAACAAGGATCCAGGTGATGCCTGCACCATTCACCTTCCGGATACCAATTTCCCTGGTGCGTTGCCGGGCAATGAACAGGGCCATTGCGCTCATGCCAAGGAGGCAGATGATGATGCCGGCTATGGAGAATGCAAGCAGAACCTTCCTGAGCAATATTTCTGATGCATACTGGCTCGGCAATTTTCTCATCCAGGAAGAAATAGCTGAGTTCCTGCCCGGGATAATGCTCCATTCCAGGTGCTCCGGATGGTTTCCATCGCATCGTGCAGATTGCCCGGCTTTAGCCGGATGTGGGTGAAACGTGCCCGGTTGGCCGATTCATCCAGCCAGAAGGCAAAGTCACCAATGGTTTCATGGGCCGAGCTGTAATTAAAATCTGCCGCCACACCCACGAAATTGATGGCTTGTTGCCCCTCTTCCAGGGGCTGAGTTGATTGAAAGGTTTGCAGGGCCTCCATGCTCCCGTGCCGTTCCATCAGGCGCTTATACAGGTGCTCATTCACGACCATCCCGCGCACGGTATCCGCATTGAGGGGGAATCCAGTTGTGGAGGAGTTCAATACCCATGGTTTGCAGGTAGGAATAATTGGCAAAGACAAACTCAGCAGTGCCTTCCAGTCCAAGATTTTCCAGGGATATGGCCTGAGCCGGATACCCAAAATGTTGTGCAGTCATCCCCACCGAGGTCACAGTGTTTTGAGCTTCAAGTGCCCTGATAAATACCATGGGATCCTTTGACAGGTCTTTGATATGAAGCACCACAACCTGCTCTTCATTGAATCCCAACGGCTTGTCAAGCATGAAGTGAACCTGCTTGTTGACCAGAAGAGTACCTGAAATCAACATCATTACGACAGCCACCTGTAGCATCAACAGGATCCGCATAATCACGCTCCCTGAAAAATTGACCTTCTCGGAAAGGATATCCATGGTGCTGTTCCTGGAGAGGAGAAAACCTGTGACAAACAATGCGCTCAGGGCCAGGCAAGACACCAGCACAAGCAACAGGATGATAAGCACCATGGGATCATGATAGAAGATATCAAATTCAATGGCGAACATGCGATTCAGCCCAGGACGGAACAGTTCAATCAGGACCAGGGAAATGATGATCGATACACTGCACACCAGGAATACTTCTCCCAGTACCTGCCTTACCAGCCTGGAATTTCCGGAACCCAGGGTCTTCTTCAACCCGAACTCCCTGGAACGGTTCAGGATTTTAGCCACACTGAGGTTTGTGAAATTGAGCAGGGTCACCACCAGGATCACAATGGAAATAAGCATGAAAAGCGGGATGTTTATTGTGCTGGTCCTTTCCCTGAGTTCAAACCTGCATTCGGACATGAGGTGGATATCCTCCAAAGGGAAGAGCCTGAACACGTAATCCTGCGGTCCACGAGCAGTTTTCAGGCTGCTTTTATCATAGAAGGCTTTTAGCTGCCCGGCGACCAAAGCCGGATCCATTCCTTCGCTTAATCTGTAATAGTTGTAGGTCCACTGTATCTTACGGTCAGCCAGGCTCTCATAGCGTTCCTGCAGCCCTCCTTTCTGGGAGATCAGAAGCGCATACCTGAAATGTGTCCTGGGATTCGTATTTCTCACAATTCCCCTTATTTCATAAGGTCCCAGGTCCCTTACATACTGCAGGGCATCGAATGTGGATCTGCTGTCCCACAGGATCCTCGTCCCCGAAATACTTCTTTGCAAAATCCTCGGATATGAATACGGTATTGGGCTTCTCCAGGTCCCTCAGATCCCCCATCTTACTTTCCACGCCAAACATCTGGATGAATGCTTCATCCACCGACATGATATGGTCCTGTTCCATGGATCGCTCCCCGATCCTGATCCGGCCACCGTCACAATGGGTGAACTGTGTGGCCAGTTCAATACCGGGTATGTCATCGGCCGCAAGATGGACAAGTCCGAGGCTCCTGGCCCATGGGGCCTGGTCTATATGAGCCGGTGAGGAGAGTACACGGTAGATATTTTCATAGTTCTGGAAATGCCTGTCAAACTGCCGCTCATTCATTACGTGAATGAACAATACCAGGAAGGCGCTGATGCCAGCCACAAGTCCGCAAAGGGTAATAAGGGTCAGGAGCCGGTCACGTACGAGCCGGCGAAAAAGAATTTTCAGTTGGGGCATTCACGATAATAGCAAATTAATCACCAATAAGGATAATGGTCAAGGCGAATTACCATCGGTCACCATGGTGTTAAGTAATACCTCCTCTCAATCATAATCCTTCTGCACCCTTTCCTTCGATCACATAATTCGTGTGAAACATATATTGACAGGTAGATTCTAATGCTATAATTTCATACATTTGTACCATATTGGTACATATATTTGAATTATGATGATAGTAAGTAGCCGAGAATTCAGGGACAATCAAAGGAAATATTTTGACCTCGTAGATCAGAATGAACAGATCATTGTCCAGCGTGGCAAGGACAGAGCCTATGTTATAGTTCCGCTTAATGATACGGATCGCCTGTCGGTTAATAATGAATTAATCAAGACCGTGCAGGAAGCAGAAACAGAATACAGAAAAAACAAGACTACACAAATAAAGGATCCTGGTGATATATGGGAAAGTATTCTTTAGAAATCTCTTCAAAAGCCAGGAGAGAGTTACAGGTCCATTACAGTTCAGGTAAGCAATCTGTAATCAGGAAGATCGAGCAAATCTTTCAGGAATTATCGACTACACCCTTTGAAGGAACAGGAAATCCTGAACCACTCAAATACCAATTAACGGGATACTGGTCAAGAAGAATTACCAAGAAAGACCGCATTATTTATAAAGTCTTCGAAGAAAAGGTGATTGTACTCATAGTCTCAACCATAGGCCATTACGGTGATAAATAATATCTCGGCTCACTCAAACTCCTTCGGCACCCCGCAGATCATCTTGAAGGGTTTATCACCCTTGTTGCGGTACTGGTGCTTTTCATCGGGGTTGACCAGGGCAAAGTCACCGGCCTTCAGGAGCGTCTCTTCCCCTTTTTCGTTGACCAGGGCACCAGTGCCCTCGATCACGTAGTTCATATGTTCATAGGGATGGTTGTGGTAAGGAGTGTGTCCTCCTGCCTCAACGGTGAAAACCCGGTAAGAATACACCGGAGTTCCATCATCGCTACCCAGGGGCAATTGTCTCCAGGCACCCACAGCGCCATCCATGTGAACCTCCTTTTTCTCAACGTCTGAAAGGGATATGATTTTCATAATGTATTTTTGATTTTCTGCTAATTTATGAAAATCTACAAAAAAGCCCCGGCACATCACCGGGGCTCCCTTTAAATAGATGATTCAGAAATGTTGTGGATGGAATTCTATTCAAACGATTCCTTCTTGCTTTTTATCTGAAGGATCAGAATTCCCAACCTGGCCATAAGAAAAGCAGTGATCCCGCAAAGCGGTCCGACGAGAGCCATTTTCAGGCCTCCGGCCACGTGCATGGGTGTAATCTCTCCAGCAGCAGCAATGTTATCGAATGCCATAATGAGTCCGAATGTCCTGCCCAGATATCCCCAGGCCAGAGCCAACCATCCCAAAGAGGCAATGATGGAGCGTGACTTGCTGCTCACATCCTTCTCCAGGACTGCTTTAATAATCAAAGCAATGATGATCAGCAGCAGAAGCATAATGGTATAGGTGAATACCGGTCCGCCATCGTTTAATTTTTCAATAATTGATTTCATGATAATGTTGTTTTAGAAGGTTACATGAGCTAATATAGAGAGGTTTTCAACCGGTATTTTTTATTTGCGATGGCTGCCATGCTAATAAGGACAATCGACAGAATCCGAACCACAAATTGATAAATCTTACTCAAAACTGCAAAAAAAGGTGCTAAACCTGTTATTGGTCTATTTTTCCATGTAAGTAAGAGCTGTTTTCGTAATATTGTTACAATGAAAGGATCATTCCCAAAAATCGTTGTGCATCTGTTATTCTGGATTGGCGTCTGGTTCTTTTTCTATTACTTTTTCAGCTACAACTCTTCCGACAGGGGTTATGTGATCTGGTTTGCCAGTCTGCTGCTACCGCTGACCATTGCAGTTACCTATTTCTCTGTTTATTTCCTCATTCCAAAATACCTTCTCCCCAGACGATACGGAAGATTTGCTCTGTTCGGATTCTATACACTGTTGGCTTCATCCTATTTTATTGTCATCATCATTTACGGAGTCCTGATCATTTATAAGAAGTTCGATGCCACCAACCTGCCTCCCATGGTGAAGAACTTCTTCTTCATCCTGATTCTTGTTTACCTGGTGGTGGGACTGGTTAGTTTTGTGATGATACTGAATCGAAGTTTTAAAACGGAAAAAAGCAACCGGGAGCTGCAGAACAAAATGTTATCGGCACAACTTCATTTCAAGGAGCAGGAGCTCTACTACCTGAAGAAACAGATCCACCCCCACTTTCTATTTAACACACTGAATACCATATACGGTCTGGCTCTGAAACAATCCGAACACACACCTGAAATCATACTCAAATTATCCAACCTTCTTGATTATATCCTCTACCAGGTTGACAAACCAAGGGTCAGCCTGACGGAAGAGGTGGCACACATCAGAGAATATATTGAGCTTGAAAAAATTCGTTTCCAGGATACCCTGAAGTTTGGGTTTTCTTCCAACGAAATCGACGGAGACATACAGGTCGCCCCAATGCTTTTGATGCCCTTTGTTGAAAATGCCTTTAAACATGGTGCACTTAAAAACGGCTACCTGGAGATTCAGATTGATATAAAGGCAGAAAACCAGTCCCTGGATTTCTTCATTAAAAACTCAGTTTCACCTTCACAGGTAGAGGATGGAAACAATGGAATTGGTCTGGAGAATTTCAGAAAGAGACTGGATCTGAACTACAGTGGGAAATATGAACTTGAGGCAAAACTATCCGATGAATGGTACCACGCCAGGCTCAAAATACCTGATTTAAAAGAGATACACAATGGTTAAAATTGTGCATTGTATCGTAGTAGATGATGAACCGGTTGCCAGGGATATTCTTGAAACCCACCTTGGAAAAATTGATCACATCCATGTGGTGGCCAGTTGCAAAAATGCCATTGAAGCATTCCAGGTAATCAATTCCCAACCCGTTGATCTTGTGTTTCTGGACATTAATATGCCCGACATCTCTGGCCTCTCTTTTGCGAAATCCATGTCCCGGAACCTGAAAATTATATTTACTACTGCCTACAGGGAATATGCGGTGGATGGGTTTGACCTAAAGGCTGTGGATTACCTGCTTAAACCCATCTCTTTTGAAAGGCTCCTGCAGGGCATCAATAAATACCTGGAAGAAAATCCGGAATCTGCACCTTTGAACTCAGGGGAAATCCACATCGAAAAGGATGATTCCATTTTTGTACGGGCTGACCGGAAGATGGTAAAAGTCAGCTTCAGGGATATTCTCTTTATTGAAAGTTTAAGTGATTACATCAGGATTCATCTGGAAGGGGACAAAGTACTGACTACCAGGGAGACTCTTTCAAACATCGAATCCAGACTGCCTCAAAATGATTTCATCCGGACACATCGTTCATTTGTTGTCTCACTTCAGAGAATACAGACTTTCACCAGCGAAACCATAGGGATCGGTAAATATGAAATCCCCATCAGCAGAAGTTTCAGAGACCAGGTTGTGAAGCGGCTGGGAGGGTGAACTGAATGGGATTACTATCGTGATCCCTTGGGGGGGATTACTCGCTATCGCTCGTGATCCCTTGGGGGAGATTACTCGCTATCGCTCGTGATCCCTTGGGGGGGGGCCTGCAAATCAATGTGAACCCGTGATGATGCTCACGCATCATCTGGTTTTTATTTTCCCGCTCGCTTACGAAAGCAAGCTTTCGACGCTCCCGGAAAAATAAAAACCTCCAGCTTTCGCTGAAGGTTCACATTGCTTTGCGGAGAGGGGGGGATTCGAACCCCCGGTACCCTAATCGAGTACGCCAGTTTAGCAAACTGGTGGATTAAGCCACTCTCCCACCTCTCCGGGTTGCGGCTTAAAGCAGGACAAAAGTAGGAAATGATTCCCATTTGTACAAGCCCCTTCAAAAGAAGGCTTTTTTTGTTCATTGACTGCAGGGTATACAATGCGGGTACCTATAAATATGAGCGAAGCAAAGATTTTTAGTGACGATTGTATACCCTGTATACATATCAAAAAAAACGTCCGCCGAGGCGGACGTTATGTAATAACCGGAGGACCTGTGATCCTTTATATTCTGATATTAACTCTGCAGTTTGGGCAGATAAGCTGCAATCAGTCCCACAGCTTTGTCTTTCTCAATTTTGCGGGTCTTCACAAGAATAACCTGGTCGCTGAACTCATTGGAGTCAAATCCGTCCCTGACATTTGCACTGTTGAACATGGCCTTGCGTACACCGAAACCCTCCTTGGTACAATTGTACCTGAACCAGTAGTTATTGGTGTAAGCAATATAAGACTTGCAGTTGCCTTCATCCAGCACAGCAATCTTCATGTTGTGGGAGGGATTGTCATAATATACATTCATGACTTTGTACTCGTCTCCCTGGAAGTGATAGACATCATCAGTACCTGTAACCACAAAATCACCAGCAGCAGTATTGGTAGCTCCGCTGAGGAAAACTTCGTTGGCTTCACCATCTGCAAAGACAGCTGTTGATACAAAAAGAAGTGAAAGTGAAAGGGTTGCGAGTCTCTTAAGTAAATTAGTTCTTGTTTTCATGGTATTTTAGAATTTGTGTTTGTTTCTGTCAACCTTAATTACAATCGACGTGCCAAACATCCTATATATCTGTTTTACTGTATTTTAGACGCTATATTCATGGTTTGTAAAAATTGTTAAATCTGACCGGAAATGGACACTTCTGTACGAAAGCGGATGAATGTGAAGAGATGTTAATATTTTGATTACGTGTATGTTACAAAACACAAGAGCCGATGGACATCCATCGGCTCCTTTCAAAGTGAAATCCGTAGCGAAGACTTCAGGTTGGTTTAAGTGGTTACCCTTTCATCTGGGGTACATAGGAAGCGATCAATCCTACGGCAGCTTTCTTTTCAACCTTCCTCTCTTTCATGAGAACCGATTGATCATGAAACTGCTGAGCATCGAAACCATCCTTCACCCAGGGATTTGAAAACATTACTTTTCTTACGCCAAATCCGTGCTTGTTACAATTATAGAAAAACATGAATTCACCATTAAACGCCACAAAGGATGTACATTTTCCCTCGTTGTTTACAGCGATCTTCATATTCATCTCCGGATCGTCATAGTATACGCGGAACACCTCATACTCGTTCCCCTGGAATTGAAACATATCATTTGTGGTTTGCACCACAAAATCACCAGCAGAAGAATTGGTTGTTCCGGAAAGGAACACTTCAGTTGTTTCACCGTCTGCAAATGCAAAACTGGCGAGAACAAACATTGCAACGACCGTGGCCGTCAACCTGTTAAAAAAACCAACCTTTGTTTTCATAGCTATCGCTTTTAATTGATACTTATAAATATATATGTCTAAAACTTTGAAATGAAATATGATCAACCAACTGCAGTAAAATGGAAATGTAGGGTATAGATAGTCGAGTCAATGACACTCACAGGGATCAGGCTGCCACCTGTCCGATAATCAGGTCCACAGCGTATACATTGCCGATGGATCTTGCATCCAGGTAGTAAGATTTCCTGTAGGATCCTTCCAGGATCTTTTTCACAGCTTCTATGCCAAGCCCGTCATGGGAAGTGGAGGCATGTTCTTCAATTACAGGACATGTGTTCACTGAATTCCGGATCTTCAAAAGGATCTTATCCTTTTTCACCACAATATGGATGGTGATCCAACCCTGGTTTTCACATTTCCGGATCCCGTGCTTAAACGCATTTTCGATGAGTGTATAAATGGTCAGTGGCGGTATGGATACACCTTCTGTATCACCTTTTACCTGAAGATCCAGTAGAAATTTACAATCTCCAAGCCAGATCCGCTCCAGGGCAATATACTCCTCGATGAGCGCAATCTCTTCACTTAAACAGATCATCTCTTTTCTTGAATAGGTAACGACCCGTTCCAACAATTGTGAGAGACCGGCGATGGCTTCTGGTGTCTGATCCGACTTACGGAGTGAAAGGGCATAAAGGTTGTTCAGGGAATTGAACAGGAAGTGCGGCTGCAACAAGCTTTTGAATAACTCAAGGCTGTTGCGCCCCTCTGCCTGTTGCTGAAAATTTCGAGTTACCAGATATTGATCTATTATCATTGTACACCTCTCTTTTTGTACCTTCCCCGTACAATCTCTAAGCAAGTGTATCAATCCATGTTTCATGCCAAAGATGCCATGTCTCTGATTATATGTAATATAGTTGATTTTTCACTTTGTGAAATTGTGTTAAAATTGTCCGGTTTTGCACAAGTGACGTGCGGTTGGGGACGGTTGACGGTAGTTGGTGGTAGTTGGGCGGCAGTTGAATGTAGTTGGGGCGAATTGGATGGAGGTGGAAATTGTTTGGAGAGGGGGAATAAAAAAACTTGCCGTCGGGGAAGTTACTTATTAAACCTAAAACTTTAAAGTAAGACTGCTGACGGCAAGTTTGTCATTGATGTGCATAGAGTCAATCCAAATGTAGGGTGCAGGATTGGTGTTTGAAAACTAATTCAGGCACCTGCCGCTTTAACCCTGTGAACGTCACCCGGCGCACTGTAAGTGGCATTGACCTCTGTCAGGGAACGGTTCCGGATGAGTATGGAGCATCCATAGCTGTGTTTCTCATAGGTAATACGTACACTACCGTCATAAATCTTTTCCAGCTGATTGATGGCGGTCATACAATCATCCATGCTTTCATCCTCCCACCGTGATTCTCCTTTTAAGATCTGAATGCTGATCATGTTTGAGAAGCCGGATGCCTCAATATTCAGTTCAGGGATGTTTTCGTGGTGGTCAAATCGCCTGAAAACAAAGTCAACGAACGAAAAGAGGATCATGGGTGGCAGTTCAATTTCACCCGGATCACCGGATATGAAAAACTCAACATCGGGTTTGGAGCCTTTGAACAGAGCAACCAGCGCTACAAGTTTCTTAATCAATTCTATCTCCCTGGAGATCCATCGCTGACCCTCCTCATGGTACATCATCACTTCACTCAAAAGTTCAGAAGTTAATGCAATGGCTTGAGTGATATCACCAGATGATCTTTCTACCATTTTATCAATGTGATCAATGGCATAGAGCAACATCATGGGTTGTACTTTGGACATGGTATCCTCCATCTGCTGTTTCAGTTCCGCCTGCTGCAACTCCCTCTGTTGTATACTGGCGATGGACCACTCCCTGATGATCCTGGAGGCAAGAAAAACCAGGACTATATAGAGGTTCCCCAAACCACTCACGATGACATTTCCTGGATTCAGGTAGTACTCAACAATCTCGGAACCTGTGGGATACCATTTATAAATGAATTCGTTGCTCAGAATTAATTCGAGTACTGAAAATCCATAAAACAGACCCAGAAAAAACAGGACAAATACCGGCATAAGCTTCCTGGAAAAGAATCTGGGTATAAGCACATAGGCTACCAGGTATGTATGTGCAACAAATATGGGCAGGGTCACCACATAGTAAGAGAACCATCCGAAATACACCTCATAAGGTTCACCGAAGCTCTTTATAAAGGTGAATCCAAAAACCCAGCACATCCAGAACACAATGTGCCTCCAGGTCCGGTTCTCAAGTAAACTTGCTATCCTCCTCTCCATATTCATAGCTTCAGATTCAATTCAACCACATGTTCCTCCTGGCGATCCTTAATGGCCAGCCTGTGATTGTTGGGATACTGTATCTCAAGCCGCCGGATGCTGTTCTCATTGGCACTATTCTTATCTGGGTTTTTGTCCTTTCCCATATTCCGGGAAACTGAATTGGCTGCATAGAACCTCAGGTTTGCATCTTTCACAGACAGTTCGATGTTGATCCACGAATTCCGGGGATCCTCACCTGCGCCATGAACAAAGCAATTCTCAACAAATGGATAGAGTATCAGGGGCGCAATGTGAAGTCCCTGAAGACTTCCCTGGATGGTGTATTTAATATTGAGTCGTTTCCCAAACCTGAGTTTCTCCAGTCCAATGTAGTTTTCAATCATTTCAATTTCCTCTGACAGAGGCACCTTTTGCTGTTTGCTTCCCTGGAAAAGGTAGTGCAACATGGACTTCAGCCTATTCACTGTATCTTCAAGCAATTCAGGCTTGTATATGGAGATGGAGTAAAGGTTATTGAAATTATTGAATATCACATGCGGATCCATATGGTGCTCCAACAGTTTGATCTCTGCTTCCATACCTTTCTGCTTCAGTTCCCTGATGTTTGATTCGACCACATAATGGTCCCGCGCATATTTGACAATGGCAAACAGTGCCACTATGAAAGTCATGTCCTTGGTGTTAACCAGCAGGGCAGGAAGTGACACAGTGTTTTCAAACGATGCATTTTCCGGTGAAATTGCCTGATAAAAAAGGTAATCTGAGAAAGCAAACTTCACCGCAGAGAGGACTACTCCAATGAGTATGAAAGCTGCAACGAACAGGAAAACCTTTCGCCTGGTCAGCAATTGAGGAATAAGCAGATAAATAGTGACATAGGCGTAGCCGAAGAATACAAAAGCATTCATGAGGACGATCAGGAAATCATGCAGGTAAGTTGTACCTTCTGGCGACCCTGAATGGGCCACCCATGAGAAAACGAGTACCATGCAAAGGAACAGTATACCATGCCGGATTATCCTGAAAACCAACTTCTGATCAATGACCACTCTCAACATAAACTAAAAGTAACCATGAAGGCATTCATTCTCATTTAAAATCATTAACCCGCATTTTGGGAAGGGTTAAACGCTGTTTTGAAGGAGTAAAAGCATTTCACTGACATTTATCTGTCGCTTCACCCAAAATATTTGCATTTAACTGAAATGATTTAAGAAAAGCTGGTAAATTTGTTAAGTTCAGTTGAATTTCGTGAGAATTGTTTTCATGCTATTAATGTTATAAACCTGATACCGGGCTATCTGGCGGACCACACGCCTGCTCCGGCTTAATACAATGTATCATGAAGACAAGGTGCCTGATAGTAGATGATGAGCCGCTGGCCAGGGAATTGATCAGGGGGCATATCCAGAAACTTGAGAATTTTGAGATTGTCGGCGAGTGTGACAATGCCATGAAGGCAATGGATGCGCTGCGTAACCACACTGTGGATCTCATGTTCCTTGATATCAAAATGCCACAAATGACAGGCATTGACTTCCTGAAGACCCTTAAACGACCTCCGAAAGTGATCATTACCACAGCCTTCAGTCAGTATGCACTGGATGGATTTGAACTGGATGTGGTGGATTATCTGATGAAACCGATAACCTTTGAACGTTTTTTTAAATCCGTAAACAAGTATTTTCAATCGGGCAATCCGGACTCTGTTGAACTTGAAGGCGGAAACGGAAAGGCCGAAGAATCATTTATCTACGTAAAAGAGAACAAGAGGGTCATCAAGATTTACCTGAAAGAGATTGATTTTATTGAGGGATTGAATGAGTACATTAGAATTCATACGGATAACAGGCGGGTGGTAGTGAAAAGCAGCCTGGTCAGCATTGAGAATAAACTTCCTTCGGAACAATTCATCCGGATCCACAAATCCTATATTGTATCCATCCCCAGGATCAGGGCATTTAATGCCACCACCATTGAACTGGAAAACGCCAAGCTAAGGATTGGCCGTAACTACAAAAACCAGGTATTCAGCGCACTTCACTACAAACAGGAGATATAAAATGACAACTACCAGGTTGATCCCAGGCTGGAGACTGATTGGGGATTCCCTGGATCACAGAGATCAATTCGAGAAGTTCAGGGAACAGGGCCTGGTCGTTAAAACCAAAACCGGCGGTGTATTAATTACGGGATGCGGCCATCCGGGCCCGGTCGAGATTATGGATAAAGCCGAGAAAGAAATGGGAGTTCTACAAATCTGTCCCACCCATTGCACCGGGGACAAGTCCATCGCCTTCTTAAAAAAATCCTTTGGAGAAGGGTATATCTCCGGCGGCACCGGCAAAGAAATCATCATTGAATAACCTTTTCCCTTTTCCCTTTCATCTTTTACCTATTACCTTTTACCTTTTAGCTAAAAAAGAGGCTTCCTCAGATGAGAAAGCCTCTTTAATGTTGGGTACAGAATAAAACCTGTTTATAGCTTCGTCAGGACTGCCGTCCAGATGTCGCCATAGGTATTTCCTCCCACCACTGTGATGGTACCATCATCGTTGAAGGTGAAATCTCCACGGATTGTATCACCCCAAAAATCAAAGGTATTTGTAATAAAGAAGGCTCCGCAAACATCCTGTATGATACCCTCCCAATCACCTGCAGGAATCCAACCCACGGTTCCGAAGAAATAATCATATAACCCGAATGAGAAGCAGGAAATTGAATAGAATCCTTCCTCATCAGTAGTGGAGATCGTAATGGTGTGCTCATAGCCCGATACCGGTTCACCAGGAAAGTCGACAAAAGTTCCATCGGAAACCACTGCATAGGTTCCCACAATCACGTTGGGATCTGATGGACACACCACCGCCCCGCGAAACCGGAAACCCTGAAGCTGCTCTGCACTACCAACCAGGTCACCATGCAGGTTGTCAAAGGTAGCTACATCTCCATTTTTTCCGGTGGCTTCACAATTAAACTGGTAGAAGCTGCCAAAGCTCTCTTCCAGGGTGATTCCGAAAAACGCGGCCATCTCATTTCCATCCTTGGAGAATTCATAGGGAAAAGATGTGATGGTCTCTAGCAGCATGTACTCCGTTTCGCTCTCACCCATATCGTAGATCCGTTTCACGTAAATGTCGTGACTGGCTACATTGTCTGCAGGCACATCAAATGTACCTGAAATGGGAGTCCCGGCAATATCTCCGGAATTGATGTTCCCGTTTTCCAGGACAAAAGTCACATAGATACCCCGGTCCACATCATCCGGAGTGATCAGCATGGGATTCTGGCAGCCAAATGCCACCACTCCCAGAATCGCTATTGTTATATATCTGAATAGTTTCATAGTCATTTGCTTTTAGTTATTGAATAATTCCTGCCGGATTGGTATCCCAGAAAACCTGGACAGTATGAGGTTTCTGATCGATGGACGAATTCAGGTTCACGCAGTCAGCCGGATAGTTAAAAGTCCTGGGGAAATTTCCCGGAGCTTCCAGAAGAGCCGGTTGCAGGTTGGAAGGCATGGTGGTTCTTTTCACAAGGTTGTAAGATTCCACACCATTCCCGAACAGGGCGATGTAGTACTCTTTGACAATCACCTCCAGCCTCTCGGTGTCTGAAGCTGCTGCATCGTACAGGGCTCCCACTTCAGCCAGATAAGCATCAATATCATCCTGGGTGGGGATATACTCCTGTACAGCTGCTTCCTCTCCAAAGGCCATCACATGATCAATGGAGGCCTGGACACCGTCAAGCATCAGTTGCTTGGGATCTCCGCTGGTTCCAAGTGTGAGGGCTGCTTCGGCCAGCATGAACTTCACATAGCTGTCAAGCATGATCACCTCGGCACCTGCCCCCTGCAATCCGGATGCGGCCGTTCCCGGCAGACCGATATCGCTGTCAAATTCACCACCTGCGGGATAGACACCCCAGAGGGTCCTTTGCCTGGTATCGGGAGGAATCCCGTCATCATCCAGGTGATCACGTCCCCAGTACCCGTCATTCAGCGTACAATAAGGCATGTCAACGGTATAATGGGGCGGAAAGTCAACACCAAAACATGGCAGCTGCTGGAAATCTTCTGATGACTCCAGTACCTGGCGATAGAAATAGTAACGCATCCTGGGATCCACAACTGCCTTCTCCTCATACAGGGTCCACATGTAATAATTGGCCATGTAATCATTTCCACCATTCAGGTAATTATAGGTAAAATAGGGATGCCTGCTGTCCGGATTATCCGTATTGCGGCTGTACCCAAACCACCAGTCCTGTGAGGATTCGTTGATCAGGTCACCATCAGCGATCAGGCTGTTGATCATTGAAGCAGCTCCCGATCCATCAACCAGGCGCAGGTTCAGGTAAATCTTCAGCTTCAATGTTTTGGCCAGGGTAGTCCAGGCAACAGGATCTCCGCCATAAAACAGATCATTTGAAGGTGTGGCCAGGGCTTCCTTGGCCAGATCGGCAATGGCTTCATCCAATTTGGTAATGGCCGCATTGTACACCGACTGGTCATCATCAGCCGCCGGATTAAAATTTGTAGCGTCAAAAGATTCACTCCATGGAATATCACCAAAGAAATCCACCAGAGTAACCAGGGTGTAAGCCTGGAGAATACGGGTAATCCCCGCATGAATCCACCACTCCTTCTCTTCATAAACGGGAAGGAATGAATGGGCATCCATCAACAATCCCTCATAAGCGCTGAGCCATACGGCATCAAAATTCTGTGGATTGTAGGCGTTCTCGTAGGTTCCGCCCCAGGGGTTCATCATTCTCACCACTTCCATCCCGAATTTATTCATGCCGTTCCAGTTGGGGGCATCTTCATCGTTCAGGAAGTTTTTAAAATCAATCTGCATGGCGTTAAGCGCATAATCAGGATTGGCGTCAGACAGTACCACTGAATCGGGATCCTCGGTCAGCTCAAGGTTGAAAAAGTCACATGAGCTAACAAGCAGTCCAAGCAGGGCCGTCACAACTATAAGTGCTGTTATTCTTTTCATAATTCTCATTGTTTTTTGGTCTAGAACATAATCTTTATGCTACCGCCATACCTTGTGGAGCTGGGACCGGTAATGAAATCAAATCCAAGTCCGTTACCCACACCCAGGCTAAGCACATCTGTATCGAAATTCATGTATTTCGGGAAGTTGATGGCCTTGAACCAGAGATTCTGCCCCATAATAGACAGATCGATTCGCTTGAATGGCAACTTACTCATCCAGCTTTGAGGCAGGGAGTAGGACAGGGAAATTTCTCTTAACCTGACAGTGGTTCCATCAATCACGTTCACTTCTGCGGGAGCCTGTGATCCAAAATTATTGAAGTAGGCATTGGTTGCTGTTATCTGAATGTCATTGGGTGATCCATCTGCCAGCACACCGGGCATTACAAAAGTCTGCATGCGGTCAAAATTGGAGTCCTCAGTGATACCGCGCCCCATTAAGGCATTCACAGTCTCTGAGTAAATATCACCTCCCTGGCGATAATCCCATTGCATATGGAAAGAGAATCCTTTGTACCGCAAATGGTTGATCAGACTGGTTTCAAAATCAGGGTGTGGATTACCTATGATGGCCGGTTCATCCGACTGAAGGAAATTCCCGTTTCCATCAACCTTGTAGTTGCCTTCATCATCCCGGGCGATCTCGTAACTGTACATCACCCCGTAAGGCTGACCTGCGATGGCATAGTTGCCCTGGTCGGTAAATCCGCTGATCAGAACCCTTTCAAGGCCCATACCCAGTTCATCAACAATACTCTCATACTTGGTAAAGATTCCGTCAATGGTCCAGGTAAAGTTGGTGGTTCTTACCGGCGTCACATTCAGTTCAAGTTCCAGTCCCCTGTTGGTCATCTGACCAATATTCACGTAGGTCTGGTAATACCCAGTGGATGGATCAAGCTTGGCATCGGTAATCAGGTTTTTGGTATTCTTGGTGTAAACCGTAATGTCTGCACCAAAGCGGTTGTTAAACATGGCAAACTCGATCCCCAGCTCTGTTTCAGCATGTAACTCGGGCTGCAAATCAGGATTCCCAAGGAAGTATGAAATACCATTGGTGGGAACCACCGTACCATCCCTGGACACATAACCCCGTGCGTTGGATGCCAGCACATCTTCTGTGACATACAATGGCGGAAAACCTGCCGATGTTCCATATCCAACCCTCAGTTTCAGGAAGTCAAATCCCGCACTCTCCTGCAATACTTCCATCAGGTTGGATGGAATAAAGGAGAGACTTACACTGGGGTAGAACTGACTTCTGTTCTCGGGTTGTAGTGAAGAGAACCAATCGTTCCTGGCGGAAACGTTCAGATAAAGATAGTTGCTGTAACTGGCTGTAATCTGTCCGAAAGCCCCCAGTGTATTGGATTCGGCATTACTTTGGAGTGGAATCTGGTTGAAACTGTTGATGGTGCTGTGATCACTGAAATACTTGTGGTTCATCTTTCCAAAAATCAGCTGGTTGGTACTTTCCATTCCATCCGTTGCGTATATGTTCCGGACCGATGATCCGCCCAGCAATACATCCAGTGCGATTTTCTCACCGATGTCCTGGTGCAGATTTAACAGAACCGACTGGTCCCAAATGGTACTGGAAATATGCCGGGTGCGATACAATCCGTTTATATAACTGTCGTTCTGTACCGATCCCTTGTTCAACTGGTACTCCTGCTGCTCTGAATAATGGTCCACGCCATACCGATACGACAGACTCAGGTTGTCCAGTATATTATAAGCCAGATTACCCGAACCGTACACCCTGTTTACGTTATCAAGAGAACGGGCATATTTTGTTGTCCACCGTGGATTCTGGATATCATTTCCTGAACGGTAGTATACACTGCGATGATCGATGGGGCTTTCATAAGGAAGGCCCATCAGGTCAACCGACCTGGGTGTATACAATACGTCGGCAAAAACTGAGATCCCGCTGCCGCCACCAATACCACTCCCGTCGCCATAACTGATGGGGGGTGTTTTCATATCGGTCTTCGCATAATTCATGGTTCCGCTGAAGACGAATTTATCCGAGAGTTGTGTGCGACCCCCAATGCCCATATTGAATTTTTTAAGTTCATTTTCCGGCAGGAAGCCCTGGTCGTTCACATAACTTACATTGGCATTGTAGCTGGACTTCTCACTCCCCCCGGTCATGCTTACAGAGGTATTGGAGGTTATCCCGGTCCTGAAGAATTCAGGCACACTGTTGTAGGGCTTAAGTTCATACTGTACTCCATCCTGGTATTCAGGAAAAGCTGCGATCAGTTCAGGTTCCCCAAATTTGGAATAGGGATGATCAACCTGGGTGTAAGGATCTGTAAAGGCAGCCCCCCAGTTGCTGTAAAAGAATCCATTTTGCTGCTGGAATCCATTGCCATAGCTGTCCTGAAAAACAGGCAGATTCACTGTGTTTGCGAATACAGATTGATTGATGGTCACTTCCATCTGTCCGGAGGATTCGGATCCGTTTTTTGTAGTAATGATGATAACCCCGTTTCGACCTTCAGCGCCATAAATGGTGGTGGCACTCAGCCCCTTCAGTACCGAAAGGGTTTCCACGCTGTTGGGATCGATGTCCAGGAAGCGGCTGGATGTGGCCTGGTTCCCTTCGAGGAAGCCCTGCTCATTATCCGTTCCTGAGTTGGTGCTACCTGAGAAGCGAACTCCATCCACAATGAAGAGGGGCTGGTTGTTTCCTTTGATGGAAGAGTATCCGCGTATGGTAATGTTGGTACCTGTACCGGAAACACCACTGGTAGAGGTCACCCTGACACCGGCAGCCTTCCCACTCAATACCCTTCCTATGTCGCTCTCGGGTTTTTGCTGAATATCCTCGGCATTCAGCTGTGATACCGAATAACCCAGGGCTTTTTTCTCCCTGGATATACCAAGGGCGGTAACCACCACTTCATCCAGTTCCAGCAGATCCTGTTCCATGACCACATCGATGTTGGTGCTCGAACCGATGCTTATTTCCTGGGAAAGCAATCCAACGAAACTGAAATAAAGTGTTTCGGAACGCTCTGGTACCTCGAGTTCATAATTACCGTTGGCATCTGTAATGGTCCCCACCGAGGTCCCCACCACGGCAACAGAGACGCCCGGTAACGGTTCTCCGTCGTCAGCACCAACCACCGTACCGGAAACCACCCGGGTCTGACCAAACATGGTCACGGTGCCCAATGCCATGAATAGCAGAAAGCATAATACTTTTTTCATAGACTTAGTTTTAGATGAATAATGTTTTTCCTACTGTTAAGGCGGAATTTTGAACTGAAATAAGCAGAAAGGAGAATCTTTATCTAATTATATCAAGCAATGGCCGGTAACTGTGCACAATCTGCCAGTTGGCTTCTGTTATATACCGTTCACCGGGTTCAACAGGTCATTTATCGGGCTGGAATGTCCCGTAGACTGAATATCAGGGGCAAATCGCTTTAAATTTGGATTGTTTGTCGGGGCGTACGACAAGAAAAAGGGGGTGAACCAATGCCCTGCAGTGGTCCACCCCCTTTTCGAGAGATCTACGATTCGATCTATCTTGCAATAATGAGTTTCTCGCTGCTCACAGTTCTTTCATTGCTGTTCAACATGCAAAGATACACGCCAGCCTGAAAACCGGACAGGTCCAGTTCAATCTGATTTTCACCTTGAACAAGAGTGCCGAGGTCCTTTTGGTATACCACCTGTCCGGAATAATTAACCATGCTCAGTGTTAGTGCCTCAGGCGACTCTATCCAGAATCTAAGGATGGTCATATCAGAAGCTGGATTGGGATATATCATCAGTTTATGACTTTCGGCTCCAGTCTCTTGCATGCCGGAGGATTTGCTAGCGACAAATTCGATACAGGAACCATATGCTGTTCCGACACTGTTTGTGGCATAGCTTCTGGCATAGTAGCGGGAACCTTCTTCCAGTCCCTCCAGCGTTACAGAGAACTCCCCGGTGCCAGTACCCCCGCTCTTCAGATTATTGTCAATGGTTGGATGATAGCTTTCGCCCCAGACCACTCCCCGGTCTTTCACCTCAGCTCCTCCATTATAAAAAACATAGCCACCAATTGTCACACTTGTGGGGGAGTGTCCAGTCTCAAATTTACTACCAACCTCTGGCAGTACTACAATGCCATTGTTCAAGAAATACGCTTTCCTCACCGATTCCCTGATTAAATCACCCTCTGCAAAGGCCATAAAAATTGAACTGAGCACAACCCCGGCCACATCAGAAGGGGTCGATTTGATCGACCCGGGTTGCAGAAGTGATGCAGCCTTCTTATGGAAGTTTTGTGAACTGAGTTCATCTGACAGAATAGATTCCCCTGCTAATTTCATAGCGGCTTTCATGGTTTCCTCTTCTGGTTCATAAATACTCAAAATTGCCCTGAAAATCCTCAAATCCAAACTGTCTATGAAATAAGGATCCTCCAGATTCAGATTTCCGTAACTAACCATGCAACTATCAAATATCTCGCAGAAATTTTCAAGTTCCGAAACAGAGACATCCTCCTCTGCCAGGTCAATCAATAAACCTGGATAGGTAGTTTTGATGGTCTCAAAAGTCTGTTCCTGACCGGCCAGAAAGCGATCAAAAACAGCAAGCCTGAAAGGATGATCCCTGATCAGCTCAAAACCATTCAGAAATGCCACAGCCTCGTTTGCTGAAATAATGCTGTCAAAAGGAGTAGACTCCAGAGTTTCTTCGGCTTCTTCATAATATAAATTGAACTCTGCTGATTCAAAAGTCACGGAATTCAAGATGATCTCCAGGGTATCAAGATAGTTTTGTTGGTATACACTATCGTAACCTAAAAATGTTAGAAATGATGCATAGTGGAAGTATTTATTTGAAAGAATACCATGTGCAGATAATAAGTCCGTACTCTTCTCGACACCCTCAGTATATTCAAAGATACAATTACCATCATAGTACACTTTTACAACCTTACCTCCCGTTTTATACTGATACTCGCATGGCCCATGAAGCTTCCCATGATAAAAGTACTCGGTATATGTTGCGTCATGATGAGTTCCGGAAAAACCGGTAGTAGTTCTCATACCATGTTCTCTGCCCAAATTATCTCTATTCCCAACAACACTTACAGTTTGTCCATAAAGGTCAAACGTTTTATGGTAACTGCCATCATCCAAAACTTCTGTATATACATCACTGATGAAATCAATTGTTTCATCAATGTATCCTGAACCAACTGCAAATAATACAAACAGGGCCATAACCAATGCCGATGCTGCATGAAGGTTAAACTTTCTATTCCAAAAACATTTCATGTTGTTTGATTCTTATAGTTCTAATTCCAATTAATATACCGAAGAGAAGCCCTGTAAATCCAAAGCCCAAATCAATCAGTGAAAAAACACCATCAAGTACGCCGGTTCCCTGAAGACATTCAAAACCTATCACCAGGAGGGGGATGGTGGCAAACCATAAATAGCGCAAAGGCGAACAACTACCGGCCCAGACTCCGGAGATCAGCAATGCGTATGCAAAAGCCCAAAGACCGTTGGGCAATGAATAGAGAAACCAGCCAGGAATATTCATGCCTGAAGACTGAATAGATCGCATATTATTTGCCAGAATTTGCTCCTGGCCAACAGCACTTAACCAGCTATGAAATACAAATTCCCCGGGGCGCAAAAAAAGGTAGATACCCCCTCCTGATAGGAGGGCAAGACCGGATAGAATGAAAACCAGCCTGCTTGAACCAATGGGTGCTTTGCCAGTCAATGCTTACCGTATCAATATTGAATATAAAAAGTTACGAAAAAATTATATACCGACCCTTTGTGAAACCGAATGATTCTGAAAATTTTAGACTATCTATTATTTTATATATTTACATACCTAACTTCTAATCTAAACCTGACCACATGCTAATCCTAACCGATTACCTGATTATTGTTGCTTATTTTCTCCTCATCCTGGTTGTTGGCGCCTTAACAGGAAGAAAACAGTCCAAAGAAGATTTCCTGATTTCTGGCAGAAAATTGACTGCATTACAGGCTACAACCACCATCTTTTCGAGCCGGATTGGCGCGGCCATCCTGCTCACCTATACGGCCCTGGTTTATATGTATGGTATGGGAGCCCTGTGGTATTTTGTGGGGTCGGTATTCGGTCTATTTGTTTTCTATTTCTTCGGACTGAAGGTCAAGAAGTTAGCGGATAAGGAGAAGTTTTATACCATGCCTGACTTCTTCTTCTTTTTGAAAGGAAGGTTTGCAGGCTACCTGGCCACCATCATCACCATCATCATTATGTTCGGGTGGGTGGTTTTGAATTTCACGGCGGGAGCCAAGCTGGTTTCTGAGTATACACCCATTAGTTACGACCTGTCGGTAATTATCGTTGGGGTCATTATCCTGGCCTACCTGGTTGCAGGGGGATTTGACGCAGTGGTCAAGACAGATGTCGTCCAGACCTTCGGGATCTTTCTCCTCTTTGTACTGATGATGTACCTGCTGTCCACCACTTCTACCAAGCCGGATGTGATATTCATGGATCTCTTCAGCATACCTCCCATGCAGATCATTAGTTTCTTCCTGGCTGGTTTCTTCATCCCCATGGCCTCACCCGAATTGTGGCAAAGGGTTTACGCCATCAAAGACAAGAAAAACTTCAGGCGAAGCATCATCATGTCTTCCTTGTTTTACATCATTGTGGGATTCATCCTGCTCCTCATCGGGCTGGTAATCCGTGCCGATATACCTGATATCGCCCCCGATACATCGCTGATTGTTGGATTCAGCAAGTTGCTGCCGGTAGGACTTGCAGGTCTGTCCGTTGTCATCATCTACTCATCGGTATCCTCATCTGCCGACACCTACATGTTCACTGCCGCCGCATCGGTCACCCAGGACTTCCTGGAGCATGCCGGGCTCACCAAAAAAGAGAATTTAAGAAAAACCATGAGGTGGAGCATGCTTGGATTGATGATCCTTGGAATATTGCTGGCTCTTGTTCTCCGTGATATTGTGGACGCGACTTTCTTCTTTGTATCACTCACCATGTCGCTTGGACTCCTGGTCCTGGTTTTGTGGATCTATCCAAAAATCAACAAGCTGAGTGTTAACCTGTCCATACTGTTCTGCCTGGTAGGAGTAATCGTCCCTGCCATTTTTATAGGCATTTCGGAGGATCTTGTACTCTGGGCCTTTGCCTTTTGTTTAGGGGGTATACTGCTTGGGCTGATTATTAATCCCTTCCTGAGTTCCAAATATAAATCCTAGGAAAAGCTTGACCTGAAAGCATACAAAAAGGGAGTAAACTTGTCGTTTACTCCCTTTTCACCGAATGGTACCCATAGCCACCAATCAGTGCCGAGCTACAGTTATTATGGCCGGCCTGCTGTCTGTAATCCCTGGGGATTATCATTCTGCATACCCTGGTTCTCGGCCTTTGTTCCGTAGAACGAAGACTTGCAACCGTCCTTTCACCCAACCAAAAGCTGGATTTCCGGGACCGGCTCCTGAAGGCCCCTGCAACGGTCAGGTCTAATGATCTGTCCGAGGCGAGAGTGAAAAAGCTTAGTGGAACCCCTGGGGATTCTGATTGGCTCTTCAGCCTTAAGGATCAAACTTTTAAAGATCAACCAAGAAGGGATCTTTCAGATTAAATAAGCCAGGAAACTCTGTTTCATGGCCTATGCCTGGCTCTGGATGAATCTCCGGTTTTGGGGGAATCCCATTACCGGCCGGTTCGCTTCCCAGGATCCTGTCGGACTGGATCACTACACCGGACGAAACTTCGAGCGGCCTTTTATCTCTTACTCGGTAATACCAAAAATAGATCATCGAAGGGAGCAAGTCAAGAAGCACTCCTGATTCTCTATTCACAATTAACCCACAATAGTTATTAACAAATTGTTAATAACCCTGGGGGCGAATCTGCGTATAACTCATTATCAGGAATTTTATAAATTTGTATACAAACGCAGTTCATCATGAACATAAAAATGAAACCGATCGTTTTGATCACAGCAGTTCTGTTTACCCTGATCACTTCGGCCGTCTGCCAGCCGGCTATTGAATTGAATTTCCAGGGAGTGCTCACCGATGGAGAAGGCCAGAAAATCAGCAATGAGCAGTTTGACTTCACTGTAAAACTGATGTCGGCCGAACCCGGGAAAACCGAATTATGGAGTCAAGAATCAACCACCCACACTGATGAAGAGGGATGGTTCAGCTTCTCGGTTCCTGAGATCTCAAACTACCTGATGAAAGATGGAGAGATCAAAGAGACCATCGTCATCCGCCTTGAATTTCTTCCCAATGAAAAGACGAAATGGATGAGAAAGGGTGAAGATTTTATGGTATCCTATACATTGTCGCCCACCATTAAGAGACGATGCAATCTACCTGAAAATGTCAAGGATGGAAGGAATGGAACTGGCCTTTCACCTGGAGGAGCACCTGTATGTATTCAAAGATGAATACCCATTTGCTTACCTTACAGGTGGATTCCTGCTGACAGATGCACCACCCCTGGATCAGGGCTCTGTGGATGATCTCAGGCAATGGATCTCTCCTGATCCCTCTGAAAACGATAATGCAACAAGAGGTGTAAAAGGTGGATTTCCCAAGGGTGGTTACCGCAAGAGGTAATCTCCCTATTTTTTATCTTTATCCTTACCGCCCAGTTTCTCCGGGGGACGCTGGGTCCCTTTGGAAATGGAATCTCTCATGGACGTGTCAGCATCAATATTCTTCAGCTTATAATAATCCATGATTCCCAGGTTCCCTGACCGAAAAGCATCTGCCATGGCCAATGGTATCTCCACCTCAGCTTCGATGACCTTGGCGCGAGCCTCCTGGGCTTTTGCCTTCATCTCCTGTTCAGTTGCAACAGCCATGGCCCTGCGTTCTTCAGCTTTGGCCTGGGCAATGTTCTTGTCAGCATTGGCCTGGTCCATCTGAAGCACCGCACCGATATTTTTCCCAATATCGATATCAGCCACATCAATTGAAAGAATCTCGAAGGCCGTTCCCGCATCAAGCCCCTTCTCCAGCACGATTCTAGAGATAGAATCCGGATTTTCCAGTACCTCCTTATGGGATTTGGATGAGCCGATGGAGGAGACGATTCCCTCACCTACCCTGGCCAGAACAGTCTCTTCACCGGCACCACCAACCAGTTGCTTGATATTGGCACGAACAGTGACACGCGCCTTAGCAATCAGCTGAATCCCGTCCTTGGCTACTGCCGTAACCGGGGGCGTATTGATCACCTTGGGATTGACCGACATCTGAACGGCCTCAAGCACTTCACGGCCTGCCAGGTCAATGGCTGTGGCCATCTGGAAGGATAAATCTATGTTGGCCTTGCTGGCCGATACCAGGGCATGAATGACCTGCTCCACATGTCCACCTGCCAGATAGTGTGCCTCCAGTTCATCCCGCTTGATGTATTCCAAACCTGCCTTGGTCGCCTCGATCATGGATCTGACAATAATGGTGGGAGGAACTTTCCTCCAACGCATGAGGATCAGTTGCAACAGAGAGATTCGCACACCGGACAGAAGTGCAGTAAACCACAAACCGATGGGGATAAAATATAAAATAATCCAAAGGCCAATAATACTGGCCACTACGATGATAATCCATGTGTAATCGAATTCCATAATTATTATTTATTTACAGGTTTTACACTGATCCGCGTCCCTTCAATGGAGACGATTTCTATTTCCGTTTGTTCGTCAATATACCCTTCAAGGGATTTGGCCTCTCTGACCATTTCGTTGACCAAAATTTTGCCCATGGGGGCCAGCCGGGTGAGGGCTTCTCCTCTATCTCCGGCTTTCATCTGCTCTGTGGTAGGTGCTTTGTCTACCTTGCCATCCACATTGGTTTTAAGCATCAGCCGGTCCCATGTCCTTGCGCGTAACGACATGGCAATAACAAAAACACTCAGAAGAATCGTTCCGATCAGGACCCAGACCCCCACTGGGGCGCCAAAATCATTGAATGCCTTATACACTCCAAACACCGTAGAATCAACCCTCCGATACCGGCAATGGTAACTCCAGGAACCAATAGGAATTCAATAACAAATAAAAGAATTCCCAATACGATAAGAATAATGATAACTGTCATGCCCGGTTAATTATCAACGGAGGCTTTCAATCCGCGTGATATAAGCTGGTAACGCAACTCCTTCATCTCCTTCAGTGTGCCAGTCCTTACTTCACATTTTCCTTTGTAGTGCGTGATGGTGGCACATTGTTCTGCCTGTGTCAGGGAATGATCACAGATCTCTATCAGGGTTTCCATGACATAGTCAAATGTATTGATATCATCATTGTGAAGCACCAGACTCGCCTGATTTTGCATATCCGCCTCTTCAGAACCAAGTTTTTGGGGCCGGCTGGTAAAATTACTGTCCATTGACTGATGATATCAAGTACGTTCAAATATAAACATTTTTATGCTTACTGAATCTTTATTCAAGTTGTTTTGCTTTCTGGGTGGAGATTGGATTCCCATTGTACCATGACACGATGAAAGCATCTTCATATCCGTTTGATCTGACTCTTGTCAAGGCATCTTGAAGCATCATCATACCTTTAAACTTTCCGGCATAATACTTGATCAATCCCCTGTCCGGGATGTCTCAGCGGTAATCGGACTAATACCCCTGAACACCCCAGGGTCAACTGCGCTGACCGAAAGCTCCCAGCTGGATCCTGTAAAATACCCCATCGGGAGGGAGACATCAACGGTATGGGATTGCTACTTACTGTATGGTGATTCCCCGAGGATATCAAAACGGTTCATATGTCCTGTTGAGTCAGTGCCTCGGCAGCTGAGGGCTTTAGGCTGGGTGCCGGGCTCGCCCTCCACAACTGCCTGCGTTTCGACGGGCTCAGGGACATTTACAGCCGGTTTGGGTCTGCAGGGACCCTGTCTATCCTCCAGCCTGGCATAACAGTACATCAGCCATCTCCTCCTCTTCTGCTGCCTTTCTTCTCCCAAACCATGATCTGCTTTTGCCAGACCCACCTGTCGTTGGGATCCTCCGACTCCCTTACCTTTATCCGGCTGCAGTGGCCAGGTCCTTCAATGAATCTGAGGAAGCCTGGTGCTTCAATGCTTCAGCCAGTATCTCATGGGTGGGCGTCAGTATCTTTACCTGAGATAATTTCCGGCCTGGGATCCTCACAGTACTCGTCTTTCAGCCCTGATTTCATCTCGCCTCATCTTCGGTGATTTCGAACCGGTTCGCGGCATTCTCAGTTCAGCCAGGATCTCCGCTGCCACCCCGCCCAGGTTGGCAATTTCCTGAAGCATCTCTGTGTCATTGGCATCTGTCTTTTTCTTTGGTTCCACCAAGTGTACCCTGTACACAGTTACTGTACTGTCCGTACCCTGCCTTGTGGAGAAGAACATCATCATCCCGAGGTCAGAGCCCGGCAAAAGCAGGTATTCATCCATCGCTGAATTGATGGGGAATCCAAGGTTGATGGCCTCGGTCCACTCATCCCTCTCTCTATCGTAATGTGATCTGTAAAGATCAAAACCGCCTATTCCCCTTCCTCCATCCGACGCAAAATAAAGATCATTTTCGATGGGATCAAAATAAGGGCAGCAATTCATTCCCCTCCGTATTCAACGCTTTGATCTCTTCCGGATCACCCCAGGCCCGCCCTGAGCCTTTTTTGACCCTGTACAATTGCAGTCCGCTCTTTACCAGCTCCTGCTCTCACCGGCATAGTATACATAGTCACCCTCAGACGACATTGGCAGGCACGAACATCAGGCTGCTGAGCCCTTCCTATCCTCTCCGGATTTGAAATAGAGGTTGGGTTTCCTCTGCAGTTGCCCTCCCTTCATCCTGATCTGGGAGGACTCGGTAGTATCCGAAAGGTCCATGAATGTCACAGTCATCAACTTCATACTGGTTGTAAGAAGCTGTGATCTCCTGTGCACTGCGGCAAGTAGAGATCAGGTGTTTGACCCGGTGTCTGTTTCACCTCCTGCCGGCTGCCCTCCATCTCAAACTGGCTATAATACCTTTGCGCTTCAGCTGAAATTATAATTCCGGTGATAAGCCTTGCCGAGATAGAGGATCACATCGGTTGGCACCTGCTTTTGGATGCACCATAGAGTAGTTCGATGGCCTCATCCAGTTCCTCATTCAATTCCACAAGGCAACGGCCGGCATAATATGCATTCATGGCATAGTCCGGACCGCTCCTTATTCAATGCCCTGAATCCTGCCAGGGCTGACCGGTAATCACCCTCTTCAAAGCTCGCCAGGGAGCTGGTGTACAGGGGACCCCGGATCACTTCCGGATCCTGACCAGAAGATTCCCGGATGGAGGCCAAAAAAAGCAAAACCACTGCGATAATATAACGAAGCTATGGATGGAGTAAACATATTGTTGATCATTCTGTTTTATTAGTGATACAGCGCTCTGGCTGCTGATCAAAAATAAAAATATAATAGAGCTTGTTTTGTTGCAACTTTTGTACATTTATAATTTGATTTGAACATGGCAATTTTAAAAGAGGGAGACCCCGCTCCGGCCATCAACGCATTGGACCAGGACGGAAACAAAATCACACTTGAGGAGTACAAGGGAAAGAAGATCGTACTCTACTTTTATCCCAAAGACAACACGCCCGGCTGTACTGCCGAATCATGTGATCTGAGAGATCATTACGCTCAGTTTCTTGAGCAGGGTTTTGAAGTGATCGGCGTAAGCGCTGACAGCGAAAAATCGCATCAGAAATTCATTACCAAGTATGATCTGCCTTTCAGATTGATCTCAGACACGGATAAGAAAGTCCTGAAAGACTACAACAGCTGGGGCGAGAAGAAACTTTATGGAAAAGCATATATGGGGATTCTCAGGAAAACCTTCATCATCGATCAGGATGGGATCATTGAAAAAATTATTGAAAAAGTAAAGACCAAGGAACACTCCAGGCAGATATTTGACGACATTATCACATTAACTATAAAAATAGCATGAGCAAGGAAAACGGCAACGGAAATAACCAGGAGAAATTGAAAGCACTGCAACTCACCCTGGATAAAATAGAAAAAGGATACGGCAAAGGGACCATTATGAAATTGGGAGACAATGCCATTGAGGACGTGGCTGTGATCCCCTCAGGGTCGATCGGTCTGGACGTAGCTCTTGGTGTGGGGGGTTACCCGCGGGGGAGGGTCATTGAAATTTATGGCCCTGAATCCTCAGGAAAAACAACACTGGCTATTCACGCCATTGCCGAAGCACAAAAAGCCGGGGGAATTGCTGCCTTTATCGATGCAGAACATGCCTTTGACAGGTTTTATGCCCAGAAATTGGGAGTGGACATTGCCAACCTGTATATCTCACAACCGGACAATGGAGAACAGGCCCTTGAAATTACTGACCATCTGATCCGTTCAGGAGCCATTGACATTATTGTGATCGACTCTGTGGCTGCATTAACACCCAAGTCAGAGATTGAAGGTGAGATGGGTGATTCCAAAATGGGTTTGCAGGCCAGGCTCATGTCTCAGGCCTTGAGAAAGCTTACGGCAAACATCAACCGGACCAACACCACCTGTTTTTTCATTAACCAGCTCAGGGAAAAGATTGGCGTGATGTTTGGCAACCCGGAAACCACCACAGGAGGGAATGCATTGAAATTTTATTCTTCTGTGCGCCTGGATATACGCCGTATTGGTCAATTGAAAGAAGGTGAGGAGATACAGGGCAACCGGACCCGTGTAAAAGTGGTTAAAAACAAGCTTGCCCCGCCTTTCAGGAAAACAGAATTCGATATCCTGTACGGACAGGGAATTTCCAAAACTGGTGAAGTGATCGACCTGGGCGTGGATCTTGAGATCATTAAAAAAAGTGGCTCCTGGTTCAGTTATGGCGAAACAAGACTGGGACAGGGCCGGGATGCCGTCAGGAATCTTCTGAAAGATAATCCGGAACTATCAGAAGAGCTGGAACAAAAGATCAAAGCAGCACTGGCAGTCCCGGTTGAATAACACGGAAAGATCCGTATCATCATTTTTTGTATATTGGTTCTGTCATGAATTTCCTGCTTCATTTCATATTCATTGCGGCATTTCTACTGATATACATCATCGCCATCATCATCCTGAAACCTTTCAGGATCCATCGTAAAAGACCAATTTCCACCATTTTTATCAAAGCGAGCTACCTGGTGTACCTTGCCTGTTTCCTGCTGATGGCCTACCTGATTCTTTTCTTTTCGCCTGTAGCAGAACCCTCTGAAGAGGTAGATGATGAGCGGATCCTGAATACCCTTACCATATTCAGCGTTCTTGCTTTTTTTATTCCGAACATAGGGATCATGATCAGAAGAAGGATTGGATCCTGGCGGGTTCCTTACAATTATTTGAATTACAGCACTCAACATCCTGATTGCGCTGGGTCTCATATGGTTCATATTGGATTTACCCTGGAAATTCAGATAGGAGATCAGGGAAGATTGATTGATTTTTTGCATATGGACAGGGCTTCACCCACCATCTCATCCATGCTTAGTAGTCCGTCAATCCAGTGAATGGGAATACCCCTTCTCTCCATCCCCCTGAAATAGGTCATCTGTCTCTTGGCAAACTGATGAATGGCTGTATTCAGCGTACTTACCATCTCATCATAAGTGAGTTCGGACCTGATGAACCGGGAAACATAGCGATATTCCAAGCCGTAGTACTCCAGTTTTTCAGGAGTAACACCCTGCTCCAACAAACCTTCAACCTCTTTCACCAGACCCTCATCCAGGCGTTTGCCAAGCCTGTCGCTTATCCTTTTTCTCCTGATGCTCCTCTCCAGTTTAATGCCAAGAACCACTGAATTCAGTTCACGCTCCTCAACGGGTATGTCGGATTGTGAAGCCTGGAACATGGCTATTTCAATGGCCCTGATCATCCTTTTCTTGTTTGTTGTATCAGTCTGGTTATGAAGGGGACCGTAAAGCCTCAGGATTCCTGATAGCTCATCAAAATCTTTCTCCTCCAGCTCAGTCCTGAGTGCTTCATTCACTGGTACATTTAACAGCTTGTAATTCTTCAGGACAGATTCAATGTAAAGTCCCGATCCTCCACACATAACCGGAATCCTGCCCCGGTCTGAAATATCATTAAATACCCGTAAGAAATCATTCTTAAAAAGATATACGTTGTACTCATATCCTGCGTCGAGAATATCGATGAGATGAAAGGGAACCGCATTTCCATGCACCAGGTAATCATCGTAATCCTTCCCTGTTCCTATATCCATACCACGGTAAACCTGCCTTGAATCGGCACTGATGATCTCTCCTCCGATTTGATGAGACAGATGAGCTGCAAATGCGGTCTTTCCAGCAGCCGTTGGCCCCAGTACTGTAACCAGTTCTGCGTTATCTCTTGCCATGTTATCCAAATATACCGAAATATGCGGTTTTTTATACCTTTGGCATCGGAATATCAGATGGCCAACAGAATCAACATAAAAAACAAGAAAGCTTTCCATGATTATGAGATCCTGGAAAAATACGTGGCCGGTATCCAGCTGTCCGGAACTGAGATTAAATCCATCAGGCTTGGGAAAATAAGCCTGGGAGAGGCCTACTGTGTTTTCCATAAGCATGAACTATTTGTGAGAGGCATGCAGATCTCCGACTACGCGTGGGGAACTTATAACCATCATATCCCGGGACGCGACAGAAAGCTTCTGTTGAACCGGCAGGAACTCAGAAAGCTTCAAAGAAAGGTGAAAGAAAGCGGCCTAACCATTGTTGCCCTTCGCGTCTTTATGTCAGACTCAGGTTATGCAAAACTGGAGATCGGACTGGCCAGGGGAAAGAGGGAATATGACAAACGGGATACCATCAAGAGAAAGGATACCCAGCGCCAGATGGACCGCCTCCACAAAATCAATAATAGTACTTAGTCCAGTGCAGCTCGATTTAAGACAGTACTAGTATGGCACTACCTCTACTGGGAGAAGAAGAAATCGTTGAGCTCCCTGACTTCATCAATGTTCAAGTCCAGCTGGAAATCAAAATAGTGATCTACGGCTACCAGCAATTCGTCAAAGGAGATATAGCCGTCCCCATCCTCATCAAGCAATTTGAATTTCTCCGGGATCGGCCTGGAAGCACCCAGCCTGTATTCACTCCTGATTGTTGCCAGGTAGACCTCCACATCACTCCGGTGCATGGCATTGATTGCGATTTGCAATGCTGGCATAGAAATGCTTCCTCTGATACCGTCACACCATCTTCATCCACCCAGGCACCCTGGAGCAGTTTCAACTCTTTATCCAGGTAATCCGGCACACCGTCCGCATCGCCGTCCAAGGGACAACCCAGTGTATCCACTTCCACACCATAGGGTGTGCCCGGACACTGTCTGCTACATCCAGTACAAAATCACCATCCTCATCATCAAAAAAGAGGGGGTCAAACTCCGCTTCTGCATACATCAGGTCCACTGTCCGGGTCGTTGGATCCGAGAACAAATCAAAATGAAGTGAAACATGGGAAAATACATAACTGTCATTTCCCTTTGGATCCCTGGATACTCGTCCCCTCATACGCCACATTGTCAAGGTAATCGGTCAATGTATAATGGTAAGACAATGCCCAGGCTGAAAAAGGCCCGTTGACTGATCAGGAAATGCAGACCAATTCCGGCCGGAAATGCCAAGGGAACGCTGATTGTATGCACCCAGTCCGAATTCTGTGTCCTCCCTCAGGCGAAGATCGGTTTCATATTCATAGTCCCGGTATAGCGTATTCGGAAGGCTCCAGCAAATCTTCTGATCTGGTCCCGGATGGTTCCGTCCGACCAGTAATTATAGGCTGCTCCATCGGCATCTGCCAGGTCCCCTTTGGAACTGAAATTGAAACTTTCCACTCCCAGTGAAACATAAGGCCGTAGAAAGTGAATTCTGTGCAATCAGGTGACCGAACCTGTACTCCACGTTCATCCCGATGGAATAGAGTGATGTCTCAAAATTCAGGTTCCTGGTGAGATCCGAATAGGAATACTCGTTGGCAGAGAGCTTCCCAGCCAGGAAATTGAAATTTGCACGAAATAGTGATTCTTTTTGTCAATGAAAGTGGACACATTGACCATGCCTGCATGGCTCCCTGTAACCGGGGTAATTAAGCTGTTCCTCACATCTCCCCTGAAATTCAATACACCGTAAGAAAATGAAACCACCGGTTTATACACCGGATTTTCCACTGTATCAACCCGCTGAAGCAGAGAATCATAGTCGATACTCCTGTCCATAGAAATAAAGGGACCTGATCATGGCCAGCAACAAGCAACCTGTATGAAAGGAACCGAAACACTTGATTAATCTAGTTTCCAGATCCTGTTACCGGGTGGAAGTAACAGGACACGGCTGCCATCCTGATAAGCCACCACAAATGCACCCGTTACATCCCGTCAATCTTTCCAGCTTTTCCCTGTAATACTGGGCCTGGTTATAATCAGTAAACGAACCGGCAGTATACTTATACAATCCACCGATGTTGCTCCACAAATACTTCCTGGTCCACTCCTACTTTTCGGTAATGGGTACGTTGCATCGAATGCCTTCTGGTTGCCGCTAGCTGAACACGGTAATATATGCCACCACCTGCAGCCAATACCCTTGTATTTTCAATGGTCTGACCAGAAGCGCCGGCAGGAACTGGTTTTGCAGCAGGCTCGGTTTTGGTTCAGGTTTTGGTTCAGGCTCTTAGGCTCGGTTCTGGTTCGGGCTTGCTCTGGTGACTGTTTCAGCTGTTTGCACTGTTTTCTTTGCTCCGTCGGGAATCGCACCGGTCAGCAGCAGGTTCGTTTCTCTGCCAGTGAAAGAGACTCAAGAACCACATCCACCTCCTTGATCTTCACTAGCTTGTTCTCATTCCCGGCCGAATAGGTAAGCAACCCTTCTATGACCATATTCGCCCTGGGGTTCATCTCTTTTTGGAACCAACTTATAGACTACCTCAAACTCGACTCCTCGGGAAGTTTCATCCAGATGAATTTCACCGTTGAAGAAGAAAACGATTCAATCCCATCATGCGGATCAACACTTTCAAAAAGATATCCGGAAGGTATGGTCTCCTCAATCTTGGCATATTTGCTACCGGTTGGATTCTGCACCAGCAGTTCAACCATATATCCCCCGAACTTAACAATACCGGCTTCTGCCTGATGGCCATGGCAAAGGGTTCTTCTTTTCACGCTGCAACAGGTACAACACACTGATACCTCCTTTGAAATCCTTGATATCCACTATCATGGCTGGATCAACGATAGGATTCGGAACAATGGTGATCTCTGTGGACTTTTCAAAATTCAGGAATTTACGTTCCTCCTCAACCACATATGCAAATACCCCACCCAGTATAAATGTCCCTTTCAACCTCTCATTCACCATGATGTTGTAAGAAACTTTTACTTCCTGTTCCTCAGGGAGCTTCAGCCAGATAATTCTGATTCGTTGGTTGTCAAAACTGAAATCTGCATTGGGTGAACTCACATTAGTGGCCGTTAATCCAAGGGGAAGGTCCTGGGAAAATCTGGAATAATCGGTTAATGTCCCTTTATCGATTGTCACTGTTACTTCAAATACTTCACCGGCTTTAACCTCGTCGGGATGATCTATGGAAATTTCCACCTCCTGACCTGTGAGAGAGACTGACAGGCAGAGCATGGAAACTGCCAGCCAAAACGTGTTTTTCTTCTTCATCGGATAGCTGAATTTTCATAAATGTACAAAATAATTTCTCATAAATTCCCTGAATTTACTAACACTACAGCGCCCTGGCAGATTAGAAATTCGGGCTCAGCATATACTTCGCATAGAATTTATTGATCACCCCAACTGCCTCTCTGCGGTGAATCCACCAACGTAAACAGATCCAGGTCATCCGGACTGATGTTTTTCTCTTCCATCTGGACCACCTGATGGATCCAGTCCACAAGTCCTTTCCAGAAATCAGTTCCAACCAGTACAATGGGGAATTTTCCGATCTTCCCAGTCTGGATCAGGGTGGCCGATTCAAAGAATTCATCAAAAGTTCCAAAACCACCGGGAAGTACAATAAATCCCTGGGCATATTTCTGGAACATCACTTTCCGACAAAAAAATGCTTGAAGGTGATCAGCTTGTCATGATCGATGTAGGGATTGGAACCTTGTTCAAAGGGCAACAGAATATTCAGCCCAACACTGATCCCTCCCCCTTTTTTGCCCCCTTGTTGGCCGCTTCCATGATCCCGGGTCCTCCTCCTGTAATTACACCATACCCGCTCTGGGTCAGCTTAAAAGCAATATCCTCTGCCAGTTGATAATACCTGTGATCCTGTTCCGTCCGGGCCGATCCAAAAATGGAAACACAGGGTCCGATGGATGCCATCTTCTCAAAACCCTCCACAAATTCGGCCATGATCTTAAATATCTGCCATGAATCGGAAGTTTTGATCTCATTCCAGGTCTTCTGCTGTGAATGCCTTTTTAATTTTATCTTCGCTCGTACTCATTTCTATCAGGATTATTAATCTGCAATGACAATTTACTGATTTTAATCCATAACCAGTTCCTCCCTCAGGAAATTCCCTGTGTAACTCTCCTTCTCCCCTGCCACCTGCTCGGGTGTTCCCGTTGCCAGAATCGTTCCCCCCTTGCTGCCGCCCTCCTTGCCCAGGTCAATGATGTGATCCGCCACTTTGATCACATCCATGTTGTGCTCGATCATGATCACACTGTTCCCCCGGTCCACCAACCGGGCAATCACCTCAAGAAGTACCCTGACATCCTCGAAATGCAAGCCCGGTGGTGGGCTCATCCAGGATATATAGTGTTTTTCCTGTATCCTTTTTTGCCAGTTCTGCTGACAGCTTCACCCGTTGGGATTCCCCTCCTGACAGGGTGGTAGAAGGCTGACCAAGCCGTGATATAGCCCAATCCCACATCCTGAAGAGTTTTCAGTTTCCTTAAAATGGAAGGAACACTGGCAAAAAACTCCACAGCCTGATTGATGGTCATCTTCAACACATCATTGATGTTCTGTCCTTTGAACCGAACCTCCAGTGTTTCCCTGTTGTAGCCTTTTGCCATTGCAGGTCTTGCATTGTACATATACATCGGGCAGGAAATTCATCTCAATGGTCTGCAACCCTGCCCCTCCGCAGGTTTCACATCTTCCCCCTTTCACATTAAACGAAAAACGGCTGGCCTTAAATCCCCTGATCTTTGCATCCGGAGTCTGCTCAAACAGTTTCCGGATATCACTGAAAACACCAGTGTAGGTCACAGGATTGGAACGGGGTGTCCTTCCAAGGGAGACTGATCCACCTCAATCACTTTGTCAATAAACTCAAGCCCTTCGATGGATTCGAATGGCAGGGGATCCCGGTTCGACCTGTATAGTCTCTGGCTGATGATGGGATGCAGGGTCTCATTGATCAGTGTGGATTTTCCGCTTCCACTGACCCCTGTAACACAAATAAATTTCCCCAGTGGAAAAACCACATCCACCTCCTTCAGGTTATTTCCGGAAGCCCCTTTAATAACCAGACTTTGCCATTTCCAGGCCTGCGTTCTTCCGGCACCTGTAATCTCCCTGGTCTTATTCAGGTATTCAGCAGTAAGTGTATTCCCCGAAGTGATCTGACCGGGTGACCCGGCGGCCACCAGTTCTCCGCCCAGGCGGCCGGCACCCGGACCCAGGTCCACCACATGATCGGCAGAAAGGATCATCTCCTTGTCATGTTCCACCACGATGACAGAATTTCCCTGGTCCCGCAGGCTCTGAAGGGAGGCAATCAGTTTCCGGTTATCGCGCTGATGCAGTCCGATGCTGGGTTCATCCAGGATATACAGCACATTCACCAGCCTGGAACCGATCTGCGTAGCCAGCCTGATCCGCTGGCTCTCACCACCCGAAAGGGAGCGGGCACTCCGGTTCAAAGAAAGGTAATTCAGCCCCACATCCAGCAGGAATCCAAGCCGGCTCCTGATCTCCTTGAGTATATCCCTGGCAATGATGTTCTGCCTTTCGGTGAGTTCCTTTTCAATATCCTTTAACCACCCGGCCAGTGCACCGATATCCATGGCGGAGATTTCAGCAATGTTCTTCCCGTTCATCTTGAAATAAAGCATCTCCGGCTTCAAGCCGGGTACCGCTTGCAGTGGGGACAGGTTACTTTCCGGATAAACTGCCTGGTCTGTTGTTTCTCACCCTTTCCGTTGGGTTCACCTGACCATTCTGCACATGATTGATAATCCCGTCAAAGCTCAGAAAATAGTTGGATGTGGCTCCCAGGGGAGTATTTTGCAATTTCAGCGGTTCTTCTGAACCATATAAAATACAGTGCAGGGCCTTTTCAGGGATCTCTTTTACCGGGGTGTCCAGGGTAAATCATAGCGGGTGGCAATGGCCTCCAGCTGCCAGAATATAAGCATTACGGTATGGACCCACAGGTACCAACGCTCCTTTTCGTATGCTTTTTGCATCATCCGGGATGATTTTCGACATCCACATCATTGATGGTCCCCAGTCCGTTGCAATGGGGACAGGCACCCTGGGGGGAATTAAATGAAAAACTGTGAGGAGCAGGTTCATTGTAGGAAATTCCTGAGGTAGGACACATGAGCTGGCTTGAAAAATACCGGGGTTCCCCTCCATCCTTCTCCAGGATCATGGTCACTCCCTTGCCCTGCTTCATAGATGCGGCCAGTGATTTCTTCAAGTCTCCCCCGGTCCTTCTCCCTGCAGTCAGCCGGTCCATCACCACCTCAATATCATGGTTCTTATACCTGTCTACCCGCATACCCTGGATCACCTCTTCAATCTCACCATCAATCCTCACATAGATGTAGCCGTTCTTCCTGATCTGTTCAAACAGCTCCCTGTAATGTCCTTTTCGTCCCCTGACCACAGGTGCCAGCACATATATCTTTTTATCTCCGAACGACTCCATGATCAGGTCCAGGATCTGGTCCTCGGTATATTTTACCATTTTCTCCCCGGTCACATAGGAATAGGCATCTGAAGCCCTGGCAAACAGCAATCTCAGGAAATCATAGATTTCAGTCACAGTGCCCACAGTGGATCTGGGATTCTTATTGGTGGTTTTCTGCTCAATGGAAATCACCGGGCTTAATCCGGTGATCTTATCCACATCGGGCCGTTCCATGTTTCCCAGAAACTGGCGGGCATATGCATTGAGGGTTTCAATATACCTGCGCTGTCCTTCTGCATAAATGGTATCAAAAGCCAGGGAAGATTTACCGCTACCGCTTAAACCGGTAATCACCGTCAGCCTGTTCCTGGGGATGGAAACATCGATGTTCTTCAGGTTGTGGACCCTGGCACCCAGTACCTCTATTTTCGCTCTCTTTTTTCACTGCAGTTCCCATGCATCGGGACGTCGGTATCCTTGTTCCGGAACCTGAATCTCATAGGTTTTTCTTCCGGCATTGGTCAGTTTGTTATCCCTCAGCCATGGATTCAGGGATTTAAGTATTTTGTAGTTGGTCCCGTATCCCTGGCAAAATCAGCAAAATCAGCCACAGTACTGTCCACCGTAACGGTCTGGGTGGGAATCCCGGGGTACAATTCATTCTCAGAGATATTGAATCCATATGCAGCCGGATCCTCAAAAATAAGTTTGAGTGCCACAACCCTGTATACATACCTGGCAGTCTCCTCATTCAGAAGCAGATCATAATAATTTTCCTTCTTCTGCCGCTGAATCTGCCTGTCCACCCCCCTTCGCCCTGCATTGTAAGAAGCCGCTGTCATGGTCCAGTTTCCATATTTCTGATAGGATTCAATGATATATCTGCAGGCCACTTCTGTGGATTTCACCACATGATATCTTTCATCCACCTCTGTTCCAACCTCCAGTCCATACTCCTGGGCCGTTCCCTTTAGAAGCTGCCAGAAACCCACTGCCTTTGCAGGCGAAACAGCCTGGGTCAATCCACTTTCAGCCACTGCCAGGTATTTGAAATCATCGGGAACCAGGTTGTTTCTCAACACGGGCTCGATCATGGGGAAAGTACCTGTTGGCCAGCTTGATCAGCCTGATGGTCTGGGAATGGAAATAGGTATTGGACAACAACTCCCTGTCGAGGGACTCCTTACATCAAAAAGGTCCAGGGGCACCGGCTCACCTGCAAAATATACCTGATCGGGAACATCCACTCCATATACCGAATATGACTCCCTGTCTTCATGGCTCACGGGATTGGAATCTTGCTCCCCTGAATACCCTGTGTGGCCACCAGAATGGCCAGCCCTCCTGCCAATAAAAACAGGGCGAAAAATAATCCCCTTTTTATCCTGCTTCTCTGATTTTTTCCATAACCCACAAAAGTAATTATTTGTTTGTTGAAACAAATGGGAAGAGAGAATGGTTCTGGAAGTGTTTGTTAAAAGAGAAAGTTTAAGCCTGTATAGATCCCGAAAGTATAAGGTCTCGTGGAAGGTAAGGTGGCATCGTTGACCGAATTAAGAAAATACCTGAACCTGGGTTCAAGGCTCAGGCTGAAATGATCCAGGAAATGATAACTAAAGCCAATTCCCGCGTTTCCTGAATAATTCACATTCCTGATATTTGCAAGATACCCTATCTCTGTGGTCCCGTCCGCTGTTTCCATGGTCACAGAATTATTCACCAGCAGATTGGTACTCATGCCACCCACCACCTGTAGCTTAAAGATCCTGTCAACTATAGTATACCTGAGATTCAGAGGAATCTCCAGGTAATCCAGGTTCTGACGAATCCCCTGGTCGGCATCCACCTGACCGTACACCCCACATATCTGTAGGAGAGTTGCTTTCATATTCATCGTTCACTTTATAGTTGTTCACATAGATGTCACCTGAATTGGATACAATATTTCCAACCGAGTTGGATATGGCCATAATGCTGGATTGCTCAATCTGACTGTCGATGGGAGTCAAACTCAGCTTCATCAGAAAATAATTGTATTCCCGGAGCACCCACTTCAATCCCCATCTTGTTGTAAAACACGCCGGATTCAATGGCAGTCGTCTGGTGGTTTTGTATCCCACCTGCACTCCACCGGCATAGGATACCATTCCTGATTCATAATCCGGAGTCCATGGCCTGCGCCTCCGCATCTCTGAAAGGTATACAATGGAGATAATGCCGCCCCAAGCATCCACCTGGGATCCTGTTTCCATGTCTCTTCAATGTCCGGCAAAGGATCCTGGATGACTGTCTCACCAGCATCCAGAACCAGATCTTCCGGCTGTGAAGGATTCCCCTGGACGGAATCAGGAGGCTGGTTCTTTTTCATCACCTCGGAAACAGTTGTTGTACCCAGGTCCAAAGGCACCTCCCCTTCAACCAGCAGTTCTCCTTCAATTTGCAGCTGGTCTTCAGTTAATACTATTTCTTCAGCCAGTAGTGGTTCTTCTGCCAGCGAAAGTTCTTCGATTATACCATCCCCGGTAGCCAGATCGGCCAGTGTATTGGCAACCCTCGTTTCCAGGGTGCCTTTAGGGGCCTTTGTGGGTGAATCTTCAGTATCCAATGCTTCATCAACAGTGCCGCGGTAGGCTTTCGGCTGGCTTGTTCAGAAGCTTCAGCCATTTCGGAGTTCTCTTGAATCTCAGGGCCGAAATAGTTGATTCCCAGGGTCACAGCAAGTGCGAGTGAGGCAGCAGCTGCAAGGGTAATGATAAGCGTGCCCCTCCGGCTCCGACCCCCAGTCCCTGCAACTATGGCATTCCATACCGATGCCGGCGGATCCACCTGGTAGTTCCCAGCTTCTCCTTTAAAAACCCTTTATTTATTTATCTGATCTTTCATCTTGCTATCAATGCTCCGTACATATTTTTAATCTTTTCCTGTAATATGGCCCTGGCCCTTGAGAGGTTTGACTTGGAAGTTCCCACTGAGATTCCCAGCTCTTCACTGATCTCCTGGTGACTGTATCCCTCGATGGCATATAGGTTAAACACCATACGGTACCTGGGCGTCAGGGTCCGGATCAATTCCACCAGTTCCTGGCAGGTCAGATTTTCAAAGATCCCGTTTTCCATGGCTTCATCGGCCTCCTCCTTCACATCATCCATCCGCTGAAGGATCACCTGGCTCCGGTATTTCTCCAGTGCTGTGTTGATCATCACCCTTCTGATCCATCCCGGAAATGCAGCCGGATTATTGACCTGGTCCAGCTTCTTAAACACCTTGATGAATCCTTCCTGCATGATATCCTGTGCATCTTCCTCACTGGAGGCATACTGCAGGCATATACCATACATGGCCGGTGCAAAACGCTTATATAGCGCTTCCTGGCTCCTGGGCCTTGCCTTTCTTACACCCTTTTAATAATATCTCCAGCTTTTCTGCCAATCCAGTTTTCCTCCCGTAACAAATTTATGCAAATTGGCAGGATATCACATCCTTGGAATACAACCAAAGGATGCACCATGGAATAAAATGGTTGCGTAGCGCAACCCCTTCATTAATAAAACCGTCTTGAATAAAAGACCAACAATGAATATCTTCATCCGAACGACCGCCATCACCCTTGGCCTCCTTATTACAGGAGCTGGGTGCACCCAAAATATAGACGATCCCGTTTTCGATTATAACCTGAAATCTGCCACAGGTGATCGAAACCAACAACAACTTCGGTCTGGAGCTTTTGAAAACCGTTTTTAATAGATGATGATACACCCAATATCATGATCTCTCCGGCCTCGGTGAGCATTGCGCTGGGCATGGTTTACAACGGGGCTGAGTCAAGCACCATGGACGCTTTTGAAGAGGTCTTGAATTATGACGGACTCACCCGGGAGGAGGTAAATGAGATCACCAGAGAACTGATCAAGGTGCTGGTCACCAACGTTGAGGGCAACCTGCTTGAGATTGCCAACTCCATGTGGTATGACAAAGGCTTCCCTGTGATACAGGATTTTATCGATCTGAATACCACCTATTACGATGCGGAAGTGGAGGAACTTGACTTTAAGAATGCCAGCGCAGTTCAAACCATCAATAACTGGGTCAGTGCCCATACCCATGGAAAGATTGATAAGATTCTTGACTCCATTGAACCTTCCACGGTGATGATCCTGATCAATGCCATCTATTTTAATTGTGTATGGGAAGTGGAATTTGACCCTGATAACACCTATGAAGCACCCTTTTATTCCGGGGACGGAACAGGATTTGCAGGGGTGGATATGATGGACCTGGAAAGCACATTTAACGTGGCATTTACCGAGGATTTCAGCGCCGTGGAGCTTCCCTATAAGAATAAGAAATTCAGCATGTTTCTCTTCCTTCCCGAGGAAGATAAGCGTATAGATGATCTGGTGCAAAAACTGGACGGGAAGATGTGGAACAGCTGGATGGATCATTTCGCTGAAGCCAAAGAACTCACCGTACAGCTGCCCAGGTTCAAGTTTGAATTCAAACGTTCCCTTGCCGGTGACCTGAAGAACATGGGACTGGAGGTGGCCTTTACATCACAGGCCGACTTCTCCGGGATCAGCGACGTCCCTCTCCTTATCTCCGATGTGATCCATAAAACCTTCATTAAAGTAAATGAAGAGGGTACCGAAGCAGCAGCTGTTACAGCAGTCACCATGGACCTTACCTCTGCCGGTTTTCATGGGATTCGATTCGACCGCCCCTTCCTTTTCGCCATCACAGAAAACAGCAGCAAGTCCATCCTGTTTATGGGGCGAGTGAATGAGCCCTGGTATTCAGAATAAACAGGTTTTGGGTTAGTGGGTTAGTAAAAGAGCCGGTCGCGTTTGCGCCGGCTCTACTTATTTATATACTTTTTCCTTTTCCCTTTCCCCTTACTCAGTACTGAGTACTTTGCACTAAGTACTTCACATTTAAATCCTGCGGCTTTAAATGTGAATCACCTCCCCGTAGGCCGCTGCTGCAGCTTCCATGATTGCCTCCGACATGGTGGGATGGGGATGGATGGCCTTGATAATCTCCTGCCCGGTAGTCTCCAGTTTACGGGCTACTACAAGCTCGGCTATCATTTCGGTCACATTGGCTCCAATCAGATGCGCTCCAAGCAATTCGCCGTATTTTGCATCAAACACCAGTTTCACGAAACCGTCTTTGGCCCCGGCTGCTGCAGCTTTGCCTGATGCGGTGAAAGGAAATTTTCCCACCTTCAGTTCATAGCCGGCCTCTTTGGCTGCCTTCTCGGTCATGCCCACCGATGCTACTTCCGGACTGGTATAGGTGCATCCGGGGATGTTGCCATAATCCACCGCCTGGGGATGGTGTCCAGCTATTTTTTCCACACAGGTAATCCCCTCTGCTGACGCCACATGAGCCAGGGCAGGTCCGCCCACAATGTCCCCGATGGCATAAACTCCATTCACATTGGTCTGGTAGTAGTCATCCACCTTCACCTTTCCTCCTTCCACTTCAATTCCCAGTTCCTCTAATCCGATGTTTTCGATATTGGGAGCAATACCCACTGCAGAAAGCACTATTTCTGCCTCCACTTCCGTCTCGCCCTTGGGGGTTTTGATCTTTACCTTGCATAGTTTTCCCGACGTATCCACCGACTCCACCGAAGAAGAGGTCATCACTTTCATTTTGGCCTTCTTAAAGGAACGTTCCAGTTGCTTGGAGACCTCCTCGTCTTCCAGGGGGACCACATTGGGAAGAAATTCAACCAGGGTTACCTGGGTTCCCATGGTATTATAGAAATTGGCAAACTCACTGCCAATGGCACCTGATCCGACAACCACCATGGATGCAGGAAGCTTGGGCAGGGTCATGGCCTCCCTGTATCCAATGATTTTTTTACCATCCTGCTTCAGGTTGGGCAACTCCCTGGAACGGGCTCCTGTGGCCAGGATAATGTGACCGGCTTTTACTTCACTCTCTTTTCCGTCCGTCCCTGTGACAGCAACAACACCGGGAGACTTTAACTTCCCGGTGCCGATCATGACCTCGATCTTATTTTTCTTGAAAAGAAACTCAATCCCTTTGCTCATCCCTTCAGCCACAGTCCGGCTCCTGCCAACAACCTTATCAAATTCAGGAGCCACCGAACCATCCAGCTTGATCCCATAATCGGCTGCATGCAGGAAGTACTCATATACCTGGGCACTTTTCAGCAGCGATTTGGTGGGGATACATCCCCAGTTTAAGCAGATCCCTCCAAGGGATTCCCGTTCAATAACTGCAGTTTTTAATCCAAGCTGTGAGGCCCGGATGGCAGCCACGTAACCTCCTGGTCCGCTGCCAATCACTAAAAGATCGAAGTTCATTCTGGTTGTGTTTTTATAAGATGTTCACGAATTTACGTGAATATAACAACCAAAACAAGATTGGGTTTAGAGAATCAATAATAATCTGCAGGATTCACCTGGATTCCATCCTTTCTTACTTCATAATGAAGGTGAGAACCAGTGGATTGTCCAGTATTGCCTACGCTTCCTACCACGTGCCCTTCGGTCACTTTGTCACCGGTTTTCACGTCAAAAGCCTTCATATGGGCATAGAAAGTTGAAAAGCCCCCGTCATGCTCCAGCACCAGAAGATTTCCCCAGCCCTGCAGGAGTTCTGCCTTCTTCACAATCCCATCTGCGGCAGCATAGACAGGGGTTCCTTCAGGAGCGGCAATATCCAATCCCAGATGGGTGGTTTCCTTCCCGGTAATTGGATGAATGGCATCCTCATTAAATCCCCAGGTGACTTTCTCCATGAACTTTTCAGGCAGCGGGAAGGTGGAAGGAACACTCCCCTCCCATTTGGGCGGAGCCTGGAAAGCAAGCATAAGGAGTGCAACAATGGGCAATATGGCGAGATAACGCCATTTTTTTTGATGATTTGATTGATGATTTGTTAACATGATGATTCGTTTTTTAATGGTGGAACTTTTAAAGTAGTTCGCGATGGCAGGAGAATTCCGGCGGATGGTTTCATCCCTGAGGCACACCAGGTACGCGGCAAGCGTATCAGGCCCGTCCAGGGCGTTTTCATCTGCCAGGTATTCATGGTTTTCCCTTGCATATCGCATCAGAAGAAAGACAAAGGGGTTGAACCACAGTAAAACACCTACGAATGACATGAACATTAAATCAATGGAATGCAACTGGGAGGCATGGACCATTTCGTGCCGAAGTACATGATCCACTTTGTTTTCCCATGCATGACGATCCAGATAAATCCGTCTGAAAAGCGTAAATGACCCATGGGAACCATCCTGCACATAAATTTGCACAGGACCGTTCTCTATCCTGGTGGCATGCACAGTAAGCTTTCTGATATGCAGAAAGCGCCAGATGCACGCTATCATCAGGAAAAGGGCACCGCCCAGGTAGATCGCCAGCACAAGTGAACGGGGTGCAATTCCGGTGTTTTCTGAAGCCAGAACCACAGGGGTGCCCACCAGGTAGTCCACATATTCCCAATCAATTCCATTCAATTCAGCTGCAGCCACCAGCTGGCTTCCCGGGGGAAACCTGAGCAGCGGCAGAATAAAAGAGAGTACAACAGAAGCCAGCAGATAGAAGCGGTTCCATTGAAAGAAGGTAAACTTTCTGAAGGCGATCCTGTACAGTGCCCAGCAAATGAGAATGGCCAGGTTAACCTTCAACATATATTCAGGAAGACTCATTCACTGCCTCCCTTTAATGATTCAATTTTCTGATCGATCAAGAGCCTGATCTCCTCAAGCTCGCTCATATTCATTGTTTCATCGCCGGTGAAAAATGAGGCAAAACGAACCACCGATCCATCAAAGTGATTGTTTATAAGCGACTTCACATGTGTTCTGAAATAAGACTGCCTGGAGATATTGGCATGGTATTCATGGACCTTTCCATAGGTGTTGTATCCTACAAATCCCTTTTTTACAAGGACCCTTATCACCGTTGAAATGGTAGTATAAGCGGGACGTGGTTCGGGGAATGCTTCAACAATATCCTTCAGGAAGCTTTTCTTCAACTCCCAGATGTGATGCATTACCTGTTGTTCAGCCTTTGTCAATTCCTTCATGACACAAACATATAACTATTTTTATAGTAATACAACTATTTTTATAATTATTGTGATTTTGTGACAGATTCGGTGCCTGAAATGTCCTCCAGGTGGTCCAGGTACAGGTCAAAAAACCGGGGGACAACCTTCGAAGCCAGGTTATTGGGTGAGTTCTGAAGAAATACGATCCCGATATCCTCCTCCGGACAAAATCCAATTTCAGCCCTGTAACCGCGGATATATCCTCCATGGTAGACAATCTTTTTTCCCCTGTAATGGTAGATTCGCCAGCCCAGGCTGTAGTAACGTTCCCGGAACGGTTTCCAGTAACGGGTATACCTGTATTTAAGTGGAGTATAAATAACCGGCTCTCCAATGGTTTCCAGCACTTCTTCGGGAACAATCGCGTGTTGATGGCCCAGCAGGGCCAGAAGCCACTGTCCCATATCCGTAATACTGGCATTGACACCGGCAGCAGGCAGAACATTATAATAACCTTCATGGGGATTCAGGGCGATGTATCCGTCTCTGCCGCGAACATGGGGACTGGCCATATTGAGATCCGGGGTTTTGGCCACCGGGCCCACCGACGCATCATTCATTTGCAGGGGCTTGAAAATCATCTCATTCATAAGTACCTGGTAGGGAGTTCCTGTGACCCTTCTTACAATGGGATCCAACATGCTGAATGTTACATTCTGGTATCCATACAGCGTACCCGGCGGACCTGAAATAGCCACCTCATGCAACCGGTCCACAATGTGGGGCAGTGATTCCCCGGCCTCAACCAGGTTATCAAAGGCATAGGGTACCAGTCCGGTGGTGTGGCTGAGAAGGTTCCTGATGGTCATTCCATTGGTACTCGCACTATCTTTCAATCTGAATCCGGGGTAGTGGTCCAATACCCGGTCGTCCAATGAGAATATCCCTTCATTTTCAAGCAAGCAGGCCAATGTGCCTGCAAAGCCTTTGGAAACCGATGCAAGCCGGAATAGTGTATGCTCATTCACTTCTTCCCCACTACCCCTGGATCTCTCTCCATAGGTACTGAGATATTCCACATGGCCTCCACGTACCATCGCATAAGCAGCACCCACCGTATGGCTGGTGTCAAGTTCTCCTTCCATAAAGTGAATGAATTCCCTGAAAGGGGGAATCTCAGGAAGCTTTTTGATCGCTGAAAGGTGTTGCTTCTCGCTCTCCGATATGACCTCCGGATGCATATCGAAATCCTCCACGTGTTTCATTCCCCTGCTAAACAGAACAGCAAGCAGGGTAATGCTCAATGATCCTGCGATGAACAGGGAGAATCGGTATTTGTTTCGCTTCAGAAATTCCAACTTCTCAAATTTTAACAGATGAATGCGCAAATGTATAACTATATGTATAATTATAGATTGGAAAAATACGGTATTTGTGAACAAGCATCCATTATATTAAAAAAAAGCCGCCTCACTGGAAAAGTGTGGCGGCCCTGAAAATGGTATCCCGAAGATTCAACAAGTGTAAAATCCTATTCCTTTGAAGCGTCAAATACTTTGGTTGCGGTGGCGATGATACTCGATATGTCAGCCAGGTTGGAGGGCATGATCAGGGTATTGGACTCCTTGGCCAGCTTACCAAACTCCATCAGGTACTGTTCAGCAATCCTCAGGTTGACAGCATCCTTTCCGCCTTTTTCATTGATTGCCAGTGATATAGCCTTGATCCCATTGGCGGTGGCAACGGCAACCTGCTCAATCTCTGAAGCCTTTCCTTTGGCTTCATTAATTCGTTTCTGCATCTCACCTTCCGACTCCTTGATGGCTTGCTGCTTGGATCCCTCAGCCACATTGATCTTGGCCTGCTTCTCTCCTTCCGATTCAGCAATGACAGCACGTTTTTCCCTCTCTGCCCTCATCTGCTTCTCCATGGCATCTTTGATACTCTGGGGCGGAATGATGTTCTTCACCTCGTAGCGGGTCACTTTTACACCCCAGGGATCACTGGCTTTATCTACTGCAGAGACAATACTGTTGTTGATGGTCTCCCGCTCTTCAAAGGTTTTATCCAGTTCCAGTTTCCCGATAATACTCCTCATGGTGGTTTGGGCAATCTGGATGGATGCAAACTGGTAATTGTCGATCCCGTAGGAAGCCTTCGCTGCATCAATTACCTGCAGATAAAGGATCCCGTCAACCTCCACCGAGATATTATCACGGGTAATGCAGATCTGGGAAGCCACATCGATGGCCTGTTCTTTCAATGTATGACGGTAACGTACTCTGTCGATAAATGGCATCAGAATATTGAATCCGGCCATCAGTGTGATCCGGTATTTTCCAAGACGTTCCACGATATAGGCCCTTCGCTGAGGGACCACCTTGACAGAGGAAAAAAGGATGATCAGCGCCAGGAGTATCAACCCGGCATATACAAGTGTTAATGCGTTCATTTCCATGAATTGAGGTTAAAGGTGATAGGGAAAAGGTTAAAGTTCTTATTTCGGGGAGCCGAACTCCCAGTGAGAGGGTTATTCGGGTTTAACCTGAAGGATCAGGCTTTCCTTGCTGACAATGCTTACCCATTGACCCTTGGAAACCTGGGACTCACAGGAAGCTGACCACCGGGTTCCCTTGAATTCAACAAGGCCCGAACCATCCTTAAAATCAGCAACGGCTTTGGCCTTTTTCCCGATAAACTCCTCCAACTGGTCCTGGGCTTCTTCATCTTTTTTACCGAAAAACCTCTTTTTCAAATATTTGCGCAACAGTCCCAGCCCCAGTAAAGAGGCCACAAGGAAGATAAGGATCTGTACATTCAGATTGATATCCATCAGCACACACACCAGGGCTGTGACCCAGGCGCCTGCACCAAAGAACAGGATGACCAGCCCCGGAAGGATCAGTTCCAGAAGCAGCAGTCCGAGTCCGATCAGGAACCAGATGACTGCAGGATCAGATAAAATGTCCATTTGTAGTGGTTTTTTCTTAAAAATAAGCAAATCGGACCAATGAAAGACATAGAATCGGCTGTTTTTTGGCACCTGACAGCCCTGATTGCGTATTTTCTTAAACTATCCTTACCTTTATGCTCCGAACTCAACTCTATGGAAAAATACCAATACTTCAACAGGGATATAAGCTGGCTGTCTTTTAACTTCAGGGTTTTACAGGAAGCCATGGATAAAACACTTCCCCTGTTTGAACGTATAAAATTCCTGGCTATTTATTCCAATAATACGGAAGAGTTTTACCAGGTCAGAGTGAGCTATTACAAGCACATGCTCCGACACGAAAAGGAATTTCCGGCCGAGCACTTCAAGGAGGTTGAACCCACAAAGATCATCAAGCAAATCAATGAAATTGTCACCAACCAGCAATCCATTTTCCACCTCATTTTCGAAAATGAAATACTACCGGAATTAAGAAAGAACCATATCATCGTTGTCAATGAAAAAGACCGGCTGTCAGAAGAACAACAGGACTTTGTCAGTGAGGTCTTTTACTCAAATATCATTACCTCCATCCAACCTGTATTATTGGTTAAAAAGAAAGTAAGGCCCTTCCTGAAAACCGGGCATCCTTACATGGCCATGGAGATGGTAAGTAAAGAAAGCAATGGGACAACTCAGCGCGAACGCTACGGTATTGTAAAAATCCCTACCGACCACAACTTTGCCAGGTTCCTCGAATTACCAGGAAAAGACGGGGACCACTATATCATGTTCCTGGAAGATGTAATCATGCGCCACATTGATGCCATTTTTCCTGGTTACAAGGTTTTGAACTGGTACTCGCTGAAACTCACCCGGGATGCTGACATGGAATACGATGAATTTGAAGGGGACGATCTGATCGACGCCATCGACCGCATCAGGAGTGTTCGCTCGGTTGGAAAACCCAACCGCTTTCAGTTCGACCGAAAGATGCCCGAGAAATTCCTGCACTACCTGACCACCTCCTTTCATATCTCAAAGGACATCCTGGTTATGGGAGGCAGCAGGCATAATTTCAGGGATTTCTTCAGCTTTCCCAATCCGCTTTACCCGGACCTTGAAATTGAAAAACTTCCGCCCATACCAAATCCTACACTGGCGAATCTGAAAAAGCCCATCGCTGCGATGATTAGCAAAATGGATTTTCTGCTCAGCGTACCCTACCAGCCCTTTGAACACTACCTGAGGTTTCTCCGCGAAGCAGCTTTAGACCCTACAGTAAAAGAAATCAAAGCAACCCAGTATCGGGTTTCGGATCACTCAGTGGTGGTCAATTCACTCATCGATGCCGCAGTAAATGGCAAAAAAGTCACGGTATTTGTTGAATTAAAAGCCCGCTTTGACGAGGAAGCCAACCTGAAGTGGGCCAACGAGATGACCAAGGCAGGTATTCGTATCATATATAGTATTCCCAATTTGAAGGTCCATGCAAAAATCGCCTTGGTAATCAGGAAGAAAGGCTCCAAACATGGAGATCAAGCCTATCTGGGAACGGGGAACTTTAATGAAAAAACAGCGCGCCTGTACGGGGATCATGGGCTGTTTACTTCCAATCCGGAGGTGGTGAAGGAGGTGAAGTACCTTTACCGCTATCTGGAGGACCAGAATTTCAAACCGAAATTCCGGCACATCCTTGTCCCCAGATTCAATATGGTCCCGGTATTTCTTAAGTTAATCCAACAGGAAATCACTATTGCAAAAAAAGGCGGTATTGGCTATATCCTTCTGAAAATGAACGGTCTTCAGGACAAAGAGATGGTAGATAAGCTCTATAAGGCCAGTGAAGCAGGTGTCAAGGTGGACCTGATCATTAGAGGTGTATGTACCTTAAAAACAGGCCAAGCGTACAGCAAGAATATCAGGGTGATCAGGATCGTGGACCGCTACCTTGAACACGCGCGTATCTTTGTCTTCCTCAACGATGGCGATCACAAGGTTTACCTCGGCTCGGCCGACTGGATGAAAAGGAATCTGAGGCGGCGGGTTGAATGTATCTTCCCCGTGTATGACCCAGACGCCAAAAAAGAACTGCTGGATGTTCTGAACATACAGTTATCGGACAATGTGAAAGCGTGTGAGATTGATAACAACCTGATCAACCAAAGGATTGTTACCAAGGGTCCGGATGTCAGATCGCAATTGGCGACATACGAGTACTTCAAAAAGAAATATGCCCCCTGAGTTCATGCCCGGACCTCAAAAGAAAAAATCAGCCTTATCCGTTTCAGAGGGAGTTCCGCAACCCGATCCGGTCAGTAAGGAGGCTGTTCAGCGTCTCAGAAAAGCCAAAAAAGGTTCACAATCAAACACGCAGCTGCTGGAGGGCATCCGGTCTGGTGATATCAGTACTTTGAGCCGGGCCATCACACTGGTTGAAAGCTCGCTGCCAGGGCACCAGGACAAAGCGCAGGAGTTGATCGCTGCGTGCCTTCCCTACGCAGGTAATGCTTTCCGTCTGGGAATTACGGGTGTGCCTGGCGCAGGGAAAAGCACCTTCATTGAAGCCCTTGGCAGATGTATCATTCAACAGGGTGGGAAGCTTGCCGTTCTGGCCATTGATCCAAGCAGCGAACGGTCCAAAGGAAGCATACTTGGGGACAAAACCAGGATGGAAGAACTTGCCGGCCGAAAAGAGGCTTATATACGTCCCTCCCCGTCGGGAGGCACTCTTGGAGGAGTAGCGCGAAAAACCCGTGAAACCATAATCCTTTGTGAAGCAGCCGGTTTTGACACGCTCTTCATCGAAACTGTGGGCGTGGGCCAGTCCGAAACTGCAGTCCATGGGATGGTGGATTTCTTTCTCCTGATCATGCTGGCCGGTGCAGGTGACGAACTCCAGGGAATAAAAAGGGGGATCATGGAAATGGCCGACGGGATTGTGATCAACAAAGCAGATGGGAACAACATCCAGAAAGCCCGCCGGGCACAGGCTGAATTTGCCAACGCATTGCACCTTTTCCCACCCTCCCGCTCCGGATGGATTCCCAGGGTAAATACCTGTTCTTCATTATACAATACGGGCATCGAAGAAATCTGGGAGATGATCCTGGAGTACAGGAAGTCGATGACTTCAAGCAGATATATTGAAACACGCCGGAAGGAACAGTCCAGTTACTGGATGTACGAAACCATCCGGGAAGGAATTTTCAACCAGGTTTTCAGCGATTCGTCTATTCAAAAAGAACTCATAACCCTGGAACAAGAGATATCTGAAGGCAAGCTTACCTCCTACATGGCAGCATCCATTATTTTGAATAAATATAAATCACAATCAGGCACACCCTGATCCCTTGGCAGACAGATTATTAATCGTATTATTGCGCTCGAAATAATTCTATTGCGATGCGAAAAATAATTATTGGAATTTTGGTCATTCTGACCATTCACGCCTGCAATCAAACCAACGAAGGCTATACTGTTCACCTGGACCTGGAAGGGACCGAAGGTAAATGGATCAATCTATCTGCCCGGGTTGACCGCCAATATGTTGTATTTGACTCTGTACTGGTGGAACCCGGAACTCCGGCTGTTCTTTCCGGAAATATTGAAGGAGTCCGGACCATGTACCTCTCTGTGAAAGGGGAAAAGGCGAGTCAAAGGCTTTTAATGGAGAATGCGGAATACACCATCTCCGGGACCATCGAGGAACCAGTGATCACAACAACGGGTAAAGCCCAGGGTGATCTGAATGCTTACAACGAAAAAACAAGCGCATTGGAGGAAAAGCTCGCAACCACCCTGGATGCCTACTATGCTGCCAGAGAAGTTGATGATCCGGCAGCCATGGACAGCGTTTTGAGCATATATTATGCTGTCAGTGAAGAGAAAGATCAGATTGATTCGGTATATATCGCTGACAATACAGCCTCTTTCGTTTCCGTACTCCTGCTGAGGAACTCTTTCTATGCCTATGATACAGATGATCTTGAAACAGTTCTTACCTCCCTCGATGCACCACTCCACCAGATGGATGAATATGAATATATGTACAGGATCATGGAGAAGCAGAAGGATGTTGCTGTTGGGAAACCCTACAAAGATTTCGGTCTTGAAACTCCGGAAGGAGAGATACTGAAGGTATCTGAAATTCACAACGGAAATGTCCTGTTAATCGATTTCTGGGCCAGCTGGTGCGGCCCGTGCCGTAGAGCCAATCCCGAGCTTGTTAAACTCTATAACGAGTACCATGCCCAGGGATTTGAAATTCTTGGTGTGTCGTTAGACAGCGATCGTGAAGGCTGGCTGAAAGCCATTGAAGATGATCAGCTCACCTGGCGCCATATCTCTGATGTACAGGGATGGCAGTGCGCAGGCTCCCAGCTTTACGGAGTACCCGCTATCCCACACACCGTGCTGGTTGACAGGGAAGGCATCATCAGGGCGAAAAAACTGCATGGGGAGGAGCTAAAAGAAGCGATTTTATCGCTTCTTTAGTACTCAGTGCCCAGTACTAGTGCCAGTACTTAGTGCCCAGTACTTAGTGCCCAGTACTTAGTGCCCAGAAACAAGAAGAGCCGGTCGCGTTTGCGCCGGCTCTTTCACTTTATACTTTTACCTTTCTCCTTTTAACTCTTTACGACTTCTCCTTTTACCCAGAGGATCATTTTGCTCTTCCTGGGATCGTTGGTGATGATGGTTACCGTTTTATTTTGATTGCCCGTCTTACCTGCTGAATTAAATACGGTTTTAATATTGACCGACTCTCCGGGTGCGATCACATTTTTGTCGGGTTGCACAGCTGTACACCCACAGGATGCTTTTACCTTGCGAATATGAAGATCTGTTTTACCTGTATTGGTCAGCACATACACGTGTTCAACTTTCTCACCCTGGTTGATCTTGCCGAATCTGAATTCGGGATCATCCACATTGAGCACCGGGGCCTGCGCCAGTTCCTCTGCGGAAAGTGCCGAAAAATCCTCTTCAATATTGGCACTGACCACCAGGCTATAATTCCTTTCCGAAACCCCATTGATCTTCAAACCCATCCTGTCAATCACAAATCCCCAGTCTTTGCGCTGAGGGTGTATCATAGGTGGCTACCAACAGGCCTTTTTCGCCAGGTTTTAGCGATGCGGGTACAACCTTGATGGTAATGTGAGCGGGGACCCTCTCAAATTCGATGTTCACGGGCTCCTCAGAATTGTTCATCATCTCCAGTTTCTTCTCAGCTGCTGTGGTATTCTTAATATTCCCGAAAGCCATGTGGTTGGATTTCAGACGGACGGGCCCATGGCATACCTGTAATCATCCTCGATGGTCCGGGGTTTGGCAGCTACCTCCCCGGTAATGGTCAAGTCTGACACTGCCCGGATTTGAATTGGATATGACAGTAATATATTTTCTGAATGGCCGGGCCTGCCGGCCGGATTGTAGGTGGCTGCCACATATCCTTTCTCTCCCGGAGGAACTGGCTCACGGGTCCATTTGGGCGCAGTGCATCCACATGAAGCTGTCACATTCTGAATGATCAGGTCGCTCCCCCCGTGTTCACAAATTCAAACTTATAAGTCACCTTTCCGTCCGCCTCTTTGAACTTCCCGAAATCTGGAGTATTCGTTTCAAAGGATATCTTGGGCTGAACTGTTTGTCCATAGACCGGTGCAAAGAAGCACAGCCAGACAGCATAACAAAATCAGCTGTTTCATTTTATCTAATTTTTTAATCTATAAAACCTTACTGAATCTATTCAACGTATAAAATTAACACAAATAATCCATAAATAGTTGCACAATTTTTGAAGCATCATTATACATGCAAATATCAGGCCGGGATTTTGAACAGACTTATGGCTAATAATGTTTACTTTTAGGTCTCTGAAAAAGGGTATGAGAAGCACTGTACGCATAGGGACTCTTGTTGTACTGTTGCTTGGTTCTGCGGAGTTATCTGCCCAGTTTTACAACGGGATGCAGATGACATTTCGGAAAAAACCGGGTGCAGTACAATGAGCGCTACTGTAAATTCTACCGGTTCGACAGATTTGATGTTTACTCATATGAGAACGGCACTGATCTTTCCCTCTATGTGGCAGATTTTGTGGAAAAGGAGCTGGCACTGATTGAAAGGTTTTTCGACTACGACATAGAACGGCGCCTGATCTTTCTTACCTACAACAAAATGTCGGATTACAGGCAAAGCAATATCGGGCTTAAATCCGAAAACGAAGAGTATAACATCGGGGGTACCACCCAGATCATTCAGAATAAGGTATTTCTCTATTTCGACGGGGACCATGTGAATTTTGAACGGCAGATCAGGGCTGCCATCGCAGAGGTGCTGGTAACGGAAATGATGTTCGGAAACGGATTGAGGGACAACATGACCAATACAACCATGATCAATCTTCCTGAGTGGTACCTTGAGGATTGATTTCATTTGTGTCCAATCCCTGGGACTATGAGCTGGAGAACAGGGTGAAAGATGGAATTGTCTCCGGCAAGTACCGCAAATTTGTGAACCTGGAGGATGATGATGCCCGCTATGCCGGCCACTCCTTCTGGAAATATGTGGCCGACCTGTATGGGGTGGCCATTATTCCCCAGATCCTCTATATCACCAAGATCAATAAAAATGCTGAAAGCGGTTTCCTGTATGTCCTGGGTACAAAACTAAAGGAACTGTCCATCGACTGGACCGCCTATTACCTGGGGCTTTACACCACGGATGAGGAAAATGCCGGAATGCCTGACCAGGGAGAAGTATTGAAAAAACCACATAAGACACAGGGTTTACCAGAACATCCGGATCAGTCCTGATGGGAACCATCTGGCCTATGTGACCAACCAGAAAGGACAATATAAGATATGGATTCAGAATGAAGATACCGGCAAACACAAACGCATCTATAAAAAAGGATACAAGCTGGATCAGATCAATGACTACTCATTCCCGACATTGCATGGCACCCCACCTCCCAGATTCTGGGCTTTATCACCGAGGAAAAGGGCTTCTTAAAAGTCCATTTCTATAACCTGGAAACCAGGGAGATCTACCACCAGAAACCTGCTTCATTTTGAAAAGGTACTGGATATGAGTTTCTCACCATGATGCCAGGAAACTGGTGTTCTCGGCAGTGGCCGACGGACAAACCGATATCTGGGTATTCGATATTGCATCATCCACCAATGAACAGATCACCAACGACCTGGCCGATGATTTTCATCCCCGTTTTATAAACAACATGAACAATATCTCTTTCGTTTCCAACCGGAGACTTGATACCCTTTATACAGACAATGATCCGGAGAACAACACCACCACTGCCAATTCGGTTTTTGTGTATGATTATGCCGGGAAAGGCAGATGTACTTCAGAGAATTTCGGAAGGCGACTATATCAACCATACACAGCCCCTTTCACCCGGAAAGAATGAATTCTTTTACCTGAGTGATAAAAACGGAATCGTGAACCGCTATTTTGCAGAATATGACAGTGTGATCAGCCTGGTGGATACCACCATTCACTACCGGTATTTTGCAAACAGCTATCCCCTTACCAATTACAAACGAAATATCCTTTCACAGGATATCAATACAGAAACCAATGAAATCGCTGAAATCATTTACAACGACAGCAGGTACCATATGTATAAATATCCCATGGATATGGAACCAGTTTTCGGGGATAAACTGAAGCCGACAGCATATAGGGACAGGCATGTGGACCGCCTGATGCGGGAAGACTCCATTCATCATGTGGAGAAAAAAGTTGTTTCCATGAAGGATATTGCAGACAACCAACTGGTTCATGAAGGAGACACCATCGCACTTCAGGAATTCAAAATTGATATCAACAACTACATTTTTGAGCGGGAGAAGCTCAACTATTACAACAACCAGCTCAGCAGCCGAAACCTGAACCTTGTACTGGACTCCACCCAGAACGACAAGTTGATGTACATTGATTACCAGGTGGCCTTCTACCCCGATTTACTGGTCAACCAGATCGATTTCAGTTTTCTGAATGCATCCTACCAGGCCTTTACCGGAGGAGCTTTTTATTATAACCCGGGATTGAACCTGCTTTTCAAAGTAGGAGCCAATGACCTGTTTGAAGATTACCGCCTCACCGGGGGAGTCAGGTTTGCCACTGATTTCGACAGCAATGAATACCTGCTGAGTTTTGAAAATGTAAAAAAGCAGACTGGATAAGCAGGTGATCTTCCATCGGCAGGTTTTCAAGAACTACACCTACGAATCGTACATCAAAACCTACACCCATGAGTTGCTGGGTTCCCTGAAATATCCCTTCAGTCAGACCCTGGCTGTAAAAGGGACCGTCTCTTTCAGGCATGACAATACGGTCTTCCTTTCCACCGATATCGGCAACCTGAACCTCCCTTCAAATACCAAGGTTTGGGGAGGAATAAAGGGTGAAGTGATTTTTGATAATACCAGGGTCCTTGGGACCAACCTTTACAGCGGGACAGGCTCAAGGTTTTTGGTGAGGCCTACCGCCAGATCAACCAGGCCAAATCGGACCTTTTTGTGATTGGAGGAGATTTCCGCCATTATACAAAGATCCACCGGACACTCATATGGGCCAACAGGCTTGCGGGAAGCACCTCATTCGGAAGGAGTCCCTTGATTTATTACCTGGGGAGCGTGGACAACTGGATCAACCTTATCCCAGTCACGGGTGCCAACCTTCAACCAATCGGTGGCCATTGATTATACAAAAAATTACGCCTACCAGGCGCTGGCAACCAATTTGAGAGGATTCTCCCAAAATATTCGCAATGGTAGTAATTTCCTTGTGTTCAACACAGAACTTCGCTTGCCCCTGTTCAGGTATGTGGCAGGGCACCCGCTTTCATCCGGATTCCTGAACAATTTCCAGGTGGTGGGTTTTGCAGATGTGGGAACAGCGTGGAGCGGATTGCATCCTTTTACCGGGGAGAATGCCTGGGATACTGAGGTGATTACCAATGGCCCCATGACCATCACACTGGATGCCAACAGGGATCCTATTGTGGCAGGATATGGTGTGGGAGTCCGGACCATGCTGCTGGGTTACTTCATTCGTCTTGACTGGGCATGGGGGATTGAGAATATGGAGGTTCAGCCCAGGATGTTCTATCTTTCACTTAGCCTGGATTTTTAATACATCATGGATTTAAAAAAACAGATAAACGACCTGGTTTCCGCAAAGTTCATGGAGGAGATGACCTCCATACGGCGGCACCTCCACCAGCATCCCGAGCTTTCGTTCAAGGAACATAACACTTCGGCATACATTAGGAGATTGCTGGACCAATGGGGGATCAGCATACCAGTTCCCGTTTGTTAAAACGGGCATCCTAGCCAGTCATCAAAGGATCCGGAGAAGGCAGGTGTGTAGCCGTCAGGGCAGATATGGATGCCCTTCCGGTGCGTGAAAATTCGGGTGTGGATTTCCAGTCGGAGGTCAGCGGGGTCATGCATGCATGCGGTCATGATGTGCATATGACCTCCCTGCTGGGAGCCATCCGGATCCTCGACCAGCTAAAGGAACATTTCGGAGGCGAGCTTCTATTTGTATTCCAGCCCGGAGAAGAAAAAATTCCCGGAGGGGCAAAGCTGATGCTTGAAGAGGGTATTTTCAAAGAGAAGAAACCCGATCTGATCATCGCCCAGCATGTACTTCCCGATATGGAGGCGGGACATGTGGGATTCAAAGAAGGGATATACATGGCCTCCAGTGATGAGATTTATATCACCGTGAAGGGCAAAGGTGGGCACGGGGCCCTTCCCCAGCACATCAATGATCCTGTACTGATGGCCTCCCACATCCTGATCTCGCTGCAGCAGGAGATCAACCGGAGATCACCCAGCGGAGTCCCCACCGTACTCTCATTTGGGAAAGTGGTGGCCGATGGTGCTGTAAATGTGATTCCCGACCAGGTATATCTTGAAGGAACATTCAGAACCATGAATGAAAGACTGGAGAAAAAAGGCGCATGGCCTTATCAAGCAGATCGCTTCTGGGATTGCTTCCAGCATGGGCGGTTCCTGCCATGTGGAGATCCGGCATGGATACCCGGTTCTTCATAACAATGAATCTCTCACCCGCAGGGCCAAAGAGAAAGCAGTCGGCATTCCTGGGCTCCGGACAGGGTGGAAGATATGGAGATCCGGATGACAGCCGAAGATTTTGCATGGTTTGCTCAGGCTGTTCCGGGGATGATGTACCGGCTGGGTGTAAAGGAACCGGGACAGGACAAAGTATTTCCCCTTCATACCTCCGGATTCAGGGTGGATGAGTCAGCCCTTAGAACCGGAATCTCACTTCTGGCCTACCTCTCAATAGAATTACTCCAAACTGAGACCGGTTAACAATTTTTAATCCATGTGGATTGCCGGAGAAGGAATTTGCATTAAATTTGTCCAGTCGAATTAATAAACTTGAAAATATGGCTTACGTAATTTCTGATGAATGCACCGCCTGCGGAACCTGTATCGATGAATGCCCAGTGGAAGCTATCACCGAAGGAGATATTTATGTAATTGATCCTGAGCTTTGTACTGACTGTGGCGCATGTGCCGATGTATGCCCCGTTGAGGCAATCAGTCCTGAATAAGGAACGAAAAACACTGTTTAAAAGGCTGCCTGAACGGGCAGCCTTTTTTTTTGTTATAACTTTGGGTACAGCATGAATCTCAGGAGAAAGATATTTGCCATCATATTCGGAACCGACACTCCAGCGGGGAAAGCATTTGATGTAGCACTGCTGGTCCTGATTATACTCAGTGTAACAGTGGTCATCCTTGAAAGTGTAGCCAGCCTCAGGAATAACTACCATGATCTTTTTGTGAGCGCAGAGTGGGTGTTTACTTTCATCTTTACACTGGAATATATCCTGAGGGTGGTTACCTCTCCCCGACCCATGAAATACATCACCAGTTTCTATGGGGTAATTGACCTGCTGGCCATCCTTCCCACCTACCTGGGATTCATCTTTGACCAGTCCGCCTTCCTTTTAACCATCAGGGCTTTGCGCCTGCTCCGCATGTTCAGGGTCTTCAAACTGGGGCGCTACCTGAAAGAGGCCGCCATCCTGGTGCGTGCCCTCCAGCTGAGTATTCACAAGATCATCGTGTTTTTTGGCGTGGTGCTCACCCTGGTGCTTATCCTGGGATCGATGCTCTACCTGATCGAAGGGGAAGAGAACGGTTATACCTCTATTCCCCAGAGTGTATACTGGGCCATTGTCACCATCACGACGGTGGGCTACGGTGACATCGCCCCGGCCACTGTCCTTGGCAAGGTTCTCGCATCAATCGCTATGCTTACCGGTTATTCCATCATTGCAGTCCCTACCGGTATCATTTCTGTGGAGATCGGCAGGGCTGTGAAATCAAGCAGTAAAAAGATTGGAAAAGCCTGTATTAGCTGCGGACATGACATACACGATGAAGACGCAAATCATTGCAAAATTTGCGGCAACGTGTTACCGGAGAAGTAAGCGGATAGCAACACCATGAAAGACATCATGAAAAGAATATTCCTGTTTTTGATCGGCATTGTTCTTCTCCTCCCGCTGGAGGCACAGGACACGAGCTATAAAATATATCCGAATGCGCCTTCTGTTTTCGCCAGGTTCAGTATAATCACGCCGCAATTTGTCGTTGAATTTGCACCGGTGGACCATTTTACTTTCACAACCGGCCTCTGGATCAGGCCCTCCTTCCGCTCCCCCGATGAGAACGGGGACATGTATTTTCACGGCATCCCCACCCTTGAACCACGCATTACCCTGGAGCCCAGGTATTTCTTTACACTTGAATACAGGGACCGGCGGGGAAAACGTACCGATTATTATTCCGGTTGGTACGTGGGTATTCCTTTTGCCCTGGAATTCAGAAGCCTGAAGTATTCATTGGGTGCCAGCATGGGCTTTCAGTGTACCTTCGGGAGACGATGGTACTGGAACATCGGAATGGGCCCTGGGATTACCTATGAGGAGACCAGATTCCGTGTGAGTGCAGTAGGAGGTGTAGGCTTTGGGATCATCTTCAATTGATAATCGGAATCACGGATTATACCTTGACTTTCGGAGCACTTCCTGGTAGTCACGCTGGGACAATACCTGGTTCAATGTGAGCTTGGGATTCCTTTCAGCAAAAGCACGCACAATTTGTAGTCCCTGCCATACGGCAGCGCGTCCGGGCGATTCTACCGTAAAATACTGTGTGCTGGGGGCGTCCTCGGTGAGTTTCCGGATCACAAGCAAATCGGTGGAAAAAAGCAGTTTTTCTTCCACAAGAAAGGTCCACATCTGCTCCTCATTATTCCGGCACCATTTCATCTGATCGGAGGTAAATCCCATCTTAAAATGTTCTTCCATTTCCGGATACATGGCATCCACAAAATATGCCAGCATACCCTTGTAAATCATTCGGTTCAATACGTTATCCAGGGAATCATTGTAGGGATAGATCTGGGTAGCCCAGGCCAGCATCACATCCAAAGGAACGCGCTCCGGGACCTTGTTTGCCACCAGGTAACGGGGTGTACCCATCTGCTCGTAAAAGGAGCAGTTGCTCCCCAGGTACTGATCCAGACCCACTCCCACAAAATGATCCACAGTGAAAAGGCCCTGGTTGAATCTGCTCACATAACCAACGACCCTGGGGAGAACCGAATCGGGATGGTGATAGAGATAATGTCTGAAACCATCTGTAAGGGTCGCATTGATCTCCTCCATGGACCCAAATACTTCGGAGGTATAATCGTACACCTCCTGGTTGATGGGATCATTGATAAACATGGATAGATAGGAAGGATAGAGCCTGGATGAGGCTTGTCCGATGTTGATCACATGCGCGTTGTAAACATCAAAGAAGTCTCCATAGTTCTTATAAAATAATTCGATGGCATTGCCCAGTGAATCCTGGGGAACATCAAAGAGATCCCTGTCAAATCTTTCTATCTTCACTTCCACCCGGATCCCCGATACATCCACATCCATTGAATGTCTACTGCAACCTTCACCTGTAACCAGCACTGCACACAGAAAAAAAGGCAAGCATTGAAAAGGTCTCATCATAATATGTAAATTTGAGCTTGAGATCGACAATACAAAATTATAAATTATGAAATGCTTTCTCCGGTTATTTTTGCTTATGACACTCATGGGCACATTCCAGTCCGTCAATGGGCAAAGCAAATTACGATTCAATGTGCATTTTGATCCCCAGTTTGCCTGGCTCGGCTCATCAAATCAGAATAAAATTGATCCGGATGGTTCAATTTTACACTTGAATGCCGGAATCCAGATGGACTATTTTTTTCAGGAGAATTACGCATTTGTCCTTGGATTCGGGATCAACAACCTGGGAGGAAACCTGCTTTATTCAGACTCTACAAACTACGGGACTACAGAAGATCCCATTGTCATTGAACCTGGTCAGCGCGTAAAAATGCACCTGCAATATATGGATATCCCACTGGGACTGAAACTGAAGACTGAAGAGCTGGGCTACGCCACTTTCTTTCTGCAGACAGGATTTAATCTCATGTTTAATATCAATTCCTCTGTGTCAACAGATGACGGCACCTATGATAAGCAGAGCATCCATGATGAAGGGGTCAATATTTTTAATCTTGGCTACCATGTTGGAATTGGAGCAGAATACAGGCTGGGGGGAAATACAGCAATCATTGGAGGAGTCCGTTGGACATCAGGGCTCACCAATGTCACTGAGCAGGATGGATCCAATACGAAAATTAACGCAATCTCCATCAACCTGGGGATTCTCTTCTGAAATGGCATGAAAATAGGTATCGCACAGCTCAATTACCTGGTCGGAGATTTCAGCGGCAACCTGGCAAAAATCACTGATTCGGTGCATCGCGCAGCTGCCGAAGGAGCCGATCTGGTTCTCTTTTCTGAACTATCGGTGTGTGGCTATCCACCCCTGGACCTCCTGGAACGAAAGGATTTCATTTCCAGGTGTATTCAGTCAGTAAATCAACTGGCCGGGCAGATACCGCCCGACATTGGGGTGCTGGTCGGAGGACCCGAATTTAATCCGGAAAAAGAGGGGAAACTGCTGTACAATAGTGTCTTTTTCCTGCATGGCGGAGAGATCAAACAGGTATTCAGAAAATCCCTGTTGCCCACCTATGACATCTTCGATGAATACAGGTATTTCGAACCCAACCGGCAATTCAGCATACTGGAGTTCAAAGGGAAAAGGTTGGCTGTTACCATTTGTGAGGACCTGTGGGATGAACAGCCCTTCGAAAGTGAATTCTCCAGGAGCAGGCTTTACAAGATGAATCCCCTTGAAAAGCTGATGAAATTCGAACCTCATGGGATCATCAATCTGGCTGCTTCTCCTTTTTCCCACAGGAAGATGGAGGCGAAACAATCCGTTTTCACCGGGAAAGCAGCAAGACATAATCTTCCACTGATCTATTGCAACCAGACCGGAGCCCAGACAGAACTCATCTTTGAAGGTGGCTCCCTGGCCATCAACGCCTCAGGTGAGGTGGTACGACGGCTCAGTTTCTTCCATGAGGATTTTGCTGTGGTAAACCTGGATGAACTTGCAGGGAATGCTCCCGACCTTGCAGTGGCTTCTGCCCCGGACCGGATCAGCATGGTCCATGATGCACTGGTATGCGGCATCAGGGATTATTTCGGGAAAATGGAATTCAGGAGTGCCACCCTGGGCCTTTCAGGTGGCATCGATTCGGCGGTCACACTGGTGCTGGCTGCGGAGGCCCTTGGCCCCGAGAACATGTATGTGTTGCTGCTTCCTTCACAATACTCTTCCGGTCACAGTGTGGAAGACTCTGTTCAATTGGTCGGAAACCTGGGTGTGAAACAGCATATCCTGCCTATCGAGAAGCTATTCAACGCGTTCAGAGAGACGCTGAAGCCCATTTTTGGAACCCTTCCAGAAGATATTGCCGAAGAGAATATCCAGGCAAGGATCCGTGGCACTTTGCTGATGGCGCTATCCAATAAATTCGGAAATATTCTGCTCAACACCAGTAATAAAAGTGAAACTGCTGTGGGATATGGCACCCTGTATGGTGATATGAGCGGCGGTCTGTCGGTACTGGGTGATGTATACAAAACCGACGTCTATGACCTGGCCCGGTACATCAACAGAGATGGTGAAGTGATTCCCATACAGATCATCACCAAGCCTCCTTCTGCGGAACTCCGTCCGGACCAGAAGGATACCGACTCTTTGCCTCCCTACGGTATGCTGGACCGGATTCTGGAATCCTATATTGAGAAACAGCAAGTTCCGGGAAGCATCTCCATCCAGGGAGCAAGTAAGGAATTAATATCCAGCATTATAAAGATGGTGGACCAGAATGAATACAAACGTTACCAGACCCCTCCCATATTAAGAATTTCTTCAAAAGCTTTTGGTGTCGGAAGGAGAATACCACTGGTTGCCCGGTATGGATAGAGAATCAATAAATTTTTCTAATTTTGTGTGTTATTCAACAGGCTACCACAATTTAACTAGATTATAATGCAGGAAAGGAACTACAATGCAGATGATTGTATAGACAATCCGAAATCTGTATTTACAGTACTGACTCCAAAAGAAAAAGAATTCCTCAAGCAAAACTATACCTGCGCATTTTACAAAAAAGGAGAGATCATTTTCAAAGAGGGTGATAAACCCATGGGACTGATGATCCTGGCAGAAGGCAAAGTGAAGATCTTTAAGGAAGGCGTTGGCGGAAGGGAACAGATCGTGAGAATGGCCAAACCTGTAGGCTTCATCGGATACAGGGCCCTGTTTGCTGAAGAGAACCATACAGCAACAGCAGTGGCCATTGAGGATTGTGTTTCCTGCATCGTGGACAAAGAGAGTGTTTACCGCGTCCTGCGAAGCAATGCGGAACTGAGCATAAGCATCATCCAATCCTTTGCATCTGAACTTGGTTTCTCCCATGACCGCACCGTCACGCTTACACAGAAACATATCCGGGGCAGGCTGGCCGAATCCCTGATCTTCCTGAAAGACACTTACGGCTACGAGGATGATGGTAAAACCATCAAGATTTATCTCTCCCGGGAGGATGTGGCCAACCTCTCCAACATGACCACCTCCAACGCCATCCGTACCCTATCTACGTTTGCCCAGGAGGGTGTCATCTCCATCGACGGGAGGAAGATCCGAATCCTGGATCTGCACAAACTGGAACGCATCAGCGAGCTGGGATAGCAATGCGCTTTATTGGCTATATTCTTACCCGAAGTCTCATTTGGATCCTCCATCTGCTGCCAGAAAAGATGCTTTTTCTCATTTCTGACCTTTTTTATGTCATCACATATCATGTGGCAGGATACAGGAAGAAGGTGGTTTTTGAAAACCTTTCCCTTGCATTTCCTGATAGCGATCAGGAAGCCATCAGAAAGATGGCACAAAAGTTTTACCACCACCTCTGTGACCTGATCCTGGAATCGGCTATATCGCATTTCTATTCCAGGTCCAAAGCAATGAAAAGGATCACGTATAAGAATCCTGAGGTCCTGAAAAAGCTTTTCGATCAGGGGAAAATGATCATGGCTGTTACTGCCCATTATGGGAATTGGGAATACCTCAACACCCTCTCGCTTGCCTCGGATTATCCGGTTATCGGGATATACAAACCGCTGAAGAACAGGTATTTTGACAGAATGACCATACATAACAGGACCCGATTCGGAGTCACTGTCACTCCCATGGAGAAGATTGCCAGAGAATTGATCGGGCACCACCGTAATAAAAATCCCTATCTGACCATTTTTCTTTCGGACCAGCGCCCCATGTTCAAGAATATCCAATACTGGACCAAATTCCTGGGTCAGGATACTCCTTTGTACCTGGGAACAGAAAAACTCGCCAGGAAACTGGATGCAGCTGTAATCTTTATGAAGATAAGGAAACCTTCACGGGGACGATACGAAGTGGAATTTGAGATCATCACTGATGAGCCATCGGGCCTGGCTCCCTATGCAATTACAGATGCCCACGTGCAGACTCTGGAGAATTTGATCAGGGAGGCGCCTGAATACTGGCTCTGGTCACATCGCAGGTGGAAGCACTCTTATGAAAGGTATCTCAAGGAGAAGGAAGCTGTTCGTTCAGGGGCCGGGACCTAAAATCCATTGGAACGGCTCACCAGGGTAATGATCTCTTCGAGACATTTTTCGAATGAAAAGGAAGCTTCGATACGCTTCCGGCCTTCCTGTCCCATCCTTTTTCGAAGAGATTCATCTGCTGCCAGTTCAAGAATCCACCGGGACATCTCCTCAACGTTATTCTCCTCTCCAACGAAACCTGTAACACCGTGTTCGATGACTTCCCGGGTGGATTTCACATCAAACGAAATCACCGGCAGTGCACTGGCCATGGCCTCAATAACTGCATTACTAAAACCCTCATAGCTTGATGGAAGGAGGAAGATATCAATGGAGTTGAAAAAAGCAGGCATATCATTAATGAAGCCCACAAAATCAACCCCTTCCTCCACACCCAGTTTTTTCGCTCTCTTCTGAAGCATCTGCAGCAGCCTCCCTTCTCCAGCAATGATCAGCTTGAAGCGGAATTTACTATTAGTGAGAACCTTCATGAGTTCAAGAAGGTGCACATGTCCCTTCTCTTCCGACAACCTACCTGCACAGCCCAACACAATCTCGTTATCTTTTGGCTGATAAAGTGGAGCTGTATCTGTGTTATATCTGGCCAGGCTCACTCCATTGTAGACGATGGAGATTTTATCTTCGGGAACCAGGTTCCTGTTGTTCACCAGGATGGTTCTCTTGACCTCCTGTGAATTGGCTATGATCCTCGTTACGACCCTCCTGAGAAGGTACCTGTTGATGGGGGTATTCCTGATTGGAATGGCACTGCCGCGCCTGTATAAAATCTTCGGTACACCAGCTATCCTGGCAGCGTTACTGGCCACCTTCATATCACCGGAAAGGTTGGTAACCAGAGATACCACCTTCTCCCTTCTGAAAATTCCTGCCAGCTTCAAAACCTTAAACGGATTCAGAAAACTGAGATTTGAAATCCTGATATGATGTCCTGAAACACCAATCTCCTTCATCTTCAAGGCCAGTGGACTGGCAGGGGAAGAGATAAACAGAACTTTATAACCTTTTTTGACCAGGTGCGATGCCACATCGAAATGCCATTTCTCCCCCCCTCCCCAGGTATCCTGAGAATTGAACAGACAGATGGTCTGTCTTTGCTGCCGCTTTTCGTCCTTATAGATATTCTTGAGCTTCACATATTTCAGGAATACCTCGTGGGCTGAATTCACACTGACAATAAATCCGTAATAGCCATCCAGAAAACCCGTTCTCACGAAGAAATCTTTGATGAAACGCCAGAGTGGATGAAGTATAATGCTGGAAAGATACACGCGCCTGCCCCGGTTATAATACGACCTGGCCATGATCGTTGAGAAGGCATTAATCTGCTCAATGTGTTCTGAAACCGAATAATATGAGTAATGAAGAATATCACCTTTCAAAAACTGCCTGGTGGATCCCTTTGTAAGAAAGAAGCGGTCATGTGGATTAAATCCTCCCCAGCTTCCCTTTCTGGAATCCCAGAGTCGAAGTTTTCTTGCCGGGTACCAACTGGTATGCCGGATCCATTTTTCGCAGTAGCTGGTCAGCCTGTTAAAATAATATCCGTCATGGGTCCAGTTCTCTTTCACCTTCAGGATCGAAGAACGCAACTCGTCCGAGAGCGCTTCATCTGCATCCAATGAAAGGATGTAGGGAGATGAGGCTTGAAGAATAGCCCAATTCTTCTGCTCAATATGACCTGTGAACCTGTGCCGGATAAATCGGACATTAAAGGCTTGACAAATCTCTTCAGTCCTGTCGGATGAATAACTGTCCACCACCACAATCTCGTCAGCAATGCCAACCAAAGATTCAAGGCAACGGTGAATATTCCGCTCCTCGTTATAGGTGATAATAACTGCCGAGATCCTGATTTTCATAATTATTCCTGCAAATATACTCTTTTCACCCGCTCTGGAATTGAAGTCAGGATCTCATAAGGAATTGTGCCTGCATTGCTGGCCACCTCGTTCACAGTAAGATTCTTACCAAAAAGCTCAACCTGATCTCCTTCCACGACTTCCATTCCAGTCACATCAATCATGGTCATATCCATGCAGATATTTCCAATGGTTGGTGCGAAAGCTCCCTTGATCCATACAGATCCGACTCCGTTGCCCAACCTTCGGTCCATCCCATCGGCGTAACCCACAGGCAGTGTGGCGACCAACCGGTCCGATTCGGCCTTGCCCCTGCGTGAATATCCAATGGTTTCTCCTTTCTTCACTAGCCTGACCTGTGAAATGGTGCTTACATATGAACTGGAAGGAGTGAGCTGTTTTCCATGCCCTATCCCATGCAATCCGATCCCCAGCCGGACCATCTGGTACTGAGCATCCGGGAACCTTTCAATGCCAGCCGAATTCAACATATGCCTGCAGACAGGATATGCAACCGCATCGGACAGCCTGGCCGATGCCCGGTTAAAGACCTCTTTCTGCTTCTGACTGAAAGAATCATGCTCCGGCTCATTGCTTGCTGCCAGATGTGTAAAAACAGATGCGACCCTGAATTCTTTACGCTTTATAAGTGGTAAAACGTCATCCAGTTCATCTTCCGGGAAACCCAGCCGGTGCATGCCCGAATCCAGCTTGATATGGATCGGATATTGGCTGATCTCACGGTAATGCAGGATCTGGTGAAGCCCCTCAAGTCCTTTTAGATTGTACACCTCCGGTTCAAGGTTGAAATCGATCATCTGCGGGTATCCTGACTGGTCCGGATTCAGCACCATGATGGGAAGGTGAATACCTGCCTTCCTTAATTCGACCCCCTCGTCAATAAAAGCAACTGCCAGATAATCAACCTTGTGATACTGTAGAAGATTGGCAATTTCCACACTCCCGCTTCCATAGGAGAGGGCTTTCACCATGACCATGATCTTCACCCCGTCATGCAACAAAGACCGGTAGTAAGCCAGGTTCGATACCATGGCATTCAGGTCGATTTCCAGCATGGTCTGGTGGGATTTCAGTTGCAGGTCGCTGCTGATCCTCTCAAATCCAAATCTCCTCGATCCTTTGATCAAGACTGAAGCGTCCCGAAACAGCGTCCTGTCACACCTTTTCAGGAACGCTTCTGTATCGTGGTAAAATGTGCTGTTGGGAGGAAACAGATTCCTGTGGGTCATCAAGGCCGGTCCGATCCCGATAAACCGGGTAACGCCTTTTTGATTGATCAGGCCGGATATCTCCCTGTATAACTGATGGTCCTCCAGGCCGCTCTGCAGAAGGTCAGAAAGGATGAGTATCTTTTCCAGGTGTTGCTCCTGTTGATTGAGCATGTCCAGTGAAGCAGCCAATCCGCCGATATCAGAGTTGTAAGTATCATTGATCAGTGTACTCCCATTGATTCCCTGAAGGATCTCCATTCGCATGGATACGGGCTCCAGGCTCTCCACCCGGACGACCGCTTCTTCAAGGGGAAGCCCCATTTCCAGGGAGAAGGTCAGTGCATTTAATGCATTCTCCAGGGAAGCATTGTCATTGAATGGCAGTCTGAAACTCACATCTCCTGAAGGAGTTTTCGCTGCGATAATCATACCCTGGGAATCTTTCTCATGTGGAACATAAAGATAGGTGGCTTCCCCTTCCGTACTCCAGTCAACCAGTTCCGCGCCGGTCTCCTCCAATCCCTTCAGAAGGAGTTCTCCCATAGGATTCCCAGCATCCGACCTGTATACAATTCTCCTGCAGCCATTGAAGAGTTTCAATTTTTCCGCCAGTTTCTGCTCCATGCTTTGGAAATTCTCCTGGTGCGCCGTACCCAGGTGGGTAAACAAACCAATATCAGGAGAAATGATGTTATGCAAGATCTCCATTTCACCGGGAAGGGAGATCCCTGCCTCAATTACAGCCAGTTCGTGATGCTCCTGTATCATCCATATGGAGAGCGGAACTCCCAGCTGGCTGTTATAACTTTTGGGACTTCGGTGGATCTGAAAAGTACCATTCATGATCTGGTAGATCCACTCTTTTACTATGGTTTTTCCATTGCTACCGGTTACAGCTGCCACTTCTCCCCTGAAGGCCCTCCTTCGCGCTGTGGCGAGCTTCTGTAGACCTGTAAGGGTGTTTTCCACCAGGCAGAAACCTGCTTCCGGGTAGGATGAAAGATCGGGCAGGCGAGAAACCATGAATGCTCTGACACCCTGGTTATATAAGTCCTGTATAAACTGGTGCCCATCATGGTGTTTTCCACTCAGGGCAATGAAGAGGGTTGAACCACCCGGAATGACCGTCCTGCTATCAAACGCTAGTATGGTAATGCTTATCTGGCTCTCACCGTAAATCTTACCGCCTGCGCTGAGGCCAATCTCCTTCAATATCCATCCAGTTTCCATACGCTTTATCTTCCTGGATTGGCTTTAAAATAGCAGGCCCTGCAAAGAGGCTCATATATGTCTGTTTCACCCAGGACAATCAGTTTGTCATCTTCAGACAAGCGGTGGGTATGGTTGGCCAGGGTTCCGCACCTGACGCAGATGGCATGAACCTTGGTCACATATTCTGCAATGGAAAGAAGTTTGGGCATGGGTCCAAAAGGTACTCCCCGATAATCCATATCCAGACCAGCCACAATAACCCTGATACCGGCATTGGCCAGTTGGTTACAAACACCAACCAGGCCATCATCAAAAAACTGGGCTTCATCAATCCCCACCACCTCCACTTCATTGGCCAGAAGTAAAATATTGCGATGCCGAATCAACCGGGGTACTGTGAATGGCATTGTCATCATGCGAAACTACCTCCTCTTCCGAATACCGAACCTCAATGCGGGGTTTAAAGATCTCCACCTTCTGTTTTGCAATCTTCGCTCGTTTCAGCCTCCGGATCAGTTCTTCAGTTTTTCCTGAAAACATGGATCCGGTAATGACCTCAATCCATCCCTGGCCACGGGATTTATCTACCGTGTTCTCAAGAAACATGATGTGCGGTTATATGAAGAATATCCTTAATTTTGTATGAATCTCCAGACCTAAAATGATTATCAATCATGGAAATAAAGTACACCTTAGAAATACTGACCAAAGATATACAAGATATAGAAAAATTGGTGGTGAACCTTCAAAATTCTCCCAATGGATCTACGCTTGAACTGGACCTTGCCCTATCCAAACTCAGGAATGTCTATGACATGCTCACCGTAATCAGAGCTGACATGTTGCAATCAAACAAAATCCAGCAGTTAACAAGCGATCCAATTATAGCGAAAGAGGAGCCTTCTGAAATTGAAGAGCAGCCCCCGGTGGCAAAGGAAAAACCACCCGTCATTGAAGAACCCGGCCCGGTGGCAGAGGAAGAAACAAAGAGCCCCACTGAATTCAAAAGAACTGTAGCAGAAAAATTCTCTACCGAATCCAGCATCAATGAAAACCTTGCCGGGAGCCGCGAGCCGGACATGGACGCTGCACTGATGGGGGAGCCCATCGACAAGATCAGCAGAAACATCGGGATCAACGACCGGTTTCTCATCATCCGGGAGTTGTTTGACGGTGATTCTGATGGTTTTAGCAAACTTATCGAGCAGCTTGACAGTGCGGGCGACCTTCAGGCAGCCAGTCAGATTCTCCAAGCTCAATTTGAACACACTCCCGACCATGAAGGAGTTTCCCTCCTCTCCAAGCTCGTAAGAAGGAGGTACAACAGGAACTGATATGTCCAAACTTACCCTTGTACCTACACCCATTGGAAACCTTGGAGATATTACTTTCAGGGCCCTGGAAGTGTTGAAAGAAACAGATCTTGTCCTGGCTGAAGACACCAGGAAAACCGGTAATCTGTTACGGCACTTTCAAATCTCAAAGCCAGTTCGGTCCCACCACAAATTCAATGAACATGGCACCCTTGAATCGCTTGTTTCCCAACTTCAGGCCGGAACCTCCATGGCACTTGTCACAGATGCCGGCACACCTGGAATCTCTGATCCGGGATTTCTGCTCGTCCGCGCATGTATTGAGCACGGTGTTCAGGTAGAAACGCTGCCTGGTCCCACTGCGTTTGTACCGGCCCTGGTGAACTCGGGACTGCCATGCGACAGGTTTGTCTTTGAAGGATTCCTGCCTCCAAAAAAAGGGAGGAACAAGCGGCTCACAGAATTGGCCGAAGAGAAACGCACCATTGTCCTGTATGAGTCTCCCTTCAGGGTGGAGAAAACTTTACGTCAGCTGGCAGAATATTTCGGGGCAGAGAGAAAAGCCTCGGTCTCCAGGGAGATCTCAAAAATTCACGAGGAAACCGTCAGGGGTACGCTCATTGAAGTCGCCAATCATTTCAGCAACAAGCAGGTCAAAGGCGAAATTGTCATTGTGGTGTGCCGGTTCAGGCAACTGAGCCAGCAGTTAATAGGGTTTTACATCTCCCGAGCCGGTGATTTTGTATGAAATCTGCGGATCTCCCCTGTAAATCACATCTCCGGAAGCAGTTATTGTTACATCCAGAAAGTCTGTTGCAAATACCAAAATCTTTCCTGAACCACTTACTGATGCTATTGCTTCTGAGACCATGAGTTCAAGACCGTCGATCTTCCCGGAAGCACTCAGATAATAATTAGCCGTCTCCGCATTTCCCCGGAGACCAATTTTCCCTGACCCGGTAAGCCTTGCATCCACTTCCATTCCATCGATCAACATGCCATAAATCTCTCCGGAACTGGAATGATTAACACTATAAAGCGCTGCATCATAAACGATTCCCCCATCAATTTCACCGGAACCCGACTGAATCATATACAATTCATCTACATAAGCTGCATGCATATAAAGATCTCCTGAGCCCGAATTCTTCAGGGTGGCTGTCAAAGCAAATACGGAATCAATGCCGATGTCACCCGAGCCGGTATTGGCAATTTCAAAATCATTGGTTTCTGCCCTGTCGGCAGAAAGTCTCCCCGATCCGGTATTCCTGATCTCTTCCAGCTCGGGCAGGGATACAAATACAATCACAGGGGCAATGGAATTAATACACTCATCGTTCCTGGTTTTCACAATCAGTGTACCTCCTGAAACATAGGTTTCTATAATTTGCAGTAAGTTCTCCTGTGCTTCAACTTCCACACCAAAAGTATCGGCTTGTATCACCCTGACTTCAAAAGAACCCGTGTTGCTCACAGCAGTAAATCCATCCAGGTCCCGTATCTCATTCTGTACCGGTCCGTACCCCTGGATACAAGGCCCTCCATAAGAACAACCTGTTAATACTGCTACCAAAAGAAAGGTCACAACCACCCATATATTTTTCATCACTTCTTCAGTTAAGATTAAACGATCATGTAATTTATCTATCTAAAAGACAAAGCTCCATTCAAAAAGATGCATATGAAACAAAAGAATTTTAATCCTCAGCGAAGGAGAAAAGTAGTATGACATCACTCCGTTGTTCGTTTTCGTACACCCCTGTTTCGCTTTCGATCAGAATTAACAAATAAATACAATTGCTTACCCTCGCCTTATAATCCTTATTTTCTGACAGTTACAGTGTTTGGCACGCAATGTGGGAAAGGTGAAGTGAATAAGTCAAAACGCAAGAGTCATGAAAACAATAAGAATTTTAATCAGCATCACACTGTTTGCCCTGGCAACCACCTCCTTCGCTCAACATGAACAAACTGAAGGATAGACTGTTCCACGGCAAATCAAATGTCCATTCAGTAGTATACACTTCAGAAACTGCCAGTTTTAAAAACTGGACAGCCGACCTGCAGGGAAGGTTGAGCCAGGGGTACTTAAGGGTGACCGAATCACCTGCAGTCAGCAAAACCTATTTTGTCAGCCATGTAGAGGTGATCTATGAAAGTGAATCCGGACTTGAAAGCTGGATGTCTGAACCATTCCCAATTGAAACGGCTGAGCAGGAACTTTCCATAGAGTCATGGATGACCGTACCGTTTGCTTCAGATATGGAAAATGAGGTTCTGAGTCTTGAATCCTGGATGGGCAAACCATTTATAAATTCTGCTGATACAGAAGGATGGGTCGTTGCAGAAAACCGTGAATAGCTTGCATACAAATCTTGCGCTATAACCATCCACATATCTCAAGGGCAGCCTATTTCCGGCTGCCCTTCTATTTTTTTCACCTTTTCTTCGGCTTACGCCCCAGTTCGTTCTTCAGCTTCGCTTCAGATCCTTTGGTGCGGTTTCCCTTTCACCTATCACCTTTCACCTTCTGGGCACTAAGTACTGGGCACTGAGTACTGAGTACTAAGTACTGCAGTACTAAGTACTAGGCACTGGGCACTGGGCACTGGGCACTGGGCACTGGGCACTGGGCACTGGGCACTGGGCACTGGGCACTACGGGCACTGGGCACTGGGCACTAGGCACTGGGCACTAAGTACTGGGCACTAGGCACTGGGCACTGGGCACTGGGCACTGGGCACTGGGCACTAGGCACTGAGGCACTAGGCACTTAAAAGGGGGCCGGTTCATCGAACCCGTTGTTCATTCCAATATCGCTATTCATGACGCTGTCCTCTCCCCCCTCTTTATTCATCTTCGACTGATACGTGGCTTTTGAATTCCCGTTCTCGTCATCCTCAACAAAGGCCAGGTGATCATCCAGATCCACAAACTTCGCAAACTCCCTTACAAACTTCAGGTGAACATCCCCCGTCGGACCATTCCTGTGTTTGGCGCAAATGATTTCTGCGATTCCTTTCAGTGAGTTTCCATCCTCGTCAACATCAATGCCATAATATTCAGGCCTGTGTATGAAAAGCACCAGGTCAGCATCCTGCTCAATGGCTCCCGATTCACGCAGGTCGGAAAGCTGAGGCCTTTTGTTGCCAGACCGCATCTCAACGCTCCGGTTCAGCTGTGAAAGTGCGATGATTGGTATATCCAGCTCCTTTGCTACACTTTTTAATGACCTGGAAATATTACTAACCTCCTGCTCCCTGCTTCCCGAATCCTTCGACCCTGTCATCAGCTGCAGATAATCGATGACCACCGTCTGTATATCATATTTTTGCTTCAGCCGCCTGCACTTTGCCCTGAATTCAAAAATTGAAAGGGCAGGTGTATCATCCACATAAATGGGTGCTTTTTCCAGATCCTTTATTTTATACTCCAACTGCTCCCACTCGTAATTTTCAAGTCTGCCGGTTCGGATTTTATCTGATGCCAGCTGGGTTTCCCCGATAATAAGCCTGTTAACGAGCTGAATAGAAGACATCTCCAGCGAGAAAAAAGCCACCGGGCGACTGTGATCCACTGCCATGTTCCTGGCCATGGAGAGAACAAAGGCGGTTTTTCCCATGGATGGTCTGGCAGCCACTATAATCAGGTCTGACTTTTGCCATCCCGAAGTAAGCCTGTCCAGCCTTGTAAAGCCAGAGGGAACTCCGCTCAAACTATCTTCACGCTTCCCTGCCTCTTCAATTTGCTCAAGGGCTGTCTTGAGCAGGTTATTGAGCTTTACGGTCTCCTTCTTAATATGGCCCTCAGCGATGTTCAGCAATTCCCTTTCTGAATAGTCCAGCAAATCATCCACATCAGTCCCCTCATCGAAGGCCCTTTCCTGGATGTCAGATGAGACCCTTATCAATTCTCTCTGGATATACTTCTGGGCTACAATACGGGCATGATACTCCAGGTGAGCAGCCGAGCCAACCCTGGAAGTGAGCTGGGCAATATAAACCGCCCCTCCTATTGCCTCCAGTTTTTCCTGCTTTCGAAGTTCCTCTGTGACTGTCAGCAAGTCAATGGGTTTCTCCTGCTGGGAGAGGGTCTGTGCCACATCATAAATCAGCTGGTGCGCTTCTTTATAGAAGCTACCCGGCTCCAGGATGTCAAGTACAGACAGGATGGCATCTTTTTCGAGCATGATGGCTCCCAACACTGCTTCTTCCAGGTCAAGTGCCTGTGGCGGGATCTTGCCATAATCCAGGGCAATGGCCTGGTTCTTTTTTGTAGTGGTTGCCTGCTGCTTCGCCATGTATAAATTTATTTGGGCCCTAAAGGTAAGAAACCACCCTCCCCGGAGGCTTACATGCAGGCCGCTTTTTTAAACACCCTTCCATAAGTTTTAATTAACAAATGTTGAAAAAACAAATATCTTTATCTCCCATGATACTATTCTCCCCGGCCAAGGTCAACATTGGCCTGCATATCACTGAACGCCGGCCCGACGGATTTCACAACCTGCAGTCGGTAATGCTTCCCATCGGTCTTTGTGATATTGTGGAAATAAGGCAGGGAGAATCCGGGAATGAAGGCATAAAATTCAGTCAGTCGGGCATACCTGTGGACGGAGACCCGGGGAAAAACCTTTGTGAGAAGGCCTACGAAATGATGAACAGGGTTTCTGTTCTCCCGCCGCTGGAAATACACCTGCATAAGCAAATTCCCGTGGGCGCCGGGCTGGGCGGAGGGTCCTCCAATGCAAGCATCACCCTGGAAGGCCTGAACCAGCTTACTTCCCAGGCTCTTCCTCGTGAACAACTGCATGAAATGGCTGCCGACACTGGGTAGCGACTGCCCTTTTTTCCTTCATCGTGTACCCATGATGATGGAAGGCCGCGGAGAGATCCTTAGCCCGGTTGCTGTCAGTCTTGAGGGATTGACGATGGTGGTCCTGTACCCTGATATCCATATTTCCACAGCCGTGGCGTATGCCGAAGTTGAACCGGCCATTCCCAATGAACACCTTCGTGATCTGATCTCATCCCCCATTGAGCATTGGAAAAAATGGATTGTCAACGACTTTGAGCCGGGGATATTTCGAACATATCCTGAACTGGGCCAGATCAAACAGGAGCTCTACAATTTGGGGGCAATCTACGCCTCACTGAGCGGAAGCGGTTCCTCGCTCTATGGGATTTTCCGGGAAGTACCGGAACTGCCTGAGCATCTCACCCGATATCTGGTATGGCAAGGCGAAGCGGGCCAGGCAGCAGCTATTTGAATTCCAGAAGCAGATGTGCTTTTGAGACCTGCTCACCTTCCTTCACATGGACCTTATGGATCACCCCCTGGCTGGAAGCCCTGATCTCATTGCGCATTTTCATGGCTTCAAGGATCAGCATGGGCGCTCCCGCCTCCACTTCATCCCCGTCTTTCACCATAATTCGCTGAATGGTACCTGGGATGACTGCAAGGATCATTCTTTCGTCGGGACGATTCCATACTTTCCGGTTCCTGAACTTGGAAGTAATCCGGGTTTTATATTTGACAGCTCCAATCTCCAACTCCTCGAGGGGAGGTTCCGGATTGGATTTGGATTTTCCGGGTTTATCTGGATGGCTCATAATTGTGACTAAAATGGTGGAATTCCGTGCTTTTTTGCCGGCATGCCTACACTCTTTTCTCCGGATACTTCCAGGGCATGAAGCAAAGACTTCCTGGTTTCGGCCGGCTCAATAACAGAATCAATATAACCCTTGGCTGCTGCCACATAAGGATTGGCAAACTTATCTTTGTATTCCTGTACCTTCTGGGCTCTGACTTTATCAGGATCTTCGGCTGTTGTAATCTCTTTCCTGAATATAATATTGGCTGCTCCCTCCGGACCCATAACGGCCACTTCAGCATCCGGCCAGGCAAAAACGAAATCTGCCCGCAGGTGTCTTGAATTCATGGCGATATAGCCACCTCCGTACGCCTTCCTCAGAATCACACTTATTTTAGGGACCGTAGCTTCCGAGTAGGCATACAGTACCTTGGCTCCATGCCTGATCACACCTGCATGCTCCTGGTCCACACCTGGAAGATATCCCGGCAGGTCTACAAATGTGACAATGGGGATATTAAAAGCATCACAGTAGCGAATGAACCTGGCAGATTTATCGGAAGAGTCCACATCCAGTACCCCGGCCAGAACCAGGGGTTGGTTGGCCACAAATCCAACAGTCCGGCCATTCATGGTTCCGAACCCGATAACAATGTTGGCAGCCCAGCTCTCCTGGACTTCAATAAAATCGGATCCCGTCTGTTACAGCCCTGATCACATTCCGTGACATCATAGGGCTGTCTCTTTTCAGCTGGCACAATATTGGAGATATTGTACTTCTTCAATGGCTCCTTGAGTTCTTTCTGCTTGGGCACGTCCGTATTGGACCAGGGAAGGTAGGAGAAAAGAGCTTTGATCTGTTCAAAACACTCATCCTCCGTCTCTGCGAAGAAGTGTGCATTCCCGGTGATCTCAGCATGAACCTTGGCACCACCCAGTTCCTCCATGGTGATGTCCTCACCCAGCACGGTCTTGATCACCTCCGGCCCGGTGATAAACATCTTTGAAATCTTGTCCACCACAAATACAAAATCGGTAAGTGCGGGCGAGTAAACAGCCCCCCCGGCACAGGGCCCCAGAATAACAGATATCTGCGGAATTACCCCGGATGCCAGGGTATTTCGGAAAAATATCTCTCCATATCCTGCCAGGGAATTCACCCCTTCCTGGATCCTGGCTCCACCCGAATCATTGATCCCGATCAAAGGCATTCGCATTTTCAGCGAATGGTCCATGATCTTAGTGATTTTCCTGGCATGCATATTCCCCAGGGAACCCCCTGCCACCGTAAAATCCTGGGCAAAAATACAAACAGGACGCCCGCCGATTGTACCTGAACCGGTGATCACCCCGTCGCCGTGCAATGTCTTCTGGTCCATGCCAAAGTCACGCGCTTCATGCTCAACGAAAAGATCATACTCATTGAATGAGCCTTCATCCAATAATTTCACAATCCGTTCCCGGGCTGTCATTTTCCCCATGGCAACCTGCTTCTGAATGGCTTTTTCGCCACCTCCCTGGAGAACTTCCTCCCTGCGTTTAATGAGTTCCTGAACCTTTTTTGTAGAGGCCATTGTATATGGTATTGATTAGCGGGTACAATCTTACGAAAAACTGAACGCAATGAAAAGCTGTTTAAGAATATGATGCTATTTAGGCGCCAGCCGGAAAAGAAAAAGGGAAATCACAAAGAATACTACATTGGGGAGCCAGACTGCCACCATCACCGGCAGTAGCCCTCCGATGGCAAACTGTTTAGAGAACTGCTGAAAAAGGATATAGGAGAAAGAGATGACCACACCTATGGCAATCTGCATCCCGATCCCTCCCCTCATTTTCCTGGAAGATACGGCCACCCCGATGAGGGTCAGAATGAAAGTCGAAAAAGGAAAGGAGATCCGGTTGTGCCGTTCCATCTGGTACGCAGTCACATTGGTCTCGCCCTGCATGAGCTGTTTCTTGATGAAATCATCCAGTTCTTTCAGGCTCATGGTTTCCACAATACTCAATCGCATTTTAAAATCATCCGGATGAATGGCCAGGGTGGTATCAATCATCTTCCCCTCCTCCAGGGTTTCGGTAAGACCGTCAATGGTCCTGATGTAATACCGCCTGGCCTGCCATTTATTCACAGCTGTATCCCATCTGATCTGGTCCGCAAACATTTTTGAAACCAGTTCACCATCTTCAAATTTCTCAATGGTGAAATTATATCCCACTTTTGACACATTGCTGTAATTCTGAAGGTAAACGTAAATCCCGGGTTCAATTTGCCTGTGAAAATCTTTGGTTTTAAACCTGATAGGCCTTTTCCTTACAAATGTCTCCTCGAAATCCAGCTTTACCTTATTGGCATTGGGGATCACCCGGTCGCTCAGGTAAAAGGAAAGCCCGGCAATAAGGGTGGCAGATATCATATAGGGTACCAGCAGCCTCCGAAAACTCATTCCACTGCCCAGGATGGCAATGATTTCTGTATTGTAGGCCATCCGCGAAGTGAAATATATCACGGCAATGAAAGCAAACAGGGAACTGAACAGTACTGCAAAATAGGGGATAAAGTTCAGGTAGTAATCAAAAAGTATCTCATTCAATTGTGCGCCGCTTTCAATGAAATCATCGATCTTCTCCGAAAGGTCAAAGATCACCACAATGGAAAGGATCAGGGCGATGGAAAGGAAAAACGAACCCAGAAATTTCCGGATCACATACAGATCAAGGATTTTAAGGCCCAAAAACCTTATAATCTTGTACTTAATAGGGGTATCATCTTTGATTTCCATGTGGAAAACGTTCCTTTTTTGATCTCTTCAAATGCCTGCCTCACCAGCCAGAGATAAAATGCCAGGTTGTGCAGGCTGGCAATCTGGGCGCCCAACATTTCACCGGCTATGATTAAATGACGCAGATATGCCCTGGAATATTGCGTATCCACGAAACTGTGTCCGTCAGGATCGACCGGGGAAAAGTCATCCATCCACTTCCTGTTCCTGATATTGATGATCCCTTTCGCTGTGAAAAGCATTCCGTTCCTTCCATTGCGTGTGGGCATCACACAATCAAACATATCCACCCCCAGAGCGATGGCTTCCAGAATATTCACCGGAGTTCCCACGCCCATCAGGTATCGTGGCCTGTCCGCGGGCAAAATTTCGTTGACCACCTCCACCATGGCATACATCTCTTCCGCAGGTTCTCCCACGGAAAGTCCCCCGATCGCATTTCCCACCGCCCCCTGTCCGGCTACAAAGTGCGCTGATTCTTTTCTCAGTTCGGGGAATACACTTCCCTGAACAATAGGAAAGAAGGCCTGCCCATGACCGTAATGAGGCTCCGTCTCACGAAACTGTTTCAACCCGCGCTCCAACCATTTGTGGGTCAGGTCCAGGGATTTCCTGGCATAATCCAGGTCACAGGGCCAGGGAGTACACTCATCAAAAGCCATCATGATATCTGCCCCGATAATCCGCTGGATATCCACGACAGACTCGGGGGTGAAAAGGTGCTTCGACCCATCGATATGCGAAGAGAACCACGCTCCCTCAGGTTTTAGCTTCCGGTTGGCTGCCAGTGAAAAAACCTGGTAACCGCCACTGTCGGTAAGGATCGACCGGTCCCAGTTCATAAACTTATGCAGGCCACCTGCCTGCTTCATGATCTCAAGTCCGGGCCTCAGGTACAGGTGGTACGTATTCCCCAGAATAATCGGGGCATCGATATCATCCGACAAGTCCCTCTGATGGATACCTTTCACGCTCCCGGCTGTCCCAACCGGCATAAAAACAGGTGTTCTGATCTCAGAGTGATCAGTCCTGATGATCCCTGCCCGTGCCTGGCTGCCCGGGTCTGTGTGTATAATCTCAAATTTCATAGGAAATTCAACCTGCCAAAGATAAGCAATTGTTGAAAATCTACTTTTTCTTTTCCAAACCGGGCCATTACATTTGCAGTGCATGGATCTGGAGACAATGATTGGAAGCACCGGGGTACCTGAATGGATCCTGCTGGGACTCTTTTTTACCACCTTTCTGGTACAGGGTATCTATTACCTGGGGATTTATATTCTCTTACCCCTGTATAAACCTTCTAAGAAACCGAAAAAAAGCAGGGGAATCTCTGTAGTGATCTGCGCAAGGAATGAAGCACACAACCTGGAGAACTTCCTCCCCCTGGTGCTCACCCAGGATTATCCCGAAGTACGAAGTGATTGTGGTGAACGATAGTTCCACAGATCATTCCGAGGATGTACTCTCAGCAATTTCGCTTCAATATAAGCACTTGAGATTTACCACCATTCCGGCCAATGAAAAATTCAGTCACGGGAAAAAGCTGGCGCTTACCGTGGGGCTGAAATCGGCAACTTTTGATCATGTCCTGCTTACAGATGCCGATTGTTATCCTACCGGAGATCAATGGATCCGAAAAATGACCTCCCGGCTGAGCAGGGAGATGGAAATTGTGCTCGGGTATGGCAGATATGAAAAACGAAAAGGATTCCTGAATGCATTGATCAGGTATGAGACCGTGTTTACAGCCATTCAGTACTTCTCGTTTGCCCTGAAGGGTAAGCCCTATATGGGAGTGGGCAGAAACCTGGGCTACAGTAAATCCCTCTTTTTTAACAGCAGGGGATTTTCAAATCACTACCACATTGCGTCCGGGGATGATGACCTTTTTGTGAATGAACATGCCGGAAGGAACAACACTGCCATTGAGATTGATCCGGAAAGCCACACAGTATCCATTCCAAAAACCACAGCAGGGAGTTGGATCAGGCAGAAACAGAGACACCTCACCGCAGGGAATCTATACGACAGGGGATCCCGGTTCAGGCTGGGAACTGAAATGATCAGCCGCCTGGTATTTTATACGACGTTTGTACTCCTTTGTTCCATGTCAGCATGGCTATGGCCGGCACTTATCCTTTTTGGAATGTTCCAGGTCATCACGGGTGACCATATTCAAATTGGGAATGGTACGTTTGAATGAAAAATATTTATTGCTACCTTCGTTCCTGTTTGATCCGGTTCTCCCTCTGATTCTGGGTCTTATCTGGTTCAGAAATATTTTTGTAACGAAGTATCAACCATGGAGTTAAATTCCAATCTTTCCCTGAAAGCACAGCAGGATATGGAATTGGTGGAAAAAGCCAAGAAAGGTGATCAGCTTGCCTACGGAGAACTTCTTGGTCGATACCGGGATGCCATCTATTTTATGCTGCTTGAAGATGGTAAACAGTCCGGTTGATGCAGAAGATCTCACCATCGAGGCCTTTGGAAAAGCATTTAAAAACATTGACCAGTATACACCGAATTTCGCATTCTCCACTTGGCTTTTTAAAATTGCCACCAACAACTGTATCGATTTTATCCGAAAAAAGCGGGCAAGTCATGTCTCACTCGACCAGACTGTTGACGGTGAAGACTCCCTGGCACCCTCATCCATGATTCAGTCCGATGTACTGGATCCCGAATCATACATGATCAACAAGCAGAAGATCAAACACATGCGGAATGTTGTCTCCAAACTCAAACCACGATACAGGACACTGGTCGAATTGCGTTATTTCAAAGAGTATTCCTACGATGAAATTGCTGAAGAACTGGATATTCCCATCGGTACGGTTAAAGCCCAGTTATTCAGGGCAAGGGAACTTCTTCTGAATATCCTCAGCCGGTCCAAGGAGAAACCCTGATCCATGGACCTGATCCGAAAATACTTTCCGGAGATTGATTCGTATCAGTCCGGGCAATTTGAGAAACTCCTGGACGTACTCCCAAATCTAAATCAAAAAGTAAATGTGATCTCTCGGAAAGATGTGGATTCGCTTGAGGAGAGGCATGTTTTGCATTCACTATCCATTGCACTGCAATTTCCATTTGAACCCAATCGATCGGTTATTGATGCCGGTACGGGCGGCGGATTCCCAGGTATTCCACTGGCAATTCTTTTCCCTGAAACCCGCTTTCCTCTGGTGGACTCCATCGGAAAAAAGATCAACCTGGTCAGAGAACTTTGTGAAGTACTTGAGTTAAAAAATGTGACCCCCGTATATGCAAGGGTGGAGAACCTGGATGTGCAGGCTGATTATGTAGTTTCCAGGGCAGTAACTGCATTTCCGAAACTCTGGCAGTGGACCCGGCAACTGATCATTCCTGGCTCTCCCGGGAGTAAAAATGGGCTGATCGCGCTGAAAGGAGGGGATCTGGAGCCGGAACTGGCAACCTTCAAGGGCAGGGTTGCCCTGTATCCCATTTCAAGGTGGTTTGAAGAGTCATTTTTTTCAACGAAAATGATTGTTTTTCTAAAAAAATAGCTACTTTTGCACCCTCAAAACAGATTGTCATGAAGAGAACATTTCAGCCATCCAACAGGAAAAGGAAGAACAAGCACGGGTTCAGGGAGCGGATGTCAACGGCCAGTGGCCGCAGCATTATTTCCGGTAGGAGAAGGAAAGGTCGTAAGAAACTTTCAGTTTCTGACGAACCCAGGCACAAAGTATAATTGTTCTTCAAAAAGGATACTTTGAATAACTAACCGGTCCCCGGTTGGTTATTTTTTTGCCCCGACTTTTGTGGAGAATTTGTAATTTGGCATCTATTTTCATTCCCAATGGCAAAAAGTGTTCCCCAGAAAAATCAAAATTACTTCCTCCAGTTTCTGTTTCAGGAAACTGAGCGTTCACAAGTACAGCCGGGAAATCTTACGGAATTTGCCACCAAAATCCGGAACGAGCATTTGTCCCGTGCCAACATATGCTGCATTGGCCAAACGGATCCTCAAACCCGGGAAGAACACCCATTGATCCAATACCCTGGCGGTGGAACAGAATCCATAGACGCCATCAGGGATGGCTACGTGGTCCTGTTTGAAAACAACAACCTGGTGAAACAGGTGAATCCCAATGAATTTTTCCGGCTGGATCTGCCTGAAGCGACAAACAGCAAAGTATATTACGAGATTTCGTTCAAAGGAAAGAAGGGCGTGACCAGGGGTGGTTTGATCCTTCCTTCTGAGGTGATAAAATATGTACTGGCCATTAAAGATCGGGGCAGGCCTGTTCATACCGCCCTCGTCCGCCTGATTCTAAAAAAACTTGGCTTTGCTGAGCGGGAGATGATCATTCACCAGGAGGCAGATCCCGGGACGAAACCGAAGGCAAGCTATCCGATGCTGGAGAGACTCAGGCTCAAACCTGGCATGGAACACAACCATTCCCATAAAGGAGGCCCGGAATCCATTCATCAAAACCCTCTCTTTCGTACATGAAAACCCCCTTTTTCGGCTGGCATTTTTTGGTACTGCCCTGGCCATATTTCTGATCATTCCCATCCTGAGTTTGGATGCGGGCCTGTCGGGGGACGATGAGAAGCATTACAATCATGCCATTAAAGTCTACAACTATTTCGCAGAAGATGACCCTTCGGCGCTGGATGACCAGCGTTTTAAATTAAATTTTTATGGTCAGTCATTTGATTTCTTCACCTACCTGCTGATCCGGCTGTTTAACCTTGAAGATGTTCCACATGAAGCCCGGCATGTCATGGTTGCAATTACCGGGGCAGCTGCCATTTTATGTACCGGGCTGCTTGTGAAATTATTTTCAGGATATTCCGGCGGATTACTGGCACTGGTTCTCATGTTCCTGTCTCCCCGCTTCCTTGGTCACTCCTTTAATAATCCCATGGATATTCCCTTTGCATTGGGAAACATATTCACGCTTTATCATACCATTCTCTTCCTGAAAAAATTGCCCCGATTCAGTATTCAATCGGCCATATGGATTGCCATTGGAATCGGATGGACCAATGGAATCCGGATTGGCGGACTGCTGATGATCCCCTACCTGTTTATGTTTTCCGGACTCTATCTGTTGATTCACAAATGGCCATGGAAATTCTTTTCAGCCGGATGGTGGAAATTTTCACTTCGCGGATTGGGAATCCTGGTTCTGATATCCGCAGGCGGATACCTGCTCAGCGTACTCACCTGGCCCTATGCACTGCAGGACATCATCAACCACCCCATCCAGGCCTTCAAGATGATGACCAACATCCAGGTCTCCATACGTGTAATGTATGACGGACTGGTGCAATGGTCTGACCGCCTTCCATGGCACTATATACCGAAAAATGTAATGCTCACCGTACCGGTATTGATCCTTCTTGGGGTGGATAGCCTCCATATTCACCTGGATTAAAGACAGGAAAGAAGGCAATGGATACTGGTATTTCATGCTCTGGTTTACCATCCTCTTCCCCGTGATTTTCATCATCATCAGGGAATCAAATGTTTACGGGGGGTGGAGACACATGATGTTCATCTATCCATCCATGCTTGCCCTCTCTGCCATGGCCATGATCAGCCTGGTTAAAAGTGCTGGCAGGTTATGGGCAAAGTACCTGATCATGGTCCTTGTTCTGGCCGGACTATTCCATCCCGTCAAACATATCATCCGGAACCATCCCAACACCTACATCTATTTCAATGAATGGGCCGGAGGTATCAACAACACCTATGGCAAACTGGAAACCGATTATTACTCAAACAGTCTCAGGCCGGCCACTGACTATTTTATCGAATCCATACTTCCCCAGTTGAATGCCAGTAAGGAGAAACCCGTACTCGTGGCCAGTAACTTTGACCTGAACTACTATTTCAGAAATCATCAGGACCGGGTGCAGTCATTTTATTCGAGATATTACGACCGGGGTAAACATGACTGGGACTATGCCATCCTATACTGCAACTACATTCATCCCTACCAGCTGAAGCATGGATTATGGCCACCAAAGAATACCATCCATGAAATCAAAGTTGATGATGTGGTGGTGGCAGCCATTGTGGAAAGAAAGAATAAGGATGACTTCAAGGGATCAGTCCTGCTGAGTGAAGGCATGAACGAAGAGGATGGTTCAAAACTGGATCAGGCTTTATTATACCTGGAAAGCGCAGTGGAATATGATCCCAATAACGAGATGGCCAAACTGAACCTGGGGAATGTGTATTCGGCATTCCTGAGGTTCGATGATGCCAGGTCTGTCATGGATGATCTGCTGAAAATTTACCCGGAATATGACAAAGCCTACAATCTCCAGGGTTATTCCTATATGATCGAAGCGGAATATACCGGGGACTATGCACTGTTTGATAAGGCCATCAGCATCATCAATCAGGCCATCAGGTCCAACTACAAGTTTTACTCGGGTTACTACAACCTGGGATTGTGCTACGGAGCCAAGCAGGATTGGGCCAATGCTGAATACTATTTCAGACAAGCCATACATTATAACTCGAGGTTTTCTGCAGCATACGTGAAACTGGCAGAACTGTATGACAGTACCGGTGATTATGAGACTGCAAACATGGTCAGGGAGCAATTAAAAAGAATACAATGAAGATAGCAGTAATTGGTGCGGGACCAGCAGGAATGACAGCTGCGTATGAGCTCTCAAAACATATAGGAAGCAAAATCTCAGGAGTGGATGTGTACGAGAAAAGTGCAGATGTGGGGGGGCTTTCAAAATCCATCGAGCTTTGGGACCAGAGGGTAGACCTTGGACCTCACAGGTTTTTCAGTCACGACACCAGGATCAATGCCCTCTGGCTTGAGGTTGTAAAAGATCAGTATGAGATCGTGAACCGTCAAACCCGGATCTACTATAAAAGACGGTTTTTTGACTACCCCATTAAAGCGTTCAATGCACTGCGCGGACTGGGTATTTTTGAAGCGGCTCGTTGCGTCCTCAGTTACCTGGCGGAACGGGTATCCCCCACCAAAGATACCTCCACCTTCGAAGGATGGGTAACCAGCAGGTTCGGGAAAAGATTGTATACCATTTTCTTCAAGACCTATTCGGAAAAACTCTGGGGAATACCCTGCACCAGCCTGGATTCGGACTTTGCTGCACAGCGAATTAAAAAGCTCTCTCTTTTCGAAGCCATCAAGAATGCCCTCTTCCAGGGAAGCGGGAACAAGCATGCCACACTTGTTGACCAGTTCGCCTATCCTGTTGGAGGAACAGGTGCCGTCTATGCGTCCATGAAAGCGTCCATTGAGTCCAATGGCGGAAAAGTATTCCTGAACACCGGGATTGAAAAAGTAATCACTAAAGATGGTTTTACTCAATCTGTACAGCTTGAAACCGGGGAGGTCCTGGAATATGACCATGTGGTTTCTTCCATGCCCATCTCCCACCTGGTGGAAAGACTCCCTGAAGTGCCTGACGCGATTCTTGAGAATACCAGGAAACTGACCTTTCGGAACACCATCCTGGTTTACCTGAAGGTGGAAAAGAAAGACCTTTTTAATGATCAGTGGCTCTATATCCATGATTCTTCCGTTCTCTTCGGACGGGTTACCAACTTCCGAAACTGGATCCCGTCCCTGTATGGAGAATCTGATTCAAGTATTATTTGCATGGAGTACTGGTGTTATTTTGAAGATGAAATGTGGAACATGGAATCCGAAACACTGGTTGAAATGGCAGCGGAGGAGATCGTCAGGACAGGCCTGGTCCCCGAAGGCCTGGTCAGTGAGGGCGAGGTGGTCAGGTTACCCAGATGTTACCCTGTTTATTTCCGGGGTTATCATCATATTCTTAAACCGGTTGAAGCGTATTTAACCAGCTTGAAGGGGCTCCATGTGATCGGGCGCTATGGTGCCTATAAATACAATAACCAGGATCACAGCATTCTGATGGGAATGAGAGCAGCGGAGAATATTATTGATGCAACGGAACATGATCTCTGGTCCATCAATACGGATTATGAGGTGTACCAGGAATCTTCGGTGATCACGAAAACCGGACTTGTTACAACTCAATCTTCGTAAACCATTGAATAATATTTACTTTTGAAAAAAAAACTTTGGCCATGGATTTTTTAAAATTCCTCATCAGCAAAAAATTCTTCCGGCATCTGGGTCTGGCTGTTGCCATTGCAATCATCCTCTTGCTGGCGGTGCTGGTCTGGCTCAGAATTTACACGCACCATGGTAAAACCATCCTGGTACCTGACCTGGCTGGTCTCACTTTGGATGAAGTTGGCGATGTGACTTCGTCGAGAAACCTGAGGTTCGAAATTGTTGATTCAGTCTTTTCATCTGAGATGCCCAGGGGTACAGTGATCAAACAGAATCCCAAAGGCAGTTCCAGGGTGAAAAAGAACCGGAAAATCTTTCTGACCATGAATGCCATCAATCCGGAAATGGTTACCATGCCCAGGCTTGTGGGGCTCTCCATCCGCCAGGCGAGGCTTGCTTTACAGAATGCTGGTTTGACTTTGGGGAGCATCTCGTATAAACCGGATTATGCCGTTGACAACGTACTACAACAATTCCATAGTGACTCCGTTATTAATGAAGGAACCGAAATCAGGAAGGGAGAAGTGATTGACCTGGAGCTGGGTATGGGACTGAGTAACGAGACCACGAGGATACCTGAACTGGTCGGGTTGGGACTGGAGGCATGCAGGGATATTATTGCTGATTACCACCTCAATATCGGGGCAGTCACCTATGATGAATCAATGGCCAATGAAGAAGATAGTGCCAACACATTTGTATGGAGACAATACCCGGAGTTTGATGAGTTCAAAAGGATCAACAAAGGTATGGAAGTGGATATATGGCTCAGCATCGATTCAACCCTTCTGCCGGCAGCTGACACACTCCTGAATGAAGCGGATACAGAATTGGTGAATGAATAGAATTACAAAGTATTTTTCCGGTTTTATATGCTGTCTGGTCCATGGGTCCGGATTGTTTGCGCAGGAGGTTTTTACTCCTCTGGAGGGAAATCCACAGGCTGAAGCTTACTACAGCAGGCTGAAACCGGTACTGAAATCTGCTCTGGCTGACACCCTTGATCTGCCAGTCTTTGATGATTTCTCATCTTCATTTGTTGAACCCGATCCGTCTATCTGGAGTGATGCCAGTGCTTTTGTCAACAATAACTATTGCGTCGATCCCGTGTCAAACGGGGTTGCCACACTGGATGCCCTGGATTTCGACGGAAGTATCTATCCGGAAGCAACCATCGATCCTACAAGTTTCGTTGCAGATCACCTGACCAGTCATCCCATCCGGCTTGCCTACCAGGCCAGTGATAGTATCTATCTAAGTTTTCTTTACCAGCCACGCGGACTGGGTGACAAACCAGAGAATCAGGACTCCTTGCTTGTGGACCTGTACAGTCCGGCAGACAGTTTGTGGTTCAATGTGTGGGGCATACCGGGAACCGATCTTCACCCCTTCCGGCATGTGATGATCCCCATCAGGGAGGCAAAGTACCTGCAAGACGGTTTCAGATTCAGGTTCAGGAACAGGGCAAGTTTTCCCCGGAATAACGACTATCTCGATAAAAGGGCCAATCTGGATCACTGGCATCTGGATTATATACAACTGGATATCAACAGGAATGTAGCAGATACAGTCCTTCGAGACGTTGCCTTTGTCACTCCCATCCAATCGGCATTGATAAACCTTTCCGCCATACCCTGGCCACACTACGAGGAGGCTTCCAATACGGTGCTTGACCGCACCATTTTTGCACGATATAAAAACAACGACACCATTTCGAGAAATATCACCAGGTCGCTGGTCATTGAAGAACCTTTTTACAATGAGTCCTATGAGCCGGACTTACCAACCGCCCAGGATCTGCCAGCCGGGGAAGATACGCTGGTCGAATTTGAGTACTTCTATCCCCTTGATTTTGACCGGGGGGATTCAGCATTGGTCAGGTTCAAAGCCTCCCTTCGAACAGATGAGTTTGACCCCAAAGTAAATGATACAGTTATACACGACCAATGGTTCAAGGACTACTACAGCTATGATGACGGCAGCCCTGAAGCAGGATATGGATTAAGAGGCCAGGGTACCCGCAATGGAAGTGTAGCCATGAAATATTACGCCTTCGAGGCGGATGAAATTGGAGGAGTGGACATCAGTTTCAACCAACTGCTTGATTCTGTGAACCTGCAGTATTTCTTCAAATTAATTGTTTGGGAAGACAACGATGGCGTACCCGGAAGGGTGCTCTTTGAAGATGGTGATGACCATGTACCCGTATACACCTCCCATTTTCCCGGATTCACCAGATTCCACTTCACTGAACCTGTGCAGGTCTATGAAACATTTTATGTGGGATGGAGGCAATACAATGAGTATATGCTCAATGTGGGACTGGATCTGAACAACAGACCAACGCCCCATGTCATCTGGTATAATTACCAGGGATACTGGGAAGAATCCAATGCCCCCGGGGTAATGCTTTTCCGGCCCTTCCTCTACGATGAACCCACTGGAGCAATGCCAGTTAAAAAGCAAAGCCGTGCGTTGCATGTGTATCCCAACCCTGCATCAGACCAGGTAATTATCCGGATTCCGGGTAGTGAACAGCCTGAGGAAATCATTCTTGACCTGTATGACTCATCCGGCCGCTTGCTTGATCAAAGTGTCATATACAACAACAGGCTGGATGTAAACAGGCTCCCGGCGGGCATTTACTACCTGAAATTGTCTTCTTCGGGGATTATATATCATTCAAAACTTCTGATTAATCGGTAAAAGATGACAGAAGAACTTTCAGATCACAATGAATTGTTTGAGCATTTCCGGTTCCTGGCTGATCCCGGGCAAACCCCGCTCAGAATCGATAAATTCCTTTCCAACAAACTCGAAAACACCTCCAGGAGCAGAATCCAGGCGGCATCCATAGCCGGCAACATCCTTGTAAATGAATCCCCTGTAAAACCCAATTACAAGGTAAAACCCGGTGATTCCATCCGGATTGTACTGCCACATCCCCCAAGAAAAATTGAGCTGTTCCCCGAAGCGATCCCCCTGGAAATTGTCTTCGAGGATGAGGATGTAATCGTTGTAAATAAAGAAGCGGGAATGGTGGTCCATCCGGGATATGGAAACTACAGCGGGACCATGGTAAATGCTTTAATGTTTCACCTGAAGGACAATCCCCTTTTCAGCAGTGGCGAAGAGCGACCCGGACTTGTGCACCGGATTGATAAAAACACCTCTGGTTTGCTGGTGGTTGCAAAAAATGATCTCGCTCTGGCCAAGTTGGCCCGTCAGTTCTATAACAAGACCTCAACGCGTACCTACCACGCGCTGGTTTGGGGCGACATGAAGGAGGAGCATGGAACCATCACCGGAAACCTGGGGCGAAATCCCAAAAACAGGAAGCAGATGCACGTTTTTCCTGAAGGGGACCAGGGTAAGGTGGCTGTTACTCACTATAGCGTACTGGAGCGCCTGGGGTATGTGAATCTCGTAGAATGCAGGCTGGAGACTGGACGAACCCACCAGATCAGGGTTCATTTCCAATATATAAACCATCCGCTCTTCAACGATCCTGAATACGGGGGTGACAAAATCCTCAGGGGAACCACATTTACCAGGTACAAACAGTTCGTAAACAATTGCTTCGATCTCCTGCCCGGTCAGGCGCTGCATGCAAAAACCCTGGGATTCGTTCATCCCTCCACTGGGGAAGCGGTATCTTTTGATGCCGAACTGCCTTCGGGCTTCCAGAATATGCTTCAAAAGTGGCGCACTTACCTGCAGGGCAGAACGAATGCGGATCAGTCAATGGTCTAATTCCAAGATGGATTCATGGATATATGGGTGCATTCGTCAAAATAGACCCTTCATCCCCCTGTCACTATCGTACAAAAGGTATTAACTTTAGGTTAACGCTTTAAAGACCGAAGTAAGCCATGAACATAGCCATATTCACAGGAGGAGATTCATCAGAATCGGTGATTTCGGTTAAAAGTGCCGGGGAGGTGAAAAGGTGGTTGGAGAATGCCGGCCATATTTGTTTCACTGTAACGGTCAAAGGACCGGACTGGACCTTGATCCATGAGGGTCAGGAGTACCCGCTTGATAAAAACATCTTTGGATTCAAAAACCAGGATGGACAGGTTCTCTTTGACTTTGCCTGGAACATGATCCATGGCACGCCGGGAGAAGATGGTAAACTGCAGGGATATTTCGACATCATGGGTATTGCCTACAGCAGCTCTAACCATCTTTCTGCCGCCCTTACCTTTAATAAATATGCCTGCAAAACCTTCTTAAAACAGCACCGGGTACTTACCCCTGAAGCCAGTCTGGTGCGAAAGCACATGAAAACAGACCTGGAGAATGTGGCTGAAATTGTGGGATTCCCTTGCTTTGTAAAACCCAACAGCGGAGGCTCCAGTTTTGGCATTGCAAAAGTTGGAAAGATTGAGGAGCTACAACCCGCTCTTGATACTGCCTTGATGGAAGATCGTGAAGCCATTGTTGAACGCTATATCAAAGGTACGGAAGTGACATGCGGGCTGGTTAAGCATGGAGAGAAATTCACCATCTTTCCCGTCACTGAGATTATTCCGAAAAACGAATTTTTCGATTACGAGTCAAAATATACCGAAGGCAAAGCTGAGGAGATTACCCCTGCGCGTATCGATGAGAACCTCACCCGCAAATGCCAGGAGCTTTCGAGCCAAATCTACGATCTGACCGACTCTTCCGGGCTGATCAGGGTGGACTTTATTATTAAGGGAAACCAGGTTTATTTCCTTGAATTAAACTCTATTCCCGGGATGTCCAGGGAGAGTATTATCCCCAAACAGGTCAAAAGTGCAGGACTGAAAATGGAAGAGGTTCTTCAATGGGTCATCGACGACGCCATCGCCCCAACATACAAGAGACATTAATCCTCGTATTTTGCGATATACTATTGGTCTCCCGGCTGTTTTTCCTACTTTTGGGCTCCATGAAGATTCTTCGGCTGTGCACCCTTCTGTTTTCCCTCTCCTTTCTGCTGGATGGGTGCAGCTATTCAACATCGGATATATATCTTGTGGAACCTCTGGCGGGCCAGCCGACCCTTATTCAGGTGACTACAAACCTGGATACCCTCATCGATCCGGTGGTTTTTGACAGCCTTCTGGTCATTTACGAGTGTCAGATTGATCAGGGAGAACTCTACTATGTGGAAAGCGGAATGGAGAATTACTGGATGTATGACTTGACTCCTGACTATGATCCGGATACGCTAACTGAACCCTTTGTCGTGGTTGACTCATTCTGGCTGCAGGCCTCCCTGCCGGTAGATGCAGGGTCACATACCCTGATCATTTCGTTCTATTATAGCTCCAATACCAACAGCCTGGGCGATGTCCTTGGCGTTGAGGCAGATATCCTTGACCTTGAATATAGCATTCGCATGGAAGGAGGGACCCAATGAGCCGGATCATTACGGGCATCCTTTTATTGGGGATGGCTTCTCTAGCCGGAATCCAGGCACAGGATTTTGGATTTCAGGCAGGGATCGGGGTGCATGCGTCCAGAATGGATGACATGAAATACGTACAGGAGTATATGTTGGAAACCTACCCTGTGGATGGGAAAATTGTCTCTTCATTCCCTGTATATGCAACCGGCTCGTTACGTTTGGTAAAAAAACTCTATCATGACGTGCGGATCGGCGCCGGCTATTCCTATTCGACCACTGGCGGAAGGACCAATTACAGTGACTATACAGGCAATATCAATACCGATGTGCTGGCTTCCTCTCACCGCCTGGGTGGGTATGCCGCTTACACCCTATTCGGAGGCGAGTGGTATGACCTCTCAGCCTACGGTCAGCTGGATGTTAATTTTACCAGGATTGATATCAATACCACCATGTATGTGATGGGTTACCAGGATGGTGTGATGTACGAGTATAAATCAATCAGTCCAAGTGGTACCGTGGGACTGGAATTTTTCTTTCATCTCAATGATTTTTCCCTGGGACTGAGTGCAGGCTACCAGATCGACGGTCCGGGTAAACTGACCGACCTGGACACAGAAGAAAACCTGACAGACCCTTATGACAGGGATCGGGTACTCACTTCCGACTGGTCTGGCTGGCAAGCCCACATCCTTTTCCTGATCTGGTTCTAATCAATGTAAGTCCGCCCGTTTCGGATCGCGCCCAGGAAGTTTCCGACTTTCTCTTCAATGCTGCCATCTTCAGATAACTTCTGTATAAATGCGCTCCCAATAATCGCTCCGCTTGCGTACTTGCTGGCCGATTTGAAAGTATCGTGACTGGAAATTCCAAATCCCACAAGGCCAGGGATTCCCAGGTTCATGGATTGGATCCGCTCGAAATATTCTACCTGGTGCTTTTTCACCGACGACCGGGCTCCGGTTGTAGAGGAATCGGCCACCAGGTAGAGGAATCCGTCAGACATACGGGCAATGCTTCGAATTCGCTCCTCCGAGGTAAAAGGTGTAATCAGCAGGGCATGGTGGACGCCATACGCTTCAAACTGCTTTTTGTATTCTGCTTCGTACTCATCCGGCGGCAGATCGGGTATGATTACACCATCGATACCTGTCTCCCTGCACTTTTCAAGAAATGGCAGGATTCCAAACTGCAAAATGGGATTCAGATATCCCATCAAAAGCAGCGGGATCTGCACCGATTGACGAATCTCTTCCAATTGGGAGAATAGCAACTTCAGTGTCATGCCGTTTGAAAGAGCAACCTGACTGCTCGCCTGAATCACAGGTCCGTCGGCAAGAGGATCGGAGAAGGGGATACCGATCTCAACCATATCAGCGCCACCTTTCTCCAGAGCCTTCAGTATCCGGACAGTGTCATTCAGCTCCGGGTAGCCGGCCGTCATATATATGGAGAGAATGTCCCCGCTCTTTTCGGAAAATAACCGATCAATTCTGTTCATAGCCCGATTGTTTATAGACCAAGTTTATCAATATAAGTCTCCATGTCCTTATCGCCCCTGCCGGAGAGATTCACCACAACCACTTCATCCTTCGTGAAACTAAGCATTTCAAGGGCTGCCAGTGCGTGGGCCGACTCCAGAGCCGGAATGATCCCCTCCTGCCGGGTACAGAAGAAAGCTGCTTTTAAAGCTTCATCATCGCTTGCCGCCAGCACCTCTGCCCTGCCGGTTCTGGCCAGCCAGGAATGTAAAGGACCCACCCCGGGATAATCAAGTCCGGCCGAAATGGAGTAGGGTTCCTGAATCTGCCCATCCTCATTCTGCATCAGGAGTGTCTTGCTGCCATGAATAATACCGGGTCGCCCCAACTGGGATGTGGCTGCTGTATAGCCGGTATCTGTTCCCAGTCCGGCTGCTTCAACCGATATAAGTCTTACATGTGGATCATCAAGGTAATGATAGTATGCTCCGGCTGCATTGCTTCCGCCGCCCACACAGGCAATGATGCAATCGGGCGTTTCTTTTCCCGTTTTCTCAGCCAGCTGGGTCCGGATCTCTGCTGAAATCACCGACTGGAACCGGGTCACTATATCAGGATAGGGATGTGGTCCCACCACCGAACCGATAATATAGTGGGTATCTGCCGGATGGTTGATCCAGTCCCTGATGGCTTCATTGGTTGCATCCTTCAGCGTCTTGTTGCCACTGTGGACCGGGATTACCTCGGCCCCCAGCATCTGCATCTTCTTTACGTTGGGTGCCTGGCGCTCTACATCGAGCGCCCCCATATACACAATGCAATGCAGCCCGGAGAGCGCACATACGGTTGCTGTGGCCACCCCATGCTGACCCGCACCTGTCTCTGCAATGATCCTTTTTTTTCCAAGATGCCTGGCCAGCAGGATCTGACCTATGGTATTGTTTATTTTATGGGCCCCTGTATGGTTCAAATCCTCTCGCTTCAGGTAAATGTTGGTACCGTAGTGGTCGGATAAGCGCCCTGCACGGTAAAGAGGGGTAGGCCTCCCGGCATAATCCTTTAGCAGGCGGCTGAATTCTTCCCTGAAATGCTCAGATTCGATGATGGAGATATATTTCTCTTCCAATTCTTTGATATTGGGGTAGAGCATCTCCGGTATATAAGCTCCCCCGAATTCTCCGTAATATCCTCTTTGATCCACACAATATTTCATCATTCAGTCTTTTCTAATTTCTCTGATAAAACCTTCAAGCTGCTTTACATTTTTTATCCCGGGTTCAAGCTCAAACCGGCTGTTCACATCCACACCATGGAACCACAGCTGGTCCAGTTCTCTGACCGCTGGTCCATCCTCCGGACCGATACCTCCGCTCAACAGGAAAGGAACCGGAAGGGAATATCCCTCCAGCATGTCCCAGTTGAATTTCCTGCCTGTTCCACCATAAGCTTCTCCCGGTGTGTCAAACAGGAGATAGTGTGCCACGCCATAATATGCCTTCAGGGCCTCCTGATTTCCCAGGAGATCCGGATCCAGTGCTTTGATAACATGGACACCTTCATTGACAAGTGCTTTACAATACTCGGGGGTTTCGCTGCCATGAAGCTGTACCATATCCAGCCAACCGGATTCTACAATTTGCTTGAGCGGCATCAGGGGTTCGTTCACAAAAACCCCAACCCTCTGCATGCGGTTCTCCGGGATGCTGAACAGAGCCGGATCGGGCTGATCACCCACATACCGTTTCGAAGCTCTATAAAAAATATAACCAATAAAATCGGGGGCCAGGCTGCAAACTTCTTCCAGGTTTGCCGGGTTCAACATACCACAGACCTTTATTTTCAGCCGATCAGCCATAAGTAGATAATTTGTCAATGAATGTCTTGCATGCCAACCCGGGATCAGTTTCTTTCATAAAAGTTTCCCCTAACAGGAAAAGTCTGAATCCGGCATCCGACAACTTCACTATTTCTTCCCTTTTGCTGATGCCGCTTTCTGAAACAGACACCACCCCGGGGGCATCTTCCCTATCAACTCCAGGCTCCTTTGTGTATCCACTTTGAAGGTTTTCAGATCACGGTTGTTCACTCCCACATACCCGATAGATGGATCATACTTCTCCAGCTCCTCTTCGTTATGCACTTCAAACAACACGTGAAGCCCAAGGGACCTGGCTTCGCCTGCAAGATCCGCCACCTCCTGTTTCTTCAGGATGGCAGCAATAAGAAGAATAATATCTGCCCCATTGGCACTTGCCTCATGGACCTGGTACGAATCAATGATAAAATCTTTTCGGAGCAAGGGCAAAGCGGGTTGGGCGGTCCTGACTTCCAGGAGGTCATTCAATGAACCGCCAAAGAAATGGTGATCCGTCAATACACTCATGGCTGCAACACCCGCTGTACTGTAGCCATTGGCCACCTCGATGGGCTGGACTTTCTCGTTGATCGTACCTTTTGAAGGAGATTTCCGCTTGAATTCAGCAATAATCCCGGGACCAGCCCCTGGTTCCGAAAGGTTTATGGCATGGGTCTGCCTTCTGTAAAATGGAGAAGCAGCCAGTTCAGCCAAAGGTTTCTCCTGCTTTCTCTTCAGCACTTCAACCCTCTTGTGTGCCACGATGGCATCCAGAATATTCATCCCACGCCCTCCACCAGGTTTTTAAATGCATTCAGGGCAGCACCCGACTCAAGTGATTGTCTCGCCCTGTGGATCCCGTTCATAAGCCCCTTGTTCTCATCCATGCAATAAAGCGCAAATGCTGCGTTGGCAATCACCACATCATTCTGCGCTGTACTCCCTTTGCCCTCAAGTATCTTCAGGAAAACGCCGGCTGCTTCCTCCACGCTTGATCCTCCATAAATTTCATCTGGCCTCACCTTATTCAGTCCCAGATCAGAGGGTGATAACGTTCTCTCTGTCTGCATGGTTAAGCTTTTGAACTGACCTGTAAGTGAAATCTCATCATAGCCGTCCAGAGAATGAATAATGCAATACTTTTTACCTGACTCCTGGTAGAGGTAGTTATAGAGCCTGGCCACATCGAGACTGAAAACGCCCACCATCTGGTTTTGAGGAAAGGAGGGATTAACCATGGGGCCAAGCATATTGAAGAAGGTTTTGATCCTCAGACTTCTCCGTACCGGTGCTACATTTTTCATGGCCGGATTAAACAGGGGGGCATGCAGAAAACAGATGTTGTATCGGTCCATCTCCTTTTTCAGCCTGTCACTGTCACTTGAAAATGTATACCCGAAATATTCCAGCACATTGGAGGATCCACACGCTGACGACACACTGTAGTTCCCATGCTTGGCAACTTTTTCACCGGCTCCTGCTACCACAAAAGAGGTAAGCGTTGATATATTAAAAGTGTTCTTCTCATCCCCGCCGGTACCACAAACATCGATGGTATTAAATTCCGACAGGTCAACAGGAGTACACAGCTCGAGCAAAGCATCCCTGAATCCGGAAAGCTCTTCTACCGTGATACTCCTCATGAGGTAAACAGAAATGAATGCAGCAATCTCAGCATCATTATAATTGCCCTGAGCCATGTTGGTGAGAATTTTCTTGGCATCTTCCTTTCCCAGGGTCTTCTGATCAAACAAATATTGTAAAGTTTCTTTCATATGTCACTCACTTCGTTCGTTTATTTTGCTTCGCAAACGTTAGTATGTTCGCTTCGCTCACGATAATGGATAGTAGATATTGGTTAGTAAAATCACACGTCTATTACCCATTATCTATTACCCATTATCTATTTACCATTTACCCAGTTGAGTATTATCCTCCCACCGTATTCTGTCAACACAGACTCGGGATGAAACTGAACACCTCGTACATCATACGCCTTATGCCGGAGGGCCATGATAAATCCCTCATCATTCTCAACGGTTACTTCCAGGGATTCGGGTAAGGTTTCCGGCTCCACCACCCATGAATGATACCTGCCCGCATCAAAGTCCACCGGGACACCCTCCAGGAGATAGTCCCCGGGAATAAGCTGCTTCATCTGACCCACCACGCCGTGATAGACGGTCGACAGGTTTTTTATGGACCCGCCAAAGGCTTCTGCTATGGCCTGGTGTCCGAGACAAACCCCTAGAATGCTTTTGGTGGGACCATATCTCCTGATCAGATCCAGGGTGATTCCCGCCTCCTGTGGAATTCCGGGACCCGGACTGATCAGTATCTTATCATAGCCTTCGATCTCTTCCATGGAGATCTGATCATTTCTGAAAACATCCACCGGATGTTTGAGCACCCGTTCGATATACTGGACCAGGTTATAGGTAAATGAATCGTAATTATCCAGAACCAATATCTTCATCTGTTTTCTATTTATCACTGTTTATTTTCCTCGCCACATCAATGGCCGATTTCAAAGCAGCCAGTTTATTGTTTACCTCCTGCAGTTCGCCTTCTTCGGTTGATTCGGAAACAATGCCGGCACCGGCCTGGTAATAGAGGACATGATCGCGTGAAAGGAATGACCGGATCATGATGGCATGATTGATATCCCCGTTGAAGCGGATAAAACCGATGGTCCCGCCATAGTATCCCCTCCGCTTCCCTTCATACTTGTCAATGAGCTCCATGGCCTTATACTTGGGAGCTCCTGACAGCGTTCCGGCCGGAAAGGACTCAGCCATGATCCTGATGGTATTGGCCTCTTTGGGAAGTGTTCCTGAAACCTTTGAAACCATGTGGATCACATGCGAGTAGAACTGAATTTCGCGGTAATACTCCACGGTCACTTTGCTGGTGGTGCGGCTCAGGTCATTCCTTGCCAGGTCTACCAGCATCACATGCTCTGCATTCTCCTTGTCATCTGCCGCCAGTTTTTTAGCCAGTTCCTGATCCTCCCTGTCATTTCCAGTCCTGCGGAAGGTGCCGGCAATGGGATTGATGTACGCCTTTCCCTCTTTGACCTCGATCTGGGCTTCAGGTGATGAACCGAATAACTTGTAGCTTCCGTAATCAAAGTAGAAAAGGTAAGGAGAGGGATTGATGGAACGCAGCGCCCTGTATACATTGAACTCATCGCCGGTGAAAGACTGGTAGAACTGGCGGGAAAGAACAATCTGAAACACATCTCCACGGTAGCAGTGTTCCTTTCCTTTGACAACCATTTGCCGGTACTCCTCATCGCTCAGGTTGGAAGATTCAGATCCGGAAACCCCGAAACCGTAGGTAGCGATATTCCGGTTATGGAGCAGTGAGGTCACCGAGTCGATTTCACTCTCGCCCCCATTCACGATATTCTCGAATAGCAACAGTTCGTTGCTCAGATGGTTAATGGCAAGCACAAAGCGGAAAAAATTGTATCTGAGTTCCGGTATCTCCTCCTTTTCTGGCATTGTAGAGGTAAACTTAATATCTTCAAAATACTGCACGGCATCATAGGTAGAATACCCAAATACGCCATCCACCATCATATCATCATCCCCGGTAGTGATCTCAAAAGAGGAAACGAATGCATTCAGCTGATCTACTGCTGTGTTCTCTTTCGATACAGGCGTTAAAAGTGCTTCCTCTCCGGGAAGAGTGAGCGTTGCCATCCCCTGATGAACCTGGAATTCAGCCAGCGGGTCCATACAGATAAAAGAGAAGGAGTTCTCCTTGCTGTGATAGTCAGAACTTTCAAGAAGCAGCGAACCCGGATAGATATCTCTCATCTTCAAATAAATGCTTACCGGAGTGATGATGTCGGCCAGTATTTTCCTGGATTCAATTCTAACAGGTATTTTTTTCATTTCCATGTTTTTAATATAAAAAAAAGGCTTCCGCCGAAGTGGAAGCCCTTTATATTGTATTGCACAATGAGGTAAATCCTAATCTCCGGTTTGTTGGAAAAAAGTATGCCACCACCAATTTGTGCGAATCTGTTTCATGTTCATTGTTATTCGGGATCAAATTAAAAGAAAGATTTCTATTATTCCAAATTTGATTACTTTCAAGCACTGGATTTGAACCGATCTCAATGGCCAATAAATATCTGAGGAACGTCTTGCTTTTTTTCACCATCTGGGTGATTGTCATGGTGATCTATTCCATATCCGGGAAAGTTACGGATTTCGAATATCTCTGGAAATTTTTTCTTCTTCCCGGCCTTTTTCTATCCGGATTAGCCCTCCTTGCCACAGCTTTATCTCAATGGTTTCGGGTTAAAAAGGGGATCAACTGGATCTTCCTGGTTGTGGCAGTGGGAATCGATCAGGGTATCAAGGCATATCTGTTCTCCCTGGACTGGGAAGCCATGTCCATTCCCCTGATCCCTCCGGTATTTTATATTCAGCCCACCCAGAATACGCTGGGTTCTTACCTATGGGTGCTGCTTGGCCTCAAGGAGGGTTCCCACCTGCTGAATATCATTCTGTTCAGCATCATCGGAATTGTTTTCATCGAAGTGTGGCGGTTTTATGTGAAACGAAAAAGAAACAGCTTTTGGATCAACGGTTTCATTCACCTGTTCCTGGCGGGACTTGCAGCCAACCTGATCGATAATGCCTTCTGGGGTGGGTCGCTGGACTACCTGACAATCAGACCATTCTACACCTTCGACCTGAAAGACCTCTATATCACCCTTTGCGAACTCTTCCTGATCACCGAACTTTTGGACAACCGTTTACTCAAGCGTTTTCTGAATATGCCCAAAGCAGACAGCAAAAGGATCAACAGGGATTTTATTCAGTTCGTGAAAAGAGATTTCCGAATCGGGAAAAATGACGAACGGAATGAAAGCGATCATCCTCAATGAAGTAAACCCATCTTTCCTAATGTCTTCATGAGGTCGTGGCACCTCTGCATATCTGCAACCATGGAAGTGGCTGAGACAGTGGCTCCGGATACTGAATCTATATCCTTCCCCAATTTAATCTCCTCTCCGTCGTATCCCTGAAATTGTTTCAACCATCCTTTACTGCATATGGCGCCTCCGTGTGATGACCTGTAAGCAGTCACCCTCACACCCAGTACGGAAAGCGTGTCAGAATAAATGATGGAATAATCAAACAGATCGTACCTTCCTTTGGCACTGGTGGAAAGAAGAAAGCCAGATCTCTCTCCCTTCCCGTGAATTATATAAACCCTGTCATCATCCTTCCAATCAGGAATAGCAGATAAATCCCCATCGATGATTTGAATGGCGTTGACGAGCGGGTCTGTCCCAAAATTCTTTTCGATCTCTTTAAGAATGGGTTTACCGGGCTGTACGCCATCCCCTGCCACTGACGTCGCTGATATGAACAGGATGATCCCAACAATTGAAAAAGCCCTCTTCATGATTAAATCTCTTAAAACCACACCGCTATTCCTGCATTAAACTGCTGTTTTACATCTTCTGTTCCTTTTTTTCGGAAGATCTGGTAATCTGCCTTTAACATGGCGCCGCGGGCAACTTTCCAGCCAAGCCCAAAGGTCAAATCGGTCCTTGCCAGGGATTCCATCAGGACGGTCCCCTCTGCAACAGATGCATGTGTATTATACTGCTCAAACCTGAGGAAAGGTATCAGTTCGGATTGAAGGCTTTCTGCGCCATGAAAAAGATTATACGCAATTTCACCGTACCAGCCGGAGATTGAACTTCCCAGGTCGCTTTTCGTAAACTCATTGTATTGCTTCGAGTTGGAAACCACTCCATAATTCAATTGCGCCCTGAGACTTAAGCCGCCTATGTTGTAACGTGCATCTACTCCCATCATGGAGAGGCTCACAACTGAGGAGTCTGCCTTGGCTATGGCCAGGGGATCATTTTTATCGAGGCCATTGTACAGGGTGGATTGGGAGTTGCCACTGTAGCCCGAAAGCCCAAGATGCAATCCTTTCACGCCGAAATAATTGACCTTGAAAGCCAACCCGGGGGAAGTAATAAAGGACTCCGCTCCTTTTTGACGGCCTTTGCGGAATCCATTGGACCCACTTAGATGCGGATCACCATCATAGCCATTAAACCCGTTCATCACATAGGCCTGGTATGATATCGAAGCTGCTGGAAAAACCCCGGTAAATCCTGCTCCGATCTCGCGCCAGGTAGTGGGAACAATGTATTTATCCAGATTGGGGCGTTCCACACCGTTAAAAGTGGGAGGTTCATGATACTCATTGATGATCCCCACGGGAACCAGTAGCAATCCTCCCCTGAATTTAAGCCAGGGAAGTATCTCGTATTGCAAAAAAGCCTGCTCCACGAAAACCTCTTTCACATGCTCGAATTCCACCTCTGTTATGAACTGGGTTCGTTTACTGAACTTATAGCCAAACATCAATACAAGTCTATGAACATCAAGTGTCCCATTCTGAAATTCCCCTCCGGAAACCGCCTGGTTATAATCGATCTGACCGTAACCGCCAATGGTAAGACGCTCCTCCTCCTGCATCATCCTTTCGGCGGTATTGCCTGCTTCCTGCGCATTCAATCCTATGATAGAAAAAACAAGAAATGCCACCCATGCTATTGTCCTCTGCCTCATCTCGTTCTGTATTTGTGATTAATAATGAGATAAATCTATGGCATTTAAGCGCTGGCCTGACAAGACGGGTGGCCGGGCAGAATCATTCTAAATAACATGAACAGGGAAGCATCTCATTGCTTTCCAGTTAAGCACTGAAGCAAGATCCTAATTTAGAAAAGAATACCTAAAAATGGGGATGCTGGAAGAGCCTAGAATGAATCTATTGTTCACCGTTCCCGAGGTCAAACTGGAAGAACTGTTCGCCCTCTCTGAATTCAATGCCCCTTCTTTGTTCCTCAAATTTGAAATCCAGGTTGATAATTTTGTTTTCGGTAAACTGAACTTTGTAGCTACCTCGCTCCAGCCTGAAATTCTCACCAAAAACGTTGTAGATACTTACCTCATAGGAAGTGGCGCGAGGCAGGTCAAGCACAAAATTTCCAAATCCGCTGGACAGTGTTGAATAGGTTTCACCGTTTTCACTTACAGCAGTCACTCTGATCCCCTGTGTTGAGACAATTCCTTCATTGGAGTTGGGATCTCTGTCGATAATGATCCGTCCTTTTATTTTATAGCTTTCCACCAGGGGCAGGTATTGAACCATATCATTGTTGATCTCGATGGTCTGCTTGTGACCATTCAGGAAATAAAGATTCTCCAAATTTGAAAGCGGAATAAGCGAAAGGTCATAGACTCCATACGGGATCCTCTCATAAAAAATCTCACCACGCGGATCTGTAATCATACTGACCTCAACAAATCCGGATCTGCTTTCTACATTCTTGTCAGGATCCCTGGCAATTTGAACCAGGACATTGGATATGGGTTTTTCATCTTCACCCTTTATCCCATCCCCATTCAGGTCGTTGAATCCTACAATGGTAAGGTCACCATAACCCATCCTGGGTTGCTGAATATCGAAAGCTTTCCTGACACCCACAAAGAGATTGACATCCCTGCTGGTCATTCTCCCCACCTCTGTGTCTCTTCTGCTTACCCTGTACACATTAAAACTGGCATAAAAATCCCAGGTCTTTTGAACATGGATATTTCCCGTTAGATTAAACAGAAGGTTCTCCCTCATGGAAGGGGTATAATAGGAGTAGTTCAGATAAGCGCTGACCCGCAATGCATCCTTGAAAAAGTATCGCTCATAATACGGTCGAATGTGGAAGGCCTGGTTCACCAATGGTGCATTGTTGACAACCGAGCTTCGATATATATCTGTCGCATCTCCCGATGTATAATAGGCATTCAGTTTGAATGCCCGGTCATAGTAATTGATCCCAAGGGTATAGGTCCACCTCCAGTCCATATCGGAAACGCCATCACCGTCTACATCCCTGTCATAACTGTAAAACATGGTATTGAAACTTGCATGAGGAGAGATGCTTCGACCGTTGGCAAACCTGAAAGAGACCGAACCCAGAATCCCTGGCTGGTAATTGTAGAATTTGGTTTGATAATCTCCTGAAATCACATATAACTTGCGGGTGGTACCTGAATATTTGGGTCCTCCCTGGTACACAATATTGCCTCTGTGGACCGATAACAGAAGACGCGCATTGTCATTCATATTCACATTGGGGGGGTAAAAGAAGTTATAAGGATATTTGGTGGATGTATAATCGCTCCGGTAGTACATGGCCTTCAGCTGGACCCTTTGGGTGAATTTATAGTTGGCTGAGAAATTGATCCGGTTGATGCCACTGTTCCTGATGTAGCTAAAAAGTGTGTTTGTATTGTCAAGGTTGATAAGCATCCTGGTTCCCCTGTAGCGGTAGATGAATTGATAAGCGATACCCAGAACAGTGGTGTCACCTTCAGCAAAATTGGGATTTTTGAAATTACTCAGGGAAGTAGCTGTCTGGAGATTGAAGCTGTGTCTCTGATTCAACTGGTAATTCCCTCCCAGATGGAAAGTTGAATGAGCATACTGTTGCTGGGTTGTGGTTTCGAGGGTGACTCCCGTTGTCAGACCAACATTGCCAATATATCCTCCATAACCTGCAAACCCCCCTATGCTCCCGCCATATGGATTCTGAATCACGTTCAGCATGACCGTATTTCTGTCATCAATATCGTGGGTGGCTCTGATTCCCCTCCCGGTGAGGGTATGCAGCCGTCCCGTCCCCAACCTGTCGCCAATCCATATCATGTTCCTGTCATCCATGTACCTGATGGTATAACGCAATTGTTGGTACAGGTCTATTTCCTGGTTCATTTCAGGATCAAAATAGAGGTTGTAATAGCCAAATGAATAGGAGAGCTCCTGGGTTTCAGGAAACAGAACCCGGCCAAAAACCCTGGCTGACATCTTTTTTCTTTGTTGCGATAAGAGGTTAAAAAACGTTAGCTCGGCATTGAGTGGAGCATTATGAATGGGGAGTGAATTGATGATTTCACTTTCTAAAGGAGTCGCTCTTACTGAACCGTTTTTGGATACATTTGTGGTAGAAGCGTGTATATCCAGATTCCTGGCCCTCCAATTGTTTCCCAGCGCTTTCTTTTCAGCATAGCTAAGATCATCCCTTCGCTGAACGATCAGTTTTATGGACGTATCTGCATAGGCGGGCAAATCAACAAACAGAAAACTATCTGCTTCTATTTCGCTGCGAAACTCCAGCATATCTCCCAGGTCAAGCGCCAGCTTCACCAGTTCATTTGAATTTCCTGAATTAATGAGAGATACGTTCACTTCTCCATAAGGCATGAAATCTGAAATGTAAATCTGATCTGTGTTTAATTGCATATCCCACTTTGTCTTTCGTTTTATGGACACGTAGGAATTTGCATAACTATACAAATCCTTGCCAAACAACTCTGCTCCGATTACATACGAGATACCCCCGATGGTGTTTCCAGGTATGGAAACCCGTACCGGCATCAGCCTTGTTTCTCCTGGCTCAAGACGCAGTGTATCATAGCCAGTGCCTATTAGCCTCCAGGAGTCCGGGCAATCAATTCGAACCAGACCGTTGATCGTCTCCCTGCCGTTATTCTTAATTTCCAGCACATTGAAATGGGATCCTGACTGTTCCAATTCCACATCAGGTCTGAGGAATTGCAGAATGAGCAGGCTATCCGGCTGTGCACTTTGAGAATGAATGGCGCCCGGAATGGTTAAAATGAGAAACAACAGGACCCAATGAATCCTTCCGGAATGAATGATTTCACTGTATGTATGGGTCTGAATCGCCATCATTTATCCGTCCTGTACTCCTGATGTGACTAATCTCAGAACCCACCACCGGTGGGTACCAATTCAATCTCTATCTCAACAACGTAGTAATCGGGCTGTTCCCCGAGGAGACTGCCATTTCCACCCTCTGCAACCGGTTTCCCACATTCATAGGAGATGGCCAGCTGGTGGGCACTCCACACCAGGTCATCGAATGTTGCATCAGGATCTGTATATGAGCAAAGCAGTTCAAATCCCGGCGGCAGATCTATGTACCCCTGGGACAAGAAGCCCGGACCAAAACCCTGATAGCTTTCAGCTTTAATCCTGATCACATTCAGATCGAGACTGTTGGCATCACCAGTGATTTCTGTGGCACCATTAAAGGCCTGTACATTCAGGTCGAATCCAGTCAGGTTGTGCCCGGGTTGTGTCGAATCGGCCAGGGTTACTCCCAAAATGGTCCCGTTCTCGATTTCGATACCTTCCGCATATCTTTTCAATGAGTTGAAGTTGAAAGGGATGTTTCCTCCATAGATCAATACAAGCCGGGCATAATTCCATTCCTGAGCTTCCGCTCCCCTGGAAAATGAAAGCAAGATCACAGCTGCCCAAAAGATTGTAACTACGCGGGAGAACCTCACAATTGATCAGGATGTTTTTTATTTCGTGAAAACAGGAATAGTCAACCTTCTGGCTGACTATTCCTTATTATAAATAACCAGGATTGCTGGCGTACGCACTATGTTAATTAAAGTACGTTAACGCCGAGTTCAAAAATTACATTTGTTACATACCTGTCGGGAGCCGGACTTGGATCCTGGTTAAGCAGACTAACGTTGATCATAGGAATAGGAGCAGCACCAGCTTCAATCAGACCTGTACCACATCTCCAAACAATCTGAAATGCATTGTCAGCACCATCTCCTGCGTTGGCATCACCGCCAAGACCAAAGGTGTTGTCATCGATCAACAGGGAAGGATAGTTTTCCAGACCAGCTACTTCAGTACCATTGACTGTGGGAGCGCTCCAAAGCTCAGCAGTAAGTGTGTTACCCTGGGCAGCGCCAGTTTCAAAATCGTGAACGCCGGTAGAAGAAAGGGTGAAACCAACATTGGCCAGGTCGAGGGTATTGGTAGGATCATCGGTTCCAATAAAAGTGGCTTCTTCAGCTCCATAATTCAAATCCCACCGTGTAGAGGCAGCCACTGTAAAATCCGTAATGTAAAAGGGGTTCGAAGAGGTAGGGTTGGCAGAAGTTGAAGTTAAGGCATCACCGGACAGTCCAAGACGATAGTCATCAATTGAATTGAATACAAATTCAATGTTACCACCATTGGTAATGGTCATCCGAAGCACCTGGTTGAGGTTGACAGCAACAGGAATAACCTGCCTGTCCTTAACAGCCTGCGAAAAGCCCACAACTGCGATTGCAAGCAATCCAAGAATCATCATTCCTTTTTTCTTCATAACTTTTTGATTTAATTTAAAAATTGGGTTGTTAATAATTTGATATTCGTAATGGCTCGTATAATTTTGGGGCAAAATAAAAAAATATATGGCGGTAAATTTGACCAACAACCAAATCTTTTCAACAAACTGCAAAATTATCCTGTTTAACGCATTGTTTACATTGGGAGCTTTGCTGCATGCCCAGGATTTCGAGGTGGCCCCTGTGCTGGTTTCTTTTGATGCAAATCCAGGAGAAAATCAGAACCAGATCCTCACCATCAGAAATCATGGCAATGAAAAGCAGAAATTTGTTTTGAACCTGGTGGACTACGAATTGGATGAAGAAGGTGGTAAAAAATCGGTTCAGGCCGGATCCTCCAGTCGTTCCCTGGCAGATTGGCTGACCACCAATCCATCTTTTTTTGAATTGAATCCCAACGAATCAAGAGAAGTAGAGTTGATCATGACCGTACCAAAAACCGGTTTCAACTCCCGCTGGGGAATGATTCAGGTTCAGGTTGCCAAAGAACAGGAGGCATACCAGGCCGACAAACAGCTCTCGACAGGGGTGATTGTGGTACCCAGGATCGTTGTCCTGGTAAAGCAAAGTCCCAGGTCAAATCAAAACTATAAAGGGGCTGTGAAAGGATTAAAAGAAGTCGAAGGCAAATTACCCGGATTGCGGAGTTTTGAAGCAACCCTGATCAATTCAGGAGATAAAATCCTTGAGGGCAAAGTATTTCTTGCGCTGGCCAATCTTGAAACAGCCGAAGAAAAGAAATTCAATCCCGTAGCTGTAGCCATTTACCCTGACCACCAGCGAAAGGTGGTACTCACCCTGCCTGAGAATCCAGAACCGGGGCAATATGCACTGGCATTCCTGATGGACTATGGTCACAGGGCACCCATCGAAGGAGCCCAGATCTTACTCTCCATAGAATGATGCAGCGTTATTATATGATTATATCCTTCCTTCTCTGTAATGCATTCATTCATGCTCAGGAAGTATATACATCCCATTGGGATGTGGGTAAAAAGCAGGTAAAAGAGACATTTCCTTACACAATCTCCGGAACCGACACCATCAGGCATGGAGCCTACTTTATTTACCATAGCAATGGCATGCTCTGGCAGAAAGGGTCCTATGTGGATGGACGCATGGAAGGACCCTGGTATGATTACTATGAAGATGGCAGCATCAGGCAGGAACTTCCATTTATCAATGATCTGTTGGAAGGCACCCTGCTTTATTATTACCCGGATGGGAGTCTCTACCAGGAAGCCAGGTACCACAAAGGACTTTTGGAAGGCGAGGTCACACTCTACCACCCCAACGGGCAGATCAATGAGAAGGGAGTATACAGCAGTGGCAAGCGACACGGGCTATTGATCTGTTACCACGAAAACGGGATCTTGAGATTCAGAAAGTCTTATATGAATGGCCTAGAAGACGGATCCCAGGAAATATACTTCGAAAACGGAAAAATCAGAGAAAAATCCTACAAAGAGGAAGGAAAGTACCAGGGAGAATTCAGGGCTTACTATAAGGAATTCACGAACGGCACCCTGCAAAAGATTTGCTACTACCAGGACGGACGCTTAGATGGACGCTATAGCGGTTTTTACCCTTCCGGCAATCCAATGAATGAATACACCTACAGCGAAGACCTGATCGAAGGTGCATGGACCATGTATTTTGATATTTTATCCTCCGACTCGGTACCGATTGTCCAGGAATCGGGCCAGTATGCAGGAGGCAAAAAGACCGGCCTTTGGAAAACCTATTATCCAGACGGGAAACTCTATACTGAAGGAGTCTATGAGAATGAAAAGTTTGAGGGTGATTGGCTTATCTATCATCCCAACCAGGAGATTAAGCAGAAAGGAAGGTACAAGGAGGGAATGGCCTTTGGGGAGTTTTTGATGTATTACGAATCGGGGAAGCTGAAAAACCGGGGACAGTATGCCGCGGACAAAAAAACCGGCGTATGGTTTACCTACTATGAATCGGGTAAAGTGATGACCGAGATCCCATTCCATGACGGCAAACGGCAAGGGACAGCAAGGGCATTTGATGAATCAGGGAAGCTTGTGGAAACACTGATGTATGAAAATGGCGAAGAAATTAAGTAGGTGGATGGTGGTGCTGGCATTCATTCCATTCTTGTGGATGGCATGTGACAGAAATGACGAACCCGTGGACTACAACTCAATCGTTGGGATCTACACCTGTAGTGAATCCTCAGCACACGGAGGACTAAAGCAGTATCCGGTTGAGATTGACAGGGTACACGATACCGAAAACAGGTACATCATTGTCAATTTTCATAACAAGGGTGAAAGTGAATTCCTGTTTGCAGAGTTGGTTCGTGATACAATCTATATCAGCAATCAGGCAATTTCTGATATTAGTGTGAATGGAAAAGGATTGGTGAACGATGACTACCGGAATATTCAACTCTCTTATGTGACTGATGACGGAGTCACCATCCTGGATTACTTCGCAAGTTATAAACGTTAATTGGCATCGCTAAGCAGTAGCGGGTACTTTTTAAAAATTTCAGTTGCCAATAGCGGTAGTTTTTCAGCTCGTACCTGGGGATCATAATCCAGTTGCCCCACAGCAGCACAATGCCAGACATGCTTCTGGGTTTTGTTGTCATACATGTCCAGAGAGATGGCCCTCTCCATATAATTGTACCGATGGTAGTAATAGTAAGAACCGTTCATGGCCATGCGGTGAAATACTGTTATCTGTATGGAAACATCAGGCTTGTCTTCCGAATATGTCAATCCCCTCAACTCAATTTCCCTGGCGAAGGCCACCCTGATCCGTTCCAGCTCCATATCAGTAATGGTCTTTTTGTTGCCATCGGTGAACTCCAGAAAATTGTAAGACGTGTAACTATCGAAGGTACCTGTCTCATCTATGTCATTATAAATCTTGAGCGACGCACCGCAGCCTGAAAGGATTCCAATCGAAAATATGGCTAGAAATATAAGATTCCTGTTCATGATTTTATTCATTGGTTTGATATGCACCATGACGCAAATACTATGCCAACGATGTGATATTAAATGCTTCTCCGATAAGCTTTTCGGATAATTCCCAAAGCTGCCTGGCCACAATATCACTCACCCTGTTTGGATTGGGCTTTTCAACAGTGGGATATCCCCAGAGGCTTAAAAAACCAGATGGACCAAAGAAATCGCCCTGTCCAACCCCGGGTGCCGTGGCGGCATACAGTGAAGGGAGGGCTCCCATATCAGCACTTTGGGCCACAAGGCGGTTCACCAGATTAAAGGCTCCGGCTTTCCATTTTGAACCGGCAAGGATCATGCTGCTGGAGTGAAGAGATGTATTGGCATACCCCGGATGAGAAGCCACTGCCAGCGCATCTGATTTGCCTTCTTTCAAACGCCTGGACAGCTCCTTAACAAAAAGAAGATTCGCCAGCTTGCTCATCCCATAAGCCCCCCATTTGCTATACTTCTGCTCCCAGTGAATATCTCCAAACCTGATATTACCAATATGGTGGGCAGCGCTGCTGACCGTAACAATCCTGGCGTTTTTCACCTGCTGCATCCCGGGCCATAGCAATGTAGTCAGTGCAAAATGGCCCAGGTGATTCACCCCAAACTGCATTTCAAACCCATCACTGGTCCTGGCATAGGGAATGGCCATCAGTCCCGCATTGTTGATCAACAGATCAGGTCCGCCATGAGTGGCCAGCAAACGTTCTGTAAAAACACGAACCGAAGCAAGGTTTGAAAGATCCAGTTTCCACAGCTCCGGACTCATATCAGGCTTCTCTGTCAAAATCTGCAATCTGGCCTTTTCTCCTTTGTCCAGGTTCCTGCAGGCCATGATCACCCTGGCCCCTTTCCTGGCCAGGGCCAATGAAGTAAAAAATCCCAATCCGCTGTTGGCTCCGGTAACCACTACCGTTTTCCCGGACTGCGAAGGCATATCGTCATGGGTCCATTTCATTGCAGGTCTTCATCCTTTAAAAAATAAATGTGATCAGGGCATAGGGTACATTCCCTTTTCTGCATCCTGTTATTAAAGAGCGTGAAAATAACATTTAAAAATCACATCATATGAAAACATCAACGAAATTCAGAGGAGCCTGGATGTTTGCAGTCATCCTCTTCAGCACAACCTCAATATTCGCCATGGGTGAAAAAGAGGAAATCATCGATACCACCGGATTTAATGTCTATTATGGAAGGATTGTTGACGGGTCAAACGGCCGGACCCTTCCCTTTGCCACTGTGGAGGTGGTCGGAAGCAACGTTGCCACGGTCAGTAATATTGACGGGGATTTTACCATAAAAATTGCCAGGGAGGCGAGCCAGACCGAACTGAAGATTTCCTACATCGGTTTCAGCAATAAAATAGTCGCGCTGAACTCGTTCAAGGGGAGCCGGACCAAGGCCATTTCACTTACACCAACTGCTGTACAGTTGGAGGAGATCACCATCAGGCCGGAGGATGCGCTGAAGCTGATCGGGCAGACATTGGCTAACATCAAGAATAACTACAGTCAGGATCCCATGATGATGCGGGGATTTTACAGGGAAACGGTACAAAGGGGCCGCAACTATGCATCCATTTCCGAAGCTGTGGTTGATATTTATAAAAGTGGGTATACCAACTCCTTTTCCTCCGATCAGGTAAAGCTTTTTAAAGGAAGAAAAAGCGCTGATGTGGAGAAAATGGATACAGTACTTTTCAAACTCCAGGGAGGTCCCAGTACAGCTGTCCTGCTGGATGTGGTAAAAAATCCCTATATCCTGCTGTCGGTTGAATATGCGGAGATTTATGATTTCTACCTGAGTGATGTGATCTCCATCGATGATCAACTGCACTATGTGGTCTCTTTCCATCAGAAATCACATGTAGCCGAACCATTTTACTTCGGCAAATTATATATTGATATGGAGAAGCTGGCCATCACTGAAGCAGAATTTGAACTGAACATGGAGAACAAGGAGGAGGCTGCGAGGCTGTTCATCCAGAGAAAACCCCTGGGGATGTCCATCATACCGGAGAAAGCCGTATACCGTACCAAGTATACCATTGAGGACAATCGCTGGTATCTTCAGCTATGCAAGGGCAGAGGTAAAATTCAAAGTTGACTGGAAAAAGAAGCTTTTCAATACCACGTACTCCACCATGTCGGAGATTGCCATCACTGACCGATCATACGAAGGAATCGAGAAGTTTACCAACAAAGAACGTTTCAAAAGTAGTGATATAATGAATGAAATGGTATATATTTTCTTCGATCAGGGTTTCTGGGATGGATACAATGTGATCGAACCAGACCAGTCCATCGAAAGTGCCATTCGCAAGTTAAACCGCAAATACCTGAAACGGGACTAGGTCTCAAAGCGCTGTCTGAAGTTTTGTGTAACTTTACCTTCCCACGTCCAAGCCAAGCCAAGGCAGCGCTTTTTTTATACAAAAATGATCCTGAAAGAACAACATCAGCTGAGAAAGATCCAGAGCGGGGGATATCGCATCCTTCGAGAAACTCTTTCACAAGTATTACCAGGGTATGTATTCGGATACGCCACGAGCCTGGTTCGTTCCGGTGAAACAGCCGAAGAAATTGTTCAGGATGTGTTCTATAATATTTGGAAAAACAGGGATTCTCTGAGATTCACCGCAGCTGGCAAAGCTATCTGTATCGGGCAGTATATAACAACTCGATGATGGCCCTGAGGAAAAGCAAGAGGGAATTCAGCACTGGAAGAAGGGATGATTCCTGAGATCGAGGGTTCCTCGCAGGATCCTTCCGAGGACATGCAGTTTCAGGGAGATTTCAGACCTGGTTGTCGGCGACACTGGAAGGTCTTCCCGAACGAACCAGGCAGATCTTCCTCTTGAACAGGCAGGAAGGACTGAGATACAAGGAAATTGCTGATAAGCTTTCCATCTCGGTGAAAACTGTGGAAGCCAATATGGGAAAAGCACTCAGGGCTTTGAGAACAGTCTTGAAAAATATGGTCAGGTATAAGTGATATGAAAATGAACAGCCAAATATGGAATTCAATGGCCAGGTACCTGGCCGGTGAAATGAATATGAAAGAGGAGATTGCATTCAGGAATAGCCTGGAAAGTGATCCGAAGCAACAATCAGAATTGATTCAAATGGAAAAGAGCTGGAAATATTTTAATACAAATCCAATACGAACAGGGATTCCGGGAAAGTCTGGGATAAGCTGTACTAACCGGCTTGAAAACGACGGACTGTTGGAGGAAGAGCAGGTGGGATCCAGGAAACTGCTTTTCGCACCTGTCTTGAGAATCGCTGCAGTTATTCTGCTGATCCTGGCCATCGGGATACCCACCACTTTACCTGGCAAGACCATCGCAATACATCTGGCGAAACCACCAGCCAGCACATTGCAGAAAAGGGAGCAAAACTGTGGATCTGCCAGATGGAAGCCGGGTTTTCCTGAACGAAGGAGCAGAAATCGCCTATCCTGAGGGATTTGAAGAGGGTCGTTCTGTGAAATCTGAAAGGAGAAGCCTTTTTCGAAGTGATGTCCGATCCGGTCAATCCCTTTACTGTTCGTTCGGGCAAGGTGGTTGTTTCTGTGCTGGGGACTTCTTTCAATGTAAAGGAGGCCAGGAAATCAGAATAATGTGGAAGTTTTTGTGGAATCGCGGAAAGGTAAGGGTGGCCATGGAGAATTCGGGTGAATTCATCACCCTTGAACCGGGCGAGCTAGGTTTTGCCGGTCATGCCACTCTTTCCATCTTCAGCGCAATCTGATCCGAATTATATTTCATGGAAAACAAAAGATTTTAAATTTGTAGATGCAGAACTCGAGTATGTCCTCCGGGAGCTCGAAAAATCATACCATGTGACGATCCATTCTGAAGAAGCTTCCCTGGCAGATATTGAGGATTACTTCCACATACAGGGAACAATCCATTGATGCCATCCTGGAAACCATCGGAACGGCTTTCGGGTTGACGTCAGTAAAAAGGAGGACCACTATTATCTGAAACAATAAAACCAATTTATGGGATCGCGACTGGTACGGCTTTTACAGATTGTGATCCTGAGCATCCCAATTACATCTGTCCGGTCAGGACATTTTGCCTGATATTTCCGTGATCCCTTCCCCCCAGGAACAGAACAGTGAACCAGGTCCTGGAAGAACTCACACTTCAAACCGGATATTATTTCACTTTTAATGCTGCACTGGTTTCCGGAGATAAGAAAGTCCGCTTCGAAGCAACAAAGGTTCCTCTTCAGGAAGCACTGGATCAGCTGCTGCAGGATCCCAGGCTTAAGTACCGGTCTTGATCGACAATATAGTGATATACAAGACAAATGAGGAGGCCCCTTCTCCTGTGGTGTCTGAGATTGACAGGTCCATATTGAAGGGAACCGTAGTGGACAAGCGATCCGGGAAACCCCTTGCCTATGCAACCATCGCCCTTTATGGAAGTTCCCTGGGTTCAGTTACCAACCAGACAGGCCACTTTTGCATTCAAAATCCCGCTCAAGTCTCCGGGACCCTCTGCTTGTCATATCCTACATGGGATATAAAAACCTGCTGTACCCTATCACTTATCCGGTGGAACGGGATCTGACCATCGGCTTGACAAGAAGACCATCCCTCTGCAGGAAGTGGTGATCAGGTATACCGATCCGGTGTCGCTATTGAACGAGGCCATCAAAAGAATCCCGGAGAACTACTCACAGGATCATGCCTCCATGGCAGCATACTACAGGGAATCGGTAAGGAGGGATGAACATCTGCATGGTTTTTTCCGAAGCAGTCCTGGATGTGGCCAAGGGGCCCTATTCCCCTATATTCACAGAGTGATATTGTGAGGATCAGGAAAGGAAGAAAGATCACAAACACCTCAGCCGAAGATACGGTATGATCAAATTGAGATCCGGCATATACGCGTCATTCAGCCTGGATGTGGTCAAAAACCGGCCCGATTTTCTTTCAGAAATTTCCTGGACCTGTATGACCTGGCATTTCACCGATATGATGACCTATGGGGACAGGCTGGTCTATGTAATCAGTTTTACCAGAAAAGCTCACATCACACAATCTGATGTTCAAGGGAAACTTATACCTGGACCAGGAAAGCCTGGCCATCGTGGCTGCCGATTTTGAGTATAATCCTGAGCTGATCCATAAAGAACCCGGTTTGTTCATGGTGAGCGGTCACCCCGGGTTCGAATCAGACCTATATGGCCAGGTATCATGTGGATTACAGGAACATGGACGGATCCATTATTATAAGCCAGGTAGGGCTGAAGTGGAGATGAAAGTACGTAAAAAGAGAAAGTGGTTCGGAGTCCACGTTATACAATCGCCATTGAAATGGCCATCACCGATGTACATCCCGGTGAAAAAATGAAAATTCAAATGTCCGAGCGGGTGAAGGCCAATACGGTTCTTTCTGACCAGGCCTTTGATTTTGACCCCTGTCTTCTGGGGCATTTACAACACCATCGAACCCGAAGCCACGCTGATGGAGTCCCTTGAACGAATACAGCATAATCTTCTGGAAATTAATGAATAATGCATAACCCCGAGCCATGAAAGCCACCATCCACTTGTTTATGATCCTGGTCACCATGGTGGTAATGATCTTTTCCTGGGTCACCCACCAGCTGGAAAGTCAAAAAGTCCTGATTGCCGTCCGTATCGCTGCGACTTTGGCGGTATTTCTTCTGATGAATCTCCTGGACCGCAGGGAAGAGCAGGAAGAAAAGGGAGATGCGCGAATCCGGACAGCCGATACCGGGAGATCCCGAAGCCGGAAAGAGGGCCCCCCTCTCCTTTGGAAACAGACGAACGGAAATCCGGGCTCACCTGGGGAGGTGGAAACATCAAAGCCAGTGAGGCCAAAAGGGGAACGAAGAGAAGTTCCTTGGAAAGTAGTCTTAATTTCTTAACTTACTTATTGTTATGATTGAAGATATACTTTCCGTACAGGAGGAAGATTGGGGACTTTACCTGACACATAAAGAAGGTGTTGTCATTGATAACAACAATGTTTTAACCATCATGGGTCAGATCATTGACTGGCCAAGCGTAAAGGGAAAACCAGGCTGGTTATAAACGCCAAAACTACACAACGAGAGGTTTCCGTTGTAAATTTGTTTCAGGTGGGTCAGATCCTTCTTAAGCTTAAGACCGTAGGCTTTAAGATTGCATTCATTGCTCCCCTGCTTGCCGGAAATGAAGAATCCCGGTTTATGGAGAATGTGGGCTATAACCGGGGCGCCCTTATTAAATACTTCTCTGATTCGGAAGAAGCAGTAAACTGGGTCAAAAGCTAAACCTTTGAACACTACCATCTGGACCTTTCAGTTACTTCTGGCACTGATGTTTCTGGCTGCCGGGATCAGGCACCTTGTTTTCACAGAGCAAAAGATGAAAAAGAGGCCTGGAGATATCATTACTGAATTTACCATACCCCAGGTAAGAATGATCGGTCTATTAGAATTGCTTGGAGCGATTGGGGTTGTACTTCCATGGTGGTTCAATCTTGTCCCCATCCTCACTCCCATTTCTGCCATGGGATTCTGTATCACGATGATCGTTGCCCTGGGCTTGTTCATCAAACGCAAAGTATTTCGAAGAGCGCCCCTCCAGATTACCATCCTTATCATGTCCACTATGGTTGCCCTCGCCAGGTTTGGGATAATTTAGTTTCCTGTATTACCTTTGCTAATCAACAAAAACCAAACCCCTTTCCTTATGAAAAAAGTACTTGCACTGATTACACTCGCTACCATGATGGCATGCAGCGAAGCTCCCAGGGAGATCACACGTTACACCATTGAGCAATTTTCGGACAACCTGTCCATCTCCGGCGGAAGTTTCTCAGCCGATGAAAGCCGCCTGCTGGTCACCAGCAACGAAACCGGGATCTACAATGTGTTTGCTCTGAATGTGGACGGCAGCGGAAAAGAGCAGTTGACATTTTCCGAGAAGGAGTCCATGTTCGCTATCTCCTACTTCCCGGAGGATGACCGCTTCCTCTACTCCGCCGATCAGGGGGGCAACGAAATCAGTCACATATACATGCAGGACACAGACGGGAATGTCACCGACCTCACTCCATGGGAAGGGGCCGTTTCAGATTTCGGCGGCTGGTCAAAGGATTTAAGCAAGATCCATTTCATCTCCAATAAACGCGACCAACGTTTCTTTGATCTGTATGAGATGGATATCACTTCCTTCGAAGCGAATATGATTTACGAGAATAAGGAAAACCTGAATCCGGCAGGATTATCGCACAATGGCAGGTACCTGGCCCTGACCAGGTCCATTAACACTTCCAACAATGAAATGTACCTGATGGATTTGGAAACAGGGGAACTCAATCACATCTCTGAGCACGAGGGGGATGCCACATTTTCACCGGCCGATTTCTCCCAGGACGATGCGTACCTCTATTACCTGAGCAATGAAGGTTCGGAGTTTACCTTCCTGAGTTCGTATCACCTCCCTAGCGGGGAAAAGAAAGTGGAATTTGAATCAGACTGGGATGTGAGCTACGCCTACTTTTCCTTCAACGGAAAATACCAGGTGATCGGGATCAATGAGGATGCCAAGACTGTAGTCCGTGTCACCGAGACTGCCACAGGCGAAGCGGTAGAAATCCCTTCCATTGAAGGCGGGGATATATCGGGTGTATCCATCTCCCGGTCCGAGAAATTGATCAGGCTTTCCATCGGAAGCCCGTTCTCTCCGGGCGACCTGTACATGCATACCTTCGGAGGAACAGACATGGTGCGACTGACGCGTACGCTGAATCCTGAGATTAATGAAACGGATCTGGTCGCTGCAGAGGTCATCCGCTATCCCTCCTACGACGGGCTGGAGATCCCTGCCATCCTGTACAAACCTCATGAGGCCTCTGTAAAAAACAAGGTCCCGGCCATGCTTTGGATTCACGGAGGTCCCGGAGGACAAAGCCGTGTGGGTTTCAGCTCTACCATCCAATACTTCGTAAACCATGGTTATGCCATCCTTGCAGTGAACAACCGGGGCAGTTCAGGCTATGGAAAAACCTTTTTTAAGCTGGACAACCAGCGCCATGGGGAAGATGACCTGATGGACTGTGTCAAAGCCAAGGACTATCTGGCCGGGCTGGGTTATATAGACATGGACAAGGTTGGCATCATGGGAGGTTCCTACGGCGGCTACATGGTTATGGCCGCCCTGGCCTTCCAGCCGGAAGAATTCGCTGTTGGAGTGGATATCTTCGGTGTGACCAACTGGCTCAGGACACTGCGCTCCATTCCGCCCTGGTGGGAGTCCTTCAAAGATGCCCTTTACGATGAAATGGGCGATCCCACCACCACGGACTCGATCCGCTTACATAAAATCAGCCCCCTTTTCCATGCCCAGAATGTAACAAAACCGCTCATGGTGCTCCAGGGCGCCAACGATCCCAGGGTTCTGCAGGTGGAATCGGACGAGATCGTTGCGGCTGTGAAACAGAATGGGGTTCCGGTGGAATATGTTATTTTTGACGATGAGGGACATGGTTTCAGGAAGAAGGAAAACAGGATCAAGGGATATGGCCAGATCAAAGTCTTCCTGGACACCTACCTGAAGGGGGAAACAGCAGAATAAGAAGCAATGACAGGATTTCCAGAAGAGCAGATCGAGAAGCTCGCTGAAGAAAAGCTGGAAGGTAAGAGTTACAGTGAGATCAGGGCCGGCCTGAAAAATGCAGGTATAGCAGATGAAGAAATCAACCGACTGATTCGGCAGGTGGATGCCAGGGTTCTGGAGACAGAATTATTGGGAGGGGCTATGAACCGGCCACGACAGTGGTATACCGCAGGACTTGTAACAGCCATTGCGGGACTGGCCATCTCCATCGCGTACAATGTAGGATTGATCCTGCAAGGTCTCCCCTCCATGGCTGTGTACGCACCCTTTCTTGCCGGCATCCTTTTGATGTTTTACGGGAAAATGCAACAACGCAGGCAATCCGAAACAAAAGTAAAAGGGCCGGGACCCATCAGGAGACAGAGACCTTATAAATAGAGCAGGATAAAAGATAAAAATTGGATATGGTAGAGGAGATTGTCAGGAAGCGCTTCCCCTTCTTTGAATCGGGATTAAGGGATGCCATCCTTGAGTCGGGCACTTACAGGGAGTTTTCAATAGGTCAGGAACTGATCAGGGAGGACCAGTACATCAGGTCTTTTCCCATCGTCATTTCTGGATTGATCAAAGTTTGCAGGACCGACGATGCCGGGAATGAACTGTTGCTCTACTACCTCCGCCCAGGAGAGGTGTGTACCGTCTCACTGATATGCTGCATGGACCGGACACGCAGCAGGGTAAAGGCCCACACAGAGGAAGAGACTACAGCCATCCTGGTCCCCGTTGAACTGCTCGACAGCTGGATGACCATGTACCAGACATGGAAGGAGTATGTGATGAGGTCCATGCAAAAGAGGTTTGATGAATTGCTGGATGCCCTTGACAGCATCGCTTTCATGAAAATGGACGAACGCCTTGAGAAGTTCTTTACCGACAGGCACAAATCTACAGGGACCACCATCTATGAAGGTTCACACCAGGAAGTGGCCCTGGCATTGAACAGCTCACGTGAAGTAATCTCCCGCTTGCTGAAACAGATGGAAAAAAAGGGGATGGTCATTCTTTCCCGGGGCCGGATCGATTATTCTCCCTTATGTGACTAAAGTTACTGTACAGCTTTCACTTCTTTATTTTCTTTGCCCCAATTGTTATCAAAGAATAAGGAATGAAAAAGATTGCGGTACAATCCATCAGCGAATTGGCTGGCCACCTGTCTGCAAGGGAACGCACATTTCTCCTTCTCTATAAAGGAGGAACAGAGCAGAGCGAATGCGCATTAAAAAGACTCGAGGGACTTGAATCAGCCCAAAAACAAACCATCATCACTGCAGATGTGAACCAGGTGCGGGATATCCACGGCCAACTCGGGGTGGATACTGCGCCAAGTCTTGTGGTATTTAAAAAAGGGAAGGCCGTTAATATTATCAAAGGCTGCCAGACCGAATCGTTCTATGATTCCATTATCGCAGGAAGGGAGATAGGAACAAATGCAGAACCAGGCGTAAAAAAAGCAAAGCAGGTGACTGTTTATTCCACACCCACCTGTTCATGGTGCACAACTTTGAAAACCTACCTCGACCAGCAAAATGTGAAATATCGGGAGGTCAATGTTGCCACCGATACAGCCGCTGCAGAGGCCATGGTCAGAAAGAGTGGTCAGCAAGGTGTGCCCCAGACAGAAATTAACGGACAGATGATTGTGGGATTTGATAAGACCCGGATCAATCAGCTGCTTGAGATAAATTGAGTTCGACTCGATAAGTAAACCTAAAAATCAATTAAAAATGAAAGAGTTACAGCCAATCAACCAACATGTGCTTCTTGAGATAGAAGCTTCTGAAGAGAAGACTGCATCAGGTATCATCATACCAGATACAGCCCAAGTGAAACCAACGTTTGCCAGAGTGCTGGCTATAAGCGGGATTGAAGATCCTGAAATAGCCATAGGCGATATGGTGTTTTATAAGAATTTCACTGGAACTGAACTGGAATTCGAAGGTAAAGAATACCTGATGATGCCCTATGCGGACATTCTTGGAAGGGTGGTTGAAACAGACAAAATCTGATCAGGATTTTTTTTTCCTGGCTGTTTGCAAATTCACCATTATCAAAATCTTTAGGTTTCTGCCGAAGGGCTGTTGCTCGACACAACAGCCCTTCTTTTTTTTATCTATATTTGGCCCATCAAACTCAAAATCTGTATTATAATGAGAAAACTAATATCAATTGTCGTTGTTTCCCTGATCCTTGTATCGGGGTGCCAGACAAACAATCAAGAGAACATGAATCCATTTTTATCCGAATACAATACACCATTTGGTGTACCACCTTTTGACCTGGTCAAAAATGAGCATTACCTACCCGCATTCAAAGAGGGAATCAAGCAACAGGAAGCCGAAGTTGAGGCGATCATAGCCAATTCGGAAACCCCAAACTTTGAAAATACCATTGCTGCCCTGGATCAGAGTGGTGAGATCCTTCGTAAAGCATCCGGAGTTTTTTACAGGCTGCTTTCAGCCGAGACCAGTAATGAACTTGACTCCATAGCCAGGGTCCTGGTGCCCCTTACTTCAGCCCACAGGAGCAACATCAGCCTGAATGAAGATCTTTTCAAAAAAGTAAAGGCTGTTTATGATAACCAGGAATCCATGAATCTCACTGCAGAGCAAACCAGGGTACTGCAAAAAACTTACGAAGGCTTTGAACGTGGAGGTGCCAACCTGGATGAAGCTGGCAAAGCCAGGATCAGGGAGATAGATGAAAGAATATCCATGCTCACCCTCGAGTTTGGCAATAACCTGCTGAAAGAGACCAACAGCTTCAAGATGGTTATCGACGATGAAGCTGACCTGGTAGGTTTGCCCGAATCTGTCCGCTCTGCCGCAGCAGATGCAGCAAGCAAATCGGACTTAGAGGGAAAATGGCTTTTTACCCTGCACAAACCCAGTTGGATTCCCTTCCTTCAGTATTCTGAAAAAAGGGAATTGCGGGAAAAGATCTACAAGGCCATGTACATGCGTGCAGACAATGGAAACGAATATGATAACAAAGAGCTTATCCAGGAAATACTTGGCCTTCGCATTGAAAGAGCCAACCTGCTTGGATACAGAACCCATTCCGATTTTATGCTTACCAACCGCATGGCCAAAGAACCCGGAAATGTCTATAACCTTCTGAATACCATCTGGGATCCAGCCCTGGAGAAAGCCAAGGATGAAGCCTCCATGATGCAGGCAATGATTGATAAAGAGGGTGGCGATTTCGAACTGGCCTCATGGGACTGGTGGTATTATGCTGAAAAAATCCGGAAAGAAAAGTATGAACTGGATGAGGAAGAAGTTCGACCCTATTTCAGCCTTGAAACGGTGAAAGCCGGGCTTTTCAGTGTGGTCAATAACCTTTACGGGCTCACCTTTGAAGAACTGACTGACCTTCCCCGCTATCATGAAGAGGTAGTGGCCTATGAAGTGAAAGAAGCCGATGGTTCACACCTGGGAGTTCTTTATATGGACTTTCATCCAAGACCCGGGAAGAAAGGCGGCGCATGGAGTACTTCTGTACAACAGGCCCACGTTGAGAATGGAGAACAGGTAGCCCCGGTTCATATGATCGTCATGAACTTTACCCGTCCCACAGGAGGAAAGCCTGCCTTGTTGAGTTTTGATGAGACATTGACCTTCTTCCATGAATTCGGTCATGCCCTGCATTCCATGCTGACCAAATGTGAATACCTTACCACCTCAGGTACTGCTGTAGCCCGTGATTTTGTAGAGCTCCCTTCCCAAATCATGGAAAACTGGGCGGCTCATCCGGATGTCCTTAAAACCTACGCGAAGCATTATGAAACCGGAGAGATGATCCCGGAAGAACTGATCGCTAAACTTGAGGCAGCCAGCAAATTCAACCAGGGATTTGTAACTGTAGAGTACGTAGCAGCTTCCATCCTTGATATGGACTACCATACACTTACAGAAGGATACGAACTGGATGTGGATGAGTTTGAAAAGAATTCCATGGAAAGGATCGGGCTGATCGATGAGATCATTCCTCGTTACAGGTCCACCTATTTCTCACACATCTTTGCAGGAGGATATTCTTCCGGATATTATAGCTACATATGGGCTGAAGTACTGGATAAAGATGCATTCAATGCCTTCCAGGAGACTTCACTGTTTGACGGCAAAACAGCCCTGGCTTTCAGACAGAACATCCTGGAAAAAGGAGGTTCTGTAGAAGAGATGGAAATGTACCTTAATTTCCGCGGACAAGATCCCACCATTGAACCACTGCTGAAAGGCAGGGGATTGCAATAGAAAAAGATCGGAAGCGTTTTGGATCAGGGGGGTATGGCTTTGCTATACTCCCCTTCCTTTTACAATGGTAATGACAGTATAGAAGAGGATCTTCAGATCCACAAACAGAGACATGTTTTCGATATACAGGATGTCATAGCGGAGCCTTTTGATCATCTCTTCCACATTCTCTGCATATCCATACTTGACCTGTCCCCATGATGTAATTCCCGGCTTCACTTTGTGAAGGTGCACATAGTGAGGAGCCTGCTCTGTGATCTTATCGATGAAATACTGCCTTTCCGGACGCGGACCCACCAGTGCCATATCGCCCTTCAGTACATTGAGGAAATTCGGAATCTCATCCAGGCGGTGCTTCCGCATAAACTGGCCAAAGCGTGTGACCCGGGGATCGTGTTTTGAAGATAGCTCAGGCCCGTTCTCCTCTGCTTTGTGATACATGGACCTGAACTTGTATATGTGGAAATACCGTCCAAATCTTCCCACCCTCTGCTGCCTGTAAAATATGGGGCCAGGCGAGGAGAACTTCACCCCTGCAATCAGGAAAATGTTCAGCGGTGTCAGGATAACCAGGGAAAGAACCGACAGGACAATATCCAGCATCTGTTTTACATTTTGCTGCCATGCAGGCATCAGCTCATGGGTTACTTCGAGCAGAGGAGTACCAAAGATTGTTGAGCTTTTTACTTTCCCAGCCAGAATATCGGTCATGCTTGGGATGGCACTAATGCGGAGATCCAGGAGGGACAAGCGATTGATAATATCACCAATTTTTCCGTGTTCGGATGGTTCCAGCGCTATAATCACCTCCTCCACAGACAGGTCACGAAGGATGGCCTCCATATTCTCATGCCCCCCCAGGTGGGTAATATGGTCCTGCAACTGGTAGTGCTCCTTCTGGTGAATATTGATGAATCCAAGGATTTCGTGACCGCTGGACTTATTCTGATCCAGGATTTCCATGAAAACATCCACCGCATTTTCATTGCTTCCGATCATCACTGTTTTAAAACCGATTTTCCGTTTATGGACCCTCCTCACAGTCCTTCCGGTGATAATCATTCTTGGAATCAAAGTGATGGTCAGATGAAGCAGGAAGAGGGTGAAGAACAGACTATAGTAATTGGTATAATCCACAATGGTATCATCCAGGATAAGCAGGAAGAAAATCATCAGAACACCAAACACCGAGGACATGAAAGTACGGGCCAGATCATCCAGTCTGGAGCGCCTGAAAACATTATTGTAAAATCCGGTAAAATAGTAGAAAACAATCCATGCGAAAGGGAGACCCAGGGCTCCTGCCCAGAACCTGGGACCCAGGGCAATGGGTATATCGATGCCAAAAACCTGTGGCTCTATCTGAACCTTCCGAAATAGGTAAAACAGAATCCATGCCACAGACGCGGCCATGAAGTCGAAAACAATGTAGAGAAAGCGTTGGTTCCGTTGGTTCTTCATTCGGTAGCAGACCTCTTCCTAGTATAACTGCAAATGAAACCATTTAATTGCATGACCGATGCAGAAAATGGCCAAATATGTTCAAGAATATAAACTATATTAGGGCTTTCAAACTTGGATTATGGATAGTTATCGCCATAAAGGATTAAGAAAGAAGCTGATAGAATCGATACGAGAGAAGGGGATCCGGAATGAAGATGTGCTTGAAGCCATGGACCGCGTACCCAGGCATCTCTTTATGGACAGCAGTTTTGTGAACCATTCCTACACAGATAAAGCATTTCCCAATTGCCGCAGGGCAGACCATCTCCCAACCCTATACTGTGGCATTCCAGACTGAACTGCTTGAGGTTTCCAGGCACCTGAAAATCCTGGAGGTGGGAACCGGCTCGGGATACCAGACTGCCGTGCTACTGGAACTGGGTGCCAGGGTATATACCATTGAACGCCAGAGGCAGCTTTTCCTAGATGCACAGAAAACCCTTTCACCCCTTCATTACAAACCCGTTTATTTTTACGGTGACGGCTATGAAGGAGTACCCTCTTACGCCCCCTTCGACAGGATCCTTGTCACAGCAGCAGCCCCGGAAATCCCACAACAGCTGCTGGACCAGCTGGCCATAGGAGGAATCCTGGTGATTCCTGAGGGTGGTTCCTCCGGTCAGAAAATGACCAGGATATTCAGAAAATCGGAGGAAAACTATGAGAGAAGCGAGCACGGGTATTTCTCATTTGTTCCCTTGCTGAGAGGAAAAAACGCATAACATGATTTTTACCGAAGCCATTGCATTTAACGATTTCCAGGTGAACACCTATCTGGTCTGGGATGAAACAGGGTCTTGCCTTGTCGTGGACCCTGCTTTCTATTCAGAAGAAGAACAACACACTTTGGAATCCATTCTTCATGAGAAAGGCCTCACCGTTGCCGGGCAGATCAATACCCACTGTCATGTGGATCATGTACTGGGAGTACGTTTTTTGAAAACGGAATACAACTTCCCCTTCAGGGCGCACCCCGAAGAATCGAAGGTGGTAGCCAGTGTCCCACTGATGGGAGACCTTTTCGGTTGGAAGGTTGAACCCATAGATGGAATAGATGAATTGGTTGAAGACAATCAGCAGATCACCATTGGGAATCATTTCCTTCAAGCCATACATGTGCCAGGACACTCCAGCGGAAGCCTTGCATTTTATTCCAGGGAAGGCGGATTTGTAATTACCGGGGATGCCCTGTTCCAGGGAAGCATAGGAAGAACCGATCTGCCAGGTGGAGATTATGACACACTGATAGAATCCATCAAGGGCCGTCTGCTGGTTCTCCCTCCGGATACAGTGGTCTATCCGGGACACGGTCCCTCCTCAACCATCGGCGAAGAAATGGTTAACAATCCTTTCCTGCGGGCCATTTAATAACATGATTTCTGACATAAAAAATGAAGCCCCTTTTGACTATATTTGGGCTTCCGTTCCAAGCTGTATATTTCAATTTTTCTATACATGAAACCTGATCGTTTTAGCCAACGCCACCTGGGCCCCAGTCAGTCCGAAATCAAAAAGATGCTTGAGAAGGTCGGCGTCGCATCACTGGATGAACTTGTAAAAAAGACCATCCCTTCATCCATCTACAACAAGGTACCATTGAACCTTCCGGAGGAAAGGTCTGAACATGCCTACATGCAAAAAATGAGAGCGGTTGCAGGGAAGAACAAGATGTTTAAATCTTATATGGGTCTTGGTTACTACAACACCATCCTGCCGGCTGTTATTCAGCGAAATATCCTGGAGAATCCCAACTGGTACACTTCCTACACTCCATATCAGGCAGAGATCTCACAGGGCAGGCTGGAAGCCCTGTTGAATTTCCAGACCATGATCATGGACCTTACCGGGATGGAGATCGCCAACGCTTCACTCCTGGATGAGGCCACAGCTGCTGCCGAGGCCATGATCATGCTGTTCAATGCCCGTTCACGGGCTGCGGTGAAGGCTGGGAAGAACAAGTTCTTCGTGGATGAAAATATCTTTCCCCAGACAAAATCAGTATTGATTACCCGGTCCGAATCCCTTGGGATTGAGCTCTTATTTGGCTCCTATGCGGATGCCTCCCTGGAAGGCTCCCTGTTTGCTTGTCTCATCCAGTACCCTGCTGCAGACGGCGCCATCCGGGATTATACCGGTTTCACCAGTGCTGCGCACGACAGGGAGATTGCTGTAGCTGTGGCTGCAGATCCCATGAGCCTGGTAATGATCACACCTCCCGGTGAATGGGGCGCAGATGTGGTGGTGGGTTCCACCCAGCGTTTCGGTATCCCTATGTTTTACGGCGGACCGCATGCTGCCTTTTTTGCTACAAAAGAGAGTTACAAAAGACATCTGCCAGGCAGGATCATCGGAATTTCCATCGACGTGAATGAGAAACCTGCACTCAGGATGGCTCTGCAGACCAGGGAGCAACATATTAAAAGGGAGCGGGCCACTTCCAATATTTGTACGGCACAGGCCCTGCTCGCGAGCATGGCAGGCATGTATGGTCTGTTCCATGGTCCTGAAGGATTAAAGCGGATCGCTTCCAATATTCACACCGGGGCTGCTTACCTGGCTGCACAACTGGCGGAGCTCGATTATAAAGTGGTTCACAAGGATTTCTTTGATACCCTGCTGGTTGAGCTGCCGGCGGACATAAGTCAGGAAACCATCCGTGAACTTGCCACTGCAAAGGAGATCAACTTCTACTATCCTGAAGGGAATCTTGTCCAATTGTCCACCGATGAGACCACATGTGAAGAGCGACTTAATGAAATTGTTGAAATCTTCTCTGTGGCCATGAAAAAAGCCGTGCATTTCAAGGATGCTTTGGAGGCAACCGAGGCTTTCGCCTCATCATTCAAAAGACAATCAGCCATTCTGGAGCAGGAGATCTTTAATAAATACAGGTCAGAAACTGACCTGATGCGCTACATTCGGATGCTGGAGCGAAAAGATATCTCCCTTACCCAATCGATGATCTCATTGGGGTCCTGCACCATGAAGCTGAATGCAGCCACCCAGCTTTTGCCTGTAAGTTGGCCGGAGTTTTCCACCATTCACCCTTTTGTCCCCATCAATCAGACCGAAGGATTTCATCAGTTGATTAATGAACTGGAGTCTGCACTGAAAGAGATCACAGGTTTCGAGACCATATCTTTCCAGCCCAATTCAGGGGCATCCGGGGAGTATGCCGGTCTGATGGTGATCCAGGCCTATCATAAAGACCGGGGTGAGGACCACCGAAACATCGTCCTGATCCCGGCATCCGCCCACGGGACCAATCCGGCCAGTGCTGTGATGGCCGGACTGCAGGTCAAGGTGGTCAATTGCGATGAATCCGGAAATATTGATTCCGGACATCTGAAAGAACTGGCAGAGACGCATAAAGAAGCGCTCTCTTCCATCATGATCACCTATCCCTCTACCCACGGTGTATTTGAAGATAACATCCGCGAGATCATCGATATCGTCCACGAAAACGGCGGACAGGTCTATATGGACGGAGCCAACATGAACGCCCAGGTAGGCCTCACCAGTCCGGCCTACATCGGTGCTGATGTTTGCCACCTGAACCTGCATAAAACTTTTGCCATACCCCATGGCGGAGGCGGACCGGGTGTGGGTCCCATTGGTGTGGCCAACCACCTGGTTGAATTTCTGCCCACCCACCCCCTGGTGGAGACCGGCGGGATCAAAGGGATCAATGCAGTGGCTGCAGCCCCCTATGGAAGTGCAGGGATCCTGGGTATTTCCCATGGATATATCCAGATGCTCGGGGGGAAAGGCCTTACAGAAGCCACCCGGATTGCCATCCTGAATGCCAACTACGTGGCTGCCTCTCTGAAGGATCATTATGACATCCTGTATAAAGGAAGTGAAGGCTTTGTGGCCCACGAAATGATCCTGGATTGCAGGAAATTCAAGGCCCTTGCCGACATCACCGAGGCCGACATTGCAAAAAGGCTGATGGATTACGGCTTTCATGCCCCAACCCTCTCCTTTCCTGTTCATGGCACCCTGATGATGGAGCCCACCGAAAGCGAATCCAAAGCCGAACTGGACCGGTTTATCCAGGCCATGGTAGATATCCACAAAGATATCATGGAGATAGCCGATGGCAAGCAGGCGGTGGAAGGAAGTGTGCTTCGCAACGCCCCGCATACTGCAGAAATACTCCTCACTGAAATATGGGACAGGAGCTATTCCCGTGAAAAGGCAGCCTTTCCCCTGCCCTGGGTAAAGGAGAATAAATTCTGGCCGTCGGTGAGCCGCATCAATGACGGCTATGGTGATAGGAACCTGGTCTGCTCATGCGAGCCGCTGGAATCGTACCGGGATTGAGCTACAGGAGCGTTTTAAGCAGCGGTTTAATTCCACCATTGCTATCCAGCGAACGATATACTTCGCAATCCCTGCAATTTTCATTTTTACAAAGGCTCCCTTTTTCAGAAGCTTCCCAGCATGGTTGGAAGTTTTCGGAATAAGCTTCACAGGCACTTCTATCGTTTTCCGAACAATCCCGGATGGCCCAGCAGGGAACCGTAGCCATCAGGGTTCGTACACCTGCAAAATTGAGCCCATTCTTGCGAATGAGTGTCTGAATGGTCTTTAATCTGTCAATGTCATTCTGAGAAAACAGATGACGCCCTGACTCCAGTTTAAAAGGTATGATCAGCCCCATGTCGATATATTGTCTAATGGAATGGGCAGGGATGTCAGAAAGCTGAGAGGCCACTCCCAGGGTATAAACAGGCCTGTTAGTTTGCAGTGCACCTGCTTCTCCGGAGAGTTTTGAAGAATTCATGGTCCTTATCTGGTTTCAGTATAAATAAGCTGATGGTTAGGTACTTCTACAAAGCAAATATAGCAATTGTCTAATATTTTTCTGTATCATTAGTCACTGATTATATGTATTATTTAATACAGTTTTAATCATGCCTTCGCAACTTAAAAGACTCTTTCCCCTGTTTATCCTGTTCATCGGGCTGTTTCTTGTAGTCCGTCATTTCCTTATCCCTGAGTCATTCGGACAATATGGACATTACCGTGGAGATGCCCTGCAGGAAATTGCTTCCCTGGAGACAGTCTATGCGGATAAGGAGGACTGCGTTGCCTGTCACGACGACATAGGGGAACAACTGAGTAGTGAAAGTCATGCAGGGCTTTCCTGCCTGATCTGCCATGGTCCCGGAGGTGCTCATGTGGAGGACCCGCAGGCGGATAACATCCAGAAAGAGGGCGGACGGGCATTTTGCGGACGGTGCCATGACTTCAGTCCTACAAGACCCATTGACGTTGTTTTTCAAGTTGACATACAAACACATCATACCGAGAAAACAGACTGTATTGAGTGTCATAATCCACATACATTATGGGAGGGACTGGAATGAAATCGTCGCGGAGAAAATTCATGAAAGCTGCAGCTGCCACCGCTGGTGCCCTGGTTCTTTCCTCGGCCACAAGGCCCTTCCATGTGCTTTTGATGGCTTCCGATCCACCTCCGGAAGACGGCCCCTGGTGGGGGATTGGCATAGACATCAGCAAATGCATCGGATGCGGGCTCTGTGCAAAAGGTTGCAAAGCCGAAAACCATGTTCCGGAGGAGCCCTTCTACTACCGCACATGGGTTGAGCAGTATACCATATTAAACAATGGTGAGATAAAAATCGAATCCCCCAACGGGGGCATAGATGGTTTTGCTCAATCTGTACCGGAAGAGGATATTTTCAAAACCTTCTTCGTACCCAAGATGTGTAACCACTGCGAAAAATCACCATGTACACAGGTTTGCCCGGTTGGGGCAACCTTTGAAAGCCCTGAGGGAATCGCGCTTGTGGACCAGGAGTATTGCATTGGCTGCGGCTATTGCATCCAGGCCTGTCCCTATGGATGCCGTTACTTACATCCGGAAAAAAAAGTAGCAGACAAATGCACATTGTGCTACCACCGCCTGGAGAAAGGGCTTGCTCCCGTTTGTATGGAACTTTGTCCCTCAAAAGCCAGAATCTACGGTAACCTGAGAGACCGGGACAGTGAACTTATAAAATTCCTCAAGGAACATGACTACCAGGTTTTGAAACCGCATTTAAATACCGGGTCGAAACTGTTTTATAATGCCCTTACCGCTGAAGTAAGTTGAAATGGTAGATCATACACAACATCTGTACGAAATGCTATCCATGGTGGAGGGTTACATTTATCCCAATGAGATAGCGCTTCAATGGGGAATTCTGGTTGTCTTGTATCCCTATATCACAGGTCTGGTTGCAGGCGCATTCATCCTGGCATCACTGGAAAGGGTATTCAAGATAAAGGTGCTGGGGCCCACCTATCAACTGGCTCTCATCACTGCACTTGCTTTCCTGATCTGTGCACCACTCCCTCTCGTATCTCACCTTGGGCACCCGGGGAGAGCGTATGAAATAATGATCACCCCCCATGGAAAGTCTGCCATGGCCATCTTTGGCTTTGTCTACCTGTGGTACCTGATGGTGGTGCTATTGCTGGAGATATGGTTTGATTACCGGCGCGATTTCGTGATCTGGTCCCAGGAGAAAAAAGGGATCATGCGAACCGTATACCGGATCCTGAGCCTGGGCGTCAGTGACATATCACCAAAAGCTGTAAAGTGGGATGACAGGCTGGGCTATATCATCACTGTCATAGGAATCCCATCAGCTTTCCTTCTTCATGGTTACGTAGGCTTCATCTTTGGTTCAATCAAAGCAAATCCATGGTGGTCCACTGTTCTGATGCCTGTAATTTTCCTTTTCTCGGCTATGGTGTCCGGGATTGCCCTGGTCATGGTACTCTACATGGTAGTTTCATGGATTCGCAAAGTCAAAATTGATATGGCCTGTCTCGACATGGTAGCTAAATACCTGCTTTACATGCTCATCCTCGATTTTTCACTTGAATCGCTGGACCAGGTACACAGGATTTATGAGGCAGAGGAATCTTTCGACATCCTGCACATGCTTGTGAACGGTAGATTGAATATTACCTTGTTTGGTTTACAGATCGGTCTGGGGATGGTCTTCCCGATGATCAGTCTTGGAATTATTCAGATTTTTAAAATAAAGGAGCAACTACGCAGGCCAATCTATCTGAGTGCCGGTCTGGCAGTGCTCATTGGCATCTTCTTTATGCGTTGGAATGTTGTCATTGGCGGACAACTTTTTTCCAAGGGATTCCATGGTTTTACAAATTTTAAATTGGGCCTGGCAGGTTCGGAGGGCTTATTCATGGCCATCATGTGGATGGTCCTACCCTTCGTGATACTAGCATTTTTACTGTGGCTTTTGCCCCCATGGAAGAAGCAGGATATGGCCTGAAAACTGAAAAGTTATGATGAAAGAAAGCGATCGCCCCAACAGCGAAGAGCTCGATCATCTGAAACAAAGGATTACGGACCTTGAACAACGCATGTCCAGTATTGAAAGGGATGTTACTGATCCGGTTTTTCACAGGATGGGCAGATCCCGTGCCCAGGCATCCTCAACTGACGAAACAAGCCTTACAAAAGGGACTCCCCATGATGATGCCATGGAATCGAGGATTGGAGAATATGGAATGGCCTGGATGGGGAACATTGTCCTGCTCTTTGGCATTCTCTTCCTGTCACAATTCTTGCAGAATAACAACCAGGAGATCATCTCCATGGTCTTTGGGGTAGTTTCTGTTGCAGCCGTATACCTGCTTGGGCATTTCACCCGGAAGTCGCTTCCGTACATGTCCAGGCTTTTCAACTACAATGGCCATTTCCTTCTGTATTTGCAGACCATGAGAATCTGCATATTCCAGGGGAGCAAAATCATCGACCAGCCGATACTTGGCCATGCAATTGTTCTTCTGGTGCTTTTCTCCCTGATCTACCTGGCTTACAGAAACAACTCACAGCTTCTGGCTGTCATAGTCTGGATCATGGTGACCATCACTGCTCTTGCAAGCGGATCAACACATTTTATGCTGGCACTGATGGTTGGCATTGCGGGATCTGCCATTGTGTTTTCTATCAAAAAAGCGTGGTGGACAGGCCTCATTATCTCCATCTTCCTGGTCTATTTCATCTACCTGAATTGGATACTAGGAAATCCTGTCACCAGCAGATCGATGGAGTTCATCTCCATGCATCATCTGGGTTATGTCTATCTGTTTGCATGCGCCCTCGCCTATTCTCTCCTTGCCTTGCTACCCACATCAGAGAAACTGCCTAAAAATATACTCAATCAAAGCATTGTGTTGAACGGACTGGGTTTTTCTTTCGTCTTTACATTAACAGTCCTGGCTTTCTTTACCGCCAATTATTATGTTTTCTTCGGCTTAATTGCTCTCTTTTGCATCGCTTACTCGGTCTGGCTTCAACTACGCGGAACATGGAAATCCATTGCCGCCATGTACGCCATTTACAGTTTTGTGGCGCTGAGTATTTTTATTGCAGGGATCTTTCAGTTCCCGCTGGCCTTCTTGCTGCTCTCCATCCAGAGTCTTCTGGTAGTGGTAGTTGCCCTGTGGTTCCGCTCCAGGTTTATGATCATCATGAATACCATTCTGTTTGTGATACTGCTGTTGGCCTATTTCATTTCAGGCGAAATACTGAATGAAATAAATTTCTCATTCGCCCTGGTTGCTCTCGTGGCTGCGAGAATCCTGAACTGGAGAAAGCAAAGGCTGGAGATACGTACCGAACTGATCCGGAATATTTTCCTGTTTACCGGCGCAGTAATGGTACTTTTCAGTCTTCATAAAGCAGTACCTGCAAACTTTGTCACCCTGTCCTGGACCATTGCAGCCCTGTTGTTTTTCGTACTCAGTGTATTGATCCACAATATGAAATACCGCTGGCTGGCCATTATCACCATGGTGGTCACCGTGTTTTACCTCTTTATTGTTGACCTCAGCAATATCAGTCTGGGATACCGCATTGTTGCATTGATGTTTATAGCAGCCATATCACTCGGTATTTCGATCTTCTATTCGAGACGCCAGAGGGAGAGGAAGGAAGATCAGGATTGACTATCTACTCGCTGGGCTCCCCGTTGTTCCGGGGTGAAAGGAAGAGGAAGTTGTCACAGACGATCTCCGTGCTGTAGTGCTTGTTTCCCTCCTTATCGTCCCAGGAATTGGTGGTGATCTTGCCCTCCACATAAAGGGCGTCCCCCTTGTTCACATGCTGCTTCACGATGTCGGCTGCCTTGTTCCACACGACGATCCGGTGCCATTCAGTCTTGCGGACCTCCTCCCCTTCCTTGTCTTTCCATACTTCATTGGTTGCCAGTGGAAAGTTAGCCACAAAGGCCTCCCCTTCCCGTTCTGATACCCTTGGGTCTTCCCCTACGTTTCCCACGAGGGTCACCCTGTTTACTCCGTATTTCATAATGCGTAAGATTTGGTTACAGGGGTTAATGTGATGAGGGGTGGAGATATCGGTCAACGAAATCTTAGGGTTGTTAATTCTTTTGTAAAGACGAACATAGTCTCCACTCAGGAGTTATCAAAGCGTCGGGTGTACTTATATCTTAGTTGTGTGATCGATACAAAGATGAAAGGAAGATGGATTATAATAGGGTTACTGACATTGTTTTCATTTTACAACAAAAGCTATTCTATGCAAACAGATAAAACAATAATTATATCTGATGACAGGATTTTAGGATATGCGGAATATGGTGATTCTTCAGGCTTCCCTGTATTCTATTTTCACGGAGGGCAAGAGAGCAGACTTTCTTCAATGTTTATGGACAGCACAGCAAAAAAATTGGGGATTAGAATAATTTCACCTGATAGACCTGGCATTGGAATTTCGACATTTCAAGATAATAGACAATTTTTGGATTGGGGTAATGACATTGCACAATTAGCAGATTCCCTTGGACTGATTAAATACTCAGTATTTGGTTTATCAGGGGGTGCACCACATGTTTTGGCATGCATCTCTGTTGATTCATCGAGAATTGAAAATGCATCCATTATAGCGGGAGCAACTCCTTATGACTACAAAGGTACTCTAAAAGGTATGTGGTTTCCAGTTAAACTTATTCATTGGTTTGCCAGCATGAAAAAAGACAATCAACTGAGAAAGCTTATTCAAAATGATTTCGATGGTTTGGTAAATAAACCTGAAAAAAGGATTAAACAGTTTCAGAAATATCTTCCTAAGCCGGATAAGACTTTGATGATTAACCACCCAGAATATGGTTGGGAATTTATTAAAGGAAGTAAGGAAAGCTACAGGCAAGGAATTGACGCTGTCGTTCAAGAATGGAAACTTTACGTATCGGATTGGCATATGAATTTAAATACGATTCATTTCCCGATAAACCTCTGGTATGGATCAGCGGATAAAATGGCCCCAATTTATAGAGGAAATTATTACGATAATGAGCTTCCAGAATCAAGCCTTAAAGTGTTTGAAAACGAAGGGCACTTTTCACTAATAAGAAATCATTTAGAAGAAATATTGCTTGATTTAAAACCTGGACACGACAAACAATAAACGCCATTAAAACCGGCATTTATTCTAAGCGTTATTAGCCAACCAAACCATTCAATTTATGGGGCCGATTTACAAATCATATTATTCAAAGTAGATGAAAAAATAGTTCGCTTAATGAACGACATTATCATACCAACAAACTGATTGCTTGCCCGTGGAAAGTTATCTGCAGACGTTTTTCCTGTGACCAATCTTTATCACAAGGACTACCAATTTATCTTCTGCAATGGAATAGACAATCCGATATCTCCCCTGCCTTAAACGATATTTTTCATCTGATGATAACTTCTCACAACCGGGAGGTCTTGGATTTGAAGATAGGCTTCTGATTTTTTTAATTATTTTGGATACGTCCTGTTTTGGTATCTTCTTAAGCTCCTTTACAGCCGTGGGTTTAATGTAGATTTTATATTTTCCCACTCGCCCTCATTTCTTTCAGGACATATTCAAAGTCCAGGTCAGGTTCGTTGAGGCGGCTCTCAAAAGCTTCAAGATCTTCAAAGTCCTCAGTGAGGGAGTTCCGAATAGCCTCATTTACCAGGTCCGAAATTGATCTTGATACCTGTACAGCCTTAATTTTTAACGCTCTGTGAATCCTAGAATCCAGATAAACAGTAGCTCGTTTTAATTCAGGTTCCATAATAACAAATATACACTATAATGTTAAAACGTCAAAGCGTCAAACAAAGTTTGGTACATATTAACTACACCCTCACAAGGGTTACCCTGTTTACTCCGTATTTCACCATGCTTAAGATTTGGTATACAGAGCTTCATGTGATGAGAGGTGGGGATATAAGTTATGATATTCTGAACACATTCATTTAAAACATTCTATGATAAGAGGTGTTTATATTCCATTGTTCAGGCACATTCAGCTCATGCTGAACAAACTATATTTTAAATAAACAAAAAGCGAAATGAAAAAAACATTTACACTCTTTTTTGCACTCACATTCAGTTTTTTAGCTTCAGCTCAACAGACAGAAACATGGGATATAGAATCAGAAAAAGCCGCTGTAGTATATTTAGTGGAGCAATTTCTAACGGCTGCAGGTAATTACGATTTAGACGCAATCCCGGAAATGTTTAGCGAAAAGGCCAACATAGGAGGAGCTTCTTTAAGAGATGGAGAATGGAATACGTATACAATGACCATTCAGGAATTTTTGGAACGTCTAAAATCTAGAAGTAACCCAACTAAATATACAGAACCAGTTTCTAATTTCACGATCCATATGGAAAAGGGAATGTTAGCATTTGTAAGGGCTGATGCAATTTTAAAAGTGAATGGTGAACCAAAAACAAACAATTTCGACTATTTTACCCTGATTAAAGAAGATGGAAATTGGAAAATCCTGAACGGGTCTTATGTATCAGTACGAATTAAGAATTAAAAAAACTGACTCATTAAAAACACAGCGTTAGTGTTTATTTGCTGATTGTAAACAATCAATTATGGGGAAAAAAGAAAGAAAGTCTGTTTTAGCCAGAATTCCTGCGGTGGGATTGTCTTTAACGACTTTCTTCTTGTCACTTATTCTTGCGTTTCTTTTCGATCGTATTAGTTCAACGGAACTATCCGTATTTAGTACAACTGAAACAATACCAATGATTTTCTATGTTTTAGTGATCGCTGGTGCAAGTTTCATTATTTGCAGGACACACCCAAAAAGCATTTGGTATACTCCACTCATTTGTAATGCTTTAGGAATAATCGTAGGAGTATTCGGGGCGCTTGATGATCCGAGTTTCCGGACAAACGCATCATTTTGGATAGTACTTGGTGGTTGTTTTCTATTCTCAGTTATAGGCTCCATTATTGGAGCAAGGATAGGCAGTCATATAAATAACCAAGTATAATTATTGATGTTGAATAAATAAGCACATATTAAATACACCCCAACAAAGGTAAACCTGTTTACTCCGTATTTCTTAATGCTTAAGATTTGGTTTCAGGGCTTCATGTGACCAGGGGTGGGGATATCGGTTCATGCTTCACCTGGATTATTTCCCTGGTTTTTTGCTCCCGCTGTCGCATGGGCTCTGAGGCCTGTTCTTTCCCTTTCCGGTTGAGGGTGAGGAGCTGGATTCAATATATACCGACCAGTGTCCCATAGCACCCTGACGTTTGTTCGTGACCATTATATTCAGACTGCCTGTAAAAAGGTAATACTGCCCGGGATTCAGGCTGTATGCATTGCCGTTTACAAGTGCTGAGCCACCACCTGCAATGGGTTTGAAGTAAATACTACTTGCTGCGCCTGAGTAGGAAAATCCGGAATTCGACAGGTCAGACCTGGTATAGGTTCTACTTCCGGTCTGCAAGCAGAATTCCCAACTTGCATTTCCTGGATTAATCCTGACCCAACCTTGCTCATTATCTGTTCCCACCGGGTCAGTACTTCCTTGTGATTGAACCGTGACGGTTTTTGATGCACGGTCTTCACCACAATCGTTTGTGGCAACGATAACAATGGTATTTGTTCCAGGATTCAGCTTCAGGTTTGCGCTAAACACTTCACTGTTGGGATTGAAGTTGAAATTACTCACGCTACTTCCGTTAACAGTGAGAGAGACAGATTCCCGCCGATCAACCTCCTGAATCCTTGCGCTGACCACGTGGGTGGCACTGCTGGAGGAGACTGCCGATACATTGAGGCCCACCTTCGGCGGCTGGCACGGTTCGGGGGTGACAGGATTTGGCGGGGGATCGGGGGTAACCGGACTTGGTTGACCCGGGGTAACAGGAGTTGGCGGACCCGGGGTAACAGGACTCGGTGGGTTGGGGGAGACAGGACTTGGAGGAGCGACTGGGGCTACAGGAGTTGGCGGATTGTAGGTGACTGGAGTTGAGGGATAGGATGTAACAGGATTTGGGGGCTCCGTTGGGGCTGGGTTCCCTGGATTACGGGTTACCGGCCGCCGGGCATTGTCTGAGGCAGACCCCTTGGGATCAACGATGACTGGCTGTCTTACGGTAGTATTGACAGGCGGATTGGGATCAGCAGAGACGGGCCTTTTCGGATCAACGATGACAGCCTGTCTGGCACCGGTGTTGACTGGTTGAGTGGGATCTGCTGTAACCGGCCGACTGGGTTCTTGCACAGATATGAGATCCTGTACCGGTTGGTTGGTAATGAGCTGGGTCGTGGGAAGATAAGCCATACTTTCCCTGACCAGGGTTCTCTGATCACTATCAGATCCGTAGATGTTTCGGGCCTCGATGTTCAGGCGGTTAGTGCCACTGTTTAAGGGGACTATTGCACTCAGGCTGTTTGTCCCTGCATTATAAGAGAATGCGCTCGTTTTTATGCCATTGATGGATACGCTGATATCGCCAGGTGCGTCAATATGAGTAATCTCGGCTACGATCTCTGCGGCCGATGCATTGTAGTTGGCCACACGATCAGTTGGTGAAAGTATCTTTACTTTGGGAGGGTAACCTTCTTCGGGCAAGGTTATGCCTATGACCACTTCCTCCGGCGCAAGCGTTTCAGAAACGATTTCCTCCTGCCTGCTGAATATGAGTTCTACCTGGTCTCTTGCACTGCCAGCTTCATTCCTGCAGGATATTTCCAGCGAGTTGCTCCCCGGCTGCAGATAGGTTGTTATTTCTAGACTGTTAAGGGAGTTATAAAACTGGAAGTTCTGGTTTTGCCCGTTCAGAAGGACTGTGATATCGGTCTTTTGAGTGATGTTGAAGATCCTTGCGGAGACCTTAATTTCGCTTTCTGCTGTTATGTGGGGATTGTCATATGGAACAGCGATATCAACCTGTGGAGGGAAAGCCACAGCACTTGGAACAGGTGCCGGATCTGCTTTGCTTTCCTTTTTCCCGGATTTTCCTTTCAGCGCAAATCTGAATACCAGGCTGGTATAATTATTCCAATCCAAGCCAGAACCTTCCGAGACCTGGTTGTCCAGGTCAATGCCAAAGAAACTGTTATGCTCGCTCAGGGAAAAATTCATTTTATGCTCCACTCCAAGGGCGAAGCGGCTGGAGAATTGATATCCCAGGTAGAGTCCTGCAGTGGGAAGCAGGGAGGCTTTGCTATGCATGCGTGTTTCAAATTCCTGATCGCAAAGCTGATCCAGATCTGCCAGAATATCGGAGCGATCCTGGCCTGGCAGTATGGAACTGTAATCATAGGGATTATTTGATGCATCCAGCAAATCGGCCGAGACCAGGGCATGTGTAAGTCCTGCTCCCAAAAATCCACCCAGGATGATCCCTGTCTTTTCTCGCAGGCGGTTCAGGGTAAGGAGCATTTCCAGATCGTAATTGAAATGGCGAAGCTGCACATTGTTATAGCTTCCATCTGTATTTATCCTGTGATCGTAGGCGCTGTTGGATCCGGCAAGGAAATGGAATCTCCAGTCCAGTGCAAAGAAGGCATTTTCCCGCTGGAAAACAGGTGTCCCGATCCAGATATCCCCCCCGACACCCTTTGAATTCTTAATGTCGGAGCTTTGCCATGAACTTCCCAGGCCGAATCCCATTTTAAGGCCGCTGTGACTGGTATGTGCAATTTGCTGGGCATTTACTTGTATCTGTAATGTGACAAGCAGCAACAGAATACTGGTAAGTGCCTTTTTCAAAACCAGGTATTTTTCCATTTGAAAATTCTAAATCAATGAACATTCATACTTTGTATGGAAAGATGCGAATAATCAATGTATTACATCCTTTAATAAATCTGGTAGTTGTTAACGATTTTCCACTTAATGCACATAAGTACCATCATATTTCTGCAGAAATACGGCCATCTACGAGGATTACATGCTAATACTCCGTATTTCATAACGTCCAGATTTGGAAGCTGGACGCAAGTAACGCTTAGAATACCATTCTCTAAAGTATGCGCTGTTGAATTAGGAGCTTATATTCATTAATTTAGGGGAATATCAGGATTCAACTTAAAGGCGCACTGATTTAAACCAGGTACTGAGAAAAAAAAAACTAGGTCAGCAGTTTACACGGCGCGAGTTCCTGAAGGTTTCTGGCAATGGAATTTTTATATTCTTTGTAGCCGGAGCTTTCGGGGCAGTAGCCGTGCAGCCTCGAGGCAGAACTTATCCTACAGACTTCAATGCCTATCTGAAAATAGGTGAGGATGGCCGGGTGTCCCTGTATTGCAGTAAAATTGAAATGGGCCAGGGAATCATCACATCCATGGCACAAATGCTCGCAGAGGAATTGGATGTGAGCATGGATTCCATAGACATGGTGATGGGAGATACCACGCTGTGCCCATGGGATGGTGGCACAACAGGTTCCCGAAGTACCAAATTCTATGGGCCTCCGCTGCGAAAGGCAGGAGCCGAAGCAAGGGCAATATTGATGCAAATGGCTTCCGAGAAACTGAACGTTGCTCCTGAGAGACTGCTTGTCAAACAGGGTGTGGTAAGAGATGCGGTGAATGCCGAAAAAAAAGTGACATATGCAGAGCTGGTAAAAGGAAAGCAAATCGACCGGCATATTTCCGGCGTCCCCATTAAGTCTGTATCCGAACATTCTGTTTCCGGCTCACCCACATTGCGAACAGACGCGCATTCAAAAGTGACAGGCGAAGCCTTATTCACTTCTGACATTATCTCCCCGGTAAGCTGCATGCAAAAATCCTCCGGCCACCCTCCCATGATGCCACCCTGGTATCTGTCGATGTATCCAATGCCCCTCAGATAAAAGATGCCATTGTGGTACAGGAAGACGGTCTGATTGCAGTGTTGCATGAAAACCCGGAAATGGCAGAAAAAACCTCGCTTTAATTGCTGCGAAATGGGATGTTCCCGAACCCGAAGTTGACAATCAGACCCTTTTCGAATATCTTAAGAAAGCAGGGCCCGAGGGAAGCATTTACACTGAAAAAGGAATTCTGGCAGATGGGCAGGCTGCGACCATACATCGCATTAATCGGAGTTTTATAACCACTATGTGGCACATGCACCCATTGAACCGTATTCGGTACTGGCACATGTAGAGGGTGAAAGCGCAACTGTATGGGCATCAACACAGGCCCCTTTTCGTGTACGACAAACAGCAGCTCAGGCCCTGAAGATTCCGGAAGAGAAGGTTCATGTGAATAACTCCTTTTTTAGGTGGGGGATTTGGTGGTAAAAAATCAGGGCAACAAATCGAAGAGGCGGTCCGATTGTCAAAAATTACAGGGCATCCTGTGCAACTTGCTTGGACCAGAAGAGAAGAGTTTTTCTATGACGCCTTTCGTCCTGCCGCTTTGGTTCAACTGGAATCTGGTTTAAATGCGGAAGGAAAAATCATGTATTGGGAATGTGATATCCTGTATGCCGGTTCACGCAGTTCGGAACCTGTATATAACATCCCGCATTATCGTGTAAAAACGAAAAATACCAATGGTGTACATCCATTCAATACGGGAGCATGGCGTGGCCCTGGGAGCAATACAAATGTTTTTGCAATGGAATCGCATACGGACATGCTTGCTCAGGCAGCGGGGATGGATCCACTTAGCTTTCGCATGAAAAACTTAAGTGATGAACGTATGATTAGCGTCCTCACTGCGCTTGCAGAGAGATTTGGACACGGTTTTAATAAGGGTCCCAGTGGAATGGGATATGGGATCTCCTGTACGAATTACCTGAATTCCTACGTTGCAACCATCGCACAGGTATCTGTGAATACATCCACCGGAAAAGTAAAGGTAGAACACATCGTCTGTGCTCAGGACATGGGTGAGATAATTAATCCCCAGGGGGCCGTTCTACAGATTGAAGGAGGCATTACCATGGGGCTAAGTGCTGCACTGTCAGAAGAAATTGAATTCAGCGGCGGCCGAATATGGACAGAGAACTTTAATTCTTACCAGATTACCCGGTTTTCTGATGCCCCGCCGATTGATGTAGTACTCGTTGACAATCCGGAAATCCCCCCGCAGGGTTGTGGAGAGCCTGCGATCACTACCATTGGCGCAGCACTTGCCAATGCAATTTTCGATGCCATCGGAGTCCGTGTGTATACACTGCCAATGACACCGGAACGGATTTTGGCTGCGTTGGGCAGTTAAGCTGAGCGTTGGATATTCCTCCCTGATTTCCCCCAGGTGCAACGCGGTTTTCTCCGCATTTCTTAACACTGTTGCTTTGGTCACATGGCATAATATGTTAAATCAATTGTAATCCAGGTAATCCGGTTAACCTTTTACTTAGATTTTTGTATTAACATGTATTCAATTGGAGATTACCATGACTAATCAAATCAAGACCCTTCATCTGGAGAAGGTGATACAAGACCATACACAGGACATGACCAATAAGGTGGTTGCGATAACCGGGACAACTACTGGAACTGGTTTTGTCTGTGCAAGAGAAGTTGCAAAAAAGGGAGCTTCCGTCATTCTTCTTAATCGAAAGAGTGAAAGATCCGAGCAAGCGCATAAACGCTTACTTGAATCTGTTCCCGATGCAAAATTCGACCCCGTTGATTGTGACCTGCAGGACTTTGCCAGTGTGCGAAGTGCCATGGAGGAAATCAGGTCGAAATACAATGTGATCGATGTGCTGGTGAATAATGCCGGAGTAATGGCGCTTAAGGATCTAGCTACTGTGGATGGCTACGATGTGCAAATGCAGACCAATGTAATTTCTCACTTCCTGATTACCAAAGAACTGTTCTCTCTTTTAAAGAAAAGTCAACAAGCCAGGATAGTGAATCATTCATCGATGGCAAGATTAGGCGGACCACTCCAAATGGATTACTTCGAGAAAAAAGGAGGCAATCTAGGAGGTGATGGTACAGAAGAGGAGAACAACCGTTTTCAGGGACCAAGATGGGAAAGGTACCACCAGACCAAGCTAGCTAATGCTGCTTTCACCTATGGCCTAAAGAAGATACTGGAAGAGCAGAAAATCAATAATATTATTCCACTTCTTGCTCATCCAGGTCTTGCTCAGACAAATCTGCAGCTCACCACAGCTGCTGATGGTGGAATGGAAGACAATAGTGAGTTAATGAATCAGGCACAGTCAGCCGAAGACGGAGCAACGGGTATCATAAGAGCAAGCATGGACAGTAAAGCCAAGCCTGGGGATTTTTACGGGCCATCGGCTGGCTGGAAGGGTTTTCCGGAATTATTGATTCCCGAGGATCTGCTGTTTGATGAATCGAATATCAGGATAATCTGGGAAGGATGCGAAAAAGCTGTTGGAGAATTCAAGTTTTAGTCCCCCTAATCTTAATAAGAAAATGATGAATTTATTTCTTGGGTTTACGATATTGAGTTTAGGATTTGTTTCATTTTCACGTGAGGCTGATATTGCGATAGAAGCTGCTGGACAAACCAGTTCAGCAAGAACTGAAACCTTCACATTTCATTCGGATGGTACACCTATAAAAGGAAAAATATATCTGCCTCCCTCCCATGTCACGAATAAAAATCTACCAGCAATCTTTTTAATAGATTTTACAGAACAGCACTTCAAGCTCGCCACTGATGAATTTGAGAAAGTAATAGATGGTGTACGGCAGATTAAGGGATTAGATGCGCTGGTTGTTACGTTAGAAGAAATTCCTGATATGGATGCCGAACCACCAGGATTTAAGAAGCATTATGAAATATTCAAAAATCTGGCTGCCTATGTGGATGGAAAATACACCCAAAATAGCTCCAGGACATTCATTGGAAAGGGAAGTGAATCGGGCATCGTGCTGATGGCCCTTTTTCGTGAAGATTCAGCAAGTTCAGTATTTGATAATTTCATCGCTACTGACCCTTCTCCCCTCTATGCTTCAGCCATTATTAACCTGATTGAAACTCAAGATTTTCCACAGAATAAATCACACTATAAGCTTCATTTTTCTTTCTCCACAAGCAATGATCGAAAGAAATGCACCACCTTAATCAATAGGATTAAGGAAGCACAGTATCCCTGGTTAGAGTTTGAGTCAATAGAATACACCGACAGTGATTATGAGAATACTTATCCAATCTCTTATGCTGCAGGATTGAAATATGTATTTGAAAAATAAAGCCATTCTGGAATCAATGTATATAAGACTACCTATATCATGTAGAGTTTGTTGAAACTGAAAAATACTCTTTGGAAAATCAGGAAACTGTTTGGACCCAGGATGAGAAGGATTTAAAGCTCGTTGTTGAAAGGTTCTTAACTGTTGCCGGAAATTTTGACCTGGAGGCCATGGATGAAGAATACTCGGACATTTCTTTGCATTATCCCCTATTCAACATTAACCAGTTGCTATATAAAGCATACAACGGTACTTTTTCCAATACCAAAGCAAGCAGACTGAAACTGGAAATTGAATTTCATGAGGCGGAACATTTCATCTGGGAATTGGATCATCACTTGAATCTGGTTCACAAATTCACTACTTTGAATGCAGAAATCAGCTATACTTCAATCCCATGAAAAAAACTTCCATACTATTTGGTGCAATACTACTTCTTGGCGCGTGTACGACTTCTGAAAATGAGCAGGACAATCCAAATACCCTGAAAGAGGAATACAAGGATGCGTTTTTCATTGGGAGTTCCCTGAATAGAACAATAGTCACCGGTAAAGACACTGCTTCTCAGGATATCGTTTTAAGACAATTTAATACAATCACACCGGAAAACGCCATGAAGGCAGGGCCAATCAATCCACAGCCAGGTGTCTATAATCTTGCTCCGGCTGATGCGTTCGTTGATTTTGGAGAAGAGAACCATATGTTTATTGTCGGTCACACGCTGGTCTGGCACAACCAGACCCCTTCCTGGTTCTTTCAGGATGAGCATGGGAATCCGAATAATAGCGAAGCCCAGATTGAACGTATGAGATCCCATATAGAAACAGTAGCAGGGAGATACGCCGGCAGAGTCCACGCCTGGGATGTGGTAAATGAGGTCATAGACAATGATGGCTCCTACCGGCCCACAACCTGGGTAAATGGTGTCGGAAATGGGGATGATCTAGTAAAGCTGGCCTTTAAGTTTGCCAGTGAATATGCACCGGGTGCCGAACTTTATTACAATGATTTCAATGCATGGAGACCTACCAAAAGGGATGGAATTGCAAGGCTTGTCAGAATGTTACAGGAAGAGGGTATCCGGATTGATGGTGTGGGTATGCAGGGTCACTGGGGACTCAATTTCCCAAAGACAGAGTACATCGAGGCTGCCATCGATACTTTTGCTTCGCTGGGGGTTAAGGTCATGATTACCGAACTGGATGTGGATGTCCTTCCTTTAACCAAAGAAGGCCAAATAATTGGAAGGTCAATGAGTGAACCACAGTTCCAACTGGAAGAATTCAAAGCATTCCTGGATCCTTATCCTGATGGCCTTCCGGATGAAGTCCAACAGGAACTTGCTGACCGATACGAAGAATTATTTCGCATTTTCTACAATAAAAGGGACAAAATCCATCGGGTCACCTTTTGGGGTGTGTACGATGGTATGTCATGGAAAAATGGCTATCCCGTACCCGGGAGAACAAATTACCCCTTGTTATATGACAGGCAATACCAGCCCAAACCCGCATTGGAAGCTGTCTTAAGCGTACCGGACAAATTGAACTAGTCCTGCTATTTCATGAAAAGGAACTTTCCCGTCAAGCCAGTTCCTCTGTCTGTTTCCAACCTGTACAGGTATTGGCCACAAGGTAAATCGTCTGCATCCCACCGGAAACTGTACTTACCGGCAGGCTGGCTTTCGGAAACCAGAATCGCCATCTTCTGCCCATACAGATTATAGATGCTTAATTCAACAGCACATGGTACGGATAGTTGATAGGTGAAAGTAGTCCAATGATTGAAAGGATTGGGGAAGTTCTGGTATAGGATACATGCCTCCGGACTCGTTGCCTGAAAATTTTCGGTACCGACCGGAGCGCCCAAAGGGTTCTCATATGCACCCATATCAGCATGAGACTCCTGGGGTCCGGGTCTCGGATCGCCCTCTATGTCGCATGTGGGAGCAGTAAACCAAACATCATTGAGAATAAAGCTGTTGACACCTGAACCGATACAGGGACTTGAATCCATCAAATGTAAATCAGCGTTTCCCATGTCCACAAACAATGGATCTGATGCCAGGTTACCAACGCCCCAATTCAGAACGGAAAGGGAATCTGATACATATATAGAGTCCCTTCCGTTTTCGATATCGCAGTAATTGATATTTACTATACAACCCAACTCAGCTACTGTAGCAATGTTGATGGGACGATTTCCACATCGCCAGAAAATACAGTTGGTAATATTCGCTTTACATCCCCTTCGAAGTGAAAGTCCGACTCCGTCAGATGACGACATATCCACAAATGTGCAATTAAAAAAATCGACTTCTGCTTCCGAACCCAGGCTGGCCCCATGCGCAGTTTGTGAACTATCGGAAAATGCAGCATAGTTTGAGTTAAAAACACAGTTATACACCTTACCGCTTGACCCAGCAATAAAACCTGCGCCGGCCACATAGCGACTGCTGGTATTGTTGCTTATAATGGAATTGGAGACTATAAAATCATCCAGGCTGCCTCCTATTCTCAACGAACCATACACATCTGCAAAATTTCCATTGAAAATACATGAATCCACCAACACATCAACAAGAGAAAAGTCCGTAGGTGTTTGCTCTATATGCACAGCACCACTGCTAGCTGAAGCAATATTTGCTTCAACAAGACTGCTGCTTAGGTTAAAAAGGTAGCTTCTGCCAAAAATCGTTGAATCCACAACATAATCAATGGCTCCACCTCGGCCGTTTATGGCCTTATTCCATTGAAGCCGGCACTGATCAATGATACAATCACTATCTTCAAAATGCATGCCTCCTCCCGCTTCGGCATGGTTGGCATAAAAATTATTGTCCCTGGAGGTAACCTGACTGAAGACAGCATGTAATCCGCCCCCGAATACAGCCCTGTTTTCTAGAAACTCACAATGGCTAATATTCGCAACAGCATGATCCATGTGCAGCCCGCCGCTTCCCCAGTTCGATGTATCCTTCTCAAATGTGCAATTGTTAAAACCAAGAGTGGCAAAATCACCTGCAACCCCACCTCCCCAGAGTTCAGCACGATTTCCTGAGAACAGGCAATCTTCCGCCTGCAGTTCTCCCCCCTGAACACCAATGCCCCCTCCCCAGTCCGCCCTGTTCCCGCTAACCGTCAGGTGATCACAACTCACCACCGAAGGATGAGCAAACAAAATGCCACCACCATGGCTTTCAGCCTCATTATTCAAGATTCTATCGCTGATAAAAGTCGGGTGACTCTCACCTCCCATGGCAATTCCACCACCAAAAACAGCAAAATTATTTCTGATAACATTGTTACTGAAAACAGGGTTTGATTCATCAAAGTATATGGCTCCGCCCGAGTGAGCACGATTATTTTCAAACGTATTATCTCTTACGATGATATCCGATTTATGCATGTACAGGCCACCTCCTATGGGCATTTGATCGGATGTACTGCCAGCACTGTTATTCCTGATAAGGCAATTGGATAAAAGCACCTTTCCAAACTGAATGATGCATATGGCACCTCCGGCGTACAAATGCCATACGGGCCCCACAGCTTTGCCGTATTCCAGGCAACAGTATACGATCTTCGAGGAGTCGTTATGCAAAGGCGTGTCAATGAAACGAATGCCATACCAACCCCCCAGAATGGTGTCGGGATTACTGAATCCCGTGGTATCGTTTATTGTAAACAGAATGGAATCCATTTCAGTACCGATGGCTAACAAACGGCCCAGAACTGTTAGCGAATAGTGTCCCTGAAATTCAACCTTCACACCGGGTTTGATAATCAAAGTTGAATCATTGGGGATGGTCATATGATCAGTAATGATGTAGGGTGAGCCTGCCAATTCCCAGGTACCGCTCACCGCACCACCCGGAACAGTTGTCTGAGCAAAAGATGAAGCTTTCAGAAGTACCAAAAGTGCTAAAATGAAAACAGGTGATCGTCTCATTTTTTCTCCTCCAATATGATTAATAACTACAAAATGGATAGAACTGCAATACCTTTCACTTATTAAATTTAGGCTAATATTCAATACAGGTCAATTATACTTTCTATTGACTAAGGTGCATCCTTTCATTACCTTAGGCATAGAAATTACTTGGTCAGATGCACTCACAAAAGGTCCTTAGTATCCTGTTCCTGATCGTTGGGATCACAACCTTATGTGCATCTGATATTGTGATCAATGAGTTTATGGCCTCCAATATCACTGCCCAGATCAATGCGGATACATCTGACTTTGTTGATTGGATAGAGCTATATAACAGCAGTGACCTGAAACTGGACATTGGAGGCTTATATATGACTGACGACCTTGATGATCCTCTCAAATGGCAGTTGCCTGAAGGAGCATTTATACATCCAAGATCCCACTACATCATCTGGGCAGATGGCCAGGATTTTCAAAATCATGCATCTTTTAAACTTTCAGCAGATGGTGACCAAATCGGAATTTATTACCCGGATGGCCAGATCATCGATACACTCACATTTGGTAAACAACGAAGTGATATTTCATTTGGACGATCCCCCGATGGAGGAGATGAATGGCAATACTTCGCCATTCCAACCCCTAAACAATCCAACAGCTTGCCAGGGCTGTTCTCCAATGAACAGGTAGCCCGGCCCGGTTTTACTCCCAAAGGGGGGATTTACGCCGGAAGCCTGTCGGTCATCATGGACGCTGAACCCGGGACCACCATCCGGTATACAACAGATGGATCCATCCCAACCCACTTTTCCCCGGAATACACCGGTCCCATCACTTTAGAAAGAACCACAGTGATTCGTGCAAGAGGATTTCAGGACAATCTGCTGCCAAGTGATGTGGTGACCAGTTCATATGTGATCGATGAGCCCGCAACCTTTCCTGTGATATCCATTGCAACACCGCCGGAGTTCCTGTTTGATGAAGAGATCGGGATCACTGTAGGAATATGCAAACCTGATGAACCGGGTACACCTCCACCATTTGATTGGGATGCCAATTACTGGAAGAGGTGGGAACGCCCTGTTCATATTGAATATTTCACACCCGAGGGGATTCAGGGATTTTCCCAGGATGCAGGAATAGCAATCTTTGGAGGGTTTTTAGGAAGACAGTTGCGACAGAAAGCATTTACCCTTTATGCCAGGAACAAATATGGCGATTCGGATTTTGACTTTCCCCTTTTCCCCTCCAAACCCATCAATTCATACAGAAGGTTTATCCTGCGCTGCTCCAGCAACGATTTTAACAGGACCTATATCAGGGATGCCATGATGCAAACCCTGGTCATCGGCCAGATGGATGTGGACTACCAGGCATACCAGCCTGTTATGGTGTATATCAATGGTGATTTCTGGGGTTTGTACAACATGCGCGAAAAAACCAACCAGTTCTATCCTGAACACAACTACGGCATTGATGCGGATTCGGTGGACCTGGTCGAAGGGATTAATCATACGGCCCATGGTGATGGGAGCAGTTATCTGGATCTGCTCGATTTTGTTTCGAACAATGATATGACCCTCGCGGAGAACTATGAATATGTGAAAACTCAGATGGATATCACCGAGTTCATGAACTATTATATCACCGAAATCTATGTCTGCAACCATGACTGGCTTCATCAGAACATCAAATGCTGGCGTGAACACGGGAACCAGGGAAAATGGCGCTGGCTGCTCTATGACCTGGACTGGGGATTCGATGGTGAGGTGCCATGGAGAAATGAAGATTATAGCGACAATACGTTACAATGGGTACTTGACCAGGGAGAGGCTTCCTTGCTGTTCAAGAGATTGATTGAGAACGAAGGATTCAGGTTTGAATTTGTGCAACGCTTTGCTACCCATCTGAACCTGACCTTCAATCCGGAACGGGTGCATCATACCATTCAGGGCATGGCGGACCGGATAGCTCCGGAAATTCCCAGGCAAATTGAAAGGTGGGGGGCACTTCAGAACGTGGATTACTGGCATGGGGAACTGGATATTCTTTTCAGATTCGGTTTAGAAAGGCCTTCCTATATAACTGAATTTCTCGATGCCACCTTTATGTTGGATGGAAAGAGCCATTTGGTTCTGGAAGTATCAAGCCAGGATGCGGGATGGATATCCGTCTTCGATACACCCTGTCCTTCACCGGCTTACTCGGGATTATGGTACGACGGATACCCATTACAAATAGAAGCCCATGCCAATCCGGGCTGGACATTTGTGCGATGGATGGGGGATTATGAGAGCAGGAAAAAAGCATCCAATTTGGATTCATTGGCAACGCTGTTCTGTATGCAGTATTTGAACCCTATGATCTGCCGTCCATTGTAATCAATGAAATTCATTACAATCCATCAAGCGATTTGCAGGGAGTGGATGAAGATTTTGAGTTTCTGGAGCTTCTTAACAGCGGGAAAGAACAGGTAGAGATATCCGGGTATTCCTTCACCGATGGGATCGATTTTACTTTTCCACAGGGCACTGTCATACATCCAGGTGAATATATCCTTCTGGCCGTGAATCCTGAGATATACTCGAACCTGGGGATTCAGGTCTTCAAGGTATCAACCGGAAGACTTGACAATGCCGGTGAAGTAATCACCTTACGGGATCATCAGAATATGGTGGTCGACCAGGTTCACTTTGATGACCATTATCCCTGGCCAAGGGAACCCGACGGAGAGGGACCCTCCCTGGAATTGAAAAGTCCTGAGCTGGATAACGGCCTGGCCTCCTCCTGGAAGGCCAGTGAACAAACCGGCGGAACTCCGGGTTCAGGGGAATACACCGGTTTTGAGGAAATGGATCCCCTTCCCCGTAAATACACTCAACTAAGTATCAGTCCAAACCCATTTCATCACACGGTTTTCATCAGGTATACAATCCATGAAGAAAGCGAGGTTACCATCAGGATCATCAATATAAGCGGTCAGGAAGTTGCGCGTATGAACAGGGGAAAACAAGCTCCTGGAGTTCATGAAATAAAATGGGCGCCAGATAATTTGCCGGGTGGTCTGTATTTCCTTCATCTGAATCCGGGTAGTGATCACCTGAAAAGAAAGCTTCTATATGTGAAGTTGAATTAATGTGTTTTAATATTATTATGAACCGATTTTACTTCATGGCAATTTATATGGCCAAATATTCATAAATTCATATTTCTTAACGGGCCTCTGAAAATCCCCTCATTGCAAGTCAAGTGAGGCAGGGAGGATGCCCGGTGGCAACATTATATGAAACTTGGCTCCTTTATATGGATTCTGATCAATGTGATCCTTTTTAGCAACGCCCATCTGCTATCAGGTCAGCTATACCATTTCAGCCATTACAAGGTTGCCGACGGCTTGTCTCAGAGTGAGGTTCTCTGCATTTTCCAGGATTCTGAAGGATATATCTGGTTTGGAACTCAAAATGGATTGAACAAATTTGATGGTTATTCCTTTGAGCACTACTTTAATGATCCGGCGGATACAAGCTCGATTTCCAGCAACTGGATTTTTGATATCACTGAGGATCAGAGTGGTGCACTGTGGATTGGAACCAAAAAAGGACTTAACAGATATGATAAACACACAGGGTTGTTCTCAAGAATCAGCCTGTCCGACACCACGGCAGAATCGCATAACAATTTTATATATGGACTTGATTCCGATGAATCATACATTTATGTAAATCATTCGCCTGCCATTTCTGTTTTAGACTTTAAAACAGGTGTACGCAAATTGTATAGAAACAAATTCGAAACTGGCGGAGCACTCTACGACAAAGGATTTCCTATTCTGAAATGCAGCAATGGGAATCTCTGGATTGGCTCGGTAAATGGCTTATGCAGTTTTAGTCCGCAGAAGGAGGAATTTTACTATTTTTCCACGGGAAGTCAGGGACCAGGCGCCATATCAAATGGGCATATAACATCCTTATTAGAAGATACACATGGGAATGTTCTGATCGGGACAGAAAACGGACTGAATATATACAATACCCAATCAAATCAAATCATTCAGCTTACCCAGGATGAAAATCATCCAGGTAGCCTGAGTCACAATTATATCCAGTCGATGCTCCTGGACCACTCGGGACATATCTGGATCGGTACTGATGGAGGCGGATTGAATAAATTTACAGGAACAACCCTTACAGATTCATCAAATTTCTCCCATTTCAGGAATACGGCTGATAATAGACATTTTATCGGTCATGATATTGTGCTATCTCTGTTTGAAGACCAATCTCATAATCTCTGGATAGGTACAATTGCTGGCGCCGATAAGACCGATCTGAAGAAGAAAAGTATAACAAGCTATCAGAAATCTGACAATCCGAACTCCATTGATCTTTTGGATAATGTGATTGCTTCCATATTTGAGGATGATGACCAAAAACTTTGGATAGGCACATGGGGCAAGGGTTTAAACATCCTGGACAGGAATACGAATAAGATCACTTACTACCTGGCTGATAATGAAGGCGAAAGACACATCCCGGAAAACCACATCCATGTGATCTTCAAAGACAGCAAATCAAGAATCTGGATCGGGACAAGAAATGGAGTCAGCATTTATGACAGGTCTTTAAATCAATTCACTCCTGTGGCGAAGTATTTCGATGCACCGGATTTCAACTATTTTGAAAACAACAGGGTTTACTGCATTCTTGAAAATTCTGATAAAAATTTCTGGATCGGTACAGGAAATGGTATCTGTATTCTGAATACGGAGACAAAAGAGAGGACCTTACTAAGAGAGGACAGTGACGGGCCCCTGACCATAAGCAGGAATTTGGTCTATTCACTGCTTGAAGACAGCGATCATGAGATATGGATAGCTGCATCGGAGGGGCTGGACAGGTATGACCAAACCGGTCAGATTCACCATTATGCCAGCGATCCTGGCTCCCAAAACAGCCTCTGTGACAACTACACAATCTCCCTTTGCGAGGATCTGAGCGGCAACATCTGGATTGGAACCAGTGGGGGAGCCAGCAGGTTTAATAAGACTGATTCCTCTTTCGCTAATTATTCCACTGAGGATGGTTTACCCAGTAATATCATCTACGATATTATTAAAGACGGTAATGGAAATCTCTGGTTTTCCACCGGAGCCGGACTGGCCATGAAAAATCCTGACGAAGAGTCACCAGAGTCCTTTATCATCGTGGATGAATTGCTGGGAAGGGAATTTAACCTGAAAGCAGTTTACAGAAGCGAGCGTGGTGAAATGTTTTTCGGAGCCATTGATGGTCTGGTCTCTTTTTATCCTGATTCTCTGACAGACAATAATTACATTCCTCCTGTATGCATCACCTCATTCGTGAAAGAGAACAATGGTATTCGTCAGCAAATCAATGTATACGAAAAGGAAATTGATCTGTCCTATAAAGATTATGCATTCACAATAGAATTCTCGGCCCTTGATTTTACCGATCCCTCCAAAAACAGGTATTCGTATAAAATGGAGGGGATTTCCGATAAGTGGATTGATATCGGGACCAGGCGATTTGTCCCCTTTACCAATCTCCCTCCAGGAGAATACTCTTTTTCTGTAAAAGGGACCAACAATGATGGGGTATGGAACCATTCGGGAGCAAGCATACAAATAGTCATTCGTCCCCCCTGGTGGAAAAGCAATGTGGCCTATATTTTGTATATCCTCCTCATTGTATCCGTGATTGTGATTGTGGTGGTATGGCGAGAGAAAAAGCTGGTTCGGGAGAAGAAAATACTTGAAGAGAAAATTAAAGAACGCACCAAAGAGATTTTCGCCTCCAATGAATTATTGAGAGAACAAAAGGATGAATTGGATGAGCTGAATGCCATGAAAGATACATTCTTCTCCATCCTGGCGCATGATCTGAAAAATCCCTTTTCTAGCCTGCACTCTTTGAGTGGATCGGTGGTTGAGAATTATAAGAGCATGGATGAAGAGGAAAAGTTGACATCATTGAAGAAAATTAATAAATCATCCGGGCTCATTTACGATCTGCTTGATAATCTATTAACCTGGTCCAGGTCACAGAGAGGTGGGATAGACTATTCCCCCGAGATTTTTAATCTTTCGGATCTGGTCCATATGAATATCAATCTGCACAAGGTACCTGCTGAGAAAAAAGAGATTAAGCTCCTATCAGGTGTGCCAGATAAATTGTTGGCCTATGGAGACCGTGAAATGATCAGTACAGTGCTCCGAAACCTGATTAACAATGCCGTTAAATACAGCCATAAGAAGGGACGTGTTGAAGTCAAAGTAGAAGAGAAGGGTGAATTCCTGGAGATTACTGTAAGTGATGACGGTATCGGTATCTCAAAGGAGAATACAGAGAAAATTTTTCGCATCGATGCAAAGTATAAATCTCCTGGTACTATAGGAGAAAAAGGCACAGGACTGGGATTGATCCTATGCAAGGATTTCGTAGAAAAAAATGGGGGTGGGATCTGGTGCGAATCCGGAGAAGGTTCGGGAACAAGATTCTATTTTACAATCCCCGCCTCTGCGAATGAAAAATAGGGAGCTTGCTTTTATTTTGAATGATCATCTGTAAAAAATCAAAATAAATGAAAAAACTGATCGCCTTAATCGCTACCACCTGCCTGGTGACCTTTTCCTGCGAAGAGGAACTCCCCGAAGTGTATTGCGAAGCCGACTTCTCGACCCCGCCATCAACCATTGCCAAATTCGAAAAGTGGAAAATCCCCTCCTATTTCAAAGGCTTTAATATTGGATTCTATTGCAGCGAAAGCTCTTGCATTAAAACCCAGGAGGATTTTGATGCGCTGAAAGCAAGCGGAGCAAACCTGGCACAAATCAATGTATATGGAGAAGGATTCAGGGAATTCTCCAGTCCGTTTGCCGTCAATGAAGTGGGTAAACAACACATCATTTGCATGGCCTCCTATGCCCATGAGGCAGGGCTGTATTATACCATTGCCGTAAGAGAGGGGCCCGGAAGGTACGATTGTGCAAAGGAAAGAGAGAGCCCCATCTGGACAAATGCAGATCTGCAGGAAGAATATGGATTCATGCTCAAAGAGATTGCATCCGAGTTTATGGATGACAGCCTTTTTGTTGGCCTGGTCCTGACGGTCGAACCCGATCCGCTCACAAGTGACTGGGACAACGTGAATGAGTTAAAATCAGCCCTTCAATCACAAAATATTGATCTGTATAAAATAAATAAACAATGGATTGATGAAGTCAGAACAGTTGCTTACGATCTTCCGCTGATGGTCCAGTCCCCCGAGTATTCCAATCCTGAATACTGGGGTAGTGAGGTTTTCATAAAAAAGCAGAACGATCCCTTCATTGTGTATGAGTTTCATAGCTACGAACCCTACAGTTACACGCATGCCACCAGGGAGGATAAAGAATCATATCCTTATTCGGGCTGGAACATTACAACCAACAATAACAACGAGATCTGGGACAAAGCATTCTACGAAAACACTGTATTCCAACATGTAATCGACTTTCAGCAACAACACAATGTTCCCATTTATCTGGGTGAATTTGGCATGTATCTACCCCAAAGGGATGGTGACAAATATCTGGCAGACATTCATAGTATTGCAATAGATAAGGGCTGGAGTTTTTGCCTGTGGACCTGGCGTGCTGATAAATCAGACAAGCATATCGATTTTAATTACGAGAAATTCGATGAGAACAGTTCCAATAGCAACTACTGGGATGTTATTCTGGATATGATGAACAAATAATCTACTATCATGGAGCACTTCAAAAGAACCGTACTACCGATCTTGCTAACCGGAATCTGGATAAACCTGGCAGCCACCATTAAATGGATGGTTCTCATCCAGCCATACTGGATTGAGAAATACAGCCAAATGGGCTTGGTTTTCCCCGAATCAATGATGAACAATCTTGTGTGGATGATCTGGGGATTCATGTTTGCTTCAGTCATCTATGTTCTCATCAGGAAATTCAACCTGGTCCAAACAACCCTGCTGACATGGTTTATGGCCTATATCATGTTGTGGGTAATTGTATGGAATGTGGGGGTATTGCCAACCGCAATGTTATGGATCAATGTTCCCCTTAGTTTTCTTGAAACGCTGGCTGGAGCCTGGATATGCAGACGAGTGATAAATTGGCTAACCAATTGATGAAAGATTAGCCAAGTGTTTGCCTTTGAATATTCTACCTTGCTGCTTATGGATATATTTAAGAAAAACAATCTGCCCAAACTGATCCTGATCTTCCTTATTCTGACCCCACATCTTTTAAGAGGACAGGAAGTTCACTCCTATAATCTGGATGTATACATCAACATGGAAAATAAATCAATCCATGTTGATGGATACCTTGAAATTGATTTCTCCAACGAAGACAGCCTGAATTTCACTCTCTGTAAATACACAAGGATTGAAAGGATTGAGATTAATCAGATACCCTGTAACTACAGATTTGATAGCCTTGGTGATTCACCCAATTTTTTTGTACCAAACGGGAAGAACCTGACCATCAACAAGCCCTTTGAAGCAATCGGGCCAAATCACAACATACATTTTGTTTATACATCAGATATGTCATTCCTGGGAAGGAGCTGGGAAGGTGTATTCTCTGAAGAATGGCTTGAGCTAGCATCTCTATAGCGGCTGGTACCCAAATCTCGGTGGAAATTACACTGCGAAACTCAGAGTATATATTGATGAAGAATATAAAGTTACAGGGTCCGGTACTGTTACAAAAAAAGAAGGGTACTGGGAACTGGACAAAAGCTGGCAAAGCTTTGACATTGTGCTGATGGCCTCCAGAGATCTGAAGTCTAAAGTATATTCAGATCATGAAGTTGAGATTCAGCTTGACTATACAAATCTTTCTGAAGCAGGTTCAGACTCAACAATTAATGATGGCAAATTTGCTTTCAATTTATTTAAAGGAGCATATGGAAGGCTGGACCATGCATATCAGAAGATCGTAATAGGCCCATATAAAGAAGGGGGTGGTTATTCCCGAAAGCATTTCATATGCATGCCTGCCAACGCATATAGTCAAAGACTGAGCTTTGGAAACGCTCACGAAATAGCGCATTTCTGGTGGACCAATGCCCCATCAGATAGCTGGGAAGATTGGTTGAATGAAGCGTTTGCACAATACAGTGCACTGCTATTCATTCGTGAGCGATTTGGCGAGAGCTCTTTTGACCGATTAATCAATGGGTATAAGGAAGAAACCGCCGGGTCCCCCCCGGTCTGGGGAATAGATAGACAGGCTCCAGAGGCTTATAATGTCCTATATTTAAAGGGATCCTTAATACTATCTGAACTGGAGCAGAAGCTTGGAAAGGATCTCTTCATTGATCTGATGAATATGATATATCAAGAAAAGATTGGAGCTACAGAAGATCTTTTAAAACTGATACGAACTGAAGCCTCAGAAGAAATCGCCGATTGGTTGGAAAACAAACTCAAAACTGCGTAGGATCCATGAAAAAAATCAGAAGCAGCATCACTTATGTAACTCATGCTATCCTGGCCGGTATATGCCTGATTGGATTCCAGCGATGTACAATGGGCGATCTAAACTCTTCGGCATACCAGGCTATCTTAGCATATTCGGATGAGATTAAAGTAATCAATACCCACGAGCACCAGCACCTTCCCGAAGAGTATAATGTGGATACAGTGACATTGTATGGTTTGATACATTCCAGTTATTTAATGCAGGATGTGGTCTCGGCAGGAGGAAGCCGACTGGACACCGGGCCCCTTGAAAGGATGGGCCTTCAAGAACAGTGGGACATATACGGAGACCTATTAAACTATACCCGGAGCACAAGCTATTATGCACACTTTGTAAAAGGAATGCAGGTCTTATATGATTTCGAAGATCTCTATTTTACCGAAGAAAACATCCCGCCTCTTTCTCACAAAATAACAGAAAACTATAAGGACTACAAGACCTGGTTTCACCAAGCCTTTCAGACGGCGGGTTTTGAGCTGATGTTTAATGATCAATACTGGAAGCCCTTTAATACTAATATTGACACTGAGCACTTTGCCCTGGTCCTTCATATCAATCCACTGGTTATGCAAGCCTCCAACCGACCTTCCCGGGGAGAAGACCTGCATGGGATTTACGAGAAGGCCAGTGAAGACGGATTTTCGATAAATACCTTGGCCGACTACCTCTCTTACTGTGATCTCCTGTTTCAAAAAAACATTGAGAACAATGCGGTTTGCTTAAAAAGCTCCCTGGCTTACTCAAGAACGCTTGAATATGATGAAGTCACTTTTGAGGAGGCCCGGGACCTGTTTTCCCAATCCCCTGCAAACCTGAATTGGGAAGAAGCTAAAAAAATTCAAGACTACCTGTTTCACTGGATTGTACAGAAGTCCATCGAATATGAACTCCCCATCCAGATCCATACCGGGTTTCTTGCCGGAGACGGAAATTCCCTGGAAAACTCTCATCCGCTGAAGCTGAACAATCTGTTTTCAAATTATCCCGAGGCCAGGTTTGTTTTATTCCATGGGGGCTATCCCTGGACAAGTGAATTTATCGCCATGGGGAAAATGTTTCAGAATGTATACCTTGACCTGGTCTGGTTGCCCCAGATATCCCGTGAAAAAGCTGTTCTTGCGCTGGATGAGATGCTGGACTGTGTTCCTTATAATAAGATATTCTGGGGTGGTGATTGCGCATTTATTGAAGAAGCCACAGGATCTCTTGAATTCGCAAAAAGTGTAATCGCTGAGACCCTGTCCAAAAGAATTGAAAGAGGCCTGCTAACCAAGGATGTTGCATTCGAAATTATCGAGTGTATTCTTAGAGAAAACGCTATAGAAGTATTTAAACTTGAAGAAAAACTGAAACTCCCCCAAACCTAACTACCATGACAAAAGTCCTTTCTGCAACCATGCTTATGCTTTTATTCTGTGTACATTTAGCTACCCATGCCCAAACCGATAGCAAAATGAAGACTGCAGAGAAGAGTTTTATAGAACATGCCGATGTTTGCCTGGAAATCATGGAGCAGGCCGCCCGGGAAATGTCAGTAATCGGTGCTGCTCTTATTGCCTATATCCCGGGGGAGGTTACAGAATCCTGGATCTCAAGGATGAAAGTGGTTGGAACGCTTGCCAATGAATCTGCCAATTTTCTGGCCATCGCCTACTCAAAAGCTGCCGAGATGGCTGAAACCTATAAAACCAGTGGTACCGCTGACAGGGAACCCTTACATGGAGAGTTCGGATACCAGGGTGGTGTTATCAAAAAAATAGATTCCGGATATCTGCTTGCCGTTTTTTCGGGCGCAAGCGGAGAGCAGGATGCTGAAATCGCCGGCAAAGGATTGGATTGTTTATTGAAGGCCCTGTCACATTGAATCCCATAAGAAGATCTGCAACACTGTTTTGTTGCCTGCTTTTTGTAACTGTACTCTTTAGCCAGGCAAAGCTAGCTGTGAGTGAGAATGGCCGCTATATAGAAAATCCTGATGGCACCCATTTTACTGGCTGGGAGATACGGGTTGGGCCCTTTTCCAAAAACTGGACCGTGAAGACGCCGCATTTTATTTAGAAACCCGGTCTCAGCAGGGATTCACTGTAATTCATGCTGCCGCCTATAACTTCAATCCTTTTGTACTCCCTCCCCTGTCCAATGTGTATGGGGACGAAGCTTTTGTGGACAACAATCCGGGCACCCCTGATACCACACCGGGTAATCATCCGGCCGATTCGGCTGAATACGACTACTGGGACCATGTGGAATATATCATTGATGAAGCCAATCTACATGGTTTGTATATTAACTTTCTTCCCATTTTCGGGGTAAAGGAAGGAGAAGGCTACAACTTTCTGACACCCGAGAATGCTTATCGGTACGGCTTATTCATTGGTAAACGTTTTAAGAACAAGACAAACATCATATGGTGTATGGGAGGGGATGTGCTGGCGGACAATGATCTTAAAAAATCGGTTTGGAACCTGCTGGCGAAAGGAGTCACCGAGGGTGTCGCCGGTTCGGAAGATTACAGCAAAACCTTCATGACCTATCATGTGCGCGGAGGTCATTCATCAAGCGAATACTTTCGAGATGCACCCTGGCTCGATTTTCACATGCTTCAGACCTGGTCGGCCTATACCAGTATTTACTCTGCCGTTTCCGCTGACTACGCTCTCGAACCCATAAAACCAGTGCTCCATGGTGAAGGTGCCTACGAGGATGGTCCGGAGTATCCGACCAAACCGATTACGCCCCATGTGATCAGAAAACAGGCCTATTGGGCCTTCTTCGCTGGGGGACTTCACACCTATGGGAATTCAAATGTGTGGAATTTTGGCACTTCTCCCTATTATGTATCCCAGGATTGGAAAGCAGCATTACATGCACCCGGGGCCGAAGATCTCTCGGTGGCCAGGTCTATTCTTGAAGCGGTAGATTGGTGGAAATATGTTCCCGATCAATCGGCTATTGTGAATGGAGAAGGCTCAGGGGATTCATTGAATGCAGCCATGCTATCTTACATGGGCGACCGGATTCTTGTCTACTTCTCGCATCCCACCTCCATCACGGTGGATGTGACAAAAATCTACACCCCCGAATCCACCAGGGCTGCCTGGATTGATCCCCAATCAGGTAAATGGCATAAACTTGGGGCGCTTCCGAATATTCCTTCACAACAATTCACCACTCCCGCAGACTGGGAAGATGCCATCCTTCTCATCGAAGGTCATAACTAGCATTTTTACTCTTCAACTATCATTTCACCCCGTTCATGCTCATCAAATAGGTTGTTTTCCAATGTGGGCTTTAATCCGGACCCATCCACATAGATGGCCGCTTTTTGTGATTTCATGGAGTTCCTGAATTCATTTTCTTTCAGGACCAGGTTTTGGGCAGGTGATTGAATGGAGAAGCCATATCCCCCACCCCCGGTACCATTGTTCTCGATCACATTCCGGATAAACAGATTCCGGTGAGGTGCATTGCTTTCCCGTTCTTCACGAAAATTCACTCCGTCACTGGTGTTTTCATAGATGTGGTTGCTGTCAAAAATCACATCGGTATCCTTGTGCCCTGTGCACACGCCAAAGCGTCCATTGTGATGAAAATTATTTCCCTTCACCTGGCTCTGGTACACCCTCCAACAGATGAACAGTCCGTCACGGTCATTGTGATGCACATCGTTGTTCTCAATCACAGAAAAGGGAGAGCCCGTACCCGGATGCAAGCCGGTATTGCCACTTCCTGATATCTCACAGTTTCTTACGGCCACATGTTCTGTGATCTGCCAGCTGATTCCTTCTCCGTTAAAATCCATCACCTTGATATTCTCCAGGCTATATTTTCTCAGACCTGAATATCAATACACCTGCACTGTTGCAACCATCAGCAAAAAAGTTCTCATCCCGGTTGCCATCTACTACCAGGTTTGAAATGGAAACATTTTTTGCTCCGATCACTTCAATGACCGACGATGCATTGGATATCAATCCATTCAAATCTGACCTGTAATCACGTATGAGTCCTTTGTCAATATAGATCACCTGATCTGAAATATCGGTGATATAGGCTGTGGAAACATCCCAGCACCCGCTCTTCTCATCATCTGTAACCTGCACTTTCATCCCGATTTCAAAGCCATCGGAATTTTCAACGGTGATTTTCAATTCGCCGTAATCGGCATCAACCGTATACCTGGTCTGCACACCCTTCCCTCGTCGCAGGATCGTCTCCTTTCCCGATCCGGTCAACACCACATTTGATTTTAGCCTGACCGGCGCTGATACTTCATACTGACCTGGATTCAGATGCACTGTCCCACCGGTTTTTTCAATGGCATCAATGGCAAACTGGATGGACTGGTTGTTGAATCCGGGAACGTCAGCATCTACCCCGCCAACGGTCATACTGCGTTCAGCCACTTTGGGGTGCACCAGTGCATCTGCCTGATGAGATTCCTGGGCCAGGAGGCAAAAAGGAAGAACCAAGATTGCGAATAGAATTGTAGTTTTCATATGGAGGATTTCAATGGATTGCTGCATCAGTATAAATATAAGCATAAAACCCACTTGGAATATCTACATATCTTCACATTGGATCCAGCGCTTTACTAAATTATGGTTCTTTAAATCATTATCTTTGGGGAAAATTTACCCTCATGAAGAAACTGTTTTATCTTTTTATAGTCATCCTGATCGCAGGATGCAGCCCGGTAAACAAGAAAGAACTCATTTCGGGTATCATCTTGGAAAACATGGATACCGCTGTGCGTCCGGGAAATGATTTCTTTTCCTATGTAAACGGAACATGGGTCAGGAATACTGAAATCCCTGCAGATAAATCTTCCTATGATGTGTTCGCCGTTCTGGATGAGGCATCGGAGGAAAATGTGAAGGTTATCATCGAAGAATCAGCCTCCGGGGATTTTGAAGCAGGTTCGGATGAGCAAAAGGTAGGCGATCTTTTTCAATCCTACATGGATATGGAAAAGAGGAATGAGATTGGGATCGCCCCACTAAAAGCAGCGTTTGAAAAGATTCAGGCCATAGCAGACCAGGAGAGCCTGGCGGTTTATATCGCCTATGCAAATAAAAACAGCTACCCCGCACCCTTTGACCTGACAATCTTTCCGGATCTCAAAGATCCATCTGTAAACACGGTTTATTTATATCAGGCAGGACTTGGACTGCCCGATCGGGAATATTATCTGAAAGATGATGAACGTTCCATAGAGATCAGGGCGGCTTACCTTTCCCATATTGAAAAGATGTTTGGCCTTGCCCGCTTGCCCGATGGAAAAAAGGCTGCCGAAAGCATACTGGATCTGGAAACCACCTTAGCCAAAGAAAACCTGACCAAAGAGGAGTCCCGGAACCTTGACCAATTGTATAACATGATCGCGGTAGAAAAACTGCCCGATGTAATGCCCGATTTTAACTGGAATGGATACCTGGCTGAAACCGGACTTGACAAAATGGAAAAGCTGGGGGTATTATCCATAGACTATCTCGGTGCTTTGAACGACATCATGAAAGAAACCAGCCTGGATATCTGGAAGGTGTACCTGACGTGGGGAGTTATTGATGCCAATGCAGGAAGGTTGAATGCGGAAATGGATGAAGCCGATTTTGCATTCTACTCCAAAGAATTAAGGGGCACTGAGGAACAGAGGCCCATGTGGCGAAGGGGTACTTCAGTGGTGAACCGCTACCTGGGTGAAGTCATTGGAAAAGTATATGTGAAAAGGCACTTCCCCCCGGAAGCCAAGGCGCGGATGGAAACACTGGTTGATAACCTGCTAAAGGCCTACGATGTAAGCATCAGGGAGTTGGATTGGATGAGCGAGGAAACCAAGGAGCAGGCCCTCGAAAAGCTTGGTAAATTCACCTATAAAATAGGCTACCCCGATAAATGGAGGGATTACAGTGCACTTTCAATCCAAAAGGATGATCTCTTCGGGAATATTCGCAATGCAAATCTTTTCGAATATGAATGGCAACTATCCAAACTTGGCAAACCTGTGGATCGTGAGGAGTGGGGCATGACGCCACAAACGGTCAACGCCTACTACAATCCAACCATGAACGAAGTGGTATTCCCCGCTGCCATCTTACAAGCCCCCTTCTTCTACCTTGAAGCAGATGATGCCATCAATTATGGCGCCATTGGTTCAGTCATAGGTCATGAAGTCGGGCATGGTTTCGACGACCAGGGAAGCAAGTTCGACGGGGAAGGCGTGATGAGAAAATGGTGGACAGATACTGACCTTGAGAGATTTGAAGAACGGACCAGTGTCCTGGTTGACCAGTATAACGAGATGGAGGTACTGCCCGGGCTCTATGCCAACGGGGAGTTTACCCTGGGTGAAAACATCGGAGACCTGGGGGGACTCAGTATTTCCCTCAAAGCATACAAATTGTCTTTAGAAGGAAAGGAAGGAGCAGTGATAGACGGATTCACTGCCGAACAAAGGGTGTTTCTGGGATGGGCACAGGCCTGGAAGAGCAAAATGCGAGACGAGTCTTTGCGCTTGATGGTGAATACCAATGAGCATTCACCTCCTGTTCTAAGGGTAAACGGGGTTGTCCGTAACATCCCGGAATTTTATTCTGCATTTGATGTTACCGAGCAGGATTCCCTGTTCCTTGCAGAGGACCAAAGAGTAAAGATCTGGTAAAACAGTGCATTACGCGAAAGGAATCCGGTAAAAAATGTGATTTATGTAGAAAAGTTCCTTAGATTGCAGTCCTTTTAGCAAGCGACGGAGTTGATTGCGAATCGGATAAAACATTTTAACACTTTAAGTGTTATTATATAAATACAATAAGTTAAGTTTTAATTTAAACAAGAAATCATGAGTAACGGTACAGTTAAGTTTTTCAATAATGCAAAAGGTTTTGGTTTCATCGCTCCCGACGAAGGTGGAAAAGATGTATTTGTTCATCAGAACGGTTTGATCGACGAAATCACTGAAGGTGATAAAGTTAGCTACGATGTTGAAGAAGGACCTAAAGGACTGAACGCTTCAAACGTCAAATTGGTATAATAAACCCCTTTGATTTTTGGCACTGTCTAAGCCTGTCATAACTGACAGGCTTTTTTTTATGCTATCTTTCGGCATGACTGCTGAAAGCGAGATTGATCCTGTTGTTATCCTTACCAAGGATGGGTATCATACCTTCCTTTTTCAGAACAGGGAGGTTTTTCAGAGGGACCATGTCCGGGTTCAATCACAGGATCTTCAGCTCCATACCTTCCCCCTTCAGTATAATAAAAGCCTTTTTAAAGCCTCTCTGGGCAAATTCGGATCCTATACAGAGAAATTGTGCTTTCACAACAACGGAACCATAACCGGGGTAGTAAACCTTCGCGTGGATACCAATGAACCATTCATTGTTCAATGCCCGTTTGAGCAAGCCAAAGAAATAGAGACACCCTATTTCATGATTCCCGGCTTTCTGTATGGTTCCAACAACCTGGCAAGCTCAGATGGACAACAACCCAAGTTCGACTATGGTGGCAAAATTGGCTGGCCCAACAGTTCCAAGTTTCATATAAGAGCCGACAGAAGTACACATCCGGGTGTAATTGCCATAAAAAACGGGATAGCATCCATGGTGGGTATCCTGGAAACCATGAAGGATTCATCAAATGAGGAGATAGAAATTGAAATGGGCACCGAGTGGGATCCGGCCTATTTATATAACGGACTGATGCTGGATTCGCACCATCCAGACAAGGATAGTTTCGGATTTCAGCTGGGTTATGAAAATGCACCCAGCCGCTATTCATGGTCCTATGAGGAAAGGGTACCCAGATCCGATGAACATCTGAATGGGTGGATCAAGGATCAAAACGGAAACAACCTCCGAACGGACAGCTTCTATGGATTCGCTCCTGCAGCTCAGATTCCCGATTACGGAAAACTACTTGAAAAGTATTATCCCATCCTCCACCAACCACCCTTGAAACGCTCCAAGCGGGATGAGGCCATCCGGAAAATAAGCCACGCCATCATCTCTCACTCCTGGAACAAAGACATCAAGGGATTTGTCCTGGTAGATGATGAGCAAACAGCTGCAGATATTGCCTGGACGGGAGGGATGCAGGTGGCATACCCCCTGCTGAAAACCGCCCGGAAAACGGGAGAACAGGGTATCAGGGAAGTCGCCCTGACTTTTATTAACAACATGTGCTCCACCGCCATGAATAATAAAGCCGGGCTGCTCAATGAGGAGTATCGGAATGGTAAATGGAACGTGACCGGATGGTGGGGTGTGCGGGAGGATTGCTTCAACTTCGGAGAAGAGCCTTTTCATTCAGCCTACTTAAATGGACAGGCTTCATATTACCTGATGAAATCCTATGAACTGGAAGGAGAACACCATCCCGGGTGGTTGGAGACAGCGCAGGTGGTGCTTGAAACGGCCCTAAGGAATCAGCGGAAAGATGGAGCCCTTCCCGTATTCTTTGATCCGGAAACCGGCGATGGGGTGGACTACGACGGATTCCAGCCATGCTGGTTTGTTCCGGCCCTGGTACTCCTCTTCAAATATACCGGTGAGAAAAAATACATGGAAGGAGCAAAAAAAGCGCTGGACCATTACCATGGTCATCACCTCAAAGGCGAGCTCTTTAATACGCCTATGGATACGCACCGGGGAGTGGACCAGGAAGGAAACCTGGCATTTATTATAGCCTGTGTTGAATTCCATAAACTGACCAGTGATCCCAGTTACCTGGAGATGGGGATGGATGGCCTTAGCTGGGAATTCTCCTGGAAGTTTGCCCATAATACCGTGTTATCGGCCGATCCGCTCAGGAGCATGAACTGGTCAAGCTGTGGAGGATCCATTACCAGCACCCACAATGTGAGCATCCACCAAATGGGGAACCTTGTTGCAGGTGAGATCTACTACCTCTACCAGAAAACCGGGAATGAATATATCAGGCAAAGACTTCGTGACACCTGTGTCTGGGGACTTGGAACGTATAATACCAAAGACAACGATTTTGGATTTGGGAAAGAAGGTCAGGCCACCGAGCAGTTTACCTATACGGATGGCATCGTGCTGCCATGGCCCGGGCCATGGGATGGCGGTATCTGGGCAGCGTCACTCTCCTGGGCATCAGCCTGCGTGCTATTAAGCTGTGTGGAAGAGATCCCTGATGAGTTTTTTAAATGAAACCATTCACTGAAATTTAAACTTTTTACAAAATGCAAAGACTAAAACCAACTTTAACCTGGATCCTGATGGCCGCAGCTTTCGGATCTTGTCACATGGAAGCCGACCTGGGTATTTTCCAGGGAAATAGTGACATTGGAAATGTGGGATATGCCGGATCAGTTGATTTTAATCCTTCCGATAGTACCTACACCATATCAGGAAGCGGAACCAACATGTGGTTCACAAGTGATGAGCTGCACTATGTGTGGAAACAGGTTTCGGGGGATGTGTCCATTGAAGCTGATATCAACTGGGTAGGGAAAGGTGTTGATCCCCACAGGAAAGCCTGCCTGATTATCCGTCAGAGTCTGGATACCAGCGCAGCTTATGCAGATGTAGCCGTGCATGGTGATGGTCTCACCTCAATCCAGTACAGGGAATCCCAGGGGGAAGTTACCCGGGAAGTCCAGGCCAACATTACTTCTCCTGGCAGGGTACGTATTGAGAAACACGGGGACTATATATCCATGTCAGTGGCATCGCCCGGAGAAAGCCTTACTTCATCAGGAGGCAGTTTTATGCTTCCATTTACTGAGCCATTTTATATTGGGCTGGGGGTCTGCGCGCACAACAACGATACCATTGAAACTGCCGTATTTTCCAATGTGAGGATAAAATCGCTTCTCCCAAAACCTGATTCATTGAAGAAGATTTCCAGTACGCTTGAAATCATTCCCCTTGCTTCATTTGACAGAAGGGTGGTATACCATACCGAGAATCACATTGAAGCTCCCAACTGGTCTCCCGATGGCATATCTTTAATATACAACAGCGGGGGCCTGCTCTATCGCATTCCGGCAAAAGGTGGAGATCCCCAATTGATTCCCACTGGCTTTGCCACACGGATCAACAACGATCATGGAATATCACCCGACGGAACACAGCTGGTGATCAGTGATCAGACAGAAACCGGCCAATCCCTGATCTACTCACTTCCCATTGAGGGCGGAGAACCTGAAAAGATTACAAAGCTTGGTCCCTCCTACTGGCATGGCTGGTCACCCGATGGCAAGACCCTGGCATACTGTGCAGAGAGAAACGGGAATTACGATATTTATACCATCCCATTGAAAGGTGGTCGTGAGACCCGGCTGACCACTGCGGAAGGATTGGATGACGGACCGGATTACTCCCCCGACGGGAAATACATCTATTTCAATTCGGTCCGGTCCGGTACCATGCAAATATGGAGGATGAAAACCGATGGAAGTGAGCAGACACAGATCACCACCGATGAATACAACGATTGGTTTGCCCACCCTTCACCTGATGGAAAGTGGATTGTCTATGTCTCTTTCGGAACAGATGTGCCTGCAAATTCCCACCCCCCAACAAAAATGTTTTGTTGCGACTGATGGACCTGGAAACAAAAGAGGTCCGCGTGATGGCCAAACTCTTTGGTGGCCAGGGCACCATCAATGTTCCTTCATGGTCGCCTGATAGTGAGCATATTGCCTTTGTCAGCTACCAGTTGAATTAGAGAAGGTCCTTATAAATGGATTGATTCAAAGGGTAAAATTCCTGAGACCTCTTTTTGGATTAAAAGTGTAACGCCTTCCTATTTAGCCTCTGCATCAAAAGCCTCACGGCTGGTAAAGGTGATCTCCTCCATACCGGCTTTGGTCAGACCCTTGTTGATGCTCTTCAGTGAGTCCCCGATGAGCTGATCAACTTCAGCATCCATGGCCTTCACCCTTTTTTCGAGGAAAACCTCCCGGTCCATCTGGACCTGTGTGGGTCTGCCCCCGTAGAAAGCTATGGTTCCATAAAGGAATCCCACATCTTCCCGAAGGCGTGCGTCACCCCTGAGATCTCCGTAATTGGTCACCATCATGCGTTCCCTTACATCGTCCAGGGACAGGTTCAGGGCTGCAGCCTTCTTCTTCACGGAAGATGAGATTCCGGCTTGTGCAGCCACTTCCTCCAGGCCCTTTTTCACATCTGTCACCCTTCGGTCCACATAAGCCAGCTGTTCCAACAGTTCAAAAACCTGCTGCTGAAGCTCCCGTTTTATTTTCCGGTCCTCTGCTGTATAAGGTTCATCGGGATTGTCGTAAATAGCAATGACTTTCTCAAAAACATCTTCTCCTTTGGTAACCTTTACCTTGTAGTCACCTGCGGGATAGCTCATCCCACCTCCCATCAGGGCAATCTGCATCTGGAAGGGCATGGCCTCCGATAAAGGAGCCCTGGGTGGTTTCTGAGCGGGAACCCAGTACACCTGGTTAATCCCGGTGCGGGTAACCAGCGGAATTTCTGTCAGAAGCTGGTCCTCCATATCGAAAATCTCCATGGTCATATTACCGAAGAGATTCTTCTTCTTCATGTAGAAAGTGATCGGGATGGCTACTGCTTGGATTTCTTCCGGTGAACTCATCATCCAGTCCAGGCCAGTCAGGTCCTGCCACCACCATGGGGACAGGTGCTCTCTGGTCCAGGAAATACAAAATCAGAACCCAGTACCTCCTGGGTCAGTTGCCGGAACGGGGAGATATCGTCAATGATATAGACACCCCTTCCATGTGTTCCCAGGACCAGGTCGTGTTCCCTTGGATGAATCACCATGTCCATGACAGATACATTGGGCAGGTCATTCTTAAACTGGGCCCACTGCTCTCCCCCGTCCACGGAAATGAACAAACCGAACTCTGTTCCCAGGAAAAGCAGGTCAGGATTTACCAGATCTTCCAGAATCTTGTAGCAATGAGAAGTAATCTTCTCACTGGCAATGGAAGTCCACGTCACCCCATAGTCAGTGGTTTTATACACATAGGGAGTGAAATCATCATTGCGATGACCGTCAAAAGTGGCATAGGCTGTACCCTTATCAAAACGACCTGGGTATACACTGGAACACCAGGTATTTGGAGGAAGTCCCGGGATGTTTGCCACTGTATTGGTCCACACTTTGCCCCCGTCCCGTGTCACCTGCAGATTGCCGTCATCTGTTCCCACCCAGATCAGATTCTCATCCAGTGCCGATTCTGCAATACAGAAAATGGTCGTATGATTCTCCGCCGTTGAATTATCCACTGTCAGCCCACCCGATTCAGCCTGTTGTTGCTTGTCAGGATCGTTGGTGGTCAGATCAGGGGATATCCTGGTCCAGGAACTACCCTGGTCCGTCGATTTAAAGAGATACTGGGCACCTACATACACTGAATTTTTTGTGGGACTCATGCTGATGGCTGCATCCCAGTTAAAACGGAGTTTCCCAGTCTCTTCCGTTTCCATGGGTGCAATCAGCCGCATGCTCTGGTACCGTTTATCGGTCTGCCCGAACAAACCTCCCTGCATCTGCCAGTAAACGATGTTGTGATCTTCACTGTCCGTATGCACTGAAAAGCCGTCGCCGATTCCAAAATTCTGCCAGTCGTGGTTTCGGATTCCTCCATAGGAACGTGAAGGAGCAGACCAGGAACCATTGTCCTGCAATCCTCCATACACATTGTATGGTTTTTCCATATCCACGCTCACTTTATAAAACTGTGACACTGGCAGGTTGCGCATGTGCCTCCAGGAACTTCCGTAGTCATTGCTCACATAAACACCGCCATCGGTTCCGGCATACATATAGCGCGGATCGTTCTCTGAAATCCACAAATCGTGCACATCTGCATGAATATTTCCTCCTGCAAAGGATGTACTCCTGAACTTCTTCCCTCCATCTTCCGACACATTGAGATTAAGCCCTGGTTTATAAACCCTGCTGGTATCTACCGGATCGGGAATGATCTTGCAGAAATAGAAAGGCCTTTCGGCAATGGTTGGTGTCTGGTTGAGCATTTCCCATTTCCCCCCCTTATCATTTGAAACGTAAAGGGCATGTTTTCTCCGATTCCACAATGGCAAACACCTTATCCGGATCAGCAGGAGAGATACGGACGGCAATCCGGCCTTTTTCACCCTCCGGCAAACCGCTCTTCAACTCTTCCCAGGTGGCTCCCCCGTCAATAGACTTATACAATCCGGATCCTGAACCACCGGAATAGAAATCCCATGCTGTTCTGCGAAAGGTCCACATTCCCGCATAGAGGATATCCGGATTTTCCGGATCCATATCCAGGTCTGAACAACCCGTATTTTCATCCACATAGAGGATTTTGTTCCAGGATTTGCCTCCATCCTCGGTCTTGTACAATCCGCGCTCTTCATTGGCACCCCACAGATGTCCCAGTGCTGCCACATAGACAATATCTGGATTCTCCGGATGGATGATAATCCGGGCAATCCGCTCGGTATTTTCCAGACCCATCAACTTCCATTTGGCACCGCCATCGGTGGATTTGTAAATACCTGTCCCGATGGAAACCGAATTCCTTGTCCAGGACTCTCCTGTACCCACCCAGACTGTATCGGGTCTCTGCTGGTCCATGGTAACAGCCCCGATAGACAGGGTGTGTTTATCAAAAACAGATTTTACAATCACTCCCCCGTTGGTGCTTTTCCACAGGCCGCCACTGGCTGTTCCAATATACATGTGCAAAGGGTTTGACTGCAGGGCATCGATGGAAATAATCCTGCCGCTCATCAATGCGGGTCCAAGATGCCTGGCCTTAAGGTGTCCGAAAGTACTTGATTTAACGGTGGCCTTCTTCTGGGCCAGGCCACTGCTACCGAAGGCAATGAGCAAACATAGGAACAGGACCAATGATTTCAGATACTTCATCACTATTCTCCTGTGGGTTTAGAAAAAATGCTTTCATCCACATCCACATCAAACTTCACCTCCTCAAACATCAGGGTCATGGCTGTCTGTCCTCCATATTTCTGTTCAGTGGTAAAAGGCATGATATAACCGTCCACCTCCTGGTAATTGCTCGAGCAGGGTTTCTGTTTCAATCTCTGAACCTTCCATCATGATCTTGGATTTAATCTGAACCACCACATAATTCTCGGCATCCATATAGTAGTAGTCGATGTTCCCGTTCTTTTTGGTCATTTTCAACACAAATACTTCGGAACCCTCTACTTCCTCGGTCCCTTCCAGTTCAAGCTGGTGTCCTTTCTCTTCATACTTCCAGAGCAGACCGTCCATATCGGAAGATTCAATCATGCCGTCAGCATCGGGACCTGTTAAATCGATGGGATCGGCCGATCCGCTCAAGGGATTGACCATCCATGCACTTTCTCCATCATAGGCCTGGAGTATTTTGGCTCCCTGGATATCAACCTCTACCCTTATTTTATCAGGTCTTTGTGCAATGGAAACAAAGGGATTTTCCATCCCCATCATCATTGCTTTTCCCGATGCCTGCATGGTTTTCATCTTGAGCAGTTTCTCCTGGCCGATGGTCTCAAAGTAAGTGTCCAGGATCTCTTCCAGGTCCTGAGCTGAAATAAATGCCATGGCCATGAAAGCCATTAAAAATGATAGGAAGAATCTTTTTGTCATAACCTTTAAATTAAAATGAATGTATGGTTTATTGTTTACTTGTCTCCTTGGAGAATAATTAAATATACAGCATTTCTGTGTATATTTAATACCAAACAATCAAATACGAAATGCCAATAAGTGAAAGTGCCGAAAGGCTTAAGAAAATGATAGAGAGAGCCATCGAGGATCACGCCATCACCCGTGCCGAAATGGATAGCATCATGGCCATTGCATCAGAAGATGGTCATATCGACCGGTATGAACAGTCTTTACTGACTCAATTGCAGGAGATGATTGAGAATAAAACTGTAAAGATCGTTCCATAGGCTGAACATTCGAAAAAGTTTCCTGATGATCGAATACCTCAGCTAACCCGGGGGCGTTTTTGAAGCTGTTCACTCTGAATAAACCTATCAAAGAAGGATACCCGAACCACCAAAAAATGAAAACATGCAAAGAATTAAACCCATTTTCATTCTAATCATCATTGTATCTTTGGTTTCATGTAAACAAACTGACCAAACAATGCACCTACCTCTGATTAACAAAAATGCCTCTGAAAAAGCCGTAAACCTGTATAATTTCATCCAGGACATCCAGGGTGAATATGTACTATCCGGGCAACATAACTTTGTAGGGAAGGGATCTGACTATACCAATCAGCTTGAAGAAATCACAGGAAAAAAAGCCATTATATGGGGTTCTGACTTCAGTTTCTGTGTCGAAGGTGAGAATGCCATGCGCTTCCAGCATTGCGGGCCCGCCAACCTGCCAGCCTTCCCCTGGGAACCTTACAAAGAATACAGGGAAGCTTATGCCATTGATTCCACCATACCTCCTCCAGATTTTGACAGGGAACTCCAATTCCTGGATATTACCCTTGAGGAAGCCCGTGAGTCTACCATGCAAGAGATCAAAGCCCGGTATAAGGATGGACATATCATAACCATGATGTGGCATGGCTGTTTTCCCACCGATGGCGATTGCTGTGACGGCTCCTCCATCTGGGCCATGGAAGAACGCCCGTCACCGGAGCAGTGGGATGAACTTGTGACTGAAGGGACAGCACTGAATGATGCATGGAAAGTGGGAGCCGATAAAATCGCCGGCTACCTGAAGCAGTTGCAGGAGGAGGATATCCCTGTATTATGGAGACCCTATCATGAAATGAACGGCGTATGGTTCTGGTGGTGTAACCACAAGGGAGATCAGGGCTTCAAACGCTTATGGATTATGATGTATGACTACTTTACCAAGCACCACAAACTGAATAACCTGATCTGGGTCTGGAATACAAACGCCCCTCGTGATATCCCGGGAGATGAAGCCTGGCCCTATGAAGATTTCTTTCCCGGTATTGACTATGTGGACATCCTTGCAGCCGATGTATATCGCAACGATTACAAACAGTCGCATCATGACCAGCTGGTTGTTCTCGGCCAGGGTAAACCCATTTCACTCGGGGAGGTTGGCGAAATTCCCACAACGGAAATACTCGACCGGCAGCCTCAGTGGAGCTGGTTTATGCCCTGGGGGTGGATTCTGTTTCTGTCCAACGAGACAGAGCAGATCACAGATCTGTACCAATCGGATCGTGTCCTTACGCTGGATGAGGTTTCTGTGGATGAGCAGGGCAATTATGCATTCATCCGTTAATCAATCAATCATGCTGAGGTTTCTGCCAGTATTGACGTTTTTTTCCTGGCTTTGTGTCCAACCCGGTTTCTCTCAGGGAACGGATTCATTTACAGATGCCAGAGATAATCAAAGCTACCTGACAATTACCATGAGCACCCAGACCTGGATGGCTCAAAACCTGAACTTTGAAGTACCCGGTTCCTGGTGCTACGAAAACAATCCGGATCATTGTAAAATGTATGGCCGGCTGTATACCTGGGAGACTGCCCTGACTGTCTGCCCCAGCGGGTGGCATTTGCCCAGTGAAGAGGAATGGGTGGTCCTGGAGCGATACCTGGGCCTTTCGGCAGAGGAGGTAAAAATCATGCTGGACCGCGGAGAGGGGGCAGGAACCAAACTTAGAGATGAAAGCGGATTCAAAGCGCTGCCAGGAGGATTCTGGAACTCCCACAACAGAACATTTGAGGATCTGGGTAAAAGAGCCTCCTGGTGGAGCAGCACACCCTGGGACCATTACGCCATGAGGCGAACGCTGTTCTTTGATAAGACCACCATCAACCGGGATCCCGCAACCCGTTCCCTGGGATTCAGTGTTCGCTGCATCAAAGATTAAGTGATCATATGAGAAAGATCATTATGGTTATTTTGTTGCTTCTTTTTGGAGGAGTTAACGCTCTTGATGCCCAAAATGATCCTTTTCGTGATCCCTCCAAACTTGATGTGAAGCCAATAATTGCGGGTGTTCATACACTTTCCATTCATGTTAGAGACACCTTAACTCACGATTCTGTTTTCCAGTTCCTGTTTCACAAATTGGGACTTCCGGTATACTATACCCCCGTAAAATATGGAGAAAGAAAGTATGTCGGATTATATACCGGCAACATGGTCCTGGAACCTTGTGGTCCTTATCAGAATATCAATTATGCCACAAAAGAATTCAGATCCATATTCTACGGATTGAATTTTGAAGTTTTTCATTCGTTGGCTTCCGGCCTTCAGGCTTTGAGAAGATTGGGGATGACTTACCAGGATAACCAGAGTTCCATTTATATCAAGGATAGTATCCTTTGTCAAGATGATGTTTTTGCTGCTCTGTATAAGGTGGCAGATAAAGAAAAAAGAGACTCTCTGCGCAGCATGCTTCTTTCAAACGATAGTAACAATCCTGGACTTGAGTACATCAAGGAGATTCACATGGGATTCAGGGATGAACAAAACCTTCAAAGATGGATGGCATTTTTTGCTCCGCTGGAGTTTAACAACAACATTTGTCAGGTCAATGATTCACTCCAAATCTATTTTACCAGGGATAGCATCAACAGAGTAATGGGGATCACATTTAAGGTAAAATCATTAGAGATGGCAACCCGATGGCTTCAGGATAATGACATTAAAACATCAACTTCCGGGGACAGAATCATGTTAGACAAGGATGAAACTTATGGATTGGAAATATTCCTAAGCGAGCAACAAACGGAAGGGAGGGTGGATTTTCACAATCTAACCAGTGATTTTACAGAGTTTTTCGATATGGCCCGGGAATTACCTGGTGAAAAGCAAATTGAAATTTTTAAAACACGAGTATATCCGAATGCCCCTCAGGTTTATGACAGGATTTTCAAGGATATAGAATGGATGGGACAAAAACCTGAAGAGAGGATAGTTCTGTCAATCGAACACTTCGATTCCATTAAAGATCAATTTGTTGATATAAGTAATCAACTGGAGAGCCAGATTGAAACCGGATTATCTTCTTTCCTCATAAAGTTTTCTGATCTGACGCTGGATTTTGATGTATACATCATGCATAGTCTGGGAATACGTGCAGGTGGAATTATACAAACCCAGAATAGGACTGCCCTGATGTTCGGGGTTGATCAAATCATAAAACATCTTGATTTTGAAAACTTTACTCCATTTTTTCATCATGAATTGACCCACCTTTATCATTCATTCTATTATACTCCGCGTAACCAGGGAAAATATTCAGAAGGTGCAATATATAATGAACTATGGAGGGAAGGGCTGGCGGTATATGTGAGCCGTGCATTAAATCCTGAAGCAAAAGAAAACGAAGTCTTTATGCGAGAGAACATCTCTGTAAATACAGAGAAAGTATTGAATCTCATCGCAAAGGATATTCGAGAAAACCTTTATTCTTCGAATACAGAACTCTTCAGGAAATATTTCTGGGAATCTTCAACCGATACGATCGTTCCTAAAACAGCAGGCTATTACATGGGATATCTTCTGGTAAAGGAGATCGCTAAAGAGTATCCGATCAATGAACTTATTCAGCTTACAGAAGATGATTTTGTTCCGAAGTTTGAATTGATCCTGGATTCTCTCTCTTTGTAATTTCGTTAACACATTCATTCAAAACATTTTAGATAACTAGGTGTTTTTCTTTCTGACCAAACATTCAGGAAAATACAAACCATTTTAACATCAGGAGGAGCCATTGGTTTTGAGTTGGCGAAAGTACTCACAACGTATACAGACCAGATCAGTCTCAATTCCAATGCCGGAATCACCAATACCCTTGAGGAGGCAGAGAAAACCACCTCAACGGTTATCTACGGAGATATGGCTTACAGAACAAATTCTTACCTTGCTGTTGATACCGTTGACGGGTCACTCCTGAAAAGGGAGTACAGGAAGCCATATACGCACCCTTATTCTATGTAGAAAATGACACGAAAAGCCCTCCTTTCAGTTTTTATCCCGCTATATCTTTTGGGATTATCCCAATGCAGCCAGGAAGCCCCCAACAGGTATGAAGCCGAATCAGGGTCCTTCCATCAGATGATTGTGAAAGATGATGCGACTGCATCGGGCGGTGCGTATCTCTTTATGGAGAAATCTTCATCGGTAACCTGGGAAATCCCGGTCGACCAAAGCGGATATTACCAGGTGGTGATCCGCTACAGGGCTGAAGGAGGGGACAAGATGCAATACCTGCTGAGAAATGATTCTGAAACAGGGCTTGGTTTTGATATGTCTGCGGACTGGAATCTCTTTTCGCAACCTTTTTTCCTTGATTCGGGGATCAATGCAATTGGAATAAAGGATGGCTGGGGCAACATGGATATTGACTGGATTGCAATTGAGCAACCCGAAATAGAACTTGATATCACTCCAAAAAAGAACACCTTCTTTCAAAATGAGCCCCATGACCTGGTTTTCAAGATTGACAATTTTCACCAGCGGGTTCAGAAGGTCAGTCTGAAAGGCCGTTCCCTCGATTATTCAGTCACACCCTACCCCCACCAGGAATCAGCCATCTGGATGAAGATACCGGCTTCAGAGATCCTTGCATCAGAAGTCGGAAACCATGAACTAAGCATACAGCTGGAGCAAAATGAGATCAAAGCCACCATATCGGTGCTTCCCGAACCATTGTTCTCTGATCTTGTTTTGGTGGCCCAGGATATAGACCACGGAGCCGCAGTTCTTATGAGGCTGCCCACAGGAAGGCACATGTTGATCGATTGTGGGAAGGGCTGGGTTCGTGACAGCATTCTTGTTCCCATGCTCCAAAGACACCATATCGATACCGTCCATTCCATGATCCTGACCCACTATCATGGTGATCATGATGGTGGCGATTCGGCAAAGACCATCATCAATAATTTCCATGTGGAAAAATTCATCGATTACAACACCCATCCCACCGGATATGAATGGGACCAGGACGGAGTGCATTTTAAGATCTTAAACAGTTACGCAGACGGGGGGGAGGAAAATACCCGTTCGCTTGCCATCAGAATTAGCTACAATGGATTTGTTTATATGCATGGAGGCGATACCTATGCGGTGAACCAGCAGAAAATTCTGGAACAGTTCCCCGACGATGTTCCTGCCCATGTTTACCATGCCAACCACCATTTTCACGGATCAGTAGATGCGGATTATATCATTGCCACCAATCCGGACCTGGTAATCCTTCAGGCCCAGGAGGCCATCTATGCCAGGAGCGCCTATATGGTCAAATACAAACAGGAGTCTGAGAAAGTACTGAATGCCCATCGAACTTATCCAATAGAAACGCTGCCTGCACTTGAGGTAGGTACGATCGTATTGAGAATAAACAGTGCCGATCAGTGGGGGTACGAAACATACCGTGCACAGGACACCCTGATGATCCCTGGTTTCTAATTACAGCTCGCATTCAACAATACCTTACCAATGAGAAAGTGTATTACCTGCCTTCTGATCATGCTCTCCTTATCCTGGACAGAAGTTCGAAGCCAACAGGGTGGTCTTACCGGAACAGGTACATCGGGTGATACCTTTTTACTTGAGGAAGTATCCGTCAGTGTACTTCCCTTCAGGGAAAGATACCTGGAGGCAACAGGAGGGGTGTTTGCTGTTTCAACAGAAGGTATAGACAGAACGTATGTCCATTGGCCCATCGGATCTATACAACCTGGCTCCCGGGGTCCATATGGCCTCAGGCTCACTCAATACAACCCGGGTGGTGATTCGGGGAGTGGGATCCCGAACACCATACAATACCAACCGAATCAGGGCTTATCTGGATGACATTCCTCTCACTTCGGGAGATGGAGTCAGCACTCTGGAAGACTTGGACGTCTTTGCCATTGGAAGCATGGAGATACTCAAGGGCCCTTCTTCTGCGCTATATGGATCCGGACTTGGCGGTGTGATCAGGATCAACTCCCCTTACCCTTCAGGGGATGGTTTTTTGGCCTCGGTTTTGGGGGAATATGGATCCTTCGGAACCCATAGATACGGCTTCACTAGCAGCTACAAAAAAGGAAATACGGCAATCATCGGCGGAGTGACCAGATCCTCCACAGATGGTTACAGGGAGAACAGTGATTACATGAGAAACAGCGCTTTTGTCAATGCACGTATTTTCGGGGTAAAGCATTCTGCTTCATTCACTTTCTCCCTTGTGGACCTCTATTCTGAGATTCCCAGTTCACTCAATGAAACTGATTTTATTAATGAACCCGAAAAAGCAGGCGGTTCGTGGGGATCCATCAAAGGATTTGAGGAGTATGTGAAGCTCTTAAGCGGTATCAGGGTCGAATCGGATTGGAGCAACAGAATGAAAAACAACTTCACCCTTTTTTCAAGCTATTCGAATCCCTATGAAAGAAGGCCCTTCAATGTGCTGGATGAGCAAACCTATAATTTTGGATTCAGGGAATACCTGGAATACAGTCTCGAAACATTAAAGGCCAGTGCCGGTATAGAATACTTCCACGAATGGTATGACTGGAAGATTTTTGAAACACTGCCCGAAACACAGGGATCGCTGCTGGCAGATCACAGTGAAACCAGACGAAATCTCAACGGATTTGCCATGGTACAATGGAGACCCGCAGATCGCTTCCTGGTGGATGCAGGCCTTAATCTGAACCTTCTTAGATACAGCTTGGCCACCCATTACCGGGTCGACTCCATCGACCAGTCAGGGCGTTATAATTATAAACCTGTAGTCTCACCCAGGATAGGGATCAGTTACAGGCACAAGTTCCAGGTATGGAGCTATATTTCTGCCGGGCACGGATTCTCAGCGCCCTCCCTGGAAGAGACCCTTCTCCCTGAAGGGAGCATTAACACTTCCCTCAGGCCAGAAACCGGTTGGAACCTGGAATTTGGTAACAGAGGGAATCTTCTCGAGGGAAAATTGGGGTACGACCTGGCTCTCTATGCCATCATTCTTGATGATCTCCTGGTCACTGAAAGGGTCACTGAAGACGTATTTACCGGGCTTAATGCCGGTAAAGCGCTGAATACCGGGTTAGAAATGGTGGCCCGGGGATCCCTTTATCCCCACAAGTCCGATTCCTGGTTCAATGCAGGATTCACACTGGCATACAATCTTTCAAAGAACCATTTCAGGGACTTTGTGGATGACGGGATCGACTACAGTGGGAATGAGTTACCTGGAATCCCTCGCCAGGAAATCAATACCATCTTGTCTGGAAGATTTAAAGGGATACGTTTACGCATTCAACACGTTCTTACAGGGCAACAGTGGATGAATGATGCCAATGACAAGTTATACGAGGGATACCAGCTCATGCATCTGAAACTTAGCTGGCAATATCAGTTTGGGACCTCTCCTGTAAGGGCAACCGTACAAGGCGGAATCAGGAATCTCTTCGACACGAACCATGCATCCATGATCCTGATCAATGCCCCCTCATTCGCAGGAAATGACCCCCGTTATTACTACCCCGGGACTCCTCGGCAGTTTCATCTGGGTGTCAAACTGGACCTGGCATTTAATTAAAACAAAATCCTCTTTGTTAATAAGCAGGATATGGTTTATCTTAATTGGTTCGAATCCTGAATCTATCTGAAACATGAGAAGAAGAACTTTTATCAAAACAGGCAGCCTGGCTGCAGGCTCCTTGATCCTCCCCACACCTTTATTGGCAACATCCGAAAAAATCAATATAGCCATCGTGGGAACAGGCTGGTGGACCAATGATTTCCTGCTGAATCCCATCCTGAAATCAGAACAGTTCAACGTGGTGGGGATGTGTGATGTGGATTTGCTGGCACTCCACAAAACAGCAGAGAAAGTTATTGCGGCAGGAAAACAAAAGCCAAAACTTTTCTCATCCTACAAAGAGATGTATGAGCTCCCAGGGCTACAGGCTGTGGTCATTGCTACACCTCCACACTGGCATGCGCTGCAGTTTGTCGATGCCTGTGAAGCCGGATTGCATGTATTTCTTGAAAAACCTTTAAGCTGGGACATCCGCGAAGGACAGGCCATGTTAAAAGCCAAGCAGAAGGCTGGTACAGTGGTCCAGGTAGATTTCCCCCGCATTCTGATCGATACCAACAACCAGGTGAAACAATACATTGAAAGCGGAGAGGCCGGAAAGATCATGCAGGTTCAGGCCCAGATTCACTACACGGAAAGCCCTTTGTATGAAAAAGAGATCCCTGAAACATTTGACTTTGACGCCTATTGCGGTCCTGTCCCCATGCAAAAATTCCTCTGCCAGGAAGAAGGAAGCATACCTTACTGGAGGTCTCAGTATGTTTTCAGTCAGGGTATCATGGTAGACTGGGGCATTCATTATCTCCACAACATCAGGCAGGTCCTGGGATTGGATATGCCCGCAAGTGTATCAGCCATAGGTGGCATTACCAGCGATTATCCCCGTGATAATCCCGACCACCTCGATGTAAGGTTCGATTTCGACGGATTACCCGTCCACTGGTCTCATAAAACCTGGGGATTCAACCATCCGGAGCCGAAACACAGGATCGGAGCCTTCTACTATGGAGAAAAAGCAAACATATTTGAGGGGGACAGTGTTTGGGAAATATATCCCCATGATGCCTCAGAACCCATCATACATGAAGCCGTACGTGTCAACGAGGATACCTTCATTGAAATGATGCTGGAGTTTGCCGCAGGGATCCGTTCCAATTCAAACGCGGGGATTACCAACACCTTCGAAGAAGCACTCAAGACCACGGCCATGGTGAACTACGGCGACCTGGCCTACCGGACAAAATCAGGATTGGATATCGATGCCTCCACATTCGATGTGGCAAACAATCCAAAAGCTGAATCCATGTTGAAGAGGGAGTACAGGGCTCCCTACCTGCACCCCTGGGTACGATGATCAGGTATGATGCCGTCATCATTGGCGGGGGACTGGGAGGTCTGTCTGCCGGCGCCATCCTTGCCAGGCATGGCAAGAAAGTTATTGTCCTGGAGCAACATTACATTCCGGGTGGCTGCGCCACTACTTTCAAGCGGAAAGAGTTCAATATGGAGGCAGCCCTTCATGCAATGGACGGACATTTGATCACCCCCCAGAATCAGCGTTCTGTATTGAAATACCTGGGGGTAAGAAAAATGCTGCAGTTCGAACCCCTGCCAGAGTTTTTCCACATCACGAACAAACAGTTCGATTTTACCTTTCCACATGGAACCGAGCAGGCCATCGAGGCCCTTGTGAATGCATATCCTGAAGAAGAAAAGGGGATCAGGAAGTTTTTTAATATTATTATCGGTGTGCAGGAAGAGTTTTCTGGTTTTCCCAAGAAGAAATGGCGCCAGATGCTGCTTTTCCCCCTGTTTCCCATGCTGTTTCCCAATATTTTCAAGACCTACACACAGACGCTGGGACACTACCTGGACAAATATATTTCAAATGACAACCTGAAAATTATCCTCCAGGGGAACCTGCTCTACTACCATGATGATCCCTATTCCATGTCCATGGTCTTCTTTGCAAAAGCACAGGCCAGCTTCATTCACCATGGAGGCTACTTTATCAAGGGAGGATCCCAGAAGCTTTCCAATGCACTGACCGATGTGATCAGATCAAACGGCGGTACAGTATTGCTGGGAAAAAAGGTCAACAAGATCCTGGTTGAAAAGGGGAAAGCCGTGGGGGTGTCGTTCACGGATTCCTTTAATATCCAGCTTGAACCGGTTGAGATCCATGCGCACAATATCATATACAGCGGAGCTTTACCACTGGTAAAAGAATTGTTGCCAGGAAAAGAGCGTGCTAGAATAGCCCGGAAGATAGACGGGCTTGAACCTGCATGCTCCTTTTTTTGTGTCTACCTGGGATTCAAAAAAGAGATCAAACACCTGAATCATAAGCACTACTCCACCTTTATCATGGGCGACGAATTAAGAACCCTGAAGGATGTTTTGCCTAATTTTCATGGGGACTGGAGGCAAAGGTCATTTGCATTTGTGGATTACAGTCAGATCGACTCAGGCCTTGCACCCAGGGGTAAAAGTTTCGGGGTGATCTGTACGACCGACCGCTTAAGCAATTGGGAAGGATTGGATGACCCCAGTTACAGGAAGAAAAAAGAAGAGATTGCACAAATTCTCCTTGAGAGGCTGGAGAAAGCCATCCCTGGAATCGGTGATCTTATCGAATGCTATGATATCGGAACACCCCGGACCATCAAAAGATTTACCCTGAATCCGATGGGGGCACCCTATGGATTTGCCCAGATCCCCAGCCAATCGGGGAGACACAGGCCCTCCTATCGCTCGAAGGTAAAGAATCTCTGGTTAGCGGGAACGTGGACCTTCCCCGGGGGAGGTTTTACCGGTGCACTTGTGAGTGGGTTCTTATGCGGACTGCAATTTTCTAGAACCCTGAAGGAGGAGAGCCCCGAACAATCAAATGATCCCTTCACGGATCACCGCTCGGTCAAACTGATCAGGTGGGAGGAAATAGCCCTGAACACAATGGAACTCACTTTCGAGAAGCCTGTTGGATTCACATCTAAACCCGGACAATATGCCATTGTAAGCCTGGACAATCCCAAATATATGGAGCTGGATATGCCCTTGCGTTCCCTTTCACTGGTCTCCCACCCCGATGAAAGCGAGCTGAAGTTCGTGATGAGAATGGGGAAAAGCAGTTTCAAAAGGAGTTGCATGCATATGGAACCCGGAGAAACAGCCACCATTTATGGGCCTGCAGGAGATTTCACCCTCAAGGATAAAAGGGAAGGGATGGTGTTCCTGGCCTCAGGTATTGGGATCTCACCCATCATCTCTTTTTTGAAAGAACTGGAAAAACAGGACTACAGTAAAGCAGTATACCTCATCAGCTCAAATCGTACAGAAGAGGAGGCAGCCTATCATTCTTTGATCCAGTCTGTAGATCTCAGAAATTTCAGATACATCCCGGTTTTTACCGATCATCAGGAACGGATAAACAGTGAAATGATCAAAAAAACGCTGGATGATCCGGGACAGTTTGAATATTATGTGGGGGGATCAACCGGTTTTATTGATACGATGACAGATACATTAAGGCGAAACAGGATCCCCTTGGAGGACATTTACACTGACGATTTCGGATGAAAATGCTGGCAGCATCACAGGTCATTAATGTCTGGGGAGCGGTCGCGAATATTCCTACATATAACCGGATCAACCACATTCTCAGCTCATGACAAAAATACACGTGGCACTGGCCCTATCCCTAACCCTGTTTTCAGCATGCAGCTACCTGCCGGAACCAGGTTCAGAAACCATGGATGTTTTCCTTAATGAGAACAGGGAATTCATTGAGTTGATACCCATGGCTTCTCCCAATGATAGCCAAACCGGTTTCATCTTTTATCCGGGCGGATTGGTAGATCCACATGCTTATATAGGTCTGGCCAGCAAGTTTGCAGTTTCCGGGCCCGGTCACCATGTGATCATTGTCAAAATGCCTGCAAACCTTGCTGTACTGGGATCAGGGTCCGCAAAAAGCATCATTCATGACATGGGAACAAGCCATTGGGTAATCGGTGGACACAGTCTGGGTGGAGCCATGGCCTGCAGCATGGTAAAAAAGGAACCCTCCATGTGGAAAGGACTTGTTCTGATGGCAGCCTATTCGGCCGAATCGGTGAACCTGAGCAATTGGGCTGGCTCTGTACTCTCCATTACTGCATCAGAGGACGGAATAATGGAAAGGGACAAATTTGAAGCTGGGAAGACAAGATTGCCTGCCCATTCTGATTTCTATGAAATTGCTGGCGGGAATCACAGTGGATTTGGCGAATACGGATTTCAGGACAATGACGGGGTTGCCACCATCAGCATTGAAGCCCAGCAGATCATCGTGGTAGAACAACTTCAAAAATTCTTTACAGAAAATGGATTGGATTAAATCATCTCCGGTCATCTGCCTGCTACTGTTTGCCTCAGCGCTGAGTTCCTTGGGCCAGCGCACGGAACTGGGAGTCAATGTGAATGCAGGAATGGCCTATACCGGCAAGTTTGATCCCGGCATGAACGGTTTTAGCCTGGATGCAGATTACCTCCATACCATTGGGGATAATCTGAAGCTCAAAGGGGGATTTGAGATCGGTATAACGGGATGGGGAAGCCAACTGCTGATCGCCACAGGGATCAGATGGGGCGGTGTGGATCAGGTAGAGCTGGAATTCCTGAACGGGATGGCGTTGTATCAACAGGGACCCAACTATGTATTCGGTGCAGGCACATATTACTGCAGGACACTCTTCCGTGGGAACAGAAACACATTGTTGTCGTCTGCAGGTCTGCGTTATTCCATTCAACCAGCTTACAGTGAGTACAGCAGTATATACACATATTTGATCTGCCCCTGCGCATGAGGTGGGCAGTTCACTTCAATAGAGAGAAATGAAAATTAGTATCATTTACAACAGCCACACTGGCACAACCAAAGGATTTGCCGAAACGAATGGGCCGCTACCTGGATGAAAAAGGAGCGGAAACCAGGGTGGGATCCATCGACAGTTACGACAAAGAATTTCTTCAATCGGCTGATTTTGTCATGCTGGGAAGCTGGACCAGTGGCCTGTTCTTTTTTGCCCAGCATCCGGATAGACCCTGGCACTATTTTGCTGAAAAGATGCCTGCGATCACGGATAAAAAAGTGGCCCTGTTCACCACCTATAAGCTGGCTACCGGAAGCATGTTCAGGAAAATGGAGAAGAAGCTCAGTGGAAAAATCTCTAGCCCAATGGCCATGCTTCGATCCAAAAGCAGGGAACTCACAGCGGAGCACAAATCCATCCTGGATGGATTGACCTGCTGATTACTGGCCCCTGCGCTCTCCCAGTGAAGAGAGGCGGATCACCCGGTCCGGTTTGTTGACAACCACATAGACATTGCCTGCCGGGTCAAGGCCAATGTCCCTGACCCTTCCGAAATTCTTCAGGATTACTTCCTGGTGCAAAACCCTGTTATCAACGATGTCCAGCAGTCTCACATCTTCATATTTGAGGGCTCCCACCAGAAGCTTATTGTTCCATTTTGGGAAATCCTCACCCTGGTAAAATTCAATACCGCAAACAGCGGTGGAAGGCTTCCAGTAAAGTGCAGGTTGCGCATATCCCTCTTTCCGGCTGTTTCCTGAAACCGGGGTGCCATCGTAGTTGCTTCCATAGGTAATGACCGGCCAGCCATAATTGACCCCTTTGCGGATCAGGTTCAGTTCATCCCCTCCCAGGGGACCGTGTTCAGAAGCCCAGATCTCATCACTCACCGGATGAACGGAGATTCCCTGGGGGTTCCTGTTTCCCAGGGTATACAGGGTTGGAAGTCCTTTTTCCATGAAAGGATTGTCTTCTGGAATTCCCCCGTCAGGGTAGATCCTGTGAATCTTCCCGTTGGGCCGGCCCGGATCCTGGGCATGGTCCTGGTAACCACGCTCCCCAATGCTGAAATAGAGGTATCCCTTTTTATCGAATACGATCCGGTTGCCATAATGGTGCCTGGAGGTCAGGTAGGTGTGCATGCGGAGCCTCGTAGATTACCTGTTCATCCACCCACTTCATATCCCTGATCCTGCCCCTTACAATGCGGGTCATTGCCGGGGACCTCTCCTCCCCATCTGCCGGTGCGATCTCGTGACTGTAAGAGAGATAGATCCACCCGTTCTTTTTGTAATCCGGACCCATATTCACATCCATCAATCCCCCCTGCCCCTCGTGCAGCACCTCCGGGATTCCAGCCACGGCTTGTTCAGCCAGCTCACCATGTGCCACCACCCTGAGTCTCCCAGGTCTTTCGGTGATAAGCGCTGTATCATCATTCAAAAACACAATGGCCCATGGGATCTCAAGGTCATCTACCCACACCTCACTCTTGATGGAGTATTCAATGCTCTCCAGTTGTGAAGGCGGATCAGGCTTCTCCACCCCGGCTTTGTCCTGTTCTTCGTAGAGGTAGTCAACCAGCAGCCTGATCTCCTTGCTACTCAGAGAGGAAGCATAGGAGGGCATTCCAAGATGCGGAATTCCAAATTCAATGTTGCGGCGAACATAACCGTTTCCGTCCCCGAACTGCCATATCCCGTCCAGAAGGCTCTGGGCATTTCCTCCCCTGAGGTCGGTGCCGTGACAATTGGCGCAATACTGATTGTAGAGCTCAACGGCCTGCCGGTCGGACTCCTGGAGGTCCCTATCAGCACCTCCTGCCCTGGCATTCTGACAGGAATGTATCGTCAGGAAGGCTAAAAAAGCTACAGGTATGGCAGTCAGTCGGATCAGGTAACTAATGGTTCTCATGATGTTTTTATTGTAAGTAAAGCAATCAGTGACAATAAATCAAGTCATTTACATTAAGTCGCTGATACAAAGGTCGTTTTTTATGAGGATTTTAACAACCAGGCCAAAACAAATGGACTCAGTCCGGGATTATTATGCCTGTACATGGAAATAGCAAAATCACTGAAAAGAGAGATCGGGGTCTGGGGGCTTAACCTCAACCTGATGAACATCATGGTCGGGGCCGGGGTTCTTGTCCTCTACATGCTGGTCCAGACTGCAGCCATTGGCGTGCTGGGCCCTTCGCTGTCGCAATTCAAAGAGAATGCCCTGGGACAGGCTGCCAAAATGGTACTTGGCCCTGCAGGCCTGACCCTAATGATTATCGGTGCAGGAGTATCCATGTCAGGAAATCTGAGCAGCGAAATTCTCAGCATGCCCAGACTGCTGTATGGGGCAGCAAAAGACAGGGTGATCCCCATCAGGGCCCTCTCGGCCATTCACCCGAAATTTGCCACTCCTTACATTTCAATCATTGTCTATGCAGGACTTGATTTCCTGTTTGCCTCGCTGGGTGGATTTCCACAGCTGGCCATTCTTTCTACTTCTACTGTTTTACTTGTATATTTCGGAATGGCAATTGCCGTGCTGAAAATCAGACAAAAGAACAAGGTCAAACCCTCCGGATCTTTCAGGATTCCTGGCGGGTACCTGGTTCCCGTGCTTGCCATGGGAGTCATCATCTGGTTCCCGAGCAACCTGGAAAGCAAAGAGATGGTGGCCATTGTTTTGATCATCGCTTTCCTCTCCCTGGTCTATTTCTTCATAGTAAAAAGATTCAAAAACCGACAAACAGGTAGCTGATGTTCAACAATGCCATTGTTCGTACTCCCTGCCCCGAAATGATTCACGGGATCACCTCGGCATCATTGGGTATACCCGACCACAAGCTGGCACTGAGTCAGCATGAAAGCTATATCCGGACCCTGCAATCACTGGGACTGAACCTTACCATCCTGGAGCCGGACAGCAGGTTTCCCGATTCAACCTTTGTTGAAGATGTGGCATTGTGCACGCCCTCTATGGCGGTGATCACCAATCCCGGGGCTGCCTCACGAAACGGTGAGCAGGTGGAAATGGAACGGGTGCTTCAGTCATTTTATAACAAACTGGAGCATATTGAAACTCCCGGCACCCTCGATGCAGGGGATGTGATGAAAACCGGTAGCCACTATTTTATCGGAATATCGGACCGGACCAATGATGAAGGAGCCGGACAATTGCTCCGTATCCTGCAGAAACACGGAAAGACAGGCGAGAAAATTGAACTGAAGGATATGCTTCACCTGAAAAGCGGCATTTCCTTCCTGGAAAAAGGATACCTGCTTTCCAACAACGTATTTCAGCCAGCACCCTGCTTTCAGGAAGTATCAGAAAATAGAGGTGGCCCCGGGTGAAGAATATGCCGCCAATTCATTGTGGGTCAATGGGACCATATTGGTACCTGCCGGTTTCCCCATTACCCGGGAGCGAATCGAGAAGGCCGGATTCAAAACCATCGCACTGGAGGTATCAGAATTTGAGAAACTGGATGGCGGACTGAGCTGCCTTTCCCTCAGGTTCTGAGGAGTCTCCTTCACCTTTGCATTCTGAATATAGGGCACAATCACATCATTCATCCGGTCACTGGTCCCATCATAGGTGATGGTTACGATGGGGACTCCTGTTTTCTCCCTGATCTTCCTGGTCATGGCTTCGGTGACCAGTGCCGGACAGCAATAGGAAGGATTTGTCTGTACAAAAAGAGAGACCTGGGGATAGTTTTCCATAATATAGAGAATCTTCAGGATGTTTTCGTATGATTCCCCTGAGTGCAGCAGATCAATATTGAACTCCTTCAGCCTTTTTTCCAGCTCCTTCGGCCTTACCAAAGGTGCTTTACCCAGGATTTTACTGAATGGTTTATAGTACTTATCATCCATGAATTTCAGCACATTCAACAGGATTCTGTTCACGCTGGTTTCCACATGCTCACCACGCTGGCTTGCACGACGGAAGATGTTCTCCAGAACCAGCTTTGAATAATCATGGTAGGGCGTAACCAGAACCTCTCCCCCTGCGTCCTCTATGCTTCTGACCAATTCCTGGTTCATGATGTCATTGTCCCTCACATAGAGGTCACCAAAAATAGCCACCAGGGGCCTCCTGGATTCCTGATGGTATTCGATCTCTTCGAACAACGCTACACCCTCTTTGACGGCGCTGTCCACTGACTGATTGCCCGAAAGAGCGTTCACAAGGATCCGATGAACCTCTTCATTGACCATGTCTGTTTGACCAGGCACTATTTCATATGGCCGGATCCGGCAGGCCATTTTCCGGAAAAGCCCGCCCAGCATATAGGCAAAGTATGCATAGTAGGTCACTCCCAGCGACATCTCCCGGTGAGAGATCTCTCCTGAATAAACCGAAGCCTGCTCCAATCCCTTGCCATAGTTCTCCAGGATCCGCTTGATGAAGAATGGATACTGCCTCAGGTTGCAGCTGATCTTTCCCTCCATCATCCAGAGGATCACCTGTTGAGGATCCAGTTGATGCTTTTCGATGTAGTCGATATAATTCTGTGCTATGATGCTGATGGGCAGGCACTGGCCTGTATTATGCACCATGCTTTTCCTGATCCCCAGTTCACTGGTTTCAAGCAGCCTGACATCCATACCGGTTCTTTTCAGGTTGGCTGCGATCAGTGGACTCACATAGGTATCCCAGTTGGGCATCAAAAGAATTTTCTCCTTTCAGCTCTGTGTCAACCCGGGGCAGAATGGATCCCAGATCCGGATCGGGTATGGAGGTGTTGGCGTTCGCATGATTCCTGAAAGACCGCAGGGCAGCCTCGATCCTGGTTTCATAACCCGTGTTTGAATCGTGCTCATCGATCTGGATAATCAGGTAGGGTTTGCCAAAAAGATGCATCAGATGCTTGAAGTACTCAATGATAAAGGAATCAGGAGCACATTTGAAGGCAGTGACCAGGACCGGGTATAGGTTTTTGGTTCTGCAGATCACCTCCGCTGCCCGAAGAATATTGGCTGCAAAATGCCAGGGAATCTTCCTGAGCAGTTGATTAAATGGCTCATCCCTGTTGGGATCTACTTTTAACATATCCTGGTAATAGGCCGAGATACCCATTCCTGTAAAAATATCAGGAATCCCCTTGTTGAGCGTACCGGAAAGTACCACATAGGGCCGACCAAGTAAAACCACCGACACATCACCTTCACTACTGAAACTGTTTTCATATATCGCTTCCAGCTTGCTCTTTAATCTATCGGCATAACGATCCGCCTTCTTCAGTGCAGCTGAGACCCGGGCCAAAGTCACATGATCAAAACCCCATTTCTTCAACTCCTTCACCAGGAGTTTTGCATTGTGATCGCCATCCTTATTAAAGTTGAGCATGGGACTCATCAGTTTCTCTTTCATCTGTTCCCCTTCCTGGAATGCCAGTGAAGCACTGAACTGGGTATAATAACAGAAATTCTGTTCTGTTCCTTTTGGTTTGATCCTGGCTTCCAGGTATACAGGCATGAAAATAAAATCGCATTCTTCAGCCAGGTATTCGATATGGCCATACATGGAATCAACTGGTGCGCAAAATTCCGCTCCTGCAATTTTCTTCCCGATTTTTAATGAATCCTTGAAATCTTCACTGGAAATCAGGGGAATATCCAGCTCCTTAAAAAACAGTGTCCAGAAAGAGAGGTCTTCCACAAGATGCAATGTGGCAGGGATCCCAACCACAGGCATTTTGCTCTCCTGATCCGGAATTTTCTGAACCCTGGACTTCACCAGCTTCTTTCTCTCTTTCATCAGGTCAAACCCTTCCCCAGCCTTCTTCACAAACTTCCTGGTCTCATAATCCCTTCCACAAAGGAACCCGTACGCCTGTTTTTCACCATTCACACTGGCCACGCTGATGGTGCAACGGTTCAGGCAGAGTTCACAGGTTTCCGTTTGCACAGGGATGCTCCTTTTGTAAAGATCCAGTCCCCGGAAACGGGTGGTACCCCTGTGCTCTTCCATGAAAACAATGCTGTACCCAGCGCCCCGGTAAGATGGCAGAGTGGAGAGACATATATAATTTTTTTAAGCCGCTGTTCAAAAGCAGCAACAAGCGCCCTGTTTTTGGCCGTGGCCCCCTGGAAACAAATATGATCTCCAATATGCGCCTCACTGGCCACCTTTTTCAGGTAGTTCTCTCTTACGGAATGGATCACAGTGGCCAGCACCTCCTCCACGCTGTATCCCTGGCTCAGCAACTGATTGATATCCCGTTCCATAAAGACCGTACAGCGGTCACTGGCCAGCGGAGCAGGTTTCCCCATGGCAAGCCGCTCATAATCAGCAAGCTTCACCCCCAGTCTGCCTGCCAGTTCTTCGATAAAACTACCGGTTCCTGCGGCACACACCGTATTCATATGAGAGAAGGTGACCATTCCCTCCTTCATCTGAGTAAATTTGGCATCCTGTCCACCAATCTCGATGATGGTATCGGTAAGGGGATTGAGTTCATATGCGGCCCTGGCATGTGCTGTAATCTCATCCACATCCTGATCTGCCCTGATAATCCCCCCTATGAACTTTCTTCCCGATCCGGTGGTTCCACAAGCAGCGATACGCGGATCAATCCCCATTCCTGCCAGGTGATGTTCCATGGCCTCAAAAATGGCCTGAACAGCTTTCAGGGGTTGCCCCGAGGTGTAAGTATAGTACCCCGAGAAAGGTTCTCCATGACTGTTCACCAGAACGGCCTTGGTGCTGGTGGAACCCACATCAATGCCCAGGTAAAAGGCATCTGTCTCCCATAATCTCCACCCTGTAGCTGTCCACCTGCACTGCCACCGTATGATCCGCCACCGAAGGCTCATAAAGGGTTTGACTGATCACATCCACATTCCCTGAAGTCCCGTGTGCAGCTTCCAGGGGTTCAAAGAAAATATTCCTTCCCTCCCTGGTCAGCCAACATCTCATGAATATCTGTACTTGCCGATTCCCAGTCCCGATTCAATCTCAGCCAGGAGCAAGTAAGCAGCCCCAATGGCCGGAAAATGGTGGGACTGGGGATGGATGGTGATCTCCTTCCCCATGATACGCTGAAGATGCCTTACCACAGACCGGTTTCTGGATACCCCTCCTGTCATCAGGATCGGTGATTCGGGAGTGGATTTATTGAAAAGTGTATCGGCAATGTTATCGGCCAGTCCCTTGCACAAACTGTCACAAATGGCTTCCAGGCTGTACCCCTTTTGCTGGGCATGGATCAGGTCTGTCTTTGCAAAAACAGAACACCGGGCAGCAATATCAGGAATGGAAGAACTGTTGTTCAGGGCCATATCCGAAAGATGGGCCGTATCCTTCAGGTTGAGCCTCAATGCCTGCTGATCCAGGAAACTACCCGTACCGGCAGCACAGGAAGAGCTGTGGCTTGTTTGTAGGTATCTACCCTCTGCATCCAGTTCAGCTAAAAAGAATCGTTCCGCCCCCACATGGAGGATCGATCTTGCCTTGCAGACCCATGTTTTGAGACGGCCTCCATCAGTGAAACCTGGGTGTCGAATACATGAATATGCATCGCGAAGCCGGATCTTTCCCGAAGGGGCAGCAATACCCATCACCTGGTCCGGATCATACTCCTTCAGTATATCTGTCAGGCACATTCCTGATATCCCCATGGTGCAGGACATATTCCTGCACTGACTATATTTCCAGCTAAATCGAGGCACACAAGGGAAATGGACACCGATCCCACATCGATCCCTAATCACCCATCTATCGTCTACATTGCTATTCATCCAGTGAAATGGCAAAATGTTACACTCCATTTTAAAAATATCGAATTAAATGGTTCATAATGTCTATCCGGATGGAAGAATCACTCAGTTTAGAATGAATTCAACTTCCAACCCATTGCAGGGCATGCCTCATGAACAATAACGCAAAAACCAGGCCAAGCAATGCAAACAATGTTTCACCAGAGAGGTTATATAATCTTACATTCATTCAAGTACCAATATTTTATCAAAATGACAGAGATAAAAGAACAATCAACACAGGAACTGACAGCCCTGCTGGGTCAGCCCGGAGATAAAACTGGTGGATATCCGGCCGGTGGATGCATACAACGGGTGGGCATTGCGAAAGGAAATAAGAGGAGGACACATTCCTGGAGCCAGATCCCTCCCGGCCAAATGGGCAAATTATATGGACTGGATCGAGGTGGTCAGACACAAACAGATTCTTCCTGAAGATCAGATCGTTGTCTATGGGTATACACCCGAAGCAAGTCAGAAGGTTGCCCGGCTGTTTGTCAAGGCCGGTTATAATTATGTTTCTGTCTACAATTTATTTTTGAAAGAGTGGGTAGCGGATACCAGCCTGCCCCTTGAAAAACTGGAACGGTTCAGGCACCTGGTCCATCCAGGGTGGGTCAAAACCATACTTGGATGGAGGCTACTCCGGATCATGCTCCCGGTAAACATACAGTGATCTGTCATGCCCATTACCGGAACAGGGAGGCCTACCTTTCGGGCCATATTCCCGGAGCCATCGACATGGATACCCTGGCCCTGGAAGCCCCGGAGACCTGGAACCGGCGGTCTCCCGGAGAATTGAAAATCGCCCTGGAACAACATGGGATCACATCGGATACCACAGTGTTCTATATGGAAAATATATGGATCCGGACAATGATGATGAGTTTCCGGGCAGTGCTGCCGGTCACATCGGGGCCATCCGCAACGCCTTTATCATGATGTATGCCGGGGTGAAGGATGTGCGGATTCTGAATGGAGGTTTCCAGTCCTGGAAAGATGCTGGATATGAGATCAGCACAGAAGATGTTCCGAAAAAACCGGTGGACGATTTCGGAACAGCGATTCCCGCCAATCCCAGCTTGGCGGTGGATGTGCCTGAAGCCAAAACCATGATTGCATCGACAGATGCAGATATTGTCTGTGTTCGGAGTTATCCTGAATACATCGGGGAGGTGAGTGGATACAACTACATCGAACCCAGGGGAAGGATCCCCGGGGCCGTTTTTGCCAACTGCGGCAGTGATGCCTATCACATGGAGAACTACAGAAATGTGGACCATACCACCAGGGAATTCGGTGAAACTGCTGCCATCTGGAAGGATTCAGGAGTCACTCCGGAAAAACACCTGGCTTTCTACTGTGGAACCGGCTGGCGGGGAAGCGAAGCATGGCTCAATGCATGGCTCATGGGCTGGCCAAGGGTATCTGTCTACGACGGCGGGTGGTTTGAATGGAGCAGCGATCCAAAAAATCCTTTTGAAACTGGGGATACCCGGAAAGTTTTAAGCAGTTTTGTATCACAATATGCTTATGATGAAAACAAAAGTACATCTGGTGGCCTGGACCATCATCTTCCTGGCTCTTCCGCTAACCCTGACCGGACAACTTACTTCAAAAGAGATTGACCAGCTTGTGGAAGACGCCATGGAAAAATTCACTGTGGCCGGCGTGGCCGTTGGTATTGTGAAAGACGGAGAGATTATCCATTCCAGGGGATATGGGCTTAAATCGGTGGAAACGGGTGAGAAAGTGGATGAGCACACCTCCTTTGCCATTGCTTCCAACAGCAAGGCCTTTACCACCACAGCTCTGGCCATCCTGGTGGAAGAGGAAAAACTGAGCTGGCAGGACCGGGTTATTGACCACATTCCCGAGTTTAAGATGTACAATGACTATGTAACGCAAAACTTCAATATTCAGGACCTGCTGACCCACCGGAGCGGACTGGCACTTGGTGCAGGGGACCTTCAGATATGGCCCCCGGGAACGGACTTCACCATGGATGACCTGCTCACCAATTTTCAGTATTTCGAACCGGTTTCAGCATTCAGAACCAAATACGACTACGACAACATTCTGTATGTGGTGGCCGGAGAGGTGATCAAAAGAGTAAGCGGGCAAAGCTGGGAGTCCTTTGTGAAGGAGCGGATCATGGATGCCGCTGGGCATGGACAAGTCCTTCACCCTTCCGCCGGGGATGGCCGGTGCAGAAAACCTGGCCAGTCCACACATGGCCACCAATGGCACATTGAAAATCACCTACACCTATAAAACCGATCCGGAAAAGATCAATGGGGCTGCAGCCGGCGTACTCTCCAATGTGGATGACCTCTGCCAGTGGATGCTGGTGCACCTGAATAAGGGGAAATATGGAGAAAACCTGGAGTACCGTTTATTTTCAGAAAACAGTCAACGCGAAATGTGGAAGATTCACACCACCATCAATGTAAAACCCGACGACCAGGTACAATCCACACTTTTCGGGATACGGACTGGGCTGGCGACTTTCCGACATGAACGGGCAGGATGAGTGTATCCCATACGGGGGACGTTACAGGAATGCTTTCAAAAACCATCATGATCCCCGACCTGGAGCTGGGTGTGGTGGTCCTTACCAATTCATACTTTGGAGGTGCCGGAGTATTCCGGGCTGTTTCCCAGACCATTGTGGACAGTTACCTGGGACTGGAGCCCTACGATTGGACCGGACATTACCTGGAACGAGATCGAAGTTCCGCCGCCAGCGCGGGGAAGATTATTGATCAGGTTTGGAAAACTGCGGAATCGGGCGACCATCACATGGTCAACCATGAAAATTACCTGGGTGTATACGAAGACAAATGGTTTGGTAAGGTTGAGGTCCACATGAAGGAGGGGAAACCCTGGTTCACCTCCTACCGCTCTTCCAGACTTACCGGCCCCATGTTCCATTACAAGGCCAATGCCTTTGCCATTAAATGGGCAGACCGGGATATTGAAGAGGCAGATGCCTTTGCCATATTCAGCCTGGACGAGGAGGGGAAAGCCACACAGATTACCATGAAGGGGATCTCACCTGATATGGATTTCAGTTTTGATTTCCAGGACCTGTTTTTCGAACGGATAGAAGATTAGCTTGTTCCTGGCAGGAGCTAGCCATTTGCTGAAATGGAGTGGAGGCGCGGACTATCCAGTATTTTGATTCGTTTGTCCTCAAGGAGGATGATCTGATCCCTCTCAAACTCTTTCAATATCCTGATGGCGCTGTCTTTTGACATGCTGGTATAATCAGCTATATCCTGACGTGAGATCTCAGCACCGATTACTTCAGACTATAGATTTCCTCTCACAGGTAGATCATGGCATCGGCAATCCTTCCATGCATCTGTTTCTGGCTCAGGCTCACCATTCGGTCCATGGCCCGGGCATAGTTCCCGCTGCAGGTTTTCAAATAATACCTTGAAAACTCCCTGTTCAGATCCAGTACCTTTTTGAAATTTTGAATATTCAGAAAACAGACAAGTGTCTCCTGTTTTGCCACCACCGTATATGAATACTTCCCCTGTCCCGAGCACACCCGGAGCACCCACCAGTTGCCACGGCTTCACAAAATCGATGATCAAGTTTCGGTCATTAAATCCTTCAATATAAACTTTTGCAAATCCCTCAACAACCGAAATCATGTTGCTGGCCTGGGTTCCCTGTTTTAAAATAACTTCCCCTTCATGAAATCTGACCGAATACCGGTCCGTATTAATTATTTTAAGCTCCTCTTCGGTAAGGAGTTGAAACATGGGCGACTTCTCAGTTGCACTTGTCACATCCTTCGCAAAGCTTTCTCGTATTCATCACAAAATCTTCTCGGTGAAACAGGGTAGCAAGTTATAAAAAAAACAAAAACTGATCCAGATCAACATATGCGATGATTTATCTCTACAAAAAAGGCATCAAATATCGATGTGAAATCTTTCACGACCAGTAAAGGTTAATCTACCTTTATCGCATCCTAAATGGCTAAAAAGTCATATTAAATTAACACCTTGAGCATATGAGAAGAGAGATGATTTTGCTGACAGGCTTTTTGATTTTGATCCTGTCCGGGTGCACCAAGTATGAGATCCCGACACCACCCTGTCCCGATGGAGACATTGGGGCCGAGTTACGCTGCGGATATCCAACCCATATTTAATCAGAACTGCATTGCCTGTCATTCGGGCAGCCAGTCCCCTGACCTGAGTGACGGTTGGTCATACGATGAGCTAATGGACGGTGGCTATGTGGATACCGATTTCCCCTGTGAAAGTATCCTGTACCAGGTATTTTCCGGGACCCATGATGGCCGTGCCACAGAAGAAGAAGTACTTATGAATCCTGGGATGGATCCAGGACGGAGCAAACGACAATTGATAAAAATCTATAGCTATGAAAAGATATATCCAATACAACCGCCTTTGCATGCATCATTGCCTTCCTGTTTTCAGGATCTGTATTTGCCCAGGATGATGAAGCTGTTTATCCACCTTTTGAAACAGTAACCCTGGTAGATAACCAGACTACTTTCAATCCTTACAAGGGTTCCATGAACCTGGAGATCCAGCACCGCTTCTCACAGATTAAAGAGATCTCTGATATTTTCGGGATTTACGGAAGTGCCAACACCACGAATCGGACTCTCCTATGCCATTACGGATAAATCCTTGTCGGACTGGGAACAACCCGCGCCTACATGCAGCAGGACCTGGAGTGGAAATACAGCATCCTGCAGCAGACCACCTCCGGAAGAATCCCCGTTTCACTCTCCTATTACGGAAATGTGGTGCTTGATGCCAGGGATGCTAAATATTTTGGGAGTGAGGAAGACTACATAGCAAGCAATCCGGACCGTTACGAAAGAATACACTTCCCCTTTCCTTTTGTGGCCCGCCTCTCTTACCTGAACCAGTTGATTGTTTCTAGGAAACTTGGAGAAAAAGTTGGCCTCCAGATGGCTCCCACCTTCGTCTGGTATAATGCTGTTCCTGAAGGATACAGGAATGACAACTATTCTCTGAATTTTGGAGGCCGCTTCCAGGTGCTTGGCTTTCACTCCATCATATTTGAATATGACCAGCCCCTGGTTCAGCCCACCGGGGATAATGCCAAGACAATTTACCCCAACATGGCACTGGGTATTGAGATTGGAACCAGCACCCACTCCTTCAGGGTATTCGCATCCAACTATAACGCAATCGTCAAGAACAGGAGCGTCGCATTCAACGACAGAAACCCTTTTGACGGGGATTTCCAGTTTGGTTTTAACATCTCCATCAGGTTCTAAACATGAGAAACCCAACAATCCTATTTTCAACAGCACTGCTAGCCTTGTCATTTATGGCTGTGGCTCAGCAGGAAGACACCACAAAGATCAAACCCTCTTACCATGAAGTCAATTTCTTTGTGGAGGACAATGAAGCCTGTCTTAAATGCCACGGTGAAGCGAAGTTTATCCTGGAAGATGAGGCCAATGACAGATCGGCCACCAAGCGGATGGGTCAGGACAAAATCATCGAACGGGATAAGTTTTATTCCTCGGTTCATAAGTCATTCAGTTGTACAGACTGTCATTCTGGTGATTTTCTCACATTTCCACACTCCATGGAATCAAGGTTCGAAGAGCAATTGCTATGCATGGATTGCCACGGCTATGATGAAACCTTTGCCCAGTATCATTTTGAGACCATAGAGACTGAGTTTGCAGAAAGCATCCACAATATTGCGGATTTCACCTGCTGGAGTTGCCACGACCCTCACTCATACAAAGCATTCATGCGGAATGCCGATGACCTTCAGGAGGCCATCCTGTTTGATAACAACATGTGCCTGCGATGTCATGCTGATTTCACTCGATTCTCCATGTTGACTGAAAGGAAAGAGATCGTGGTTGTTGAGAGTCACGACTGGCTGCCCAACCAGGCTGCTCATTTCGCGAAAGTAAGGTGCATTGAGTGTCACACTGCGATCAATGACTCTATTTTAATCGCACATCAGATTCTGCCAAAAACCAATGCTGTAAAAAATTGCACCGAATGCCATTCCAAGGATTCAAGGCTCATGCACACGCTCTATAAATTCGAGAGCCTGGAGCAGAGGAAGGTAGGCTTTGTGAACAGCATTATGATCAATAACTCTTACGTAATTGGTGCAAACCAAAACGTGCTCCTCAACCGGCTAAGTTTACTGGTCTTTGGAATGACCCTGCTGGTCATTGGGTTTCATACCTACCTGCGTATTAAAAAACAGAAAAAAAGCTAACATGGCCAATAAAAGAATATACCTCTACCCCGTTTGGATCCGTCTCTGGCATATCATCAATGCCCTGATGTTCCTTTTATTAATAGCTACAGGCATCAGCCTGCATTATGCCTCAGTTGATGGAAGCGTGATTCCTTTTCAGGTTTCCGTTGGGATTCACAATGTATGTGCCATTATCCTTACCATTAATTATGGTGTTTTTGTCATTGGTAATATGCTATCCGGAAATGGCATGTACTACCGCAAGTGGAGAAAAAACCTGTGGCCCAAACTCTGGAAACAATTTCTCTTCTATGCCGTTGGAATTTTTAAAGGTGAACCCCATCCCTTCCCCATTACCAAGAAACAGAAGTTCAATCCCCTGCAGAAAGTATCCTATGTATTTGCCATGTATTTTGGCATGCCCTTGCTGATTATCTCAGGGATAGGGCTCATGTTTCCTGAAAAAATCTCCCCGACAATATTTAACATCAGCGGACTTCTGTTCTATGATGTGCTCCACATCATCGTAGGTTTCGTCCTTTCAGTGTTCCTTTTAATCCATCTCTATACATGTACACTGGGAGACAAACCGGGTACTTTATTCAAAAGCATGATCAACGGATATCACGAAGAACACGAATAGTCAATCCATCAGAACTGACTTAAATTCAGACTAGTTATAAATAGCATCCAGAGATAAGTATATGTGAATAGTTGCATATAAAAGTGCTATTTTACCATACTCTAACTCCTAAGATCTGATTAGCTGTATGGACTGTATTACGAATTCTCTAGCCCGCTTAAAGCGGCCCCTGGGGCTGCTCATGATCACTACCTTCTTATTGACCGTTGTCTCCATCCAGGCCCAATCTGATGAGGATTGCATGATGTGCCATGAGGATACGGAACTGGAAGGAATGTTGCGGGGAAGAACGGTATCCATGTTTGTGGATACCATGGTCTTCGAACGATCTGTTCATCACAGCAACACCTGTATTTCCTGCCATTCGGATGCTGCTGATGAAGGCTTCCCCCATGCTGATGATCTGGAACCCGTTAACTGTGGATCTTGCCACACCAACCAGATGGCAGATAACACCAGGGGAATCCATGGCCAGGCGCTGTTGAAGAATGATCCCAATGCGCCAAGCTGCAAAGAGTGTCACGGCCACCACGATATCCTGCACTATACCGACCCCAAATCCCGGACCTATAAAATGAACATTCCAATCTTATGCGGAACCTGTCACCGAGAAGGAGAAGTTGTGGCCAGGGCCTATGATGTATCGGAACACAACATCGTAGAAAATTATACCCAGGGAATCCATGGAAGGGGATTGTTCGAAGCAGGCCTGATTGTTACGGCCACGTGCAACAACTGTCATGGCAACCATCTGGTCCTTCCACATACCAGCCCCAATTCATCCATCTCAACCAACAGGCTTGCCGGAACATGTATGCAATGCCACATTAAGATTGAAGATACCCACAAGAAGGTAATCAAAGGAGAGCTCTGGGAAAAGAATCCCTCCATCATCCCCTCTTGCTCGGGATGTCATCCGCCGCACAAGGTAGATGTACCACAGATACAGGCCAGGGTGTCGGACAACAAGTGTATGAAGTGTCACAAAGATCCTGATGTTCATAAAATGGTAGGCAATGAGCAGCATTCACTTTTTGTGGATGCGTCTATCCTCCCCAATTCGGTCCATAAAAACATCCAGTGTATCAAGTGTCATACGGAGGTTACAGATCACCTTCAGCGTCCCTGCTCCACCAATAAACCGGTGGATTGCTCCTCCTGTCATGCTGAGGTGTTCGATAAGTATTTTAAAAGCGGCCACGGGCAGGCTCATTATAACAAAATAGAGAATGCTCCCTATTGCACCGACTGTCATGGCACACATGCCACCACTTCCAGGTATGATGACACATCCCCTGTATACCGAACAAACATTCCAACCCTCTGTGGGGAGTGTCATAAGGAAGATGGAAAGGCCCCCTTATCCACAGAATTAAAAGAGGTGGATGCCTTCGCCGATTATTCCATGAGTGTTCACGGGCAGGGGTTAACCAGCAAGGGGCTGACGGTAAGTGCGGTTTGCACCGATTGCCATTCTACCCACCTCATGCTGAAGGAGTCCAACGTTGAATCTTCGGTTCACCCGACCAATGTACAGCAAACCTGTGGGAATTGTCACAAGGGAATCCTGGAGCAGTATCTGGAAAGTGACCATGCCTTTACCGAGGAGTTCCCTGATAAGGAGTACCCCACCTGTGTAAAATGCCACAGCGCGCATATGATCTCCACGGTGAAACAGGATAAATTCATGAACGAGGTTACCACCCAGTGTGGATCCTGCCATAAAGAAACCGCAGAGACCTATTTGAAAACCTACCACGGCAAAGCCTACCAGCTGGGTTATTATGAATCGGCCAGGTGTTCCGATTGCCATGGTTCCCATAATGTGTTGAAGGCTGATAATCCAGCCTCCATGGTCTCGGAAGGGAACCTGGTAGCAACTTGCGGAGCTTGTCACATAGGTGCCAATAAACGTTTCACCGGGTACCTGAGTCATGCCACCCACAAAGACGACCCCAAACTGCATGCGGCCTTTCTTTTTATGACTGCTCTTTTGCTGGGCGTATTCTCCTTTTTTGGTATACATCTGCTTATGTGGCTTCCCCGCTCTATATCCGAAAGGAGAAAAAAGAGAAAAGAAGAACCCAAAGAAGTCGGGAACAAGTACATCAAGCGCTTCTCCCGCAACCAGCGGATTACCCATGTGTTTGTGATTATCAGTTTCATTTTGCTTGCCCTGACAGGGATGATGCTGAAGTTCGCCCATATGGATTGGGCCAAATTTCTTGCACGCATAATGGGCGGCGTACAGGCAGCCGGTGCTCTGCATCGCGTTGGCGCTGTGATTACTTTTGGTTATTTCGCTTTTCACATCACCAACCTGGTAAGAATGAAAAGAAGAAAAAGGCTTTCCATGACCAAATTTATATTTGGAAAGAATTCCCTCTGGTTTAACAGGCAGGACATCAAGGATTTTGTGGCCACCATCAAATGGTTTGTGGGCAAAGGTCCAAGGCCCAACTATGGAAGATGGACCTATTGGGAGAAGTTCGACTACCTGGCAGTCTTCTGGGGGGTTGCCATCATTGGATTCAGCGGACTGGTACTCTGGTTCCCTGTATTCTTTACCAAATTTTTCCCGGGCTGGGTGATCAATTTATCTCAGATCGTACACAGTGACGAGGCCCTGCTTGCCGTTGGATTCATCTTTACGGTCCACTTTTTCAACACCCATTTCCGACCCGAAGCCTTCCCTATGGATACAGTGATCTTCACCGGACACATGCCCCTGGAGCACTTCAAACATGAACGTCCCCGTGAGTACCAGGAACTGAAAGATGCGGGAAAACTGGAAGAGGCCATTGTTGAAAAGCACTATTCAAAGGAGAACATGAGGCTGATCCGTTTCTTTGGATTCCTTGCCCTGGCCATAGGTGTGATACTGATCGGATTTATCGTCTTTACATTCATTTCAGGAGGAGGACATTAAACCAGATTTTCCGTAAGCAAAAAGAGGGTATCCTTTCGGTATACCCTCTTTTTTGTCTATGAGCTGGTTTTATTGTACCGCTGTCGCGCTTTCCAGCAAAACCTCATAGGAATACCCGTATCCAAAATCCAGGTTCAATAGCAAGGATGCCTTCAAGGATAACCACGGTACCCACTTCGAATGACTCATTGGATGTGGCGGTCAGATCGAATTTGCCATCAAACTCGGTACCGTCCTGAAGGTGTACCCAGTTTCTCTCCATAATGGCAGGATTGAACTTGGTGACCTCTCCTTTAACCCGGATTGATTTCCCTTCAAAGGAAGCAGGATCAGCATAAATTTCGGCAATTGTTAGAGCACCTTCAACTTTTTCCACTACCACTGAAGATTTCTCCTTTGGAGCCATGCTGCCGGGTGTCATCTCCTGGGCAGGTTCCATAGCTAATTCATCGCCGGCAAAAAGAGCCTCCACGAAAAGGACTTCTTCAAAGGTCCGGTCCAGATCCTTGCTATAAAAATCTTTCATCATCATTCCCCCCTGGTAATGATAGGTCTCGCCCGGGACTGGCTTGCATGGTGGGTACTGCAACCCAGAACTCGGATTTCTTATTTTTGACCAGCAGATAGGTATAGTCGCTCACCTGCTCTACTTCCAGTACTTTGACAGTATTCTCACTGCTTTCTGATTGGGTCCCGCAGGCGGTGACAGTTACAAGCAGTGCAACGAATATCAGGTGTTTCAATTCTAATTTCATCTCCAATAAATTTTTAGTTATGTATTCCAATAAAATGTTGCGCGAAGATACAATAAACAGAAGAATGGCAAAGCAATCCTGCCCTAATAAAGATACCTGTGGCAATCCGAACAGGCCATCTCTTTCCAGGCCTCATCGATGTCCACCGGGTGTTTAAACTCCAGTGAGCTGTCAATGGTTGTGGCTTCATAATAATCACCACCTCCCTGGGCCAGGATGGAATGGCACAGATTGCAATCTCTCGAAATCACCTGGCCATCTTCGCTTTGATGATTCCCGTTGTGACACCTGAAACAACCGTTGAACTCGCTGTGACCAATATGAAGGGGGTAGGCGTCCCAGTTGGCCTTCATTTCAGGGAAGAAATTTCTATTATACCCGGCCAGGAAGCCATCAATGGCCTTATCAATCATATCCTTGTTGTCTTCAGCTATCTCCGGATATGTTGAGCTGTAGAACGCTTCCACACTTTCCCGGATCTGCATCGCGCCTGAATCCCTGGTCGTAAACTCCTGGTTAAATACCTGCATGGCAAGAAATTTAACCTCGGGAAGTTCGGATGGGATACTCCCTGCGGCAATCAGTTCGTCAATAAATTCCTGCGGGGGAAGGTAGTGGTGTGATGGCCGGTTGTGACAGTCGAGACAATCCATCTCCCTTAGCTCCAGGGTGTCAAAAGCCTCCGGTCCAAGGGTCTCATACATATCCTGGTAAATTACCGTATCGCCAGTGGAAAGATCAATGTAGCGAACCCATGGAATAAATTCCCTCTTTTCGGTGGAAGCCACGTAATCGATCTTCACATCGCTGTGTATATGCCAGTGAATGCCCTCCTGTAGTCCAAGGGCACTATATTCAGATCCGATTTTCATTTTAAGCTGGATATTCCACTCCGTATTGGCCGAATCAGCCAGATAGTTTCTCTGATTCCTTAAGCGGTAGGAGTAAAACTTCTCCGGCCAGTGACATTCCTCACAGATTTCACGGGCAGGCCTCAGGTTATGGATCGGGGTTTCAATGGGCGTGGGGTACTTGTTAAAAAGTACTGAATATACCTGGTACATTCCTGATAATTTACTTTTTACATACCAGTCCACCCCGGTCCCCACGTGGCATTCCACACAGGAGACCCTGGAGTGTGCCGATTCCTGGTAAGCCACATATTCGGGCTCCATGACCTGGTGACACAATGTACCACAAAACTCATTGGTCTCCGTATAATGAAAGGCCTGGTAACTACCAATACCGGTTAACAGAAGAAAAACAATGGTGACAAATATAAATACCGCCACTGCATTCCACTGTCTGGAGTCCCTCAGGTCGATGACCATCCATCTTCCTGGTGCTCTCCTCACCGTCTCGCCTGATTCGTTTTGCCCTTCTGGACATACCGACAGGTATCAGGATAAGACCGACAACAAGGAATACAGGGAGCACTATGAAAGTGATGATGCCTGTATAGGAGCTGCCTTCATGAAACAACCAGTTGGCAATCATCATAAAAATAACAATCAAAAGACTAACTGCTGCAATAATACTTCCCAGCATCGACAGCGGATTGTAAAATGTTTTCGGGAATTTCATCTGGATTGGGTCTTTAAATGAGTGGGCAAAACATAAGCCTTTGCAGATCAGATATTTTTCATGGAAAAAATACGGAATTCATCCACAACATCAAAAGAAGTTACCCACCACAATGCTAATCTGGAACAATTCCAGTCTGGAGTATCTAAAAAAAATCCCCCGGCTCTTGCCGGAGGATCATCAATTCCTAATAACAAACTGAGCTCAATGCTATTGTAATGTGGGATCAGGATGGGCAATCTGTGCACTTTTCTCAGCGTAATTAAACGGCTTATACGTTGGGCTCTCCTCGTTGTGGCAGGTCTTACAAACCTCCTCGGTGGGAAGGATCATCCCTTTTTGCATGGCCAGCTCCCGGTTCTTCATCACCGAAGCCCCTTTGTACATGCTCCCTGGCCCATGGCACGACTCGCATGATACACCTTCTGACATTTTGATACCAGCTACCAGACCTTTGTCAATATGACCTACTGTGGCGTGGCACTTCACACAGGCTGCATCAGTTGTCGGATCAGCAATTCCTTTTTCTGTAGCAATTTTCTTTGCTTCATCTGTGGCAAGGCTTTTCATGGCATTGGCATGGGGCCCTTTGAGCCAAACATTGTATTGCTCACCTTTGGCTGGTTTCATATGGCACATCTTGCATTTGGCTGCACCGATGTACTTGAAATCCTGTGCCATCAGGATTGTTCCGGCAAAAAGAGCAAGAACAGCGAGGGATAATAATTTCTTTGATAACATAGCGATAAGATTTTAGTTAACTGAAAGTTCTGTCAATAAAAATATTTAATTCTTAAGAGAATTACTTCAAACACCGGGCCATATTCTGCAAATGTACCTCTATTCAGAATCAGACTAAATTCCAGACCATCAAAAAGGCCGCCCCATTTACGAGAGGCGGCCTGATCTAAAGAGGGTTTTAAGGAATCTTTAGTCAACTATATAGTCATAACCTTTAATCTCAGCTTCGCTCCACTTGTGGCTGGGAAGATCATCATAGATCATACCATTGGCTCCGAAAAGCAATGTTTTTGCATCGTATCCGATTACACGAAGGTAGGCAGCCATGTTGGCACTGGTCTGTCCGGTCCAGCAATAAACAACCACAGCCTTATCAGTGGGAAGGGTTTTCAGATCACCATCAAGGCTCATACCCACTTTGGGAGTATACTGCATGGCACCATCGATATGACCGATGTCGGTATAATCGGTTTCTGACCAGTAGTTGGCCACATAGTAGTTATCCATGGCTCCAATTACAGTTGCATTGGTAATCTTCGCAGGGTCGAATCCTTCAGCAAAAACTTCAGCGATGCGGGCATCCAGAATCTCTTTTCCGGTTTCAAATCCTGTGTTCAGAGAAGGGAGTTCTCCTACGGGTCCTTTGGCAGTAGCATCTGAGGTAAATTCGGTAGCATACATACTTCCGATGTTGTTGTTCCAGCTACCTGCCTTGTCGGCATTCCAGGAGCACATACCCCATTTCATGGAATATACGTTATCATAGCCGGCAATTCGCAACAATGCAGTCACCCATCCGGCGGTCTGTCCGGAATAACATACAATGTGGATCTCATCTGCATCATCATCTTCGGTGGTGCCTTCCAGGTGAGTAAGCACTTCTTTCGATGAAACATTCACTGCATTTTCGATGTGACCAAGTGCAAAGTCAGCTGCACTGCGAATGTCAACAATGTAGTTGGTACCGGCCGTATTCAGTGTCTTTACATGATCGGCTGTCTTGATGGCTGGCATGCCATTGGCTGCATAGTTTCCGCCTTCTGCTGATTCCAGATACTCAACCAGGACCTGTGCCTCATTAATGGGATCTTCATCGTCACTACAGGATACTGCAAACAATGCAAGGAAAAGGATGGCTAACATCCAGATTTTTGTGGTTTTCATAATCATTCTATTTGTTTGGTTTAAAATCTATTTATTTCTTCAGGTACGCAAACTATTTGGTCCATGAGGATGGCAGCTTGTCATCCACTGTCATAAATTCGGAGGATGACACTTCCCAATCTTCAAGCAAGTCGGACTTAAAAAGGTAAAGATTTTTGTTGACCATGGAATCTCCTTCCATGCGGATGTGGCAGTTGGAAGAACAGGCACCTGACTCAACCTGGGTCCGAGAAGTCCACTTCTGAATGTTATGCGGTGATGTGTAATTATAAATGGGCAGGGCATCGAAATTCTCGTATTCATCAACCCCGTATTTCTCCCAGTTGTCAGGAGCACCGAGTGTTCTACGGACTACGGTAAATTCAGAATTAAAACCATCCTTCACCTCTGGAATGGGATTCACAGCAATTTTGAAATCCATATAGGAGGGAACCCTGGCACCGTCGCCATGCACGTGGCAGCTTCCGCAGTTGTTGTAATCCTGCGAATGGCAAACATAACAGCTGAAATCGTCATAATGGAGGGTATGATAGGTATTCTTGCTCTCCAGACCATCGTGGCAGTCTTCGCACTCGGGCAGCTCGCTGTAGGCATACCTTTGCTCAACAGGCTGACCGTCTCCATGAAGTTCATGACCATCGTGACAGTTGATACATTCAAATCCCGCCTGCTGATGTACATCGGGATCTGTTCCCGGTGCTACACCCAGAAAAGCATGCCCTCCCCGAGACACGTGACAGGTAACACATACATTTAGCATGTGCGGGGTTTTATTGAAGTTATGTCCTTTGGACAATCCACCACCTCCGGTAGCCGGGCGAACCACATGGCAATTACCGCAGGTACCATGGCAATGGGCGCAATTGTTGTTGTAACCTTCGATCTGATGTGCCGGAAGCTGGTCAAAATCCTGGGGGCCACTCAGGCCGCTTCGGAGGGTAACCTTTCTTTTCTGTCCTGTACCATGATGGATGCTTGTGGTGAAATTATTCGTGATATCCTCATGACAGGATCCGCACTTGTCTTCATAGAATAGTGAAGGATGTTTGATGAAATCACCGGAATGAGCTTCAGTTTTTTCACCTGTATCTCCAACACCATTATGGCATCCGGTGCAACCGACTGAATAGTGCCCGGAGCTTTTATAGGCATCGTATCCATCACCTCCCATAAACACCCTGTCATAGGGCTCATAATGAGGAGCCTCTCCTCCGCAACCACCAGCTGGAGCCGCTGTATCGGGTGAGTGAACCGCAATCAGCCGTTCGTAATCTGTATGACAGCCTTCGCATGAATTTGCGGTAACTTCTCCTGTTCCTTTACCCGGAATGGTATAATTGGTACATGCGATGCCGGCAAAAACCAACACCACAAATAGCAATACCAGACCTGATCCAAACTTAATTCCTTTCATAGCTAATCCCTCCTCTAGTAATATCTGTTAAGTATTGAACTTCTTCTGTACGTGGTACTTAGACCAATAAATAGTGTGGGGTGTATCTGCTTGTAAAGATTGGTGTTTTGGCTCAAATGTAAAAGGAAACAAAGCAGGAATATCTATACCTTTCAATTGATCTAAACAGACATATGGACTGATACAGATCAGTGATTTTCATGATTCTTTTGTATATTTGCTCCCTGAAGTAAAATATTACCATGGACGAATTGGAAAGATTTTCGGGTTGCACCCTAAGCTTTCACCAATGTAAGTGTTTCGAAACGCTGACATCAGAGCAAAAGGACTTTCTGGATGCACACTCTGTACGGATCAAGTACCGCAAAGGTGAAATGATCTGCAAACAGGGTGGATTTGTTTCCCATGTCATGTACATGGAACAGGGCCTGGCAAAGGTTTTCCTGGAGAACGGATCCAACGCCCTGGTTCTGCGGGTTATTCCGGACGGTAATTTCCTTGGTCTGGCTTCGGTCTCTGAAGCACATTCAACCTTCCCTTATTCAGCCATGGCCTACGTTGATTCTGAGATCAGACAGATCGACATCAGTGCCTTCCGAAAACTGATGGAAAAGAATACGGAATTTGTGAAAGAGATCATCAATATCCTCAGTTCCAACAGCATTCAAATTTATGGCAGGTTCTTCTGTCTCACCTACAAGCAGGCATTTGGCAGGCTGGCCGACATCCTGCTTTGCCTTTCCGAAAGGATTTTTAAGAATACGGAATTTGACCTGCCCCTGTCTCGAAAAGAGCTGGCTGAACTTTCCGGAATGAGTTCGGAAACGGTGATTCGCATGCTGAAGGAATTCAAGGAGGAGGGATTGATCAAGATGGATGGAAAGGCGATCCAGGTCCTGGATTATGAAAGATTAAAAAAGATCAGTGACACAGGCTGACCTCCAAAAAAACATATGTCTCGTCCTGAAATAGCGTTACACAAAAAGTAATGTTATGAAGGAAAAATCTAAAAACAAGTATGTTAGACGCACTCAAAAGGACTATTCAATGTCCTTTAAGATTGCAAGTTGTTCAAGAAGTTGGAATCCGGAGAACTAAGTATTACAGCCGCTACAAAGAAGTACGGGATCCAAGGACGCCATACAGTTACAGTCTGGCTAAGAAAATATGGTACCTTTGATTGGGAGAATCAAACCCCTTCGAATATGCCTAAGAGCCAGGAACAAAAACTTATGGAGCTTGAGCAGAAGGTTAAGCTTTTAGAGAAGCAAAAGGCTTTTCTTGAGAGGCAGGTTGAGACCGCGGATAAAAAAGCCATCATCTTTGATATGATGATCACTCTTGCAGAGAAAGAGTATAATATCCCGATCAGAAAAAAATGCTCACCCGAACAATCGACCACTACCGAGAAGAAACTAAAGAGACGCTAGTCTCTGCCTGTAGATTGTTTGGGGTAAACAGACAGGTTTATTATCGCCAAAAGCGTGCCGTCAAGAAGAAACAGGATACAGCATCCCGTGTTGTAGAGATGGTTATGGATGTGCGCCAGCAGATGCCACGTATTGGCACCCGGAAGCTCTATTACCTTTTGCAGGATCAGCTGAAAGATCTGGGGGTTGGCCGCGACAAGCTATTTGCTATCCTGAGCGCCAACCATATGCTAATAAAGCCCAAAAGGAGTTACCGGATTACAACGGACTCTCATCATCGCTTCCGCAAGCATAAAAACCTAATCGAAAGTCTAGGACCTGTACGCCCAGAACAAATATGGGCATCAGATATCACCTACATTGGCAACCGGGGTAATCATCGTTACCTGGCTTTAGTAACCGATACTTATTCTAAAAAAATTGTTGGTTATGATCTATCAACCAGCCTAGGTGCCGATGGCTCAATAAGGGCGCTGAAGATGGGCTTAAAGCAACGTTCTTATAAAGAGAAGAAGCTGATACATCACTCTGACAGGGGGCTCCAATATTGCTGTGACGAGTACCAGAACGTTTTAAGAAGAAAGAAAGTGACATGTAGTATGACTGAGTCGTACGATCCTTACGCAAATGCAGTTGCAGAGAGGGTTAATGGAATCTTAAAGCAAGAGTTCTTATTGGAAGATTATGATGTTAAGCTTCCAGTCATGAAAGAATTAGTTAAAAATAGTATCGAGATCTATAATAAGAAAAGGCCTCATTACTCTTGCTATATGAAGACGCCTGAGCAAATGCACAAACAGACTCAAATAAAAATTAGAACATATAAAAAAGCTAACCGCACCAGGGCGAACCTTGATGCGGTTAGTTAGATGTGTTATCTTAGTCCAATAACCTGTAACGCTTATTTAGGACTAGTCAGATCTTTATTTCTACTGAAGTGACTCCAGAGAATTGGTCAACAGGGCAATCATATACGCGGGATTGTGAATTCCGCCGCTCCTGTCTTCAGCAACAATCTTGTAGTTCAGCATGGCACCGGCCTCATCAGCGCTTGCAGTGATGGGCGTGTTCCAATTGTCTCCGGGCTCATCGATCCAGCCCTTGGTAACAAAAATGGCTTCCATGTCTGCTAACAAACCAGCGATGGTAGTCTGAACCTCATTGTAATCAAAATCCTCAAGGCTTGTGTGACAAACGGTGCATGCTCCGGTATTTTCACTCCCATCAGGACCATCGGTCATATTAAAGGTGTGTCCACCTGAAGCAATGGCACCATAAGGTTGATCTGCCATGTGGCATGCGGTACAACCAATTTCAGCATGTTTGGAAGTTCCGGCTGCTGGATAAGGTTTGGATCCAGCAATCATATAACCGCCTGCACCCCAAACGTTGTTCCCGTGTGGTCCGTGGTGCGGTCCCCAGCGGCTGGATGTGATCTCCACATCTCCACCACCGATCTCAGGCATGGGACTCACAGGCCTGAATTGATGACAATTCACACAGAGGTTTGACGCACCTCCCAGGTCAATGGTAATATCACCGAAATCCGCATCAACAGCAGCAGTAGTCTGCAATGCCCAGTCGCCTTCATCATAATTCATATGAACCATATGGCATGTACGGCAATTGATGGCCATTGGATTAACAATATCAGCAGCTGCCTCAAGATCACCACTTTCAAGGGTTTCTATAAAACCCTGGTGTGTATGACAGATTGCACAGTCGGCATGACTTCTGTCATAATTTCCACCTTCCAGATGGTGGGAACTCTCGGTCTGCTGCGCCTTGGCAATCAACACCACATCCGAATTGTGACATACGATACAGGTCTCGTTGGCATCAACACCATCAACACCGTTTTCTCCATCCAGACCAGGAGCTCCTGCCGGACCTTCACAACTGCTCAGGATAAATGCACCTGCAAGGAGGATTGCAAAACCGCTGAGTAGACTAACAATAGAAATATTCTTTTTCATAGCTATAAGATTTTGGTTAAAGATATCTGCGCTATTTTTCCTGTTCAAACTTTCACAATAGAGATATCCCGATACCCAAACGGCATTGCAATGGTATTCCATCGATATATATCGATAACTGCACCGACCAAGACTTCATCCCTTGCATCCCACTGTACTTATCGCTCTCTTTACCTGAACGTTATTCAATTCGGCCAAAAATAAGATCGACACATTTCTGCAAGCAAAAACAATCAACTGTTTATGAACATGCCCAGGAACACGTCGTTTTTTAACATTTGATTACCACAAAACGGACTTTCTCCTGAAGAATAAATGAAATATCTTTACGTGAAGCGAAAGAAGCAGCAAATGAGATATGCAATCATTTTCGGAATCCTATTGATATATATTACATCATGCCAAAAATCTGATACAGTTGTGCGGCTGGCCGTCACCACGGACGTACATGGAATGATCTTTCCTTACAATTTCACAGACAGGAAGCCGTCTGATCACTCCCTCTCTCATATATATAGTTATGTATGCCTGAATCAAAACAGGAAGGACACCCTCTTTTTTCTGCTGGATAACGGTGATTTTCTCCAGGGACAACCCACAGTATATTATTATAACTTCATCGATACCCTATCCATGCATCTGTCGGCCCGGGTCATGAACTATATGGGCTACGCTGCAGGCACTGTGGGAAACCATGACATTGAAGCGGGCCCCGCTGTTTATGACAAGATCAGGGAAACGTTTGATTTTCCATGGCTGGCAGCCAACGCAGTGCATACAAATTCGGGAGAACCCTACTTTGAACCTTATACCATCCTGAAAGCAGGCGGGATACGCATTGCCGTTCTTGGACTGATTACACCGGGCATTCCACACTGGTTGCCCAAAAATCTCTGGCCCGACATGGAATTCCGGGATATGGTGGAAACAGCCGGGAGTGGATTCCGCTCATCATTAAAAAAGAAAATCCCGATCTGGTGGTCGGACTGTTCCATTCCGGAACTGATGCCAGCTACGGGGGAAATCCGGAATCCCTACCTCAATGAAAATGCCGTTTTGCATGTGGCTGAGCAGGTCCCCGGATTTGATGTCATTTTTGCAGGTCACGACCACAAGGTATCCATTCAGTGGATTGTAAACCACCGCGGCGACAGTGTACTGGTGGTGGACCCGGGGAGTCATGCCAGGTTTGCCGGCGAGGTAACCATCACCTTCGGACCGAAAGGGACCAGGGATATTTCGGCCCGGAATGTTCCCATGGCGGAATTCGAACCCTCGCCGGATTTTGGAAAAGCTTTTGCCCAGGAGCTGGAGATGGTGACACAATACCTGGAGGACACCATTACCTGGCTTTCAGAAACAATGACAGGAGTTGACGCACTTTTTGGCCCCTCCTCCATGATGTCGCTGATACACCAGGTTCAGCTGGAACTTTCAGGAGCCGACCTCTCCTTTACCGCACCGCTTTCCCTTTCTGCGAAGCTTGAAAAAGGTCCGCTCCTGGTATCAGACATGTTTAAACTCTACCGTTTCGAGAACATGCTTTACACCATGGAACTGTCAGGAGAGGAGATGGATGGATTTCTTGAACATGCTGCCGGCATGTGGTTCAACACCATGAGCCATTCCGGGGATCACCTTTTACATTTCAAAACTGAAAACTCCGGGCGGCTGAACAATCCCTACTACAATTTCTCTTCTGCAGCCGGGATCGAATATACTGTCGATGTGACCCAACCTCCCGGTGAAAGGGTACATATCCTTGGATTTTCCAATGGCAACAGTTTCAATCCGGAAGAGAAGTATCTGGTTGCCATCAATTCCTACCGGGGAAATGGCGGGGGAGGCCACCTGACCAGGGGAGCAGGTATTCCGGCCGGAGAGCTCCCGGAAAGGATCAAATGGTCCACAGACATTGATTTACGTTACTACCTGATGCACTACCTTTCAGAACAGGAAACATTGGATCAACCAGTCCTGAACAACTGGCATTGCATCCCTGAAGATTGGGCCTCAAGGGCTTCCGCAACTGACATGAAATACTTCCGGTGAATTGATTTTTATTTATAGTTTTGCACCCGTGATTTGTATGACCTGTAAAACTTTTTTTACCTTGACGGGTCTTATCTTAAGCAATAGATCTAAGCCTATGGATGTAAAAGGAAGAAATTTCACCCGGTTCCTTGAGAGGCAAGGCGGTGTACAATTCCCAACAAGATGCCAAAGCTGAAGAAAAACAGCATGCCAAAGGTAAACTGACTGCCTGGGAAAGACTCGACATCCTTTTTGACGAAGATACTTTTGAAGAGATTGATGCCTATGTGACTGCCGACAAAGCAGATACCGGATTTGGAAAGGTGAAGCAGGCCTATGGTGATGGAGTGATCATCGGGCATGGACTGATCCGGGGACGCCTGGCTTTTGCCTATGCCCAGGATTTTACTGTGATGGGCGGATCACTTGGTTCGGTGCATGCTGCCAAAATCATGAAGATCCAGGATATGGCCCCCAAGATGGGTGCTCCCATGATCGGCCTGATCGACTCGGGAGGCGCCAGGATCCAGGAAGGAGTGGCCAGCCTGGCTGGTTATGCCGGAATCTTCTACCGGAATGTTCAATCCTCCGGGGTTATTCCCCAGATCTCTGTGATCATGGGACCCGCAGCCGGTGGAGCAGTCTATTCACCTTCCATCACCGATTTTGTATTTATGACCAACCAGACCAGTTACATGTTTGTGACTGGGCCCAATGTGGTAAAGGAAGTGCTGAATGAGGATGTCACATTCAATGATCTGGGCGGTGCCAGTGTGCATTCCAAGAAAAGCGGTGTGGCCCACATGGTGTATGAAGATGAAGAGAATACCCTGATGGGTGTGCGGCAGCTGCTCTCCTACCTGCCCTCCAACAACATGGAAAATCCTCCTGAGATGGAGCTTTCCGAAGATGAAACCAATGACTTTGAGGAGAAACTAAGGAGCATTGTTCCCGATGATGCCAACAAACCCTACGATGTGAAGGATGTGATCAGCCTTATCGTGGATAAGCGGTCCTTTTATGAGATCTCCGAGAACTATGCCCAGAACATTGTCATCGGTTTTGCCAGGCTGGATGGGAAAGTGATCGGTATCGTAGGCAACCAGCCCAAAGTGCTGGCAGGAACACTTGATATCAACTCTTCCAACAAGGGTGCAAGGTTCATCCGGTTTTGCGATGCTTTCAATATCCCCCTCCTGGTCCTGGAAGATGTTCCCGGATTTCTTCCCGGCATAGACCAGGAACACAGCGGAATTATCCGGCACGGAGCAAAAATGCTTTATGCATTTGCCGATTCAACAGTTCCAAGGATCACTGTAATCCTGAGAAAATCATATGGCGGAGCATACTGCGTGATGAACAGTAAAAACCTGGGAGGGGACTTTAATTTTGCATGGCCCACTGCCGAAATTGCTGTAATGGGACCCGAAGGGGCTGTGGCCATCTTCTACAGAAAAGAACTGGAAGCATCCGATGATCCTGTTGCCATGAAGAAAGAACTTGCTGCCAAATACCGGAATGAAATTGCCAATCCATATGTGGCCGACGAAAGAGGCTTCATCGATGAAGTGATCGATCCTGCAGAGACCAGGCAAAAACTGATCAGGGCCTTTGAAGCACTTGAGACCAAATACATGAATAACCCTGCCAGAAAACATGGCAATATTCCGCTTTAATTTTCAACTATGAAGATTAAGAGCATACTGATAGCCAACCGCGGCGAAATCGCCATTCGCATCATGCGCACTGCAAAAAAGATGGGAATCAAGACCTATCGCCATCAAAACCTTCAAAGAACCCAATGCATGGTATCTTGAGGAGGCCGATGAGATCATTGATTTTTCGGAGTGTTTTGACGACAACACACCTGAATTCCTTGATATCGAACGGATCATACACTCAGCAAAAAAACGGAGGTGGATTCCATCCATCCCGGATATGGATTCCTGGCCGAGAATCCTGATTTTGCAAGGCGTTGTGAGGAGGAAGGGATTATTTTTATCGGACCCTCACACGATGCCATCTACCGGATGGGGAATAAGACCATTGCCAAGGAACTGGCCAAAGCCACATAATGTTCCCCTTCTGGGAGGCAGTGAAGGGTCCGTTGCCAATGCAGAAGAAGCTGCTGAAGATAGCCAATAAGATTGGATACCCGGTGATCCTGAAGGCCGCTGCAGGAGGTGGCGGAAGAGGAATGCGCGTAGTGGAGAGGGAAAAGGATGTCGAGACGAATGTTTACCCTGGCCACCAACGAAGCAGAAAAAGCTTTCAACAACCCCGCACGTATTTATTGAAAAATTTGTCCGGGAACCCCGCCATATCGAATTTCAGATCCTGGCCGACAAGCATGGCAATGTGGTTCATCTGGGTGAAAGGGAATGCTCGGTCCAACGAAAGCATCAGAAACTGTTGGAAGAATCCCCCTCCCCTGCACTGGATGAAGCCTTGAGGAAAAAGATGGGTGATGCAGCCATCCGCATCGCCAAATCGGTGAACTACTATTCTGCAGGTACCGTTGAATTTCTGCTGGATGAAAATAACAACTTCTACCTTTATGGAGATGAATACCAGGATCCAGGTGGAGCACCCGGTGACAGAAATGGTGACCGGAATCGACCTGATCGAACAGATGATCCTGATCGCCGAGGGAGAAAAACTGGCATTTACTCAAAAAGATATTAAACTAAACGGCTGGGCCATTGAATGGCGGATCAATGCCGAAGATGTGCAATCAGGATTCTCTCCCAGCCTGGGAACCATTGAAAAAATCATCCTGGCCCGAAGAGTGATCATATCAGGGTGGATACCGGGGTCAGGGATGGATCGGTGATCACGCCCTATTTTGACTCCATGATCGCCAAACTGATCGTTCATGCAGAGGACCGGGAAAAAGCCCTGCAACTATCCAGTCTCGCCATTCGGAAATTCTGGATCAAAGGGACCAAAACCACCCTGGCCTTTTGCCGGGCCGTACTTCAAAACAAGAACTTCAGGAAAGGGGAATTCAATACTTCATTCCTGAGCAAGGAACTGAAGATCCACTACCACCATGAACCTGATGAAGAAATGCTTGCAGCCTTCTTTGCCACCTATGATTATGCCAGGGAACTGAATGATTTTGAAGATAAACCACTCTACGTGGAAAGAGGGAAAGAGATTGCTCCCTGGGTAATTAATAAACGCTTACGCTAAAACCTGATCCGCCCATGGCCCGAGAATCAAAGAAAAAAAGACCATCCAAGCTCATTGCCCTGAGCGCTGCCAACAAGACCTTTGAATTTAAGAATCCCCTTGAGAAACAGCATTAAATACCAGGGAAAACAGGTGGATATCAAGCTGCGGGAAGATCCCAATGGTTTCTCCTACATTGTCTGGAAGAATAAGAAGTACATGCTGGATGTGATTGAGAAGAACCAGAACCGGTATACCGTAATGATCAATGGTGTCTGGCACTCATTCAGTGTGGAAACACCCATTTCACTTGAAACGAAGAAGGTTCCTGGAAAAACAGGGTGATACTTCTTCCAGTGTGTCCATTGAAGCACCCATGCCGGGGAAAATCATTGATATTTTGGTGGAAGAGGGATCAGAAGTGAAAGAGGGAGAACCCATCATCATCCTGGAAGCCATGAAAATGCAGAATGAAATTGCCAGTCACGTGACCGGGATCGTTCAATCGGTCGTGGTTAAAAAGAATGAGACGGTGATGAAGGATGATGTGATGATCGAAATTCAGAGGGCCTAATCTTTAAAATCCAGCACTTCAAGCGGGGTATATACGGGCTTGCCGCTCCCCAGTTCACTTTTGTAAAAGACCAGCCTCTCCAGCAAAACACTGCCTGAAAAACGGTTCTTCAATCGATCCATGGTACGATAGAACAAATCCCGGTCCTTCAGGCTTCGCACCCTGCCAAGGGTAAGATGCGCCCTGAAAAGGGTAATCAGGAACAGGAATCCCACACAACTCAAGCGCCCTGTCCACCTCAGTCTTCAAGGCCTGAAAAAACCCGGTTTCCTCAAATCCGACCCACACTACCCTGGGCTTTTTGCGGGGGCCAAAACTGCCAGCAGTACCCAGGCTTGTTTCTCTCCTCTCCGGAATGGTCACCGTGTCCTCAAGTACATTCCCAATAAGCTGTACTCGATCCGTTTTGGTGTCACCGATGAAGCGAATGGTCACATGAAAATTATCAGGGTCCACCCAGCTGATCCGTTCTCCGCCAAGCATCTCCATCATCTCGCTCCTGGTTTCCAGAAACTTCCCGTCAACTTTGACAGGAATGCCAATAAATGTTCTGTAGATTTCCATAAATTAGTATCTGCAAATGTATTTAATCTGACAGTTATGAAAAAGTTTGCCGTTGTATTATCAGGCTGCGGAGTATTTGACGGAGCCGAAATTCATGAAGCTACCCTCAGCCTGCTGGCCATTGCAAAACTGGGAGCCTCTTACCAGGTTTTCGCTCCTGATGTGAACCAGCACCATGTGATCAACCACCTCAACGGTGAGGAGATGGAAGAGACCAGGAATGTTCTGGTCGAATCGGCAAGAATAGCGCGCGGAAACATCCTGGATTTGAAAGATTTTATTCCGGGTGAATTCGATGGTTTGCTTTTCCCGGGGGGATTTGGCGCCGCAAAAAATCTATCAACTTGGGCTTTTGAAGGAGCGGATGCCACAGTTCTTCCGGAAGTGGAAGAAGCCATAAAAGGCATGGTTGAAATGGGTAAACCTGTAGGGGCACTTTGTATTTCCCCTGTGATCCTGGCCAAAGTACTGGGAGCCGTAAAACTAACCATCGGTGATGACAGGGGAACAGCCGAAGCAATGGAATCCCTGGGAGCCATCCATGTGGACACCACCCATGGTGAAGTAGTGGTGGATGAAAAAAGAAAATTGGTGACCACCCCTTGTTATATGCTGGATGCCACCATTGTCCAGATTGCCGAGGGTGCCGAGAAGGTGGTGAAGACCATGCTTGGAATGATGGGCTAGCCAGTGGCCATGCCAGTCTAATAACGGATTTTGGTATGGGGCAAGGCTTTCGCCAGCCATTCCAGTTCCCCGGGGGGAATCTGGTTGCCTTGCAAATACAGGTCTTCAAGGTGTCCCGAAAGTGTACTGATCTCACGTGGAATAGAAACCAGCTGGTTTTGCGACAGGTCCAGTTTCTTCAGTTTGCCAAGATTGCTGATTCCGGCCGGAATTTCACCAAGACCGTTCCCGGACAACTCCAGTATGGACAGTTTTTTCAACTCATACAGCTGCACCGGAATGGAAGTAAGCAGATTTTGGTCCATGGACAACCTGCTTAGCTGGTCCATTCGGGCGATCTCCACCGGTATGGAAGTGATCTGGTTATCTGACAGGTCCAGGCTTTTCAGCAGGGGAAGCAGGATCACCTGCTCAGGGAAGGTAGTCAGCTTGTTCCCATTGGCATAAAAACCCTGCAGGTAATGAAGATCTGCCAGCGCTGCGGGCAGCTCCGACAGATCATTGTAGGCCACATCAAAGGTCTGAAGATACATAAGCTTGCCAATGTCAGGAGAGATACTGCCCAGCTTCCTTCCGTACAGTATCAGTTTATGAGCATTTTCCACTCCGGCATTCATCGCCTCCTGGATCCCTTCATACCGTTTTGCCCTGTACAATTCCAGTGTCTCCAGTACCTTCATGGTATCAATGTCTGGTTTTTCGGCTTGAATAATCTCCTTTTTAGGCTCATCTGTTCCGTTTTTAACCACACAGGCTGATAGCACACATACTGCCAAGCATATGCAGAACACCCAAATGCTATATCTATTGATCTTTCCCATTTTCATTTATACAAAGTAAAATTCCTATGTTTGGGTATGATTTTTGAACCATGCTAAAATAGTTATAATTTAAGGAAATAGATGAGGGTAATAGCTTGAATAAACCACTGATATACAGTCTTTGGATTGGATTTATATTCTGCTCCGCGCTATCTGTCACAGCACAGGGTCCTGACCTTGACAGCATCACTGTTACAAAAGGAATTATACAGGGCAACGATACCCTGGCTATGGTTGAATTGGAGGAGGTGCGTGTTTATCAGCGGCAGGATTTTGAGTACCTCTCCCATAAAAGGAGAAACAGGCGGCTGGTGCGGAATGTAAAAAAGGCCTATCCCTATGCCAAGATCGCAGGAGAAAGATTACACCAGCTGGACCGGCAGCTGGCTACTATGAAAGACGAAAAGGAGAAAGAGGAGTTTCTTGATATAACTGAAAAAGAGATCATGGACGAGTTTGAGAAGGATGTCAAGAAGCTTACCATTACCCAGGGAATCATCCTGGTCAAACTCATTGACAGGGAGACCGGCCGTACCTCCTACGAAGTGATCAAAGATTTGAAAGGGGGCATTACAGCTTTTTTCTGGCAGGGCATTGCGCGTATCTTTGGCAACAACCTGAAAATGGAATATGACCCTGACGGAGAGGACTTTATGATTGAAGACATTGTGCGGGGAATCGAAGCCGGATTTATTTAACAAAGGCTGTCCACATAAGTTTTCCTTCAGCGACTTTACCCTTCTGGTTGGACAGCGAATAGATATAAACACCGTCGTTCATCCCGCCTCTCTCTATCTGGAAACTACTGGCTTGGATATTGTTGATCCGTTTCACAGTACGTCCCGCCATGTCAAACATGGTGAAAGCGTGAGCTGCCCCTGTTGGATTCTCAAAAGCGATTGTTATGAAGTCAACAGCCGGATTTGGAAAGACATGCACATGGGTTTTAGAGACTTCCTCATCTCCTATCCCCGAATGTATGTTTTCTTTGGCTACCACCTCACCCATCGAAAGACTCCAGCCAAAAGCCCAGTTCTCATTGGGTGTAAAAGCACCTTTGAAACCTACCTTGCTAAACCAGGCATCCAGGCCGCTGTAATCTGCTCCGGCCACATTTCCACTGGCTGTGGGATTACTTGCATCCACACCTGCATCACTCACTGCATTTCCTGCAGAAACAAAGTAGTCCGCAAATGCTGTGCTGGCGTCAGCTGGAACGTCAAACAGGGGTACGTCCTGGTCATCCTTGGGAGACTCTACCTTGAAAATGCCTGCTGCCGTTCCGTCGGCCACATTCTGGAAAATATTGTTCTTCAACTTCAGGATGCCCTCGTCGGCCCACTGGCTGTAAGAACATTGGCCCAGGGAAGATCCATCGCCATCTTCACGATATTCTATATCAATACCCTTGGCCTGTTCGGCGAAAATAGAGTTATGGTACTCACCCCCCGCATTGTCACGGAAAGTAACAACGCGTTTGCCTGCAGCTGCTCCACGTCCCACATAGGTAACATTGGAGAAGATGGGGTGTGCGAAAGGCTCTCCCAGCTCATTGGAGCTTGGTCCGCCGTCATGCTCTCCCAGGCGGTCGCCTGCATCATCACTCTGAATAGCCGCCATAAACTGGTTCATTCCTGAGAAACCTTCATCATAGTCAAAAGAGTCGTCGCCAACCCATGCCACCAGGATATGGTCACATTTGGGTGCTCCGCCGAACCACTCCACACCGTCATCGGCATTGGCTGCAATCTCAATATAAGAGAAAGTAGAAGCTGATCCGACCGCTCCGAGGGTTAAACCATTGATCTCGTTTCCTTCACCAATGTTGGTTCCACCATGACGGATGGATACATACTTCATCATTCCTGAGTTGTCGTCGGCTACAGTAGGATCAGCCCCATACAGGCCCCTGGTCTCATCCGTTGGGATCCCTTCGACGGCCTTCTCTGCTGTAGAGTTATTGGTTGCCCCTTTTCCAAGGACAATAACCCCACCCCACTGTCCTGTTGCCTGATCGGGCACAGAACCTGCCAGGTCATCGGCCTGGGATGTGAAAATAATAGGGGCATCGGAAGAACCGTTGGCCATGATCTTACCACCTTTGGCTATAATCAATGCTGATGCACTGGCTTCCTGCCCTGGCTTTCCTTTGACTACTGTACCAGCTTCAATGTGTAAGGGTCTGTCCGTCGTTAACGAATACAAATCCCTCCAGGATATAAACATTCTCTGCACTCCAGTTAACCTCATTTCCTGCGGCATCCATGGTGGCACTGGTCCAGACTTCTTCAGCAGCGATCAGGCTGGATGCCCATGCCAAACTCACTGCGATCAGGGTACAAATTTTTTTCATTTCCTTCATTTTTAATGTATTATTTTATACGCTGCTGAATGGGGTATTATAAATACCAGCCTAATTCAGCATGTAGGTCAGGCCAATGGAGAAACTCCTACCCATCTTAAACTGCCTGAAATATCCTGTAGAGTTGGTAAATGCGTAGGTTTGCTCAAACCTGGGATTGAGCAGGTTTTCAGCAGAGACTTTGAGATTGATACCATTCCTGAACTGTTTGCTGATGTTGAAATCAAGCATGGGGAAGGGCTGCTCATAAACATCCGGTGTGGCTGCCTTGTTCACCAGGACAAGCTTCTCTCCAGCCACATTGAATCCAAGGTTTACATCCCATCCCCTTTCAAAATGGTGATAGTTCAGATAGGTATTTATAACGTAAGGTGACTGGCCGAACATGGCCCTTGTCTCAGCCCAGTTGGGATCCACCATTCTTGCCGATGCCAGCCTGGTAGAGTCTTCGTGAACAATAGATTTTACAAGGGTTACATTCGCGCCCAATGAGAAATTCCTCAGGACCTCTGCAAAATCAAGTCTTTTCCGCACTTCAAACTCCAGACCATAGAGCTTCGCATCATCAATGTTTTCGAAATGTATTTCAGGGTTGGCAGCCTGCTCCTTGTCTCTTAATTCAATGGGATTCCTGAAATACTTATAGAAGGCGCTGAAAGAAAGAATCTCTCCGGGACGCATGAACCACTCCCATCTTAAATCCACATTGTCGATGTTGGTCTTCTCCAGGTCAGGGTTCCCTATCTTCCTTAAGCCTGCTTTATAATCGTATGAGGCATACGGGGCCAATTCCCTGAAAACAGGCCTTGCCACAGTCTTATTGTACGCCATTCTCAGGTTCATATCTTCAGTCATGCTGTATACCATATTGAAAGAAGGAAGCAGGTCACCTTCACTGAATCCACCAAAATCGTAATCTTCTGCATCCCGGGGATAGGCAAGGGTGTCAACCAGGTTCTCAACGAAAATATCTGAATGCTCATACCGTACACCGGCGATAAGCCTCATCTTTTCCGTAACAGGCAGGTCAACCAAACCATATCCGGCCATGACAGTTTCACTGCCCCGGTAACTGTTGATATCATCGGTGAGCAGCGAATTCTCATAGTAAACAACATTCCAGTTATTGGGATAAAGCATGTTTTCATCCTTCAGATAATCTGAGCTGCTTCCGTCAAAGCTTACGCCACCCTGCCTGGAGATCACAAACTTATTCTCATGAGAGTAGCGCTCTTTATCAATATAGGAACCTCCTGCCTTTACTTTGGCACTCCTGCCACCCAGGGTGAAAGGCTGGCTGTAATTCAGTTTCAGGTCCAGGTTGGCTTCATTCATTTCACGGTAGAACCTGGCAGGAAGTTTATTCAGACGGACATTGTAGTTGGTGTACTCACCATTGGAGGGGTCCGTATCATAATCCATATAGAAAAATCTCAGGTCGGGCTCATCCTGTGTGGCCAGGGTATACGAACCCATCCAGTCGATGGTGGCATTCCCGGCTCCCGGAATCACATGCTTTCCTTTGATCTGGGTAGCTGTGATGGATCTTTCCAGCCATCCCAGCCTCTGCTCAACGATATCTTCAGCATCGGAGTAATTCTCAACCCCATCCACATATTCAGAGTTTTTCACACCGCTCTGGTTCCTCATCACCGTTACTCCAAACATATGGTTGTTGTTCAACTTGTATGAAAGATTGGCCAGACCGGACCATATAACATTCTCTGTTCCCTGGTCACGTGAAAGCAAGCGTTTGGCATTGGGGGCGTCGGGAGTGGTTACTGAATATTTTTCATCCCTTCCGCCCTGGTACATATCATATTCTTTTGAGTAATTGGCCGATAGGTTGAATCCAAGATCCCTCTTAAAGAGCTTCACCCTGTTTCCCACTGAGAAAGAGTAGGACTGGTCCAGGAAGGAACTTGTCCGGATATTGTCCATGGACTTGTTAAAGCCCCGGCTCACATTCCCCAGTTCTTCGTCGCTACCCGTATAGATGTAAGGAAGTTGTCCGTCTTCCGTATAATGCTTCACTTCATCGGGAATGGCCCTTGTTCCGTCATCCATTCCCAACCAGTCTGTTTTGCCTCCCTCATAGGAAAGAAAATCATTCCTTAAATTGGATTGGGGATTGTACCCCAGGCCTGCAGAGAACTGCATGTTAAACTTTTCGGGGAAATCCCTGGTTACGATGTTCACCAGACCACCCGTGGCATTACCGGGCAGATCGGGAGAAAAAGTTTTAGAAACCATCAGGTTCTCAATGATATTGGATGGAAACAGGTCCATCTGTACCGTATTTTTCTCAGGATCAAGTCCGGGGATCTGGGCCCCGTTCAGGGTAGTTGTGCTATAACGGTCACTAAGTCCCCTCACATAAACGTATTTACCACCTTCAACCGAAACTCCGGTCACGCGCCTGAGTGCAGATGCTGCATCACTATCCCCCAAACGGGAGATCTGCTGCGAAGAGATTCCGTCAAGAACCGATGCCATTTTCTTCTTCATGATGAGTACTGCCGCCTCGGTCTGCTCCCGCTTCCGCGCAGTGACCACAACTTCGTCGATGCTCTGGGATGAGAGGTTCAGGTTTGCATTCAAAACAACCACGTCACCGGGTACTACCTCAACATCATTAAACACCTTCGTTTCATACGAAACATAGGAGGTGGTTACACTGACATTGCCCTGGGGCAAATCGGGCAATGTGAAATTACCGTCATAATCAGTGATGGTTCCGGTTGTTGTCCCGGTAAGAAACACATTGGCTCCAATGAGGCCTTCACCCGTGGTGGCATCAATGATACGGCCCCGGATCATACCGGTAAGCACGGCGCTTTCCACATTGGGTGAGGACTCCGTCCCACCATAAGCCAACAGTTCATGTTCAGCATCAGACTGAGCGGAGAGGTTGATGGCAGTGAATCCAACTGCCATTAAAAGTATCTTTGCTTTCATTAAAACTTCGATTTACCAGGTTCGTTATACATTCTGCCACAAAGAAAGAGTTCACGTATTACTCCTGCGTAAATCCTGTGTTATGTCAGTATTAATTTTTCGTCTGTTTACCGACCGGCAATTAATGTTTACTTAACATAAACCAGAGGTGTATTTTCCGTGAACATTCATTCAATAAGTTTGTTTTTACATGTCGAACAACAAAGTCAAAGCATCAATGAGTGATCCCAGAAACAGACAGTACACCAACGGGGAGATAACCGTATTCTGGATTCCTTCCAAGTGCATTCATGCCACCACCTGTTTCCGGGAGTTGATCGAAGTGTTTAATCCGGGGCGGAGGCCATGGGTGAACATGGGGGGTGCTCCAACCAGGAGGATAGCAGAGGTAGTCAATAAATGCCCCACACAGGCCATTGTATGGAAATACAACAATGACCTGACTGAAGAGGAGAAGTTAGCGAACAGACGGGTAGCCAGGGAAGAAGAGAATCCGGAGACCCTGTCCGGTATGGTGGGAAAAACCGGTGTGGAGGAAAAGACACGTGTAAAGCCGGCAAAAGTCAGGATCATGAAAGACGGGCCTATTGTGGTAGAGGGTAATTTCAGAATTATCGGAGCCAATGATGAAACGCTTAAGTCCACCGTGATGACCTCCTTTTGCCGTTGCGGAAACTCCAGGAGCATGCCTTACTGCGATGGCACGCATAGAAAAACAGGTTTTACAGACGAATCAATCTGATCATGGAAGATAGCAATGCACGCTTTAAAATAACTGCCGGAGGGCCCCTCGAGATTACCGGTCATTTCCGTGTGGTCAATTCCAGTGGAAAGATCATTGAAAAGGGTGGCCCGGTTTTTCTTTGCAGATGCGGGGGATCATCGAACAAACCCTACTGTGACGGAAGCCACAAGCGCAATGGTTTTTCGGACTGAAAAAGCATTAAATCTATTACCTTTGAGGCATGTCAGCCATTCAGGTACATTCCGAAATTGGAACACTCCAGGGAGTAATTCTCCATCCACCAGGACCCGAGGTGGAAAATATGACCCCGAAAAATGCAGAACGTGCCCTATACAGCGACATTCTTAACCTTTCAGTAGCCAGGAGGGAGTATAACCAGCTTGAATGCCTGCTTCAAAAACTGGTCCCCTCCTTCAGGGTAATGGATCTGCTTAAAGATATCCTGCGTTCTGACGAGATCAGGGAGAAGATCATCAAAAAAGCCTGCTACAATGAAGGGCATCCCGATCTGATTGACAAACTCTTGAATCTCAATGAGAAGCAGATAGCCAAGCAACTCGTACAGGGTGTACCGCTTGAGCGGACCACACTGAGTGGATACCTAAGCAATGAGCATTTTTCCCTTCGGCCCCTTCACAACTTCTTCTTCACCAGAGATTCATCAGTGGCCATGGGTGACCGGGTACTGATTGCACGAATGGCCAACAGGGTGCGCGACAGGGAGGCCCTGATCATGCAGGCAATTTTCGACTATCACCCCATGTTTCGGTCCAAGACCATCAATCCGGCGGATGACAGATTCGGAAAGGTCCCAACTCTCCATCGAGGGAGGGGACCTGCTTATTGCATCCGAGCAGATCACCCTAGTGGGACTGAGTACCCGCACCACGGCAGCAGGAATTGATTTCCTTGTAAAAATGCTGGAGAGAAGAGAGGAAAAACAACATATCCTTGTACAGGAACTGCCTTCATCACCTGAATCATTCATTCATCTGGATATGGTTTTCACCCTGCTTGATCGCGATTCCTGCATGGTGTTTGAACCCCTGATCTTAAATTCCAATAAATATCAAACCATCCAGATCGATATAGAGAACGGGAAAGTGGTCTCCATCAAGAACGTGGCCAATCTGGTAAATGCGCTGGCCGACATGGGAATGGACCTGAAACCCTCCTTTTGTGGAGGTAAAAATGACACCATGGTACAGGAAAGGGAACAATGGCACAGCGGTGCCAATTTCTTCGCCATCGGACCGGGAAAGCTGATCGGATACAACAGGAACATCCATACCCTGGAGAATCTCAGTCAGTCGGGCTATGAAATCATCAAGTCAAAAGATGTTACCGAGGATCGAATCGATCTTTCAGGATACCAGAAATATGTTCTGACCATCGACGGAGCAGAGCTATCCCGGGGGGGTGGCGGAGTACGTTGTATGACCATGCCCTTTAAAAGGGAAAAGGTGATTGGGTAAAGAAAAGGGAAAAGAAAAGGGAAAAGGTGATTGGATAAAGGGAAAATTCCGGGGTTTTTATACTTTTAAGAAAATTTGTGAGGCGATGAGAAAAATTGGGTGGATTATTTTACTGTTTGTGGGCCTTCCTGCCTATGCACAACAGAACTTTGCCAGTATCTCATTCGGTGCAAGCATCCCTTTGGATGATTATGCAGAAACTGGAGACCTTGCATCAAACGGTTATGCCAGAACTGGCGGAGCCATCAAATTTGACGCAGCCTATTTCCCTGGATCCTATCTGGGCATAGGAGGCTCATTCGGCTTTCGGTTCCAATTATGCTATCAGGGACTCACTTCTCAAGGATATGGTCACCTATATCGTAGAAAATGCATCCTCTATCATCGATATTCCACCTGGCGTAACTGAATACGGGTCGGGATTCTGGAACTACATCAACATATTCCTGGGCCCCCATTTCTCCGTTCGTGCCACTCAGAGACTTTACCTGGATGTACGGGTACTGGCCGGGCTCAGTGTGCTCAGGCCACCGGATCAGGAATTATATATCCCACTGGACGATGGAACAGAGATTTTCTCTACAACAAGCAACAACAAGCTCACCTTTGGATTTACTGCCGGCGGGGGCCTTCGGTTTAAGCTGAATGAAAACCTGGCGCTCAAGCTTAGCGCTGATTTTACGCAGTCCCGTTCTAAATTCGAATACACTTTTGACCTTTTCAGGGATGTGGCCGAAGATATTCCTCCCATACAATCCGATTTTTTTGTCAGAACCCTGGAAGCATCGGTTGGACTGGCTTATGCGTTTTAGTGTTTGTAAGGTTTCAATTTCTCCTTTTTAATCGCTACTGTCTCTGGGGGAGACTCGCCACGAAACGGTTTCTCCCAGCTGCCATACATGGGATTCGGCAGAATAATGTAGGTCGTACCAAAAAGCTCCCTGTTCTCATTTACCCGTTCCAAAGCCATTCCCTCCAGCCTGTTTTCAAAGATCCCCGAGAAATCTCCCAGGTTATCACCAATCAGCAACACAATCTCATGGGTCTCCTTCACCTTCTCACGCCTCGAATCTTTTATAGAGGTACTGGTTTTGAGCAATACATGGCTGCTATCCGAAAAGGGATATCCGGCTGTTCTGAGGTTATTAATGGTAGCATCCAACAAATGGATACCGCGGTTGGAGATGTAGAACACTTCCACACCCTGGGCTGCAGCCCTCTTTGTGAAATCCAGTGCTCCCGGTAAAGGCCGTGCCTTCGCCATGGAACACCATTCATCCCACATCTCGTTATTGAAAGGTTCGTTTTCAACTATCTGCTGCGCAGTCTGGGGTGAATTATCGAGCACTGTTTCATCAATATCAAGTACAACTGCCAGGGGTTTGACGGATCCTTCTGAAATCCTCTCATCAAGTTCCCGGCCAGCCCAGTTGAATGACTGATAATAAAGGGCTCTCATCTCTGCCGCATGCTGGTACCAGGTGGTGGCCTGCAGGAGATGGTCCTGGTGTCGGGCAGCATGATCACTGCTGCACCCCGATATAATACTGGCCAGGAAAAAAGCCAGGTAAGTTGTAGATTGTTTCATTGTATAAAAATAGAAAAAGCATCTTCGATATTGCACTTCCTGGACACATTAACTGAGGGAAAAAACCTGCTAAATTATGTACGGGGAAGCTTTTCTTCATTTCATCTGGAAGAACAGATTATTCAATCATCTGGGTATAAAAACTACCTGCGGAAGGAGTCTCAGTATTTATGAAACCGGAGAACCGAACCTCCATTCAGGTCCCGATTTTTTCAATGCCAGAATCCGGATCGGAGCTTTGCTATGGGCCGGAAATGTGGAAATTCATCTTCGATCGTCAGACTGGAACAAACACGGTCATCAGCATGATCCGGCTTACAACAATGTGATACTGCACGTGGTTACAGATGATGACAGGTCGGTTTTCAATCAAAAAGGGAACAGGATCCCCACCCTTTTACTTGACTATCCCCAATCCCTGCGAAACAGGTACTCTGCTTTGCTTAATGCTGATTCATGGTTGCCCTGCCATGCTTATATACATCAAACATCGACCGTGGTGATCCGAAAATGGCTAAGCACCCTCATGTCAGAACGAATCCGTCAAAAAATCCTTATTATCAGTAAGGTGATAAGCAGATACGGACCTGACTGGGAAATTACCCTGTATAGAACCCTGGCGTCAGGTTTCGGGCTTCCCATCAACAGCCTGCCCTTTGAAATGACAGCGGCAGGCATCCCTTATGAATTGTTAATGCAGTGCAGGGATAGTATCGATGATCTGGAAGGAATCCTGTTGGGACAGGCAGGTTTTTTAAACAGCAATATTTCACTCGGGCCTTATCATGCGACCTGTACAAACGATACCAGCAATATTCAAAAAAGTTATCGGGCCCCGAGTGTCAGCAGGCATCTGTGGAAATTCCTGCGCTTGCGCCCGGCATCCTTTCCCACCCTGCGGCTCTCACAATTTGCCTCACTGGTAAATCATTCGATTCCCACTTTTGCACGCAATCCTGGAAGCCACTGCCCTTTGCGATGTCGAAGGGCTTTTAAAAGCAAAGGCCAGTGAATATTGGAATACCCATTATACATTTGGTAAAGCCTCTTCAGAGATCCCCAAAAACCTTGGACGCGAATCCATAAGAACCCTGATCATCAATGCAATTGTTCCTTTTCTTTTTACGCTGGGAAAAAGAGAGAATCACATCCGTGCCATCAACCTGGGAACATACCTTCTTTCGGAACTTGAGGCAGAATCTAACAGTATCATCAAAAATTGGAGTAATTTTGGACTGGTCCCGGATGGAGCTTTCGAGAGTCAGGCCCTGATCCAGCTTTATAATGTTTATTGTAAACAAAAACGTTGTCACGAATGTCCCATAGGTGCTCAAATGATAAGAAAAATATTCGATGAGAAACAATAGTCTGAGGCATGCATATTATACACTTGGATTGCTGCTTTTTGTCCTTGTGGTTGGTTCCACCGGATACACCCTTCTTGGATTTACATTTCCGGAAGCCATTTACCAGACCATCATCACCATGGCCACAGTGGGGTTTGAAGAGGTTCATCCCCTGAACAACACGGGGATGTGGTTCACCTCTATCCTTGTGATATTCTCCATCGGGATTTTTGCCTATGCGGTAACTACCCTCACCCGGTTTATTGTGGAGGGGGTTTTCAGAAATACATTTAAAGACACCAAAGTGAAAAGAAGAATTAACAAGACTAAATGATCACGTTGTGATCTGTGGATACGGACGAAATGGAAAACAGGCCACCGCCGAACTCCTTGAGCATGACGTCCCCACCATCGTCATTGAAAAAGATCCTGAACTGGTTCAAGTTCTAAGGGAAATACCCGGCATGCTTTATGTGGAAGGGGATGCAGCGGATGAAGAGATCCTTAAACAAGCCAACCTGAAGATGCCAGGGCACTGATCACGACGCTTCCCCAGGATGCTGACAATCTGTTTGTTGTGCTCTCAGCCAAAGAGCTCAATCCAGATCTCAGAATTATCTCCCGGGCATCTGTTGACAATTCAGACATCAAACTCAAACGGGCCGGCGCCGCCAATGTGATCATGCCGGACAAAATCGGTGGGCAGCGGATGGCCAAACTGGTGGCGCAACCAGACATTGTTGAATTTGTTGACTTCATGCTTCTTCAAAGCGTCGAAAATGTGGTGCTGGAGCAGATCTCCTGCGAAAATATTGCCTCCTGTTTTACAGGAAAGTCGATCAGGGATCTGGATATCCGAAATGAATCAGGAGCCAATATCATCGGGATGAAAAGAGAAGACAACTCTTTCCTGATCAACCCAGTTCCCGAAACCATACTGATGCCCACAGATAAACTTTTTGCCCTGGGGACGAGGAAACAGATCAATAATCTTCTGCAAAAAATTACTACGGAGAGATAGACCATAAACACCCCTTTTGAGTACGGCTCAAACAGCTGATATTCTGGTGAGTGCCCATGCCTAAATTCTTCCAGGACCATATTGGTAATTCAAAAAAAATAAATACCTTTGCAACTCAATTTTTGAAATAGCATATAAAAGCAGAAAAAACAGGATGTATTTAACTACGGAGAAGAAGAAGGAAATCTTCAAGAAGTATGGTAAATCCGAGGCTGATACAGGTTCAGCTGAAGGCCAGATCGCAATTTTCACTACAAGGATCAACCACCTTACACAACACCTTCTGACCAATAAGAAAGACTACGGAACCCAGAGGGCACTTCTTAAACTTGTTGGTAAGCGGAGGAAATTACTCGATTATCTCAAGGAAAAAGACATTGAGCGTTATCGTGAGATAATCAAGTCCTTGAAAATCAGAAAGTAAAAATATTTATTGTGAAAAAAAGGCAATTTTAGAATTGCCTTTTTTCGTATCCATACATTGTATTAATCAAATCTTATGTCAAAACCAGAAGCAATTACAGAGATCATCGATCTTGGTGATGGTCGTACAATTAGCATAGAAACCGGCGTACTGGCAAAGCAAGCCGACGGTGCCGTAATGGTTCGCATGGGCGATACCATGGTACTGGCCACAGTGGTCAGTGCAAAAGAAGCCAAAGAGGATGTGGATTTCATGCCTCTTTCAGTAGATTATAAAGAAAAATATGCCGCTCTTGGAAAATTTCCGGGAGGTTTCCTCAAAAGAGAAGCCAGGCCTTCAGATTATGAGATCCTGGTAGCCAGATTAGTAGACAGGGCACTGCGTCCTCTCTTCCCAGATGATTACCATGCAGATACATTTGTGAATGTCACATTGATGTCAGCCGAAAACGACACGCCTCCCGATGCACTGGCAGGACTTGCTGCTTCAGCAGCATTGGCTGTTTCGGATGTACCCTTCCATGGCCCCATCGCTGAGGCCCGCGTGGCTCGCGTAGATGGAAAATTTGTGGTTAATCCCACTTTTTCTCAGCTGGCAGAGGCCGACATCGAGATTATTGTCGGTGCCACTTATGATAACATCCTGATGGTGGAAGGCGAAATGAAAGAGGTCTCCGAAGCAGAGATGCTTGAGGCCATCAAGTTTGCGCACGATGCTATCAAGCCTATGTGCCAGGCCCAACTTGCACTTTCAAAAAAGGTAGGCAAAGAAGAAAAACGCGAATACTGCCATGAGGTCAATGATGAGGAACTGAGCAAAAAGGTCTGGAAAGAGACTTATGATGCCGCCTATAAAATTGCCAAATCGGGCAATGATGACAAGCATGCCAGAAGCGAAGCTTTTCATCAGGTAAAGGAAGAATTCCTTGCCAAACTTGTTGAGGAGGCTGGCGAAGAGGGTGAAGTGAATGAGAAACTGGTTGGAAAATATTACCACGATGTGGAGAAAGAGGCTGTCCGCAGGGCCATCCTGGACGATGCCATCAGGCTCGATGGAAGAAAAACCGATGAGATCCGCCCCATCTGGAGTGAAGTGGACTACCTGCCTTCGGCACATGGTTCAGCTGTATTCACCAGGGGTGAAACCCAATCCATTACCACAGTGACCCTGGGTACAAAGATGGATGCAAAACTCATCGACGATGTTATGAAGAAGGGGAACGACAAATTCCTGCTTCACTATAATTTCCCCGCTTTCTCAACGGGTGATGCACGTCCCAACAGGGGCACAAGCCGTCGGGAAGTTGGACATGGCAACCTGGCCCACAGGGCTTTAAAGGGAATTCTTCCTGCAGCCGATGACATGCCGTATACCTTGAGAATCGTTTCTGACATCCTTGAATCCAATGGTTCATCTTCCATGGCAACGGTTTGTGCAGGAACACTGGCATTAATGGATGCCGGTATTCAGATTAAGAAACCGGTATCAGGAATCGCCATGGGATTGATCACCGATAAAGATTCTGACAAGTTTGCTGTACTTTCAGATATTCTTGGAGATGAAGACCACCTGGGTGATATGGACTTTAAAGTCACCGGAACCCGTGACGGTATCACCGCCACACAAATGGACATCAAGGTGGAAGGCCTCTCCTACGAGATCCTTTCCCAGGCATTGGAACAGGCCAAAAATGGCCGACTCCACATCCTGGATAAAATCAGTGAGACCATGTCTGCGCCCAATCCGGATTACAAACCCCATACCCCGCGAATCGAAAGAATCGAGATTCCCAAGGATATGATTGGTGCTGTGATCGGACCTGGTGGAAAAGTGATTCAGGAGATCCAGGCCGAAACCAATAGTACGATCACCATTGAGGAGATTGACAACGTTGGACTGGTAGACGTATTTGCAGTTGATAAAGCAGCCATTGATGCTGCCATGAACTGGATCAAGGGGATCGTAGCTGTTCCAGAGGCGGGGACTGTATATACCGGGAAAGTCAAAACCATCACTCCATACGGAGCGTTTGTGGAGATTCTTCCTGGGAAAGACGGACTGTTGCACATCTCGGAGATCGAGCATAGAAGACTCGAAAAAGTCGAGGAAGTACTCAAAGAGGGACAGGAAATCGAAGTGAAGTTGATCGCTGTTGATGAAAAAAGCGGCAAGCTGAAGCTTTCAAGGAAGGCCCTTTTACCCAAACCGGAAAAGAACTAATTTCCATTGGCATATAAAAAACCCCGTTCCTCACCGAACGGGGTTTTTTATTCCCGGAAGTTTCTTTCAAAAATTTGCTTCAGGGATTGCACACAATTCTGAAACCATGTATTTTCATTCTCTGAACAGAGATGTGGTCATTTTAAATAAAAACGTGGATTTTACTCCCGGATTTTGAAATATAATTATTTAGTCATTGAGGGTAATATCGGGGCAGGGAAAACCACGCTGGCCACCATGTTGGCAAACGATACAGGCAGCAGGCTGGTGCTTGAACAATTCAGCGACAATCCCTTCCTGGCTAAATTTTATGAAGATCCCGAGCGCTATGCCTTTCAGCTGGAGTTATCCTTCCTTTCGGAACGCTACCAGCAAATCAAGACAGAACTGGGGCATCCCGATCTTTTCGGGCAGACAGTTGTAAGTGACTACTTCCTGGCTAAATCATTCATTTTTAGCAAGTATAATCTGAAGGATGATGAAATGAAGCTCTTCGAAAAGCTATTCTCTATCATCAATCTTCAGGTGCCCAGACCCGATCTCTATGTCTACCTTCACGTTCCGGTGGAGAGACTGCTGGAAAATATCAGGCACAGGGGGCGAACCTATGAACAAAACATCCAGGCTGAATACCTGAAGGAGGTGCAGGATGGCTATTTTGGCTTCTTCAAATCCCAGACCGATTTAAAGATTGTTGTCATTGATACCGGGGCTATCGACTTTGTGAATAAGAAGGCAGATTTTCAACAACTTAAAAAGCTTATCTTTGAAGGTGAATTTAAGCCAGGTATGAATATGCTTATTTTGTAACAAAAGCTGGCATTGATCGTATATTTCATTAATTTTGTCAAAAAATTATTAAGTTTACATTTACTAATAGTATAACCCAGAAAACATTAAGTATTAAACAAATAACCAGAATTGTCATGAAAAACCTTAAAACCTTTGCGATTTTCTTACTTGCAGCAGCGTTTCTGAGCAGCTGTGGTGGATTGAATAAAATGGTCAAGGACTCAGATTTGGTAAGCTACAGCGTCTCTCCTGAAGTATTGGAAATGCATGGAGGCGATGTGGATGCAACAATCAGTGTCAAGTATCCATGCCAAGTATTTTAACAAGAAAGCTGTCGTAACCCTCACACCGGTCCTCAAATATGAAGGTGGTGAAAAAACACTTGATCCTCTCGTATTACAGGGACAGGATGTAACAGAGAATAACAAACCTGTCAGTTATGACAATGGCGGTTCTGCATCGCATCCCATCTCTTTCGTCTATGAAGACGCCATGATGATGTCAGAGCTCCATTTCAATGCGAGTGCTGCAGTGAAGGACAAATCAGTTGATATTGGAGTTATCAAACTTGCCGACGGTATCATTGTTACTCCCCAACTGGTCTCAAAAAAGGCCAAATTGCTCTCCTTCAGCGATAATTACAAACAGATTGTTCCTGAATCGTATGAAGCCGATATCAAATATGTGATCAACAGGGCTGATGTGCGCAGATCAGAAATGGGAAAAGAAGAGATCGGTGGATTGAATTCAACCCTCCAGGAGGCCGATGCAAATGAAAGGCTTAACCTGAAAGGAATTGAAATCGCAGCTTATGCATCTCCCGATGGAGAACTGGACCTCAATACAAAGCTGGCTGACAAGCGTCAGAAAACTGCCGAAAAATATCTCTCTGGCCAACTGAAGAAGGCTGATATTGAAGTAGCGGAAGAGCTGATGAGTCTGCTTGCCACTCCCGAAGACTGGGAAGGTTTCAAAAAAGCCATGGAGGCTTCAGACATTCAGGACAAAGAAATGATCTTGAGGGTTCTGAGTATGCATTCTGATCCGGTTGTACGTGAACAGGAAATCAAAAACCTCACTGCCGCTTTTGAAGTGATCGCAGAAGAGATCCTCCCACAACTGAGGAGATCGAAATTTACTGTAAGCCTGGAGAAGATTGGCTGGAGTGATGAGGAGCTATTGGATCTTTGGACCAGCAACGTAGACACACTTGTTCTTGAAGAGCTGCTCTATACTGCTACACTGGTTGAAGACGACAAGACCAAATTAGCTGTCTATTCCAAAGCTGCTGAAGTAGCGCCTCAATGTGTGCGTGCCCATAACAACAAGGGTGTCATGCTCTTTAAATTAGGGAAAGTGGACGAAGCTACTGCTGCTTTCAATACCGCCAAAGGGTTGAAGGATCATGATTATATCAACAACAACCTTGGTGCAGTTGCCCTTTCCAAAGGCGATATAGCTGGAGCCAAAGAAGCTTTCACTGCTTCCCTGGGTGCCGGCGAGAACGTAAACTACAACCTTGGAATTATCAATATCATCGAAGGTGACTATGGATCAGCATTGAACTATTTTGGAAACACTCCTTCTTTCAATGCTGCACTTGCCATGTATCTGAATGGAGATGCAGAAGGCGCATGGAGGGTTGCTGCCAACCTGGATATGGAGTCTCCCTATCGTTCTTATCTGCTGGCTATAATTGCTGCGAACCAGGACAAGCCTGAAGTAGCCATCGAAAATCTGAAGAATGCAGTTGTGAATTGCAAGTCTCCTCAGATGATGAAGGACCATGCCAAGAAAGACCTTGAGTTTGCCAAGCTGTTTGAAACAGCTGAATTTAAGGCCGTCGTTGAGTAAAATCTCTAAAGGTTAATCTATATAGAAACCGCCTCTATCTGAGGCGGTTTTTTTTGTGCCTACAATGGGAATTGCCTGAATACTTCCCAGATGACGATACCCGCAGCCACTGAAATATTCAGGGAATGTTTTGTTCCGAACTGCGGGATCTCAATGATCTGGTCACTCATATCCACCACTTTCTGGTCCACACCACGAATCTCATGACCAAACACCAGGGCAAGCTTCTCCCCTTTTGTTAAACGGAGCTCATTCAAAGGGATCGAACCCTCGGTCTGCTCCACAGCGACGATCCGGTATCCTTTTTCCTTCAATTCATCAATGGCAGTGACAGTCTCCTCGCGATATTCCCATGGAACTGATTCCGTAGCACCAAGTGCAGTCTTGTGGATCTCCCGGTGGGGAGGGGTGGCCGTGATGCCACAAAGATAGATCCCCTCCAGCCGGAAGGCATCCGCTGTCCTGAAAACAGAACCAATATTATTCTGGCTTCTTACATTATCCAAAACCACCCGCACGGGTATTTTCCTGGACTGCTTAAACTCGTCCACACTCAATCGATCGAGCTCATCATTCCGTAGCTTCCTCATCTCTGCAACTTTTGCACGAATGTAAAGAATCTTTTACCACTTGCCATTTACCTTTTACCTTTTTACTATCCGTTGTTTTATTAAATTTGTAAAATCACAAAAAGATCATCAATCCTCATTTGATTAGACTAATATCGTTCCAACATGAATATACATGAATTCCAGGGAAAAAAGATCCTGAAACAATTTGGAGTAGCAGTCCCCGCTGGCGTTGTAGCCTATACACCTGAAGAGGCTATTGAAGGAGCCAAAAGGATTCAGGCTGAAACCGGGGCAGATACATGGGCTGTAAAGGCACAGATTCATGCTGGCGGCCGTGGGAAAGGAGGTGGCGTTAAGATTGCCAGATCGCTTGATGAAGTGAAGTCTCACGCGCGAACCATCCTGGGCATGCACCTTGTGACCCATCAGACCGGTCCGGAAGGTAAAATTGTCCACAAAATACTGATTGAGCAGGGTATATTCTATCCCGGGGAGTCCGAACCACAGGAGTTTTATATGAGTGTGCTTCTGAACAGGGAGACTGGAAGAAACATTATTATGTACTCCACCGAGGGAGGTATGGATATCGAAACAGTCGCAGAAAAAACCCCGCACCTGATCTTTAAGGAAGAGATTGATCCCCGGGTAGGGATTCAGGCTTACCAGGCAAGGCGCATCGCATTTAACCTGGGATTGTCGGGTCAGGCCTTTAAGGAGATGGTAAAATTTGCAGCAGCTCTCTACAAGGCTTATGAAAATTCAGACGCAGCCCTCTTTGAGATTAATCCCGTATTCAAAACATCCGATAACAAAATCATGGCAGCCGATGCCAAGGTTGACATTGACGACAATGCCCTGTACAGGCATCCCGATTATGCAGCCATGCGTGATCTGAACGAGGAGGATCCCACCGAGGTTGAAGCTGGGAAGTTCAATTTAAATTTTATTAAACTGGACGGAAATGTGGGATGCATGGTCAATGGAGCTGGCCTGGCCATGGCCACCATGGATATCATTAAACTCTCAGGCGGAGAGCCTGCCAATTTCCTTGATGTGGGTGGAACAGCCAATGCACAAACCGTGGAGGCAGGTTTCAGGATCATCCTCAAGGATCCCAGCGTTAAGGCCATATTGATTAATATTTTCGGAGGAATCGTCAGGTGCGACCGCGTAGCACAGGGCGTTGTGGAGGCCTATTCCTCCATTGGACAAATTGATGTCCCGGTTATCGTCAGGCTCCAGGGAACCAATGCAGAGGAAGCCAAGGTACTTATTGATCATTCGGGGCTCGAAGTTCACTCAGCCATCACACTCGAGGAAGCTGCAGAAAAAGTACGAGAACTGGTTCGCTAGAGCAGTTTCCGGTTTTTTAATGCCACCTCCATCTGTTTCTGGAGTATGGAAGCCTGATCCCGGGCACCCTGCTCAAATTTATTGGTGCCGTCTGCATAGATAATCGACCTGCTTGCATTCACTAGCAAACCGCAGCGATCGTTCATCCCATGTTCAGCCACATCAAAAAGACTTCCACCCTGGCTTCCCACACCAGGAACAAGCAGGAAATGCTCTGGTATCAGGGTTCTGACATGCTGCAATTCGTTTGCTTTTGTGGCACCGATCACATACATGGTATTATTTACTGTTCCCCAGCTTGCCGAGGTTTTGATCACCTGCTCATACAACTGCAGATCCCCCTTTGTTTCAATCTGCTGAAAATCCTTCGAACCTTCATTTGACGTGAGCGCAAGAAGTACAGCCCACCTGTCCTCAACTTCCAGGAAGGGTGCTATACTGTCATAGCCCATATAGGGAGAGAGGGTGATGGCATCGCAATCAAGGGTTTTAAAATATGCACGCGCATAGAGGCGGGAAGTGTTCCCGATATCTCCGCGCTTGGCATCTGCAATCACGAAGATGTCCGGATGTTTCTGCCTGAGATAGGATATGGTCATTTCAAGGCTAATGTACCCTGCAGCACCCATGCTTTCATAGAAGGCAAGATTGGGTTTGTATGCCACCGCCATTTCTGCTGTGGCATCAATGATGTGCTTGTTAAATTCGAAAATTGGATACTCCATATCCAGAAGCATCCTTGGTATCTTCTTATAATCCGTATCGAGACCCACGCAGAGGAAACTCTTCTTCCGCTGTATATTCCTGAATAACTCTTCTGCGTTCATCCTTTGATGTTTTTCATTTTTACAACCGCTTACTCCATCCCACTCTCCTTTAAACGCTCTGCGTTTTCTGCCATCTGGAGTTTTTCGATCATCTCTTTCAGGTCACCGTTGATGATGGCCTGGAGGTTATAAAGTGTCAGGTTGATCCTGTGGTCGGTGACCCTCCCCTGCGAATAATTGTAGGTCCGGATCTTTGCCGAACGGTCTCCCGAAGAAACCATGGTTTTCCTCTGGGAAGAGATCTCATCCATCCGCTTCTGGTACTCCAGGTTATAGAGCCGCGAGCGAAGCTCTTTCATGGCCTTGTCCAGGTTTTTCAACTGAGATTTTTCATCCTGGCAGGTTACTACAATCCCGGTGGGAATATGTGTCAGTCTAATGGCCGAATAGGTAGTGTTCACCGACTGTCCACCCGGTCCGGATGAACAGTAGGTATCCTTCCTGATATCTGCCTGGTTGACTTCCACTTCGAAATCCTCGGCTTCGGGCAGGACGGCCACTGTGGCTGCGGAGGTATGAACCCGGCCCTGGGTTTCTGTCTGGGGTACACGCTGCACCCGGTGAACACCCGATTCGTATTTCATAATCCCGTATACTCCATCCCCTGTTACATTCATGATGATCTCCTTGAATCCCCCAACAGTCCCTTCAGTAAAGCTGGTTGTGGAAGCTTTCCATCCCCTGGTCTCAAAAAACTTGGAATACATACGGTACAGATCGCCAGCAAAGATACTTGCCTCATCACCCCCGGTACCCGCACGAATCTCCACAATGGCTGATTTATCATCCTCCGGATCCTTGGGTAAAAGAAGCAGTTTAATCTCTTCCTCCAGTGCGGAGAGCTTCTGCTGGTCCATATCCAGTTCCGCCTTGGCCATTTCACGAAGCTCTTCATCCTTCTCTTCTGCCAGGATTTCCTTCGCACCATCGATGTTGCTTACAAGATCCTTGAATGCATTGTATGCTTCTATAACCGGTTCAAGCTGTTTGTATTCCCTGTTCAGCCTCACATACTTCTTCATGTCAGAAATCACTGAAGGATCAGTAATGAGCTGACCCACTTCGTCAAACCTGGCTTTCACACCCTCCAGCCGATTTAATATCATATTCTCTCCCATCCAATGGATTTTAAGCGCTAATATACATACTCTCCGTGGTCACCCTTTATGGTCAGTTTCTTACTATCTGATGGTTCACACCTGCCTATGAGCCTTGCCTCAATGTCATATTTCCCGGCAATGGCTATCATTTCTTTGGCTGCCTCTTCATCGGTGTAGATTTCAAAGCGATGACCCATATTAAACACCTGGTACATCTCTTTCCAGGGTGTATCCGACTCCTTCTGGATCATTCTGAACAGGGGAGGAACAGGGAACAGGTTGTCCTTAATGATGTGTACCTGGTCCGCGAAATGAAGCACTTTGGTCTGGGCGCCCCCCGAACAATGGATCATACCATTGATCCTGCTTCTGAGTTGCCGAACCACCTCACCGATTACCGGCGCATAGGTCCGGGTTGGAGAGAGCATAAGTTTGCCGGCATCCACGCCCACGTCTGCCACCATCTCGGTGAGTGACCTGCTGCCGGAATACACCAGGGAAGCGGGCACCTCCGGATCATAACTCTCTTTGTATTTCTCTGCCAGGAATCCACCGAATACATCGTGCCGGGCTGAAGTGAGCCCGTTGCTTCCCATACCTCCGTTATAGCTGTCTTCATAGGTCGCCTGTCCAGAGGAAGAGAATCCAACAATTACGTTTCCCGCTTTGATATTATTCTCAATGATATCTGCCCTCCGCGACCGGGCAACCACCGTTGAGTCCACAATGATGGTTCTGACCAGGTCTCCCACATCCGCGGTTTCACCACCTGTGCTGTAGATGGGAACTCCCTGTTTCCGCAAAGATTCAAGTATCTCCTCCGTGCCATTGATAATGGCAGAGACGACCTCACCCGGGATCTTGTTCTTATTCCTGCCAATGGTTGAAGAGAGCAGTATATCTCCCGTCACACCCACACAGAGCAGGTCATCCAGGTTCATCACAATGGCATCCTGCGCAATTCCCTTCCAGACTGAAATATCCCCTGTCTCTTTCCAATACACGTAGGCCAGTGAAGACTTTGTTCCTGCTCCATCTGCATGCATTACCATGCAATAATCTGTATCCCCGGTCAGCATATCGGGTATTACCTTGCAAAAAGCATTGGGGAATAACCCTTTATCAACATTCCTGATGGCATTGTGCACATCCTCCTTTCCGGATGATACACCTCGCTGCAGATAACGGGAAGATTGACTCATTCAATCTAGTTTTGCGGAATGTAATCGGTAGACAATACCCTGAACTCCGTCCGTCTGTTCACCTGGTGCGCTTTTTCCTGTAGATCCGGACTTGGTAACTGGTTAATGAATTCATCTGTAAGCACCTCTTCCAGGTCAAGAAAATCATTGTTTGCTTTGATTTTCTCATCAACAACTTTGGGTTGGGATTCCCCGTAACCCATGGCCTGGAGCCTGTCGGCAGCAATGCCTTTGGATATCAGGTAATCAACCACAGACTGGGCCCTTTTCTGAGACAGCTCCTGGTTATCAGCAGGTGTTCCCCTGGAGTCGGTATGTGACATCAGCTCGATGGTCACGTTGGGATTATCATCCAAAGTCTCCACAAGGTTATCCAATGAAACCATCGACTCAGGCCTCAGGTCCCATTTGGCAAAATCATAGAATATGTTTGGCAATTCAATGACCTGTTGGGTGGATGCCAGGTAGATGGTAACATCAAACACCCTGCTCTGATCGAGGCCTCGGGTGGATTCCCGAACTTTCCCGTTCAGGTAACCGGGCTGACTGGCAATAAATACATAATCGGTTCCAGGCTTCAACATAAACCGAAAAGAGCCTTCATCTCCTGTGGTGCTCTCCACTGTAATCCCGTCACTACCCACCGACCTTACAGTAGACCCGGGAAGGATCTGATCCGTCCGTTCATTTTTTACAATGCCGTTCACCGCAAACTCAAGGGGTGGTAGCACAAAGGAGAAAATCTCATCATTGCCTCGTCCTTTGCGGGACGAACTGAAGAAACCTTTTTCCACATCACCTTCAAATACAATCCCGAAATCATCCTCAGGGGAGTTGATGGGAGGCCTCATATTCTCAAGTTTCCAGGCCCCTGTCTCATCTTCAATGGCCTTGTAGATATCCAATCCACCCAGACCAACCCGGCTATCGGATGAGAAATAGAGGGTCCCATCTGCATGCACAAAGGGATAAAGCTCATTTCCCGGTGAATTGATCTGCTCACCCATATTTACGGGATCACCCCAGCTACCCTCTTCATTGGTCACCTTCCAGATATCGTTCTCACCCAACCCGCCAGGCATATCTGAAACAAAATAGAGGGTATTTCCATCAGGTGATATGGCAGGATGGGCCGTTGTAACACTGTCCCCAAATGAGCTAAACTCAAGCTCGGGCTCCGACCATTCCCCGCCTGCTGCAGTGGCACGGTAAATCTGGCAACCCAGTTGCTGATTCTTTCCCTTTTTGCAACGGGTAAAATAGAGTGTAGAGAAGTCAGGTGATATGCTCGGAGTGCCTTCTTCGAATTCAGTATTGAGACGCTCCACCGGAACCGGCACACTCCATTTCCCTTTCCGGTCCATGCTGGTAGCAAATATATCTGCGAAATTCTGCCCAGTGGCTCCGTGGGTCTCATTTCCCGATGCATCTTCCCTGGTGGAGGTAAACAGAACCTCAGTATAGGCTTCATTGATGTAGGCAGGACTGAAATCCCTCTGTCTGGAATTGAATACTCTCATATTCTCCACAATGTATCCGGTTGGATTCTCCTTCCAGACGATAGCTGCCTGACACGATTCTATTCCTATGCCTCCTCTTGGATCATCCGGAACAAGCTCCACATATTTCTTAAACTCTTCCTCTGCCTCAGTATAATTTTCACCCACCAGAAGCATTTGTCCGTATCTGAGGAATATGATGGGATCCTGGTACTCTTCACGGACCGCCTTCTTATACCAAAGCACTGCTGATCTTGAATCTCCAAGGATTCTGTAGCACTCCCCGATCTTGAAGAAAATGGCTGTCTTTTGCCCCTTATCCACCTTGTTGTAAGCATCCTTATAAAGATCGATGGCCGTAAAATACTCCCCCGCATCGAAAGCAGCCTGCGCTCTGGAATCTTTCTGCTTCTTCTGTGCGTTCACAGGGGCAATACATACGGTGGCGGCCAGGATGGCCAGAAAGATGAATTTGATATGATAATTCTGCATAGTCGTGCCCGTTTTTACAATCCGATAAAATTACCTTTTTTTTCGATGAATATAAAACGTAATCATGCAGGTATTTATTTGGGTACATTAAGAATAAAAAAAGCCCCCCGTTTACGCGGAGGGCCTGGATTTATACTTGGCTAGCTAGGCTTAGCTTGAGAATAGCAACTCCCTGTACTTGGGAAGAGGCCAGATTTCATCATCCACGACAAGTTCCAGCTTATCAATGTGAATCCTGATCTTATCCAGGAAGGGCGCCACAATCTTTGAATACTGCTTGGCTTTCTCCTTCTCATCTCCCATCTTATTGGCTACTTTTCTGGCCTCCACCATCTCATTCACACCCAATTTAATGGCGGTTACATGGTCAGAGATCTCTTTAATCAGTTCCATACGGTTTCCAGCAAGATTTTTATACTCCTCTCCATAGATCTGCTTCAGTCCCAATACATTCTCAACAAGCCTGTTCTGGTATTTCACAGCAGTAGGAACAATATGATTGATGGAAAGGTCTCCAAGTACCCTTGCTTCAATCTGGATTTTCTTGGTGTACTCCTCAAACATGACCTCCACGCGGCCTTCAAGCTCTGATTCGGTAAAAATACCCAGATCAAAGAATAGCTTCTTGGCTTTTTCGCTCAGGTAAGCTTCCAGTGCGGTAGGAACGTCGGTCTCATTGGTGAGTCCGCGTTTTGCAGCTTCCTTCACCCAGTCATCACTGTAGTTATCCCCTTCAAAACGAATGGCTTTGGAAGCAATGATGTATTCACGGAGCACCTGAAAGATGGCCTCATCCTTCTTCACACCGCTCTCAATCAACCCCTCCACTTCTTTTGTAAACTCCTTAAGCTGTGCGGCCACAGCTGCATTCAGAACAGTCATGGGGACAGCCGGATTGCAGCTTCCGCCTACTGCACGGAATTCAAACCTGTTTCCGGTAAATGCAAATGGAGAAGTACGGTTCCTGTCGGTATTGTCCAGCAGGATCTCAGGAATTTTTCCGATATCCAGTTTGAGGGCCGTTTTCTCATCCGGGGACATTTTCTTAGTGGTTACCTGTTCCTCCAGCTGATCGAGCATGGCCGAAACCTCTGTACCCAGGAAGCAGGATAGAATGGCTGGCGGAGCCTCATTGGCACCAAGCCGGTGGGCATTGGAAGCCGAAGCGATACTTGCCAGCAACAGGTCCTGGTGGTCATACACGGCTTTAATGGTGTTCACCACATAGGTGAGAAACTGCAAATTCGATTTGGGATTTTTACCCGGCTTATGCAGGACAACTCCAGTATCTGTGGAGAGCGACCAGTTGTTGTGCTTCCCAGTTCCGTTAATGGCCTGGAATGGCTTCTCGTGGAACAACACCCTGAAACCATGGTGCCTGGAAACCTTTTTCATCAGGTCCATCAACAGCACATTATGGTCCACCGCCAGGTTACACTCCTCGAATACGGGGGCCAGTTCATACTGGTTGGGAGCCACCTCGTTGTGCCGGGTTTTGACCGGGATCCCCAGCTTGTAAGCTTCCGATTCCAGATCATGCATAAAGGCCATCACCCTTTCAGGAATAGAACCAAAATAGTGGTCATCCAGCTGCTGGTCTTTGGCAGAGGCATGGCCCATCAGTGTGCGGCCGGTCAGTGCGAGATCGGGACGGGCATAATATAGTGCCTCATCGATGAGGAAATACTCCTGCTCCCATCCCAGGTTGGCATTTACCCTGGTCACATTCTTATCAAATAACTGGCAAACTTCAGTGGCCGCCTTATCCACCACATTCAGTGCCTTTAATAAAGGTGTCTTGTGATCAAGTGCCTCCCCCGTATAGGAAATAAAAACAGTGGGGATACTCAGGGTATTATCAATGATAAATGCAGGAGATGTGGGGTCCCATGCTGTATAACCCCGGGCTTCGAAGGTATTCCGGATCCCGCCGCTGGGGAAGGAGGAGGCATCGGGTTCCTGCTGGGCAAGCGCACCACCTGAAAAGGTCTCTACTACGCCACCATAATTATTGGGCTGTATAAAAGCATCGTGTTTTTCAGCTGTTCCACCCGTGAGTGGCTGGAACCAGTGGGTATAGTGCGTAGCGCCTCTTTCAGTGGCCCAGGCTTTCATACCTGAGGCGACTGAATCAGCTTTTCTTCTGTCAATGGGTGTACCTTTTTCAATGGCATCCATCACATGGCTAAAAGCATCTTTTGCAAGGTACTTTTGCATCTTTACCTTGTCAAACACATTGATCGCATAATAATCCGATGTTTTGTCTGAAGGAGGGGTTACATGGACCGGTTTCCTGTCAAAAACCTTTTCCAATGCTCTAAATCTGATAACCGCCATAATGATATAATTTAAGTTAATATAATAAATAGGGTTTGTTGCTGCAAATATATTGTTTTTTTAGTATTACCCCCCTATTTTATACGTGAAAAGTAATATTTCTGCATTTTTACTCACAAATACCTATCTTTTTTTAGCCTTTACGTCATTCATAACCATTTTTAAGCAAAAAAGCCGCTGGAAAAATCCAGCGGCTCCAGATGATTACGCAACCTGGAATCAATCTTTCATCTCCTCAACAAAATATTTATAGAAAAGCGGTATGGTTTCAATCCCCTTGTAAAAGTTGAACAGCGGATAATTCTCATTGGGGGAGTGAATGGCATCCGAATCCAATCCAAATCCCATCAGGATCGATTTAATCCCCAGCACTTCTTCAAAATCTGACACAATGGGAATGCTGCCTCCACTTCTGACCGGGATGGGCGTTTTCCCAAAACTCTCTTCAATGGCTTTGCTTGCTGCCCGGTAAGCGGGGAAATCGATGGGCGTTACATAGCCCTGTCCGCCATGAAGGCTTTTCACCTTCACGCTGGTCCCTGCGGGAGCGATGCTTTCAAAATGTTTGATGAAAAGCTCATCGATCTTCTTTGAATCCTGGTTGGGCACAAGACGCATGGATATCTTTGCATGTGCCATTGAGGGGAGCACTGTCTTTGCCCCTTCACCAGTGTACCCTGACCAGATCCCGTTCACATCCAGACTGGGCCGAATTCCTGTGCGCTCGTTGGTGGAAAAACCCTTCTCCCAACAACAGCATCAATATCCAGTGCTTTTTTATAGGCCTCCAGCTCGAAAGGAGCCTTGGCCATTTCTGCCCGTTCCTTGTCTGATACATGCTGAACATCATCATAGAATCCCGGAATGGTAATGTGATTATTCTCATCGGTCAGAGACGCAATCATCTTAGCAAGAAGATTGGCAGGATTACCCACAGCTCCTCCATACAAACCTGAATGAAGATCCCTGTTGGGCCCGGTAAGCTCAACCTCCATATAACTGAGCCCCCTCAGTCCCACAGTAATGGATGGAATGTCCTGGGCGATCATGGTGGTGTCTGAAATCAGTATAATATCAGCCTTTAGCAGCTCCTTGTTCTCCTTGCAGAATTGTTTCAGGCTGGGAGAACCAATCTCTTCCTCCCCCTCTATCATAAACTTCACATTGCAGGTCAGTGTCCCGGTCCTGTTCATCAACTCAAATGCCTTCACGTGCATGAAAAGCTGACCCTTGTCATCATCAGCTCCCCTGGCAAAGATCTTTCCATCCCTCACCTCCGGTTCAAAGGGGGGTGACTCCCAAAGATCAAGAGGTTCCGCCGGTTGAACATCATAATGACCATATACCAGCACGGTCGGAAGTGATTCATCCACCAACTTGTGCCCGTATACCACAGGCCATCCCGTTGTGGGCTTCACCTCTGCATGATCAGCCCCGGCATCCAACAGACTCTTCCTGATGAATTCAGCAGTTTTATGCATATCCTCTTTGGCTTCTGCTTTGGCACTGATGGAAGGAATCCGGATCAGGTTAAACAACTCATCAAGAAAGCGGTCCCTGTTGGCATCTACATAGCTTTTAATCTCTTTCATTGCTATTTTTTTTAATTATCAATTCGTTATATACTATCTCTAATTCATAATAAAAATCAGATCCATACACCCTGGTGATGGGATCCTTCAGGAATCTGAAAACCGGCTCTCCTATTTTTTCACCCAGAATCCTGGCCGGTTCACAGATGCTCCACCGGTGGTAGTTGAGGGCCACGGCATTTTTGAGTTTGTTCACCCTGATGGGATAGAGATGACAGGAAACCGGCTTTTGAAATGATATGGAACCATCTTCATATGCCTTTTCTATGGCACACTTGGCGATTCCATCCTCAAACACCACATAGGCACATTCTTCTCTTCCCACCAGGGGTGTCACTTTATCGCCGTCATTATCCACTACCCAACTCCCCTGCTCACTGATCTCACGAAGACCCTCTGCTCTCATATAGGGTTTAATTTCCTTCACATTTTGTTCAAGCATCTCCACTTCTTCATCCTCCAGGGGGGCTCCCGAATCACCAAACACGCAGCAGTTCCCCTCACACTTCTCAAGATGACAAATGAATTTCTGATCAAACAAATCCCTGCTCACTATCTTATCTCCTATCTGTATCATTGGCGCTCTGTGAAACACAAAAGTGCAAAAAATGTGGAGATTTGATTCCTGTTGTACAACTTCTCATTTGTTAAAGGAATTTATACCGGAACTTTCAATAGTTTGTTAAGTAAGCATTTATGATTTTTTGTTTAATGTATTATGTTATTTATTAAACATTAATGGGGTTTTACTGTTTAATATTTAAATCAAATCATTAAACATAAAATCAAATATCATGAAAACTAAACTTTTTATTCAAAGCTTTCAGAATTCAATTGTAGTCATTAAAAGGTCCATGTTGGTTCTTACAATGGCACTGGTTACAAGCATGGCGTTTTCTCAAACCACAGTAGTGGATATTATCGTCGGTAGTCCGGAACACAATACCCTCGAAGCTGCAGTGCTTGCTGCAGAACTTGCTGATGATCTCAGTGCAAAAGGTTCCTTTACTGTTTTTGCTCCAACTGACGCTGCATTTGCAGCCCTTCCAGCAGGAACAGTTGAAAAACTGCTCGAAGATCCTTCCGGTGACCTGACTCAAATACTCCTTTACCACGTGCTTGGATCAAAAGTGATGTCAGGGGATCTATCCAACGGTCAATCAGTGAATACGCTGAGTGGTGTCAATTCTACTATTACGTCAAAAGAGGGACGCTTCTATGTAGACAATGCACAGATTACTGTTGCTGATATCAAAGCTGATAACGGTGTAGTACACGTGATTGATGCAGTCATTATTCCTGCCCCACCAGTAGCTGAAGCCACCGGCGGATGTAACTAAGCCCTTAAGATTTACGAGCACCAGGGCCGATTCATAAGCAACAGCGGTAACAGTCAAATTGCAAATAAAGATAGGGTTGTGAAGTAGTGTTTGTTACCGCTTAATGGGAAGGCTGTCTGTATTTGCAGACAGCCTTTTTTTAATTTATATCTTTGCCACATGTGGCGGTTTTCAGCGATACTGGCCATCAGCGCCTGTTGTTTTGCAACACTTAACTCACAAACGACCTACCTGAACCGGCCCGATCTGATGGCGGCGGCTGACAGCTGCCTGAGACATACCTATGGTTTTTCTTTTACCGCAGCACGTCAGTATCAGCTGTCGCTGGAGAAAAAGACGCCTCAGCACCCGGCTCCTCCCTTCCTGGAAGCGTTGATCCTCTACTGGGAACATTTTCCACTGACTCCAGATGATCCTGAATCGGTCCGGTTCACAGGATTAATGGATAGCAGTATTCAAAGGGCCAAAGCGATGATAGAAGAAGAATCCACACGGCTCGAAGGAATCTTCTTCGACCTGTTCAGCAGGGCCTTCAAAGCCATGTATTGGGCCGACAACGGGAAATCCGGAAAGGTGATCCCTGACCTCCGGATCATGTTCAAACATACCAAAGAAGGTTTTGAACTGAAGGATGAATTCCCGGAATTCTACTTCACAACCGGACTATACAACTATTATATTGAAGCATACCCCGATGCGCACCCCATTTACAAACCCCTGGTGTCGTTCATGCAGGAGGGTGATAAAGAACTTGGGTTGACCCAATTGAACCATGCCATTCAGCACACCGTTTACCTCAGGGTAGAATCTTTACTGTTCATGTCCATTATCCAGCTGCACTATGAAAATGACCTGAACACCGCAGCCCTTTATGCAGAAAGATTGTACAGGGAGTACCCCGGGAATTTATTTTACAGGGGACACCTTGTGACAATCCTGCTTCATCAACACCGTTACGACCGTGTGAGAGAGGTGCTGGAACGAAACACTCCCAAGGAAGGCTGCTACAGCGAAATGATCAGGAATCTGGCCGGTGGATTCATGGCTGAAAAGGAGACAGGAGACATACAGGCTGCAGAAGAAATGTACAGGGAGGTCATCGCTCTTGCTGAAGTTATCGGTCCCTTCGCAGATAGTTTCAAAGCCATGGGATGTATGGGTTTATCCCGCCTCTATGAGAAACAGGAGCTTTCTGACGAGTCAAAGAAATATGCCAGGAAGGCTTCTAACCTTACGGTTTACAGCTTCATCCTTGACGAGTAGTTGGCTGCCATGTGATCAGCCAGACCCCTGCCAGGGTCAGGATCCCACCCACAAGCTGAACCCCTGTTGGCGACACTCCCAGAAAGATCCATGCAAGTACAAGGGTCCACACTCCTTTTGAACTGATGACCAGAGAGGTCCTTGTGGCCTCTATCATTTTCAAAGCCTGGTAGGCAAATACAATGACAAGCATGGTTTCAAGGAAAGAACCAAGGAGGAGGTCTCTCCATATCTGTGCTGAAATATCAAAAACCCCCTTGTCGGGCCCGGTGATAAAAATAACCGCCATGACAATGGCCAAGAGAGATGACCTGATCAGGGACATATAGCCGGGGTTCAGATCCTGCCTGTATTTCCGTCCTGCAATGGTCGCCAGGGCGAAGAAGAAGGAGGCTATGATCACATAGATGGAACCGGGATTCAGGAATCCGGCAAATCCACCCTCCCGGTAATTAATGACAAACACACCCAGTATGGTTACCAGGATACCGGCCAGCTGAGAACCTTTGAACCTTTCTTTTAACAGGGTCAGACCCATGATTGTGACAAACACAGGGCCTATATTCCCGATAAAGGAGACCACAGCCGGATTCTCCATGGACTTGATGGCCATATAAAACAGACCCGTGGCGGCTCCCTCCAGTGAAGCAATTACCAGCGCTACCCTGGTTTTCAATCCAAATGAAGGTAGGAGGGTTTTATACTCCCTGCGAAACAGGAACCAGGCACCGTTCCAAATCACCCCCAAAGAGAACCAGAGAAGACCGAAATGAATCATGGAGATCTGGTTCAGAACCGATTTACTGAACACAAAGGATCCTGCCAGAGCGAATGATGCCCCAAACGCAAAAAAAGTACCTGTTGATTGGTTCCTGTTCATTTGCTAAATTCATGCCGAATTGGAAATTCAAAAGTAGCAAATCCGGCGATATCGGAAGACTCTATGACAAATAACACCACACCGGACGTTGAAACACTGCAATCGGATCCGGATTACCGGCTGGTTCTGGAAATCGGATTCAAGGATATGATCCCGTTTGTCTTGAAAAACATCAGAGAGAAAGGGATGATGTCGCTGGTCTATCTTGCCAGTCAACATGATCATGCTCGGATTGATCATTCTGCAGCTCATTCTCGGACTTTTGGATCACTCGCTTACCTGGAGGGTCTTTCTTTTTCAATTCTTGGCTGGAGTTGTGGCGGGAAGCATACTGGTGATACCCCTGCATGAAATCATTCATGGACTGGCCTACAAATTCCTGGGTGCAAAAAAGATCATCTTCGGCGCCGATCTGCAACAATTCATCTTTTTTGTAACAGCAGACAGGCACCCGGTCTCAGGTGTGCAGATCTATTTCCTGGCACTTTTACCCTTCGTCCTCATCAATCTCATACTGGTCGTACTTACACTGTCTGTATTTCCGGGACTACTTCTTTTCAGCAGCTTCTTTCTGCTGAGTCATAACCTCATGTGCATTGGTGATTTTGCCATTTCCAACTATGTACACAGAACAAAAAGCAGGCTATACTCCTACGATGAACCGAAAAATAAAATGAGCTATTTTTATGAAAGGGTAAAGGATGATCCTACGGTTTCTCTGATTTCTCAAGAAGCTGCTTTGCCTTCTGAGCCTTCTTCGCACTGATTCTAAACCCCGAATCCAGCTCAAAAGCCTTCATATAGCTGTCGTAAGCATCTTCATACTGACCGGTGTTCATAAAAAAATCTCCCTTTGAATCATAGGGATTGGCTATGTCTGGAGAGAGTCTGATGTAGGTATCCAATGCCTTTTCAGCCTGGTCATACCTCTCAAGTTCCATCAGCGCGTAGCCCAGATGGTTGTATGCAGGAGCAAATCCGGGTATCGCCTCTATGGCCCTGTTGATAGACTCAACCGCCCCTTCCATATCTTTCAGATACTGGAACTGGACCATGTATAAGATCTTATGAATATGTGGATCCATGGGATAGAGGTCAACCGCGATCTGCAAATGGCTGACCACTTTATCATCCTGTCCGTCCAGCAGGTATTTAAAGGCCGTTTTAATTTCTTTTTCCCCATCATTCAGTTCAGATTGTGACTGCAGGGCCTTTTCAGCAACTTTTTTTGAACTCTTGTCCGACATGAAATAGATCCAGAAATAGGCCATAAAGAAATCCGGATCCTCTTTCAAAGCCATTTCGAGATTTTGGTATGCCAGCTCAAATTTGATCTGGTCAAATGCAAGCATGCCGGTTTCATATAACTCGCGTGCCAGTTCCGAATCTGTAGTAACAGGCATCTTCGATGCCGATTCGTCCTGTGAGCAGGAAGAAATAATAAGAATGGAAATAGCAATCACCGGGGTTAACACCCTTACCCTCATATCAATTAAATTTTCCAATCTTACGTCCACAACAAAAATACTCATTTTCTCAACCATAGGCAAATATGCTGGGCATAGGTTCTTTTTTGACCTATACAGACATGTTTTTGGTCAGTAAAAGGTGTTGCCATGAAAAAAGGCCCCGCAGGGCCTTCATTTATCTATGTTTACAGACCTGACTACTTCAGGTATTCTTCAACAATTTCTTTCACATCGTCCGGGGCAACCCTTCCATAAGTCTTGTCGCCAACCTGAACCACCGGGGCCAGGCCGCAGGCTCCCACACAACGCAAACAGCTTAATGAGAACAGTCCGTCTGCGCTGGTCTCGCCAACTTCAATTTCCAGCTGCTTCTTAAATTCAGCAAGTACAGTTTCGGCTCCTCTGACGTAACAGGCTGTACCCGTGCAAATAGAGATGGGATACTTCCCCTTGGGAAGCATGGTAAAGAAAGAATAGAATGTGACCACACCGTACACCTTGGCCGCTGAAATTTCCATCTTTTCCGAGATAACCTCCTGGACCTCCGCCGGCAAGTATCCGAATGTTTCCTGGCTTTTGTGCAGTACATTAATCAGTTCTCCTTCCCGGTTGCCAAATGAGTCACAAATGGCATGGATCTTATCGATCTGATCTTGTCTGAGTTCTATTTTAACACTTGACATAACTATATATATTAGAATCAATTAAACCTGGAAAATCTTCTTTCGCTTATCGAAATAGTGCGTATGTAAAAGTTCGTGCGCCTTCTCGCTCAGTGGCTCACCCAAAAACTCATCATAGAGCTTAAGGATGTAGGGATTTTCATGAGATTTCCGAATCACCTTGCCTTCATCCTCCGCGTATATGGCTTTGGTCCTCGCTTTCAAAACAGAGGCATCCCCGTGATGAAGTGGTTGGCCGCCGCCCCCGATACAACCGCCCGGACAAGCCATCACTTCGATGGCATGGTATTGAGATTTTCCGGCTTTTACATCATCCAGCAGTTTTCTGGCATTGCCCAGGCCGTGTGCAATGCCGATATTGATAATAAAGCCGTCAAAATCAACTGTTGCGGACCGGATTCCGTCCATCCCCCTGAGCTGCTCAAAGTCAACTTTTTCGAGGGTTTTTCCCGTATGAAGTTCATAGGCTGTCCGTGTGGCTGCCTCAATCACCCCGCCTGTGGCCCCAAAGATAACGGCTGCCCCAGAAGACTCACCCAGGGGAGCATCAAACTCATCCTCCTCCAATTTATTCAAGTCCATGTTGGCCTGCTTAATCAAATGAGCAAGTTCACGGGTGGAAATACTGTAATCCACATCGGGATTTCCATCCACCGAAAACTCATCACGCTGACATTCATATTTTTTCGCAAGGCATGGCATGATGGAGATCACCACCAGGTCTTTCCTGTCCACCTTGATCTTATCAGCAAAATAAGTCTTGGCTATGGCACCAAACATCTGCTGAGGAGACCGTGCAGTGGATGGCACGTCTTTTAGATCAGGATAGTTGTATTCAAAGAAATTTACCCATCCCGGACAGCAGGAGGTGAGCATGGGAAGCTTCACACTTTCATCCCCTTCCAGGTGCCTTTTTAAACGTCCCAGCAATTCAGTTCCCTCCTCCATGATGGTCAGGTCGGCCGCGAAATCAGTATCAAACACATAATCAAACCCAAGCTCCTTCAGAGCAGTAACCATCTGGCCGGTTACCCGGGTTCCGGGTTTCATCCCAAATTCCTCACCAAGAGCAGCTCTCACTGCCGGGGCTGTTTGCACAACCACCGTTTTTGAAGGATCGTTCAGGGCAGCAATCACTTTGCTTGTATGGTCCACCTCTGTAAGAGCACCGGTGGGGCAAACTGCCACACACTGACCACAATAAGTGCATGGAGAGTGTTCAAGGTTCATTTCGAAGGCCGGAGCCACTACCGCTTCAAATCCACGATTCACTGCATGCAATGCACCCACAGTCTGGAAGTCATTGCACATGGTTTCACACCTGCGGCACATGATGCACTTGTCCAGATCCCTTATAATGGAAGGGGATGTATCGAGCCGGTATGTAGACATCTCGGCATACTCCTGTCCGGGTATCTCCCGAACTCCAATTTTTACAGCCATATCCTGCAGGTCACAATTTCCTGACTTGGCACAGGAAAGACAATCTTTGGGGTGGTCTGAAAGAATCAGCTCCATCACCGTTCGCCTTGCATTGATTACACGCATGCTATTGGTCTTTACCACCATGCCTTCAGCCACATTGGTGGAACATGAAGGGGCCAGGTTTCTCCGGCCCTCTACCTCCACAGAACATATTCTGCATCCACCGGGTTTGTTCTCAATATTCAGATCTTTCAGATCCATGTAGCAAAGAATGGGAACCTCAATACCCAACGCTTTGGCTGCTTTGTAGATGGTGGTTCCGGCCGGAACCTCCAATTGATGACCATCTATTGTTATTTTAACGCTACTCATTGCTTTCATTGTTATTTTAAGATCACAGCATCGAATTTACATTTCTCCAGACAGGCCCCGCACTTGATACAGGTGTCCGGATTGATCAGGTGAGGCTCTTTGCGTTCACCGGCAATGGCCCCCACCGGACAGGCCCTTGCGCAGGCTGTACAACCTATGCAGTTTTCCTCAACGATGAAGTATTCCAGTAAGTCAGTACATACCCCGGATGGACACTTTTTATCTACCACATGCGACAGGTATTCCTCATAAAAATTATCCATGGTTGAGAGGATCGGATTGGGTGAACTCTGTCCAAGTCCGCACAAGGAAGTATCTTTAATCACATCTCCAAGGTTACGCAGGCGCACCAGGTCACTTTCCTCTCCCTTTCCTTCACAAATCCTCTCAAGCAATTCGTACAGCCTCTTGTTACCAATCCGACAGGGTGCACATTTTCCGCACGACTCTTCAACGGTAAAGTCCAGATAATACCTGGCAATGGAGACCATGCAATCATCTTCGTCCATAACAATCATTCCTCCCGATCCCATCATGGAGCCATTGGCGACCAGGTTTTCATAATCAATGGGGGTGTCCAGGTGTTTCTCCGTTAGACATCCGCCTGAAGGTCCGCCCGTCTGAACAGCCTTAAACTTCTTTCCGTCTTTGATCCCCCCTCCGATCTCAAAAATCACCTCACGCAGGGTGGTTCCCATGGGAACTTCGATCAATCCAACATTATTAATTTTTCCAGCCAGGGCAAAAACCTTGGTTCCTTTGGAAGTTTCTGTTCCAATGCTGCTGAACCATGCTGCGCCTTTCTGTACAATAACAGGCACATTGGCCAGGGTCTCAACGTTATTCACATTGGTGGGTTTGCCCATGTAGCCACTTTCAGCAGGGAAAGGAGGTTTGAGAGTGGGTTCGCCCCTCTGCCCCTCCATGGAATGGATCAGTGCCGTCTCCTCACCACAGACAAATGCCCCTGCCCCATACTTCAGATCGATATCAAAATTAAAACCGGTACCAAGGATATCCTTTCCAAGCAGACCATATTCTCTTGCCTGTGAAATGGCAATTTTCAAACGTTCAATGGCCAGAGGGTACTCTGCCCGGATGTAGATATATCCCATATCGGCGCCAATACACCGGCCCACGATGGCCATGGCTTCCAGCACTGAATGCGGGTCGCCTTCAAGGATGGACCGGTCCATAAAGGCTCCCGGGTCACCTTCGTCAGCATTGCAGACCACATATTTTTGATCGGCTTCATTTTTCCTGGCAAAGTCCCACTTTAATCCCGCCGGGAATCCGGCTCCTCCACGCCCCCTGAGTCCCGATGCCTTCATCAGTTCAATGGTCTCTTCCGGTGTCTGGTTCGTGAGCACCTCACCAAGGGCCTGGTATCCGTCCCTGGCAATATACTCATCGATAACTTCCGGATCAATCATTCCACAATTGCGAAGAGCAATCCGGATTTGCTTTTTAAAGAAACCCATGTGTTTGGGATCCGCAACGTGAGCCTCAGTTTCCGGATCGGTATAGAGCAGCCTTTCCACCCTTCTTCCCTTGATCACGTGCTCCTCAACGATCTCTTCTGCATCCCCGGACTTGACCTGGGTGTAAAATGTATTGTCGGGCATTACCTTCACGATGGGGCCTTTTTCACAAAACCCGAAACAACCGGTTTTGATGACCTGCACAGTCTCCTCCAGTCCCTGCCTGGACAACTCCTTGGTCAGCTTTTCGGCGATAAAATCGCTTTCCTGGGACTTGCAGCCTGTACCTCCGCAAACAAGCAAATGCATGCTGTATTTTGACATTTCGATTCCTCCTTTATTCCTTTGTTTCTATGGTTTCGTAGTTTACCGGGATGATCCCATCCACCAGTTCCCCACCTTTAATATATTTCTCGATGATCTCATCGGCCTTCTTCAGGTTCACCCCGCCAAAAACCACCGGCTCACTCTCCGGCAGTGTCACCTCTATGGTTGGCTCTGCGTAACAATATCCCATGCACCCAGTCTGGGTAACAAGGGCATCCACTCCGCGCTTCTCCAGTGCCTCAGCCATAAATTCCATGATATCCTTGGCCCCTGATGCAATGCCGCACGTGGCCATGGCCACCCTCACCTGAACAAGGTTTTCGGATGCTTCACCCCTTTCCCGGGTCTTCAATTCAGTGACTTTTTCATCGCGGATCTTTTTCAGATCTGCCAGTGATTTGATTTTTTCCATAATGGTGCAAAATTGTTTCTCTGTTTCTTTAAAATTAAACTTTCAGTGCGCTTTGATCAACGATTTGCCTGTCCAAACCCAGTTCTTCCAAGTTATTTCTAATCATTCTTTTTAATGTCCCTGTCATCTCTGTTCCTCGGATTGAATCCACTTCAAGTACCGACCTGATCTCACGGGTTGAGATGTTGAATTGCCCGGCAACGGTTTGACAGTTTAATTCCCATTCGATGCCGGGATTGGCTGTTGCCAACAGCACCCAACATCCCTCCAGGTCACCCACCGGCTGCCTGTCAGGGTGTGCCTTCCTAAAGATTGCCTCTACTACGGTACCTACTCCCCTGGTTGAATAAACCGCCAGTCCACCCCCTGTTTTCTCCGCATGCTGCCTGAGGAGCGGAATACCCATCCCAACCCTGCGTGTGGTGCGCGAAGTGAAAAACGGATCAGAGGCAAGCCTGGACTCCTCCGCACTCATACCCTTCCCGTTATCCTCTACACGAATGATCAGAAAGCCGGAATCAACCTCATCCACTACTGACACTTTTACCAGATCTGCTCCAGCCACGATGCAGTTCTGAGCAATGTCCATGATATGTAGTGCAATCTCTCTCATCCCACTATCCTTTCAAAACCTTTCTTCCCTGTTCCCCCCTGAGAGCCATACCAAACTCCCTGTATGAGCGATCCTTCATGACCAGTCTAGAGTCAGCCCTTCCAAGATCTCCCAGAAAATGCGCATCGGAATTCCGAATCAGCTGATAAGCAACCAGCTCGGGGTGCTTCTTTCGCATATGCTCCCGGTCGGTCCGCCATGAAATCTCCACAGCGTCGGCCTCCAGGTCTTCAGGAAAGAACCCCAGCTGCGCATAAAGGCCGTTCATATTCCGGTCCACATGGGCAGGAACAAACAAGCCGCCCAGACTGTGTACAATCCGGGCCGCTTCGGTGATCCCTGTATTCAGTCCGGGATAGAGGGAATGGGATATCTCAGACAGGATCTTCTCCCGCTCATCCACTATCACCTGGTGGCCGAATATGGCTGCGTCATTCGCTACCCTGGGAAGATTCCGGTCTACCTCCTCCTGGAAGAGGTCTAGTTGATCATCGGTATCAAAGAACGCCAGGCAGTGCACCTCCTCTCGGGTTGTAATCTCCACTCCGTAGACCACCCAGATCCCCTTTTTCTCGCCCAGCCTCCTGGTCAGTTTGGCATGACCCGTGTGGTTGTGGTCGGTCACTGCAATCACATCAAGTCCCATCTGCGCTGCTTTGTCCACGATGTTCACGGGGCTCATCTCCAGGTCTCCACAGGGAGATAGAACCGAATGAATATGTAGATCTGCGCGATAGGTATTCACTGTTCAATTCAGTATTTCATATAGTTTACCGGCCATGGCAAAAGCACCTTCGTCGGTACCCAGTAGCGGGATCCCCTCTTCATTTGCCTTTTCCAGCACCAGGGCATCAGGTACAATATCTTTTACAAGCACTATGGCTGATAGCTCTTTTAAGGAGGCGATGGCCACCACATTCAAATGAGATTGAAGTGTGATCCATACTTCACCTTCCTTGGCATGCCCCATCACATCACTGAGGAGGTCAGAAACATACCCCCCTTTTACCTGCTGGTCCAACGCAACACTACCGGTAAATATCCTAAGTCCAAGCTTCTCCTTTATCTGTTTTACTGTCATCTTATTTTCTTTGACTTCTGTAATCTCTTTCTTTTCCCCAGATATTTCCGTTGATCTCATCGGCCTCCTCCAGGCTGAGCCGCTTGTCTCTGATATAAAGTTCCTGCATGAAGATGCACCAGGACGTTTGGGCCCTGTCCTGAACAATATCCTCAGCAAGGGCCCTGCAGCTTGGTGATCCGCAGGCAGCACAATCAATACCCGGAAGCACTTTCAGCAACTCCTCCAATTTGTTGACCTTCTCAAGGGCCTTTTGGCGGTCACTGTCCAGGACCAACATGGAACGTGCTTGGATCTCATCCAATGCATAAAGTGAGGACGCATAACTTCCCAAAGGAAACGGGGTGCTTTCGCCGGCTGTTTGATTGGCAGCCCTCCGGTTCAGCCGCTCCACGGTCAAAAACCTGTTTCCGCTGATCAACACACCTCCGGCACATGATTCGTCACAGGCCCTCAACTCCAGGAAATCCATATGGGCCTCTTCTGACTCCTCAAGTCTTTCCAGGAATTCGGTCACATTTCTTATGCCATCTATGGCCAGGCTGCGCCCCCTCTGGTGTGCCGATTCACCCCGGGTCAGGCTCCACAGGATTCCCCTGGAACTGAGCCCCAGTGAATCGGAAACATTTTCTTTACTAACTTCATTGTTCATGATCAGGTGGAGCAACCTGTTGTAGAGATACTCCATATTGATCACTCCGTTAACGGAAGATTCCTTCTCCCCCACCAGGTTTTTAATGGAAGCGATTTTGGCAGCACACGGGGTTACATAAAAGATCCCTGTCTGATCCCGGCTGAAACCCTGTTTTTCCATCTTTTGCCGGTAGTATATGGCCGCAATATCGGAAGGTGGTTTTACCCTTACCAGGTGATCCACCAGTGAAGGGAACCTGATCTGCATGAGCCGGACGATGGCGGGACAAAAGGTGGAAATGGCTGGCTTTTTCACCCCGGCCAGTCCGGTATATTCATCATACCCTTCCTGCACCAGATCCACAACGCTTTCAATCTCAACAATATGTGTAAATCCCAGTTGCTTCAATCCCCCGAATATTTCACCGGCACCAATATGGGATGGAAACTGCCCAATGAGCACGGAAGGAACCAGTGCGATGCGCACCTGATAGTTGAATATCTCCTGGAAATCATCCTGTTCAATCAGGATGGCAGAAACCGGACAAGCCTTGCAGCAATTACCGCAATCCACACAACGCTCCTCCATGATGACAGCCTTCCCGTCCCTCACACGAATGGCTTCAGTGGGGCAGACTGTCATGCAGTGTGTACAACCAATGCACAATTCATCCACTACTTTTAAAGCATGATGAAATCCCTTATGTGAATCAGGATGGCTCAATCTCTTAGATCATTGCTTATGGTGACCACTGTTCCCTCCCCGGGAATGCTCTCTATATGCAGGTCGTCGCTGTTTTTCCGGATATTGGGGAGTCCCATCCCCGCACCAAAACCCATTTCCCTTACCTCTTTTGAAGCTGTGCTGAAACCCACCTCCATGGCTTTTTCAATATTGGGGATTCCCGGACCTGAATCTTTGACAATAAGGGTGATCCTGTCCGATTCAATAACAACTTCGATATCCCCCTTGCTGGCATGGGCTGCTACATTCACTTCGGTCTCATATAAAGCGATCACCACTCTTTTGATCCGCTGGACAGGTATATCCAACTGTTTCAGCACACCCTTCACAGCACTTGATGCTTTCCCTGCATTGACGAAATCACCACCGTCGATATGATAATTCAGTACCATCAGAAAACCGGCTCAATTCCTGCTTCATACAGAATCCCGGATATTCTGAAAAGTGAATAACTGCTTCTGATTAAAACAATATCCGTTTCATTGGCCAGATCGATCATCTCCTGGCTCACTTCCTTGTCCCTGGCAATGATTACTTCCCTTATTTCGGACATTTCGGCAGTCCGGATCGCCTGAAGATTTGAGAGCCCGGTTACCAATACAGTCTTGAAGTAATCCCCTGTCAGCACATCGCTCATCAGATCGGAAGAGAAAGCATGCTGTACCTCCCGGCTTACATCAAGACCAGGAGTTAAGACCTTGGCCTGTAATATTTCAGCGATATCTTCAATCTTCATTCCCATGGAAAATTCAAACTATTGTTATTCATTTCACAGCTGTAAGGCAAAAAAATATACGTTCTGTGATGCAAAGATACAATAAACTTTATTTCCCCATTCCTGAAAGGGGTCATTGGCATTAATGTATATTTGTTCTAAATAAATCCATATTCGAATGTAACCATATCCAGTATGTGTGGTGTGTACCGCTGTGAATGTGGTGTCCCGGTCCGAGATAACCCGAAGCAATTTGAGTTCCTGGTGCAGGAATCGCCTCTGTCAGATGCCATCAGTAAAGATTTGAAAAAGCATTGCGTAGATTATCAACGATCTGCGAGCGCATCGCGCATACTATCGTTCGCAAAGCGAACTACTAACACCCACAAAATGTGCTATTTAAACAAATCCTCATCCCTGATCAGCATAAGGATGGCAGCGTGAGGAATGATCACATACTTCTCGTTGTTAAACTCGATCTCATATCCGCTCTTCTGAAGATAGACAGCCAGATCCCCCTCCTTGGGTTGAAGTGGAACATATTTTACCCCGTCACTCTGGTCTTTCCAGGGTTCATCTGCATCCTGGATGGCCGGGATGGGATACCCCGGACCTACTTTTAATACATAACCACTGTGTATCTTCTCTTTCTCCTGGACTCCCGGTGGCAGGTAGAGCCCCGATTTGGTCCTGTCCTGCTGATTCTTCGGTTTGATCAGTACCCGGTCCCCCACCACAATGAACTTATCAATGTTTTTCTCATCGATTTGCAAACCCATGTATTATTGGCCTTTCATTTAAAAATCAAGATTATTCTTCAACACCTGCATCCCGCTCCTGCTCACAGGTACTTTGTTCCCGTCTTTGAGAATCAAAATGAAATTGGTCTTTTCATAGGGCTCAATGCGCTCAATGCATGTAATATTGGCGATGTAAGAGCGGTGCACCCTTACAAATTGCCCCGGATCCAGATGGTTTTCAAAGTATATCATGGTCTGCTGCTTCAGATACTTACCTTCATTGGTATAGATCATTACATAGTCATCCTGTGCCTCCAGGTAATTGATGTCATTGGTGGAGATCACGTGGATCTTCCCTGTTTTTTTGATGACCACCCGGTGAAGCTTTTCATCTCCTTCAGCCAGGTGCATCTTAATCTTCTCAATGCCGGATTTTTTATCTGGTGACTCCTTCTTATTCTCAAGTCGGAATTTTAGTTTAGACACGGCTTCCCTAAATCTCTCTTTGGAAAACGGTTTTAGCAGGTAGTCCACCGCGTTCTGCTCAAACGCCTGGATGGCATACTGGTCATAGGCAGTTGTAAAAATCACCTCGGGTTGATGATCCAGGACCTCAAGTAATTCAAATCCCGTCAGTTTTGGCATCTGAACATCCAGAAAGATGACATCGGGTTTTGCTTCGTTAATCGCTTTCAAGCCATCAAATCCATTGTCATACTCTCCAAGCAGTACAAGGTTTTCAGAGTCAGCCAGGTAGGCCTTTAAAAGGTCCCTGGCAGGCTTTTCATCCTCGACAATAATGGTACGAATGGTGTTCATCGTTTTGTAAATATACGTGGAAATAAAATAGTTACTTCGAACTTATCGCCCGTTCCCTTCCAGTGCACGGCACCCTGACCTTTATAATCCAGGTCAATTCGCTGCTTCACATTCTGGAGCCCGACACCCGTCCCTCGTCTGCTGGGAATGGAAGGATCGTAATCATTGCTCACAACAGTTTTCATCACATCTTTCTCCGGGAAACAATCAAACCGTATGGTAACCGGCTCTGTACTCTCATACACACTATGCTTGATGGCATTCTCAAACAGGGGTTGAAAAATCATGGTAGGTACAGGGAAAGTCTCGCACGCATCATCAATACTGATTTCATAGCGAAGTTTGTCTCCAAACCTGATCTGTTCAATGGCCAGGTAATCTTTCATCCGGCCAATCTCTTCCTTGAGCGGCACGTACTCATTCTCCCTGTGCTTCAAGGAGTATCTCAGGAAGTCAGAGAGCCTGATGATCATATCCCTGGCTTCATCGGGGCTTGACATGGTCAGTGATGAAATGGAATTAAGGGAATTGAAAAGGAAATGAGGATTAATCTGGGATTTGAGCATGTTAAGCTCAGTGTCTCTCACCAGGTTTTTAAGCTGCTCCTCCTGTCTGGCACGCTCCTGTAATTTCTGGGCAGATGAAGCCAGGTAATAGACCAGCACAAGGACAAGGTAGACCAAAGCTCCGAGCATCCCCCTGAAGACCAACGATTTGTTCAAGTAAGAAGTATAGTCCTCATTCAGGTGAATAACCAGTTCAGAATTCCTACACTCAGCATCAACCAGGTAAATAAGACCAACAGTCCAGCCACCACGTGTGCAGAAAGTGAGTATACAGGCGTATTCTTTTGAAAGGGGATATACCGCGTGGGATACCAGGCCAAAAGTCCCAGAATTCCAAAAAGAATATTTGAAATCAATGGATCGACAATGACCACCGACAGGGAAAACTTTTGGAAATACCAGTAAATGACTCCTTGCACGGCTGCTATGAAAAGCCATACAATGGAATAGATCAGAATAGATCTCCTCTTACCGGTAAAGGGATGACTCATTCTTACAGGAAGTTTACGATTTCCCCCCCTCCGAAAAGGGTTACTCCAGTAATAACCAGTGATCTGTCCGTTTCCTTCTCGATCACCGACCTGGATCTCTTGTCTGAGAATCCTCCAAATACAGAGGTCAGTTCAATCTTTACATCCCAACCATCAGGTATAATGAACTTGGAACCTCCGAAAATCATGATAACCTCAAGGTACTGCCTGCCCTGTGCCAGCCTTGCCCTGCTCATGTCATACTTGGATCCACCGAAAATGTTGGTAATCTTGCCTCCCTGGAAATTCTGCGAATGAACAATCCTGTCACCTCCTCCGAATACAGCTACGTCGTCGAGGACATCCTCACCCGATGCTTTTTTTTTGTGCCCGAAATAGGTTCCATTGCTTCCGTGCCGCCTGGCTCCGAAAATAACCACCAGCCCGAGAATAATCAGCATGCTGGGCCAGAATAGTGAGCGCCAGTAGTAGGGTAGGTCCAGTACCCTGGGTAGAAGGAAAAAGCTTCCAATGGCAATCAAAATCACCCCGGTTCCTTTGTTTTCTTTGTTGGAAATAAAAACCAGACCCAGAAAAATCAGCAAAGCCTGCCAGGTGAATACAAAGTCCCTTAATCTCCACGGAACAATATCTGCCAGGTCTGCGATCAGAAACAATCCAAGGAACATCAGTACGATTCCCAGTAAGAGGTGGGCTCTCCCCGACCTTTTGAAATTTTGCGTTTGCCTTTCCATCTTCTTACATGATTAATTTTATCAAATGTAAAACCGGAAAAACAATATTGAAAAAGGAAATCGGTTAACAGACCTGTTTTATCGGTGAACTGAATCGCTTAATACCTGGTCAACCATCGATGTCTTCGTGTATGGTCCCCAAGTTTGGCAATGAAGGTAAACTCGTGTGTACCGTAACTGCTTTTCATGATGCTGTTCAAACCGATGTCGAAAGCATAACCAAATACAAGACGATCCACGCTCAGGCCTCCTCCTATTACTAATGAATGGCCTGTCCTGTAAGTAATGCCTCCCCAGAACATCTGCTTGTAATATAACCTGGCGCTGATATCGGCCTGGACTTTTCCATTTTCAGCAATTTTTAAATGGGTGGAAGGTGACAATGTAAATTCCTTATTGATTAAAAAGTCGTACCCACCCATCAGGTGGTAGTTCCGGTACATGGTAAGCTTGTCATACCCGTCCCCGCCAAACTTAAGGGATGACTCTAACAACTGATCCACAGAAAAGCCTGCCCAGATAGTAGCCGAGGTATAATATATGCCCACATCAGCATCTGGAATAAACACGGATTGGTCGAGACTGTTGAACAGCTCATCATTGGGGAATTCAAGTTCGATCCTTTCTTTATCAATCCTGTACTGGTACCCTACCATGGAAAGGCCAAAAGAGAGCTGGGACTCATCCAGTTCCAGGTGATAGGCATATGTAATCCTTACACCGGTGCGGTCCACAGCTCCGTTCCGGTGATTGAAAATATACCCTCCCAGGCCAACATTTCCACCACTGAATGGGGATTTTTTGCGGCGCTTTACCGTTTTGGTTCTGGAAATATGGCTTTCGCGCATGAGCCTGGTCTGGAAACTTAAGGCATAAGTACCAGGACCATCCTGAAATCCTACCCACTGCTCCCTGGCAGTGAGATTGATGGCTGAATAGCCTTCCGCTCCTGCTATGGCCGGATTCAACAAGAAGCCATTGAGCATATACTGGCTGTAAACGGGGGTTTGCTGGGAGAAACCCTCCAGTAAAAACCCGCTTAAGAACAGTGCTATATATACCAACCTTTTCATTTGCTATCTGATCACTGTTATATAACCCACATACCTATCTTCGCTACCATCATTAAAATGAATGACAAAATGGTATGAATCGACCGGAACAGGCTTCTCATTCATATTGCGCCCATCCCATGGCACCGGATAACCAGGAGCCGATCTCCAGATCAGTGTTCCCCACTGATCATATATATCCACTACTGCATCTTCAAACCCGCTAAGAGCACCAATGTTCCATACATCATTCACACCATCATCATTGGGGGTGATTCCTGTAGGCAGATCAATGATATGACTCAGGTCACACGCATTGACCTGAATCGTATCACTTCCAGCGCAGCCAAAACTGTTGTGAACTTCAACCCATATTTCCCGGGTTCCTTCATTGAATACAATAATCTGCTGACTCGTTTCCCCTGTGGACCACAGGTACTGATCCCCTTCATCACCTGCATCCAGGATGATCCCCGCATCAGAGCAAACAATGGTATCCGGCCCCAGGTCAACAAAAGGCAGATCAACTTCTGAAACGTACAGGCTATCTTGAGCTGTACAACCATTCGAATCCATGACTTCCAGACCAATCCACCCTTCCTGGTCAGCAGTATATTGAGGGCCGGTACTTCCGTCATGCCACAGGAAGGAGGTGAATTCTCCTTCAGGGCTTATCGTAACGGACTCTCCTGCACAGTAAATAGCATCTCCGCCAAGGTCCAGGGAAGGTCCTCCAATATGAACAGTCAGAGTGACCGGATCAGATACACAACCTATAACCGAGGTTTCGGTCAGTTCCAGTATCCCGGTAGTAACATCCAAACCCCAATCAACAAATATTGTATCGTTTTTGTTGGTAACAATCGTCCCATTTGATATGTTCCATGCAAATTGAGAACCTGCCTGTCCACCTGCAACATACCTATACAGAGGACCATTGACGCAGGGTTCTTCCGTTGGCTCCACAAAGACAGGCACTGGCACTTCGTTCACTGAGACAGTCACCGAAGCTGCAGATGTCGTATCGCATTCAGATTCGAATCTTACATAATACGTGATTGATGCTAAGGGTGCCTCAATCATCAGATTGTTACCAGAGCCCACAATCGTCGTAAAGGAAGCATCCGAATACCAGACTGCCGTAACACTGGATACCGGGTCTCCCCCACTATAACTCAGGGTGATGGTCCCATCGCCTGGACAGATGCTTTCACGATCAGAATAAGCGCTGTCGGGAGGTATCAAAGTTGTCAGAACCAATACTTCAAAAGAGCATGAATCTTCATTACCACCAGCATCAATAATTCTGTACCAAACTGTAGTGGTCCCATTGTTGAATACTGTTCCACTGGCATCGTTCAAACCTGTCCCGGATGTTGCTCCTTCAAGTCTGAAGCCTACCTGGTTTACATTGCAATTATCAACCTGGGAAACCACGGATATGTCATCCACAGCCACACGACAATCGCCGGGAGAAGCTGTTACCGTGGTATCCCCGGGACAGATAACCTGCGGATCAATTTCATCTATCACAGTTACTATGGCCGTACATAAGCTTACATTGCCACTTCCATCCCCAACAGTCATGCTTACCGTATTGACCCCCAGATCCGCACAGGTAAAGTTATTGGTATCTAGCGTCATCGTTGCAATGCTGCAATTATCGCTACTGCCTCCATCCACATCGCTGCTGTCAATGCTTGCATTTCCAGAAGCATCCAGGGAAACAGTGATGTCCTGACAGATGGCAACCGGATCTATACTATCAAGTAGGGAAACATTGAAGGTACAGGATTCGGTATTTCCCACTCCATCATGAGCTGTCAGGGAAATGGTTTGTGTACCATTTCCTGAAATTATGGTACCGATTACCGGAAGCTGAGTTACACTCGTCTCTCCTGTGACTGTGGCCAAACTCCTGTAATCTGGAAGAGCGAATTCACAATCCGTATCCAGATATTCATTTCTGTCTCCCGGACAACTTATTGATAAAACAACGGGATCAATGAGTGTAATATCAAATGTACATTGTGAGCTGTTTCCACTTCCATCAAGCGCTGTTATCGTAATGGTCTCCACTGTACCCGCGACACCAATTACGGTTCCGCTCAAAGGATCCTGGGAGAGGGTTGGTGCAGGATCGCAATTGTCACTTACAATAACCAATCCCCTATAATCAGGTATCATGAAGTTGCCGCTTAAATCAACCTCTTCATTGCGATCTGCGGGACAGCTAATTATTGGCGGGAGAAGATCCTCTATTACAATCGTTCCTGTGGCACTTACATTGCCACAGCCGCCTGTCAATGGGATACTGTAATTAAACGTGCCGGATGCAGTCGGCGTACCGCTGATGGTGATCACATCACCGGCCCAGGACGCTGTCACACCTGCGGGTAAGCCCGTCGCTACGCCTATGCCTGTGGCCAGGGTAGTGGCATGGGTGATATTGGTCATCACGGTGTTGATACACGGGGTCGGGCTCGAGGAAGCAGGCCCTGCAGTCATATCAGGAGTGACATTGATCGTGCCTGTGGCACTTACATTGCCACAGCCGCCTGTCAATGGGATACTGTAGTTAAACGGGCCGGATGCAGTCGGCGTACCGCTGATGGTGATCACATCACCGGCCCAGGACGCTGTCACACCTGCGGGTAAGCCCGTCGCTACGCCTATGCCTGTGGCCAGGGTAGTGGCATGGGTGATATTGGTCATCACGGTGTTGATACACGGGGTCGGACTCGAGGAAGCAGGCCCTGCAGTCATATCAGGAGTGACGTTGATCGTGCCTGTGGCACTTACATTGCCACAGCCGCCTGTCAATGGGATACTGTAGTTAAACGGGCCTGAGGCTGTCGGTGTACCGCTGATGGTGATCACATCACCGGCCCAGGACGCTGTCACACCTGCGGGTAAGCCCGTCGCTACGCCTATGCCTGTGGCCAGGGTAGTGGCATGGGTGATATTGGTCATCACGGTGTTGATACACGGGGTCGGGCTCGAGGAAGCAGGCCCTGCAGTCATATCAGGAGTGACGTTGATCGTGCCTGTGGCACTTACATTGCCACAGCCGCCTGTCAATGGGATACTGTAGTTAAACGGGCCTGAGGCTGTCGGTGTACCGCTGATGGTGATCACATCACCGGCCCAGGACGCTGTCACACCTGCGGGTAAGCCCGTCGCTACGCCTATGCCTGTGGCCAGGGTAGTGGCATGGGTGATATTGGTCATCACGGTGTTGATACACGGGGTCGGACTCGAGGAAGCAGGCCCTGCAGTCATATCAGGAGTGACGTTGATCGTGCCTGTGGCACTTACATTGCCACAGCCGCCTGTCAATGGGATACTGTAGTTAAACGGGCCGGAGGCTGTCGGCGTACCGCTGATGGTGATCACATCACCGGCCCAGGACGCTGTCACACCTGCGGGTAAGCCCGTCGCTACGCCTATGCCTGTGGCCAGGGTAGTGGCATGGGTGATATTGGTCATCACGGTGTTGATACACGGGGTCGGACTCGAGGAAGCAGGCCCTGCAGTCATATCAGGAGTGACGTTGATCGTGCCTGTGGCACTTACATTGCCACAGCCGCCTGTCAATGGGATACTGTAGTTAAACGGGCCTGAGGCTGTCGGCGTACCGCTGATGGTGATCACATCACCGGCCCAGGACGCTGTCACACCTGCGGGTAAGCCCGTCGCTACGCCTATGCCTGTGGCCAGGGTAGTGGCATGGGTGATATTGGTCATCACGGTGTTGATACACGGGGTCGGGCTCGAGGAAGCAGGCCCTGCAGTCATATCAGGAGTGACGTTGATCGTGCCTGTGGCACTTACATTGCCACAGCCGCCTGTCAATGGGATACTGTAGTTAAACGGGCCGGAGGCTGTCGGTGTACCGCTGATGGTGATCACATCACCGGCCCAGGACGCTGTCACACCTGCGGGTAAGCCCGTCGCTACGCCTATGCCTGTGGCCAGGGTAGTGGCATGGGTGATATTGGTCATCACGGTGTTGATACACGGGGTCGGACTCGAGGAAGCAGGCCCTGCAGTCATATCAGGAGTGACGTTGATCGTGCCTGTGGCACTTACATTGCCACAGCCGCCTGTCAATGGGATACTGTAGTTAAACGGGCCGGATGCAGTCGGCGTACCGCTGATGGTGATCACATCACCGGCCCAGGACGCTGTCACACCTGCGGGTAAGCCCGTCGCTACGCCTATGCCTGTGGCCAGGGTAGTGGCATGGGTGATATTGGTCATCACGGTGTTGATACACGGGGTCGGGCTCGAGGAAGCAGGCCCTGCAGTCATATCAGGAGTGACGTTGATCGTGCCTGTGGCACTTACATTGCCACAGCCGCCTGTCAATGGGATACTGTAGTTAAACGGGCCTGAGGCTGTCGGTGTACCGCTGATGGTGATCACATCACCGGCCCAGGACGCTGTCACACCTGCGGGTAAGCCCGTCGCTACGCCTATGCCTGTGGCCAGGGTAGTGGCATGGGTGATATTGGTCATCACGGTGTTGATACACGGGGTCGGGCTCGAGGAAGCAGGCCCTGCAGTCATATCAGGAGTGACGTTGATCGTGCCTGTGGCACTTACATTGCCACAGCCGCCTGTCAATGGGATACTGTAGTTAAACGGGCCTGAGGCTGTCGGTGTACCGCTGATGGTGATCACATCACCGGCCCAGGACGCTGTCACACCTGCGGGTAAGCCCGTCGCTACGCCTATGCCTGTGGCCAGGGTAGTGGCATGGGTGATATTGGTCATCACGGTGTTGATACACGGGGTCGGGCTCGAGGAAGCAGGCCCTGCAGTCATATCAGGAGTGACGTTGATCGTGCCTGTGGCACTTACATTGCCACAGCCGCCTGTCAATGGGATACTGTAGTTAAACGGGCCGGATGCAGTCGGCGTACCGCTGATGGTGATCACATCACCGGCCCAGGACGCTGTCACACCTGCGGGTAAGCCCGTCGCTACGCCTATGCCGGTGGCCAGGGTAGTGGCATGGGTGATATTGGTCATCACGGTGTTGATACACGGGGTCGGGCTCGAGGAAGCAGGCCCTGCAGTCATATCAGGAGTGACGTTGATCGTGCCTGTGGCACTTACATTGCCACAGCCGCCTGTCAATGGGATACTGTAGTTAAACGGGCCTGAGGCTGTCGGTGTACCGCTGATGGTGATCACATCACCGTCCCAGGACGCTGTCACACCTGCGGGTAAGCCCGTCGCTACGCCTATGCCTGTGGCCAGGGTAGTGGCATGGGTGATATTGGTCATCACGGTGTTGATACACGGGGTCGGGCTCGAGGAAGCAGGCCCTGCAGTCATATCAGGAGTGACGTTGATCGTGCCTGTGGCACTTACATTGCCACAGCCGCCTGTCAATGGGATACTGTAGTTAAACGGGCCTGAGGCTGTCGGTGTACCGCTGATGGTGATCACATCACCGGCCCAGGACGCTGTCACACCTGCGGGTAAGCCCGTCGCTACTCCTATGCCGGTGGCCAGGGTAGTGGCATGGGTGATATTGGTCATCACGGTGTTGATACACGGGGTCGGACTCGAGGAAGCAGGCCCTGCAGTCATATCAGGAGTGACGTTGATCGTGCCTGTGGCACTTACATTGCCACAGCCGCCTGTCAATGGGATACTGTAGTTAAACGGGCCTGAGGCTGTCGGCGTACCGCTGATGGTGATCACATCACCGGCCCAGGACGCTGTCACACCTGCGGGTAAGCCCGTCGCTACGCCTATGCCTGTGGCCAGGGTAGTGGCATGGGTGATATTGGTCATCACGGTGTTGATACACGGGGTCGGGCTCGAGGAAGCAGGCCCTGCAGTCATATCAGGAGTGACGTTGATCGTGCCTGTGGCACTTACATTGCCACAGCCGCCTGTCAATGGGATACTGTAGTTAAACGGGCCTGAGGCTGTCGGCGTACCGCTGATGGTGATCACATCGCCGGCCCAGGAGGCTGTCACACCTGCGGGTAAGCCCGTCGCTACGCCTATGCCTGTGGCCAGGGTAGTGGCATGGGTGATATTGGTCATCACGGTGTTGATACACGGGGTCGGGCTCGAGGAAGCAGGCCCTGCAGTCATATCAGGAGTGACATTGATCGTGCCTGTGGCACTTACATTGCCACAGCCGCCTGTCAATGGGATACTGTAGTTAAACGGGCCGGATGCAGTCGGCGTACCGCTGATGGTGATCACATCACCGGCCCAGGACGCTGTCACACCTGCGGGTAAGCCCGTCGCTACGCCTATGCCTGTGGCCAGGGTAGTGGCATGGGTGATATTGGTCATCACGGTGTTGATACACGGGGTCGGACTCGAGGAAGCAGGCCCTGCAGTCATATCAGGAGTGACGTTGATCGTGCCTGTGGCACTTACATTGCCACAGCCGCCTGTCAATGGGATACTGTAGTTAAACGGGCCGGAGGCAGTCGGCGTACCGCTGATGGTGATCACATCACCGGCCCAGGACGCTGTCACACCTGCGGGTAAGCCCGTCGCTACGCCTATGCCTGTGGCCAGGGTAGTGGCATGGGTGATATTGGTCATCACGGTGTTGATACACGGGGTCGGACTCGAGGAAGCAGGCCCTGCAGTCATATCAGGAGTGACGTTGATCGTGCCTGTGGCACTTACATTGCCACAGCCGCCTGTCAATGGGATACTGTAGTTAAACGGGCCTGAGGCTGTCGGTGTACCGCTGATGGTGATCACATCACCGGCCCAGGACGCTGTCACACCTGCGGGTAAGCCCGTCGCTACGCCTATGCCTGTGGCCAGGGTAGTGGCATGGGTGATATTGGTCATCACGGTGTTGATACACGGGGTCGGACTCGAGGAAGCAGGCCCTGCAGTCATATCAGGAGTGACGTTGATCGTGCCTGTGGCACTTACATTGCCACAGCCGCCTGTCAATGGGATACTGTAGTTAAACGGGCCGGAGGCTGTCGGTGTACCGCTGATGGTGATCACATCACCGGCCCAGTTGGCTGTTACGCCTGCAGGTAAGCCCGTCGCTACGCCGATGCCTGTGGCATTTGTCGTGGCATGGGTAATAGCAGTCAGCACGGTGTTGATACACAAGGTCGGGGTAGAAGAAGGGGCTCCTGCTGTATTTGGAGGAACCAATGTTGCCGTAACTGAAGTCCTTTCACTCTCACATCCACTTATTGTATTGTATACGGAAGCATAATAAGTCGTCGTGGAGGCTAAGACCGGTGTTGTATAACTTGAACCCGTGAATTGAAGCCAGGACCCTCCTGCCGGGGCGTCATACCAGAAATAGTCTTCATCAGCACCGGCTCCACTGGCCATCAGGGTAACAGAAGTATTCAAACAATCGGTAACGCCTGTTGTTGAAGGTGCAGAAGGTGCAGCATCAGGTAAAACTGTTAATGTTGCAGAAAAACTCTTCTTTACGCAAGGGAAAGGGTCAAGGGTAGGATCTCCCAGCTCACATCGGAAAATGTAACCATCCATGGAAATTCCTGCAGAGGAAATCGTAAGTGTGGCTGTCCCTGCTCCAGCGTAGAGCGGTCCATTGCTAACATCCGACCACCCGGAACCATCATTAACTTCCCACTGGTAGCTTGGACTGCTGGCCGTCGTGGAAGAGATTTCAAAATATACTGTTGAACCTGAACAACTTACAGTATTCACTGGGCCTTCAATTGTATAGGCACAGGGATTTGGACTACCGTAAATGGTCTCATTAATGGTTTCATTGACCTCTGGAAAGATAAAGATTATAAAAAGCTGAACCCAAAAAGGGAGATCTGAAATATCCGTGCTATAGCTGTCCGTTGGATTAATATCTACTGTAGCATTCGGATTAACAGCAATCAAATGAGTCTCGGCATTATTATTGAAGTCAAAATTACCGCTAACATCCCCTCCTACTACTATACTTCCCAAATTATTGGCAGCTTTCATTTCAGTAGTGCCTGTAGAGGTAAAATTACCCGCCACAACTACATAAGCCATCTGAAAATCTATCGAACCATCATTGACGAGGTTACCTTGAACCGAAATAACCGGCATCCCAAAGGCCTGAACATCAATCTCTCCACCCGAGGCGACCTCAATATTCCCGGTAACAGCAAACTCCACAAGGGTTTCAAAATAAAGTTCACCTTCAACCTCCAGGCTACTAATGGTATGGTCCGCATCTACAATAACCGTATGACCAAACTGGATAGTTACTGTACCGTCATTTTCATCAGGAGGTGCTAAGGCCGCAACCCAGGAGCTTCCGTTATAGGTTTCCCATGTCCCTGCTTGATCAAAGTCACCGCTACCCGCAGAGCGGTAATCACCGGCTGTTTGAGCGAGAGCTCCTATATAGGCACTAAATATCAGGATAATCACCAATGAATACCGTCTTGACACACTGGCAATCCCTTTTTGAACCATCCCAGATATGGATCTTCCACAGGAAAAGGCTAAACGCCTTCGTCTTCTAATAGGTTCTTTATATTGAAATACTCCGCTCAAAATAACTACTGAATCAAATAACATTTTAAGAAGCTACTCCCGAACAGAGTATACTGATGTCTACACATAATCAATTTCCTGAAGCTCTATTTTAGTAAAAAACTACATTTTTACAAGTCTCTAAATCAAAATACTCTTAACAAAACTTAGGTTAAGTTAGCCTGATATTCTGAGTAAAACAATGAAATCAGCAGGAAAATATTAAACAGGAAATCAGAACCTGTTTAACCATCGGTAACGGCGGGCATTGTCACCAAATTTGGCAATAAAAGTAAATTCATGAGTACCATAGCTATGCTTCATGATGCTATTGAGTCCAATGTCAAAAGCATATCCAAACACCAGCTTGTCAATGCTTATTCCTGCCATTACAATGATCGCATGGCCGGTCCGGTAACCAAGTCCTGCCCAATATGATTGCTGGTAGTAAAACTTCCCATTGATATCAGCCTGAATTTTTCCATTCTCCGCAAACTTGATCAATGTTGACGGGGAAAGAATGATGTCGCGTCGAACTTCAAAATCATAACCACCCATCAGGTAATAGTTACGTTCCATTTTATACCGGTCATACCCTGAGTCCCCGATCTTCAGTGTAGATTCCAGCAGCTGGTCGATCGAAAAACCTGCCCAATAATTCCTGGCAGAATAGAAGACACCCACATCCGCATCAGGAATAAATACAGATTTATTGGCCCCCATCCAAAGGTCATCGCCGGGATTCTCCAGGGTGATAAGGTCATCATCTAGCCTGAACTGGTAACCAACCACGGAAAGTCCAAAGGATAGTTGTGATTGGCGGAATGGGATGTGATATGCATAGGTGGCTTTAATTCCTGTGCGTGAAACTGCGCCATTTTGATCGTTGAAAACATAGCCACCCACACCTACTTTTCCGCCGCTGGATCCTCTTTTCTGGCGCATCCTTACTGAAGACCCCCTGGAAATGTAGCTCTTTTTCGCAATCCTGGTCTGAAAGCTCAGGGCATAAGTCCCAGGCGATTCAGCGAACCCAACCCACTGCTCCCTGGCAGTTAAATTTATGGCCGTATAACCCTCCGAACCGGCAGCAGCTGGATTCAAAAGAAAGCCGTTCAACATGTACTGACTATAGAGAGGTACCTGCTGACTGTACCCTTCCAATGAAAGGGCCCCCATCAATATTGCGATAAATAATAATTTTCTCGTTAGTACAAGCATGTCTACTTGATTACTGTGATAATTCCTGTTACCCTGTCTTTACTTCCTGTGTTCAAATCGATCACAAAATGATACGAATCCATGGGCACTTCATTCCCATTCATATCCCTTCCATCCCATGGCTCTGAATAACCGGGTTCAGATTTCCAAATCAATGTTCCCCAACGGCTATATATTTCAACCTCAGCCCCTATATATCCTGCCAGTTTGGAAATATTCCAGAGGTCATTGGTTCCGTCTCCATTGGGAGTAATGGCTGTAGGTATATCCCTAAAATAGAACTCGACATCACATTCATCCACCACAATTGTATCCATGGAGATGCAGCCATATTCATCCTCTACGATTACACTGATCTCCTGTCTTTCACCATGGAATATTGTAATTTCCTGAGCATTATCACCAGTTGACCACTCATATACAATACCATCAGATCCTGCATCAAGAACCAGTCCGGCATCACCACAAAGTGTGGTGTCGCTTCCCAGTTCTACAACTGGTAAAGGATGGACAGAAAGATAGAAACTATCAGCTGCACTGCATGCAAACTCGTCTTCCACCCTAAGACTAATCCAGCCCTCAGTTTCGGTACTGTATCCTGAACCGGTGCTTCCATCATTCCATAGGTAGGCAAAGTACTCACCCGCAAGGTCAATGGTATACAGATCGCCTTCACAGATATATGAATCACCACCCAGATCAAGCTCGGGACCAACCACCTGGACCATTCTGCTGAGGGTATCACCCGAACAACCATTCTCTGTAAGCTCAATTACCGAGATAAGGTAATCTCCAGGCATAACTGACCAATCCACTACTATTGAATCTCCATATTCACCAACAACAGTACCCTGCTCTACGGTCCACTGGAAAGTAGAATTATCAAGTCCTTCAATGTAATAGGAAACCCCTGATTCATCCCTGCAGACTATATCCAGATCACTTTGTATCTCAGTTGCAACAGGTGCAGCATATTTTACAACTGATGTGTCGATGGAAGCCATACATCCATCCTGGGATGTCTCTGTCACACTTACCAAACCAGCACCCTCTTCCGTCCAGTCCACTGTGATCACGTCACCGGTGCTATCACCTAAAATTGTACCACCGCTTACACTCCATAAGAATGAAGAGCCGCTTAATCCTGTCACAGTATATACCTCATCAACAGGTACACATAACACTGCTTCGCCAATTATTTGCGGCATGGCGGCTTCATAGACAAGTACCTCTATACCGACTGCATGTGTATTGTTGCAATCACCCTCTATCCTGACAAAATAAGTTGTCGTCTCATCTGGAGCAGGTATGGAAAAGTCATTACCAACTCCAATAGCAGGATCTGAGAATAATGAGTCCTTATACCAATACGCTGCAGCTCCGGTACCGAAATAACCTCCACTGTAGGACAGGGAGATGGTATCTACCTCACCTTCACAATATCCGGATATATCCACCATGGCTTCATCGGGTGCAATAGATGTTGTCTTCACCCGAACCAGTTGAGCAACCGTATCAGTAGAATTACATGTTCCTTCAGACCTGACATAATAGGTGGTACTTGTATCCGGGTCCACTTCAATGGAAATCCCAGTGCCTTCCAGGACAGTCAAGGCAGTATCAGAATACCAGAACCAATCAGCTCCTTCTCCAAGACTGCCGCCATTTATGGCTAGGGTTTTCACATCACCCTGACAAGAATTGTCATTGGTCAGGTCAATTCCACCTGGATCTGTAGATGAAGCCAGAACTGTAACAAGTGTACTTACCTCGGGTGTATTGTTGCATCCACCTTCTGCGCGAACATAATATGTAGTGCTTACTGCGGGGTTCACATCAATGCTAGCTCCACTGCCTTCCGGAATAGATAATGCATCACCTGAGTACCATTGCCATTGTGCACCTGTTCCAAGAATGCCTCCAGCCACACTCAGTGTTTTCGTATCCACCTCACAGGTGCTGTCATTGGTCACTATGATTGAGTCTGCTTCCACAGACTCTATTGAAACTGTGACAATTGTCGAAATTGTATCTGAATCATTGCAATCACCCTCTCCCCTCACATAGTATGTTTGTGTTAATAAGGGATTAACGACAATGGAAGCACCGCTACCAGCAGAAATGCTTAGTGCTTCATCTACATACCATTCCCATGTGGCTCCCGTTCCCAGAACACCGCCCACAATGCTCAGGTCTTTAGAAATGTTTGAACAAGTATTGTCATTGCTTACATCGATAGCTGTTGGAACAATCGAGAGAACCTTCACAGTAACTGGTGCACTGACAGAGCCGCTTGTGCCACAGTCGTCGTTGGCCCTTACATAATAGGTAGTAGTGGTCAGCGGGGTAACACTGATCGTAGCGCCGTTATCGAAGATCACACTGAAGTCAGCGAACAGGCTCCACTCCCATACACCACCTGTTCCCAGCGTGCCGCCGGTGACGGTCAGATCCACAGAGGTGGTGGGACAGATATCATCAGCCGAAAGGGTGATGCCTGTCGGATCGGTAGAGAGAACCTTCACGGTAACTGGTGCACTCACTGAGCCGCTTGTGCCACAGTCGTCGTTGGCCCTTACATAGTAGGTCGTAGTGGTCAGCGGGGTAACACTGATCGTAGCACCGTTATCGAAGATTACACTGAAGTCAGCGAACAGGCTCCACTCCCATACACCACCTGTTCCCAGCGTGCCGCCGGTGACGGTCAGATCCACAGAGGTGGTGGGACAGATATCATCAGCCGAAAGGGTGATGCCTGTCGGATCGGTAGAGAGAACCTTCACGGTAACAGGTGCACTCACTGAGCCGCTTGTGCCGCAGTCGTCGTTGGCCCTTACATAGTAGGTCGTAGTGGTCAGCGGGGTAACACTGATCGTAGCACCGTTATCGAAGATCACACTGAAGTCAGCGAACAGGCTCCACTCCCATACACCACCTGTTCCCAGCGTGCCGCCGGTGACGGTCAGATCCACAGAGGTGGTGGGACAGATATCATCAGCCGAAAGGGTGATGCCTGTCGGATCGGTAGAGAGAACCTTCACGGTAACTGGTGCACTGACTGAGCCGCTCGTGCCACAGTCGTCGTTGGCCCTTACATAATAGGTCGTAGTGGTCAGCGGGGTAACACTGATCGTAGCACCGTTATCGAAGATCACACTGAAGTCGGCGAACAGGCTCCACTCCCATACACCACCTGTTCCCAGCGTGCCGCCGGTGACGGTCAGATCCACAGAGGTGGTGGGACAGATATCATCAGCCGAAAGGGTGATGCCTGTCGGATCGGTAGAGAGAACCTTCACGGTAACAGGTGCACTCACTGAGCCGCTCGTGCCACAGTCGTCGTTGGCCCTTACATAGTAGGTCGTAGTGGTCAGCGGGGTAACACTGATCGTAGCGCCGTTATCGAAGATCACACTGAAGTCAGCGAACAGGCTCCACTCCCATACACCACCTGTTCCCAGCGTGCCGCCGGTGACGGTCAGATCCACAGAGGTGGTGGGACAGATATCATCAGCCGAAAGGGTGATGCCTGTCGGATCGGTAGAGAGAACCTTCACGGTAACAGGTGCACTCACTGAGCCGCTCGTGCCGCAGTCGTCGTTGGCCCTTACATAGTAGGTCGTAGTGGTCAGCGGGGTAACACTGATCGTGGCACCGTTATCGAAGATCACACTGAAGTCGGCGAACAGGCTCCACTCCCATACACCACCTGTTCCCAGCGTGCCGCCGGTGACGGTCAGATCCACAGAGGTGGTGGGACAGATATCATCAGTCGAAAGGGTGATGCCTGTCGGATCGGTAGAGAGAACCTTCACGGTAACAGGTGCACTCACTGAGCCGCTCGTGCCACAGTCGTCGTTGGCCCTTACATAGTAGGTCGTAGTGGTCAGCGGGGTAACACTGATCGTAGCACCGTTATCGAAGATCACACTGAAGTCAGCGAACAGGCTCCACTCCCATACACCACCTGTTCCCAGCGTGCCGCCGGTGACGGTCAGATCCACAGAGGTGGTGGGACAGATATCATCAGCCGAAAGGGTGATGCCTGTCGGATCGGTAGAGAGAACCTTCACGGTAACTGGTGCACTCACTGAGCCGCTCGTGCCGCAGTCGTCGTTGGCCCTTACATAGTAGGTAGTAGTGGTCAGCGGGGTAACACTGATCGTGGCACCGTTATCGAAGATCACACTGAAGTCAGCGAACAGGCTCCACTCCCATACACCACCTGTTCCCAGCGTGCCGCCGGTGACGGTCAGATCCACAGAGGTGGTGGGACAGATATCATCAGCCGAAAGGGTGATGCCTGTCGGATCGGTAGAGAGAACCTTCACGGTAACAGGTGCACTCACTGAGCCGCTCGTGCCACAGTCGTCGTTGGCCCTTACATAGTAGGTCGTAGTGGTCAGCGGGGTAACACTGATCGTGGCGCCGTTATCGAAGATCACACTGAAGTCAGCGAACAGGCTCCACTCCCATACACCACCTGTTCCCAGCGTGCCGCCGGTGACGGTCAGATCCACAGAGGTGGTGGGACAGATATCATCAGCCGAAAGGGTGATGCCTGTCGGATCGGTAGAGAGAACCTTCACGGTAACAGGTGCACTCACTGAGCCGCTCGTGCCGCAGTCGTCGTTGGCCCTTACATAATATGTAGTAGTGGTCAGCGGGGTAACACTGATCGTGGCACCGTTATCGAAGATCACACTGAAGTCGGCGAACAGGCTCCACTCCCATACACCACCTGTTCCCAGCGTGCCGCCGGTGACGGTCAGATCCACAGAGGTGGTGGGACAGATATCGTCAGTCGAAAGGGTGATGCCTGTCGGATCGGTAGAGAGAACCTTCACGGTAACAGGTGCACTCACTGAGCCGCTCGTGCCACAGTCGTCGTTGGCCCTTACATAGTAGGTCGTAGTGGTCAGCGGGGTAACACTGATCGTAGCGCCGTTATCGAAGATCACACTGAAGTCAGCGAACAGGCTCCACTCCCATACACCACCTGTTCCCAGCGTGCCGCCGGTGACGGTCAGATCCACAGAGGTGGTGGGACAGATATCGTCAGCCGAAAGGGTGATGCCTGTCGGATCGGTAGAGAGAACCTTCACGGTAACAGGTGCACTCACTGAGCCGCTCGTGCCGCAGTCGTCGTTGGCCCTTACATAGTAGGTCGTAGTGGTCAGCGGGGTAACACTGATCGTAGCACCGTTATCGAAGATCACACTGAAGTCAGCGAACAGGCTCCACTCCCATACACCACCTGTTCCCAGCGTGCCGCCGGTGACGGTCAGATCCACAGAGGTGGTGGGACAGATATCGTCAGCCGAAAGGGTGATGCCTGTCGGATCGGTAGAGAGAACCTTCACGGTAACAGGTGCACTCACTGAGCCGCTCGTGCCACAGTCGTCGTTGGCCCTTACATAATAGGTCGTAGTGGTCAGCGGGGTAACACTGATCGTAGCACCGTTATCGAAGATTACACTGAAGTCAGCGAACAGGCTCCACTCCCATACACCACCTGTTCCCAGCGTGCCGCCGGTGACGGTCAGATCCACAGAGGTGGTGGGACAGATATCATCAGCCGAAAGGGTGATGCCTGTCGGATCGGTAGAGAGAACCTTCACGGTAACTGGTGCACTCACTGAGCCGCTCGTGCCACAGTCGTCGTTGGCCCTTACATAGTAGGTCGTAGTGGTCAGCGGGGTAACACTGATCGTAGCACCGTTATCGAAGATTACACTGAAGTCAGCGAACAGGCTCCACTCCCATACACCACCTGTTCCCAGCCTGCCGCCGGTGACGGTCAGATCCACAGAGGTGGTGGGACAGATATCGTCAGTCGAAAGGGTGATGCCTGTCGGATCGGTAGAGAGAACCTTCACGGTAACAGGTGCACTCACTGAGCCGCTCGTGCCACAGTCGTCGTTGGCCCTTACATAGTAGGTCGTAGTGGTCAGCGGGGTAACACTGATCGTGGCGCCGTTATCGAAGATCACACTGAAGTCAGCGAACAGGCTCCACTCCCATACACCACCTGTTCCCAGCGTGCCGCCGGTGACGGTCAGATCCACAGAGGTGGTGGGACAGATATCATCAGCCGAAAGGGTGATGCCTGTCGGATCGGTAGAGAGAACCTTCACGGTAACTGGTGCACTCACTGAGCCGCTCGTGCCACAGTCGTCGTTGGCCCTTACATAGTAAGTCGTAGTGGTCAGCGGGGTAACACTGATCGTGGCGCCGTTATCGAAGATCACACTGAAGTCGGCGAACAGGCTCCACTCCCATACACCACCTGTTCCCAGCGTGCCGCCGGTGACGGTCAGATCCACAGAGGTGGTGGGACAGATATCATCAGCCGAAAGGGTGATGCCTGTCGGATCGGTAGAGAGAACCTTCACGGTAACAGGTGCACTCACCGAGCCGCTCGTGCCACAGTCGTCGTTGGCCCTTACATAGTAGGTCGTAGTAATCAGCGGGGTAACACTGATCGTGGCACCGTTATCGAAGATTACACTGAAGTCAGCGAACAGGCTCCACTCCCATACACCACCTGTTCCCAGGCTGCCGCCGGTGACGGTCAGATCCACAGAGGTGGTGGGACAGATATCATCAGCCGAAAGGGTGATGCCTGTCGGATCGGTAGAGAGAACCTTCACGGTAACAGGTGCACTCACTGAGCCGCTCGTGCCACAGTCGTCGTTGGCCCTTACATAGTAGGTCGTAGTGGTCAGCGGGGTAACACTGATCGTAGCACCGTTATCGAAGATCACACTGAAGTCGGCGAACAGGCTCCACTCCCATACACCACCTGTTCCCAGCGTGCCGCCGGTGACGGTCAGATCCACAGAGGTGGTGGGACAGATATCGTCAGCCGAAAGGGTGATGCCTGTCGGATCGGTAGAAAGAACCTTCACGGTTACTGGTGCACTAACTGAACCGCTCGTGCCGCAGTCGTCGTTGGCCCTTACATAATATGTAGTAGTGGTCAGCGGGGTAACACTGATCGTGGCGCCGTTATCGAAGATCACACTGAAGTCAGCGAACAGGCTCCACTCCCATACACCACCTGTTCCCAGCGTGCCGCCGGTGACGGTCAGATCCACAGAGGTGGTGGGACAGATATCATCAGCCGAAAGGGTGATGCCTGTCGGATCGGTAGAGAGAACCTTCACTGTTAACAGGTGCACTGACTGAACCGCTCGTGCCACAGTCGTCGTTGGCCCTTACATAGTAGGTCGTAGTGGTCAGCGGGGTAACACTGATCGTGGCGCCGTTATCGAAGATCTACTGAAGTCAGCGAACGGTGCTCCACTCCCATACACCACCTGTTCCCAGCCTACCGCCGGTGACGGTCAGATCCACAGAGGTGGTAGGACAGATATCGTCAGCCGAAAAGGTGATGCCCGTCGGATCAGTAGAGAGAACCTTCACGGTCACTGGCGCACTCACTGAGCCGCTCGTGCCACAGTCGTCGTTGGCCCTTACATAGTAGGTCGTAGTGGTCAGCGGGGTAACACTGATCGTAGCACCGTTATCGAAGATTACACTGAATCAGCGAACAGGCTCCACTCCCATACACCACCTGTTCCCAGGCTGCCGCCGGTGACGGTCAGATCCACAGAGGTGGTGGGACAGATATCATCAGCCGAAAGGTGATGCCCGTTGGATCGGTGGAGAGAACCTTCACGGTAACAGGTGCACTCACTGATCCGCTTGTGCCACAGTCGTCGTTGGCCCTTACATAGTAGGTCGTAGTGGTCAGCGGGGTTACACTGATCGTAGCGCCGTTATCGAAGATTACACTGAATCAGCGAACAGGCTCCACTCCCATACACCGCCTGTTCCCAGCGTGCCGCCGGTGACGGTCAGATCCACAGAGGTGGTGGACAGATATCATCAGCCGAAGGGTGATGCCCGTTGGATCGGTAGAAAGGACCTTCACAGTTACTGGTGCACTCACTGAACCGCTCGTGCCGCAGTCGTCGTTGGCCCTTACATAGTAAGTCGTAGTGGTACAAGTGGGGAGACACTAATCGTAACGCCGTTATCGAAGTAGTCCCACTGAAGTCGGCGAACAGTGCTCCACTCCCATACACCACCGGTTCCAAGGGTGCCACCGGTTACTGTCAGGTCAACCGAAGTAGCAGGACAGACATCATCGGCAGATAAAGTGATGCCTGTCGGATCAGTTGAGAGAACCTTCACTGTTAATTTGGTGCCTACTGAGCCGCTCGTGCCGCAGTCGTCGTTGGCTCTTACATAATATGTAGTTGTGTACAGCGGGGTAACGACTGATGGTAACTCCATTATCGAAGGTCGTTCCGAACAGCGGACTGTGCTCCACTCCCATACACCACCGGTTCCAAGGGTGCCGCCGGTGACGGTCAGATCTACCGAAGTTGCAGGACAGACATCATCGGCCGATAAAGTGATGCCTGTCGGATCAGTGGAAAGAACCTTCACGGTTAATATGGTGCTGACCGATGCCGCGTGCCACAGTCGTCGTTGGCCCTTACATAGTAGGTAGTTGTGACAAGTGGGGTGACGCTGATGGTTACTCCATTATCGAAGGTTGTTCCGAACAGTGGACTGTACTCCACTCCCATGTACCTCCTGTACCCAGGCTACCTCCCGTGACGGTCAGGTCCACAGAAGTTGCGGACAAACATCATCGGCCGATAAAGTGATGCCTGTCGGATCAGTGGAAAGAACCTTCACTGTTATGTCGTGCTTACTGAGCCGCTCGTGCCGCAGTCGTCGTTGGCTCTTACATAATATGTAGTTGTGATCAGCGGGCTTACACACTGATATGGTACCATTATCGAAGATCGTTCTGAAGTCAGCGGACAGACTCCACTCCCATACACCACCGGTTCCAAGCGTGCCGCCGCTTACGGTCAGGTCCACCGAGGTAGCGGGACAAATATCATCAGCGATAAGGGTGATGCCTGTGGGATCGGTAGAAAGAACCTTCACAGTTACTGTCGTGCACTCACCGATCCGCTGAAGGACCACAGTCATCATTGGCCCTTACATAGTAGGTCGTCGTGGTCAGTGGGGTTACTCAGATCGTAACACCGTTATCGAAGGTCGTGCTGAATCAGCGGACCGGCTCCACTCCCATACACCACCGGTTCCAAGCGTGCCACCGGTTACGGTGATATCGGGCACAGAGGTAGTAGGGACAGACATCGTTAGCCGAAAGGGCGATACCTGTCGGATCTGTAGATAGTACCTTCACGGTCAGGTGCACTCACTGAGCCGCTTGTGCCGCAGTCGTCGTTGGCCCTTACATAGTAGGTCGTAGTGGTCAGCGGGGT
>CAVTME010000009.1:0-293830 GCA_963735755.1 uncultured Bacteroidota bacterium | reverse complement strand
ACCCCCATCCCGGCCTTCGGGATGGGGGTCTTCCTTGTCCCGGACGGCGAAGCCCTCTACCCTCCGCGCTTCGCAAATTCGGGAACCCTTCGGGGGTGGGTCCCCCCAGACCAGATGAGTGGTGGCGAGATGCGCCACCTCGAGCGGAGCACCTTGATGCAGCGGGAACTCGTGGAGCGAGCGGTCGCGGGCGATCACGACGCCTTCAGCGATCAGGCGCGCGCCTCGATCCGCAAGCTCTATGCCGTCGCCCGGCTAATCCTGCGAGATGACACCAGGGCCGAGGACGCCACTCAGGAGGCGCTGATGGCCGCCTGGCGCGACATGGCCGGTCTGCGCGACCCGACCGTTTCGAGGCCTGGCTGCACCGCTTGCTCGTGTGGAGTGCTACCGCATGGCCAAGCGGGAGCGCCGCCGGGTGGAGGTCGAGAACCAGGTCCGGCCGCTGGTCTCGATGCCCGACCCGAGCCACCACCACGCCCTTCGCGACGAGCTCGAGCGCGGGTTCGACGCCTGCCCGTCGACCAGCGTGCCGTGCTCGTGCTGCACCACTACCTGGGCTACTCGTTTCCCGAGATCGCCTCGGCGTTGGGTGTGCCCGTGGGTACGGCCAAGTCCAGGGTCCACCGGGCCACCGCGGCCATGCGGGCAGCACTGCTCGCCGACTCGCAACGTCACGCATCGACAGCGGGCAGTCGGCATGAGTGAGCGTCGAGATCCCGAGCGGGACGAGCTGATGCGCGGTTCGACACCGAACAGCTGCTCGCCGACTGGTTCCACGAGGAGGCCCCGACCCAGGAACCGCCGTCCTGCTTGCCCGACCCTGGCTCGCACGGCCATGACGCGCCGTCGTCCGAAGTGGTTGACGCGCGACTGGTGGTCGAGCCTGCTCGGCTTGGTCGACCGCCGGGCGCCGACGATGGGTCTCCATCGGTTCGTCGCCGTGCTGACGGCGCTGATGCTCGTGGCCGCCCTCGCTCTACGCCAGGACGTCCGGATGAGACGGAGGTCCCACCGCCCGACGGCGCCCTGCTTGTGGCCCAGGACGGCTCTGGAGACTACGAGACCATCGAGCGATGCGATCGTTGGGGCCGTCGACGGCGATGTCGTGTTCATCGAGCCCGGCGAGTACGTCGTCGGCATCGTGACCGAGCACGTCGTTGACCTTCCTCGGGGGTGAGGCGAATTCGGGAGGACGTCGTCATCCGAGCCGCTCCTTCGGCGAGCAGCCGTTCGAGTTCAGCAACACCACGACTCGGTTCGAGCGTCTGTCTTTCGAGGCCGGCGCCACCGACGCGCAGCAGCTGGCGGAGAACGCCGGGGTGCGCTATCGTGAAGGGAACGCTCTTCGACGACGTCTCCTTCTCGGGTTTCGAGGGCGCTTGTGCGATCGAGAGCCTCTACGGAGCGACCATCTGGGCGGGTGTCGAGGGCATCGACATCGCCGTCCGCCGGTCCTCGTTCACCGACGGGACGACCGGCTTCTGCGCCGGGCCTCTGGACTCGCTCCGTGTCGAGGGCTCGATCTTCCGCGGGCTCGGCACCGCCATCGCCATCGACGGAGACCTCAAGATCATCGATAGCACCTTCGAGAAGAACACGACGGCCCTGGACATCGCGGGTGGGCTGCAGCTCACCGGAAGCCGGTTCGAGCGCAACGGCGCTGCCTTCTTTGACCGCCAGCGACGGTGGTATCGACAGCGATTGGGTCATCGTCGGGAACGCGTTCGATAACAACGACGCGGCGATGACGCTGGGCTTCGGCGGTTTCGACGTGAGGGACAACATCGTCCGGGGCGGTGAACCGGGTCTGCGGGTCACTGGTGGACGTCGCGGCAGCATCGCCGGTAACGAGTTCAGCGATGTCGCTGGTACCGCCGTCGTCGCCCAGGAAGCCCGGGCGACCTTTGAGGGCAACACCGTCACCGGCGGAGGCGGGGGCATCTCGATCGAAGGCGGCGCCCCCGATGTGCTGGAGAACCGCGTCCAGGGGGTCGACGGGACCGCCATCGCGGTGGGCAGTGGCACCGGCGGCAGCGTCGTCGGCAACCAGCTCTGCGGCAACGGCAGTGACATCGAGGTTGCGCCTGGCGCCGAGACCACCGTCAGCGACAACCTCGTCTGCGAAGGGTAGGGATGGCACTTGCGGTGCGCCACCCAGGGCCCGATCCACGCTCAGGAAGTCCCCGAAACCATCGGCTGTTGACCGCTCGGTTGCTGGCCGGAACTGCAATCACGCGGCAAGTAGGAAGTCCACCAACTCCGTGACACCCTCGACCACGAAGGTTGGTGCTGCGTGCTCGAATCCCTCCGGCCACACTTACAAGTGCCCGGCCCTCCGTTCAGTTTGGAGGCCCGCTTCGGATAGGGCCTAACCCTTGCCTACCCCTTCAGCCTGCGAGGATGGCACGCATCTTCTCGGCCGAGCGCCGGGGCATGGCTGGTGTCAGGTGACCGTAGACATCCGCGGTGGAAGTGGGCCCGACACGGTGATGACCGTGGAGATGAGCCTGCTGCTGGAGGATGGCGACGGCCGTTGGACCGGCAGATCGGCCGTGCCATCGAGACGGCCGCCGACCGCTACGGCTACTACGAGCTGACCGGCGAGGGCGCATACGCGGGCCTGCACGCGCTGCTCCGCGGCACACCGGGGATGGATGCCGATGGTCCTTGGGATGAGGACTACGAGGGCCTCATCTTGGAGGGCGAACTGCCCCGTTCCCCGACCCAGCCGAGCAACCTCATCGCGCCGCCTTTTTGCCTGTGGTCTGTCAGGGGGCCTTGATTGCGTCCGGGCGGAGAATTATCGGTAGCGGGAGGCGACGACGCACGGCCCGCACCATGGCCGCCTGGGCCGCGCCGAGCCACTGGCGAACCCGGCCCGCACATGCGAAGGGGGATGTCATGCGGACGTTGCGACTGGCCTTCGCGGGGACGGTCGTCCTGGCCATCCTCTGCTGGGCGCGGCTCCCGTGGCCGTTGTGGCCCGGAGCCCGAGGAGACGGCGACCTGGGTCACCGGCACGAGCACGACGGGAGAGATGCATGAACCCGAGACCTTCATCGAAGGTGAACTCGTGCGAGGCATGGGCTTCACGAGCACGGTCGAGTGGAGCGACCCCCGGCTGCCTGCGGCGATGACGACCATCGCGAACATGGATGAGCATCCACGGGAAGGGTTCACCACCGCCGCGACGTGGGCGCAGGCCCATCGGCTCGATGGGCCTAACGGGGCTTGGGTCGGGGTCGGGCACGGTGCCGTCTTCCCCGATGGGGAGGTCGGGCTGCTGTTCCTGACCGGTGAGGGTGCGTACGAGGACCTCGGGGCCGTGCTCAGGGCCATCCCGACCGACGACGGCGAGGTCAGCTACGAGGGCTACCTCTACGACACCGGTCTGCCGCCGGTGCCCGACCCCATCGAGCCCCCCGCCGAGTAACCCCATCGCGCCGTCTCGGCTGCCTGCGCCAGGCCCGCCAGCAGCCAGCAGAGCGCGACCAGCAGGGTGGCGAAGCACGGCCTCGACGGCATCGGGCCACAGCCGCCATCCTGTGGGCTCAGGCGCGACGCTGGGAGGCGTGACCGGCTCGGGTGGTGGCGTCCAGCGCTTCGCCACCTGGGCGATCTCCTCATCGCTGACGTAGGCGCCCTGGAGGCGGATCGACTCCACCTCCCAGGGGCCCTCGAAGAGCATTTCGCCACGTCCGAGCAGGTCTTCGGCCCCGGACTCGTCGAGGATGACCCGGGATCGAGCTATCTCGCCGTCGCGGCAAGGAGATAACTCGTGGCGGCATGATGGCACGCTGTGGGACGACCGCCATCGCCTGCAACCGCGCTATGTATCCTATGCACGCACGAGACCCGTCGGACGTAGCGCAGCGGCGCGGGCAGGACGCCCGTTGCCGGTGCCGATTCCCGGGCCCGGCCAGCTCTGTTGCGGATCTGCGTAAGGTCGCAGGCCTCACCACCACCTGGAGGAGTTGAACGATGAACGACGACGTTCGGATCGGGCTGGCCGAAGCCATCGGCACCGCGGTCCTGGTGTTCGGTGGCGCGGGCACCGCGATCTTCGCCACCGGCGGCTTCAACGAGGGGCTCAGCGTCGGAATCCTCGGTGTGTCACTCGCGTTCGGGCTCAGCCTCCTGTGCATGGCCTACCTACTTCGGCCACATCTCTGGCTGCCACATCAACCCGGCCGTCACCATCGGCATGCTCGCGACCCGCAAGCTCGCCCCCGCGAAGTCGGCTCCGTACTTCGTCGGGCAATTCGTCGGCGGCATCGTCGGTGCGGGTCTCATCGCGCTCATCCTGATGGGCACCGACGGCTACATGAGCCTGGCCCAGGACGCCGGCTTCGCGTCCAATGGCTACGGCGCCCACTCGCCGGCGGGCTTCGACCTGTTCTCCGTTGCGGTCCTTCAGGTCGTCGCCACCGCCGTGTTCGCGTCGATCGGCGCGGGCACGACGAACGAACACGGAAGAGCAAACACCAACTGAACGAAGTGCGGCAACAGAAAGGTACGTACCACAGAATGAGAGTAATATGGAGAACATTCGCTCTTTTGCCATGAGTTCCATTGAGAAGGGAATTGACGGTTTACTGCTTACCCTTTGGGATGATGACTCACCTCATTTTGAGTTGTATATGCGGGGCATCCTTGCCTTTGCAGAGTACAGCTGGTCGGGCGACCGGAGAGGCAGAGAGGAGATCAAAACCGCTTACCGTCACCGGGAATATTCCAACAGACTCTCTGGGGAAACCTATAAATTTGTGGATCAGCTGGAACCTATGGTATCCTGGTGGAATGCAGCCCTATTACAGGAAGATCGGCGCAACGCGCTCCGCTCCATGACTGACCCTCTGGAAGAGGGCATCATTGAGCTTCCTGATGCAAAAATCCCGGGTGCGTGGACAGAAGCACATGCCCCCCAGCTTGAAGCTGCTGCAAGGATGATCAAGGAATGTGATGCAGTGGCTCTTACCATTGCCAACATGAAAAAAATAACAATCCGCAACCATTACAGGCTTGAAATATACGAGCAGGTAAATGAACTTGTGCGGTACTCAGCCAGGGCACTCTTAACCCTCGAGGCATATGATAAGGCTCAGGATGAAACTCAGCGGACTACGGCTTTCAGCCAGATTCAAGCGTTGAAAGATGAATTTTCAGCGCTACGATCCAAACTGGAAAGCGTATATGGAGAAACCCGCATCCTCTCGAAACCGGAAGGCTATCTGCTGGACCAGGATCACCATCATCACCTGGCCAACCAATCCATCTCATTTGACTGGCAGTTTGCAACCGAGCTGCTTTTCCTTGAAAAAGTTGACAAACAAATCTTAAACCGGTAAAATGAAAACACACCATTCAATGTTGGCGGCAGTCCTTCTCTTTATGGTCAGCGCCCTTTCTTACGGTCAGCAGAAAGTAAACCTGGCTGATGAGCTCGGTAAGGAACAGATCAAGGCGTTGAACCGCACCATTTCACTCTATGGAAAAAAAGCTGACGCTGTGGAGATGAATGCTGCTGAGGGTGACGGATTGGGCATGCTAAAGAAGATTGAATTTGAAACAGGAACCATTGAAGTGGATTTGCTGGGTGAGAACAGTCCGGGCAGAAGCTTTATAGGTATCGCATTCAATATCCAGGACGAAGAGACTTATGAAGCCATCTATTTTCGCCCGTTTAACTTTGTTGCCACCGAGCAGGCCCGGAAAGAGCACATGGTTCAGTACATCCACCATCCCCAATTTACATGGTATAAGCTCAGGGAGGAGAAAACCGGACAGTTTGAAAATGCGATTCCGGATCCACCCGATCCGGAAGACTGGTTCAGGGCCAGGATTGAAATAGGAGAGAAGAGCGTTCAGGTATATGTAAATGATATGGCTGAACCGGTTCTGGAAGTTGACAGGCTGGCAAGCTCCAAATCACAGAAAATAGGGCTCTGGACGGGAAACGGTTCCTCAGGGAGGTTCAGAAACCTTGTTCTTATTCCTTGATTTTAAGAATCATAGATTCCAGTGGCTGAATATCCACCCGGGTGGTGGCCACTCCGTATGCCTTCTCCAGCTTCAGACTGTGGTCACCAAGCTGGTCTTCCAGTGTGTATGTGCCATCCTGCAGACTCCAAACCTCGATGATCTCCGGTGGCAGCTGTAGCATGAATCCGTAGGTCTCCTTTGCATCGAAATTACAGACAATGATCAGCTTCTCTCCATCTTCCCAGCGCACAAAGGAGAACAGCCTGTCGTTGTACCATTGGGTATTCGCCCTGTTGAAGCTGTGGATCTCCCGGTAATCTCCTGTGAGGGCCTTGCTGTTGCGGGTGAAATTGAGCAAGCTGCTATAAAAGTTGTTCAGGGCTTTCTCCTCTGCTGAGAGCTGACTTCCGTCAAATGCTCCCCCACTCATCCATCGCTGATGGGAAGGTACGCCTACGTAATCGTAGATGGAGGTCCGGGTAGGAGATCCGTGCCCCGGATTTTCAGCTCCGGCTTCACCCACATGCTGACCGAAATAGAGCATGGTGGGAGAGCGACCGATGGTGGCAGAAACCACCATGGCTGGTTTTCCTTTCCTGGCATCGCCGGCAAAATCGGGACTGGCAATGCGTTGTTCGTCGTGGTTCTCCAGGAAATGTAGCATGTGGTCTTCAATGTCGGCCAGGTTTTTCTGGATATGGACGATGGCATCGGTACTTCCATGGCCCTGCATAACCGTCTTCAGGCTGTCATAGAGTTGCACTTTGTCATAGAGATAATCCATTTTTCCCAGCCGGATGTAGTCACGGTAAATGTTTGGCTGATAAATCTCGGCCAACAGGAAGGCATCCGGTCTTGCCATTTTAATGGAGCTGTTCATATAGCTCCAGAACTCCACCGGCACCATCTCTGCCATATCATACCTGAATCCATCCACTCCCTTTTCGATCCAGTAAAGCGCTATGTCCCTGAATTTTTTCCAGGAATCGGGGACCTCTTTGGTTTTCCAGAAAGCATGGTGTACCTGGTAGGGTTCATTTTCATAGCCATCCGGCAAGACATCGAAATCCTTGCTTCCATCCGGACGGATCCCGAAATTCACCTTCACAGCCTCGTACCAGTCATGCATATCCGGTTGCGGACTTCGGGAACCGTTCCCGGTCCATTTGGCCGGATTCTCATCAAAGGTTCCATCGGCCATGGGGTGGTCCTCTCCGCCCAGTACCTGGTATCCATCTTTCCACTGCGGCACCCTGAATGACTCTCCGGGTACATAATAGAAGTTATTGTCCCTGGCATATTCCACGCTCACATCATCGGAAGCCCCAAAATCTTCGACCCCTTCCGGATTGGTCACCGAGTGATAGACCCGGGCCACATGATTGGGGACGATATCGATAATCACTTTTAATCCGGCCTGGTGGGTTCTGTCGATCAGGTCTTCGAACTCTTCCAGTCTCCTGGCAGGATCAACAGCCAGGTCGGGATTGACATTGTAATAGTCTTTCACCGAATAAGGGGAACCGGCCCGCCCCTTGACCACATCCGGATCATCTCCAGGGATGCCGTAAGCAGAATAATCAGTGACCATGGCATGATGCAGCACACCCGTATACCAGATGTGGGATATGCCCAGGTCTTTGATGGCCTCCAGGGCATCCATGGAAAAGTCATTAAACTTGCCCACCCCGTTTTCCTCCAGGGTTCCCCAAGCCTTGTTGTTTGTATTCGTATTTCCAAACAGGCGGGTAAACACCTGGTAAACGACGATCTTTTGTTCTTTTTTCTGAATCACTTCTTCCTCTTTTTTTCCATTGTTACATGCAGCGAGTAAAGCAATAACTGCAAATCCGATATATAATACCCTCTCCTTCATATATTTGATTTAATTTTCCACCAAATGAATGGCATTCAGGGTGGGTTTTGCAGCTGTACCGTCAAAATCCTCTATGCTCAGGTTGACATGCTCCTTAGAGAAAATGGCGTGCGTCATATAGTCGGGCAGGTTTTCGCCCCATCTGACTCTGAAACCTTTGATCTTTAATCCATCGGTATGCTGGCTGTACAGAGCCGGAATATCATGTTTAAAAATACTCAGATCCTTGTCATAAACAGGCCGAAGGTCAAAATTACCACCATAGGAGTCGCTGTATGCACCGGAGGAAATCTGAATGGAGACATTTTCGAGCAATACATCCGAAATGAGTGACTCCTCTGTGCCATAGATCACAATGCCGCTTTCACTTTCTGCAATGATATTTCTGAAGCGGATATGCCTGACCGGTCCCGCCGGGATATCAGGGTCCTGTTTAATTGCTGATACATGGATGGGCTCTCCATTGCCCCACCAGTGTCCTGAATGAATGCGGTTACGGATGGTAATATCACTGAAAAGGATATTTTCAATGGTACCGGCATCCCTGGAAAATATGCCTATTCCCCGGTTCGAGTCATAGATGACCAGGTTGGAAAAGATGCAGTTCCGAATAGGGTTTACTCCATAACCAACACGAATACCCGCTGAACGTGACTGAAGCAGGCAATTGGTCACCGTTACATTTTCTGAATAGCCAGTCTTGTTGCCAAATTCTCTGGAGCTATAGTCAAGTGCGTCATTGGGATCCCCATGTACGCCCACGTTTGTGCCAAAACCAGTCACAATTATGGCATCATCACCAGCCCGGATATCACAATCAGATATCCGGATGTTCCTTGAAGTGGTGCAATGAATTCCGTCACTGTTAGGAATCATCAGGTTGTTGTGAATGGAGATGCCGGTGACAATCACATCATCACAATCCGCAATTCGGAAACACCATTCGGGCGAGTCCCTGAAGGTGACATCTTTGATGGCCACCTGTTCACATTGAAGAAGCACGATCATCATCCCTGGCCTGGCATAGTAATTAGCGGGACCATCCGGAGGGAGCGGGTCGGGAAGCAGGTAGGCTTCACCCTGGCGGATTGCTGACCTGTTGTAGTCATTTCCGACGCGGGCTTCGTCAAAAAGATGAAAGCTGCTTCCACGTCCGTCTATTTCGCCCTCTCCTGAGATCGTAATACCGGTGGACTGGTATGCATAGATGATCCCATGCTTCTGACCATCCATCATGTAGTCTTCTGTATCCAGGCTTCCCAGAAGTGTGGCTCCCTGTTCAAGGTGGAGGTTTACATCAGATCGAAGGACTATGGTGCCTGTGACAAAGTCTCCGGGGGGCACAACTACCCTGCCTCCTCCTGCATTATGGCATGCGTCGATGGCATTCTGAATGGATAGGGTAGAGAGTGTAGTTCCATCCGCTTTTGCTCCGTAGGAAGTGATGTCGTAGTCTCTGGATTTCTGATTGCAGCCGGTAAGAACCGGCAACAGAACCGCAATAATAATGATTCGCATGATCATGGCGTTCGTATTTTATTAGCTTATAAAGCCTTATGTAACATCATTTTGCAAGATCTGCATAAGAGATCAGCTTAATTCCCCTCTTCTCTATTTCCTTCTGTATTTTCTCGCTTGTGAACATCTCGGTGACCATCTGACGGTCCTCGTTCACGTTCTCATATCCAACATGTCCTACAGCGCTCATCTCCATGCTCAGCAAGGCAGGGTGTTCCACAAATATGTAGGTTTTGCCTGCTTCCAGCTTGTTCAGGCCTTCAATGAAATCATTGATACGGCCCTCGGCAGTTTCTGCTTTCTGTGCCAGAGGAAATCTGGCCACATCGTATTCACTGGTTTTTATATCCAGGCCATACTCTTTGGCCAGTTTATCAAAAACGGCAGCAACCTCATCATCCCAGCCCGAACAACCCATATGGCAGCTCAGGTGACTGACCTGGGGGATATGTTGGATGGCCAGTTCGATCTGCGCCCGCATTTCAGCCTCAATCTCTTCCAGTTTCCAGTCAGAGCCCTTCAGACTCATATGCTCCGGAACCCTGTCGTTGGGCCAGATTACCGGAAAGAAAAATCCCTGGTCATCTGTAATGCTGGGCGCATGGGTAAGTGGCCTCCATTTCACATTTTCCCATTCGCTGGTGAAGGTGAGGTGTACGCCCACATCCAGTCCCGGATTTTCGTTCAGCATTTTAACTGCTTCCGGGAACCAGGCGCAGGGAACCATAATCTCCACCGATTGCATGATACCATCCTGGTAGGATTTGATGCATCCCAGGTTGGCTGCATGGGTGGACCCGATGTCGTCTCCTCTGACGAGTAAGCTGATTTCGTCCTGTGAAATACTCTTCTGACTCATAAGTGTAAAGCTTGTGATAAGTAACAATGTGATCAGTCTCATTTGTGTTGATTTGTTGAGGTTAAAGAATGTCTTAGTATCTTATGATGTAGATTGGCTCCCGAAGCAATGATGGTATAGTTCCGCTCAAATCCATGGGCGGAAAGATCAAACTCAATCTCATCTCCCGCCACATCAGTAACCACTCCTCCTGCTTCGCGGATGATCAGCCAGGCGGCGGCGATATCCCAGATCTTGGTGGCCTGGTTTATGGCAGCACCCAGGCGGCCATCGGCTGTGTAGCAATAATCCACCAGGAGTTGGTGGCGCGGATGTTCCTGACGTTTTCTGGAGAGTTTCTCCATGCACTCCATTTCAGAGCCGGGTTTTCCCTGGCTCATCACTGAAGTCGAAGGAATAGGCGATCAATATGCTTGCCAGCTCTGGTGCCAGCGGTCGTATTTAATTGCATTACCGTTTCCACTGGCTCCCTTACCCTTTTCAGCCATGTAAAGGAGCCATCAACGGGCAGATACATCCCGCCCAGTACCGGTATATTCTCTTCGAAATAAGCAATGATCACCCCAAACCAGGGAAGGCCGGCTGCAAAATTGGAGGTACCGTCAAGCGGATCCACCACCCAGGTATAGCGGGATTTGTTGGTCCATAAAACCTGATTCCTCGGAAATGATGTTGTACGGCTCAGGGGCACTCTGCAAGACCAGGAGAATGGCTTTGTCAGCAGCCAGGTCTGCCTCGGTTACCACCGAACTGATGCTCTCCTTGACCTCAGTTTTAAGGTGTCACCATAATAATTCATGAGGCACTTCACCGCCCTTTCTTAAAGCTGTTTCCAGGAGTTCACTGGCTTTTTCAGGAATCATGGTATAAAGTATGGTTTAAAGTTTAAACGTTCCCCGGCAGCTTCTCCAGGTAGCCGGTCATCTCTTTTTTAATCCCTTGAGGATATCCTGGTACTCCGGATCGGCTGCCAGGTTGTTCTCCTCTTCAGGATCAGCCTCCAGATCGTACAGTTGATCCGCATCGAAAAAGCCGGACTTATTTCCATAGGTTGCATGCTCAGCATCCCCACCTCCGGGAAACATTTCCAGGTGGCCATAGGGGAGGGTGGGATCCTCCGTGACGGCTTTTCCCCCAAAAGAGCGGCGCATTTCATTGTATTCATGCAATATCTGCCTTCTCTCTTCCAGACTCAGCTTTTCAGCATATTCGGGATACCTGATGGCCAGGTATTTGTATTTTCCCTTTACCACTGCACGGGCATAGCCCAGCTCATAGAACATGGATTCACGGGGAGTGTAGGCTTCACCCTCCAAGGCAGATTTGAAACTGTAGCCATCACAGATCCACGTCAGTATTTTCAAGTCCGGCATATTCAAGCAATGTGGGAAGGAAATCCACATTGGACACCGGAATATCACAGGTGTTTCCCACTTCAAATCCACCACTCTTCCATATAATGCATTGGGAATGGATGCCACCTTCATACAGTGTTCCCTTGGAGTGCTGGCCATGGTCGTTGAAAAAGACGATGATGGTATTCTCCAGGCGGCCGGTTTCCTCCAGCTTCTGAAGAAGAGCACCCAGCGCATCATCCATCCACAGCAGGTTGATACGGTCCGATCCTTCCAGTCCGGCCTCCTTTATACGTGTTTTCAAGGACTCCCGGGGAGGCAATACTTCCAAAGGCTCATCCAGGTAGCCTTTGGCTGTAATCCTCGGGTCGGCATCATAGGAACGTTCCGGTGCAAGGGGATCATGGGGTATGGTGGTTGCGAAATATAGGAAAACCGGGTTTTCCTGGTAGGTATCCAGAAACCGCAGACCTCCCTCAGCGATCCAGTCCATGTTCTGGCAGGCCAGTGCCTGGATGCCCAGCCAGCTGGGGTTGTTGTGGTAAAGGTTATCAGCGTAGTCGAAGCCCGACTTTTTAATATCCTCCTGAAGCTTTGCATGCCTGAACTCCAATCCTTCCTTCACTTTGGGATCAGCAGGATCGGCATACAGATCCGGTTTCTCGGTCTGGTCAATCTGTGACAGGCTCTCTATCACATGATTCTTGCCCACAAATCCGGTCTTGTAGCCCAGCTCCTGGAAGTAGTTTCCCATGGTTTTTTCCTTCCCGGGAGTTATAAATGAGTTCCATTGGATGACAGTCTGGCCTTCATTTTTCTCTGTGAATTCAATGAATTCTTTGTTGACAGCCCTGCTGGCATAATTTCCTGTCAGACAATTATATCGGCTGGGAGTGCAAACAGGAGAGGCTACAATTTGCTGAGTCATAAAAACCCCTTCTCCGGCCAGTCGGTCCAGGTTGGGTGTAAGGTTCTTACCCGCTCCCTGGGGAAGCGTGTTGAACATATGTGGATACATGTCATCTGCAATGAAGAAAATGATGTTTGGTTTGCCTGTCTCCACTGGCTTTTGAGTGCATCCAAACAATGATGCAATCGCAATGGACATGGTGATGATTTTGCCAATATTCTTCATGGATGATCTGTTTTATTCATTATTTACAGTTTATAGATCTCTTTTCTTACCAGTTTCATTAGATCCATATGCTTCTCCTCGTGCATCAGTTTTCTATACATTGCTCTATCCAATTTATCAACCAGGTTCCAGATGGCTCGGTTGATTTCAACATGTTCATTGAAGAATCCAAGCATATCGAAAATTCGGGGAGAAGCATCTGCTGTGAAATATTTATCATACTCGAATTCTTTAGCGTAAAATAAGAATTCCACCGTATGAAGAAAATTACGGGAACCACCGATCAGATCCCAATCAAAATTCCAGTCATTGTCATTGGTATGCAGGTAATAATCGATTCCGGATTCTTCACATAATCCCAATACCTGGGCAGGATTCTCCTTGGCAAGCAATGAGTGTCCAAAATCGATCGTAATACCAGTAGCTGTATTTTGAACCTCCTTCAACAATACAATGGCTTTGGCACAGGTGTCCAGATGACAATGGACCCTGGTTTCATTTATTTTATATTCAATAAATAGTGGTACTTCGGGAAGATAATCTGCAGCCTCAGCTATTGATTCGATCATGTTTCTCCATGCCTTACGGTAGTCTACCTGGAAAAGATTGTCGTAACCATCGGAAAGCGGGCAACATGTAACCAGCGGAGCACCAACAGCCAGGGCATAATCCTTTGCATCTTTAATTACATCCACGGCTTCTTTCCTCAATTTGGCAAGGCCGGGACAAGGCTCCCGGGGACCCATTGGTTTCCTTTTTGATGTTTGCATTGACGGCAGCAAAATCCAGCTCCATCTTCTCCATCAGCGCTTTTGTATCTGAAGGCTCTCCGGTTTCATAGGGATAGACGATTTCTATTCCGGTGATGCCATTGATTTTCTTTACCAGACTCAATCTCTCTTTTAGTTCTGTCAGTTTCTGGTATTCTGAAAACCGATCCTGGGTCTTACCAAGGAAAGCTGTAATAATGCTCTGTTTCATTTCAAAGGAATTTATTTATTTAATAATCATTCAATTCCAAGCTTATAAGATCTTTAGTTAGAATTGATCAACAGCGGATCGTTAACCTGCTCGATGATATGAGTTGTTTTTAAAAATAGTGATATAAAATGGAATTCCTGTTTAAATAATTACGTATTGCCTTCGATTGTTCATTGCTTGAAATGCAAAAGTTCTATCTTCGAAAATAAAGTGAATCTTATGAAATATCTACGGTTTCAATCCTGGGAATTATAATTTCTGTTGCGACCATCTCCTGTAAGGTATCCGCAGATACAGTAAGCATCAGCAGAACGGAATACAAAGATAAACTAATGGGATTCTGGCTGGGTGGTTGTATTGCAAACTGGACCGGGTTGCCCACTGAAAACGGGCGTACTGACTTTCCGTTTTTTACAGATTCAGATTTTGGACCAGGCAAATACGATTATGTTCTTGATCAGGATCCCTGGGGGGCTGATGATGATACCGATATCGAATATGTCTACCAGCATGCCATTGAAAAGTACAGCAACTACATGCTTACAGGAGATCAAATCAGCACTGTGTGGCAGGATCACATCGGATTGCCCAAACTGTGGGTCTCCAATTTATCCGCTCTGGGACAAATGCAAAATGGCGCTTTACCTCCTGTCGACATCACTTCCGGAAAACAATCCCATGTGGGACATGATTGATGCACAACTTACCACAGAGATCTTTGGTGCACTCACTCCAGGCCGTCCGGATGTTGCCTTAGAAATTGCTCACCTGCCCATACGTACCACTGCATATCTCCATTCTGAATGGGCCTCTGAGTTTTATATCATCATGCATTCACTTGCGGCTGCTGTTGACCAGTCCCTCTCCCTCAAGGATCAGGTTTGCTGGCTGGCTGAGCAGGCACGCAAGCCCGGGTTCCTGATTGGTCTTATATTGCCGATATGTATGATTTTGTCAAAGCAGCATACCTTGCGAATCCCGACAAGGATAACTGGGAAGAAACCCGTGATCAGGTTGCACAGAGATACCAGCACTCAGTCACTGCAGGATATCAATATAAGTATCCATGGGATTCGGGAATTAATTTTGCCGCATCCATTGTGAGCTTGCTCTATGGTGAAGGAGATTACAAGAAAACCATCCGGATTGGATGCATGTGTGGCTGGGATTCTGATAATCCCACTGCAACCTGGGGCGGACTCCTCGGGCTGATGTATGGCCATGAAGGACTTCAGGAGCACTTTGACAAGACTGACTTTTCTGATGGATATTATATCGAAAGGTCACGTTACAATATGCCCATCCCATTGGATAATTTTACAGATATGTCCCAGCGTGGGTATTGAAATCATTGATGATATTGTGACAGGTAGCATGGGAGGCAAACATAGATGGTGACCAATGGATTATACCCTTGGCAGGATTGCCGATACTGGCAGCTGCTGTGCCAGAAACCCTGGTTCCATGGCTAACAATTGAGGACAATGACCCACGCTGGATCTATGATGGATTTGAGTCAGAACACGGTAACTGGAACGCTTCGGGCGCCTACCTTGCAAGGGGATATGAAAATTGTAGTGCAGAGATCACCTTTTCAGGGACAGCCGTTCAGTATTATGCCTTCAGAAGCCCCAAAGGCGGAGTGGTACGTATTTCTATAGATGGCGAGCCTTATGGAGAGTTTTCACAGGAGAATCATGCCAGTGAGCATGGCCAGCATTATGTTAAAATATTTGAAAAGCTTGACCTGACTCCCGGAGAGCATATTATTCGAATAAGTGGTGATGAAAGCCCGAGCGAAAAGACAATCGATATGCTCTCGGTTAAAGGTAACTAATTTGTTGGAACTATTTGAAAATCTGGAGGACCCTCATTCGAAAGTTTTATTCTTTACTTGGGCTTGTTTGTCATTTATTTAACCTGCATGTTAAGGTATTTCATATCGGATCATGAAATTAAAAATAGGTTTCCAATACATTCCCTCCGCAATCCTTATTCTCCAATTCGTATTTGCAGGGATGCGGGCGTACAGAATATGAGAAAATGAAGTCCTTTGTGGATGCCATCCCGGTGGTAAATACCCACTCTCATCAGGGAGATGCCATGGAAGAAGAGATACAATTGCTTTGATTCGGGTCTCTATCTCCATGCCGATCTTATCTCAACAGGGATGCCGGAGTATTCCGATTCAATGGAGATGTTGCATGATCCTGAAGCATATTGGGATCATACGGAGACCTATCTCAGGTTTAACAGGACCACTTCCTATTATACGCAGTTTGTGTATAACTACCAGGTTTTGTATGGATTGGATCATCCATATCTGACGAAAAGCGATTTCCTGGACTTATCGGAACAGATGGACCAGAATTTCAAAGACTATGATAACTGGCTCGACCACGTGTATAAAAAATGCAACATCGAAGTCATATTTCTCCGACAGGCTGTGGCAGGCATTCGACTCCAACTTTGATCCTGATCATTTCAGCTATGTTTTTCGTTTTGACCAGCTGGTGCTGGAATCTGGCAAGGCAGCCCGCTTACAAGAGATCGATAACAGGCAGGCACTTGATCTGATCGGCGAGGGATAGCCTTCCCGTAGCCAGACCTGGATGCATATCTTGGATACATTGACAGGGTGCTGGAGGAAGTGGTTCAGGACAGGTGCCGTGGCTTTTAAAATGGGCTTGGCTTATCACCGGTCACTCGATTTCAAAAAGATCGAAAATGCAGATGCAGAAAGGGTGTTTTTGAAGGACAACTTACTGAAAAAGACAGGATTGCTGCTCCAGGATTTCCTGGTATTCTATATTGCAGAGAAAGCAGGTGAATATGGAATGCCTGTCCAGATTCATACTGGCTATCTGCATGGTAACAGGAATATTCTGGACCGTGGGCATCCCATGAAACTGATCCCGCTGTTGCGGGGCAATCCGGGTACCAACTTCGTTCTTTTCCATGGGGGCTTTCCCTGGACCGGTGACTTTATGGTGCTGGCAAAGAGTTATCCCAATGTGTTTCTGGATCTGGTGTGGCTCCCCCAATTGTCCAGGACTGCCGCCATCCGAACCCTTCAGGAAATGCTGGATTGTGTCCCCTATAATAAAATATGCTGGGGCGGAGATACGGGCAATATTGATGATGCTGCAGGATCGCTGGAGCTGGGCAGGGAGGTTGTTGCTGCACGCTTGGCTGAAAGGATTGAAAACGGATGGGCGACCCGGGAGGTAGCCGAAGACATTGCAATCAGGATATTTCGTGAAAATGCCATTGAAATTTATAATCTGGGAATCCCCCAATAAAAAACCCATCATTATGAAATTGTATTCATTGCTTACCTGTCTCCTGGTCCTGTATGCCCTTACAGGCTGCCAGAGCGAAACAAAGCCCCCTGTAGAAGAAGATCTGGCCGGGTCATTGCTCTTAAAAAACTACCGGCCCCAATCCATCTTCAATATTCCAGAGACCCACATTGAAAAGGCCCGCTACCCGGTCATTGACATGCATGCACATGCCTATGCAGATGACCAGGAAAGCCTGGACCGGTGGGTGGAAATCATGGACCAGCTGGGCATAGAGAAGACCATTGTGATGACCCAGGCCCATGGTCCCCGCTTTGATACCATTTCTCGTTGTATTCACAATACCCGGACAGGTTTGATGTGTGGTGCACTTTTGACTATCACTGCTTATGACGAACCAGGATTTGGTCCGGCTGCAGTGGCCGAACTGGAGCGGTGTGCTGCGCTGGGAGCCAAAGGTGTTGGAGAGCTTGGGGACAAGGGGAAGGGATTGTTTTATAACCGGGAGGCACAGGCCTGGGGAATGCATTCGGACGACCCCCGCATGGATCCCTTGTTTGCAAAGTGTGCCGAACTGGGCCTGCCTGTAAATATTCATGTGTCCGAACCCATGTGGATGTATGAGCCCATGGACAGCACCAATGATGGATTTATGAACGCGCTCAACTGGGAGGTTCAAATGGAAGAGGGCATGCTGGGACATGCAGAATTGATGACTGTCCTTCGGAATACCCTGGAGCGCCACCCCAATACTACCTTCATAGCCTGTCACTACGCCAATTGTTGCTATGATCTTTCCATTGTGGCTGAGATGCTTGACCTCTACCCCAATCTTTACCTGGATATTTCTGCCAGGTTCTTTTTTGTGGCAGCCATCCCAAGAAATGCCGGGGAGTTTTTTGCCCAATACCAGGACCGCCTGTTATACGGTACCGATATGGGAACAGATCCCCGAATGTACCAGCTCACACTCCGGATTCTTGAATCTGAAGACGAGCATTTTTACGGGCATGAGTATGGCATGGACAACTATCACTTTCCCATTCACGGCCTGGGACTGGATGAGGCGGTCCTGGAGAAAATCTACAGGACCAATGCTTTAAGAATACTGGGGAGCGTTCATTAAATCAGGATAATATGAAGGACATTGCCATCGCAAGCGCCCAGTTTCAAACCAAAAACGGAGACAAGGAATACAATCTCTCCAGGATTGAAGAGCTAACGCATAAAGCTGTCAGTGAGGGTGCCCAGGTGGTCTGTTTCCACGAATTGTGCATCACTTCATATACATTTTTAAAGAATTTGAGTAAACAGGAATTGCATGATCTGGCAGAGGAAATACCTTCAGGTGATAGTGTGATGCGACTGATTCGCCTGGCTAAAAAATATAATGTTGCCATTCTCGCAGGTCTTGTGGAAAAAGATGGGGATAAACTCTATAATACCTTTCTCTGTGTGACAGGTGAGGGAGTGCTTGCCAAATTCAGAAAACTGCATCCATTCATCAATCAACATCTGAGTGCCGGAGATACATATGTGGTATTCGACCTCTTTGGCTGGCGATGCGGCATCCTGATCTGCTATGACAACAATGTGATTGAAAACGTTAGAGCTACTACCTTGTTGGGAGCAGAAGTGATATTTATGCCCCATGTGACCTGCTGCACCCCATCTCCCATGCCAGGCCGCGGATGGGTCGACAGGAAAATTGTGGGACAATCGTATAAAGAATCCAAATGCCCTGCGACTTGAATTTGACGGTCCGAAAGGAAGGGGATGGCTAATGAGGTGGTTGCCTGCAAGGGCCTATGATAATGGTATTTACGCGGTTTTTTCCAATCCCATTGGTCTGGACGACAACCAGGTTAAGAATGGTAACTCCATGATCTTCGATCCATATGGGGAGATTATCGCCGAATGTCGCAGTTTTGATGATGAGGTAGTCATTGGTTTATGTAGCGCCGAGAAACTAACACTGGCAGGAGGATATCGCTATAAAAAAGCCCGGCGACCCGAGCTCTACGGAGATATATTGAAACAGGAAAATAATGCATCCACTCATGTTGAGTGGATGAAAAACAAACAACCTTAATACCACATGCATATGATATCGATGTCAACTAAAAAAGTACTCCTTCGCTTTGTTATCATGGTTTTTCTTGCAGGCTTGACGTTGTGAACCCTTTAGCTGCACAGAAGAAGATCATAGTTTTTACCGATCTGGAAGGCATAAGTGGGGTGTATAAGTTCGAGCAAACCCGGGAAAAAGGCACTCCGTTAAACATCCAGGCCTGTGAATATTTCATGGATGACCTCTCGGCTGTGATTCGGGGTTTGCAGGATGGTGGAGCCACTGATATTCTGGTTGTTGATGGTCATGGAAATCAATGTGTAATACCCCACATGATGGTGGCCGGTGCAAGATATGCCACCGGCTTACCCAGGCCTGGCATATTGTGGGGATTGGATGAGTCCTTTGCAGGTATGGTCCAGTTTGGAGCCCATGCAATGATGGGTACTCCCGATGGGGTATTGAGCCATACCCAATCTTCAAAAAGTGAGAAAAGATACTGGTATAACGGGGTGGAATGCGGGGAGCTTGTCCAGGTTGCAACAATTGCCGGGTATTATGGTGTACCCACAATCCTGGTTACAGGTGATGTAGCAACATGCAGGGAAGCAGAGAAATTTTTTGGTACCGGATGTGTCACTGTAGCAGTCAAGGAAGGAATCGCCAGGGAGGCAGCTGTACTGTATCCATTTGAGCAGACACGCAAAGCACTATACGAAGGTGCCAGAAAGTCTATGGAGGCTATATCCCATTGCACACCTTATAAATTGGATCTGCCCATTAAAGGTAAATTGCAATATCTGGATCTGGATTCTAATTTGCCAGAACCTGAGCTTATTACGAAGGAAGCGGTTTTTCAGAGCGCCCTGGATATTTTAAACTTTTAAGTATGAAATGTAAATGGTTCATTATAAGCATATCATTATGAAAAAGAGAATTTTATTTTTAATCCTGGTTTTTTCAGTGTGCCTGACTGCAAGCCCATCGGACCCGGCTTCACCGTCCGGGAAGGATTTAAATTCATTCAACGAAGAGAACAGTCAGCCCGGGTTCATTCATATCGATCTGAGTCAAGTGGTGAATATGGGATTTTATGATCCGGTTCCGGGAGATGGTGTTGGTGGTTGGGCTGACTTCGGGCCCACATACTGTATAAAGGCGATTCCCTACGGGGTACAGATCATTCGAGGATGGGATCACTCCATTTGACATCATAGATCCGGATTCCAACCTTGGGAAATCGGTGGTTGTTCTGAACGGCCCCCACAGGGAAACAACTTTTCCGGATCAATCCCCCAGGATCAAGGTCAACAGGAAATTAGATGAACTATTTTTCCTGCATGGCTGCATGTATGCAGAAAGTTCCAGCGAGCCACTCCCGCTTATTAAATACAGGATCCATTATGAGGATGGAACGGAACATATGTTTATTTGTTACCGCGGTCTCGAAGTGGATGACTGGTTTGACCCATCCAAAAGGATGCCCAGGGCCATAAGAACCTACAGGGAGAACAGGACCTGGTTGATGAATACTCCATGGCTCAATCCACAACCTGAGAAGTCCATAGAGTGGATCAGAATGGAATCGACCGGTAACGCCATTCCAATCCTGGTGGCCATTACAGGATCTGAGGTACCGGGTCCATTTTTCACTGTGATGAAAAAGATCAACGAGAGAATCCAGGATCACAGAACGGGTACTTTACGGATTGCACTGGTACAACCAGGCAAAGAGCCAGATCAGGAAAAGAATCTCAAAAACGGAGAAGCATTCTGCCGTTCAGCAAAAGAAAAAAACGCCGATATAGTTGTTTTCCCGGAATTATATAACATCGGTTACAATGGCATAGATTTTAATACTTCCGGAGCAATTGAAAAGTGGAACGCCATGGCCATTGGACCGGATCATGAGTTTGTGAAGCGTTTCCGGGAACTCGCCAGGGAACTGGATATGGCCATCCTGATTACCTATCTGGAGCGATGGGAGGGACTGCCAAGAAATACCGCAGCATTGATTGACCGGCATGGGGAGTTGGTGCTTACTTATTCAAAAGTCCATACCTGTGATTTTATTGACGTGGAGTTATATACCACGCCGGGAGATGAATTTGTTGTGGCAGAGCTGGATACACGGCTGGGACCGGTAAAAGTTGGGTCTATGATCTGCTATGACCGGGAACATCCGGAAAGTGCCAGAATCAATATGCTGAAAGGGGCGGAAATAATTCTGACACCCAACGCATGTAACCTGCATCCCATGCTGCTCAAACAATTTCAGGTCAGGGCCTTTGAAAATGCAACGGTCACAGCCATGGCCAATTATTCCAGTGAAGGACTGAATGCTTTCAACGGGCACTCCTGCGTATTTAATGTGGATGGGGAAGAGCTGTTGATGGCCGATGAAGCTGTGGGTATATATGTGGCAGAAATTGACCTGGGTGCCATGCGCGATTTCCGCGAATCAACCATTTATGGCAATGCTTTCAGAAGACCGCATAAATATAATCCTCTTGGTTCAGCCAATGTGGAAGAACCCTTTATCCGGGACAACAGCCAGGGAAAACCCTTTAACCGGCTCGAGAGATAGGTTCAATAAAACAAATGATGAAAAGAAGAACTTTTTTAAGTACAGCAGGTCCAACAGCACTGGGTTTAAGTATGATCCCTGGGACTTTGTTTGCGAAACATCATTCAGATACAATGACAGCCAATGAACTTAATGCTTATCTCCGCTCCCTGGTTGAGGTTGATGAGCCATCTGTGGATAAGATCATCGTCGGCGATCCCGACACTGTGATCTCAAAGATAGGCACTGCCTGGATGCCTTACTGGCAAACCCTGAAGGAAGCCAGGGCAAAAGGAGTGAATACCATGGTGGTCCACGAACCGACCTTTTACACACATCGTGATCTGGAAGAAAGCAAATGGGATTTCTACGCTTCGCCCTCCCCGGCAAAAGAATTTTATATGGAGCAGGTTGCTGTCAAGAAGAGATGGATCGAAGAGCATGGAATGGCGGTCATTCGCTGTCATGATGTACTGGATAAGATCGGAGGTTTCGGGATTCCCTTTGCCTTTGGAAGGGCACTGGGATTTGGAGACGCTGACCTTGTCCGGTCAAAAACCTATTACAATGTGTATAAAATTGAAACCCGGCCTGCCATCGAGGTAGCCCAACAAATAGCTTCAGTGCTCAAAAGTGTGGGGCAACCAGGTGTTGCATTTTACGGAGATGAAAATTACCCGGTGAAAACCGTGGGACTGGGGACCGGTTGTATCTGCAATCCCCTTGATTTTATGGACCTTGAAATGGATCTGGCCATTGCCATTGATGATTCAATCTCCACATGGACCCAGACCACCTTTGCAGAGGATACCGGCCGGCCCTTGATAGTGGTGAACCACGGAACCACAGAAGAATATGGAATGAGGGAGTTGTCGGGGCAACTGAACAAAGCCTTGAAAAAGATTGAAACCATTCATTTTAACCAGGGATGTAGTTATAAATGGGTTGTTGCGTAATGACACTCACTAAAATCTATATGGATGAAATCATTGATCATTACTTCCATAAGCCTGCTTATATTATCCTGCAGTCAGAACAAAAAACAAGAAACAATGGGCATCGAGAAAGTATTATATGAGGAGCTAACTCCCACAGAATTCAGGGAGCGGATTGCCAAAGCTCCTGTGGCCTATCTTCCACTGGGAACAATCGAGTGGCACGGTGAACACCTTCCCCTGGGTTCAGACGGGCTGCAGTCAAAAGGTTTTTTTGAGATGCTGGCCAGGGAAGCAGGGGGTATTGTGTACCCGATGTTGTTCCTGGGACCGGACCGGATGCAGGTGATTGATGAAAAGGAGTACTATGGCATGGATTATAGTGTCAGGGAGGAGGATTCAGAATTGTTTTACCCGGTCCAGCAACTGGATGGAAGTTCCTATTGGATTGCAGAGGAGGAATTCGGGGTGATCATGGAAGCCTCACTGAAACAAATCAGCAGGGCGGGATTCAAAGTGCTGGTGGCGCATGGTCACGGACCCTCCACAAACTTCCTTCGGGAGCACACCGGGGAGTGGGAGGAGAGGTACGGACTGAAGATTTTAAATTGCTGGGGATACCTGGATGATGAGGGAATGGGGATCATGGTGGATCATGCTGCCATGAATGAAACCTCCCTGGTGATGGCATTGAGACCTGATCTGGTACACATGGATTACCTGCCTTCCGATGCATCGAAATGGCCCCTGGGTGTAAGCGGCAAGGATCCAAGAGTACATGCCAGCGCTGAGAAAGGAGCCGAGATCCTGGAGATTCAAAAAGCGAGGATGATTACACAGATTGGAAATGCACTGAATGAAAAACACTAACAGACGCTCATGTATGATATATCGTGCCTGACCATGTTCATTTTTCCGTGTATGTTTTGGAGATAACGATTCAATAAAATGCAAAAAAAGTTTGGTCATGAAAACCCTGGTTCAAAGATTGTTACTGGCTTTTATCTGGGTGGGTTCATTTCAAGGGCTATTGGCCCAGGAAATTCAGATAAAGCACTATAAAACAACCAACTATGCATTGGATGTTGAAATAGACTATGCCAGAGCACTGGTGTTAGGTCGTTGCCAGATGACCATAGAGAATAATTCAGATGAAGCGATGCGAACCATTCCGCTTCTCCTGTACAAGCACTTCAATGTTTCTGCGATAAATGACTCGCTTCACAATCCCCTTTCCTTCAGCCAGGAAGTGCTGCCTTTTATTGACTGGCCTGAATTAATAGTGAATCATATGCTTGTAAGCTTGCCAGAACCTCTCTTTCCAAAGCAAAAATATACCATGGATATTGAATATGCTGGAAAATTAGTGGGTAACACGGAAGCACAAAGATATGTGCATGACCACATTGACAAAGCTTTTACAATCATAAGGGAAGATTGTTATGCTTACCCGCTCGTGGGAGTGCCCAATGACAGAGAAATGATGGCCGCAGGATTCAGCCCCACATTTGATTATAAGATTCAGGTTACGGTTCCCCGGGGGATGAAAGTGGTAAATGCCGGTCAATTGGATTCCCTGCGGCATACGAAAGACCAGTCGGTTTACTCATTTTCAAATATAAAGACCGCCTGGAGAATGGATGTATGCATTGCAGATTATTCCCTTTTTGAGGACAATGACATCAATTTGAAAGTTTTCTTTTTTCCGGAAGATTCTGCGGGAGCAGAAAGAATCGTTGATCAGTACAGGGCAGCCATCAACTTTTATACTGGATTATATGGACAAATTTCAGCTCCGGACCATTTCACTATTATTGAAGTTCCCAGCGAATATGGCGGCCAGTCAGATGTAAGTGGTGGCTTGATTCAAAGCTTGAATTTTGCAGCGGATTCTGATTTAACAGGGTTTTATCATGAGCTATCACATCAATGGGATCCAGTAGAAAAAGGGGGATTGCATATGAGATGGGAGGAAGGTCTGGCCGAGTTTCATCAATATTATCTCCTGCAGGAGTTGGGTGGTAAAAAAGATGCCTTGCTCGAGGGCTTTGAGAGTGCCAGGCGAAGGTTTATAAGGTCTGGGCAAAACAATCCGGAAAATGTGGCCATTCCCTTTGCTGAATATGGGATCAGGGGTGATACCCAGCTTTCGTACGTGAAGGGAATGATGTTTTTTACTGTCATCTATCAATACATGGGGGAGGAAGGTTTTTTTGAAATGATGAAAGCCTATTATCAGAAATATTATATTCCCGGTGTATCCCTTGAGGAGTTTGTTGCTCATCTGAAGGTTTATGGTGGTCCCGGGATGGAACAGATCATTGAGGATTGGATATATGATATAAGGTCAAACGAATGTATCACAGAAGGTCTGTTGGCTGAAGAAATTGCAGCCCTATACAAGTAGAAAACAGGTACAATTCCTAGCTTATGAATAAAATTATTGTAGTATTTATACTCTTCCTGATGGTGTTTCATACGGGTAACATCCTTCATTCCCAGCCTGTCCCCGAAAGCTCTGAAACCTATGTCAATCCTGTGGGGGATTCCCTGGTTATTGCAGATCCTTCAGTTCTATTTATTGACGGCACCTACTACCTGTACGGGACTTCTGCCGGGGATGGATTTTTATGCTGGTCCTCGGATAACCTGGTGGACTGGCAGCCATTGGGATATGCCTATCAAAGGACTGAAGTTTCCTGGGGCAAGAGCACCTACTGGGCTCCGGAAGTGATTGCATACCGGGGAAAATTCTACATGGTATTCAGTTGTAAAGGCGGTGATGACAGATCATACATCCTTAAGGGTTTGTTTGGCGGTTAGTGACAAACCAGAGGGCCCATTTGTGGATCTTTACATGCCTTATTTCGACAACAATCAATCCTGTATTGACGGACATATTTTCATTGATGACGACAACAAGGCCTATCTGTACTATGAATGGGTCGGTGTGGTAGGCGAACCATGGAATCGGAAAGGATACTTCTGGGGAATGATTTTTGGCGTTCCGCTTGCTGAAGATATGTCAGTACCGGATCAAGCTGAACACCAGCTGTGTATGTACGTGGACGAGGAATGGGAAGGAGCCAAAAGCATGCATGCAAGTTCCTGTGAGGGAATGACTGTATCTAATAATAAAGGTGACCTACTATATGACCTATTCCTGTAACCACTATTCAGATCCCAATTATGGAATTGGTTATGCCACGGCAAAGACACCGCTGGGGATGTGGACAAAGAGCCCCGACAATCCAATCTTATCCAGGGATGTGGAAGCAGGCGTATCCGGACCAGGTCACAATTGCATCATTCAATCACCCGATAAAAAGGAAACTTTCATCGTATATCATAGTCATGCCGATCCCCAACATCCCTCCGGAAGAAGGGTCCTGAATATTGACCGGATGGTTTTTGATAATACAGGGAATCTGCGTGTATTGGGACCCACAAGAAGCCCTCAGAAGATGCCTTCAGGGTACCTTCGGGTAAGTGAGTTCTCCATTTGCATTCGGAGTTCTTTCTCCTGATCACTGTTCCAGTATGCACAGTCCAGCTGCAAAAAGACAGAGGTATAAGGGATGGTACAGTTGGTTTTGATCACAAGCACCCGGAACAGGGAAGCACTTTCATCAAGCAAAGCGAATACTTCATCATGAAGCAGGGTGTTCACTTCCCGGCCTTCCAGCACTGCTTCACTTTCCTTGCGGAATTCCTCCACTCCAGGCATCTGTTCTTCAGTAATGAAGGCCAGTTCCCGATCCCTGTAAATCAAAGGTTTTACATGGGTGCTTGACTCCACCTGCTTCAGTACGTATTGCAAAGTGGGTATCAGATCCTGCTCCACGTACATGTATTTCATCCCGGGAGAGGACTGCTCCGGGAAAGCTTTATCCACCACCAGGATCCAGTTACGGTGTCCCAGTAAATGCAGGTCCCTCTCCAGGGTCTCCTGCCAGGTTTTTTCTACAGTTATATTGCTTGATGGATTCTCTCCTGTGCAGGACATAATAACAATGCTTAGTATTGTGATTAATAGAGAATTTATTGTATTCATATGTTTAAAGGCTTGCGCTTGGGTCTTTCAAATATACTTAAAATCAGGATTCTGGTCTGATTGCTAAAAGATATTTATATCTTGAACAATCAATTGAAAAGCCCTGACAATGATGAAACGGAGAAGCTATCTGAAAACCATGGGAACTGCTGCGGCTGCAGTGCATGTGGCTCCCGGGGTATTGTACGGAAGATCCGTGAAGGATCCCTATGTGAGACTGGGTGGACCATTGTTTGAGCCCTATGATGATCCCGATGCATGGGTGAAATCCATTCAACAGTTGGGTTATCGGGCAGTGAACAGTCCGGTGGAGCCTGGCACAGATGAGCAACTGATCAGGGCCTATGAAAATGCAGCCAGGGACAATGACATCGTGATTGCTGAAGTGGGAGCCTGGAGCAACCCCATTTCCCCCGATCCATCTGAGGCCGAGAAAGCCATCGAAAAGTGTATCTCCGGACTTGCAACTGGCCGACCAGATCGGGGCCCGGTGCTGTGTGAATATCAGCGGATCGAAAAATCTGAAATACTGGGCAGGCCCCCACGAGGAGAACATGACAGAGGCGGTTTTTGACCAGGTGGTGGAAGTGACCAGGAAGATCATTGATGCTGTAAAACCAACTCGAACCTTTTTTGCCCTGGAGGCCATGCCCTGGGCATTCCCCTATTCTTCGGATACCTACCTCCAGCTGCTCAAAGCCATTGACAGGGAAAGGTTCGGTGTGCATCTTGATCCGGTCAACATGATCACCTCCCCCCAGGATTATTACAGGAATGGGGCACTTATCAAGGAAATGTTTGCAAAGTTGGGTCCACATATCAAAAGCTGTCACGCCAAAGACATCACACTAAGGGAGGACAACTACATACCCCAGCTGGATGAAATCCAGGGCCGGACTTGGGAGTCTTGATTATGGCACCTTCCTTCGTGAGCTATCAAAACTAAAGGATGTACCCCTGATGATGGAGCACCTTGAAACAGCAGAGGAGTATAAACTGGCAGCCGACCATATCCGGTCTGTTGGCAAATCCAATCAAATAGTCATCTGAAATAACAATTCTCAATTACTTTAAAATGAAATCTAAGAATTTAACCCTACTGTATTGGCTGTTATTCTTTCATCGTGTGGCAACACCCAAACCGAGAAAAAGGAAATCGACCTGGAAGCCATTGGAAACCAGGTATCCTTGCTTGATGACAATGTGCAGAAAGAAATTCAAGCTGACCCTGTAGATTCAAATGATAAGATCAAATTAGTTCCCCGAACCATCCATGAGGATGGATCGCTGGGTGTTGTGCCGGGTGGGGACTGGACCAGTGGATTCTATCCGGGTGTTTTGTGGTATATGTACGAACTGACCGGCGAGGAGGTATGGAAAGATAAAGCCACCACATATACAGAGGCCCTGGAAGAGCAGCAGTACAATGGTTCCAACCATGATGTGGGATTCAGGATGTTTTGCAGTTATGGCAACGCACTGCGGCTCTCCGGCAACGAGGCATATATCCCTGTACTTATCCAATCGGCCAAAACACTGATTGCGCGTTATTATGAATCTGTGGGCTGCATCCGTTCCTGGGACTTTAATGACTCTGTCTGGCAGTGCCCGGTGATCATTGACAACATGATGAACCTGGAACTGCTGTTCTGGGCATCGGAGCAAACAGGCGATCCTGTGTATCGTGACATTGCCATCAAGCATGCGCTGACCACCATGGAACATCATTTCAGGGAGGATTACAGCACGGTGCATGTGGTAGACTATGACACCATTACAGGTGAGGTAAGGCAAAGGAATACCCATCAGGGATACTCCGACGAATCGGCCTGGGCACGGGGACAGGCATGGGGACTTTATGGTTACACCATGACCTATCGGTGCACGGAGGATGTCCGCTTCCTGCAACAGGCCGAAAAGATGGCAGATTTCCTGCTTGCCAACCTTCCGGAGGACGGTGTTCCCTACTGGGATTTCGATGCGCCCGGTATTCCCGACGAACCCAGGGATGTTTCTGCAGCGGCCATTATCTCCTCTGCACTGTATGAGTTGAGTACTTTCTCTGAAAAAGGTGATTTTTACCTGACCGAGGCCAACAGGATACTTGAAAGTATCTGGAATCATTATCGTTCCGGTGCAGGAGAGAACTACGGGTTTATCCTGGATCATTCCGTAGGAAACCTGCCCGGAGGATCAGAAATAGATGTACCGCTGAATTATGCGGATTATTATTTTCTGGAAGCACTGATCAGGAAAAACAACTTACCTTGATTCGACGTAGCGTTTGAATTGATCCAGGATGGCCTGCCAGCCCTCTGCTTGTTTTTCCGGCGTATTGGTGCCCTCCGGCTCGAAAGCCTCCCGGATGGTGGTTCCATCATCGGTTTCACTGAATTCGATTTTAACCTTCCTGCAATCCTCAAGTGTATACTCGATGTACTCAAATTCCCTGACCCTGTCATATGTCCCCCCAAAATCAAATCCTTCGCTTCCATCCCGGGCCTCCATTCTGTAAGAGAAGGTCCCGCCCGGCCGCAGGTCAATCTCAGCTTTGGTGGTATGCCAGTCGGCCGATGCATGGTTCCATTGAACAATGTGCTCTGGCTCAGACCAGTAATTCCAAACCTCTTCGAGGGGTGCTTCCAGGTTAGTCTTAACTATAATCATGCTTGTATCTTTTATGGTGCCTGACAGATTTCTCATATTAACAATCAAATGGCAAAACGGTTTCCCATTGATGACAAATTTTTAATCCCAGATATACTCTTTTTTTCAGAAGAGGCTTATCTTGCAGTATGGTGAAAGGTGGAAATAAGATGCGAAAAACAAGCTTGATCCTTGCTCTGTCAATCATTCTTGCTTCCTGCTCCCCAAAGTCGGAACTTCCCACCATTATCCTGATCAGTGTGGACGATATGGGTTGGTCCGACCTGGGTTGTTACGGGAGTGAGATCAGCACGCCTCACATTGACCGGCTGGCCGAGAAGGGGATACGCTTTACCCAATTCCACAATACCTCCAAATGCTTTCCTTCCCGTGCCTGCCTGCTGACAGGAGTGTATGCCCAGCAAAACGGCTACGATCAATCCTTCAACCAGCCACTGATGAATGCAGTCACACTGGGTGAAGTATTGCGTGATCAGGGCTATATTACGCTCTGGTCGGGGAAGCACCATGGTCTTGAGAATCCCATTTACCGTGGATTTGATCACTATTATGGTCTGAAAGACGGGGCCTGCAACCATTTTAATCCGGGTGTTCAAAGACCCGGTGAAGGTGTTCCAGCCAGGAAAGAGGACAAGGGAAAGAAACGGGACAGGGCCTGGTGTATAGACAGTACCATGTATGCGCCCTATACGCCCGCGGAATCAGATTTTTATACCACCGACTACTTCACCCATGCTGCAGTGGATTGGCTTGAGGAATATGAAGATGATGAGCGTCCGCTTTTTCTCTATATGGCCTATACGGCCCCTCATGATCCCCTGATGGCATGGCCTGAGGACATTAAAAAGTATAAAGGTGTGTATGATGCAGGATATGAGGCCATCCGAAGGACCAGATACAAAAAACAGCTTGAGATGGGGCTTATCGACTCCACCTACAGGCTGTCAGAGGCTACCCACCTGGATTGGGATACCCTTTCGGGAGCGCTTCGATGGGAGGAGATCAGGAAAATGGAGGTATATGCGGCCATGATCGACAGGCTTGACCAGAACATCGGCAGGCTGATTGCCAAACTGGTGGAGACACACAGGATTGACAATATCCTGGTTTTGTTCGTATCCGATAATGGTGCCTCTGCGGAAATGGTCCATATTGAAGATGACTACGGAGAGATAGGGACCATGACCCGGTGGACCTCGTTGGGCCCCGACTGGGCCAATGTGTCCAATACCCCCTTCAGGTATTATAAAAACTACTCTTATGAGGGAGGGATCAATACACCCCTGATTGCCTGCTGGCCAGGCAATGTAGAGCCCGGCTCCTTCAGTTCTTTTCCCGGTCATTTTATTGACATCATGGCCACTTTTGTGGACATCACCGGGGCTGACTATCCCAGAAGTTTTAATGGGAGTGAGATCACTCCCATGCAGGGCCAGAGTCTTCTGCCGGCGATCCTGGGTAAAACACCGGAGCGGAAGAAAACCCTTTTCTGGGAGTGGAAAAACGGTCAGGCCGCCAGGGATGATAACTGGAAGATCGTGAGATGGGGCAAAGAGGAGGCGTGGGACCTTTATCATATGGGAGAAGATCCTACCGAAACCAACAACCTGGCTTCAGAGCATCCCGAAAAAGTACGTGAGCTGGAATTGGAATTCTTGGAGTGGAAGAGCCAATTCGAGTAAGATCTTAGATGGCCTTCAGCGCAGCCTGGTATTTATCGATGACCAGGTCCATGAGCGCATTGTTTTCATCGATGATCCGCATCCGGGACTCATCCGCCTCAAACCATTGGACGGTCTCCCGGATCCCGGTTTTAAATGGGATCGTTGCCTGAAAACCGGGTACGTACCTCTTAATTTTCGAATTGTCGAAGATGGAAGAGATGGCTTTATCTCCCAGCAAGTTGCCCCACATCCAGTCCTGACCGACTGTTTCAGCCACCTTGCATATGTATTCGGAGTTGATGTGGACCAGATTGGGTTTGACCCCCGCTGCTTCAGCTACTGCTTCATAGATTTGATTCCAGGTAAGGATCTCATCACTGGTGATGTGAAAACTTTCGCCAATGGCCTGCTGGTGACCGGCCAGACCGACAAAACCTTTGGCAAAATCTATGGAATGTGTGATGGTCCACAGGGAGGTTCCGTCACCGTGTACAATGACCGGTTTTCCCTTTTTCATCCTGTCTATGATGGTATAGTCATCCCAGCTGCCGATGGCCACAGGAATCACTGTCTCGTAAGTGAGGGAGGGCCTCACAATGGTGATGGGAAAGTCTTTTTCACGATAGAGCTGGTTCAGCCTTTCCTCGCAGGCTATTTTATCCCTGGAATAGTCCCAGTAAGGATTCTTTAGGGGGGTGGATTCCGTTACAAAGGGCTGCTTCAAGGGTTTCTGGTATGCCGATGCCGAGCTGATGAAGATGTATTGTCCTGTTCTGCCCGAAAAGAGCTCAAAATCCCTGTCAACATCCTCTTGCTTAAATGCCACAAAATTGGCCACCACATCAAAGCTGAGATCTCCAAGCAGCTTCTTGACCTGTTCTACATTGTTGATATCGCAGGTAAAGGTTTGTACTTCTTGAGGAACAGGCATTTTGCTCAAACCCCGGTTCAAATGATATACGTCAAAACCCTGTTCTATGGCCAGCCTGGTGCAGGCCATGGAGATATTCCCGGTACCTCCGATAAATAGTATCTTCATGTTTTTAGTCTATTACCAGCTTCCGGCAAATCCGCCATAGGGCTGAAGTTGTATGCTTATTTTCCCATCTACGGGTTTCATGTCTCTCGTCTGCAGGTCCCTGGCCGAGTTGCCATCCACAATCATGCTGATTGATTCCGGCAGATCTCTCCGCACACCGAAAGGTCAATAATCAGCTCTTTTGGACTGAGCCTCTCCATTGATACCCCCAATATACCACCGGTCTCCGTTTTTCCTGGCAATCACCACATCTTTTCCGGGATAGCCTGTAATATACTTTGTATCATTCCAGGTGACCGGGATATCCTTTCAGGAAATCCACTGCAAAAGGCGGTAAGCCCCAGGGTCCGCGCAGGGGTATCCATGTGGTGCATGATCCCCGATTCTATGATCACCGGAAGCGCCATTTCGAAACCGTAGGTAGAAAGGTGGGGGTATTGACTGTCGCTGTATCCACCTGGAGTATAGTCGCATGGACCCACTGCGTTCCTGGAAAAGGGCAGTATGGTGAGGTGGGGGGGGCCGATTCCGGGAAATGTCTGATCAAAGCGGTAACATTCTCCTCCTTTGACCGCTTCCATGGACATCAGGTTGGGCCAGGTTCTTCTCCACCCTTTGGGCAAGGTGCAGCCATGACAATTCACGAGCAGTCCAAACTCGGCAGCGTCTTCCAGGATCCCCACATACTGACTGATGATCTCCTGCTTGTCGGACTGGAAAAAGTCTACCTTGATCCCCTTGATCCCCATTTTGCTGATCCTTTCAAACTCCTTTCGCCGGGCCTTGGCGTTATCTACCAGGTCACGGGGTCCTTCCTCCACGACGTTGTGTTTTCCACCCGAATTGTACCAGAGCAGCAATCCCACATTTTTCCCGTTGGCATATTCCACCAGTTTCTCCACGTTCCCGTTTTTCATCTGGTCCCAGTTGGCATCCACCAGGGAATACTCCCATCCCATCTCTGCAGCCAGGTCAATGAAAGGAAGGATCCGGTCATAGTCCTGGGGACTGTCGTTGTCCGACCACCAGCTCCAGGAGGCCCTTCCTGGTTTTATCCAGGATATGTCTTCCACTGCAGAAGGTGCCGAAAGATCGGTAGGCAGTGTGGTTTCTACCACGGCCTGCGGGGAGATTTCCAATGGCAATAAAGCGCCAGGGTGTGCCCCAGGGAAGTGGAGAGTGGGAGGTGTTCTCATAATATCCTTCAGCTTCTCCCTGTTCCGCAAATTTTATCCTGTACAGGCCATCCTCACATTCGGCATGAAGGTGACTGGCTCCATAGGAGCCGTCAAAACCGGCTTCTGAAGCCATGAGCCATGCTTCTTCCGATTCAACCAGGATGGGGAAGGCCCAGCCATTCTTGTTCCATGGGGCCTCCGTACCCACAGCCATGGGTCCTTTATAATAGGTCTCATAGGCCGGATTCCACTTGGTGAGGGTGTCATAGGCATGGGCCCAGAAGTTGCCGGCCTTAAAATCGAAAGCAGTGAGTTCTTCGATGACGCGTACACTGGTTTCACTCTCTTCGGGAAAATGGTACCTGAAAGCAATGCCGTCGTCATAGGCCCTGAAGATCAACTCGACCTTCTGTTTGTTTGCATTTCTAAGGGTGAGATGGAGGGCATTGTAGGTGGCGCTGCAATCCAGCTTCTTCCCTGTGACCAGCTTGTATTCTTCTGTCACATTGAAAACTTCCTCCACCGAAACCAGCTCAAGGTTTTCAACGAATCGCCCATCTTCCCTTACAATGCCAAGAGGGGAGGGATCCATTTTTTCTGTTAAGGTTCCATGATCATCCAACGAAACTGTGTAGAAGATCCTTTCCGAATCTTCTGAATGCACCATGGACAGGTTCACCCTGATATTCCGGGAAGGGGAATCCAGTTGCCAGTCCCTGTTGTTTATCTGGCAGGATGCCATTACGAGTACCAGGGCGATTCCCGGGATGCTTGCTTTGATTATTCTGTTCATGGTTTTAGTTTTTATCCCGACGGGCATTCAGTTCGTTTTCAATTTGAATTAATTTGGAGTCTTTCAGGTTATAGAAAAACAGGAGACCTGTGGTGGCAAGGGCCATGATCGCCGGAATCATGGTCATGGAAATCCTGATCCCGTTCAGCGCAATCGCGCTTTGCTGCACATTGGCCACATAACCAAAAGCACCGAGGATGGCCAGCATGACCGAGGCGCCTACCGCCCCGCCGGTTTTCATGGCAAAGGTGCTCGCTGAATAGACCAGGCCTGTGGCTCTCCGCCCGCTTCTCCACTCGGAATAATCAGCCGAGTCGGCCAGCATGGCCCAGAGCAAGGGCATGGCTGGTCCGGATGCCAGAGAATATACTATCTGGGTGCCGAAAACCATGGCCAGGTTCTCGGGCCCGGCAAAATAATTGATGCCCAGTGCAACAGTTTCGATGGACATGCAGGCAATGAATAAGTTTCTTTTTCCAAACTTCCTGGAAAGAAATTTTGGTGGGAAGTACCCCGAGCAGTACTGTGGCAGTTCCTGATACCATAAATGCTGTGGCCAGGCCCCTTTCTTCCCAGGTAGTATTCGAAATAATACATGGTCGAGCCAGCGCGGATGGCAATAAAGATCAAAGAAGTCATGCTGACCAACACCAGGATAATCCAGGGCCTGTTCCGGATCAGATCTTTCAGATCCTCTTTCAAAGAGGGCTTCATCGCCGGGATCGGGTACCACCCGTTCCCTGGAAAAGATAAAGGCTACAACCAGTGCGATAATGCAGATTACCGCGAGCCCCACCATGGAGAGCTGGTAGCCCCTGGCCTCGTTGCCCTGTCCCAGTTTTTCCACCATGGGAATCAGGAGTGCCTGTACGGTGATAGTCGCTGCATACGCAAACACAAATTTAAAGGAGGAGAGGCTGGTGCGCTCCACCGGATCAGAGGTCATGACCCCGATGAGTGAATTGAAGGGTACCATGAGCACCGTGTACATGACCATCAGCATGAAGTAGGTCACATAGGCATATGCCAGTTTTCCTGTGTCTGAAAAATCAGGGGTGGAAAACATCAACACAGTAACGATCCCAAGTGGAATGGCGCCAAAAAGCAGATAGGGCCTGAACTTTCCCCAACGGCTTTTGGTTCGATCGGCGATGACTCCCATGATGGGATCATTGAGGGCGTCAAAAATTCGGACCACCGCAAACAGCGTGGCGGCAGCCCCGGCAGGAAGCAGGTAGACGTCTGTATAAAACACGGGTAGGAAAAACATCACGGTCTGCCACAAGCCACTGCCGGCAAATTCACCAAAGCTGTAACCCAGTTTTTCCTTTATAGAAAGTTTCATAAATTTAGTATTTCTTGCAGGTGGAATAAAAGTACGGGAATGAGCTGCTCCGTTTGGGTCCTCTATTTTTCTAATAAAGTATGGTATTTTCTTGTCAATATACCATACTTATTTATTAATATGCCTGACTGAATTGAGTCGATCTGTCCATACATTTAGCTATTCAAATACCTTAATCATTTCATGTTGAAAAGAAGAAAGATCTGGGTGCCGGAAGTCAATGTGGCTCAGGTAGAAACCGATGAGTTTGATGACATGCTCTCCTCCCCAAACGAAGTACTCGTAAGAAACCATTATTCCCACATCAGTGCTGGGACCGAACTGGCATGTATTGCCGGTTTGGAGTCCTTTTTCACCATTCCCGATACGCCAGGATATACGGCTGTGGGAGAAATCTTGAAAGCTGGCAGTGCAGTAGAGGGCCTCGAGGTGGGTGACCTGGTCTATACCTATGGACCGCATGCAGAATATTTCATCATTGATGTGACAGAGCGCTGGCATGGCATCTGTGTAAAACTACCGAAGGGCATAGATCCGGCCCTGGCTTCTTTTACGCATATGGCAGGGATTGCATTAACATCCATTCGAACCTCGGGGATCGAACTCGGAGACCACGTGCTGATTACCGGGATGGGAGCCATTGGAAACCTGGCGGCCCAACTGGCCCAGCTCCAGGGAGGATATGTTCTTGCCTCCGATCCGGTGGAAAGTCGTCTGGACATTGCAAAACAATGCGGAATCAATGTCCGGGTGAATCCCGCTGCAGAAAACCTGAAGTTGATGGTTGAGGATATTACCCAGGGGAAACTGGCATCCACATACATTGATGCATCGGGCCAGTCCGGGGTGGTGGAGCAAAACCTTGACCTGGTATCCCTTTATGGCGAAATAATTCTCCTGGGCAGTCCCCGGGTCCCTTATGAAACCAACCTGACAGCCCACCTGAAACATTTTCATAACCTTCCCTGGAGTTTGACCATGAAAGGTGCGCTTGAGTTTACTTATCCTACCCATGAATGCGAATTTGTGAAGCACTCCATTGAAAGAAATGCAAAGATCATCCTGAATTTGATACGCAGGGAGGATTTAATTGTGAAACCGCTGCTTTCGCACATCATTTCACCGGAAGAAATACAATCGGCCTATGATGGACTCCGAGAGCAGCCAGAATCATACATTGGTGTGGTTTTAGACTGGAGCAGGTAGAATGAAAAATCTATTCATATCAGGAAGCGTAATTATCTTCATCATTTTTATGGGATGTACATCGGCAGCGCAGGATAATGCGGGGGCTATCCTCTGGTTGGATAATGGTATCCTCAAAGCAGGCATTCTTTCAGAAGTTGGAGGCCGGATGGTTTTCCTGGGAAGAGAGGAGGGGGTAAATCTTCTTAAATCGGATACGGCTTTGTGGTCAGAGCCGGAATCTGAGCGGATCATTCCAAACCCGGCCGCGGGGATGAAACCATATTTTGGTCATATTATCTGGCCAGGGCCCCAGTCCGGATGGTGGTCCCACCAGGAGTTGAATCAGGAACGGAAAGCGGCAAATGCCCCCTGGCCCCCTGATCCCTATTTGATTTATTCGCCCTATGAAATCATTGAACATACAGCTACATCGGTGGTCCTGGAAGGGCCGCCCAGTCCGGTCAGCGGCATCAAACTCACCAAAAAATACTCCCTTTCGGATTCCAGCCTGGAGATTGAGGTGAGCATGACCAACACCTCTTCAGGTCCCGTGTCCTGGGATATCTGGTCCAATGCCAGGTTTGAAGGGGATACCCGGTTTTTTGTCCCCGATGGTGAAAAAGGATTTTTGAGAATCACTGGCGAGGAGAATGAGCGGTCAGGGAGATTGGATGCCCTGTTCATTGATGGCGCTTTTACCTTTATTTCGGCCCCACCTGGTCCGGGGCAGAATCGGCGCTATGGCAAGGCATTTCTCCACCCGGAAAAAGGCAGCATTGTGGCCGTACGGGATGAATGTTTGCTGGTTATGTCCTTTGAAACTGTGGAGAAGGATAAGATTCACCCTGATCATGGATTCGTGGAGATTTATAAAATGATCTCCAAATCTGGCAGGAGTGATCTGCTCGAGCTTGAACACCATTCTGCTTTCAAAACATTGCAGCCCGGAGAGTCATTTACAGTGGCCGAACAATGGACCATACATGCATATAAGGAAGGACAAGAAATACAAGACGATATTGAATATTACAAGCAAATTCAGGAAAACAATGAGTGAGAAGAAAATATATAAGGTGGGGGTGATTGGAGCAGGAATGATTGCCAAAACCCACATGGGGAACCTACAAAAGACAGAACGGGCAAAGATAAGCTGGATCGCAGCACGAGATCCGGAAAACCTGGAGAAGGTGCGTGCAGCCTATGACATTCCAAACAAAACACACGATTACCGGGATATGCTCCGTGATCCGGAGGTGGATGTAATCCTGATCACCACTCCTCCCGACCTCCACAAGGAAATGTTCATTGAGACCATAAAGGCGGGAAAGCACGTCTTGCTTGAAAAGCCCATGGCCATGTCCATGGAAGAAATTGATGAGATGTTGGAGCTAAAGTCTCAGCATCCGGAACTCTTGGCCATGGAGTGTTCGGGCCGGCATGCCCGCCTGATCCCCAAATACAAAGAGGTGAAAAAAATTATAGATTCCGGTGCCCTTGGGGAGATTTATGCCATCCACCACAACGCCATCTGGCGTCAGAACAGGCCCGGCATTGAATTTCATCCTACGGCAAAATGGTTCCTGAACAAGGCCATTGCGGGAGGCGGTCCCCTGTTTGACTGGGGCGTCTATGATCTCTCTTTTCACCTGGGAGTCCTGGGAGACAGGCATGAGGTGGAGACCATTGACAGGGTATCACTCATGAGTGGTCTGGATGAGGTGGATCCTGGAACCGATATCTACGATGTGGAAGAGCATTTCATGGTGGATATGAAGCTGAGCGGAAACATCAGGTATTACTGGGAAAGGGGTGGCCATGCCAATATGGATGTTCCCAATGAAACAAGAATTTATGGAACCCGCGGAGGGATCAAACTGGCCTTCTGCTCATGGGATGAGCCGGGGATTTTCTTTTACGATTTGGATGAAACAGGAAAAGCCCGTAGCCGGCAAATCGACCTCGATTATACGGGACAGGACGATGGTTTTGAACTGTCCGCACACCTTGTCAGGGTGCTCGATGGGGATGAAGCGCCCATCATTAGCCTGGAGCAGGCAAGGAAGCACATGGATATTATTTTCAGGTGTTACGAGAAGGCTGAATACTTACAACGTAGAACACACTAAAATTATAAAGATATGAAATCAGTGAGCAAGTTAGAGATTGCAAAAATGATTGATCACTCCCTGCTGCATCCGACCATGGATGACCAGGTATTGAAAGATGGAATTGAACTGGCCAAAAAATACAATGTGGCCTCAGTATGTATCAAGCCCTATGCAGTAAAAATGGCTGCGGAAATGCTGGCAGGTACTGATGTAATGGTGGGGACAGTGGTTGGCTTTCCGCATGGCAACAGCACAGTGGATGTGAAATTGTTTGAGACAGAACGGGCCATCGAGGATGGGGCTGTTGAGATCGATATGGTGGTCAATGTGGGCAAGGTTCTTTCTGAGGATTGGGAGTATGTCCGAAATGAAATTGCGGCCCTGGCAGCTTCCACAGAAAAACACGGAGCGGCCCTGAAGGTGATTTTTGAAAATGACTTTCTGCCTGAGGACAAATACAAGATCAGGTTGTGCGAAATTTGCAGTGAACTGAAGGTTGCCTTTGTGAAGACCTCTACCGGATACGGATATGTGAAGCAGCCCGATGGAAGTTACAACTATAAAGGAGCTACCCATGCTGACCTGATCCTCATGCGCAAGCATTCAGACCCGCAGGTGGAGGTAAAGGCTGCAGGTGGTGTAAGAACCCTGGAAGATACCCTGAAAGTAAGGGAGCTGGGTGTGACCCGCATCGGCGCCACAGCTACTGAGGCCATCATATTGGCTGTGGAAGGCAAAGAGGGCGGAGATTCACCTGAAGGATATTAGAAAAACCGAAACATAACAAGCGCTAAACCCATTATTCATGAAGAAGATTATTCCATTGCTTTTGATTGCCTGCCTGCTGGTCGGTTGTGCCGACAAGCCCCAGGAGAAAACCCCGCCCAACATTATTTTTATCATGTCGGACGACCATGCCTACCAGGCCATCAGTGCCTACAGTGACCACCTGATCCGGACCCCGCAAATCGACAGGCTGGCAGAAGAGGGAATGCTGTTCAACAATGCCTGTGTGACCAACTCCATCTGTGCACCTTCCCGGGCAACCATTCTTACAGGGAAGCACTGCCACCTGCATGGAAAAATCGACAACAAGTTTCCATTCGACACCACCCAGACTACCTTTCCCCAGCTGTTCCAGGAAGCCGGATACCAGACGGCCATGTTTGGGAAACTCCACTTTGGCAACAACCCCAAAGGGATCGATGAGTTTAAGATTCTGCCCGGACAGGGGAACTACTACAATCCTGATTTTGATACCAATGAGGGCAGGATTACGGTTGAAGGGTATACCACCGATATCATCACCGAGATGACCCTGGACTGGATGAAAAACAGGAGGGATCCCGATCAGACCTTTTCTGCTGTTCTACCTGCATAAGGCGCCGCACCGGGACTGGCTGCCGGCTGAGCGCCACTACCGGGAATACATCCATAAAACTTTTCCCGGAGCCGGCCACCCTTTTTGATGATTATGAGGGCAGGGGATCCGCCGCCAGGGAGGCAGAGATGAACATCCTGCTTCACCAGAACTGGGCAGGTGATTCCAAACTTCGCCCTGAAGTACTTGACCAGCTGGGAATTGCGCCCGCTTCAGACTGGGATAAAAGAGCCATGCAGGGAAAATATGACCGTTTTACAGAAGCGCAGCTTGCTTCATGGAATGAGGTATACGATCCCATGATTGAGGATTTCATTGAGCGCTATCCCATCCATGACCGAGAAGGAGCAGATGAGCTGGAAGTACCAGCGATATATGCAGGATTACCTGGGTTGTATCGCAGCAGTGGATGAAAGTGTGGGCACCCTGCTGGACTATCTGGATGAGGAAGGACTGGATGAGAACACCATCGTGGTGTATACCTCCGACCAGGGATTCTACCTGGGGGAACACGGCTGGTTTGACAAGCGCTTCATTTATGATGAGTCCTTTAAAACCCCCTTCTGGTTCGTTGGCCCGGCGTGGTGGAAGCCGGTAGCGTGAACAACGAAATGGTGCAGAACATGGACTTTGCCCAGACCTTCCTGGATGCAGCTGGCATTGAAGCTCCGGAAGACATGCAGGGAGAGAGCATTGTTCCCTTACTGAAGGGGGATGATGAGAGCTGGGACAGGGATGCGGTCTACTATCACTATTATGAATATCCCTCTGTTCACATGGTGAAACGCCATTATGGTATTGTAACCACGGAGTATAAACTGGCTCATTTTTATTATGATGTGGATGAATGGGAACTGTATGACCGTATGAAGGATCCCATGGAGATGCAGAATGAATATGACAATCCCGAATATGCAGAGGTGGTTGCCGAATTGAAGGAAAAGCTGGCCGATCTCAGGGTGAACTACAAGGATTCGGAAGAACTGGATCAGCACTTCATAGACATGTATAATCAATAGAATGCGTCTGCATGTTACTGATTATACATAGTGCTCAGTACTTAGTGACCCAGTGGAAAAAAAGATAGATATGAAATTAGAAAGTATTCAGGTTATTGCGGTGTTAATAGCCTCTTTATTCCTTGCCGGCTGCAATGGAGAGAAAGGAAGCAGCGGCAAAGCTTTCCCGTTCTGACCTGCCCAACATTGTGCTGATTGTGGCAGATGACCACGGGACCGGCGACCTGGGGTGCTATGGGAATGAAGCGGTAAAGACACCCAACCTGGATCAACTGGCTTCGGAAGGGGTCCGTTTTAACAGGGCTTACTGTACCTCTGCATCCTGCAGTGCCAGTCGTTCGGTGATCCTTACCGGCTTGTATAACCATGCCAACGGCCATTTCGGGCATATGCACCATTTCCACCATTTTTCAGCCTATGATCATGTTTATTCACTTCCGGTACTGCTGGAAGAGACGGCCGGGTATCATACAGGCAGGATCGGGAAATATCATGTGGCTCCGGAAGCGGTTTTCCATTTCCAGGAGGTGATGGAGGCAAACCAGCGCAATCCGGTGGCCATGGCCGACAGTTGTGTGGATTTCATTGAGAAAAACAGGGAGCATCCCTTCTTTCTGTATTTCTGTACCTCTGATCCCCACAGGTCAGCTCCCATGAGCGATGAACCCCTGGCCCCCGATGCATTCGGGAATGTAAAGGGAGGACACGAGGGGGTGGAAGAAACCTAATTCACCACTGAGCAGGTATCTGTTCCGCCCTATCTACCCGAGTCTGAAGCGTGCAGGGAAGAGCTTGCCCAGTACTACCAGTCAGTGGCAAGGATCGATTATGGACTTGGTAAGCTGTTTGGTCACCTGAAAGATGCCAGGGTGTGGGACAATACGCTAATCATCTATATTTCAGATAACGGGATTGCCTTTCCGGGCGCAAAAACCACCATCTACCAGCCAGGTATCAACCTTCCCTGCCTGGTGAAAAATCCGGGTGGTAAAAATGCAGGTAGGTGACTGAGGCCATGATTAACTGGGCTGATCTGACACCCACCATCCTGGATATGGCCGGGGTATTACCGAGGCAAAGGAGAAATTGCTTGAAAGATATGAACCACAATAAAGGGAACTCGGCATTCCACCATCAACGAAACATTCCATGGGCGTTCATTCAAACCTGTTCTGGAGAATGCACAGACCGAAGGATGGGATGAAACCTATGCTTCCCATACTTTTCATGAGATTACCATGTACTATCCCATGAGAACGGTGATCACAGGAAAGTACAAATTGATCTGGAACATTGCCTGGCAGCTACCCTATCCCAGTTCCACCGATTTGTGGGCCTCCTCCACCTGGCAGGTGGCTTTAAAGGGGGGATCCGGGATGTATGCAGGCAGGAGTATCGATGATTATATGCACGAAGCAAGTTTGAGCTGTATGACCTGGAGAGTGATCCCTATGAGACCCGGAACCTCTCTGAAAACCCTGCCTATAAGGAGGAACTTGAGGAGTTGAAGGAGAAACTCTATGCATTCCAGGAGCGGACCAATGATCCTTGGATTCTGAAATGGCAATATGATTAAGAGAAAAAGTGAGAAAGAAGAAAGGTAAAAGTATAAAAAAAATAAAACTATGCGCATCCCAGCTGAAAATTCTTTGGACCCTTTTCGCAGCATGTTTGGTAGTCACCGGATGCGAAAAAAGGCAGATAAACAACTTGTACAGTTACGGGAAGGTTTTATTACTCCGCCTGTTGGAGGCAAGGCCCAGGGCATTGTGGGACTGGGTGGATGGAAACTTTCAGTTGGAGGAGATCACCCGTGAAATGGAAGAAGCTGCCCGAATGGGCATGGGTGGCTTTGATATCTGGGATGTTCGCAGTGTGGTGGATGAGGACAGCATCATGCCATGCAGGTCCCCCGTTTATGGGAGATGAATCCGTAGAAGCCATATGTTATGCCATCAATGAGGCAGAGCGGCTGGGACTGGACCTGGGTCTGATCATTGCCAGTGGATGGAATGCAGGAGGTATCTGGACGCTTCCCGAACACCAGACCATGGGTTTGTTACAGTTCTGTAGACTACGTAAGTGGCCCGGCGAACATTGAACTGCCGCTTGATTTCCCTGAATTACCTGACATGGCAGGGAAAGAAGAAAGGGAACTGAAAGCCTTTATTCCAAGGGACGATTGCAGGACTTACCTGTATTCTATAAGGATGTGGCAGTGATTGCTTATCAACTGGATAATCTGAGGGAGAGGTCATCGGGGAAGTGCTGGATATTTCACGGTGATGATGGATGCATGCAGGGAACCTGAAATGGGAGGTGCCTGAAGGAGACTGGAAGGTGGCCCGCTATGTATGCACCAACACAGGACAACCCATGATCTCCAGCACACCCAATTCAATGGGGCCCATGATCGACCATTTCAATGCAGAGGCCAGTGAACAACATATCCTCTATTTCATTGATAAACTGGAAGCTACACTGGGAAAACCCATTGGTGAATCGGGACTGAACTATTTCTATACCGATAGCTATGAAGTACAGGGACAGCTATGGACCCCTGACATGACCGATGATTTGAAATGCGAATGGGCTATAGCATGGTTCCTTACCTGCCAGCACTGGATGGGAAAGTGGTCGTAACGACCATGAGACCACCTCCAGGTTCCTTTACGATTACCGGAGGGTATTGTCGGATCTGATCATTGAAAACCATTATGTCACGTACCAGGGAGATTTGTGAGGAGCATGGGGTTGGATTTGTGGCCGAAGCAGCCGGACCAGGATGGCCGGTACATAACTGCCCTTTTGAATCACTTAAATCTTCAGGATCGCTGACTTTTCCAAGGGGCGAATTCTGGCATCTTCCCTCATAATACCGATTTCTGGAGAAGTTATCAGGGGAACAGAGCGTGAGCAGCATTACCTGGAAGACCTGGATGTGATCAAAGGAGTGGCCAGTGCATCACATATCTATAATCAGAAGTATGTGGAAGCGGAAGCTTTCACAGGCACCCACCTGTGGAATGAGGGTCCGGGCGACCTGAAACCTACGGCTGACAGGGCATTCTGTGAAGGACTGAACCGTATCAATTTCCATACCTGGCCCCATACACCTGAGGAAGCGGGCACTCCGGGATGGGTCTATGCTTTCGGAACCCTGGTCAATGAACACCGGATCTGGTGGCCCATGGCCAAACCCTGGAATGATTACCTGGCCAGATGCAGTTACATGCTTCAACAGGGAAATTTTGTGGGGGATGTGCTTTTTTATTATGGAGATTCGGTACCCAATTTCGTACCGGCCAAACATGTGCATTCCCGGCCTGGGATTCGGGTATGATTATGATGTAACCAATTCCGATATCCTTTTAAACAAACTGGAGGTGGAGGATGGAAAGCTGGTATTGCCCCATGGGCAGCACTATGAAATGCTTGTTCTTCCGGAGGAAGCTGTACATGCAACCCGAAATCCTTGAAAGAATCGAGCAGCTGGTCTGTGAAGGTGCCACGGTGGTAGGACCCAAACCCAAACGGAGTCACGGACTGTTCAACTGGGAGGAGCGGGACCGGGAGGTTCGGGACCTGGCCGATCAGATCTGGGGCCATTGCGATGGAGATCAAATAACATCCAACTAAATTACGGCAAGGGAAAGATTATCTGGGGTAAATCGCTCAGGTCGGTCCTGGAGGACCGCGGTGTATCACCGGATTTCCAAATTGAGGGTGCAACGTGGAAAACAAGGACTTGGATTTTATTCACAGGAAATGGGGCGAGACGGATATCTATTTCCTTCGGAATGGTGCAGATCGGCCTTTACGCGGTTTGGCATCTTTCCGGCAAACAGGAAAAGAGGTGGAATTCTGGGATCCTGCGACGGGAAAGATGTACAGTGCTGTCGGGACTGAAAATGAGCATGGAGGTACTGCTTTACCTGTTGCTCTGGATGCCCATGGATCCCTGTTTGTGGTCTTTTCACCCTCCATGACCCCAGGCAAGCAGGAACATGTAGATGAAAATGCCCAATTCGGGGCTTTCATCGCGGACCAGTTGCTGACGGTACAAGAACTGGACGGGCCATGGAATGTGAATTTCCCGGAAGCATCTGCCGGTGAAGGCCTGGTTGTATTTGACTCTCTGGTCAGCTGGCATAAACGGCCCGAAGACGGGATCCGGTTCTTCTCAGGGATTGCCACCTATGAGTAGGAGTTTGATTGGGAGGTGGGAAATGAAGGGAGTAAGGACCGGGTATTTGTTGCGTTTGAACATATCGTGGAAACGGCGCATCTGTACCTGAATGATACGGACCTTGGAATTCTTTGGAAGAAGCCGTTCAGGGCAGAGATTACAGGTGCATTAAGGCAGGGAAGCAACCTGCTCAGGTTGGAGGTGGCCAATACATGGGCCAACGGCCTGGCAGGGGATGCAAGGCTTCCGGCCGATCAGCGAAGGACCAAAACCAACGTGACCCGTTTACCCAATGCGTGGACCTACCCCTTTGCATCCATTCCCAACGCACAATATGATTTGATTGAAGGCGGACTTTCAGGACATGTAAAAATCTCTAACTTTAAAGCAGACTAAGCAACTCAAACCAAACCTACTGATATGGTTATTATCCAATCCTACTTTGTCGCAGTACTCATGTGTGTCATCACCATGCTGTGCTGGGGTTCATGGGCCAATACCCAGAAAATGGCTTCCAAAAAATGGGCATTCCAGCTCTTCTACTGGGATTACTCCCTGGGTGTATTGCTCCTTTCCCTCATCCTGGCCTTTACCATGGGCAGCTCGGGTGAAGAGGGACGAAGCTTCCTGGTTGACCTGGGGCAGGCCGATGGCAAAGCCATTGGCTCTGCACTGCTGGGAGGAATCATCTTCAACATCGCCAACCTGCTTATCGTGGTGGCCATCAACATTGCCGGTATGGCAGTCGCCTTTCCAATCGGCATCGGCCTGGCACTGGTTATTGGCGTTGTGGTGAACTATGTGGCCACTCCCGTGGGCAATCCGGTCATCCTTTTTATTGGTGTCCTTCTGGTGGCGCTGGCCATCATTCTGGATGCCCTGGCATACCGGAAACACAGTGGCGGCAAAATGTCCACAACGACCAAAGGGATCGTGATCTCCATTTTGGGAGGTATCCTCATGGGCTTTTTCTACAGGTTTGTAGCCGCATCCATGGCAAGTGATTTTGCAGCACCGGAAGCCGGTAAGATGACACCCTACACGGCTTCCGTATTGTTCGCTCTGGGATTGCTGGTTTCTAACTTTGTCTGGAATACCTTTTTTATGTACAAGCCTGTGACCGGGGAGAGAGCCACTTACGGGGATTATTTCAGGAAAGGGAATATCAAACTGCACACCATCGGAATCCTTGGTGGGATGATATGGAGCCTGGGAATGACTTTTAGCATCATTGCTTCAGAACAGGCTGGCTATGCCATCTCTTACGGGCTTGGTCAGGGTGCAACCCTTGATTGCAGCACTCTGGGGGGTATTTATCTGGAAAGAGTTCGGGAAGGCCGAAGGACTCAAAGGGTTGCTTGTGGCCATGTTCCTATTTTTCCTTATCGGATTGGGCATGATCATCGCATCTAGATTGGTTTAAAAGTATAGACCCTCAAACTTTGTTGAACATGAAAAAGATACTGGTTGTTGGCAGTTCCAACACCGACCTGATTATAAAAGTCCCGGAGATACCCCGGCCGGGTGAAACACTGCTGGGGGGACAATTCCAGACATTCCCAGGAGGGAAAGGAGCCAACCAGGCGGTTGCGGCTGCACGTGCAGGGGGTGATGTGGTTTTTATCACTTCTGTGGGTGATGATGCATATGGGACGGAAGCTGTGAAAGGCTACAAACTGGATAACATCAATACGGAAAATATAAAGGTAAGCAAAGGGGTTCCTTCAGGGATTGCGATGATTACCATATCCGAGAGCGGCGAAAATGCCATTACCGTAGCTTCCGGCGCCAATGCAGAACTTCATCCTGAAGACCTGGATGAGGCGGAAGAGGCTTTTCATGAAGCCGATTTTATGTTGATTCAACTCGAAATACCGCTGGATACGGTAAGGAAAGCTATAGAACTGTGCAGGGATTTCGGCACCAGGGTGATTCTGAACCCGGCACCTGCAGCCGAACTGGAAGATGCAATCATCTCAAAGGTTGATGTGATCACTCCCAATGAGACCGAGGCAGAGCGGCTTACCGGCGTACAGGTCAATGATGAGCAGGATGCCCTGGAAGCAGCCAGGGCCTTGCATGCCCGCGGGGTGAATACTGTGGTCATTACCCTTGGATCCAGGGGTGCATTCCTTTCGGATTCCGCTACAGGGGTAGCAAAGCTGGTTCCCGGATTCAGCGTCTCAGCGGAGGATACCACGGCCGCAGGAGATGTTTTTAACGGTCATTTTGCCGTAGCCCTGGCTGAAGGGGCTACACTTGAAAATGCCATCCGGGCCGCCCATGCTGCTGCTGCCCTCTCTGTGCAGAAGCTGGGAGCTCAGAGTTCCATCCCCAGACGGGAGCAGACGGACTACTTTCTACAAGACAAACACAATTAAATATCAGATACCATGAAACAACAACCACATCGAATTACACTTATTGGATATGCCAGCATAGTTTTTCTGGCCGTTGTCGCACTTTCATGCACCACCACCGGTGCTGATCCGCACGCAAGCCATGAATACCCTGAAACGTTTACTATCTCAAAGGATGTCCTTATGGATAAGATCAAAGGGGGATGGGCCGGACAGGTGATCGGTTGCACCTTTGGAGGACCTACCGAATTCCAGTACAACGGAACCATGATCCAGGATTATATTCCCATCGATTGGGATGAAACAAAGATGGAGTGGTATTACAACAATGCACCGGGACTCTATGATGACATATATATGGACCTGACCTTTGTGGATGTGTTTGACAAAGAGGGACTGGACGCTCCGGCTTTGTCCCATGCCAAAGCTTTTGCCAATGCGGAGTACATGCTCTGGCATGCCAACCAGGCAGCCAGGTACAACATCTTAAAAGGAATGGAACCGCCCGCCACCGGATACTGGGAGAACAACATTCACGCAGATGACATCGATTTCCAGATAGAGGCCGATTTTGCCGGACTGATGAATCCGGGAATGGTAAATTCTTCATCCGAAGTGTGCGACAGGGTAGGGCACATCATGAATTATGGAGACGGATGGTATGGCGGTGTGTATGTGGCTGCCATGTATTCACTCTCTTTCTATACCGATGATATTCAATTTATTGTCTCAGAAGCCCTGCGAACCATCCCTGAAGAGAGTCAGTTTTTCCAGTGCATCCATGATGTGATCATCTGGCACAGTCAGTTCCCGGAGGACTGGAAGCGCACCTGGTTCGAGGTGGAGAAGAAGTGGTCTTCCGACATCGGATGTCCTGATGGCGTTTTCAAGCCATTTAATATTGATGCCAAGATCAATGCCGCATATATTGCCATTGGGATGCTTTACGGCAACGGGGACTTTGGGAAAACCCTGGATATCAGTACAAGGTGTGGACAGGATTCGGATTGTAATCCCGCCAGCGCGGGAGGTATTCTTGGGACCATCATGGGCTATGATGCGATTCCGGCTGAGTGGAAACAGGGGCTGGATAAGGTGGAGGACATGGATTTCAAATACACCACCATATCACTCAATGACACCTACGATATGAGTTTCAGTCAGGCACTGGGGATGATCACTGCCAACGGGGGTTCTACCGATGGAGATGAGATCAGTATCCCATTGCAGGAACCCAAAGCGGTGGCTTTTGAGAAAGCCTTTGACGGCCACTATCCTGTAAAAAGCATTGGCCAGACAAGGGGCAATTTGTTTACCATTGGAGCTGATGCCACTGAATACAGCGTAGCGTTTGAAGGAAAAGGTTTTGTGATCAGTGGTGGGGCATGGAAGCTTCCGGGAATTGAAAAGGAAAGCGTCCTTGAGATGGATGTCTACATCGACGGGGAGTTGTATGAAAAGGCCCTGTTTCCCACCAACTACGCTACCAGGCGACTTGAAATCGCATGGAAATACAACATGACCAACGCTCCGCACCAGGTGAAGCTTGTGTGGACCAACCCGGAAGAAGGGTACAAGTTTGATGTTAACAGCGTCCTTGTCTATGGTCCGGAACCTGTAGCTCCTTAATCCCGTGGATAAAAGCATCCTTTCTGTATGACCCGGACCATCAACTTTTATCTGCTGTTTTTCATTGCATTGCCATTAATGGCGCAAAATCCCATAGTGCCACCCGGGATCTATATGGCTGATCCGACAGCCAGGGTGTGGGAAGATGGCAGGCTATATATCTATGGTTCTGTGGATGAGAGCGTGGACTATTACTGTTCACACAGGTACCATGTGTTGTCAACAGGGGACCTGGCGGATTGGACCATCCAAAAGAACAGCTTTTCATCCAGGGGAGAAAATGACCAGGTGGCGTATAACGATGCCTTGCTTTTCGCACCCGATTGTCAGATCAAGGGGGATACCTTTTACCTCTATTATTGTCAACCCGACGGGAACAATGCCGAAGGGGTTGCCGTTTCTGAAAGTCCCACGGGTCCGTTCAGAAATGCCACTGCCATCAACGTGGGTGAGCACCAGCAGATTGACCCCTGCCTGTTCATTGATGATGACGGTTTGGCCTACTACATGTGGGGCCAGTTTACCATGAAAATGGCCCGGATGAACCCGGATATGCGAACCCTGGATACCACCACCATCCGCGACAGCCTCATTACCGAGTGGGAGCATCATTTCCATGAGGGTGCCCACATGGTCAAGCGAAACGGGATCTACTATCTTGTTTATGCCCATATGGGAAGAGCGGGTATTCCTTCCTGCATCGGATACAGTACCAGCAAGTCACCCATGGGCCCATTCGCGTATGGTGGGGTCATTGTGGACAACGACCACAGCGATCCGGGCAACTGGAACAACCATGGCTCCATCATGGAGTTCAAAGGACAGTGGTATGTATTCTACCACCGCTCCACCCACAACAGCAAGATGATGAGGAAGGCCTGCATGGAGCCCATTTTTTTCAACGAGGATGGCAGCATCGATGAGGTGGAGATGACCAGCCAGGGAGCGGGTCCGCCTTTACAGGCCACCAGCCTGATCCCGGCTGAGAGGGCCTGTTTATTGCACGGGAGCCTGATGATCCGGGCCTGGAGTAAGGTCAATGAAGAAATCGCCGGGATTTGCCATGATGACAGGGCGGCCTATAAATATGTGGACTTCGGGACAGGTGTGGATAGCATTGTGGCCCGCGTAAAGCCGGGAGCGTTTAAAGGAGGGATCTGGTTTGCTGCAGATAATCCCTGGGGACCAGGTATGGGGTATTTGGAGGTGCCGCCAGCGGAGGACGGAGCAGAGTGGATTACATTGACTGCCCCTGTCGAAGCAGGAGATGTGGATGGTGTCAGGGCCCTCTGGCTGGTATTCCAGACCGAGGGGGATGAGACATTTTCACTGGACTGGTTGAAGTTTAAATAGCAAAGTAAAATATCTGTATCATGATAAAAAGAATGGCATTGACTATTCTGGCAACACTGTTTGTTCTCAGTGACCTGCCTTCCCAGAATCTGAAAGTTTCTGAAAACAGCAGGTTCCTGGTTACAGGTGAAGGAGAACCCTTTTTCTGGCTGGGAGATACGGGCTGGGAGATGCTTCACCGGCTCGATCGGAAAGAGATGGAGCACTACATGAGGAACCGCGCAGGAAAAGGATTTACGGTTATCCAGACTGTTATTGTCAGTGAGATTGACGGACTTAGCTTTCCCAACATGGAGGGGAGCCTGCCCTTCGAGGATTTTGATCCGGAGCGGCCCACTGAGGCCTACTTCGAACTGGTGGACTTCGCGGTGAAAAAGGCTGAGGAGTATGGACTGGTTCTGGCACTGCTGCCCACATGGTACAGGTATGTTGTACCCGGATCCCATCCGCTTGAGAATGAGGAGGCCGTATTCAATCCAAAGAATGCTTATGCATATGGGAAGTTCCTGGGTGAGCGCTATAAAGATGCTCCCAATGTGGTCTGGGTACTTGGGGGTGACTGGCCGGCCGGACCGCAAATCGAGATCTGGGATGCCATGGCAAAAGGATTGGAAACGGGTGATGAGGGGAAGCACCTGAAGACCTATCATCCCAGGGGACAGCAGACCAGTTCCACCTGGCTCCATGAAAGGGAATGGCTCGATTTTAACATGGTGCAGACCGGGCACTACCAACCTTCGCTTAATGTGTATGACTGGATCTACAACGATTATGCACTAACACCTTCCAAGCCGGTGGTAAACGGTGAGCCTGCCTATGAGGGAATAGGAATTTGGTTTAACCCTGTCAATGGTCGATACGGACGCTTATGAAATACGCAAGCAAGCCTACTGGTCAGTCTTTGCGGGAGCCTTTGGACACACCTACGGCAACAACAACATCTGGCAGATGAACCGGAACGACCAGGCCAACAGGATCTGGGCCGATGTGACCTGGGACAAGGCCCTGGAGCATCCCGGAAGTATGCAGATGGGATTGATGAGGAAGCTGATGGAGTCACGCCCCTTTCTGACCCGTATTCCGGATCAGGAGATCGTTGTGGGGGAGAATCCTTCTTTTGCCAGCGATCATGTGCAGGTCACCCGGGATGGTACTCCCGGGAACAATGATGCCACGTATATTATGTGTTACCTGCCCTATCTTCGAAGGGTGACCATCCATACCGGGGTAATCAAAGGTGAAAAGCTGAACATATGGTGGTTCGATCCAAGAACCGGGAATGCATTTTTGCAGGGCACGGTGGACAATACCGGAGAAGTTAACATCTCCAACTGGGAAAGTGTAATCAAAGAAGGACAGGGTGGCCCCGACTGGGTTGTAGTTCTCGATGATTCACTGGCCGGCTATGACAGGCCAGGCCGTTAAGAAGTTTGTTTTACTTATATATATATTTTTCCGATTCATGATAAGCGTCAATGATTTTAATGATCTGGGATCCCGGCTTGAAGGCGATCTGTTTCTTGATAATGTGCAAAAGGTTTTATACTCCACCGATGCCTCCCAGTACAAGGAGATGCCTCTGGCTGTAACCATACCCAAATCCATTGAAGATATAAAGAAAATTCTGGCATTTGCTGCGGCTCATAAAACCTCTATTATTCCCCGGGGCGGAGGAACCTCCCTGGCCGGACAGGTGGTTGGACCGGGTATCGTGGTTGATATATCAAAATATATGAACCAGATCCTCGAATTCAACAAAGCGGAGGGGTATGTGGTGGTTGAACCCGGTGTGGTGCTGGCAGAACTGAATCTCTTTTTAGCCAAACATGGCATGCAGTTCGGGCCCGAAACATCCACAGCCAATCGCTGTGTGATTGGCGGGATGCTGGGGAATAATTCCTGCGGACTGCATTCATTGGTATATGGCAGTGTGAGGGAGCATATTCTGGAAGTAGATGCCATTCTGGCCGATGGTTCTGAAACCACTTTCAAGCCCCTTTCAAAAGAGGAGTTTCAAGCAAAACTAAAAGAGAATCCGGGGACACTGGAGAGAGCTATTTATGAAAACATCCATACAATGCTCTCTGAATCCTGAAAATCAAAAGGAGATTCGTGAGAAATTCCCCGATCCAAAGCTTACCCGGAGAAACATGGGATATGCCATTGATGCTCTGCTCGATTCTGAAGTATTTACCGAGGGTGGGACTGGCTTCAATTTTTGCAAATTGCTTGCCGGATCGGAGGGAACACTGGCCTTTTCTCACCGGATCAAACTGAATGTTATTCCGCTTCCTCCAAAATACAAAGGTGTTGTTTGTGCGCACTTTGAAACCCTCGAAGAATCCCTGCATGGAAATCTTATTGCACTGAAACACAAACCAACTGCCATTGAATTGATGGATGATGCCATCATGCAGTGCACCAAGGAAAACATCGAGCAGAACAAAAACCGGTTTTTTGTGAAAGGGCGATCCGGGTGCCATGCTGATGATTGAATTCTCTTTTGAAACGGAAGAAGAACTAAATAACACAGTTGCTGCTCTTGAAAAAGATTTGCGGGAGGCAGGTTTGGGATATCATTTCCCCCTGGTAACCGGAGCTGATAAAATCAAACGGGTTTGGGCTTTGCGGACAGCCGGACTGGGCTTGCTGGCCAATATTCCCGGGCGACAGGAAAGGTGTTCCGGGAATTGAGGATACCGCCGTGCATCCCGAATATCTGCCAGATTATATCGCCGATATTAAAAAGGTTCTGAAAAAACTGGGCCTCGAAAGCGTCTACTATGCACATATTGCCACCGGAGAAATTCATTTCCGTCCCCTGATCAATTTTAAGGACCCGGAGGATGTGGAGCTGTTTGACCAGTCTAATGACTGATGTGGCGGAACTGGTAAAAAAATACCGGGGATCCATGAGTGGTGAGCATGGAGACGGCCGTGCCCGGGGGAAATTTATTCCTTTTATGCTGGGTGAACACAATTATCAAGCTGCTGAAAGAGCTAAAAAACGCCTGGGATCCCAACAATATTTTTAATCCGGGAAAAATTGTAGATACTCCACCCATTACCGAAAGCCTGCGGGTGATTCCGGGAAATCCAACTCCGGAGTTTGATACTATTTTCGATTTTTCGAAGAACAACGGGTACATGCGCAGCATTGAAAAATGCAATGGCTCGGGCGACTGCCGCAAAAGCGAGATTGATTGGAGGAACCCTCTGCCCCACTTTTATGGCCACCCGCGATGAAGATAAATCGACCAGGGGCCGTGCCAATATTCTGCGTGAGTTTTTCTACAACAACGAGAAAGAAAATCCTTTCGATAGCAAAGAAATCTATGATATTCTTGACCTCTGTATTTCATGCAAAGCCTGCAAAAGTGAGTGTCCTTCCAATGTGGATATGGCAAAACTAAAAGCCGAATTCCTTCAAAATTATTACGATATTCATGGAATTCCGCTTCGCTCGAAATTGGTCGCCTACCTGCCGCGATTAAACAGACTGGCCATGGTTTTCCGGCCCACTTTCAAATTTTGTGATGAATACTTCTTTACTGAAAAAATCCATCGGATTTTCAACCAAACGAAGCGTTCCGAAACTTTCAAGAATTACCCTGAACCGCTGGGTTGGAAACGGGATTCCACCTCCCGGAAAAAGAAACCAAAGGCACAGTTTATCTGTTCAATGATGAGTTTACCAATTACAATGAAAGTGATATCGGAATAAAGGCCATTTTACTTTTGACCAAACTGGGTTATGAAGTAAAAATCCCGCTTCACAAAGAAAGCGGCCGAACCTTCCTCTCCAAAGGATTGGTAAGAACTTCGAAGAAAATTGCCAGGGAAAATGTGAGTCTTCTAAAAGATATTATTTCAGAAGAAACCCCCTTGTTGGGATCGAACCTTCGGCCATACTGGCTTTCCGGGACGAATATCCGGAACTGGTTGGCAAAGATTTGCAGGCAGCTGCAGAAAACCTGGCCAAAAATGCCTTGCTTTTTGAAGAATTTATCTCCACATGAAATTGATAAAGGAAATATCACATGAAACCAATTTTACCACTGAAGAAAAACATATTCTTCTGCATGGACATTGTCAGCAAAAAGCGATTGCATCAACCGAACCCTCTAAAAAAATGCTTTCGCTGCCGCAGAATTATTCAGTGAAAGAAATTCCTTCGGGTTGCTGCGGAATGGCAGGCTCATTTGGCTATGAAAAAGAGCATTATGATCTGTCGATGAAAATTGGGGAAATGGTGCTTTTCCCTGCTGTGCGAAGCGCGGAAGAAAAATACATCATATTTCTGCTCCCGGAACATCCTGCCGGCATCATATCAAGGATGGAACCGGTAAAACAGCGAAGCATCCGGTGGAGGTGTTGTATGAGGCACTGGTTTGATAAGAAAACAGATTAGGTAAATAACTGGTCAACAGGCAAGAATCGCTTCGTCAAACCTTTGTTCTGGTTCCAGGTGGAAAAGAAAATCTTTGCAGGGAATACAGATGCACATCACTTCTTTTTTGTTTTTCTATTCCCCTGTATAAAAGAATAAGGTGGCACATGGGATAATCCTTTTTAAACTCTTTCAATGAACGTAAGTCACTGGAACGGATTTTATCAGTGTTCTTTACCTCAATCGCAAAAATGCCTTGTTCACCGTAAAGGATGAAATCTACCTCAACACCACCTCTTGAGCGCCAGAAGAAAAGCTCAAATGGGTGTTTCGAATATTCGATCCATGCCTTTAAATGCTGAAATACCAAACCTTCCAATGCCGCTCCATCTATTTCATGTGGATTATCTAAAGGTCCCCGCGGTCTTAATGCCCTGAAAACTCCAGTATCGAATAAGTAAAACTTTGAATGAGAAATTAAAGCCCTCTTGAGCACGTTTGGAAAATATATTTAGTCGTGAAGCGAGTAATATGTCTTCAAGAATTGAAACGTAGTTTTCAACTACTTTTCGCTCAACTTCACATTCTCGTGCCACATTACTAATATTCAGCAAAGATCCATGCGAGAAACTGATCACTTCAAGAAATCGTGTAAAATTTCCAATGTTGCGCGTGAAACCCTCATACTGGACTTCCTCCCTGATATAAAGAGAAATGTAGGTTTGAAGAGTGTCCAGGGGATCAACCGACATAGCAACCAATGGTAATGTGCCGAATCTTAATGCACCCTTTAGATCATTCCTGGACCCTGATTCAGAGAGTAGGAAAGGATGCATATGGCGAAGTACAACCCTGACCTGCCAGAAGATTGATCCCTGATTTTTTGATTTTTCGGGCACTAGATCCTGTCAGTATAAATTGGAGATTGTGGTTATTCTCAATCAGACTGTGAATTGCACTTAATAGTTCCGGAATCCTTTGAATTTCATCTATAATGAAGGTAGTTGATGAAACATTGCCATTGACCACATCAATAATTGTTTCTGGTCTTGATTGATACTTTCTTTGCAGGTCAGGTTTAAGTAAATCAATATAGTAGGCCTTAGGGTAGAATGATCTGAGGAAGGTAGATTTACCAGTTCCCCTTGGCCCGAAAAGAAAGTAACTCTGCGTGGGAGGATTGAAGAATCTAGGTACCATTAAATCCATATTGATCCTCAATTTGGAATTTGCAACTCCAAAATTAGAACATATTTGGTGGAATTACAATTTTTGCTTACAACATTATTGTATTATTCATTGTGATTATCAAACCTGTCCACCTGGATGGTGCCTGAGACCACCTCAATAAAAGGTACTCCTTTTTTCAGTCCGGCCAGCCCGTAGCCCGTTTCAGTGGAGATAAAGCTGCTGAAGCTATCCCCAATCCTGGAATCAATATGGAGTGTCCTGTCGATGGCATCGTAACGCAATCCTGTCATTCCCTGCATAAGCGCATAGCTGGAGAGCGCCCTGGCATACCAGTGTCCGCACTCATATTCATTAAAGGGGTTCCTGACTGTTCCGTCATACCGTTTCCTGGCCGTACGGACGATCTCAAGGCCCTTGTCAACTTCCCCCATCATCATCAGGTGTGATGCCACCTGGTATTCAATTCCCGTCCACACTTCGTTGCTGTATACAAAGGGCAGGGAGGGCTCACCACCCTTAGGCCAGGAGCAGATCAACAGGCCTCCATCTTCACCCATGGCAAATCCAGGCCTCTGGGGATTCACATGGTCGGAGAGGTCTTTCCTGAAATTATAACGGTAGATGGAATTCAGATGACTCTTCACCTTTTCATCATCTATAAATGGTGGCAATCCTCCGGCTGCGCCGAACCAAACACCAATGATCCCGTCTGACAAACAACCTGTTCCATACTGGTATTTGGGGCCCTCCTTTTTAAGAATTTCAAGGGCCTCCTCACTGTAATCGATATTCCAGGAAATCAGGTTTACATTGGGAGGTGGCGTTTGTAATCCCTCCCACTGGGTATGCTGAAAGAAATACTCTCCATTATACAATGCGTCCTCCATATACCTGGTGCCGCGCTCAAGCAAGCCAGTATACATCTGGCTCTCCTCTTCCAGGGCCCTTGCCATGGCCTCCATGGCCTTACAGGCCCCCAGGTATATGCTGGTGCACATGCCATCAGGTCCCCAGAACTCTATGTCATAGGTGTTGTGATGGGGTTCCTCAAGAATCCCCTTGCCCATGGGATCCCAGGTGGCAGAACAGAAATGAAAGCTGCTTTTCACATGGGGCCAGAGGGTTCGGAGCCATTCTGTATCACCCGATATCCTCCACTCCCTGTACACTTTGATGATACCCCCCAGCTGTCCATCAGCAGCTGCATGCCAGCCATGGTCGACCGGCTGGATGGGAAGGGCCGAACGGAAATTCTGGTGCCCTTCTGCATCCTGACTCACATTAAATTCAGTCTCCCTGAGACTCCTCTCCAGCCTTGGAAAGAGGTGGGGGATGGCCTGTGCATAGTTCCATACGTGTGTACAGGATCCGTGGCAACAGCCGCTTCCACTGTCAAAACAACCTTCATAGGCCCAGAGCCGGCCATCCTTCTGCCTGAGCACTGTGGGTGACTTCAGAATGCCCAGGTTGGCAGTCACTGCTTCCATCACTTCAGAAGGAAGGTCAGATGACAGCAGCGTATTCGTAAATAGTTCGGTACGTTCACGCAATCCATGGTAATTCTCAGTCCAGTATACATTGATGCTTCCCATGTTCTCATATTTGGACGAATACCAGGGCTCATGGAACTGGGAGGTGTACTTCGCAGAACAGCAGCCGGTGACCGGATCGCATTCCGGGGGTGAAATTTCAGATGGGTCGTTACCTGCAACCAGATCGGAGTGGGGCACATGCCATGCGCACAAGAGGTGGATTGTTCTGGATTCACCCTTTGCCAGATGGATGGGAATATATAAGGATGCACCTGTGGATCCTTCAGTGGCTGTATCGGCAGGCAGGTTTAAGTTTTCAATATCCTTCCACAGCTGGGTGCGTGTATCATACCATCCGCCCCTGAACCAGCGGTAATCCACAATGGCTTCTTCAAGCGTGGAGATGGAGAAATCCCCTTTGTAATGGGGTTTATCAGGAAAACACTCCTGGGCCAGGATGAAACCGTTTTTCATTTTCTTGATGCTGTGACCTTTATCCAGGTAAGAGACACCCCAGATATTGTCATCCCTGATGCGCATGAAGTTTTCGGAATGGTAGCTGAAGACCAGCTCCAGGGCTGAATCGGCCTGGTTAGAGAAGGTGTACTCAAGCGCTGCTACCGGGAGTGAAGAATTGTCCTCATCGGCCGGAATAAACGGACTCCATCCTTCGATGGTAACCCCCAGGGGGATATCACCATCCTTCAGGCTAACGGATCCGAAGGGAAACCTGGCTTCAAATTCTGCTTCTTCGAAGCGGGGATAGCCATGGTTGCTGGTGGAATTTCCATTTCCCGAGCCTGGCCCTCCAAAGATCTTGTGTTTGGGTACCGGACCCTCAAGCACTTTGGAGCCATTCTCCAATCCTTTTATGGCTATGGCGGCGAACATGTTGGGGGAGTTGTTCACGTCTGGTTTGTGACGGACCGATACATGGGAAACGGCACCGTTTCCTTCCAGGCATATCATTCCTGCGCCGATTCCACCCATGGGAAATGCCAGCCACTCGAGCTGGTCTCCGGACCAAAGCATTTGGAGGGAAGATTCCGGATCATCCGGGTGACTGTCATAGAAAGTACAGGACCCGGCCAGCAGGGTTAGTACCAGGCAAGTCAGTTTTGATAAGGTTTTCATGATGTTGGGTTTGGTGGTGATGTGGGATCAGCGACCCGGTTTTAGTTTTTGGAAGATATAGAAGTCAGAGATGCTCGTATTTAGCCCGTCTCCGTCGAAGGGATATTTGTTGGGGATGTGCTCAATGAGTTTGAATTCCTGTTTATGTTCCTCCACCCAGTCAGTGAATTTCCTGAGCTTTAAATGGTCGGCAGTTGTTTTCTCTTTTTCCTCATCATTGGAGGAGTAGACAATCACATGGTTGTTTGAAGCGGAGAATAGCCTTTGCATGTACTCCATGTATACCTCATTTTCAGTCAGATGATAGATCACATCCAGGCTTAATGTCAGATCGGCTTTCTCTCCGGAATAGTCGCCCATCAACTTAAACTGTTTTGACTCATCTGCTTTGAAAAGATCCCTGCATAAAGATATTACAGACTCACTCACATCAAATCCCACATAGTGGTTGAACTGAAAATATTTTAGCTGGTTGCCATCTCCACAGCCAAATTCAATAACGCTTTCAACATGGTTTTTTGTAACAAAGTCATTGATGACTTCCCCTTTATATTCTGCAAATTTGTTGTACGAACCGGCACCTGAATTGCCCCCGCTTTTATACCGCTGTTCCCAGTATTCACCTGAGGTGGTAAAGGTGGGAATCCCCCGGACTGTTCCATACAATTTTGCCAGGGCATGGCCAATGACAGGTATCTTTCTTAAGCTTTCTACAATCATATCATTTCGCTTTTCCTTCGGGTTTGCTTGCAATGATGTACCTGTGTTCACCCGCGATGTTCACGCTGGGCCATACCTTGTTCCGCCACCAGATATCCTCCACGGGTTTTTCCTTCAGCGGAGTTCCCTCAATGTGGCTAAAACCATCTGCTGCAACATATTTCAGGTCGGTGATATAGACTCCGAAGGAATGATCCCCCCCGTCGTTGATGTTCCATACCCCGATGGTCACAACGAGACGGTCCACCTTCAGTTCAGCGTATTTTTTGCCTTCTGCAACTCCCTCATAATCCGCTGCAATATTCAGTGATACATTTTGCCAGGTGTCGTCCAAAACAGGAAGTGCAAAATGATAATAGGGAACATCTTTGTTCAGGTTTCGTGCTCCCCAGTTATTGACCCAGACTTTCCCGGCCGAGTACCTCAGTTTATGAACCCGGTTGCTGCCACGGTATCCTTCGATCAAAACAAAAGCACCCGCATAGCCCTTGGGATCTCTTTTTTCTCCATCAATCCGGTATCTGAATTTCACCCCCGGATAAGCACCTTTGGAGACCTCAATGGCCTGGGTGACCCGGTTGACATCCTGGGGAAGCCGGTCCTGGCCCGGTGCCTGGTAGCCCCTCCTTCTGCAGGACAGGTAGAGGGCAGAACCCTTGGAGTCAGGAGCTGGCCTGGACTCGCGCAGGTTGGATGGATGCACATCTTCCCTGTAGACAAAGCGTAAAGCCCATCCCGTGAGTCCGTCGCTAAAATTCCCGTTCACGAAATCTTTTTCAGCGGGTAATTCCCACTTTTCTTTAAGCCAGAGGGAGTAAGTTTCCGCATCGAACTCGGGCAAGTGGTCGGGGTAATCAAAGACCTCCTCGGTAACCGTTTTATAGTGTATGGATGCCTTGTCATCTTTCACATGAACGAAGGCCACTCCCTGGCTGGGTCCCCCGTAATAATCCTCCTCACCGAAGGAGCGTGGACGGTATCCGGCAGCCGGGATATTGATCATTTTTATCCCCTTGTAGGTGATGGCCGTCTTAAAGGAGGCCTTTACCGGGATATGTACATGTCCGCTCAGAATATATTTCACATTTCCATGCTTCGCCAGGATGTCCAGAAAGGTTCGCCTTACATACACCGATTCTGCATAGTTGATGTGGGGCGTGATGCCAATGGGTTGACTGGGCACATGCTGAAACACCATGGTGGGTCGCTCTTTATGTTTCTCCAAATCCCTTTCAAGCCAGTCGAAATAGTGGGGATGGGTCTCCCAGAAATTGATTCTCAGGGGATCGGGCCAGACCACAAAGTGCCAGCTGCCGGCATTAAAAGCGTAGAGCAGTTTGTCCAGCCCGTTGATGGCTTTCTGGGCTGCCATGTAATTATTAAAAGCGTCCATGTTATAGCCCGGACCAAATTCGGATCTCAGCAGGGTTTCGTGGTTACCGATCCCATAAAGAACCGGCGATTTTAGCCTGGAGAGGAAGGCATTCATCTGCACCAGGTCTTTTTCATATCCCCAGTCATCACACACATCGCCTGCTACCACTGTAAACAGCGGATCGAAATCCAGCTTGTTGGCAGCATCCACGCTCTCTTCGATAAATGCATTGTGGATCTTCATCCGGGTTTTCAAGCCCTTTGAATCATCGGGTGCTCCTCCCTGGGGATCGGCCATGACCACAAAACTGAAGTCCTTACCCGGCTCATCTGCTCCAAAATCAGCCAGGCTTATCTCTCCAATCTCCCTGTCCAGTAAAAAGCTGGCTTTCACTTTGACCCCGCCCATCGGGGCAGATATTTCTCCCTGTTCTACCAGTTCGTCCAGGGTGAACCTGAAACCAGGATTACCGGTGATCTGAATGGAAGATGCAACAGTGGCATCCTTCAGCCAGAGTACCAGAACCTCCTTTTCGTTGCCCATGGTCACCGTTTCAAAAGAGAGGGGATCGGTGACAAAGACCTCATCAGTCTCAAAAAAGTAGGCGCGGGATCTGGCAATGATGGCTTTCTTCACTTTTATCCTGCCTTCCAGGTGATGACCTTCTGTCCCTGGATTGTCTTCCACGGCAATCCGGATGACAACCAGGCCTTCCTGTGATATCACATCACTTAAGGATTCAATGGAACCGTAAGACCAGGCTGTCAATCCCTGATCCTTCTGTGGGACAATGGCTCCATAGGCGCCTGTGGCAGCAACAGCTGCAGAGCCCATGCCCATCCCTTTGATAAATTTTCTTCTTTTCATCTCAAGTCGATTGTTACACTCTGGCCTGCATCATTCTCCCCGGGCAGGTTTATGGAAAGCTGCGTGGCCTTCATCTCTGAATCCCAGATGGCGTTATGGTTTTTTCCTGATGTGTTCATGGGAATGTTGAGGGTCAGGTGAATTTTTCCCATTTTCCGGGTGGGATCACTCACCGAGATCTCAGTGATGGTCTGTCCGTCGGTTTTTAACATAACAAGGCCTTCACTGTCAGAACCCAGGGTCAGGTTTTCAGAAATCTGAACCTGGCCTGTTTTGTAGAAAACCACCTGGCAGATATCCAGGACCTTGTGTTTTACAGCCTGAACTTCAGGTGTGTTGGAGATCACTTCAATGCTTTTCCGGGCGGTGTAAGCAGGAATCTCTTCTCTGCTGATGGAAGGAACAACCATGTATTCATAACTGGCATCTTTTACGTCGGTACCGTGGTTTATCCACAGGGAAAACACCTCCCTGCTTACCGGGTCCCTGGGTGTGTGAAGTTGTTTGGTGATGTCGTACCAGCTACCCGTGGCGCTTTGATTGCTCATTATAACTTTTGCAGAATCAGGGAATAGGTAGGCTGTACCATCGTGATAGACCCACGCTACATCTTTGAGTACATGCTCTCCTTTTTCCATTGCCATGGTTTGGTTGTTCCCGGATACTGTCACAGATCCGGTCAGCAAACACTGGTTCAGGGTAGTGGCCACCGGCAGTTCAGTCTCGCAGTGAATACCTGCCCCGAGACATACGTACTCCTCATCAAAAAAGAACCATGATTTTTTGGCTTTCAGCGGGTCATGGGGACTCTTAAAATCAAAGGCTACAGCACCATACAGGCCATCTGTTACCGCTCCCACGAAATCGGTAATACCGTGTTTCTGTACCTCTTCGGGTGAGGGGAGCGCAGGTTTTTGCATTACCGTGGTTCCCGGAATCTTTTGCCAGTCATAGGCGGGCCAAATCTCCTGGTATTCTTCACCTGTCCTCGAGATGTGGTTGGTTCCATCCCCCCGGTGATGATTGAGTAAACCCTCACTGTTGTAGGGAACTTCCATGTTGTCGTTGCGGGTGGAGTACATGCGGACCGAGGTGAAATATTCGGGCCGCTGGTGGGTATAATGCTCCGATTGCCAGTAGAATGTACTGTGCGACAGGGTAGCTGTTTGTTCGCCATTTCTGATTCCCACAATCTCTTCCAACTCTGCTTTACGATACGTGCTGGTACTTAATAGTTTTGCAGGTAAGGTAGCGCGTGCCGGCCGCAGTGTACCTCTTCGGGAGATGCTGCGGTTTTTGGCGCCGGGATCGGGATATTTTCCATACACCATGTGTTTGCAGATACCATCCAGGTAATAATCGATGAGCTGTTCTGTCTTTTCCGGCGAAAAGGCATAGGAAGTACCAGCCACATAAACTGCCCATTCGGTAAATGCCTCGGCATAGCCCAATCCGTAAGAGAGTGTATTGTTCACCCGGTCCACCCGGTGGTGAAAGCTGTTGTCGTATTGCAAACCTCTTCCCGAAACAAATTTGATCTCTCCCTCAATGATGCGGATCATCTTTTTGAAGCGTTTCTCATCCCTGAGAAAAAGTGAATTCCGGGCATCGATGGAGGCAATCTTAATACGGTCCCCTCCCGGACGGGCTCCCCAGGCATTGATGTTGCCCCTTTCGATCATCGGCTGTGTTTTCTGGACAAGTTCCTTTGGGATCTCATCATCCATGATCAGCATGATACTCACCATGGTTCCCGGAACTCCAATCTGGTTCCACCACCAGTTCTCACATATAAAATCATGCTCTGCCCAAAACTCCAATCCCAACATGATGGATCTTTTTAGCCTTTTATCCTGGTGGAAGCCTGAGCCATCACTTCTGAATGCCCTGCTCATGGTGAGAATATTTCCCAGGTGTCGCTGGTGGTCGAACCCGGTGTTGGTGGTATCCACGTAATTGATATCACTCCAACTACCATCCTTCCCCATGGATCCGATCAATTCTTTCACGCGGGCATCATCCACAGCCGGCTTCATCAGCTGGTCAATAACCCTTTGACGTACCACTTCAAAATCCTGTGGCTGCGGGTAGGCCATCAATGAATTGAGGGAAAAATGTAAGAGCAGAATCAGAGGGAAGATTAGTTTTTTCATGAAGGATCAGCTTAGACTTTTAAAGATAGCAATCACAAGTTAGTTTGTACTCCCTGCCCGGGATAGAATTTAATTCCTGATCTGATTTACCCATAGCTTGATTTTCCGATCGTTGTGATTGGCACCGAAGAGGTCCATATCCCCATCATGATCAACATCCAGAATTCTCATGCTGTGGCTGCCCGATACGCTTATTACCTGTTTTTCCCAGGAGCTGCCTGATTCGCTGTTATAATAGATCTTCACTTCATCGGGATCCTCGCCCTGCAGCATTTCAGCGGTAGCCACGTCTGGTGAGCCGTCCATATCAAAATCGGCAAGGCCCACAAAGTGATGTACTGCTTCCACCTCTTTATCGATAATGAATTCCGCCCAGATATCTTCCGGGTTTTCAGGTGCCTTGAACCAGGAGATGTGATAGCTCATTCCCTGTAATTCGGATGGTGACATCACAATATCCTCACGCCCGTCACCATCAATATCACCCACATCGATATAGCTACTCTTGAAATTCCAGGTGTTGGTAAAAGCATGTTCCTCCCATTGTTCAATGGACCCGCTGTTTTCAAACCAGGATCCGTTAATGATTACATCCTGCAGCTTATCACCATTCAGGTCATATACCTTGAGCCCCTCGCCGTCATCGCATTTCAAAACTGTTTTTTTCCAGGATTCGGGAGAGACCTGCTCATAGAAAAACAGTTGGTCTCCCCGGTGACCGAACTCACCCTGATCACGTGCGACCAGATCAATTTTGCCATCGTTGTTGAAATCACTCAGTTCCAGATCATGGCAGATGATGGAATCGATGATGTGGGAAGTCCAACCGGGATTTTCAAACCACTCCAGGGTATTTTCTCTCACGCAAAAAAGATCCAGGTCATGATCTCCATCCAAATCAAATACTTCTATGTCGGTTGAGAATCCACTTTGATCGGAGATAAGCCTCTTTTCCCACCCGGGATTCTTATAGTAGACCAATCCGCCGGAAACATAACCCCCTACGATCAGATCGGTCAAGCCATCATTATCCAGATCACCAAAACACTTGCCCCAGGGTCTGTCCGCACCTTCAGAATCAATTGAAACATAAGTAAACTCTGACTGACCTGAGGTAAACTGTACATACATAAACAGCACTGTACATAGAATTAAGCTTTTTTTCCTCATGATCTGATTGTTCATTGTATATATGATCCAGCGAAGGTTTTTATTCTTTAATTTATTCAAGCTAATGTAGCAAAATAAACTTGCTTTTTGTTTACGGGTTTTTTAAATTGCACACGTGAGCGAAAACGTGAGCAATGAAGAAGCAATTTACCATCAAGGATATAGCTGAGGAACTGAACCTGCACCATACAACAGTCTCTCGTGCCCTGCGTAACCATCCCGACGTAAATGTCAAAACCCGCGAAATGGTGCTGAAGGCTGTGAAGAAGCACAATTACATTCCCAATTCATTTGCCAAGGGCCTCCGTAGTGCCAAAAGCAGGACCATTGTCGTGATGGTCCCGGTAGTCAAGAACTTCTTTTTTTCTGAAGTACTGGGCATTATATCAAACCTGGCCTTCGATGCCGGTTATTCGGTGATGATCTATCAATCCAGTGAAGACGGGGAGATGGAATTGCAAAACCTGGCGGCGATCATGGAGAATCGGGTGGCCGGTGTTATCGCTTCCGTGGCAAACATACAGGAGAACCAGGACAAATACCATCAACTTGAAAACCTGGGAATTCCGGTTGTGCTTTTCGACCGCTGTTACCAGGATGATTCCATTTCCAGGGTTGTGATTAACAACCACCAGGGGGCCTTTGATGCCACAACATATTTAATAGAATCAGGAAGGAAGGATATAGGGTTTTACAGGGGAAAGTCCGGCAATCCTGTTTTCGACAGCAGATACCGGGGTTATATGGATGCCCTCGAGTCTCATGGCATTCCTTACCGGGATGAACTTGTATATAAGGGAGGACTGGAACTTGAAAATGGAAGTTTTCTGATCCGCCACCTGGTGGAATCCAGGGCAAAAATCGATGCCCTGATCTGCACAGTTGACATGGTAGCTCTCGGGGTAATCACCGGGGCCAGGGATCTGGATCTGGACATACCCAAAGATCTTTCCCTGATTGGATTTGATAATGAGCCGGCAGGCAGGATTATCAGGCCGGCTCTGACCACTGTTGCGCAGCCGGTGGAATTGGTTAGCAGAACGGCTTTTGAATTGCTGCTTTCACAAATCAACGGAGATCCGGGCAAGGAAGAAAAAGGGATTGTATTGAATATGGAACTCATTAAAAGAACATCCGCTTAAAATCATCAATACTATGAAAAAATGGATTAATGAACTTGAAGTAGCTGAGCCCCATGCAAAAAGCCTGGTGGAGACAGCTCTTGAAAAAAATGGGGGGATACTCAGGCTGGCACCGTGTTGGGTACCCCGCTCTTTTCTTCACCCCGGGAGAAGGCTGAAACTTCATCCCGCTGATTTGTATGCACTGGGTCTCGAAAGGGGAGGAATCGATGAGCGTTGGTTTGCATCCACCACGGAAGCAGCCAACGAAGGCCGGATGCCCGATGAGGGATTGAGCTATGTCTTTTTCGAAGATACAAAGGTGACCCTTCAGTTAGCAGTAGAATTGCTGGGACCGGAGATTGTTGGTGATGATATCTGGGAAAAACACAGACGCTGGCCCGTATATTCCAAGTTCTTTGACAACATGGGCCCCATTCCCCATCACATGCACCAGTCTCCTGAAGATGCCGCGCTTGTTGGTCTGGAAGGTAAGCCTGAATCCTATTACTTTCCTCCTCAGCATAATTATGTGGGAAATAACTTTCCTTATACCTTCTTCGGACTGGAACCCGGAACCACCCGGGAAGATGTTGTCCGCTGCCTTGAAAACTGGAATCGGGGTGACAATGGCATCCTTGACCTCGCAAAAGCCTACAGGCTGGAACCGGGAACAGGCTGGCAGGTTGGTCCGGGAATATTGCATGCACCGGGCTCGCTTTGCACCTATGAACCCCAGTGGGGCTCTGATGTATTTGGCATGTACCAGTCCCTGGTTGAAGGACGGGAAGTCCCGTGGTCATTGCTTGTGAAGGACATGCCCCCGGACAAGCACCAAAACCTGGAGTTTATTGTTGGACAGCTTGACTGGGAATCGAATACCGATCCCTATTTTAAGCAAAATCACTTTCTCAAACCAATTGTAGATAGCGAGAACAGTGGAGAGGGTTTTACCGACAGATGGGTATGTTATGGAAGTTTCAAAGGATGGCAGGCCTTTACGGCCAAGGAACTGACCATTGCGCCAGGAACACGATGTGAGATCAGGGATCATGGGGCCTACGGGATGATCACAGTCCAGGGAGAAGGGTCCATGAATAAACTGAGGATCTCTTCTCCATCGCAGATCAGGTTTGGCGAGCTCACCAATGACGAGATTTTCTGCACACACGGAGCAGCAAGAGAAGGGGTCGTATTTGAGAATACTTCAGACAAAGAACCCCTGGTGATGCTGCGCTATTTTGGGCCGGATGTAAATCCCCAGGCACCTGAACTTGCTACAATCTCTTAACGGAAATCACTATGGAGACCAGACTTCCCCTGATTGACAACCTGATCATATTAAGCTATTTTGTGCTCATCATCTCCATTGGGGTAATTACCGGACTTCGCAGGAAGAACAAAAGCAGTGATGGTTTTTTCCTGGCAGGACGAACGCTGAACTGGGTAGTTATCGGGGCTGCCCTCTTTGCTGCAAATATCTCCACAACTCATCTGGTAGGACTTGTGGCACAGGGTTTTCAGGATGGTTTGGTCTGGGGTAATTTCGAGTGGTTTGCTTTCCCCGGGCTTATTCTGCTCTCCCTGGTATTTGCACCCGTATATTTTAAAACCAGGATTGCCACACTCCCTGAATTCCTTGAAAAACGATATGGGCCTTATACCCGGACCATGCTGGGAATCATCGCTCTGCTTTTCGCCATATTTGCCCACATCGGCATCAGTCTCTATGCTGGCGCGGTGGTCTTTAAGAATTTCTTTGGTTTTGAGATCAACCTTTCTCTTGCTGTAATTATCTCCGCCACGCTGGTTTATACGCTGTTGGGAGGACTGAAGGCAGTCGTAATCACAGAAACCGTACAATCGGTCATTCTGGTTGTTGGGACCATTTTGCTTGGAATACTTGCGGTAAAGCAACTTCCGTCTCATGATATCACAACTCTGGCCGATTTCAAGGCAGCAGTGAAACCCAATCAGCTGAACATGGTGAACGGACCCGAATCTGCAAACCTTCCTTTTTTATCCATTGTGCTGGGATTGCCTGTGATCGCCATTTACTATTTTGGTTCGGACCAGACCATTGTTCAGAAGGTATTGGGGGCCAGGTCCCAAAGGGATGCACAGCTCGGCCCCCTCTTCACAGGGTTTTTAAAAATCCTGCCCGTATTTATGATGGTGGTTCCAGGTGTAATTGCCTATGTCCTTTTCGGTGACATCATTACAGATCCCAACGATGCGCTACCCACCCTCATACGCGAGGTTCTTCCGGCCGGAATGAAAGGTGTTCTGGCTGCAGCGCTCATCGCAGCTTTGATGAGCACCATTGCCGCCGGTCTGAATAGCACCGGGACACTGGTCTCCATGGATATCGTCAAGCGTTTCAAACCAGGAATCTCGGATAAGAAACTCCTGGTTTTCGGCAGAATTACCATCCTGGTGGTGTTGATTTCAGCTGCCTTCTGGTCTCCCTGGATTGCCAGCTTCAAAAGTATCTTCGAGGCCATCAATGTGATCCTGGTCTCCATTGCCCCACCGGTAACTGCAGTCATGGTCATCGGGGTTTTCTGGAAAAGGGGCAACCAGCAGGGAGCATTGACTTCCATGATAGCAGGATTTGCCATTGGAATACTTATTTTTTGTCTGGAATTTGAACCCATCAGCGGGACCCGGTATATCACATACAATCTTGGAATCCCGCTCATGATGCAGGCATTCTGGCTCTTTGTAATCTGTTCCCTGATTCATATTGTCGTCAGCGTATTTACACCACCACCACCACTGGAGAAAACCAAAGACATTGCCATGGAGAAGCCATGGCACTTTATTACCCAGGGTAAAATTTCCGGTGTGGCAGATCCCCGCATTCTCTCCTTGATTCTGATCCTTGTAATGGCTGTTTTATATATCATTTTTAGATAAGCTGTGATGAATAGACATACACCAAAAATCCTATGGATGTCACTGATTTTCCTGATTTTTTTAACGGGATGTAAAACGGCTCAAAAGCCAGACACCATCCTCTTTGAAGGCAGCAGCAGTGAAGGTTATATACAGGAAGATTATCCTTTCCCGGTAAAGCGCTACTGCCAGATTCTTACCCTGAAGGATGATGCAGAATTGATAGCACAGTACAAGGAGTGGCATTCCAAAGTCTGGCCCGAAGTGCTGGAAGGAGTTAAAAGTGTGGGCATTCTGGACCATGAGATCTACATCCATGGGTCTACCCTTTTCATGATCCTTGTGGTTCCGCTGGATTTTGATTTTGATACGCAGATGGCGAAGCTGGCTACCCTTCCCCGCCAGGCCGAATGGGAGGAGTTTATGTCGGAATTCCAACGAAGTGATGCCAGTGCTTCCTCGGCTGACAAATGGACCAGGATGGAAAGAATCTTTAAGTTACCACTTCAAATATCCAATAATTAAATCTGAATCAAATGAAAAAGAATGTATTCATTCTCGGCGTATTTCTAATGTCTGCCCTGGCATTTGAAGCCCATGGTCAATTGATGGATCCACCAAAGATTGACGATCAGAACAGGGTTACCTTCACAGTGAAAGCACCCAATGCCAAAGAGGTAAAAGTGATTAACCAGAGCGATGAAATGGCGATGGGGGCAGCTGAATACCTTCTCACAAAAGGAGATGATGGTGTCTGGTCCGTGACGACCCATCCTTGCCGCCCCGGATTTCACTATTACAAGTTGAGCATCGATGGTTTTGAGTGTGCTGATCCTCAAAGCCAGATGTACTTCGGATGGGCAAAATGGTCCAGCGGCCTTGAAGTACCGGGCAAGGGCCTGGATTTCTATTTGCCTCAGGACAATCCCCATGGAGAGGTGCATATCCATTGGTACCCATCAAAAGTAACCGGGAAAACCAGGAAATGCCTGGTCTATACGCCTCCCGGTTATCATAAAGACCAAAAGCAAAGATATCCTGTTTTATACCTGCAGCACGGATCGGGAGAAAGTGAACTGGGTTGGACCATGCAGGGAAAAGTGAATTTTATTCTTGACAACCTGATTGCTGAAGGCAAGGCAAGCCCCATGATCATTGTGATGGACAATGGATATGCGCGGCCACCAGGTTCGGAAGTTAACAACAGCTACAGCCGCGGAGAGAATCTTTTTGAACAAATGATGCTTGAAGATTTAATCCCTGAAATCGATAAGAGTTTCAGGACAAAGGCCAGCCGCGAATCAAGAGCCATTGCAGGGCTTTCCATGGGTGCCGGACAGGCACAGCGCATTGGTTTTGGTAATTTAGATGTGTTTGCATCCATCGGTGCCTTTAGTGGCGGATCAAGGAATTTTGACATAAATACTTCCTATTCAGGGGTATTTAAGGATGTTGCGCGGTTCAATAAAACGGTTGATTTGTACTGGTTTGGTTGTGGTGATCTTGATCGCGCCTATGCCGGGGCAAAAAGTCTGGATAATCAGCTCACTGAACATGGCATTGATCATGTATGGCACGAAATGCAAGGATCCCATGAGTGGCAGGTTTGGAGATATCATATTCATGATTTTGCACAGAAGGTATTTAAATGATGCTATTGCAAAGATAAATGGAACAACAATTTAAAACCAACAACAATGAAACGATCGGATCAAAATAGCAATCCTGTTATCCATGCCTTTCTTATATTGTTTCTTGTAAGCCAGTCTTTGACTGCATATTCCCAGAATCAAAAACTCTGGTATACATTTCCGGCAAAATACTGGAATAGCCAGTCCTTACATTTGGGAAACGGCTTTATGGGTGCTTCCTTTTTTGGTGGAGTAGAAGAAGAGAAATTCAGTTTAACTGAAGGAAGTATCTGGCTGGGAGGACCATTCCGTGGTGATTGGGAAGAATTTGGCGTCAATCCAAATGCCCATATCTATCTCGATACCATCAGGCAGGCTGTTGTTGAGGGCGACATTCGCAAAGCCGATGAACTCACACAAAAACATTATCTGGGCGACAATAAACTGTATGGTGCTTTCAGTTCAATCGGCGATCTGAGAATAAAAATGGTCAACCATGGCATGCCCTGTTCAAATTATACCAGGTCACTCGACCTGTCAAAATCGCTGGGGAATGTCTCTTATGAACTGGACGGTGTAAACTACAAGAGGGAATATTTTTGTTCCTACCCTAAAAATGTGCTGGTGATGAAGTTCAGTGCCGACAAGCCCGGAAAAGTCGGAATGGCCTTACAGATGGATATTATCCAGGAGAAGTATGATGTGGAAGTTTCGGAAAAGGGCTACACAGTGACCGGTTTTGTTGATGGCGGAGATCACAAGTTCCAGGTAAAAGTAAAGGCCATCCCTTACGGAGGGCGAGCCATGCAGAGCAGTAAATACATGGGTTTAACAAAACCTTACTGGGGTTTTGAAAATGCCGATTCTGTCGTTCTGATCGTCAATATATCAACGGATTATAAACAGGAATATCCCAATTACTACGGTATGGACCCGGCCATACTATGCGATTCTATAATTCAGGTAGCTGAAAATGCAGGATATGACAAATTAAAAGATGAGCATATTGCCGATTATACCAATCTATACGCCAGGGTCAGCCTGGATTTAAACAGCGATCCGGAGCTTCATACCCTGCCTACCGATGAACGTTACAAACGCTTCCAAAGCGGGGAAGACGATCGGGGATTGAAAGAGCTGACTTTTAACCTGGGACGTTATATGATCATCAGTTCCAGCCGGCCTGGTACTTTACCCGCTAATTTGCAGGGTAAATGGAATACCTTTTATGTTGCCCCATGGGCGGGAAACTATCAGGCAAACATCAATATTCAGGAAATATACTGGCCCTGTGGCCCAACAGACTTATTGGAATGCCAGGTGCCCTACATCGACTGGACGGAAGACCTGGTAAAACCGGGGCGTGAGGTTGCCAAACGGGTGTATGGCACCGATGGCTGGGTCAGCCACACCACCGGAAATATCTGGGGGCATGCCGCTCCCACCGGAAGTATTCCATGGGGCGTTTATCCCCTGGGATCGATCTGGCACTGCCAGCATGCCTGGGAGCAGTATACCTTCAGCAATGATAAGGATTACCTGAAAAACAGGGCTTATCCGATCATCAGGGAAGCAACACAGTTTTGGCTGCAAAATTTCACAGAACTGGATGGTTACAATATCATCGCTCCATCCATTTCTGCAGAACATGGCTCCATGATGGGCAAAGAAGAAGCAGAGAATACAAATGATAATCAAAGGCGGCGCAGGTCAAGGGGGTATTATAACATTCCAAATTACCAGGATGCCCAGATGATCAGGGATTTGTTCACCATGTGCAGGGATGCAGCTGATATCCTGGGTGTGGATAAGGCTTTTTGCAAAAAAGTAAAAGCTGCAGAGAAAAAGTTACTTCCCCACGCGATTGGGAAATATGGACAACTCCAGGAATGGTATGGCGATTATGACAGTCCTGAAGACCATCACCGGCATATCTCTCATTTATATGCAGTTTGCCCGGGCACCCAAATCCATCCCTTAACCACTCCCGAACTGGCCGAAGCCGCTAAAGTTTCACTGAACATGCGTGGAGATGGAAGGTTCCTGGAGAGTGATGCAGCTTCGGGTGGGAACTGGTCGAGGTGCTGGCGCATCTGGTGCTGGGCAAGGTTGATGGATGGCAACCGCGCCAATAAAATTTTCAGTGAAATGTTAAGGGAACAGGGCTTCGAAAACCTGTTAACGCATCAACAGGCCGGTTATTCTGCCGGAAGGCCCGACATGTTCAGGGAGCCCGACAACCTGTTTTTACATTTCCAACTCGATGCGTCGGGATCAACTCCCGGTTTTATGGCTGAGATGCTGCTGCAATCGCACCTTGACGAAATTATTCTTTTGCCATCGCTCCCCGATGAATGGGCAAATGGCAGTATAAGCGGATTAAAAGCCAGGGGAAATTATTCAGTTGATATTTCCTGGGAAAATGGAGCTTTGAAAAAAGCGACCATCAGAGGGCATTCTGCCAAAGCCCCTAAGATCAGGATAAGAGATACCTACATTGATCCGGCGAAAGATAGCAGGGTAGAATATCTGGCAAATATCTCCGATAAATGATGGGCAGGATACTTCTAACTTTTTGGCTGGCCATCTTTTCTTGCTCTCTTTTTTTCGCACAGGAAATGACCCCTGAACAGCAGCAACAGATTGACGCCGCTCTCCCAGGCAAAGCTCAGGTTGTAGCGAAGCAGCCTCGTCGCCTGCTGGTGACCAACCTGGCCATGCGCGATGGTAAACCCTGGCAGGGTTCCTCGCATGCTGCCATTCCCGCGCAAAACTATGCGATTGAGCAAATGGGGAAACTCACGGGTGCGTATGAAGCCGTCTTTAACAATGACGTAGAGATGTTTCGGCCAGACAGTATAAAGCAGTTTGATGCAGTTTGCTTTCTTAATTCGGTGGGCGTATTGTTCGATGATCCTGAACTGAAAAAATCTCTGCTCGATTTCATCGCAGGAGGGAAGGGATGCATAGGAATCCACGATGCCATTGCCACATTTGTCCAGTATCCGGTGTACGACCAGTGGCCTGCTTTTGGACAAATGCTTGGTGGCACAGAAAACGGAGGCCATCCATGGGATGGTGAGCTGATGACCATCGCTGTAGAGGATAGAGAAAGCCCTTTGACGATGATGTTTCCGGAAGGGGCCTTCCAAATTGTGGATCAGGCTTTTCAAATGCAGGAACCGCTCTTCCGGGACTACCTGCATGTATTATTAAGCATTGACGTGGAGAAAACCGGACTGGTTCCAGAGCGTAACATCCTGCCAGTCAGGAAACAGGACCTTGACTTTCCCATGAGTTGGATCCGATCCTATGATCAGGGCCGGGTGTTTTACTTCGGACTGGGACACACGGCAAAGGTCTTCTGGGATACAGCTTTGCTGGAACATATGCTGGCAGGAATCCAATTTGCCCTGGGTGATCTTGAGGCAGATACAACCCCCACTCCAAAACCAATTTCACAGAAATAATAAAATACAAAAGAACATGAAAGGCATGACCCGCAATTTTGGATTTTTCCTGGTTCTCACAGGGATATTTTCAGGATGTAATACCCGGCAGCCCGAGGCTGTTTTTACGCCCTATCGGTATGAATTTAGCATTGAGGAATTGAAAGATACTTATTCGCAGCAACTCATGGACCAGTCAAAGTCCGACATGGCAGAACTGGATTCAGTAAACCGTTTCGGGATGTACCAGGGAACACTGGAATCCATCCAACAACATCCAACACCAGATTGGTATGGCGATGCCAAGCTCTGCATATTTTATGACTGGGGACCCTATTCCATCGCCGGTTATGCAGAAAAGGGATGGAACAGGGCCAGGTATCCCGACTGGTACCTGCATCATATGTACGGCAACTATGCAGACTATCACAGGGAGACCTGGGGAGAGGACTTTCACAGGGATGATTTTATCCCCCTGTTTAATGCCGAAAACTTTAATGCAGAAGAGATCGTTCAGATGGTGAAGATGAGCGGGGCCAAATACCTGGTTCCATTTAACAAACACCATGATGGTTTCTGCCTGTGGGATTCAAAATATACCAGGCGCGACGCGGTGGATATGAATCCCTACAGGGACCTGACCGCTGAACTTGTTGCTGCATGTGAGAAGGAAGGAATCTATCATGGATTCTATTTTTCGGTGGAGGAGTATGAATATCCCCTGATAGATGAAAACGATTCCCTGGAGATCCGCTACTGGTCCGATAATATGGCGCCCACCAATGCAGGAGTGGCAACGGTTGATGGTGAAATACGGGGACCATTCATCGATTCGCTTCACAACCGCATGTTGTCGGGGAAGATCCCTGTGAGAAACTTCATTGATGAACTGATCGTTCCGCAGGCCAAAGATTTTATTGATACCTATGATCCGGATATATTGTGGTTTGACGGAGAGTGGCAGCGGCCGGCTCAATATTACAGAACACCGGACATCGTGGCCTATTTTTATAACAAAGCAGAAGGGCGAAAAGAGGTGGTCTCCAATGACCGGATGGGTGGCGATACCCGGAAGGAGTATGGAGACTTTTTTACCAGTGAAACGGATGTGGTGGTTGAAAAGATGGACTACCCCTGGGAAGAAAACCGTTCCATGTCCGAGTCCTATGGGTATAACCACATGGACTCCCTGGAGAACTACCTGTCGGCCGACCAGTTGATCCAGATGTTTGTACGGATCGTGGCCAAGGGAGGAAACCTGAACCTGATGGTGAACCCGGATGGATCAGGAAAAGTGCCGGACATTCAAATGGAGCTTCTCAAAGAGCTTGGAGACTGGCTGGCCGTTAATGGTGAGGCCATATATGGAACCCGGCCCTTTGAAACCCTGTGTGACAATACCCAGCTTGGTCAACCCGTGTGGTATACCATGAGCAAGGACAGTACCTACGGTTATGCCATCGTATTTGACTGGCCCAAAAGTGAAACTTTTATCTGTAGAAACGCCAATATGATCTGGGACAGCGAAGTGACCATGCTGGGTTACGAAAAGCCCCTTGAATGGGTGGATGTGGGAAGTCACCTCTGGGGCATGTCTGCCAAGGTCCCTCAGGAGATGTTAGGATTTCCTGATGCAAGGCCCTGCGATCATGCATGGGTGCTCAAATTCAGGTACGATAAAAATAATGAGTGTGAAAGGCAACAGAAGACCAAAGGTTAAAGGAGAAAGAAAAGGAAAAAGGAAAAAGGTTAAAGTTAAATGCACCGCAATGAAAACGATGAACTTTCTAAGACAGATGCTTATTTCCGGGTTCCTGCTATTTGCAGTCAGCTGCATGGGGCAGGGAGAAATGAAAACCCTCGAGAACGGTGACCAGATCTCCTGGGACGGAAGCTATTACGATTTCAGGGATGCCGAAGGAGTAAAAATGATCAAGGTATGGGTGCCACCCGGCATTCGACCGGTGAAAGGAGTATTTATCTCCGGTCACGGCGGCGGGGGTGGAGACAGTCGGAATTTTGCACGTGATGAAAATGTGCGGGCCCTGGCCATGCGCCTGGGATTTGCTGTGGCGGGCTTACATAATTTTCCTGGAAGACGTGTATACGAAGAGGGAGCCAAAGTCTTCTTTCATGCCCTGGATGCATTTGCTGGATTGGGTCACCACCCGGAAATGGCTCACCTGCCCTTTGTGATGTATGGAAGTTCAAACGGTGGTTCCGCCACCTACGGATTTATCAATTATGCACCAGAACGGGCCATCTGTTTTGTGGCCAATGTTTCGGCCGGGGGAAACCCTGAGATTCCCGTAGATGAGGCACTTTTGGTCCCGGGTGTATTTATCATGGGCAAGTTCGATGCCCTGATCCGCCAGAGGGGAATCGACCGGACGGAGAAAATGATGAATTATGCCAGGGAAAGAGGAGCCTTATGGAGCTGGGCCAATGAGCTAAAAGGGCATGAGGATGGGTATTCCTTTGACATCTATATGAAACTGGTGGAGCAAGCAGTTGCCATGCGTTATCCCAAAAAGGGAGACCCATCAAAAGGTCCCGTGGAGCTGAATCCCCTGAACGAAAGCGAGGGATGGTTGGTGGACCAGGAGAGCTGGGAAAGCGGATTAACATACGTGGATAGTTATACCACCTACAAGGGGGAGAAACAAAAAGCAGGATGGGTGTTGAATAAGGATATGGCATACGTATATCGCAGCCTGGCAACCTACCATAATCCTTTGAAGATTGGAGTTCGGGAATTTGATCGCACCTTCAATCCAAACACCGATCCCGGTACCATGTTCAGCCTGGGTGGACCAGTGGCCAATCCCGGGGATCATATCACCATAAGCTGTGATGCCTCCGGGTTTCCTGCCTGGAAGAAGATCGAATTCTTCAACGGTGCCCAAAAGCTGGGCGAAGCAGTGGCCGGATCCGATCCATCCATCCAGATTGAACTGGATGCAAATGATTTGGTGTACTGTCTAAGCGCTCTGGCTACCGATACAGAAGGTAATGAAAGAACCTGTGATCCCATGCATTTTTTTGTAAGAGACCCGGATCTGAACTGGAGTCCAGACCTGCCTGTCCCGGTATACAGAAATGAAAAAAACAATGCAGGTTCCAGGAATGTGGGCCAGGATATACACAGCACTTCACCTGATCCGGGTGACAGTGTCCTGGTGGCCTATGGACTAAGCAGCCAAATGGAGTCCCAATTCTCATCTTCCGATCAGGAGATATCGGCTTTCTGGGCGCTGATCGACGATCAGCGGGATCAACTTCAGTTAAAACAAAGAACAAATGCAGCCAATGGCGCTGAATTCAACTTTGTACTCACCCATGATTGCAATATGGTGGTCAAAGCTGCTTATGGGGCCGATGGAATATACCTTTTGATGGAGATCAATGATGACAATGATGTGGCCTGGCCCAATGAACTGGTGGGCACTGAAAACGAGCAGTTTTATCTCAATTTTGATGCTGTAGACCTGCTCACCGATAGCCGCTCGGTTGAGGAAATCAGCGATCCTGCAAACAAAGACCAGTTTGTATCCAGGAGTTTCGGTCTTACATTTTCTACGAGACAATACCAGGTGGCCTGTGGAATTGAAGGCAATCGCCCCACTGGCTTCAAACGGGCCCTTTCCGATCCCTGGGATTTTTATGGAAAATATTACACCTTTGAAGAGGCACAATCCCAGTTTGGAATAGAGATAGAAAATATAAAGACAGACTATTTCTATAAGGCACAGGAATGGTTTATTCCCTGGAGTGAGTATGGAGGAGGTTTGCCTGGAGAACCGGCGGCAGGCACCCGTCTGGCCTTTACTGCCGGATTCAATGACCGGGATGAGGGCGAGCATTTCCCGCCGGGAGTCACATCCAGTGGAGGAAGTGTGAAAGCTTCCAACGCATTAAGGTGGATCGGAAAGACTGATCCCTGGGGATCTAACGAAAGCCCCTTCGGATGGGGGGAGATTGAATTGGGAGAGATGATCAAGTAAGACTATATTTAATACAAAAACAAAAAAATGAGGAAGCTGATATTCCACCTGTTTGTCATACTGCTGTTTTTACCCGCTTTGTTACATGCACAAGAGAAAGAACTGAAAGTGCTGTTTGTGGGCAATAGCTATACCTATGGGTATAACCTGGCCCATGTTGTGTCCATCATGTCTGAGGAGACTACCACCAGGCTGATTACCCGGAAATCGGTGATCGGAGGTGCCCGGCTCTCGGAGCACTGGCATGGAAAGCGCGAACTCAGAACCAAAGCGATCATCGCAGAGGGAGATTTCGATGTGGTGGTTCTCCAGGATTTCAGCATGTCGGGCATCGATTTTCCTGACAGTACTTGAAATATGTAAAACTTTTTGCCGAATACAACCAGCAATACGGAGCAAAAACAGCCCTCTTTAATACCTGGGCACGGGAGCGTGTTCCGCAGTTTCAGGCCCAGATTGATGCTTCTTATATGAAAGCTGCCGAGGCCACTGGTGCAACCAGGGTCCCGGTGGGATCGGCCTGGGAATTAGCCATGGACCTTCGTCCTGCGGTGGATCTTTTTACTTCCGACGGCAGCCATCCCAATGAACTGGGATGCCTTCTGACAGCTTCAGTGTTTGTGGGGGTCCTGACAGGTGAACTCCCCGAGAAAATTCCCACACTTTACCGGATCGAAGATGCAAATGGAGAAACGGTACGACTCATGAACCACAACCCGGAAGATGCTGAGTTCTGCCGAAGGATTGCCCTGCAGGTGCTTGAACAGTAGAGTGTGTGAAAAACTAAATATCTAAACGATGCCTTTTAGAATTCTGGTAGGTCTGATGCTGGTCCTGTTTTCACTGAATACGGGAGCACAGGAATTAAACGTTGCGATGAACACCAGGGCAGAAAAGAAGCATTTCTGGAAAGCAAGCTGGATTACCCATCCACAGGCATCAAAAACCGATTATGGGGTATTTCACCTCAGAAATGAGATCAGACTGAATGAGGTTCCCGATTCTTTCATTATTCATGTTTCGGCCGATCCCAGGTACAGGCTGTACGTGAATGGTCAATCGGTGGCCTTTGGACCGGCCCGGGGCACCCTGCTTTACTGGAGATATGAAACCCTCGATATTGCTCCTTACCTGGTAGCCGGCAAAAATGTGCTGGCCGCTGAAGTGTTCAACTTTGGGGAGCACCGCCTGCATTTTCAGCAATCCATCCAGACTGCATTTATCTTCCAGACCGAAGCAGATGAATATGAAAAGCTGAATACCGGGGCGGGCAACTGGAAGATTGCAAAGAACGAAGCGTATGCTCCGCTGACTTACAGGCATAAACCTGGTGGACTGTATGCCGTTGGGCCAGGCGATCAGGTGGATGGTACGCTCTATCCCTGGGGATGGGAGCAGCCCGGATTCGATGACAGCAAGTGGCTGATGCCCCAAAAGATGGAACTGGGCCACGGTCCGGGTGCCATGTATGGAAATGGCTGGCATCTTGTGAAAAGAAGCATTCCACTGCTCGAGCAAACCCATGAAGCTATACCCGGAGTAAGCACTGATTTGGAAATCCCTGCGAATTCAGAAGGTTATCTTCTCCTGGACCAGGCCTACCTGACTGTTGGCTATCCCGAATTATGGGTGAGCAAGGGGAAGGGTTCAAGCATACAGCTTACATATACCGAGGCACTCTATGCTACAGATACCCTGGAGGGGGGACAGGTGCTTTATGAAAAGGGAAACCGAGACCATACAGAGGGAAAAGTTTTGCTAGGTACCGGTGATCTGTTTTTTCCGGATGGAGGGGATCAAAGAATGTTCAGACCCTTGTGGATCAGGGTATACCGCTATATCAGCATGAAGATCACCACCGGAGACGAGCCCCTGATCATTCATGATTATTACAACATGTACACAGCCTATCCCTATGAAAGGGAAGCCAGGTTTGAGACCGGGGTTCGGGTCCTGGATGATATAATGGAAGTGGGCTGGCGTACCCAGCGGCTCTGTGCCGGTGAAACGTATTTTGATTGCCCCTACTATGAGCAGTTAAACTATGCGGGCGACACAAGAATCCAGGCATTGACCACCCATGCCATGACTGCAGACGACCGGCTGGTGAAAGATGCCATCAAACTTCTGGATGAATCCAGGCTCCCCATCGGTTTAACCCAGTCAAGGGCGCCCGGCTGGCGAGTCCAGGTCATCCCCGGGTATTCATTGTACTATATTTCCATGATCTATGATTATCTCCGTTTCAGAGATGATGATCAGTGGGCCAGGCAATTCCTGAAGGGGATCAGGTATAACCTGGAGTGGTTTGAAGAAAACCTGGATGAGGAAACCGGGCTCTTAAAAGCCCTGGAGTGGTGGAATTATACAGACTGGACCCGGGAGTGGATGGGAGGCATCCCCGACCAGGCAGATAATGGCTACTCGTCCATAATCAACATTCATTTTCTGTATACACTCAGGCAGGCCATTGAAATATTTGAATATTTTGGAGAGGAGCCTGAGGCGAAACGCTTGAAACAACTTACCGGTGAGCTGGAACCGGCCATCATTGAAATGTTTTACAATAAATCCAGGGGCCTGTTTGCCGATACCCCCGCGCAGGATGTGTACAGTCAGCATGCCAACATCCTGGCCATCTTATCAGGACTTTGTCCCGAGGGACAAATGGAAGCGTTGATGGAGAAGATACTTCAGGATGATGATTTAATTCAATGTACATTTTACTATAGCTACTACCTGTTTGAGGCTCTGAAAAAATCGGGGATGGGCTACAGTTTCATTGACCAGCTTGGTCCCTGGGAACAGATGATGGATATGGGACTGACCACTTTTGCTGAAAGACCTGAGCCTACCAGGTCCGATTGCCATGCCTGGAGTGCCAGTCCGCTCTATTTCTATATGACCTTGGTATGCGGTATTGAGCCTGCAGGATTTGGTTTTAAAAAGGTACGGATCGAACCGGAACTGGGTGCGCTGGAGTATGTACAAGGATCCATGCCTCATCCGGAGGGAATGATCGAGATAAATCTTCATCGCAAAGGAAAACAGGGCATTGAAGGTAGCATCAGTCTGCCGGAAGGTATATCTGGGACTTTTGTTTGGAATGGAAGTGAGACGATTTTATCCCCCGGCTTACAAAAAATTAGAGTGAATGACTTCGAACCTAGCAGCGGCATCGGCGTATACGATGCCGACGGATGGACCATCCTCAAGCCCAGCCCTGATTCAAGAATAGTTTATGTGAGTGATTCAGAAGGTGATGATGCCAACGACGGATGGTCTCCATCTGCACCCAAAAAAACCATTGAAGCCGGAGCTGTGCTTTTGCGGGATGGATATCCCCGATCATCTGCTCCTCAAAAGGGGCGATGCTGGATTATGGGAGAAGGGCTTGGTGCTTTTTATTCGGGACGAAGTGCTGCCGAACCCATGGTGGTCGCATCTTATGGAGAACAGGGTGCCAGACCCCTGATTAATACCGAAGGGCCTTTTGTATGGATTCAGGAGCAAAAGCGATCGAACCTCGCCTTTGTGGGGCTTGAATTGTATGCATACAAACATGATCCCAATTCGCCCGATTATGAGAGTGAAGGCGGTGTGTCCGGGATCTCCATGATCGGTGCCAGCGGAGAAAATATACTGATTGAAGATTGCAAGTTCAACTACATGCAAATGGGTGCCTATACCACGGGTCGCGGGAATGCGGGGAACCTGAAAAACCTGAATTTCAGAAGGAACATTTGCATCCACTCCTGGGCAGGGGATTCATACACCATCCATGAGTTAAGGACCCGGGTTCAGGGGATGTTTGTGTATGGGGCGGATGGATTTTTGCTGGAAGAGAACCTCTTTGATCACAACGGCTGGGATGAGCAGATTGAAGGGGCCGGAGCCACCATGTATAACCACAATATCTATATGTCCACATCCAACCCGAACTGTGATAAGATCATTGTACGGGGAAACATTATTGCAAGGGCTTCGGCACACGGACTGCAGTTGCGCTCAGGCGGATTGGTGGAGGACAACCTGTTTGTACAGAATGCCATCAATCTGAATGTGGGGTATCACAAGAGTGCATCCATGCCAGGTGCTCACGGAATGGTCAGGAACAATGTATTCCAGGAGGTCAGGCTCATGGACTCTACGAATGTGGAGTATCCCAGGACAGCATCTGTCAGGGGCATTGGAGAAATTACCATCCCTTCGGTGATTGAGAACAATATCTTTTCTCATTGCATCAATGAAGCCCAGATTGGAGTAGGTGCATATGATGACAAATGGGGCTTTGGAGGAGAACTGGTACAAAAAAACAATCTGGTCTATAAATGGACAGTGAAAAGTGAAGAACCTGATCCTGCCTGGCCCGATCCTGAGCGGAAGATCGGAGAGTATCACGCAGGCCTGGGTAAGGAAGGAACCACTGAGGGCTTCCTTCTCGAAGCCAGGAAGCGTCCACTAAAAATATGGTGGCCGGATTATTCAGCAAAGAAGGTCAATGCTTACATTCGGGAAGGTTTTTATCAGGATATAAACCCATAACAAAGAGATGAAAACAATACCATTGCTTTTCCTGGGATGTTTGATGTTTATCAGTTTGGCAACTGCTCAATCCACTGAGAAGATCTACCTGTGGCCCGGTGAGGTTCCGGGTGCGAAAAAAGAAAAGGCTGAACCAGTACTTGCCCCTGACAGAGGTGATCAGGTGGTCAGGATCGCAGAGGTGACCAACCCATCCATCGAGGTATTCCGACCTGATAGAAGCACTCATAACGGGGCCGGGGTAATCGTTTGTCCGGGAGGCGGATATCATCATCTGGCTGTGAACAAGGAGGGATATGAGGTGGCTGAATGGCTGGCAGGGCTGGGTTACACAGCTTTTGTGCTGCAGTACAGGGTGCCTGATCAATACGACGGTGCCCTGAATGATATACAGCGTGCCCTCAGGGTGGTCAGAAGCCGGGCAGGGGAATGGAGGCTTAATCCCGGGAAAATCGGGGTGATGGGATTTTCCGCCGGAGCAAGCTTATCGGCCCGGGCAGGCACTGCTTTTGATACAGATAGTTATCCCAGGGCCGATGAGATGGACGAAAAATCCTGCAGGCCCGATTTTGCCCTCCTGATTTACGCAGGTGGTCTGGACAGGGGTGAGAACAAGACCCTATCCCCTGATGTCGTGATAAAGAATGAGACTCCCCCCATGTTTATCTTCGGGACAGCGGATGATGAACACGCCAACAGCAACCTGGTTATGGCCAGTGCCATGAGGGATGCTGGCATCCCGGCCGAATTACACCTGATGCCCGAGGGAGGCCATGGGTACGGACTACGAAAAGGGAATGTGGCTGCTGAGACCTGGCCCGTCCTTGCCGAAGCCTGGTTGATGCGAAACATTCAAAAAGAACAGCTTACCTACCATGTTCAGAAAGTCATTCCGAGAGATGCCCCGGAAAAGCTAGTGTCTTTGTTAAATGAACTTTCTGCGAAAGAAAGCAATCCATTGCTGAAAGAGCACTTTGACGCTGTGGCGAGGTTTGCCATGGATACAACACATGGTTTTCAGGTCACGGAGGAGAACATGGAAGATGCAGACAGGGTGCTCCGGTTTTTTGAAAATGAGGGTTCTACATGGGAAACCTATGTCAATGGACCCAGGCCCTTGATCATTGCTTTTCAATCGCCGACCGATGGTAAATACAGTTACTACCAACTGTTCCTGCCAAAAGATTTTGAGCCGGAAAGAACAGATTATCCATTCTATATGGAACTGCATGGCAGTGGAGGTGGTAGCAATGACAATCCCAGGAAACAGTTATTTATGTCCTTGCAGCCGGAAGTGAAAGGTGTTACCTTGCAGGGACACCTGAAGCAGGGACTGTTTATTTATCCCTGGGGTCGGGGAGACAAATGGTACCGGGGCATCGCTGAGTCGGATATTCATGAAGTGCTTGCAGATTTTGATGGCAGGTTCAAGACAGATCCCGGCAGGCAGTATATATATGGCTTCTCCATGGGAGGCGGAGGATCTTTCAGGTTTTCGCAAAAAACAATGGACAGGTGGTCCGCTGTGGGGATCTATTCCGGAGCCATCTTTAACCTGGAGGAAGAAGAAGCTGCCGCATTTAGAAATACACCGGTCTGGTTGGTCTGGGGTGACCAGGAGGACAGGATAGGTAAGGCATGCACAGAACTAAAGGATCTTCTCCTCAGCGAAGGGGTTGATCTCTACTGGAAAGAAATTGAGGGGGTTGGACACAGCTATCTGGGTGAATACCAGGAGCATTTGATGGAGTGGTTGAACACAAAAGAGAAAAAAGAGTGATGAGAAAGTATCTATTGATCTTGCTGATGACAGTTTTATTGGGTTGCTCTCAAAAGGAAACCTACAAAAAAATCTCTCTTGATGCGTACAGGGATAAAATGAAAGGTGCCTGGATAGGACAGATGGCCGGTGTGGGATGGGGACTACCCACAGAATTTGATTACGTGGATGTTTTGATACCCCTGGAAGAAGTTCCTGACTGGAAACCAACCATGATCAACCAGCAGGGAAATGATGATCTGTTTGTGGAGATGACCTTTTTATCTTCCATGGAAAAATATGGAATCGATGTGGATTTCAAGCAGGCAGGGATCGATTTTGCCAATACCGGCTATGGCCTTTGGGCGGCAAACAGAATGGGTCGTGAAAACCTCAGGAGCGGAATGGCCCCTCCCGAATCGGGGCACCCGCTTCACAATCCCAACTGTGAGGATATCGATTATCAAATCGAAGCCGATTACAGTGGGATCATCGCCCCGGGGATGCCCAATGTGGCCATCAGGCTGGGGGAGAAATTCGGGCGTATCATGAATTATGGGGATGGTGTGTATGGGGGACAATTTGTGGGAGGGATGTATGCCGCGGCCTATTTTACAAGTGATATCGAAAAGATCATCCGGGAAGGTTTGAAATGCATTCCAAGCGAATGCAACTATGCAAAATGCGTCAGGGATGTGCTTGCCTGGCACAGTGAATACCCCGATGATTGGGAGAAGTGCTGGGAACTCATTATGGATAAATATTTTCGAACCCTGGACCATCAACCCTTTCATCAGCAGCAAAGCGATGCCTGGGTGGGTATTGATGCCAAGATCAATGGGGCCTTTATTGTTTTGGGCTTACTGTATGGCGAGGGTGATATGGACCAGACCATTATCTATTCCATGCGCTGTGGATTGGACTCAGACTGTAACCCCTCTAATGCTGCAGGCATCCTGGCCACTACCATAGGTTTCAATAATCTTCCTGAAAAATTCAAGACGGGCTTGGATGCCTCTAAAAAGTTTTCATATTCCGACTATGACTTCAACGATGTGTTGCGGGTCTCTGAGTTCTTTACCCGTGAGTTTGTGGTCAGAAATGGTGGGGAAATTGCACAGGATGAGCAGGGGGTGGAGTATTTCCAGATCAGGAAAAATGAAATCCTGCCTTCAACATTTGAACCGGCATATGATCCGGGAGAATTTGATGAAGCGAACAGGTTCAGCAGTGACGAATATGCCAATATTGTGGCCTATTCATATAAAGATTTCGCCCCTATTCTGGATGTACATGCCACCGGTTGGAAGCTATTCAGCGCAGGGAAAAAAAGCAAAACGAACTGGTCCGGTTCGAGGGGAGAGAAGCGGTCCTGGCCATTTCACCCATGTCTGTGGATCGGAGCGCCTACCTAGAATACACACTGCAAAAGATCAATGTTAATGACGATGGAGTCGAACGGACAGCAGGCGAGTATAGTTCGGGAGTAGTTACATTCTTCTTAAGTGCTGAAAAGGATCATCCCTGGGATTATTCATTTACAGTCAGGGGGAGCGGAGGGAGAAATATGATCAAAGGAACCATTGACAGGTCTGAAGTAGAAAATTGGAAAAAAGTCGAGGTCCCCTTCGAAATTACAGATGGCCAGCTTCCTAAAATCAGGCTTGATATCCAGGCCCACGATAGCAAACTGAATATGGCCTATGTATCGGGACTGAATGTTTCAATCAAATAATTCGTTCCCATGAAAAAAATTTTCACTTTTTGGCTCTTGTTCCTCTTGCCCCTTGCCTGCCTTTTCTCTCAGCCAGGGGATACCATCCTCTATAAACAGGTCGATACCACCTCTCTGGTGATGGTGGTTGATTATCCGCCTGATTTCGATGCCACAAAGGATTATCCTGCCATGGTTTTTTTCTTTGGGGGGGTTGGAAGGGGGGAGATCGAGTCAATTTGAACCCCAGGCCAGGTATTTTGCCCAGAGGGGCATGATCTGTTTCCGGGCCGATTACCGGGTGGAAAAGCAGGCAGGGCACCACTCCCTTTGAATCACTGATGGATGCCAAATCTGCCATGCGCTATGTGAGGGAGCATGCAGGAGAGTTCCATGTGGATCCCCAGAAGATCGTGGCCTCGGGCGGATCGGCCGGTGGACACCTGGCTGCAGCCACAGCCCTGATTACGGACTATAATGATGGGAGGTGACAATCTCTCCTATAGTTGTGTCCCAAATGCGCTGGTGCTGTTTAATCCCGTTATAGACAATGGTCCGGGCGGTTACGGATTTGAGCGGATAGGGGAGGCCTATAAGGTTTCTCACCCATGCACAATATTAGGCAGGGTGCCCCTCCCACCATCATGTTTCTGGGAACCCGTGACCGGTTGATTCCGGTGGAGACAGCAGAATACTATAAATTTGTTATGGAATAAAGTGGGGAGTAGGTGCGACCTGTTTTTATATGAAGGAGAGGGACATGGTTTTTTCAATTACGATAACTTTGAATATTATAAACAAACCGTATTTGAGGCCGACCAATTCCTGGATTTCTCTGGGATATCTGGGAGAGGAACCCACTGTACAAATAAAATAGTTTATAATGAAGAAAAAATTTGTGTTGTTGATGCTGGCAGGACTCTGTGCCTGCATCTTATTATCTGTGCCCAGGATTTCAGGACTTATACCTACTTTTCAAATGACTCCATCTCAGCTGGAGCTGGATGTATTTATTCCAGATCATTTGGATACGACTCTTGGCAACACACCCCTGGTTATCTATGTGCATGGTGGTGGGTTTTCAAATGGGAGACAGGGATGGAGGACATAAACTGGCCAGGCATCTGGCAGAGCAGGATATGGCCTGTGCCTGCATCACCTATACGCTTTACATGAAAGACAAAAGTTTTGGCTGCGACGGGATTCTCTCTGAGAAAATCAAAGCCATCCAGATTGCCGCCAGTCAGCTCTGGCATGCCACTTCCTTCCTGATAGAAAAAAGTGAGCAGTTTCAGATTGATACAACCCGAATCTTTATTGCAGGAAGCAGTGCGGGAGCTGAAACGGTTCTGCATGCCGCCCACTGGGACAGGAATCAGATGCAAGCGTTTGACAGGGCACTGTCTTCTGTCTTTCAGATATGCAGGCATCATTTCGGGTGCGGGAGCCATCATGGATCTCAACCTGATTACAGCGGAGAACATGTTGCCCACCATGCTTTTCCATGGAGATGCAGATCCCTTGGTCCCCTATGATGTGGCATCCCATCACTTCTGTCCGCCCGATTCACCCGGATGGCTCATGCTGTTTGGTTCCCATGCCATTGCTGAACACCTGCAGGAACTTGGAGGGAGCTGTCAGCTAACCACCTTCCGGGGTGGGAATCACTCCTTTGCCGGAGCCTATTTTTACCAGGACCAACAACCGGTGGCAGATTTTATTGATCGTGTTCTGTCGGGGGAAGGATTCAACCTCTATGAATTTAAAAACCCGGAAAATAAATAATACCATCTCAATTTGGAAGAACCTGTATATATCCCAACGACTATGAAAAATCCCAATGTTAGCATCTCACTGGTGAGCCTCTTATTCATCATCGTTTGCAGCGCATGCAACGCACCAACAACAAGCAGCTCAGCGTTTCCTTACGAGCGACCCAATATCCTGTGGCTGGTTGCAGAGGATCTGAGTCCCTACATCCCTGCATTTGGAGATTCTACGGTACACACACCTAACCTCAGCAGGCTGGCGGCCGAAGGAATCCGTTTTACCAACTGTTTTTCAGTGTCCGGGGTGTGTGCTCCCAGCAGGGCTGCGCTGGCAACCGGGATGTATCCCAACCGGATTGGAGCAACCCACATGAGAAACACAGGCAATATCAAATACCTGCCCGAGGGAATTGTGCCCTATGAGGCCAACCCTCCGGCTGAAGTCAAAATGCACAGCGAATACCTGAGAAGGGCGGGCTATTACTGTACCAATAATGCCAAAGAAGATTACCAGTTTAAAAAGACCCTCACAGCCTGGGATGAAAGTTCACCCCGTGCGCACTGGAGGAACAGGAAAGCAGGGGAACCTTTCTTTGCCATTTTTAATTTTGGGGTGACACACGAATCCCGCATCTGGGTAAAAGCAGAAGATTCACTCTGGGTGGATGCCGACCTGGATGTACCCGTTCCACCTTACCTGCCTGACAACGAAGTAGGTCAAAGAGATATGAGGCGCATGTACTCCAATATCATGGAGATGGACCAACAGGTGGGTGAAATCCTGTCCCAGCTTGAAGCGGATGGCTTGATGGAGAATACCATTATTTTCTGGTATGGCGATCATGGCGGACCCTTGCCCAGGCAGAAACGCCTGTTATACGATTCGGGCATCGAGGTACCCCTGATTGTCAGGTATCCGGATCAAGGCGCATGCCGGTGAGACAGACGACAGGCTCATCAGTTTTATCGACTTCAAACCTACCATATTGTCCATGGCAGGTATCGAGCCGCCTGACTACATGGATGGCAGAGCCTTTGCTGGTAAGTATGAAGATCCTGTAAAAAGAAAATACATCCATGGTGCTGCCGACCGCTTTGATGAGCGCTACGATATGATCCGGATGGTTCGGGATCATCAATATAAGTACCTTCGAAACTACAGGCCCCAGCAGGGCTATTACCTGCCTGTCGCATACCGCGAGCAGATGCCGGTGATGCAGGAATTACTGAGAATGCGGGACAGCGGGGAACTGGATGAATTCCAGGCGCAGTGGTTTCGTGAAAGCAAAGCTGAAGAGGAACTGTTCGATACCTACCAGGATCCCCATGAACTCTTTAACCTGGCTGCGGATCCTGCCTATGGGGAAAAACTTGAGGAACTGAGAACAGAATGTGAGCGGTGGATTGAGGAGATCGGAGACATGGGTTTTATGTCCGAGAGGGAGTATATCGAAAGCATATGGCCCGGAATGGTTCAGCCAGAAACCCTGGACCCGGTAATAAGTATGGCGGGACAGCAAGTTTCCATTTCATGTGGTACAGAGGGAGCTTCCATTGGATACCAGGTACTTTCAGCTGAAGAGGAGGCAGGCGATGTATGGCAAGTCTACACCCAGCCGGTCGAATTGGCGCAAGATGAAGAACTGGTGGCAGTGGCACACCGGATCGGTTTTAAGCCCAGCCAGCTGGTGTATTTTGAGTAAGCAAGATGTTATGTGTAATTTTTACTAAAAACGTTTCCGACTTATGAAAAAGATGATCCAACTGGCCATGGTACTCCTTGTTTCAGGACCCATGGTATTCCATGCTTGTGTGGCACCTGAACAGAAGGTGGACAAGCCCAATATCATTTTTATTATGGCCGATGACCTGGGCTATGGGGATCTGGGATGCTATGGCCAGGAGGCCATCAAGACCCCTCATATCGATCATCTGGCATCCAGGGGAATGCTCTTCACCCAGCACTATGCCGGCAACACGGTTTGCGCACCCTCACGTTGTGCACTCATGACCGGTTACCACATGGGACACGCTGAAGTACGGGGTAATAAACAGGCAGAACCCTCGGGTCAATGGCCTATTTCGGACGAGACACTTACCATTGCTGAAATTCTGAAGGAGGCAGGATACAAAACGGGCATGATAGGGAAATGGGGATTGGGCACAGATGTCAATTCAGGGGATCCGCTTCAGCAGGGTTTTGACTTCTACTACGGCTACCTGGACCAGGTGCTGGCCCACAACTACTTTCCCGAGTTTCTGATACGGAATGGAGAGAAGGAGTACCTGGACAATGAGGTTCACTACCTGGATACAGCACTGTGGCACAAAGGACTGGGCTCTTATTCCACAAAAAGGATTGACTATTCCCATGACCTGATGGCAACTGAGGCCCTCGATTTCATCAGGGAGAACAGCGGGCAGCCTTTCTTCCTCTACCTGCCTTTTACCATTCCCCATGACAATGGTGAGCAGCCCGTTGGCGAGCGCCAGGAGGTACCCGATCACGGGATCTATGAAGGGGAGGATTGGCCCAAAGAGAGCAAGGGTTACGCTGCCATGATCACCCGCATGGACAAAGATATAGGTGCGATCCTGGATCTGCTTTCCGAACTGGAACTGGCAACAAATACGGTGGTGTTTTTCACAAGCGACAATGGTCCGGTCCCGGCACGAGAATATACAGATCGCTTTAATTCCAACGGTCCATGGCGGGGTGGCAAGCGACACCTTTATGAAGGCGGGATCAGGATTCCTATGATTGTTGCATGGGAAGGTCACATTAAAGCGGGGGCGGTGTCTGATCACATCAGCGCTTTCTGGGATTTTCTACCCACTGCCTGTGATCTCGCCGGAGCAGACATTCCTGGAGGGATAGATGGGATCTCCATGTTACCGGTATTAACCGGGATGGAACAGGAAGCCCATACAACCCTTTATTGGGAGTTTATGGAAGCAGGGGGTGCACAGGCCATCCGGAGGGGAGAGTGGAAGCTGGTGCGTAATAAGGTAATCAGTGAACCACCCGGAAGCATTGAGCTCTATAACCTGGAATCAGATCCGGGCGAAGAAAGCAATGTGGCGGCAGACCATCCGGACCTGGTGGCGGAATTGATGCAAATGATAGAGGAGAGCCGGACTGAATCTCCCATATTTCCCCTGATGAACCAATAATCGTTTGTACAGAAAAACCCATATCTTTAAATCAACCAAATCCTAAACCAAGCATTCATGAAATTCAGAAGCCTGACATTTTTCAGCCTCTTTTTGCTGATCTCTGCTGCCCTGGTGGCCCAACCTCTTGTTCAATCACTTCAAGCTGACTACAAGACCAATCCCATGGGGATTGACAATCCCAAACCCATGCTCAGCTGGATCATCCAGTCCGATCAGATGAACACCATGCAGGACTCCTATGAGATCAGGGCTGCACTGAATAGCAGGGATGTGGCAAAGGGCAAAAACCTGGTATGGGAATCGGGGAAGGTGGAATCCTCCCAGAGCATCCATGTGAAATACGGCAGGTCCGCCATTAAAATCCTTTCAGCGGATCTACTGGCAGGTGAGGATCAAAGACAACTTTGGCAAGTCCAGCAAATGGAGTGAAGTGGCATTCTGGGAAATGGGAGTGATGGATGTTGCGGACTGGAAGGCAGATTGGATTTCTCCATCCTGGAAAGAGGATACCAAAGTATCTGAACCCTCTCCCTATTTGAGGAAAGAGTTCGCGATCAACAAGGAGATTGCTTCTGCCAGGCTCTATATCAGCAGTCACGGACTCTACAGGGCCATGATCAATGGTAAGCGTGTGGGAGATCAGGAGTTTACCCCCGGCTGGACCAGTTATGATACCCGTCTGCAGTACCAGACCTACGATGTGACTGCTTCGTTGAAAAAGGGGGAGAATGCCATCGGGATCATTCTGGGTGATGGTTGGTTCCGGGGTTTCCTGGGATGGGTCGATAACAAGAATATCTGGGGCAGTCAGCTGGCTGCCATCGGTCAGCTGGCGGTCTCTTATACAGACGGGAACAGCGAAGTATTTGTAACAGATAATAGTTGGAAGGCTTCCAAAGGACCCATCCTTGAATCTGATATCTACAATGGTGAAGTATATGATGCCACAAAGGAGCTGGGCGACTGGAGCAGTGCAGCTTATGATGAAAGCAGCTGGGAACAGGTGACAGTTTCCGATGTTTCAAAAGAGAAACTGATTGCCCCCGAAGGTCCTCCTGTAAAGATCGTCAATCAGCTTGAGCCCATTTCCATTCAGAAGGTGGGCGATGAGTGGATGGTGGACATGGGACAGAACATGGTGGGCTGGATTCAGATCAAGGCCAGCGGGAACAAGGGTGATGTTTTGACACTGAAGCATGCCGAGGTGCTGGACAAGGAGGGAAACATGTACTATGAGAACCTCAGGGCTGCCAAAGCAACCAATACTTATACATTAAAAGGGGGCGGACAGGAGGTGTTTGAACCCCATTTCACCTTCCAGGGATTCAGGTATGTAATGGTCTCGGGCTATCCGGGAGAGCTCTCGGAAGAAAACATCAGGGGAATGGTGATCCATTCGGACATGGAACCGGCGGGTAGCTTCACCTGTTCAGAACCATTGATTAACCAGCTTCAGCACAATATTTTGTGGGGACTCAAGGGGAATTTCCTGGATGTGCCTACCGACTGTCCCCAGCGTGACGAGCGGCTGGGGTGGACCGGGGATGCCCAGGTGTTTGCACCCACGGCTTGCTTTAATGTGAATGCGGCCACCTTTTATAAGAAATGGTTGAAAGACCTTGCGGCTGACCAGGCGGAAAACGGAGCCATTGGAGATGTGATTCCCAATATCCTCGGCGAAGGTGGAAGAACCGGTTGGGCAGATGCAGGCGTGGTGATTCCCTGGGTGATCTACCTGAACTATGGTGATGTGTCGGTGTTGAGAACCCAGTATGAAAGCATGAAGAAGTGGATCGGATTTATGGAAGAGCATGCCGGGGAAGATTATATCTGGACCGGGGACTTTCATTATGGGGACTGGCTTTCTTTCGATGACAGCAGGTCGGATTACATGGGTGCCTACACCACCACCGACCTGATTGCCACAGCCTACTTCTCACTACTCTTCGGATATTGTTTCTAAAGCAGCCCACGTGCTGGGGATGGCTGATGATGCAGCCTACTATTATGAGCTTTCGCAGAAAGTGAAGCAGGCCTTCAATGAAGAGTTTGTTACGCCCAACGGCCGCGTGGTGGCCAACACCCAGACCGCCTATACACTGGCCCTGGCCTTCGGTTTGCTGGACGGGGAAACAAAAGCGAAAGCTGCAGAATATCTGGCAAAAGATGTGGAGTCTTTCGGACACATCACCACCGGATTCCTGGGGACGCCGCTGATCTCGCTGACCCTGACAGACCAGGGAAGAAACGACCTGGCCTATCACTTGCTGAACAGGACAGAATACCCTTCGTGGCTCTATCCGGTAACCATGGGAGCCACCACCATCTGGGAGCGATGGGACGGACAGAAACCGGACTCCACCTTTCAGACACCCGGAATGAATTCATTCAACCACTATGCCTACGGGGCCATTGGCAAATGGCTCTACCAGGTGGTGGCCGGCATCGGGATCGATGAGAACCAGCCAGGGTATAAGCATGTGATCATCAAGCCCCAACCGGGAGGAGGCCTTAGTCATGCCAGTGCAACCCATGAAAGCATGTATGGAACCATCGCCTCGGGTTGGAGGCTGGAGGGCGACCAGCTGGAAATGGATGTTGTGATTCCGGCCAATACCAGTGCCACCATCCATGTTCCCGGTGAACCGGCCTATATGCTGATCAACGGGGAGCCACTGGAAGGCTCATCCTTCGAGCAGCAGTGTCTGAACGGCAGTGTGGCTGTAACCACCGGATCGGGTCATTATACCATCGTATCGAAAGTTGAACCTGCTGACCAGTAGCCATGTCAAGGTACATCACTCTTTTTCCTGCTTCTTGCAGGGATGGTGTTGGGATCATGTACCCGGTCAAAGGTTATGGTCCCGGTCCTGGAGGGGGAACCATGGCGGATCTGTTTATGCCCCGGACCTGGATTCCCTGAACGGACCCGATCCCGGCAGGCAGCATGTGGTGGACCATGGATTTATACAGGCTGATGATGGCTCCTGGCAGCTGTGGGCCTGTATGCGGGGTACGAAGGTGGGAAGGATCTTTTATGGCTGGTCGGGGGAGTCCCTGACAGGACCTGCCTTCTCCGATCTGGGGATCGTTGCAAGGGCCGACAGCTCTTATGGAGAACAGGTTTTGCCGGAAGAGAAGATCCAGGCACCCTTTTTCATGAAACTTGATTCGGCCTATCTCTGCTTTTATAACTCCAATGGATTCCGGCTGATGAGTTCCCGGGATGGGATCTCTTACAAAAGAATTCCCTTTCTGGATGGATCAAACCTCATCTTTAAACAAATTGGCAGGGATGTGATGGTTTTGGAAGAGGAGGGCCTGTTCTATGCCTATTCCACTGTGACCACTGTATCGGGAGACGGGTTCAAACAGTGCTTTATCGTGGTACGCACCTCCACAGATTTCAGGAGCTGGTCAGACTACACCGTCGTTTCCTCAGGTGGGATTGCAGGGAATGGACCGGTCAGTGCTGAAAGTCCCTTCGTACTAAAACATAAAGATGTTTACTATCTCTTCCGCTCTTCCTCGTGGACCAAAAAGTGTTATGTATATGCCTCTGAGTCGCCCTATCATTTTGGGATCAACAGCGATGAGAAGCTGGTGGCTGTTCTCCCTGTACAGGCTCCGGAACTTGTGTATGACAATGGCGCCTGGTATATCAGTGACCTTGCAGATTTCCAGGGAATCATGCTCCACAGGCTTAACTGGGAAAAACAGTAAGGTCTGAAATTATGGCAAAAGTTATGCAAAAGTGTGGGATATGATCCTTACCACATATTGTCCAGATCGGCCGGCTCATAGAGGTGGTCCCTTTGATGATAAGCACTGCCACTGGATGATTTAAGGTTCATGATGTCCTTGCGGAAGAGCTTTGCCAGCATGCTCATGGGGATCAGGACTACAAAGAAGATGGTGCCCAGTAGTACTTTGCTGACCACAAATCCAATTTTTTCTCCGATGAAAAACCAGGCCACATGGATCCACCGGTTCAACGGGGCGGAAAGCATTCCTGTTATACCCAGACCAAGTGCGGTATAAAGCATCCAGTTCCGGTCAAAAACAAGGTAGAGCACCGAAAATCCCAGCACGATTACCAGGAGGGTTTCTCTGTATTGGACTTTGTACTTGCTTTTCATCAAAACAGCGTATAGATGAAGGGCGCCAGGGCACTGCCCCCGCCAATGACCAGCAGGATCCCGATGATCAGAATAAAGAAGATCACGGGGAAGAGCCACCAGGCCTTCCGTTGTCTTAAAAATTTCCAGAGATCTTTTAGCATATCAGTTTATATGTATTTTTATATTCCTGTTCATGGAATCATTTGATCAGTCGCTTCCTATTTTCTTTCTCCACCCTTTCTCTTCCCAGGCAGGCTGATCCTCCTTTTTCAGCAGAAAATCTCCCACCACCAGGTAATCCATTTCCGTTCGCATGAAACAGCGGTATGCATCTTCCGGTGTGCAGACAATGGGTTCGCCGCGAACGTTGAAGCTGGTGTTAACAATCACTGCCGTTCCTGTGAGTTTTTTGAAATCGTTGATAAGTTGCCAGTACCGGGGATTTGTATGTTGATGCACGGTCTGCAGGCGGGCTGAAAAATCAATATGGGTAATGGCAGGCAGATTGCTCCGCTGTACATACAGGCGCTCCATGTAGGGCAGACTGAAGTAGTCTTCCGGAACGGCATGCTGTATCTCCTTCTTTACCTGAGATACCATCAGCATATAGGGCGATCCACCTTCATACTGGAAATAATCTGCCACATCTTCTGCAAGCACGGAAGGCGCGAAGGGACGGAATCCCTCCCTGTATTTCACCTTCAGATTTAGTTTCTTCTGCATCTCGGGGTTTCGGGCGTCTGCCACAATGCTGCGATTGCCCAGTGCGCGGGGACCAAACTCCATCCGGCCCTGGAACCATCCCACCACATGGCCACTGGCAATGAGTTCTGCGGTCTTCCTGCTCAATGCATCAAAATCCGTGATTTCTTCAGAACTGGCACTATATTTCCGGATCATTTTTCCTACCTCTTTCCTTTCGAAAGCTGGTCCAAGATAGGCCCCTTGCATGGCATCGGAAGGATTCACCCTGCGTTCATTTTTTTGGTAGATATGGTGAGCAGCATATGCAGCTCCCAATGCTCCCCCTGCATCTCCAGCAGCCGGTTGTATGAAAATCTCTTTGAATATTCCGGCCTCTTTAATTTTTCCATTGGCTACACAATTTAATGCCACTCCTCCGGCCAGGCAAAGATTCCGGGCTTGCGACTCCGATTCTGCAAAGGTCCCGGCGTGAGCTACCATCTTCAATACCACCTCCTCGGTGACCTGCTGAATGGCAAGGGCAAGGTCACAATGGACCTGTTCAATGGATTGTTCCTCTTTGCGGCGGGGTAGACCGAAAAGCTTCTCCCACTTCCGGTTGTGGGTCATTCGAAGACCGGTGGCATAACGAAAATAGCGCTGGTTGAGCCAGATGGAACCATCGTCGTTGATCCTGGCCAGTTGTGACCTGATGGTCTCTGCAAAGCGCTTCACCTGGTCCGATTCCGGATTCCCGTAAGGAGCCAGCCCCATGAGTTTATATTCACCCGAATTAACACGGAATCCCAGGTAGTAGGTAAAAGAGGAGTAGAGGAGCCCGATGGAGTGGGGGAAGCGGAGTTCCTTTACGATTCTGATCTGCTTTCCCTTCCCCAGGCATATGGATGCTGTGGCCCATTCTCCCACCCCGTCCAGCGTGACAATAACTGCTTCCTCGAAAGGGGATGGGAAAAAAGCACTGGCAGCATGGGATAGGTGGTGCTCCGGGAAAAGCAGCGCTTGCCTTTTTTCATCAAAGGTCCCGATGGCCTGGAGTCCCTTCCTGATGTTTCGTTTCAGGAATAACTTTTCACTGACCCAGACCGGGATGGCTGTGACAAAGGAGGCCAGACCGCGTGGCGCATAGTTGTAATAGGTCTCAAGCAGTCTCTCAAATTTCAGGAAAGGCTTGTCGTAAAACACCACCTGGTCCACCATGGACAACTCCAGGCCCGCTTCATCCAGGCAATAGCGGATGGCATGTTCAGGAAAACCGGCATCATGCTTCTTGCGGGTAAATCGTTCCTCCTGTGCTGCGGCCACCAAAACTCCGTCCACCAGGATGGCGGCGGCAGCGTCATGGTAGTATGCTGAGATTCCGAGGATGTTCAAGCCAGAGCGTTTTATTCTTTTCTGTTAACAAAAGAACCAATTTTTTTTGGTGATTCATACATGGTGCTGTAGATATTGATTTTTTTGGAAGGTCATGGAAAGGCCTGAAAATTGCTTATTTTAGAGGATTCATAAGATTCATTCCCCATACAATGAAAGACCTGATAAAAATTACCCTGACGCTGGTTTCCCTGATCCTGGTATCGTGTGCAGGAGGAAAAGAGAAAAATGCCATCCCTGAACAACCCAATATCCTGTTCATCGCGGTGGATGATCTGCGCCCCGAACTGGGCTGTTATGGTGAAGCGCTTATCCAGTCACCCAACATCGACAGATTGGCTGCCCAGGGAACTCGTTTCGATCGTTCCTACTGCAACATCCCTGTATGCGGGGCTTCCCGCGCCAGCCTGATGACAGGTCTGAGGCCCGCCAGGAACAGGTTTCTCACCTATCTGAGCTGGGCGGACAAAGAAGCTCCCGGGATTACAACGCTTTCCGGGCATTTCAAAAACAACGGCTACCACACCATCAGCAATGGTAAAATTTTTCATCATGACAACGATGCCGCCCATGATTGGGACGAGATCTGGCACCCCAAATCCAGTGGTGGATCCTGGAGGGACTACGTCACCAATGAAAATATTATGATGGATACCACAGGTGAAAAACGCGGTCCGGCATTCGAGAGGGCGGAGGTCAGTGATACGGTGTATAAGGACGGCAAAACTGCCCAGAAGGTAATCCGGGATCTGAGAAAACTGAAGGAGAGCGACAAGCCTTTCTTTCTTACAGCAGGTTTCCTGAAGCCCCACCTACCCTTCAATGCACCTGAGAAGTACTGGAAACCCTATGACGGGAAGGTGATCTTGCCAGAGAACAATTATATGCCGGAGAATGCACCTGAGGAGTCAATGCATAACTTCGGAGAATTGAGGGCCTATGCGGATATTCCTGCCGAAGGTCCTGTTTCGGATGAAATGGCCCTGGACCTGATCCATGGGTATTATGCCTGTGTAAGCTATACGGATGCACAGATTGGATTGATCCTGGATGAACTGGAAAGACTGGAGCTCGAACAGTCCACCATCGTAATCCTGTGGGGAGACCATGGATGGAACCTGAGGGAACATGGATTGTGGTGCAAGCACTGCAACTATGAAACATCCCTGCATACGCCCCTGATCCTTAAAGTGCCGGGAACCAAACAGGTGGCTTCCACCTCCCAGATCGTTGAATATGTGGATATCTACCCGACCCTGTGCGAACTGGCAGGGCTGCCGCTGCCTGAACATCTGCAGGGAGCCAGTTTCAAAGAACTTTTGTTTGATCCGGAAGCCACCAGTGACGGTGTGGCCATTTGCCAGTGGTTTGAAGGCATCACCACCATCAGGGAAAACTATTTCTATACAGAGTGGGTGGATGACAACGATGCTCCTTTTACAAGGATGCTCTATGACCATTCGGTGGATCCTGACGAGAATGTGAACATCTCAGAGGAGACGGAGAATGCGGAGGTGATTGAGGATCTGAGTGCTGAGATGCGCCGCAGCAGGGCGGAAAACTATTTCAAGCCTGCCGAAGGTCTTAGCCCGCAAAATCAGTAGCTGCCCTGATCATGGCAAAATAGTTTTCTACAGGGATAAAGTCGGGAATACTGTTCCCCGAACCCAGGGCAAAACCACCGGAGCTGTAGGTCAACTCAAGCAGCTTCATGGACCTGTTGTAAACTTCTTCAGGCGTTTTGCGGGCAAGAAAGTCCATGTCGATGCCGCCCATGATGGCAATCCGGTCGTGCCACCATGCATAGGCATCCTCCACCGGGTAGATCCCATCTTCGAAGCTGTGTTTCCCATCCAGTTTCAGGTCGTCAATAATTACATCCATGATCTGCTTCAGGTTCCCGCAGCTGTGCAGGATGGCAGGTTTCCCCTGGGAATGGATCACTTCCACGATCTTTCTTGTGTAGGGAAATACATATTCCTCCATCATTTCGGGAGGGAACATGGTCTGGGTCTTGAATCCCCAGTCGTCGTTTACCACACAGGCTCCAACTGCATCCATGGAAGCCACAATGGTATAGAATTCCAGGAGCCGCTCGCCGATGTTCCTGAAGACCTCGTGGGTCAGGTCCGGGTCCAGCAGGTACATCATGCACAGGTTCTCAAATCCCACAATATCGGTAGCGTTCTCCAGTACACCTCCGTTGCTGAAGCCCAGCAGTTTCATGCCATCGGGCAGGGTTCCGTTGAGTTGTTCGTACAAGCCGTAGTTGCCTGACTGTGGATCGGGCCAGGGATAGTTTTCGAATGTTGCCCTGTCGGTGATCAGGGCACCCTGGTTCTGGGACCTGCTGGCCAGAGACTCGTTTTCCCCTTTCTCAAAAGAGAGAAGGTCCGATTCCCATGTGTATACCGGGGCATAATCATACCCCAGATTTTTGAAAGCATCAATGACCATCCTGAAATGATCAAGGGATCCGGGTTCGGGAGTTTTGACCAATCCGGCTGCCTGCTGACAGAGGTCCAGGTTCATGATAAACTCAAAAATGACCGGGCGCTCTGTCTTTTCCCGCCTGAGGGTTTTGAGCAGATTTTCAAAGTCAGGCTGAAAAGGCTTGAAAGGGATCTTCATGGATGGTATGAATGGATATGGCTAAGCCCTCCAGGGCCGCCTTCTGTCCCCCATATTGTCCAGCGCTGCCAGCGTGATGTTCACATCGTCGATGATCTGGAAGTCATACATACCCACGCAAATGAAGTCAGCTCCCTTATCGAATGCATACTGGAAGGCCTCCTCGGGTTTGATGGCTCCGGCGGCCAGTGTTTTGAATGCAATCCATGGTTTCTCCAGTGTCTCCATGAAGTTGATGGTCTCATCGGGATCGAAACAGTACATGTTGTCATGCCAGGTGGGGTGCTTGGCCGACCAGTAGTTGTGGGTATGGAGGGTCTTCATCCAGAAATCATGCTCCAGCCCCAGTTCCACACATCTCTTGATGGTCTCAATTTTGTGGGCACCGATGCCAACGGAAAGACCGTTCTGCCTGATCATGTCCATGACCTTCACCAGTTTTTCAGGCTCATTATTTTCAATGTAATAGTCGGCTGTTTCACCCTGGATGTAACAGGAGGTGGCTCCCTGGTCGATGGCATTTTTAACAAGGTCCATGTATTTGTCAAAATCCATGGCGCTTGCACCATTGTCGTCGTATTCCAATCCGGCACAGTCTGTCAGGAACTGTATCTTTCCATAGCCTTTGTCCCAGTATTCCCGCATGAGTGGCATCACAATCGGGTTGGAGAGGATGGTGTTGACACCGGACTGTTCGGCCAGCATCAAGGTTCTGAAAATCCGGTCCTTCTGGTGGTAATTTTGAACCAGGGAGGAGACATAGATCAGGTCCCTCGAGTGAACGTAGCCACTGAGCAGGTTGCCCCCCAGGATCAGTTTGGAGGATTCCATATTTCCAAGCATCCCCATGGGAAGTTCACCGGTCAGCTGGCTGGTCTCATCCGTAAACTGTTTGCCTAACAGGTTTTCCAGGGAAGCGTTGTTGGATCCGGCCATGATCTTCTGTACAAATTGCTGGGTGGCTCCCGAAGTAGAATCCACCAGGTTCTGTTCCTCCAGGCTGCTCATCCGGGTCCGCCGAATTGCACCATATACCACTGCACCCAGGAAAGGTACCGTAGCCAGGTGTTTCAGCACTTCACGGCGCTGGATCTGGTTTACATCAGCTTTTGTCTCCTCCACATTGGGTTGTCCGTGGTCCATCTTATGCATGGGCTTTTTTGCCATTTTAGCAAACAAACCGTCCAGGCCTAAAAATTTGCCCGTGGGGAAGAACATGAGGACCAGGAGGGCCAACATCTCCAGGAAGTCCTTGCTGATGAAAAAATAGGAGCCTTCGCGGAAGAAACCGGGCTCGGAGAGTACGGGAGGATGGGACAGGTAGTACATGAATAACAGGGCGATTCCCGCCACCTGGGCGATCCTGGTAAAGAGACCCAGGAACAATCCCAGTCCGATCAGGACCAAACCCCATGTATTCAGGATATTGACAATCATCAGTATGCCTTCACTGGCCGCCAGCGCATGGTACAATCCGGCCAGGGGACCTGTGGCGCTCTGCAGGTATCCAGCAGCGGTCCACTGGGGGTTAAACAGTTTGGTAAGACCTTCATAGAGGAAGTGCCATCCAATGGCCACCCTGAGGATGGTCATAACTACATACGTTGCTTTCTGCTGCCTGTTGTTCGCCTCTAATGTTCCCATAATTTTATGTTCTATATTCGGTTGGAATGAATCCTGCCTGCAAAATAGTTCACTTCTTCATAAAATCAAATCCGATGGACACATTCATGAATATATATAACCCTTTTATGAATTCTGTAGCTATTTTTAACATTTAATTGACCAAAGCAACTGATCCATGAAACTCAGATCTTATTTCATTCTGGCGCTGTCGCTCCTCATCTCCTGCCAGAACTCATCAACAGCAGAAAAGGGAAGTGAAGAGGCAAACAGTTCAAATACTGTTTCACTTTATCCGGATAATCCCAGGTACCTGCAATACAAAGGGGATCCTGTGATTCTCATTACATCAGCTGAACACTACGGAGCTGTGTTGAACCTGGACTTCGACTATAAGACCTACCTGGCCACATTGGGAAAAGAAGGATTCAATTATACCCGGATTTTCGCCGGAGCTTATATTGAACCTGTTAATAATCTCTTTGGTATCCAGAGGAATACGCTGGCTCCGCTACCTGGCAGCTACATCGCACCCTGGGCAGAGGAAAAGGGGAAATTCAACCTTGATGTTTTTAATCCGGCCTTTTTTGAGCGCTTAAAGGATTTTGTATCTGAAGCCGGGAAACAGGGAGTGGTGGTGGAGGTGACCCTCTTTACCTCCATTTACGGAGAGGGCATGTGGAACCTGAATCCCTTTATGTTTGAAAACAATGTGAACGGAGTGGGTGACATTGATTTTCACCTTGTCAATACCCTCTATAACGGAGGTATAAAGAATTACCAGGAAGCGTATGTCCGCAAGGTCGTCAGTGCATTGAATGGCTTTGACAATATCTTTTTCGAGATCCAGAACGAACCATGGTCTGACAATCCTTGCCTGGCCGGATATGTGAACGAGGGAGGATGACCGCGTGTACAGCAATTCCTGGCAAAAAAAGGTAGAAGTGGCCAACGGAGTGTCTGCAGAATGGCAGGCCTGGGTAGCCTCGCTGATCAGGGATGAGGAGTCTGGATTGGAGAAGTCCCACCTCATTGCACAGAACATCAGTAATTTTCAGAAAAACCTGGTGGAGCTTCCTGAGCATATTTCCATCATTAATTTTCATTATGCCCTTCCTTCTGCTGCCAGGATGAACCTGGACCTGGGGGGAGTGCTGGGATTGGATGAAACCGGCTTTATGCCCCATGAGGATACCCTCTATATCAACCAGGCCTGGCGGTTTATCCTCTCCGGGGGTGGATTGTACAACAACCTGGATTACTCCTTCACCACTGGAAATGAGAAGGGGGACTGGCCCATTCCTGATTCAAATCCCGGATGGGGTGGCCCGGAATTCAGGAAAAAGCTATCCATCCTTGTGGAAACCATGAAGCAGGTGCCTTTTTTTGAAATGGAGCATTCAGTGAATATTCTGGAAGACTCCCGGTCCGGTATGTCCCAGTATGGACTTCAGAAACCGGGTGAAGCTTACCTGGTTTTCCTTGAACATTTTGAAGGGGCCTTGTTGGTGCCCCTGGTACCCCCGGCCGGCTATGAGGTAAGCTTTATCAACGTGGAGACAGGAGAAAAGAAATCTGAAAACCTGAAGCTGGGTGACGGAGCTTCCATAGTCCCTTCCTTTACAGGTAGCCAGGTGGCCCTGATGATCAAAAAATCAGAATAATCCCAAGCTTATAAAACATGAGACTTATTAGCAGACTAATCATGGTAGTGTTTTCATTTACGGCGATTACACCACTCCTGGCACAGAACCAGATTCTTCCCCTCTGGGAAGGTAATCCTCCCAATTACCGGGAGACCGGTGAAGTCACCATCTGGGACACCTCCGATATTGTGATCGTGAGGAATGTGCAGAAACCGGATATGGCAGTCTTCCTGCCCTCAAAAAAGAATGCTACCGGAGAGGCGGTGGTGATCTGCCCGGGAGGTGGTTACCATGTTCTTGCCTATGACTGGGAGGGGAGTGATATTGCCCGCTGGCTGAATTCCAAAGGCATCGCTGCTTTTGTATTGAAATACCGCCTGCCGGGTGCAAAATGCAACATTGTGCCCCATCAATCACCCTTGATGGATGCGCAGCGGGCCATGCGGATGGTCAGGGCCCATGCTGAAAAGTGGAACATTGATGCCGGTAAGATCGGGATCATGGGATTTTCAGCCGGGGGACACCTGGCATCCACCCTCTCTACCCACTTTGATAGAGGCGATCTATCCAATCCGGACCCGGTTGAACAGGAAAGTTGCCGGCCTGATTTTTCGATCCTGGTCTACCCTGTGATCTCATTTACAAGTGATTTTATTCATGCAGGATCAAGGGATGCCCTGCTTGGAAAGGATGCAGATCCTGAGATGTTGATACATTACTCCAACGAGCTCCAGGTGACGGAGCAAACACCTCCTGCCATCCTGATCCATTCCGGAGATGACAAGTCGGTCCCTGTAGAAAACAGCATGGCTTACTATGAAGCCTTGCAAGTCCACCAGATTACTTCTGAGATGCATATTTATCCGTATGGCGGACACGGATATTCTCTTGCAGTGGGGCAGGGGCATCTCTCTACTTGGCCTGACCGGGTGATTGAGTGGATCAGCTACCTTCATCAATAAGCTCATGAAGCATCTCCTAATCACCATACTAACTATTATCTGCCCGGTTCTATTGAATGCGGGGGAATGGTTTGTGGAGACCAACGAAGTATTGGAATGGGAATACATTTCTGAAAAAGATTACCAGGATCCATTCAATGAAGTAGACCTAGTAGCCGAGATCACCGGACCATCAGGTAACGCCATAAGACTGCCTGCCTTTTGGGCCGGCGGTAACATTTGGAAATTCAGGTTTAGCGCTCCCGTGGAGGGATCATATGTGTTTCATACCATTTGCAATGACAGGAAAAACAGTGCCCTGCACAAGCAAAAAGGGCTTATCAGGATTACTCCATACACAGGCAGAAACATGTTACTTAAGAAAGGCAGCATCCAGATTTCAGCGGATCGGACCTACCTAGAGCACCAGGATGGGACCCCTTTTTTCTGGTTGGCTGATTCCTGGTGGCACGGAATGACCACCAGGTTTTCATGGCCTGATGATTTTAAAACACTTACGCTGGACAGGAAAAATAAAGGTTTCTCAGTGATCCAGTTCGCTGTCGCATTTCCATGCGATATTTATCCTTTCGATGAGCGGGGACAAAACGAGGCTGGTGATCCCTGGGACAGCAGCTGGAACTGTATCAATCCGGCCTATTTTGATCTGACCGACAAACGCATTCAATACTTGGTCAGCCAGGGTTTGGTTCCAAATATCGTGGGAGCCTGGGGTTATTATATTAAGTGGGCAGGCGTGGAGGGAATGCAAAAGCATTGGAAGTACCTGATTGCCAGGTATGGAGCCTATCCGGTCACATGGACATTGGCTGGAGAAGTGACTCTGGCATGGTACCACGACCTGGCCACACAATGGGAACAGGAGAAAACCATATTCAGGGAAGAGTGGTCGGAAGTTGCATCATTTATTAAAGAACAGGATCCATTTGTTCATTTGCTCACTGTTCATCCGGGACCCAACAGTGGGGACCTTCACCCCATTAAAAACATGGAGCACATCGATATGTTTATGTGCCAGTCAGGTCATGAAGGGTATTACACTTTTGAGCGATCCATCCACTTTGTGAAAAAAGCGATGGAAATGTACCCGGATAAGCCGGTAATCCATGGAGAGGTTTGCTTCGAAGGGATGGATGGCAAGAGCTGGAATGATGTCCAGCGATTCCTGTTCTGGAGTAACATATTGATGGGTACTCCAGGATATTCTTATGGTGCAGAAGGCATTTGGCAATTTAATACAAAAGACCAGTTGTTCGGAGCGTCTCCTGCGGGTAATGTCTGGGGAAATGTTCCATGGGATGTGGCAAGTCAATACAGAGGGTCTGGACAAATCGGTTTGGGTAAGAAGTTTATTGAAAAGTTTGAATGGTGGAAGCTTGAACCGGCCCAGGATCGGATTGAGTGTAACACGAGTGACCCGGTTTCGGTTCCTTTTTGCGCTGTTATTGATGAAAGGGACCTTTTTATCTATATGTTTAGAAAACCTGCCAGGTGGAGGCCTTATAAGGTTAATGGACTAATTCCTGAAAAGGAATATGGGGTTACATGGTTTGATCCGATCACAGGTCAGGTTCATTCAGGGGACCGCTTCAGAAGCGATTCAGAAGGGAAACTGGACATAAACCGGCTTCCGATCATGCAGGATTGGGTGCTGGTAATACATATGAAATCTTAATACAGGAAAAAGCATGGTGAGGTTCGAAAGGGTAATTCTGTTCATAGTAGCTTTGGTATCAATGATGGCATGTTCATCTGAAAAGGACTCCCTGACCGGATCCCGTCCCAATATCATTCTGATCATGGCCGATGATCTGGGTTTCAGCGACCTGGGGGTCCATGGGAATACACTGGTGGAAACACCCAGTCTGGACCAGCTCGCATCTGAATCTGTCCAGTTCAAGCAGTTTTATGTGACCCCGGTATGTGCCACCACAAGGGCATCCTTGCTGACAGGCAGGCATTTTTTACGGACGGGTGTATCGCATGTGCACGGTGGAAAGGATTTTCTGCATCTGGATGAGCTAACCGTAGCCGATGCACTCAGGGAGGCTGGGCTATGCCACCGGGATGTGGGGCAAATGGCATTCGGGTAAAACTCCCGGTTATTATCCCTGGGAACGTGGTTTCGATGAAGCATTCATGGCAGGCCTGTATCAACATAAGGACAATGTGGGCCTGTTCAACGGCACACCAACTGAGACCGAAGGCTGGGTTACGGAAGTGATCACAGATTATGCCATCGATTTTATCAAACGGAACAGGGAGCAGCCTTTTTTCGCTTACCTCCCATTACTTACCTGTCACGCACCCTTGAAAGCTCCGGAGGAGTACATACATAAATATCGGGAAAAAGGACTTTCCCAAAACCTGTCCACCCTGTATGGAATGGTGGATCAAATGGACTTTCATGTGGGACGTTTGCTCGATGCACTGGACGAAATGCAGTTAGCGGAAAATACCATTGTCCTGTTCCTCAGTGACAACGGACCCGCTGTAATTGCTGCACTCCTGGATGACAATGATCGCCGGATTAGGTATGTAAACGGACTGAGGGGACACAAAGGCAACATCTGGGAGAACGGCATTAAATCACCCCTGTTCGTCCGGTGGAAAGGGAAACTCTCCCCTGCAACTGTTGACCGCCTGGCCGATGTGACAGACCTGTTTCCCACCTTTATGGACCTGGCAGGGGTTGATGACCAAAGCATCCTGGGTGCTATGGATGGGCGAAGCATCGTTTCCTGCCTCCAGGCAGGATCAGTCGATTTACCTGCAAAAGAGGTGTTTCTTTATGCAAATCCGGGATGGCCTCCCACTGGTAATGCATGGACACCCGAAGGGATCAAAGATGAGTACAGACCCTGGAAATATTTGGACGGGGACTACCTTTTGTACGAAAACCAGATTTTAGGGATACGGAATGAGGATTATAAACTGCTCCTGAATCCCGGTCCCACCGATGGAAGCATACAAGCCAATGAAGCCGGCTATGTGTTGACTGATATTAAAGCTGATCCCAGAGAGAAGAACAATCTGGCAGAAGAGCAAACACAGCTGCTGCAAAAAATGGAAGCAAGCCTGAAAAGGTGGTACGAGGATGTGTACAGCAGTGAACATGCATTTGAGATGCCTGTTTTTCATGTCGGGAAAGATCATTCGAAAAACTATCCTGTTCTGGCTTATGCGCCGCAGATTACAAGTCCGGGAGTGAAAGGCGCGTATGCCTATCTGACCGGTTTTACGCAACCCGGTGACAGTGCCTCTTATAAAATTAACGTGGAGGAGGCGGGATTGTACAGCATGGAAGTGAGGTACAGGCTGGAAGCTGACAGGCCCCTGAGCTTTGACCTGGCATTTCCGTCAGGCTTGTACCCGGTCGACTTGCTGCCGGGTGCCACACATGTTTTTATTTCAGACATTCAATTGTCAGAAGGAATGGCTAGTTTTGGCCTTCGGCAAAAATCGGTGAATCAGTTTGGCGATCTCAGGCTTGTGGAGATGCTAATCAGTCACCAGTAAATCACATGACCTAAATCAAAAGAGAGATGAAAAGAAAAGAAGGAACGTTCAGGAGGAGATTTAAGATTCCGTATAAAGTAGTTTTTTTCATTGCAGGGATTGTTTCGACCATCTGGTTCCTGGTCAGGGTCATTCCCAAACCTTCCCGGGCAGGATATCCTTGCATGCGGGCCGCAGCGCCCTTTATGTCAAGTTTTATCGTTTATTTGCTGGCCATATCTGGTTCAGCGGTGCTTTTTAAAAGAACACGGCATTTCTTCAAAAGGACCAGGTACATCATGGCTTCTGTAGCTTTTCTGGGAGCATTGGTGCTGTTTGCCCTTTCATCGAACCTTCGTCCGGAACGACTTCTTGCTGCAGTGACCAAGAGTAAAGGTGCTGTTCCTTCCGATTTTCCGGCCAACCTGCCCATGGGTGAGGAGCTGGGTATATTCCCGGGACGAGTTGTCTGGGAGTGGGACCCCGATGCTACCAACGAAAACTGTACCAACCAGCTCAATTATCCTGACGGTGAGCCTGATGGTTATTTTCTGGCCAAAAACAATAACCAGGGAGTGATCAATCGTATGATGGATGATGTTGTAATGAAGCTTACCGGAACCTATGATGTGGGGCTGGCCTGGAAGATGCTTTTTACAGATTTAAATAAAAGGAAAGGTTTGGGCGAGCAAAGTTACCAGCCAGGAGAAACCATATTTATTAAAATAAACCAGGGTGGAGCAGGCTGGCTTACCAGTCCGTCTGACCTGGGATATGATGTGGACACGAATTGGAAAAGAAACAATTATCCCAATTCAGAGACTTCTGCCCCCATGGCCATTGCAGTGCTGGATCAACTGGTGAACAAGCTTGGTGTCTTACAGGAGGACATCTATATTGGTGACCCCAATGCCCATATCCTGAAGGACAATTATGAGCAGATGCTAGCTCTGTTTCCAGATATCAACTACGTGGACAAGGACCATTCGGATCTGGGTAGGACTAAAATTACCAAATCGACCGACCCTGTTCTTATCTGGTCTGATAAAGGCTCAGAAATTACACCTGACGATACAGACCGCATGTGGACCGAAATGGAGAATGCAGATTACCTGGTCAATCTGGCCACTTTAAAGGCGCATGCCCGGGCCGGTGTGACACTGACAGCTAAAAATCATTTTGGTTCACACACCAATAATGACGGTGCATGGCCGCTTCATGAAGGACTGGTATGCAACGTCGATAATGATGTGTTATTCCCTGCGCGCACTGAGTATGGCATGTACAGAGTGCTAACCGACATCATGGGCCATGAAAAGCTGGGCGGCAACACGGTCCTTTTCATTGTGGAAGGTTTGTGGGGAGGTCCGGAAGCGGTATCCAAACCGGTCAAGTGGAACATGGCTCCATTTAATGGCGACTGGCCCAGCTCCATACTGGCTGCCCAGGATGCCGTGGCACTGGAATCGGTTTGCTTTGATCTTTTAAAAACGGAATTTAATGATCCAAAAGGACCAGGCAAGGATCGTCCCTGGTACGGCGGAGTGGATGACCACCTGCACCAGGCAGCGGATTCGAAGAACTGGCCCGAAGGATTTATCTATGATCCGGAAGGGGATGGCAGTCCCATGGAAAGCATGGGCATCCATGAGCACTGGAACAATGAGGTGGATAAGCAGTATTCCAGGAACCTGGGCTATGACTACGGGATCGAGCTGATTGCACCCAAATCATTGGTTGAAAATACGGTGAATGCGCTGGAAGCTGAAACTGTACCTGTCATTGACGGGGATGCTTCGGATGATTGCTGGAGTGCAGCACAATGGTACCACATCGATGAGACCTGGATCACCTGGGGTGAGGAAATCGATTCATCCGACTTTTTCGGGCGCTTCAAGATGAGCTGGTCCGAAGCCGAGAACCTGGTTTACTACCTGGTTGAAGTGACCGATGATGCTTTCATCGACGGGTATGTTTACCCCGATGACGGCTATTTCAATTTCGACATTGTGGAGGTCTTTATTGATGAAGATGCTTCGGGAGGGATTCACAGACTCGATGAAAATGCCTTTGCCTACCACCTGGCTGTGAATGCACCCGCTGACGGAGAGACAGAATCGGCATTTTATGCCTGCGATCTGGGAGCTGACTGGGCCAGGATGGATTATGCAGATCATCTTCCCGAGCTGGTCATGAAGAAAATGGGAAACAAGTACTTCTATGAATTTTCCATGGCCATTTATGGGGATACATATGATCCTTCAAACCCTGAAGCATCGAGGGTAATCCTGACTGGAGGCAAGGAGATGGGCCTGAGCATGGCCTACTGCGACAATGACGCTCCCGACGGGGAGAGGGATCATTTCTTCGGTTCGGTATGGGTGCCCCAGGAAGAATTTAACAGTCACTGGGAGGATGCCACAGGATTTGGCAGTGTACGGCTGGTCAACGCAAGCACAGAAATGAACCATGCGGTTACTGTACTCGGATCCATAGCAGATTATGAGATAAGCGAACTGGGTACTGACCTGGTGATTCAAAACGACCTGCTCACTGTTTTTAATGATCCGGATGGGGATGACCTGGAATACACCGTCACCTGTGATGAATCGAGCCTGGCTTTTGCAGTGGCCGGTCAGGTGTTGAAGGTCAATGCTTCAGCCGCTTTTGAAGGAAGCGCAGATGTTACGGTGTTAGCTTCTGATGGCGAGTTTAACGCAAGCACCTCCTTTCAGATCACATCCAATATTGTTGGAGTAGCTGGGGATGGAATCTCCGGGGAGATCAGTTGTTATCCCAATCCATTTACGGACCTTCTCTCTGTTCATTTAGATCTGCATTCAGGATACAGCGGACCTGTATTTATCCAGGTTTACAATATGGCCGGAATCCAGGTAATGACCCAATCCCCGGTATTGCTGGTGGGTGGAAACGGTACGGTTTCACTGGATATGAGTGGAGAATCACGGGGACAATATATTCTGAATCTCAGTACTGTGGATGAGAATCATTCCATGGTCATACACAAACAATAATGAAGAAGTTCCGTCATACGATGATGTTCTTGCTGTTGATGGGCCTTTCCATCACTGCAAGCAACCAGGATTCACGCTACCTGGAGTCCATCCAGGAGGGCGCATTCGTTGTAAAGGCTGTTTACGTGGACAGTGAGGGAGTGAAATGGTTTGGGACCAACAGGGGATTGTGTCGCTACAATGACCTTTCCTGGCGCTACTATACCGATGTTGATCACCTGGCGGGAGACCAGGTGAATGCCCTCACCTTTGAACAGACTGAAAATGGCCGTGAATTATGGGTGGCCACCACGGAAGGAGTATCGGTGTTGGCTTTTGATGCCGATGGTGTGACCGGATCCACCAGTTATACCCCTGAAGCAGGACTTCTGAATAAGGATGTGGCAGACATTGTTGTGGATTCACATCATGGGAAGTTCTTTGGATCGGCAGACGGGATCACATGGTTCCACGACGGGACCATGGATTCCATACTTTTTTCCGGGAACTACCTCTACATGTACGGTACACCGGTCAGACAGATGGATATGTACGGAGATACCCTCTATGTGGCCCAGGATGGTGGCATCGGCCGCTTTGTATCAGGCGTGGACGGGATTACAGGAGCTTCCCGCTGGGGGGATGAGCCCAGCTATGGGGTAAGTCCTTACACCAGGAATATCAGAAGTGTGATGGTGAAAGGAGAGGAGATTCAGTATTTTGGCACTGATGTTGGAATCGAGACCCACACTGGGTATTTTGCCAAGGACAACTGGGATCTTCTGACCACGGACAATGGATTGGTGAATGATGATGTAATCTCCATCGCTGAAGATATCAATGGTGGACTCTGGTTCGGAACCTATGGAGGTGTCTCAAACTATGCAGACGGGGTCTGGATGTCCTATACAACGGCCGACGGCTTGCTGAATGATACGGTATACGATATAGATTTTGATCTGGATGGCTCGGTCTGGTTTGCCACCGGCTCAGGCGCCTGCCGGCTCAGGGATGGTATCTTTGAGGATTTCATCACGGCCCTCCCGGACAGGAAGTTCTCTTCCATCGAATTTCGGGCGTATTATAACGAGGCCTCTCTTTCCATCAACCTTTCCTATGAACTGACCCGGGCTGTTCATGTCTCCGCCCGCCTCTATAATACCAGTGGGATGCTTACAGCTGCCTGGGAAGATCTTCCCTCTTTCCCGGGTCTGCAAGGTGTGGAACTGCCTCTGAATATGGATTCCACGCCAGAATCCCGGCAGGGGCTCTATGTACTGCAGTTGATTCAGGGCTCCAGCTCTGTAGCCCGAAAACTTATGATTAACCAATAGGCTGATCCCGGACCTGGCTATTTAAGGATCGATACCCTCACGGTATACTGAACCGTTTTTCCATCCGCTTCCAGCGTATAGACCACCGGGGATGAAAAATCATTCAGTGTGACACCGCTCTCCTGAACCACATCCCCGATCTTTACTGCCGGATTGTGATTGGTGGTGATATAGGTGGCATACAGGGAGTCCACCGGCGTTCCCGGGAGTACCTGCACGGTAAGATCAAATCCGGAGGAAAAGGCATAAACCGGCGGCATCAGTTGCTCGAATCCAAAACTGGTAAAGCCGATCTCCTCCAACACGGTGACCAGGTAGGTTTTGAAAGTGCCATCCTCTGCGGTGACGGTATACGTCACCGGATCTGTGAAGTCATTTCTCGTACTTCCACTGAATTGGGGTGTCCCGTCCACGCTTACTTCGGTCTTTTCCGAGCTGACTTCGAAGTCCGCTATCAGTTTTGTGAACTCAGAAGTGCCAGCCGGCAGGGTAACCGTGATCTGGTCCCCTTCAAAAATCCCTGCAATGTCGTTGATACTGAATTCCGTGATCTGTTTTGCCGTATCGGCAATGGAGTACACATGCGCCCAGTACCTGGCCGTATCGCCTGTCTGCGCGGTAACCACGAATTCCACCGGAACAGTGAAGTCATTGGCTGTCTTCCCACTCAGCTGCTCCACACCGTCAACGGTTACCACAGCAAATTTGGATGATGTCTTGAAGGTGGCCTTCAGGGAAGCCAGGTTGGTGCCATAGGGAACCTCGGCGTCCAGTGTTCGCCCGTCAACGGTACCAATGACTTTAGGGCTTCTGAAACCAAATTCAAGCAGTTCTGCCCGGGCATCTGTTATGGTAACCTTCAGGGAATCCACATCCTCATAGACTTCCTCTCCGTTGTTGCCATAACTTGTTGCTACCATGGCCACTGTAAAAGTACCAGGTTCTGGGTAGGCATAGCTGAAGAACTCATCCAGGAAGGCCACACCGGCATCGATCCCATACTTGTTGTAATCGTGATATGAATCGCCCGTCCAAATACTGAAAGCCAATCCTTCACCGCAGTTGGAGAATGTTACAGATTCGCCCACATTGGCCTCAGTGACATCCACGCTGAAGCAGGCTTTGGGTTCAATGATTTCGTCCTGACAAGCTGAAAGGGCCAACAGGCAGATCAGTGAAATGATTGTGATATTTGATTTATTCATTGGTCAGTTTTTTTCAGGTTTATTAATATCCGGGATTCTGCTTTAGCAATCCGTCATTAAGGGATACTTCCTGTTGAGGTATACAAAAGACCTCATTTTTGCCGGGAGTGAAATCCGGCATGTAGAGGTTGATATTGCTTATCCATCCTGTTTTGCTCCAGCGGACCAGGTCAAGGAATCGCTGTATCTCAAATCCCAGTTCAACCCGTCTTTCGTGCATGATTGCCTGCCGGATATCCATGCCACTGGAGGCCATCAGGTCCTGGACATCTCCCATTCCGACCCTTGACCTGACCTGGTTGACCAGGGATTCCGGGGTCTCTCCAAGGGAACTGGTTGCGCCATTCACCAGTGCTTCTGCGTAGAGCAGCAGGACATCAGCGTATCTCAGGATCCTCCAGTTGTTTGGAAAATCGATGTTCTGGTTATCATAGTGAATGGGGAAGATGGTTTTCTTGATAATATACCCGGTGTGGAGTGCCATTACAGAGGGATCGAAGGGGAACATATAGAGATCCCTGTCTTCACGCAGATCACAGATTTCGCCCCTCTGCCATACGGAAGCATATTTCCTGATATCATATTGTAAACCGTCGGGTCCGGGGCTCTCGAATTCGTTAAGGAAATCCTGGGTGGGGACCATGTTCCTCCATCCGCTGGCAAAACCGTTGGAATTCAACACCTGGGCACGGTGCGAGGTTGTGGCTCCCCAGTGGAGGTATGGATTCCAGAGGGTATGGCTGGAGAACTGGACCTCAAACAGGGATTCTTCATTGTTTTCACCTCCCTGTGCTGTGGCCACTTCACCGTAGCCGTCCGGGTAGGGAAGCTCAGTGAACACTGACATGTAGGCATTAAAATAGCCGGTGCTGTCCTGCGACAGGGGCTGGATGAGTTTGTATTTTTCCGACCCGATCAACAACTCGAATTGTTCAACGGCCTTCTGCCAGTAATTTTCTGCAGGATTCTCATCGTAGCAGGCCCTGTACAGGTAGGATTTCCCAAGCCATCCGATGGCTGTGCCCTTGGTGACCCTTCCAAGGTCCATATCATTTTCATAGGTATCAGGCAGGTCCGGGATTGCTTCCAGGAGGTCCGTTTCAATCTGGTCATAGAATTCCGTTACATCCTCTACACCAGGCTGTTTCAGTTCACTTGTGAGCAGAACCTCGTTCACCAGCTGGGCCTTCCCAAAGGTGGTGACCAGGATCCAGTTGAAATGCGCCCGAAGCACCTTGCATTCTGCGATGAGCCTCTTCTTTAATTCTTCATCCATCTCAATGGGGGGGATCTTTTCCATGGCCAGGTTGGCCCGAAAAACGCCCCGCAGCGCATGGACATAGACTCCTTCGATTCGACTATCGGTATTTAGAAAGGTATAATTATCAAATGGCATACCTGGATTCTCACCCACGCAATCATCAGAAGCAATATCTAACAGGATGAAGTAATCCCTTCCATACAGGGAGGGAGAGTGCAGCAACTCGTAGGTGGAGGTCACGGCCATAATGGCATGTTCCTCCGTTTTATAAAAAATACCTTCCTGCAGTGCATCATCAGGGGAAACATCCAGCCACTCGGTGGTACAGCCGGCCATAAACAGGGCCAACAGGCATACCAGACATGCTTGCCGGGTCTTCACATATGTTTTGATTGTAGCGTTCATCGTTGTCCTTTTTTTAGATTAAAAATCTACCTGTAAACCCACCGAAAAAGTTCTTGCCTGTGGGTAAATGCCATCATCCACACCCACATTCAGTGTGGGGGCCCCCACGTTGGTGGTGTGATTAACGGTCCCCACTTCCGGATCAAGCCCGCTGTATTTGGTAAAGGTATAGAGGTTCTGTGCCGAAAGATAGATTCGCAGGCTGGAGATATTTACCCGCGAGGTGAGTGACCCGGGAAGGGTATACCCCACCTGTAAATTTTTGATTCTCATATAGGAACCGTCCTCAAGCCAGTGATTGGAAATCCGCGAATTGTTGTTTGGATCTGTGACGATGGCCCTGGGTATGTTTGTATTTGTATTGTAGGGTGTCCAGTAGTCCATGACTGATGTCCACTTGTTGGGATCCTTTACATATTCACCCGGGATGTTGCTCGCGAGGTTCACGACCCTGGCAGCATTGTTATAGACACCCACCCCCTGTACACCCTGGAGGAAGAGTGTAAGGTCTATTCCTTTATAGTACAGGTTCAGGTTAAACCCGTAAATCAGGCTCGGGATCGATTTTCCCAGATGGGTTTTATCCTGGTTCCCGTTATCAATGATCCCGTTCCCGTTCAGGTCCTTGAACCGAAGGTCCCCCGGTGATGTGGAAAGGGCAGGATCATCACCTGCGGTCTGCACGGCATGGTTTGCGATCTCCTCCTCAGACTGGAATATTCCATCGGCAACAAAGCCAAAGAAACTTCCGATGGGATAACCCTCTTCGGTTTTCGTTCTTAAACCTGAATTCCACAGGGCATCTCCCTCTCCAAGCGAAATTACTTCGTTTGTAATGGTGGCTGCATTGGCCGATATCTCGTAGTTGAAATCACCCTCCCTCTTCCGGTAAGAGATGAAAAACTCAAATCCCTTGTTCTGAACCTCCCCGATGTTCAGGTAAGGATCAGCATTGTTATGATACCCGGCTGTGGCAGGAATGGGGATCTTCACCAGCATATCCTCGGTATTCTTAATAAAATAGTCCACAGTGATCAAGGATCCTGTTCTCTAACAGGGCCATATCCACTCCCACATTGGTCTGCCTGGTGGTTTCCCATTTGATGGCAGAGTTGGGATAGACATTAATGGGTGCCGCCCCATAGTGCAATATCTGGTCTTTACCGAATACAGCGGGGGAATGGTCCCCGGTTTCAAGAAAAGCCAGGTATGCATAGTTGGAGATATCCTGGTTCCCGGTTTCTCCCCATCCCAGTCTCAATTTGAGATCGTTGAATACCGGTACAGATTGGAAAAAGTTCTCATTGCTGATTCTCCAGCTACCCGCAAATGAAGGGAAAACACCCCATTTATTCTCCGGGCCGAAGCGGGAGGATCCATCCCTTCGAATACTTCCGGTGATATAGTACCGGCTGTCAAAGTTGTATGTCAGGCGCCCAAAATAGGAGATCAAGCGGTAGGATGTCCCATCCCCCCCGATCAATCTGGGGCAGGTTGTTGGTTCCGTCGGAACGCTCATTGTAAGCCCAGTTGCCCACGTTTGTAAAAAGTACAGGGACATCTTCCACACCCACGCTTATGTTTTCATAATTATTGTCTTCAGCATTGTGTCCAAGAAGCACCGAGATATTATGTTTGTCAAAAGTATTCTGGTAGGTGATCAGGTTGTCGATCATCAACCTGTAACCATTTCCGTATCCATCCCCGATGGTAGGATATTTCACACTGGCATTCCCGTTGTTATAAGCCTCTGCATAGGAGTAGCCTCTCCTGCTGTTCTGAACGGCACCCACATTCAATTTATAGCTCAATCCTTTGACAAACTCGTACTGTGCATACCCGCTGAGTACAATACGTGTGGTTGTGTTCCAGTTGGTCTCGGTCATCAGCTTCGCATACTCGTTATGGATAGTCGCTGACCCCGGTGGTGGTGGCTGAAGGCTGGGCGTAGCCCCCCAGGTTGGTGGAGTCATAAACCGGCAGTAATGGTGAGGTCTGGTAGGCCGACCTGAATGAACCACCTCCGCTGGGATCCTCGTAAACCCTTGCGAGAGAAATGGATGTTCCGGCACGAAACCTTTTCCCTGCCTTGAAGTCGGAGTTGGCCCTGAGGTGTATATCGCTTCAGGTGGGATTTGATCACAACGCCCTTTTGGTCAAAGTAACCTGCCGAAACACTATAATTGCTGTTTTCCGATCCGCCTGAAATGGACAGATGGTAGTTTTGCATGCTTCCCTGCCTTGTTACCTGGTCTATCCAGTCGGTATTGTTCACAATTACACTGCTGTCCCGATAAATGGCCTCCGGGATAAGGTCTGCCGCTGCATACATGGTGTCAGCCAGCGAAATATACTGCTCTGTTGTTCAGCATGTCGGGTACCTTATATATATTGGATACCCCGGCATAGGAGGAGAATTGAACCTTGATCTTGCCCGATTCGCCTCTTTTTGTGGTAATCATTACCACCCCGTTGGCAGCCCGGGATCCATAGATGGCCGTTGCCGAGGCGTCCTTCAGGACCGTCATGGATTCGATATCATTGGGACTGATGGAGAGGATATCCGTATTGTTCATGGGGATACCATCGACCACGTAAAGCGGTTCGGTGTTATTCACCGTACCCACACCCCTGATCCTCACGTTCACCGGGGCTCCGGGCCGTCCCGAGCTCTGTGTGACCTGGACCCCGGCAGCTTTTCCCTGCAGTGCCTGGTCAATTCCAGCCACGGTAACCTTGGTCAGTTCTGCCCCGCTTACGGTAGCCACCGAACCGGTCAGATCAGATTTCTTCTGGGTTCCGTATCCAATGACCACAACTTCATCCAGTTCCTGGATGTCTTCTGCCAGCAGGATGTCGAACTGTGTCCGGTTCCCGATCTCCACCTCCTGGGAGAGGTAGCCGATATAGGAAAATACAATGATCTCCGATCCTGCAGGGACTTCCAGACTGAAGTTGCCGTCCAGATCAGTGACCGTTCCCACTGTTGCACCTTTGACCTGTACAGTGGCCCCGATCAAAGGTATATTTTCACCCGCATCTGAGATATTTCCAGTAATGGTGCGGTCCTGGGAAAACAACGGAGTTGAGCACAGAAGGATCATTGCCATCATCATAAGGATAAGTGGCGGCTTGAGTGTACACTTCATGTTTTTTGGATTGTTTAGGTTTCGTTTAGTCAATTGGACTGTATTTAAAGGTCGTGTGATCCTGTTTTTAAGGTATAGTCTGGGATACATGAATGATCTGAGTAAAATTAGAGAATATTGAAGTGGCGTTCAAGGCGATAAATCCGCTATAATATCAAATCATTCCAATATTTTCTCATTTCATATTTCGAACTATTTTTATTCATAATTTAGACCATAATAATGAGGCGCAAACCACAAAACAAACATTCCATAAACTCAAAAAAAACACTGCTATGAGAAAAATTTACCTTTTGGTTTTATGCTTATTTATCACCGGAGGATATGCTTATACGCAAACACCGGTTACCTGGTCGGACGACTTTGAGGATAACACCATCGACACTGCATACTGGAAGAATAATGCGGGTATTTATGAAATTGCCGAGGCGGGCGGCGTACTAACCTACACAGTCACCAAGCAGTCCATGTGGGATGGGGTTTTCCTGACATTCCCGGATGATATTGATCTCTCGGCAAATCCACTTGCCAGCATCAGGATCAAGGCTGATACTGCGCTGGATTTTCGCATCTATCTCTGGGACGAAAATGAGACCGATACGCTCTATAACCGTTCCAATGCTGACGTATGGGTGGTACCTGGTGAGACTTTTCACACCTACTATTTTAGCTGGGCAGGGAAATTTCAGCATGCTACGAATGTGGATGGAGAAGAGGAAATCTTTTTCATGGATTCAACGAGCATTGACGGGTTCCTGATCAATGTAGATCCGGGCGTTGATGATCCCCTGTACAGCGGGGTGATGGTTTTTGATGATGTGAAGGTGGGCGCTGCTGCCGAAATTCCATTTGCTGAAGCCATGATCACCAGCTCGGCCATCGGTTCGGTGGGGGCCACTGTCATCAGTGACATTCCTGAGGGGACTACCGTGCAGCCACTGCTGGATGGGATCACCCACAATGGGGATGACCTGCTTATGTTGGCATCAGGCTTCCCTGGAAAGGCCGGGGTTGAGGCAGAAGGATCGGATGTACTTGACGCTTCCATGGATCTTGTGGTTATCCTGGAAGGATCCAATCCAAGGAAATTTAACATTCTTGTGGCACCACCCGCATTGCCCTGTTACTACAGGGAGGATTTTCCCAATGTGGATGCTGAGGTGGACCCGGTTTGGGAGACCGTTCCCGTGGTTGACATGGGCTTACAGTTAAATGGCACTGAAAACATTGCCGGGCCCACAGATTTGTCAGCTACTTTCAGGACCTTATGGGACGAAGTATCCCTGTTCTTCCTGGTGGAAGTGAAGGATGAAACCAAGAAGATGGATTCGGGGTTTCCTACTCCATATGCGGATGATTGCGTAGAGGTATGGCTTGATCTGAACAACAGCAAAAACAGTTCCTATCTGCCTTCTGAAACCGATGAGTTCCAGATCATGTGGCTGAGGGATGATGCCATTCAGCACCAGGTAGATCACAACGATATGATTGACGGCATGTCCTGGGCCTGGACCGATACTCAGGATGGCTACAGGTTTGAGGTGGAGATTCCATGGCTTACCTCCCTGTTGTGGCTGGACAGGTTTGGCACCCAGCAGCCCGAAATCGGACACAAAGTTGGATTTGAGATTCATGTGAACGACGATGATGATGAGGATCCCGGCCGGGATTCCAATATTGGCTGGTTCTATCCTGAAGACCAGGCGTGGACAGATCCTTCCACCTTTGGAGACATGCAGATGAAAGGGGAGATCACGGAATCTGTAAACAGCCTGAACAATAATTTTAAATTCAGGATGTACCCCAATCCTGCTTCTGAAACCCTTCAGCTGATCAGTAACAGGGGCATCAGCCAGGTGGAGGTGGTCAACCTGATCGGACAACAGGTTTTGAACTTGAATGCAGGCAAAAACCGGTTGGTGAACCTGGATATCGCTGCGCTTCCCAACAGTATTTACCTCGTAACCATTCGCGACGAGTCAGGCAGGAGCAGCACAATGAAATTTTTAAAGAAGTAGTCTTAGTTTTCATAGTAGGTAGTAGGAAGAGGGTGTCTCAAAAGGGTACCCTCTTTCTATATCTAAGCGGTGTTTTTTTACGATGATACATCCTGTTTTTCCATATGGCAGAAGTAGGTCCGTCAGAACCATGCTGGTGTTTGTGATCCTGCTTATCTTTCAGTGGCCAGTCCTGGCGCAACATGATCTGCTTTCACTGTATGACAGCCTATTCCAGACAGAGAACACCCTCATATATGGAAAAGAATACAAGCTTCGCTACCCTCAGAGCAAAGGGCATCCTTTTTTTGGAGATCAGAGCTGGAGAAGCGGTTTTGTAAAGGTTCATCGTTTGGACCTGGCCTATGACGCCATCCGTTATGACCTGCTGAATGACCATCTGCTGGTCCAGCACTTTTCCGAATCAGGTTCTCATGTCATCCAGATCGATAAACAATATGCCAGTGAGTTTCATCTGGATGGACACCACTTTTGCTACCTGAATGGATCCGGGGGAAGTGGTTCTGACCTTGAACCTGGATACTATGAAGCGGCCTATGGCTCGGGCCCTGAAATATGGATCAGATGGAGGAAGATCTTCTCCGAGGGATCACAGGGAAGAGGTCAGTATGATGAATCCCGCGTCCTTTATATTAAGAACGGGCATCGCTATTTCAGGATCACCAACCGGAAATCGTTGCTTGAGGCTTTCCCCGACCGGGATGAAAAAATCAGGGCCTACCTGAAAGACGAGAACATTGTTGTCAGGCGTGCGGATCTGGAGGAACTGGCCGGCGTGGTCAGGTATTATGCGGAACAGTTGAAATAAGGTGAATTGAAAAGACTTATCTGGATTATAGGGTTTCTGTTATGCTGGCTTCCCGGTATCAGGGGACAGGCCGATACCGTGGTCATTGAAGCACAGTTCAGGGATGTTTCATTCAGCCAGTTTGCAGAGGAAGTTGCATTAGAAAACGGAATTAAAATCTTTTACAGGGAGGAGTGGGTCAGGTCGGTCAGCATCGAAAACACCACCGGTCAGAACAGGCTGGGATCCATTCTGGAGGAAGCATTCCGGGACCAGGATCTCTATTATTTTGCCGGAATAGCAGGCCAGGTTGTGATCACCAGGAATCAGCCCATACATCCTCTGACAGAGGGTTTTCTGAGTATACATGAGGGCTCAGGGAGACCGGGGGTGGAGTCAGAGCGGATTGATTTGCCGGAAATACCTGATGAACAGGTGGTTTTGCCAGGTGATCAGGTGGTTGTCATCAATGGCAATGGCGGAAATGGTGACAGGAGCTCAGGAGTGACCCTTTCTGGCCGGATCAGGGAGCTTGAAAGTGGAGAAGCCATCATCGGGGCAGTGGTTTATGTGGAAGATACCGAAACAGGGGTAATCACCGATGCCAATGGGTATTACCTGTTGACTCTTTCCAGGGGAAGACATTTCATTGTGATTCGAAGCATGGGAAAAAAACAAGTCAGGTACCAGGTTGAAGCGCTTTCATCGGGAACCCTGGATGTGATGATGGAAGAGCAGATCAGCAAGCTGAAGGGAGTGGAAATCGTGGCAGAAAATACCAGGAATGTGACGCGTCTTCAGCTGGGATTGAACAAGGTTGATATGAAGACGGTGATGGAACTTCCCGCTGCACTGGGAGAAACAGATATCATAAAGGCAGCCTTGCTGCTACCGGGTGTCCAGACAGTAGGAGAAGGTGCATCCGGGTTCAATGTGAGGGGAGGGAGTACTGGCCAAAATTTATTCCTGCTCAACGCGGCACCTGTTTTCAATTCCTCCCACATGTTTGGTTTTTTTTCTGCCTTTAATCCGGATGTGATCAACAGCTTCTCTCTCTATAAGAGTGGTATCCCTGCCAGGTACGGGGGCAGGCTGTCCTCTGTTTTTGACATGGACATGAAAACCGGTAATAAGAAAAAAGTGGCAGTGAGCGGCGGAATCAGTCCCATTACAGGAAGATTGCTTGTGGAAGTCCCGATTGTCAAAGACAAAACCTCCCTGATTGCCGGGGGCCGGACCACTTATTCCGACTGGATACTGAACCGTGTGAATGACCCGGCCATCAGGAACAGCGACGCTCGGTTTCATGACCTCAATTTCAGGGTAAACCATGAATTTGATGCCTCCAATAAGCTTGATGTGGCAGCCTATTACAGTGATGATCATTTCAGACTGAACAACGATACATCTTACCAGTATTCTAACCTGAATGGAAGCATCACGTATACCCACCATTTCAGTGAAAAACTGTTATCCACTTATTCGCTTATTGCCAGCAACTACAACTACACCATATCCAGTGAGAAGGATCCAAACCTGGCCTTTGATCTGACCAACGAGATCAGGTACCTGGAGGGCAAGGCCGACTTCGCCTGGTATCCTGCGCCGGAGCACAAGGTGAAATTCGGTTTCAGCACCATTCTATATCATCTAGAACCCGGCACACTCACAGGTGTGGGAGAGCAAACCATTGTTGCTGATGTGGTCATGGAGGACGAACAGGGGAATGAATCTGCCCTTTATATCAGTGATGAATTTAAGGTCAGCAACAGACTGCTGCTTTATGGCGGGCTCCGGTTTTCATCCTTCTTCTACCTGGGGCCCAAGACCATCAATACCTACAGGGAGAACACACCGCTTGAGCCTTATTATGTGACAGGTTCAGACGCATATGGAGAAGGCTCTCTGATTCAAACCTACATGGGACCCGAGTTCAGAATCTCCATGAGGTATATTATCGACAGGTATAGTTCAGTGAAATTAAGTTATAACCGAATGCGGCAGTATCTGCACATGATCTCCAATACAACGGCCATTTCGCCCACCGATTCCTGGAAATTGAGTGATCCATACCTGAAGCCCCAGATCGGTGATCAACTGGCCGCCGGATATTACCTGGATCTGTTGGGCAGCCGAATAGAGACCTCCACAGAGCTCTACTATAAAAAGTTGAACAATATCCTTGAATACAAGGGAGGAGCGACCCTGTTGATGAACAGTAGCCTGGAAACAGATCTTATTAATGGTACCGGTCAGGCTTATGGCATTGAATTTATGATCAGGAAAAGAGGAAGACTCAATGGTTGGCTGAGTTATACCTACTCGAGGATATTTCATCGTGTTGATGGAGCCTACCCATCAGAACAGATCAATTCGGGAGAACCTTTCCCGGCCAATTATGACAAGCCGCACGATGTTACCCTCACGGGGAATTTTAAGGTCTCCCGGAGATTCGCCATATCCTCCAATTTCACATATAGCACAGGTCGCCCCATCACATTCCCTGTAGCCAGGTACGAACAGAGAAACACCATTCTTCTCCAGTACTCCAACAGGAATGAATTCAGGGTCCCTGATTATATGAGGTGGGACATTTCAGCTACCCTTTTTGGAAATTTGAAGTCAAAAAAACTGGCACACAGCGACTGGACACTCTCGGTTTATAACGTGACCGGAAGAGACAATGTGTATTCGATCTATTTTATTAGTGAGGGCGGAGAAACCAATGGTTACAAGCTGTCCATCTTTAATCAGCCCATCGTTACTCTCACCTATAATTTCAGGCTGTGAATGTGAAAGGACAGATTCATACGATGCTTATTCTCTTGCTTGTGCTGGTGTCCAGGTCATGCACAGAGTCTTTTACCCCGGACCTGCCAGCATACAGTAATATTCTTGTGGTGGATGGAATGATCACTGACGAAAGGGTACAAAATCTTGTGAAGATTTCTCGTACTTTCTCATACGGCAGTTATAATCCTGAACCGGAAACGGGAAGCCTGGTGGCTATCATGGATGATTCCGGCACGTCGTATCAATTGGAGGAACTGAGTCCGGGCCACTATTATACAGACTCGGCAGCTTTTTTGGGTGAACCGGGACGAAGCTACCAGTTGTTTATCATTCTGAGTGATGGGAAGCAGTACGTTTCAGATTATGTCCTGTTAAAGAAGGCTCCCCCCATCGAAAGTCTTGAAGCATTTTATGAACAAAAGGAAACCCCGGAGCCGGACGAGGTTATCGATGGTATTCAGGTGTACCTGAATACCTTTGATCCTGCCAATGAAACAAAGTACTACAGATGGGAATGGGAGGAAACATGGGAGTATACGGTACCCATGAGGATTCCCGATGCCCAGATATACAGGTGCTGGAAGAGTGATCTCTCCCAATCCATTCTACTGGGGAATACAGAGCAATTTACCACAGACAGAATCATTGATTTTCCTCTCCATTTTGTGTCGGCGAATTCAAACAGATTACGGATTCTGTACAGCATTCTTGTGAAGCAGTATGCCATTACTCAGGCGTCCTATGATTTCTGGAAAACACAGGAGGATCAGAGTGAAAATGCAGGGACCCTTTTCGACCCGATTCCTGCTAAAATTTCTGGAAATATCAGCAACCCGGATGATCCGGGGGAACCTGTCCTGGGCTTTTTCGAAGCCTCGGGTATCAGCACCAGCCGCATTTTTATCAGCCATGAGGTTTTACCATCCGCTGTGTATGTACCCTCCGATTTCGAGTACTGTAAGTTCCAGGTATTGGCCAATCCAACACCTGAACAAATCAATTACCTCCTGGCCAACGGTTGGATTTATGTTGATGACTACTATGACAGGGACGATTTTGTGGTTCGGCTGACCAACCATATTACCTGCCTGGATTGTACACAGACGGGTACCAATGTGCGGCCAGTTTATTGGCCAACGGAGGAACAAGGGGAAAGGTGAAAGGAAAATGATATATAGTGAGAAGGATTTGCCAAATAACGTGTTTGCTGCTTTTGAGTAGCCTTGTGCAGGCACAGGGTCCTGCCGAACAGCTATGGATTCTTCACGACCGGGATCTTTACCTGGATGGGGATACCATCTGGCTGAAAATCACATGGAATAGATCCGAAGGATGGAGCAATGCTTTCCCTGAGCTCCACTGCATATGTGGAGTTACTGGGCCGGGGAGAGCAACTTGTGGCAAGAACCAGGATTGCCATGGAAGATGCCATGGGGAAAGGATGGATGGCCATACCAAGGGGCATTACATCTGGAAACTACTATCTGAGGGCCTATACCTCATGGATGAAAAATTCGGGACCGGAAGGATTTGCCTATTCTTTGGTCTCTGTTGTCAATCCTTTTCTGCCCTTATACCATGGGGGGAATGTGAACTTAAGTGACTCTATTCATAAAACAGGGAAACCCTTGAACAAGACCCCGGGTGCGAAACAGTCCGGGACACCTCTCAGGGAGTTGGGTCTCAGTATTAAAATTGGGATGGAGAATTCAATCTTCAAACCGAGAGAGCGGGTCAATGTAACAATCGGCGTACATGATAGCAAGAACAAGCCGGTACATACCCACCTTTCCGCATCGGTCTACCTGACCGATACCTCACTGGTTTTTGACAGTGGATTGAACCCGGTCGGTTCTGCCAGTATGATCATCCCTGACAGTGGCAAGGTGCTTCACTTCCCTGAGCTGACAGGGCCGGCTGTATCAGGTAGGTTGGTGGAAAAGGGTTCAGGCCGGCCATCTGCGGGTACCCTGGTAAGCTGCTCGGGTACGAATCCGGTTTCCCAGTTTCAGGTTTTCCGAACCGGCCCGGATGGCCGGTTCAGGTTTGTTCCCAGGGTACAGCAGTCTACCGCTGACCTGGTATTTAATGTAGCTGACAAGACTGCATTGGTAGATATTCTTCTGGATGATCCCTTTGAAAACAGGTATCTGGAAATGCCCCTTCCACCCCTGGATCTGAATGAAAGTCAGATACCCTACATTGAACAGCTTTCGATCAACCGGCAGGTTAGTGACCAGTACCGGGAGCCTATATTTCTCCATTCCGACCCGGGGACTCCCGTACAGATTTTTTCTATGGCACACCTTCAGAGACCATCGATCTTGAAAAGTATATCCGGCTCCCGGTCATGGAAGAGGTGATCAGGGAACTGGTAAGATCTGTTATTCTCTACAGGACCGACGGGGAACCAAAACTGGGGATCATTGATGCAGAAAGCAAGAACATCATCGGGGAAGATCCCCTTTTTCTGCTGGATGGAGTACCCCTGACAGGGCACGCCGAGGTACTGGAGATAGATCCCACGCTCCTGCGTTTCATTCATGTGGTTGACTCCAGGTATTTTGTGGGTGAGATGGAGTTTGACGGCATCATCGATCTGCGGTCAGTCCGGGGTGATTTCAGTGACTTCGATCTTCCTTCTTCTGCAGTCCGATTCAAATTCCAGGGAACAGCCGGGAATCCGGCAACCGGGGTTGGAGTAAGGCATACCAATCCTTCAACTGTAAGCAAGGATCAAAGGCCGGATTACCGAACGCTCCTGTTTTGGGATCCGGACATACAAACGGAAGAGGACGGAGCGGCGGGGTTTTCTTTCCTGACGCCGGATGTACCGGGTATCTACAAGGTGGTAATAGAAGGTAAAAGCAGGAACGGGGCAGGGGGCAGGGCCCAAAGCCTGATCAGGGTTGAGTAAGGTGATTTATCCAGTATAATGTCAAATCATTCCAATATTTTCTCATTGCCGAATTCGTATAAATTATTGTCATAAATTGGTTTGGTTATATTCTTTGTCTACCCATGATTTCATATGTATTTCAATATTTCATTTTCTATTAACCAACTAAAATGATGAATGTTATGAGCAAGATCTACAAGTTTCTACTAATGGGGGTTTTCATGGCCCTTGCTGTGACCTCTTTCGGTCAGGGCGTGGGAGTCACCATGACGGCCACCGCTCCGACCATTGACGGGGATGTCAGTGATGCTGAATGGGCTGCGGCCTCATCCCTGGCCATCGACAATGTATCCTCTGGAAACATGGATGCGGCCTTCGCAGCCAGTTTCAAAGTACTCTGGGATGCCGATAACCTCTATCTGGCAATCAGTGTTGTTGACGATTCGCTTAAAAATACCAATAAGCCAAGCGGCCTGGCCCAGGATCACAATGATTTTGTGGATCTCTATATCGATATGGACAGGATGTTTCCGCATAAGGAAAACAAGGATAACGGCAGCTGGTGGAATACCTACGACCTGAATGATTTCCAGGTTCAGTTTTTAAGAGATGCCGATTTCCTGAATATCGGGGGACAGAACGGCGCTCAGACCATCGATGCGGCAGCATCAGGTATTACCTATGATCAGACAGAGAATGTGGACGGCTCAGGATGGAATCTTGAGGTCCAGGTCCCGCTGGGTAACCTGGATGCCGATTTTGTGGCTGAACATAATGCCCGACTGGGCTTTGAAATCATGGTAGGCGATGCCGATGCCGATACCGTGCGTGACGGACGGGTGGCATGGAACATGCCTGATGGTGTGGACATGGCCTGGGGTGATCCCACAGAGTGGGGACTCATTGTTCTTGGACGACGGTTCGGGTGCCTCCCTGCCTTCTGAAGATGCAGCGGTTGAAATGGCTGCGACCCCACCCACAATAGACGGTACACCGGAAGCGCTATGGACAGATGTTGCTTACCGTGAGATTGGGAATACTTCCAGTGGTGTTATGGATAACGCATTCGCCGCCGAATTCAAAGCATTGTGGGATGCCGACAACCTATATCTGATGGTTGATATTACGGATGATACCTTAACGAATACAAACAAACCCAGTGGCTTTGCCCAGGATCATAACGATTTTGTGGACCTCTACATCGATATGGACAGGCTTTTCCCGCATAAGGAAAACGCGGATAATGGCAGCTGGTGGAATACCTACGACCTGAATGATTTCCAGGTTCAGCTCTTGCGTGATGCAGATTTCCTTAAAATTGGCACACAGAATGGCAACCAGACCATTGATTCGACAGCAGCTGGCATCACCTATGGCCAGATGGAAAAGGCCGATGGTTCGGGATGGATGCTGGAAGTCCAGGTACCCCTCGGTAACCTGGATCCCAATTTTGTCGCAGAGCACAATGCCAGGGTAGGATTCGAGATCATGGTAGGCGATGCCGACGGAGATACACTTCGCGACGGACGCGTAGCCTGGAATATGCCTGCCGGTGTGGACATGGCCTGGGGCGATCCCACCGAGTGGGGAGTCCTGGTATTGAGTGACGGATCTGCTGTTTCTTCTCCGGCCGAAACACCGGAAGTAATGGAGACTGCAAGCGCACCGGTCATTGACGGAACCGTTGATGCCCTCTGGGGCTCAGTGGACTTCAGGGAGATCCGGAATACCACTGACGGAGATATGGATGACACCTTTGCTGCAGAATTCAAGACAGTCTGGGATGCCACCAATCTTTATATACTGGTGGAAGTTATGGATGATGTTCTGAAGACCGACAACAAGCCCAGCGGTTTTGCCCAGGATCAGAACGACTACATCGATATCTACCTGGATACCGATATGAAGTTCCCATATACAACCACGCAAGGTAATGGCAGCTGGTGGAATTACTATGACACTACTGACTTCCAGATCAAATTTTTAAGAGATGCTGATTTTCTTGAAATCGGTACACAGAATGGGAGCATGAAAGTAGACTCTGCAGCCTCGGGTATTACCATGGCACAGGCAGAGGTAAGCGGAGGATGGCTCCTGGAAGTAAGCATTCCCTGGGCCAATATGGATCCCAATTTCATGCCGGGCCATGATATGCCCTTCGGACTTGAAGTGATGGTGGGTGATGCCGATACAGATACCCTCCGCAACGGCCGAAACGCCTGGTTCATGACAGAAGATCTGGCTTGGCAACAGCCCTTGTTGTGGGGTACCGCCATCCTGAGTGACGGGGGAACCATAAAAAGCAAGGTTCTTTCACTGGAGAATGAGCTGGTGTCAACCACCCTTGGTACCATTGACGAAGCCTCTATTATTGAGATACCCAAGTACAGCACGGCAGGTGATTTGATTGCTGCAGTGGAGATATCGGATGGAGCCGAAGCAGAGGTATACAGCGGAGCAGATATGGTAGCCGACGAGACGGAACTTGCCGATGGCATGACCATGAGGATCTGGTCGGAAAAAGGACTCTGGAATGATATTTCACTGTCCCTTGAAGCAGTTCCCATGGGTCTGATGGAGGACTTCGAAGAAGCGCTTACCGCGGCAGATTCAGCCATCTGGTTTACCAATGGCAAGATGCATGATGACGGGGTAACGCCCGTATTCGATATCTCTGTGGTTGACAATGCACTGGAGTATGATATGCTACAAAAAGATTTCCCGGATGGAATCACGTGGCAGGTGGGTATGCTCAACCTGGCAGAGAATCCAATGATCAGTCTGGATATCAAGATCGAAGACGCTACTTATGATGATGGTACTGGTGCAGTAGCCGCGGCTAACCTGCCGGTTCAGATCTCTATCTGGTCACCCGATCCTGCAGGAGGCGACGACATACGTGCCGGGAACTTTACCATTGATGTACCGGCTGCTGCTCTTGATGCAGGAACCTTTGAGACCTACTTTTACGATATGACCATGGGTGATGCATGGGATGCAGATGTCTCCCCCGGGTTGATTGATACGGTTACCTGGATCCTGTTTGAGACTGTTGTATGGCCAGGTGTTCATGATGCCACCATAACCATTGACAATGTGGCTATTGGTGATCAGGCTCTTACACCTCCTCTTCCAAGTGAAACAGGTTACACGGAAGATTTCAACGGGGAAATAGATATGGCGATATGGGATGCCAATCAGAAGGAGCACACCGATGGAGGCAGGGTCTTCACAGTAAGCGAAGACAATGATGCACTGAAAGTTGTGATGAAGCAGGATCATTTTGCTGATGGTGAAATGTTTGTTATCACCAAGAACGAGTGGGTGCTGGACGTATCCGATCCTGCCAACCAGGCGGCTTCCATTAAAATTAAAGTGGAAGATGCTACCTATGATGCTGGTGACGGAAATCCTGTAGCTGTTCCTACCATTCCGTTCCAGGTAAGCTTCTTTGCTGAAGTACCTGACCCTGCTGTGGACGATAGTGAGAGGACCAGGGTAGGTGCCGTGAAACTTGATATTCCTGTTGCAGCAGCTGGAGAAGGTGAGTTTGTTGAATACTATTTCGATTTCGCAGCTGATATTGCCACCAGGGCCCATTCGCACAATCCTGAAAAAGTGGTTAATGCCATATTATGCGAGACTGTTGTATGGCCAGGTACGCATGCAGCCACCTACTGGATCGATGATGTCAAACTTGGAAGTGATGTGGTTCCTTATGTGCCTTCTGACGATGCCACCATTCACAGCAGTACGTATGGAACGGTAGGTAGCGGTGTGATCACGGATGTTGACCCGGAAGTTTCTGTCACAGCCTTCCTTATTGGCCTGACTGTTCATGAGAACGCTACGGTCAAGATGCTGGACGGTTCCGGTGGAGCCGAAGTGGGTAATCCCGACAGGACTGATGTGGCCACTGGTATGGTGGTCCTGGTGACTGCCGAGGACGAATCCACCATGGAATATGCCATCTACCGTTACGCCAGTGGGAATCGGAACCCTGAATGCGGATGCAATTTCCGTGTACCCGAATCCTGCTACAGAGAATCTGCATATCAGCAATACTGCAGTATTCGAAAGGGTGGTGATTTCCAGTATAACCGGTCAGACCATCGAGGTGATCGATGTTGTTTCCGACAACATGGTACTGGATGTGTCAGGCTACGATGCCGGATTATATATGGTCTCCCTTGAGAGTGCCGGTTTTGGTGTTGTGATCAGGAAGTTTATTGTAAAATAAGCAAATCAATCTAATGTGAAATGGGGGGTGTCTCGAAAGGACACCCCCTTTTCATACCTTGCTTTTTTCTTTTTTTATATTTACCACACATGAACAAGATTTGGAAACTATTCTTCTTCAGGGTGATCCAGGTATTGCTTCCGCTTTTTATCCTGGCCTGTGTGGAAGGGGTGCTCTGGATAGCAGGAGCCGGCAGTGAGATTCCTGTTTTCGTGGAAGATCCCCTGAACAGTGAATACCTGGTTCTGAACAACAGGATCGCGGAAAGGTATTTCCTGGATCCTGCTGCTGCTCCCGGTGTCTCTTACCCATCCTTCAGGAAGCAGAAGCCAGAGAATGGATTGAGGATCGTCGTGCAGGGTGCTTCCACGGTGGCTGGAATTCCTTATAAGAAGGGGGGGGCCTTTCCTGCCATGCTGGAGCACCGCTTAAGGATAGCCTACCCGGAAAAGGAAGTGGAAGTGATCAATACCGGGGTGACAGCAGTTTGTTCCTATACGCTGCTGGACCTGGCTGATGATATCAAAGACATTGAACCCGATGCGGTTATTGTGTACGCCGGGCACAATGAATATTACGGGGTACTGGGTGTCGGATCTTCTCAGAGATTGGGCAACAACAGTGCTTTGATCAGGTTCTACCATGGAATAAACAAGCTTCGTTTGGTCAGGCTGATCAGGAAGGCGCACGGGACCATTTCTGCGCGCAGGACAGCTGACATTATCTCCAGGCCAAACGCAACACTCATGGAGCGGATGGTAAAGGAGCAGATGATCCCTATGGATTCGGATCTGTATGATCGGGGATTGGACCAGTTCAGAACCAACCTGGAAAGGCTGGCCCGGCAATACAGGAAAGGGGAGATCCCTCTGTTCATCTGCACACTGGTAAGCAATGAAAAGGATATGGAACCATTTTGCAGTGCGACACCAGGGGATTCGGCCGCGGCCGGGACCCACTATGCATTGGGACTGGAATCCTATAGCAGAGGAGATTATACCACTGCGAAAAGTCATCTTGTCCAGGCCAGTGACCTGGACATGTTGCGGTTCAGGGCACCTTCGGCATTCAACAGGATCATCAGGGAAGTGGCCTCTGAACAGGAAGCATTCCTGGTGGATGTGAGGCAGGAGTTTGAAGCATGCTCTCCTTTTGGCATCATCGGTAATGAATTACTCACCGAACATGTGCATCCCAACATCAAAGGCTATTTTCTGATTACGCAGGCTTGTGTGGAGGAGCTCGCTTCGGCGGGGATTATTTCTCATTGGACCCCTGAAAGGTCTGGGAGCTCAGGTTTAGGGGATATGCCTGTGACAGCGGTGGATTCAGTATATGGTTTGATCGGGATCAGGCTGTTGAAGAATTCCTGGCCCTTTGTTGAGAACAGTACAGCAGATCCGGGCAGGGTCCATGAACTTTTTACACCAGAAAGCCATATTGATTCACTGGCATATGATCTTTTCCTTGATAAAAGAGACTGGGAGGAGTGCATGAACCTTCTCTACAAGCATTATATTTCCAAGGAACAATACCGGGAAGCGCTCAAGGTCTCCAGTGCTTTGCTCATAGAATTTCCCTACAGCGCGATCCCATACAACATGGCAGGAAGAATCCATTCTGAAATGGGTAATTACAGGAAGGCATGTACTGAATTAAAAAGAGGATTTGATAAGCAAGCCATGCCCCAGTTAGCGTATAACCTGGCCAGCAATTTAATTCTCTCCGGGGAAGCAGGCAGCGCTGTACCCTACCTTGAATTTTTCCTCAAATCCAATGCGGACCGTAAGGATGTCCAGGAGAAACTGTTGCTTGCAAAACGCGTTCAGCAGTTAGAAGGGGAAATGGAAGCCTGTCCGGACAGCACAGAACTTTATATACACCTGGCTTACCAGTATCTTTTACTGAACCAGCGAAGCAGGGCTGATTCACTGGTGGCCCATGCCTACGAAAGGGATTCAGGTAATGCACTGCTTCATCAGATATTTTCAGGATCAGGGAACTAATTGGCCTGACTGATGCAACAGGAGAAAATACTGGAGTCATTTGATAACATAACATACACATCGACAAGTTTAGAAATTCAGGATTGATTAGTTTAGCTTCATGAGAATTACCTGGATCACCATCTGCCTGGTTTTTGTTCTTGGGTCAGGTCTGCAGCTCTTTTCGCAACCGGTCATCAACGAATTCCTGGCCCTGAATACCAGCTACTCACAGGATCCTGATTACCAGGATTTTTCAGATTGGATTGAATTATATAATCCAGGGGATACCTGGTTGGATATTTCCGGATATACCCTGACTGACGATCTGTCCGACCCCGGCAAATGGGCACTGCCACAGGGAACAGGCCTGGATGCAGGGGGATACCTGGTGATCTGGGCAGACGGACGCAATACAGGATTACACGCCAGTTTCAGGCTCAATGGATCGGGCGAACAGCTTGGTATATTCAGCAAGGAAGGAAACCCGCTGGATACCCTTACTTTCGGCTCCCAAGAGGTGGATGTCTCTTTTGGCAGAGACACTTCTGGCAGTATTTTTTTGTTTTTCTCCGATCCAACTCCCGGACTGCCAAACTCTGGAGAGGGCTATGCCGGTATTTCCGGAGAACCGGAGTTTTCGGCCCGGGGCGGTTTTTACAATACATCCCTGGAGCTGGAGCTCACGCCGGAAGCCCAGGGAACGCTTGTCCGGTTTACCGTGGATGGTTCCGAACCTGACAGTACCTCCCAGGTCTTCGAAAGTCCCCTGTCAGTTGCCACGACCTTAACGCTGAGGGCAAAGATGTTCGAGGAAGGAAAATTGCCCGGGAAAACCATTAACCATACCTATTTCATTAGCGAGCCAAACCATGCGCTTCCGGTTATATCGATCTCCACAAATCCCGGTAACCTGTGGGACGATCAGGAAGGAATCTATGAAAATTTCATGGAAGAGTGGGAGAAGCCCTGCGGGCTGGAGTACTTTAATCCGGAAGGTGGACAGGCTATAAACATCAATGCAGGCATGCGGATTTTTGGCGGGACGAGCAGGAGCCGGCCACAGAAATCACTATCCATTCACACCAGGAACAAATACGGTGATGAGTCCATCTCTTATCCCCTGTTGCCCGGAAGGGAAATCGGGGAATATAAATCCTTCATCCTCCGGAATTCTGCCAATGACTGGAGCGGCGACTGGCGGGGGACCATGTTTCGGGATGGATTGATTCACACGCTGGTGGAACACCAGATGGATCTGGATTACCAGTCTTACCAGCCCGTGGTCGTTTACCTGAATGGAGCATACTGGGGGATTCATAATCTTCGGGATAAGCACAACGAGGATTACTGTGAAAGCCTGTATGGAGTGGACAGTGACAGCGTAACCATTATTAAGCATAACGAAGTTGTTTCCGGAGATGATCTCCTGTACAGGGAGTTGATGGAGTTCCTTGAACAGCACGATCTGGACCAGGAAGAGAATTACCAGGTGGCGGCCTCCATGATTGATATAGATGAATTCATCAACTACATGATTGCCGAGATCTATTCCTGCAATATCGACTGGCCGGCCAACAATCACAGGTTGTGGAGGCCTGCTACCCCGGGCGGGAAATGGAGGTGGATGCTTTTCGACACCGAGTTTGGATTTAACGGTTTTCAATGGGCAGCTCCCACCACCAATATGTTCAACAAGGCCCTGGACCCGGACATTGATGATTATGTAAACAAGGGCGAAAAGGCACCGTGGGCCACCATTGCTTTTATAAAACTGACCCAGAATGAAGGTTTCGTAAAGCGCTTCGTAAGCACCTATTTAAGTCATATGTATACCACCTACGATCCGGAACGGGTGGCGGAGATCGTCGATCACCTCGCCGGGAACCTGGAGGGGGAGATGCCAAGACACATTTCCAGGTGGGGAAATGAAGGCGGGATCTATTCCATGGATGTTTGGCGGGATCATGTTCAGGGCATGAAGGATTTTGCCTGGGAAAGGCCTTTTCCTGCGAAACAACACCTCATGGAGACCTTCGGAATCGGGAGCGCGGACAAAGTAAACCTGGAGATTGTTAGCGGGTCAGGGGGAGAGGTGACCCTGAATGGTATACCGCTGGACCAGGGACCCTTCAACAATGAGTTTTCCCTTGGGCTACCGGTTTCACTCCGGATGCAGCCAGGACCTGGATTTGCATTTAAAGGCTGGATGATTGAAGACTCCTCCCGGCAGGAATTCCGGTATGTTGAAACAGGCGCTTCATGGAAATATCTGGATGACGGAGGCAGCCCCGGAGAGGGATGGATGGATGCTGATTTTGATGATGTTTCCTGGAAATCGGGAAGCAGTAAATTTGGATTTGGAGACGGAAACCAGGAGACGCTGGTGAGTTTTGGCTCTGACACGGAAAATAAATATGTGGCATATTATTTCAGGACAGCATTCTTTATTGAGGAAGCAGATGCCGTAATTAATCTGGATATGAACCTGTTGAGGGATGACGGCGCAGTGGTTTACCTGAACGGGACGGAGATCAGGCGCTCGAATATGACCTCCAGAGAGGTGACCTGGGAGACACTGGCATTAAGCGAGGTGACCGGTGCGGATGAAGACCTGTATCATACCTATGCCATTGATCCCGGCCTGTTGGTGGAGGGCCGGAACGTGATGGCTGTAGAAATTCACCAGGCATCGAAAAACAGCACAGACATGGGCTTCGACCTCCAGGTAACTGGCACGGGCATTGGCGCTTCTGAACCTGTCCTGGTGAACTCAGTGGCACTGGAGTGGATCCTGAAAGGAGATGTGCGGATCACGGCCCTTCTGGAACCTTCAGGTGAGATCCCGGACCTGAGAATCAATGAAATTGTGGCCGGGAATGATACCGGAATACAGGATGCCTATGGTGACAGGGACGATTGGATTGAAATCTATAACAGGGGCAGTGAGTCGGTGAACCTGGAAGGTTTGTTTATCACCGATTCCCTGCCGCTACCCTTATTGTGGGAGATCCCTTCGGGCAATCCGCTGGCTACCACCATTGAACCTGGTGGATTCATCATACTCTGGGCAGACGATGAACCGGAAGAAGGGGAGGACCATGTGGGATTCAAACTGAGCAAGAGTGGTGAACAGGTGGGACTGTTTATGGTACTGGATGAAAAAACCATACTGCTCGATTCTGTCACCTATACATCTGTGCCGGATGATCTGTCCATGGCAAGATATCCTGATGGGGATGGAAGCTGGCGCTTGTTCGACACACCGACGCCTTCCAGCTATAATTTTTTCCTCGGAAAGGAAACTTTGGATGAGCCTTTCAATGGCTTGACCCTCTACCCGAATCCTTCCACAGGCTGGATCATGGTCAGGGGATGGAAGGATGAACCAGAAACAGCAGGCGGGCAGGCCAGGGTGAGTGTTATCAATGAATCAGGTCGTGTGGTGCACCAGCAGGCTTATCCGGCCGGTGAGCATTTTGAGATGGATCTTTCAGCCTGTGATCCAGGATTATACCTGGTCAGGATTCTCGTTGGGAAACAGTGCATCACCCGAAAAGTTGTCCTTCTGCAGTAAAATACTGGATTTATTTAGCAATCCAATTAACCAGATTGAGTTGAATCCTTCGTATTATTGAGCTTACATATCTAAACAGGAAACTGACATGAAAAAACTGCTACCCTTTTTCATCATGATCGCCATGGTGGGCATAACTGCCAATACACAGACACCCTCCACCAGTTTTGAAACTGACTTTTCCTCCGGTACCCCTACCGGGAACTGGTATGACTGGTCGTCAAATATGACTTTTAGCTATGACAATGATGAATTGAATATTGCCATTGATCGTCCCCTGATTAACAACTGGGATCGTTTTGTCTTATGGGTAAAACCTTTTGATATTTCACAAAGTCCCTACTATTCCATGCGGATCAAATCGGATATGGCCATGCCGCTCAACGTGGTATTTAAGGATACAACCGATGCCATATTGGAATATAGCATCGATCTGACAGGAAATGAGCAGTGGGATGAAGTCCTCCTCAGCCTGGGCAACGACCTGGGAAATCTGGGTTCTCCCATCCTGGCGGAGATCCAGTTCGATCCGAACCCGGGGCAGGCATTCCAGGCAAACATCACCATCGATGATGTGAAGATAGGGGAGGCAGCGGAGCCCTCGCTTTCTCCACCCACCATGGACCCCATCGCTAATCTGGCGCTTGGGACAGATGCGGGAGAGCAGGTCGTAGCCCTGACAGGAATCACCGATGGCGGGGATGGAGGTCTGGTCACCGCTCTTACTGCAGAAAGCGACAATCCCTCGCTGATTCCTTCGGTAATGGTGAATTACAGTTCTCCCGAAACCACAGGGTCCCTCACATTTACACCGGTACCCGGAGAAAAAGGTGAAGCCACCATAACTGTAACCCTCACAGACGACGGGATATTTGAAAATATCACCGAGATAAGCTTCAAAGTACTGGTCATGGAGTATGGAGGAACCGGATTTATGGAGGATTTTGAATCGACGGAGATCGATACCCTCTGGGACCTGACCAACGCCGACTATGGACTGAGCCAATCAGGGGGAGTGCTCCATATCGATGCAGGGAAAAATGCCGGGTGGGAGAGTTTTTCCAGGAAGCTGGACGGATTCTATGATTTCTCAGCCAATCCTGTGGTCAACCTGGATGTGAGAGGTGAAAAACCTTTCGTACTGCATGTTTACCTGGAGGATACCAATGATCAGAACGAAATGAGAGAGCTGCGGGTCATGAAATCGGAAGATCTTGTCACGGTCACCTTAGATTTCTCGGACGCATCTGCTATCCAGCTTGACCAGGTAACCGGGATGATATTTGCTTTCAACGGACTGGCCACCACCTTTGATGCAAACGTTTGGTTTGACAACCTGGTGGCAGGTTCAGGAGCTGTCAGGAAGGCCTATGTGGCTTCCATTCCTGACCAGAATTGCTATGCAGGTTCCGAAAGGCTGTCCATCCCAATCACAGATATAAGCAATGCAACTACCCTTACCTTCAGTTCTGCACAGGGTCTGGCCGAAAATGCGGCCTTTTCCCCCATGGTCGACGGTTTCTCCACACTGGAACTAGACCTGCTTGCAGGCGCTGCAGGAAAAGACACCCTCACTGTTACTGCCCTTGGATCCGGTGGTTTCGGAGATTACCAGGAAGTATTTGTCCTGATCATTGAGGAGAATATCCCACCCTCGGCCGATAGTGTGCAGGATATGCAGGTTGCTGCCGGAGAGAAGGTTTTGGTAAAGCTCAGCGGAATCCATGACGGGAATCCCAGTGACGAACAGGTAGTGAGTATCATGGCAGTCAGTTCAGATGAAGCGGTTATTCCCAATCCGGTAGAGGTGGAATACAGCACCGGACCCTATGCTGAATTGACCTTCACCCCGTTGGTCCCGGGTAATGCAGAGATCACCATCTCCCTCACCGATGACGGGGGCGGAGACGGGGATTCCACAGCCATCTCCTTTGTAGTGGAGGTTTTTACCGGCATCAACCATCCACCAGTCGTTGATCCCGTTGAAAAGCAAAATGTGTTCAATGATGCCGGGGAGATTGGCCTTGAACTGACAGGCATTTCCGATGGTGACGGAGGCAGCCAGAACCTGGCCATTTCAGCTGTAAGTTCGGTGGATTCCATCGTTCCCAATCCCATAGCCGTAGTCTATGCAGGAGGGGAAACGGCTCAGCTGAGCTATACACCCAATGCAGCTAATACGGGAACCACCACCATGGTTGTAACCATTGTTGATGACGGGGGTACAGCAGATAACAACGGGAATGATTCGACCCTGATCCAGTTTGAGGTGGAATCGCGTACCGCACCCCTGACAGGATGGGTGGTTCCCATCGGGGAAGGGGATCTTCATGATTACTTCTCGGCAGAGGGGGAAAACGCCACCTGGTTTATGTCCTATGTAGATTCCGGAGATTTCAAGGCGATGAAGCTCGACCTGGTGGATAAATGGGATTTCGGGGGCATGTGGATGGATATGCCGGTGGAACTGGACCTCACGGAGAATCCGTATATCTCCTATGATATCTATCCAGTTGGAAGCACCCTCTCAAAGACCGTCAGCGGTGTAACAGAACCCATCACAGATACCTATCACTGGAATTACTTCTATGATGTGAACGGAGAACGCAACATCCTGAACTCGGGGGCCCATATGTTCCCGGTGCCACCTGATCAGTGGACCACGGTCTCCTATGACTACAGTGATCCGGGAGATATGCTCACCAGCGAGGGTGAGGAGATTCTGAACAACCGGATTTCCGATGTACTGTTCAACCTGCACTGGAGGCAGGGTGCATGGCCGTTTACGGACATGTCGGGAACAGTTTACTACCGGAACATACGGATCGGTCGACCAGGCCATTGTTAGTTCCAGGCCCGACGTATGTACCATTGATGAAGTGTCTGCCCAGTCGGTGTACCAGAACTCCGGCGAACATGTGATCACACTCACCGGAATTTCCAATGGCCGCGGATCAATTGAGGGTGTTACCCTATCGGCACTCAGTGGAAGATCCAGTGTGGTCCCCGAGCCGGTACTGGGAACATTACAGGAAGACGGTTCTGTTATCCTTGCTTTCATGGCAGGGGATAAGGTGGGGGTTTCTCCCCTTACCGTAATCGTGAAGGCGGAGGGATCGGAGGATGCCAACATCACTTTCAATGTGGATGTGGTTTCCGGCCAGGTATCCAAACTGGCGAAGGTGAGCATCGACAGGTCTGCTACATCCCAGATCATGGAGGGGATGGGTACCTTCCAGAATGAAAGGCGTTGGCTCGATATGTATACCACAGACCTGGGGGCATCAGCAGTCAGGATTGGTCTGATCGGCAATCAGATTGAACCTGAGAACGATAACAGCGATCCCCATGTGCTGGACATGGAAGCCCTGAATTACGATGCCATCGATTTCGAGTATTTCAAAATGTTGAAAGAGGCGGGAGTGGAGACTTTCATTCTCACTTCATGGAGCCCTCCGGCCTGGATGAAAAGAAATCTTTCCCTTGACTGGCACAAGTCCCAATGCAGAATGGTCGAGTGCCGGGACCGAGAACAGGCTGGACTTCCATAATTACGAAGAGTTCGCCGAAAGCATGGTGGCAGTGGTCAGGATGTTCCAGCAGGAGGCAGGCATTGAACTCAGGGCCATCGGGCTGCAGAATGAACCGTCCTTTGATGAACCCTATGCTTCAGCCATCCTTGATCCCGAACACTTTGCTGAACTCATTGATGTGGTGGGTACAAGGTTCGAAAAGGAGGGTATAAAAACCGGGTTCTTCATGGCCGAGCAGGTGGTGGGACAATATATCAATTCCAACACCATGTATTTTGAAGCCCTACAGAACCATGAAGGGGCCAATCAGTACTGCGATGTGTTTGCTGTACACGGGTACGGGGAGGACGGGATCACTCCGGGTTATCCCACCTACGATGAATGGGATGACCTGTACGAAATGGCCCAGTCGGGGTCCCATCCCAAGGATCTCTGGATGTCGGAAACTTTTATAGATTACACCGACTGGAATAGTGCCATTTCGGCTGCAGGGGCCATGCATGGTGCCCTGTGGGCCGGGAACATCAGTCTCTGGACCAACTGGGCATTTGAAAACATGCAGTTTAAGAAAAACGAGCCCACCTCTACCTTTTATACCAGCAAGAACTATTTCAAATACATCCGGCCCGGAGCCGTCAGGGTGGGAACTGAAACGGACCACGCTGATATCCTGGCCACCGCCTTTGAACATAAAGAGAATGGAACATTCACGGTGGTTCTCATCAACAAGGGAAAATACCCGGTTTCAGTGGAGCTGGCCGGCAACAACCTTCCCAACGGATTCAGTTTATTCAGGACCAGCGAACATGAAAACTTCCTGGAATTTGATGCGGTGAAAGGGGAGATGTTTCTTCTTCCTGCAAGCAGTGTGACCACGCTTTATTCAGTTGAAATTCCATCGCTCACCATGGACGATGTGGAAAACCTGCTTCTGAATCAGAATGATGCTGAACAGGTCATCCAGCTCACAGGTATCAGTGACGGGGATGGTGGAACCGCTTCGCTTACCCTGCAGGCCGAATCAAGCGATCCCGCCTTGATTTCCGGACTGGAAGTGACCGTGGTGCAGGCCGATGGAAAAGCCCAGCTCAGCTTTACGCCAGGTACGGACCTGTCGGGTACGGCCCTGGTCACCCTTACCCTCACCGATGGTGTAGAAGAGAAAGAGGTCAAGTTTTACGTGGTTGTTGATGCCGCCACCGGAATAAGCACCAGGGACATTCAATCCCTGAAGGTCTATCCGAATCCCGCCTCTGACATACTTTACATTGAGATCCCTGAAGGGGGCCTCCAGGAACTGCTTGTTACGGATATGACAGGAAGGACGCTGTTGAAGAGACAATTGGAGGCAGAGTCTATCGTCGCGCTGAACCTGGAGTCATTTGGGAAGGGGATCTATATCGTTACGGCCAGAGACAGCCAGCAGCGTTTCTATGAACGGTTTATTGTGGAGTGATGGTAAAGCTGATCGAAGGTATATTGCTTTGCGGATTGGTTTTCTGCTCCTCCTGCCAGCCGAAGGAGGAGCTTGTCCCACGCTTTCAGAATGTGGTGGTTATTGTTTCGGATGACCATACCCCGGGTGTGACCGGGTGTTATGGCAATAAAGTCGTCCGGACCCGAATATTGACCGGATCGCGTCAGGGGGCGTGCGCTTCGACAATGCCTACGCCAATGCGCCCATTTGCTCTGCCTCCAGGCAATCATTGCTGACCGGGAAATATCCCCATGCCACAGGGGTGAATCTGCTGTTCACTCCCTTCAATGATGAGATGAACCTGACTGTTGCCGAACACCTGGGGGATCAGGGATTTGTTACCGGGATCATCGGGAAGACCCATTGGAATGATTGGATCTACTACAATTACTGGGACCAGTGGCCCGACTATGGATTTGATACCATCATTGACGGCGGGGACTGGAAGAAGGATCTGTTGCTGAATCCCCCTGACCCTTTGCCGGGTGACCTTCCCACCAGGGCCAACACCCCCCATGAGAATGATATAGCCTGGCTGAAGAATGCGCAGATGCTGCCCGCGCCATACAGGGACAAGGACAGCGATGGCACCTATTTCGCCAGAAGGGCCATCGATTTTATGAGATCCAATGAGAAGGAGCGCTTCTTCCTCTGGGTGGCTTTCCATGAACCGCATGCCCCATTTAATTTCCCTGTGGAGTTCGCAGGAAGGTACAATCCGGATGAGATGCCATTGCCGGAGGGAGGACCCGAGGACAGCCGCTGGATTCCGGAGATATTCAGGGATCTACACGGAAGCTGAACGCAGGGGGATCATTGCTTCCTACTACAGCTCTGTGGAATATATGGATAAGAATGTGGGATTGATCCTGGATGAACTGGAAGCATCCGGCCTGGATGAAAATACCCTTGTGGTGTACCTGGGCGACCAGGGATACCTGCTCAATGATCACGGCAGGTTTGAAAAGCATACCATGTGGGCCGAATCCATCAAATCCCCATTGCTTATAAAAGGAAACGGTCTTTCATCTGGATTAGCGGTGGATCAGGTTGTGGAGTTTGTGGACCTGGTACCGACCCTGTACGAGGCCCTGGGCGTGGAAGCTCATGAAGAGATTCAGGGCAAAAGCATGATGCCACTGTTATCGGGACAGACCGGGTTGCACAAGGCATATGTATTTTCAGAATACCTGGAGGATAACATGGCCATGGTGGCCTCCAGGAAGTGGAAATATGTATTTACAACCGGGAAACGTGACCTGGGTTTGGGATACGCCACCGGTTACGGTCCATCCGGTGTTACCCACATGCTGTATGACCTGGAGAATGATCCCGGGGAAACCACCAACCTGGCCTACAAGGCAGACTACGGGGACCGGGTGAAGGAGCTGCAGTCGATCATGCTCGGCAGGTTCATGGCCACCCATCCCTCGTCAGCATTTGTTCCGGGGGGGCTGAATAGTATCGGGAAGCTTATCTGGTTCTGTGAACCGGGGGATGTGGGTGAAGAACCTGGCAGTGATCTGCAGAGAATCTTTGAAAAGGAGAGCAGCTATGAATAGAAGAGGTATACTACCCATGGTAGTTTTGATGTTGGGTATGAATATGTGGGGACAAAATCCCCCGGCCATTGGAATCCCGGAAAATGATACCCTGATGGTGGGATCCGGACAGAATTTCCTTCTCATCCCAAACGTGAATGACAACGACCCGGGTGTGAAGCAGGACATTACTTTCTCGCTTACTTCTTCCGATACAGATATCCTTGAAGTGACAGGCGTGGAGTATACAAGCGGTTCTACCTTGGCTATAGTACATGTGTTGGAGAAGGGGAATCCGGGAAGCGTAACACTCAACATAGAAGCCAGCGATCCGGATGGAACGGCCACGGCTTCTTTCCAGATCTATGTGGGACCATACAGCAATCCGGGGATCAACTTTGAGATCCATGATGTGGTTTTCTGGCAGCAGGAAGTTCCGCTGGATGCCAACCCGGCCTTCAGCATGATTGCCTCCGACGGTATTGCTCCATATGACAAGATCGATCTTCCTTCATTGAAACTATCGGTTTATTCCGATTGCCAGGAATCGCCCCCATGTACAGGTGTGGATTTTTTCACGGCTCTTTTCAAAGGCTACGTGATCCCTGAGGTCACCGGGGACTATTATTTTTATATGATTGCAGGTGATCAATGCAAGATAGGGCTCAGCAGTAATTTTGACTTCGACAATGCAGAGGTGATCCTTTTTTCGGATGCCGATGGCAGGGTGGGTACCTCTTCCGGGGATTATGAATGGAGGTCCGTGCAGGTTTCTCTGGAGGCCGGGAGAACCTATGCCCTTTACGGAACCCAATGGAACATTCATAACCTGATGGGAGGGATCATGTGGGAAGGGCCGGGTATTGAGAAAGCTTATATCCCCGGGGAGAACCTGTCCTATGTTTATGATGTGGTGAAACCGGGGAAGGTAAAGGACCTTACCCTGGAGGGTACAGGTATGGATGACCTCAGACTCAGCTGGTCACCTTCATCGGATGACAGGCACCTGGCAGGCTATAACATTTATGTGAACGGGATCCTGACCAATCATTTAGCGAGTGGTGAAACAAGCTGCCAGGTTGAAGGGTTGTCCCCCGAAACCTCTTATTGTGTTATGGTTACTTCAGTGGATGGAGCAGGGAATGAGTCCCCCGAAAGTGAAGTGATCTGTGCCGCTACTTACGGATCGGATGACACGCCACCGGTGCCGCCTTCACTGTTGGAAGCATCCATTGTTTCTGACATGGCAGTGAAACTGGAGTGGAGCGGGGCGGTGGATAATGAAACAGAAATAAGAGGCTACAACATCTTTGTGGATGGGATCCGCTATAACCAGGCATCCTATATATACGGAGAAGAGGCAATCCTGTCCGGCCTCAATCCGGAAACCGGGTACTCAATTACCATTGAGGCAGTGGATGCTGCCCATAACGTTTCGGAGAAGAGCACACCCCTGGCCCTGACCACCCTGGCTTTCGATCCGTATGACACCGGTATTTCAGATAAAAAGGCCAGGTTGAACATTGAAAACACAGCTGTGGGCCGCAGTGACGGACTGGCGGTCAATCCCGACTTCGTCACCGGGGAATACCTGGACAATCCCAGGCATGGGGAGCTCATCAGGGAACTTGAAGCGAGCGGGGTACGATGGGGAGGACTGACCCCCAATGTGATGAATTTCAAGGATTATATCGGGCCGGGGAAAGCCATAACATACGGCAGGCATATGAATTTCTGCAACAGTATCAACGGATATACCATCATTGTCTGCGGGGTTGAAAATTCCACGGATTGGATGACCGATCCGGAAACTTTCACCAATTTCCTGGAGTATGTGGCAGGTCCGCCGGATACGGAATATGGCGGTATCAGGGCTTCAGAAGGCTATACAGAGTCTTTGCTGGATCAAAGCAGGGGACTGGTCTTTGAATTCGGTAACGAGGTCTGGGGAGGAAGTGATCCGGTTCACAATGCCCAGATCGGTGACAATTACATCGAATATGGGAAATGGTGCCGGGAGATGGCTGTGTTGATGAAGGCCTCAGAATACTATGATTCAACGAAGATTTTCCTTACCTACAGTGGCAGGGAGCCTGTTCCCGAAAACAGTTACGGGCTGCATGAATACCTGCTCACCGGGGACAGTGGGGAAGTGGACTGGCTGGCAGTGGGAGGATACCTGGGAGGAAATTTGGAATACATTCCTGAAATTGATCCCGGCGAAAGTGAAGGGGATTATTATAAGAATGGGATTTTCACCATGGCGGAGAACCTGGAAGGTCTTGACCGGACCATGAAACTTATCGCCAAGAAGACGGGGGAGTTGAAACCCACCTACATGTACGAAGCCAACATGACCGACAACAGTTATTACGGCCGGCTGGGGCAGGCCATTGTTGAGATCGATTATCTGGCTTCAGCTGTGGAAAAGGGAGGAGCCATCCCAACAGTTTTTCATCTGACCGGGGGACAATGGAAGATGACCATTCCGTCACAGGATTTTGCGAAGACACCCCTGTTTTATACCACCCAGTACTACAATAAGTTCTGCAAGGGAAATGTCTTAAAAACAACACTGGAGACCATGGCCACCATTTCCAATTCCACGGGTGAGGAAATGACTTTTGATCCCGTTGGGGGTCACGCCTATGCGGAGGAGGGCAAATTTTCCGTGCTGCTATTCAGCCGGGACTTTGAGCATGATTTTACTGTCCAGATCAATCTGCCCGATGAGATACGTCTGGTGGCCCCGGAAACTGCAACAATGTATGTGATCTCTGGCGGGCATTACAGTGACCGGGAAGCCACCGTGGATTCAACCGTGGTAAGCGTTTCGGATAACATGCTGGTGGAAGTACCCCGGTATAGCATGGTGATCATTGCCTTTGAAGAGGAAGAGCAGCAGGTTGAAACACTGCCCCTGGGGTATTACGATTATATCACAGCCGCTTCCCTTTCCATTTCTCCATACGGATCAGATGAATATACCATTACGGGCAGAAAGACACTTGTGCTACGGGCCGATATGCTGCCTGAAAATGTCCTTTGGGACGGTGCAGTTTGGGAGGTAGAAACCAGGGGTGTGAATGTTGAATATGGATTAAAATCCTATGGATTTGAAATAGAGGGTTCAAAAACCTGTGACGGAAACGGCACCATCACTGTCAGGGCTTCGGCCTGGGACAACCCTGAGATCTGGGACGAAGTGGAGGTTAGCATCTCAAACCAGGGGACAGCATGCGGGACGGGGCTGGAAGAGGGTATGTATGGTAAGATAAAAATGTATCCCAATCCGGCCCAAAACATCCTCCACCTGGAAGGTATTCCTGAAGCTGCTGTTCAACTGGAGGTGACAGATATCACTGGCCGTGTTTGTTTTACACAAACATGCAGCGGAACCAGTGCAAGGCTGGATCTGACAGAACTGGAAGCGGGTATCTACTATCTCAGGATCTTCGGGAAAGATGAATTGGTCACCAGGACATTTATACACGAATAGAATTACCAAAGTAAATGCATGCTTTATAGGTAGCTTTTGCAGAAATATGTAAATTGAAGGCCGGCAAAACCTGTGCAGAAGCATGAAGCGTATATCTCACCTATTCCTTGTTGTTGCCTTTGGCCAGATCCTCCAAATCCATGGTCAGTTCTCCGAGATCCGTTTCCAGCATTTTGGTGTGGAGGATGGTCTATCCCATAGCCTGGTGGCTGACATGTCTGAGGATAGCCTGGGATTTCTCTGGTTTGGGACACAGGACGGGCTGAGCAGGTTCGATGGCTACAGCTTCAAGAATTACTACAAGGGAAACAGCAGCCGGAGTCCGTCCGACAGTTGGATCAAAGGTTTGTATCATGACAGGTTTAACCAGTTGTGGATTACCTACAGCGGTCTGGGGCTTGAGCGCTTCGACCCCTACCTGGAAACATTTCACCAGTATATTCCCGATACCCTCCTTCCCGGATCCATTTCCTGCAACTCATTTATTTCGGAAACCATGGCATTAACCCGGAGTTTTTTCGAGGACTCTGACGGAGGGCTCTGGATCGGTACCGAGAAAGGGCTCAACCTATACAACAGGAAGGAAGATACCTTTACGGTATATGTACATGATCCTGATGACCCAAAGACGCTGAGTGACAACCGCATTGTTACACTATTTGAAGACCTGGAGGGATTCCTGTGGGTGGGGACCAGACAGGGTTTAAACCGGATGGACCGGTCCACCGGAGAGGTAAAAAGATGCAGTTCGGGCCTTGGAGGCGGACAGAAGCTGAGCGGTATGTCAATTACTGTTGGGTTTGCTGCTCCCGACGGTTCCATCTGGGTGGGTACCGAACGCGGGGGATTGAATATTATACATTATCCTTTTAATGAGAATTGCAGGATCGTACAACTGGTGGATACGCCATTAAATCCAAACCTGCTTCCCTCCATATTTGACATCGACCGAACTTCGGCTGGCAACATGTTTGTGGCCTCCGAACATGGGCTCTACAGGATCACCAGAGGGGAAGATGGGTATGAAGAGCAGTTGTTCCCTGAAACCAGGGGCATCAGAATCGTACAGATGCTCGAAGATTCAAACGGCTACCTCTGGGCAGCATCCAATGGCAATATGGACAGAAGCCTCTTCAGGCTTTCACCCGACACCAAAAGCCTGGATGTTTTTGAATCCAGGAGCAGTGATCCCTTCATGTTCGGCGGAGACAGGGTAATGGGCCTGCTTGAAAGCAAAACCGGCCTGTTATGGGTGGGGACCGAAAAAAATGGTGTTTACAGGGTGGATTTGAATGCCAGGAAGTTTGGGTCCATCGATAATTACCCGGGAAGGGGTTTGTTCATTACCGATAGCGAGGTATACTCCATCTATGAGGATGATCACAGACAGCTCTATATTGGCACCAAAACGGAACTGAACCGGATCGACCTGGAAACCGGGACAACCCATGGGTTCAAAAATCATTTCGACCTGAAAAGGGGACTGAGCTATGAATATTCGGATCATTTGTCTGCCAACCTGATCGGGGTTCTTGAAGAGGCACCGGATGGAAAGATCTGGATGGGTGCCTTCGACTATAAAGTCAGCTTATATGATCCGGTCAAAGAACAATTCATGAATTTCCACCTGAACGAGCAGGATAGCACTGCGTTCTGGCACTGGTCCATGCGCTCCATTTGTGTGACCCGCGACCACCAGGTCTATTTCGGAGGAACAGGTAACGGGCTGAGCCGTTTAAAAGAGGATGGGACATCCTTTGAATATTTTCCGGTGGTAAATTCAGGAAACAGTTCCGGCACCAATGACAGTCACATCCAGTATATTTATGAGGATTCGGAAGGTATTCTCTGGCTTGGGACCATAAGCGGGGGACTGAACAGATTTGATCCGGATACGCGTAAGTTCAGGCATTTCATCTATGATCCGGAAGATCCACGTTCCATTTCAAACAACCGCGTGAAATGTATTCTAGAACCGGAGATCCACACAGGAGACATCCTGTGGGTGGGGACCCACAACGGGGGGCTGAATCGTTTCAACAAAGAGACCGGCGAGTTCTCAGCCATTACAATGGAGCAGGGGCTGCCCAGCAACACCATTCATGGAATCCTGGAGGACAAGGTGGGGAACCTTTGGCTCAGTACCAACCGGGGACTGGTTCAGTTTGACCCGGTGACAGGCAGAATCAGTATTTATACCACGGAAGACGGACTGGTGGGGAATGAATTCAACGAAGGTGCCTTTTTTAAGAACCGTGAAGGAATCATGTATTTCGGCGGGACCAATGGTATTAACTATTTCAATCCCGAGGAGATTAAGGAGAAACCTCAAAGCGATGCACCGGTTGTTTTCACTGGTTTTAATATTTCCGGCGTACCTATCCTTCCAGGGGATACCATCAATGGACGCATTGTCCTGGAACGTTCCATTCCCTATACGGAACAGATTACCCTCACGTATAAGGAACGGTTCATCTCCTTTGAATTTGCCTCCCTGGATATGGCTGCAGCCGGTAAACTGAGTTACAGTTATATGCTGGACGGCTTTGAAGAAGTGTGGAACGAGGTAAGCGCCACCCAGCGTTTTGTCAGTTATACAAACATACCAAGCGGGACCTATACCCTTCGGGTCATGGTGACCAACAGTGACGGGACCGTATTCAGCGAGCCCTCTGAGATTGTGTTGGATGTTCTGCCACCCTTCTGGCAAACTTCATTGTTCAAACTAATCGTTGCACTTGCAATCCTGTTGCTATTCCTGTTGATCCTGCAGGTCAGGACCGGTGTACTGAAGCGTCAGAAAAAGCACCTTGCCGAAGAGGTGGAAGAGCGCACCCATGATCTGAAGGAGGCCAACCACCTGCTTGAAGACAGGAACGATGAGATCCAGCGCATGGCTGAAAAGTTGCATGAATCTGACCAGATGAAGCTCAAGTTCTTTACAAACATATCCCATGAATTCAGAACTCCGCTTACGCTTATTCTGGGCCCAACCGAGAAGTTGCTTGGAAGGGAGGACATCAAAAAGATTCCTGAGGTAAAACAGGAGCTTGAACTGATGTACAGGAACGAAAGGCGGCTGTATAAACTGATCAACCAGTTGCTGGAGGTACGTCGTGTGGAGACCGGCCACCTGCAGCTTGCTGTTGCTGAGGATGATCTTGCCAAATACCTGAAAGACATTCATCAATTGTTTATCCCCTATGCCGAAAAGAAGAAGATAGATTTCAGGTTTATATCTGAGCCTCCTTCTGTCAGGACACTGTTTGATGCGGATAAGATTGAGAAGATCTTCTATAACCTTCTCTCCAACGCATTCAAGTATACCCCCGTAAAGGGGCGGATTATCCTCTCCATGGAAAAGGTAAACCAGGAATCTGATGAGTGGCTGAAAATATCTGTTCAGGATAGTGGTCCGGGGATTCCCGAAGAACATCTGCCCCATGTTTTTGACCGTTTTTACCAGATTACCAACAAGCACCAGTCGGCCCGCATCAGTTCGGGTATTGGACTTTCCCTGTCAAAGGACCTGGTAGAAAAACATCATGGCAGGATTGTGGTTCACAGTGAGTTGGGAGAAGGGGCCCTTTTTGAAGTGTTCCTCCCGCTTCGCCGGGATGCATATAATTCTTCGGAGATCCTGGTTGAACCAGAAGCAGATCTGACCATGGAGTACATTGCCTCCATGCTGGAGACCTACGAATACACAAGGGATGATCCCTGCGATACACCCCTGGTGGGGGAGGACCTGTTCAGAATACTGCTTGTGGAGGATAACCTGGATATGCAGAAATTCCTTTACAATGAAATGAGCGATCTCTACAATGTAATGCTGGCACAAAATGGCCAGGAAGCACTTGTTATCTCCAGGCAGAACCTTCCCGACCTGATCATCAGTGATATTATGATGCCTGAGATGGATGGCCTTGAATTCTGCAGCATCATCAAGGAGGATGAACTCACCAGTCATATCCCGGTGATCCTTCTCACAGCAAAAACCGGTGATGACAACCAGATCACAGGTTTTGAGGCCGGCGCTGATGATTACATCACCAAACCTTTCAACCCGGAGGTCCTGAAATTGAAGGTGAAGAACATCCTCGAGGCCAGGAGGCAAATGGCAGACAAATTTACCAGTGCATCCAACTACATTCCGGAGAATATTAAGATCAGTCAGATTGACCAGGGATTTCTGGAAAAATTTGTAAAACTTGTGGAGGACAATATTGACGATACAGAGCTTTCCGGAGATGTAATTGCCTGTGAACTCGGAATGAGCAAGGGTAACCTCTATAAGAAACTGAAAACCCTTACCGGAATGACGGTCAATATCTTCGTTCGGACCATCAGGCTGAAGGTGGCAGCCAGGCTTTTGAAACAGGGGAACTACAATATTTCGGAAATTGCCTATGCTGTTGGGTTTAACAATCCGAAATACTTTTCGACCTGCTTCAGCGAAATGTACTCAGTCTCTCCCAAGGAGTATATGAAATAGAATTAGCCTCAAAATCAAACTACTGTACCTTTTTATCAAGTGAGCAGACCCGGATTATCTGGTTTGGTTATACATTTAAGTAGAGATTAAATTGTCATGTCGCCACTCAAAAGGATCAGCCGCCGGCAGGGAATAGAAGCATTGCTAATGATTATTCTGGCAGTGCTGATCGTCCTGTTCCTGTTTGTCATCCTTTGATCTGTTTCTCCAGATCCTGCTTCACTGTAGCTTCCGGTAAAAAAAATACAAGACCAATCGGTCAATATGTTGAACCCATCCCTTGCGGCAAATCTCTAGTTTCACTGGTATGAAGAAGATTATTCAGACAGCTTTTATATGGGCAATGATCCTGCTTCCTGTACATGGACAGAATCAAGGAGAAGGAGGCGTCACCGAGGTTTTTAAAAATTCGGACAGGGTGCGAAGCGGGATCGCCATGGGGGGACTGGGAACAGGATCATTGGAATTGCGGAAAGACGGACAGTTTTACAACTGGACCATCATGAACAACTGGCCCCTGGGGACCGGTCAGCCCCTGGAGGTGAAGGCTTACCCCCGTAACTATTCAGACCAGTCTTTCCTGTTTTTCCTGGTGCGCTACCAGGTAGAAGGGGAGCAGCCTCAGCTGAAATTGCTCCAACTGAACAACAGCCTTTCAGAAGGTGGGATGCAAAGCATCGACTACTATTATCCCTGGATGACGGCCATTGACAGGATAGAATACTCAGCCAGTTTCCCCGTAACACAAATGACATTTACTGATCCTGACATGCCCTTTACAATTCATATGGAGGCATTCTCGCCCTTTATTCCTCTTGACCAGAAGAATTCGTCCATCCCTGGTGTTTACTTCAATTTCCAGGTTAACTCCATCGGGGAGAAAGCTGTGAAAATATTCCTGGTGGCCTCCATGCGCAACCTGGCAGGCTATGATGTGATCAAAAAGCATTTCATCAGTCAGGCTCACCAGGGGGAGGGGTACAAAGGGTATACAATGACCTGCGGAGGTTTGGACCCAGATCATTCATCCAGCGGTGAGATGGGTTTCTTCTCGCTGTCAGACAGGTCCAGCTACTACCTGGGTTGGGAACATAAACACCCTTATTACGAGAAACTGGTGGTTTCAGAACGCTTCGGGGATATCAATGATACGGAAGGAAGAAACCAGGTTGTGGATGGAGAACTGGTGGGCCGTTCCCAGCAGAATAACAATGACCAGCGCTGCTTCAGTTCCATCGGGGTGGATTACGAGATTCAGCCCGGAGAGGGGTTTGAGCACACATTTGCACTGTCATGGTATTTCCCCAACCTTTACGGTGGAATGGCCAGTCAACCTGAATTGGGAGAAAAGGATTGGGACATAGGTGTGGAGCAGACCCGTATGCTGGGGCACTATTACAATAACTTTTTCAGTTCCGCCCAGGAGGTGGGACTCTACATGGCTGAAAATCAGGAGGAACTCACAAGCCGAACCATTCAGTTCAGGGAAGACTTCTACAACAGCTCACTGGAACCGTTTGTGCTGGACCAGGTAAACTCACAATTTAATACATTCATTACCAGTTCCATATTTTCTAAAAAGGGAACTTTTGCCATCAGGGAAGGAATGACGCCCGAACAGCCCTGGGGACCCTACGGGACCATCGATGTTTCACTATACGGTTCCTCTTCCATCATTGCCCTCTTTCCTGAATTGCAGAAAAGCATGATGCATGCCCACCGGAGAATCCAGTCAAAAGAGGGGGAGATCCACCACGGTCTGCAGGCGGATGTGGACATGGAACATAACGGAACCTGGGGGGTGTTCCACAGGATCGACCTGGTACCCAACTACCTCCAGCTGGTTCTGAGGGACTATTTCTGGACAGGCGACCGTGAGTACCTGGAAAAAATGTGGCCCTCCATTAAAAGTGGAATGAATTACATCCTCACACAGAGGGATAAGGATGGAGATCTGATGCCGGATATGGACGGGATCATGTGCAGCTATGACAATTTCCCCATGTACGGACTGGCATCCTATATACAATCCCAATGGCTTGCAGCCATGGCTTCCGTGCGTAAGGCTGCTGAGGTGATGGGTGACAAGGAGACTAAAAAACTGGCCGAGGGAATCCTGGATAGTGGGACTGCCCTTATGGAAAAAATGTTATGGAACGGAAGGTATTACTCTTTGTCCAATGATTACATGGGCGACCGGGGGGAGGACGATGGGGTACTTACCGATCAACTTGTGGGCCAGTGGATGGCCCACCAGAGCGGACTGGGTTCCCTGCTGGAATCAGGTAGGGTAAAATCAGCCCTAAGCTCTATCATGGAGTACTCCTACCTGGATGATTTCGGACTCAGGAACTGTACCTGGCCAGCTACACCTGAGCTGTTTCCGATTCATGAATCAGAATTGTGGGTGGACCAGGCCAATACCTGCTGGACCGGTGTGGAACTGGCTTTTGCCTCCCTGTTGCTTTACGAAGGATTTGTAGAGGAGGCTGAGAAGGTCATCAAAACTGTGGAAAACCGGTACAGGAGGGCAGGGCTTTACTGGGACCACCAGGAGTTTGGAGGACACTACTACAGGCCCATGTCAGCCTGGTCCATACTACATGGCTACCTGGGACTGGGCATCAACGACGGAAGCTATTCATTCAGCCCCAAACTTGACAGCACGGCTTACACCCTGTTCTTTGCCCATGGAAACGGAACGGCCCACTACATGAAGGAAAAGAACAGCATTGGGATCAAAGTGTGTGCGGGTGAAATGGCTATCTCCTCACTGGAGATTAAGGACCCTGGGATCAGTGAATCAAAGCCCGGACTTGAACTAAACGGGAAATCCATTAAGGCCAAAACCAGTTTAAAAAATGAGATTCTATATGTATCTTTACCTGACAGGCTGAACCTCCAACCGGGGGATCACCTCCAATTGAAGTTCTAACCTGCAGACAGGTACTTTTTAGGATCTGACTGCCCAAATCTCTGTATTTTATGGAATACGGACATTTTGATGATCGCAACAAGGAGTATGTGCATTACCCGACCGGATACTCCCAAATCCTGGAGCAATTACCTGGGAGATACCACCTACGGAGCCATCATCACCAACAATGCCGGCGGTTACAGTTTTTATAAGTCGGGAGGCATGGGCCGTTTCATGCGGCTGCGGTTCAACAGCATACCCATGGACCAGCCCGGAAGGTACATCTATTTCCATGACCGGGATTCGGGCGATTATCTGGTCCAATGCATGGCAGCCGGTGGGAAAACCCCTGGATTCGTTCGAATCCACCTGCAGGCATGGGACAGCCTATACCATCATCAATTCAAAATATAGGGGCATCGAGTCGGAAACCTCCTACTATGTGCCCCTGGGGAAAGCCATGGAGGTCTGGAGGGTGCGGGTGACGCAACCATGGACAGCAAGCCCAGAAATCTGAGGGCTTTCAGCTATGTGGAGTATGCCGGGACCTGGAATGCCATCGACGACCTGCTGAACATCCAGTATGTGCAGTATACCGCAAAAATGGAGGTGGTGGATGGGATCATCGACCATGGGACCAATGTGAATATTCCCCACATGCCGGATAATTTCAAGGAGAAGGACCAGGGCCGTCATACCTTTCAGGCCTTTGCCGGACTTGATGTGGTGGGCTATGACCCGACAGGGAAGCATTCCTGGGTCCCTACCGGACCTATGCCAATCCGCTCACGGTAGAGCAGGGCGAATCCTCCAACAGCCTGGGCTATGGGGACAATCCCTGCGGCTCCTTATGCGGAGACATTACTTTGGAACCTGGCGAGACCAAGGAGTTCCTGGTATTGATGGGCATCGGGAAAGCGGCTGAAGAAGGGAAAGCAGCCGTGAAAGCCTACGCTCAGACTTCCAAAGGTGGATGAAGAACTTGACGCATTGAGAGCAGTTCTGGCATACCCGGATGGCAGGCCTTACGGCCGAAACGCCCGACCCGGAACTGAACAGCACCATCAATACCTGGGGCATTTACAATGCCCTGATCACCTTTAACTGGTCCAGGGCGGCCAGCCTGATCTATTCGGGCATTGACCGGGATGGATTTGGGTACCGGGATACAGTACAGGACCTCATGGGCATCTTGCATGTGATCCCGGAGCAGGCCAGGGAAAGGCTGGAACTGATGATCAGCGGACAGGTATCCACTGGGGGTGCCATGCCGGTGGTCTACCCGGTGTCACACAATCCTGGATCAGAAGCAGCTCCCGATCCTTCCGAGTACCGCAGTGATGACAGCCTGTGGCTGTTTAATGCGGTCCCCGCCTATGTGAAGGAGACCGGTGATCTGGATTTTTATAAAAAGGAGATCCCCTATGGAGACCAGGGCAGCGATACTGTTCTCCTGCACCTGCGCAGGGCCATTGAATTTTCCGTTGAGCGTTCCGGAAAGCATGGATTACCTTTGGTTTGAGGGCCGACTGGAACGATTGTCTGAAGTTCGGAAACGACGGCGAATCGGTCTTTGTGGCCATGCAGTTGCGCCTGGCACTGAAGGAGTATGTGGAGATCACAGACATACTGGACGAGGAGGATGAGAAGGCCTGGGGCGAAAATGAACTGGCCAAACTGGATGCCAACCTGCAGGAGCATGCCTGGGACGGGGAATGGTTTATGAGGGGATACCGTGTGGACGGAATGAAATTTGGATCCTCAGAGAGCCCCGAAGGCAAGATCTTCCTGAATCCCCAATGCTGGGCTGTGATCAGTGGTGCTGCCACACCTGAGCAGGCAAAATCGGCCATGGAAAAGGTAGGAGAGCAACTGGCCACCGACTACGGGATCAAGGTATGTGCACCTCCCTATACTTCTTCGGATTATAACATTGTCCGGGCCATGCTCATGAATCCCGGTCTGAAAGAGAACGGCGGGATTTTTATCCACACCCAGGGCTGGGCAGTGATGGCCGAAGCCATGCTGGGCCACGGCAACAAGGCTTACCAGTACCTGAGGGCCTATCTGCCTGCTGCCTACAACAAGAAGGCCGATATACGGGAAATTGAACCCTATGTGGTTTGCCAGTCCACCCATGCCGATGACAGTCCCAAACACGGGGCCTCCAGGTTGCCCTGGCTCAGCGGATCGGCCACATGGACCTATCTATGCCATCAGCAACTATATCCTGGGGATCAAACCCCAGTACAATGGCATCAGCATCGATCCCTGTATCCCCTCCGACTGGAAGGAGTTTGCTGCCACCCGGAATTTCAGGGGCAATACACTGAATATCAAGGTAAAAAATCCCGATGGTGTGGAGCAGGGAGTAGCCAGATTAACGGTGAATGGTAAGGAAATCCAGGATTCATTTATACCCCTTGATTTGCTTACATCCCTTACTGAGATTGAAGTGGTGATGGGATAAAAATTATTTGCATTTTTTGTTTTGCCAGATCAAAAAAATGATCTATTTTTGCTCCGCATTTGAATGATGCACGTTCTAAAGAAGAATATCCATAGCCACCAATAGTTTACGGTCCGGTAGTTCAGTTTGGTTAGAATGCCGGCCTGTCACGCCGGAGGTCGCGGGTTCGAGTCCCGTCCGGACCGCAAACACTGTAAATCCCGATTCGTTTTTTCAATCGGGATTTTTTGTTTTCAGAGCGTTGAATGCATGCTTCATGAGCAATTGGAAACAAAAATCCCTAAGCGCGAAGCAGATGGGATTTAATTGATTTGCAGGGTAGCCCGTGGCAGGGGAAGGGAACCTGCGTAGCAAAATCCCGTCCGGACCGGAGAATAAGCCTGAAAATTGCTGTTTCCTCCAACAAATAATTTCTGTATATTTTTTACTTTTAATGCCAGGTTCAATAAGGATAAGAAATGGAAGCAGACAAAAGCAGGAGCTTTAAAGAAATTGATGTAAAGGATTTGTTTTACGATAAAAATCCGAAACTGGCCAGGTGGATCCCTGGATTTATATACAGATACTTAAGAAGAATAGCTCACCAGGATCTTATCAATGAGATTATCAGGGATTATGGTCATTTGAAAGGATACGATTTCAGCGTGGCCATGATGAAGTTTTTCAATCTGACGATTGAAGTAGTAGGAGAAGAAAAGCTGCCTGATGATGGAAGATACATTTTTGCAGCCAACCATCCCTGGGGCGGCCTGGATGGACATATTGCCATGGTTATACTAGGGAAGAAATATGGCAAGGATAAGTATAAATGCCTTGTGAACGACATCCTTATGAACCTGAAGAACCTTCATGGCGTATTCATCCCTGTTAATAAGCATGGTAAACAGGGCTCCCAGCTTGCAGAACAATTTGATGCTGCCTTCAAATCCGAAACACAAATCCTGACTTTTCCCTCCGGACTGGTAAGCCGGAAGATCAAGGGACAGGTTATGGACCTGGAATGGCAAAAAAGCTTTATCAATAAAGCAAAACAGTATCAGAGAGACATCATCCCGATACACATGGGAGGTGAAAATTCAAAGTTCTTCTATCGTTTATACAAATTCAGGACAACTCTTGGTATTAAAGCAAACATCGAGATGCTTTATTTAATAGACGAATCATATAGGCACCGTGGCAAGCACGTTACTGTCACCATTGGTGAGCCCATCCCCTGGCAAACTTTCGACAAATCAAAGCGGCCACTGGCATGGGCAAAATGGGTTAAAGACAAGGTCTATAAATTGGTTGATGTGGAAAATATTCCGCTATAGCTCATTGCTTGTTCGAAGGAACTTCTCATCAGCCGGCATTGGTTAGAAAAAATCCATGATTTCTCAAATGATCATCAATGTTGGAAACACAAATACTGAATACATCCCGGCCATTTATTCTTGTATTCGTCATCCCTTTTGTTTAGGGGCTCTCTTTTTTACAATCAGATTGGCATCCTGCAGTTTCCTGCCCAATTCATCATCCTTTGCAATCAGTAAGAAATCATTTTCCAAACCAAAAACTTTCAGCACGTTCAGGTAATAACCAATGCTGACACCTGCATATCCTTTTTCTATAGAGACCAGTGTGGTTCTGCTTATACCGGCTCTTTCAGCGACCTGATTGCTGCTTAGTTTTCGCCTTAGCCTTGCAAGTTTTATGTTTTCACCAAGTTCAGACAATAGCTTTTCTAATCTTGGCAGAAGCATGGGATGTCGATTTGCCATAATGTTTAAATATATATACAAAAATATGCATTGTTGTACATATAAACAAACATTATCCTTTAGTTATTAAAGCAAGCTCGTTCAAGCAATAAGCCATCCAAAAAACGAGACACCAGAAATAGCAACCATGCGCAACAGCACAATATTCCCTAAATCAGTGCCATTCTAAAGCGAAGATTTCCGGACAATTATCGTAATATTAACTCAAGGAAAGAATAGTTTTACTGTCACTGGTCATTTCCTGGCTAAGCAGTGGTTTGGCCCAGACCACTTCCATTCAAAAGTCTCCGGTTCTTGCAGAAGCTTCACCCGAAAGTGTAGGAATATCTTCTGAACGCCTGGCCCGGATCGACAGAATGTGCGAATCTGAAGTGGCAAACGGAAACCTGCCCGGCATTGTTTCGCTGCTTGTGAGGAATGGTAAAATTGTACATTGGAAAGCGTATGGAATGGCAAACAGCCCGGAAGCAAAAAAAATGGAACGCGACGCTATTTTCCGGATCGCTTCCCAATCCAAAGCCATCACTTCAACAGCGGTTTTGATGTTATGGGAGGAGGGAAAATTTCTCCTGGATGATCCGATTTCGAAATTTATTCCTGAATTCAAAAATCAAGAGGTACTCAAGACCTTTCGGTATTCAGATACCACCTGGACCGGCGAACCTGTAAAATCGGAAATTACCATTCGTCATTTGCTTTCGCACACTTCCGGTATCGGTTATGGAGTCATAGATGGTGACGAAAGATTTGCTATGATGTATCAAAAGGCGGGAGTAACTGATTTATTTACCACGGAAAAAATCACCATCGCCGAAAGTGTGAAAAAGCTGGCAACATTGCCTCTGCACCATCATCCGGGCGAGCAGTTTACCTACAGTGAGGGCCTGGACGTTCTTGGATATTTTATTGAGATTGTTTCTGGCATGCCCTTCGATGAATTTTTAGAAAGCCATATTTTTGATCCGCTGGGAATGAACGACACCCGTTTTTATCTGCCAAAGGAGAAAGCGAACAGATTGGTTGCCGTTCAGCATAAAATAAGGGAAAATGGGAAAAATACCCGGTACGTTCTATGATACCGATTATCCGATCAAAGGAGCCAAAAGTTTCTTTTCCGTGGCGCCGGGCTTTCAAGTACGGCAAAAGATTATGCCACCTTCCTTCAAATGTATCTGAATGGTGGCGAGTATAATGGCGTCAGGTTATTAAGCCGTACTACAGTAGATGTTATATTGAGTAACCAGCTTGGGAACATCCGGGGTGAAAATGCCGAATCCGATTTCGGACTTGCGTTTGGAATACTGACCCAAAACGGACAGGCAAAGGGTGGATTGGGTAGCGCCGGTACATTTGAATGGGGTGGTTATTTTAACACCCAGTATTTTGCTGATCCTGTTGAAAACATCATCGGAATCATCATGAAACAAACACAGGGACCGGTCAATGACCAAACAGGATGGAAATTCCGCCAGTTGGTATTTCAATGCATTGATGATTAATTTCCCTAAAGAATGACAATCGGATGAGTGATCTCTTCTTTACCGGACACCGCCCTGAGAAGGAAGATTCCGGATGGCTCCGCCGACAGATCGATCCGGTGCTCCCTGCCTCCGGGAATTGTTTTTTCAAAGACACTTTTCCCGTCGGCATTGATTACCTGGACCATCCAATCTCTGCCTGAGGCGCCCTTCAAATCCAGGGTGAATGTCCCCTGGCTGGGATTGGGATAGATCCTGTGATTGAATGTGGAACGTTCATCGTTCCCTGTGGCCTGCACAAATACGCACTCAGAGGTATCCACGCATTCACCATTGGAAACAACTACGGCAAAATTGCCACTATTCCCCGGAGAATAAATGCTGTCTGTTTCCCCGGAGATGACAGTATGTCCATTGTCACAATCGAGCCATTGGAATGAATCTCCTGCAGTTTTGGATGCGGCCACACCATCGCTGGTCGTAATTGTAATTTCCGGACATACCACTTCGGCTTCTCCCGTGTAATATTCGAAGATCCCCGTTATCTCTTCCTGGGTCAGGGCCCTGCTGTATACCTCCACCTGGTCGATGAACCCTTCCAGGTAAACTGAACCCGTTTTTCCCAGGGTGGCAACCTGGCCGGATTTGACGGTGCCGGAAAGTGCATGTGAATCTTTCAATTCACCATTCAGGTAGATCATGGCACTGGTTCCGTCGTACACGCCCACCACATGAATCCACTCGTTGACCGGTATATCCGCATCGGGGATGCCGGGCCGTTCGGCTCCACCGGAGGTGCTCACTTTGAAGCGCAGCTCACTGCTCCCCCGGTCTCCGTACAACACATAGTTGTCAGTTTCACTATCGAACAAAGGGGCATAGGCACTGCTGAGCTCCGTAGGCCTGGCAGGCAATTTTGTCCAGATGGATAGGGTTAGCTCGCTTGCATTGATGTTGAAAGAGGGGGAGGCCGAAAATTCCACGTAGTCGTCTACACCGTCGAAGCCCAGAGCGTTCCCCTGAATCCCTTCCGCCGGGAAAATCCCACCCCTTGCGATTCCGGTATTGTTGTTTCCGGATACATCCAGGACCTGGTAATCCGGGTCGGAGAAGTGAATCGAATCAAGGTGGTAAAAGGCCACTGCATCGTCCGGGACCCCCGTATGAATGAAATCATGGTAGACCTGGATCCATGGGATTGGGGCTGTTGGCCCTGTCGCTTACGTTTTCCAGGGTAAGCCTGTAGGTCTGTTCTGACAAGGGTGAGGTGGTCAGGATGACGGACTGCTGGTTCAGGGCCAGTCTGGCCTCAGTCACGCTAACCTCATTGTTTATAGAATAATTGGCAGTGTTACTCCCGGATTCCGCCTCTATACGCTCTGAAAAACTGATCACCACCTGGGTGTTTTCGCCCCGGGAACGGACAGCCAAGACGGAAGGGGGTGTAACATCGTTCAGGGTGGTGGCGGACAATTCATTGGAATAATGGATGCTGGACAGACCTGCCGGATTCTTAGCCTTTACCCTGTAATAGTACTGGGCGGATTCCATATAGGTTTCGTCCACATATTCGGTCACTTCTTCCACCGATACAAGCAAAGTTGTGGCACCGGGATTCTCATCCCTGAATATGTCATAACCCGCAATGCCACTTTCATTATCCATGGCGGCTTCCCATTGAAGGGTAATCCTGGTTTCCTCAGGTATTGCGGAAGAAAGCACCACATCCGAGGGCTCGGTATCGTCCATCGCAATAAAAGCCAGCGCTGGATAGTCAGTAGTGATTGCATCCACTCCGGAATCTATGGCAGGTACCATCGTTGCTGCCGAATTGAGCGTCCATGCATTTAAAAGCACATCCTTGGAATGGGCGTAATCAATGAGTGTTCCGGTGATCTCCCCTCCGGTTCCCACCCATTCTCCATCGATGGCTGCGACCTGATCGATGTGGCTTTCTGCAATGGTTCCGAAAAGCTGGACCGGTATGGTGGCATCCAGGGACTTAACGGTGGTGATCTGGGAAAGGTTAAAGCTGGAAACAATTACATGGTCCTGCATCCCCAGTTCCTGCACCAGATCTACGATGGCCCCTGGAACGCTTTCGTCGGAGCTTTTAATCTCGATCACCACACCGATGCCGTTTTCGCTGTTCAGGGCGACCATCAGTGATTCTCTGAGTGTGGGAATGTGCTCACCTGCGAATTCCGGTCCGAACCACGATCCTGCGTCCAGCTGCCTCAGCTGCTGGTAGGTCATGGATACCAATGTGCCTGTGCCATCTGTGGTACGGTCCACCGAAGCGTCATGCATGATCACGAGCGAATCGTCGCTTGAGATCCTCACATCGAGTTCAAAGAAATCTGCTTGTACCTCTACAGCGTTGTTGAATGCAGCCAGGGTATTTTCCGGTGCCATGCCTGCCCCTCCACGGTGGGCGATTACCTTCGGGTCCTGGCCGTAGGAAATGCTGGTAACCATGATGAGGAAATATAGGATAGGTTTCATGATGTTTTTCTTTCTATGGGTTATTCCAACAATGATACGAGTTAATCTTTTCTTTTCGCTGTAAAAAGAATCAAATTCCGTATTTTGAAAGCTGCTTTGCTAAAAATGAATCATTAAAAAGAGATTGTTATGTCAGGTCCAGGTGCTTATTGGTTCGGAAAAGAAGAAATGGATGCTGCAATGGAAGTGTTGCAGGGAGGTTACCTGTTCCGTTATGGGAGTGAAGATGATCCCAGGTTTCTACACAAAGTCGCCACCCTGGAAAAAGAATTTGCCCAATATTGTGATGCAGATTATGCACTGGCCACATCCTCGGGTACTTCGGCTTTGCTCGTTTCGTTGATCGCCATGGGATTAAAGCCGGGAGATGAAGTAATTGTCCCGGCTTACACGTTTATTGCCACTTATTCGTCCTGCATTTTTGCCGGTTTGGTTCCGGTGCTGGCTGAGATTGACGAGAGTCTTTCCCTGGATCCTGATGATATTGAACATCGGATTACCTCCCGGACCAAAGCGATTCTACCCGTACACATGCTGGGGAATCCGTGTAACATGGACAGGATTATGGAGATTGCACGGAAACACAATTTGCTGGTTCTGGAAGATAGCTGCCAGGCTGCGGGGGCCACTTACAAAGGAAAGAAAGTGGGAACCATCGGCCATATGGGGGCCTTATTCCCTCAATATCTTTAAAACCATCAACAGCGGAGATGGTGGTCTGGTGGTCACCAATGACCAGGCATTATACGAAAATGCTTTTGGCGTGCATGACCAGGGTCATAAACCCAATCGCTTTGGCGTGGAAGTAGGAGCCCGCAGCGTTCTTGGCTTAAATTTCAGGATGAATGAAGTGACAGCTGCAGTTGCCCTTGCTCAATTGGGTAAACTGGATAGCATCGTAAGCACACTCCGAGAAAAAAGGAGCAAATTGAAAGACCTGATTTCAGGATCACAAGGGTTTTAAATTCAGAATGCTGAATGATCCCGAAGGTGATTGTGCCAACCTGTGTACTGTGATTTTTGATACCCGGGAGCAGGCTTTGAAAGTTTCCGCTGCCCTGGGATCAAAAACCATCGACGAGAGTGGATGGCACGTGTATGCAAACATGGAGCATGTGCTCCGGCATCTGAAAGAGATAGGGCAGCCCCATACAAAGGGCTCTTACCCCAGAACGGATGATATTTTCAGCCGTGCAATGAATATTAGTATTGGCGTGGTTGACGGCGGACTTGGGGCTGGATGGGGAATCAATATCAACTCAAGTGATGCAGAAATTGAAGCTGCTGCAACACAGTTCACAGGAGCCCTTTAAGCATGACTGCAACTGCGAATCCTGAAGTTAAACTACGGCGTGTATTATCCCTCGGTGATCTGATTATCTATGGAATCATCCTGATCCAGCCGGTGGCCGCTTTGCCGCTGTTTGGGCATGCCAATGATATCTCCAAGGGCCATGCGGTAACAACGATCCTTTTTGCCATGGCAGCCATGATATTTACTGCCATAGGATATGGGCGCCTGGCCAGTCGCTACCCGGCTGTGGGATCTGCATATACCTATGTGGGGAAAGCATTGAACCCACATCTGGGATTTGTGGCCGGCTGGTCCATGTTCATGGATTATATGTTTATTCCCATCCTGTGCGTCATTTTCACAAGCATCACCGCCAATCATTTGTTGCCCATCATACCCTATCATTTCTGGATTTTCTTTTTTGTTGCCGTATTCACATTGATAAATCTCAGGGGGATCAAACTGGCTTCCAGAACAAACTGGGTACTGATGATAGTGATGAGTGTGGTTGTCTTCTACTTCATGGCTGCTGCCATTCAGGTATATATTTCTAAAGGAAGGTTTGGGAGGGTTGTTTACCACCAGGCCCTTTTATAATCCGGATTCATTTTCACTGGGATCTGTGGGTTCGGCCACTGCCCTTGCAGCACTGACCTATATCGGTTTTGACGGGTTGACGACCCTCTCAGAAGAGGTCAAGAATCCCAGGCGAAATGTATTGATCGCAGCGGTATTGACCTGCGTGATCACCGGTGTTTGGAGTGGTGCGCAGATTTACCTGGCACAGGTATCATGGCCAGACTGGGCATCGTTTACTGATGGCATCACCGATGAAGGTCTGCGAAACAACGCGCTGGATACAGCCATCATGTCGGTGGCCCACCGCGTAGGAGGCCCAATTCTGGATGGCTCTCTTTCCATCACACTCCTGGTGGGTAGCATTGGATCGGGCATTACCGGACAGCTGGGTGCAGCGCGCCTTTGTATGGAATGGGCCGTGATGGGGTAATTCCCAGGAAGATATTCGGTCACCTGGGAAAGAAAAGTGCTGCTCCAACGTACAATGTATTATTTATTGGAGGCCTGGCCCTTTTGGGCGCACTTACCTTAATTATGAAGAGTGTGCCAGGCTGATCAATTTCGGCGCATTTTTCGCTTTTATGGGAGTGAACATTGCCTCCATACGTGAATTCTACTTCAAAGAAGAAAGTTAAGACCATAAAGAGCTTTCTAAGGGATTTCCTTGTTCCGGCTGCAGGTTTCGTGATCTGCCTGATTATCTGGTTAAACCTTCCATCTGAAGACTTTTATGATCGGAGGAAGCTGGATGATCATCGGAATTATTTACCTGGCCATCCGGACCAAAGGATTCCGGAAAGAAACAGTGATGATGGACTTCAGCGATGTATAGTACCTGTGATCGGAACAGACTTAAATCTTTTGTAAACATGAAAACAATGAAGGGTACAATTGCTTTAATTCTGTTGGTGGCTATATGTCTTTCCGGCAACCACAGTCTGGCACAATCTTATGAGACTGGCGTGGTCGTTGAAAAGATCTGATTTCCAATGGCCGGAAGGAAAGAAGATGGGCCTGAGCCTCACTTTTGATGATGCCCGCCTGTCCCAGATCGACCATGGTATTCCCTTGCTGAACCGCTATGGAGTGAAAGCGACCTTCTATGTATCTCCCGAACACATGGTAAAGCGGATGGAGGGCTGGAAAGAGGCAGTTAAAAATGGCCATGACATAGGCAACCATTCACTGGTTCATCCCTGCACGGGCAATTTTGCATGGTCGAGACAGAAGGCGCTGGAAGATTATACACTGGATGCCATGAGAACAGAGTTGGATTCAGCCAGCTCTTATCTACATGAAACACTGGGCATCCATCCGCTATCCTTTGCCTATCCCTGCGGACAGACATTCGTAGGGAAAGGGGTGCAAACGAAAAGTTATATCCCGGTGGTGGCATCCCTGTTTGAAACTGGCCGGGGCTGGCTGGATGAAGGTCCGAACGATCCGCTGTATTGCGATATGTCGCAACTCACCGGTATGGAACTGGATGGAAAATCATTTGAGCAGATCATCACCCTTATTGAGTCGGCAAAGGCCACCGGACAATGGCTGGTGCTGGCAGGTCACGAGATGAATACAGAAGGATCTCAGACATCCATACTATCTACCATTGAGGCCATCTGTGCGTATGCTTCCGATCCTGCCAATGGCATATGGATTGATAATGTTCACAACATTGCATCCTATATCAGGGAGATAAGGGGGGAGAAGCCATTTGCTGAGTTACCAGTCTATAAGAATCCTCTTTATTCAACCAGTGCCAGGGTTGAGGACCTTCTTACACGCATGACACTGGAAGAGAAAATTGGGCAGATGAACATGCCCTGTGTCTATGTGGGGGAACTGGGAGATGGCATTGCTGCAAAAACCGAAGCCTGCAGGAAACTGGCTGGAGGAACATTTATGGAGAACCTGGGTCCGGCCGGCGGATTTTTTACCCTGGCCAATACCATCCTGCATGAAGGGACCCTTCAACAGGCCAATTATTTCAACGAACTTCAGAAGATAGCCATTGAGAATACACGCCTGGGTATCCCGCTGCTTCAGACCGAAGAGGGGACGCACGGACTCATGTGTTCTGGTGGAACTATTTTTCCCGAAGGACCAGCCATAGGCAGTACCTGGAACATGGATCTGGTGGAAAAAATGTACTCGATTACTGCCAGGGAGGGTCGCGCTGTGGGTATCCACCAGCTTTTTACGCTGGTTATTGAGCCCAACAGGGATCCCAGGCTGGGAAGAAACCAGGAGGGTTACAGCGAAGATCCCTGGTACTGCTCCCTTTTGGCAGAGACCATTGTACAAGCTGTTCAGGGTGATGATGTTTCAGCAAAGGATAAAACCGTGGCCGGATTATGTCATTATCCCGGTCAGAGCCAGCCTGCAAGCGGACTGGAGCGGGGTAGCCATGGAAATTTCTGAACGGACACTCAGGGAGGTTTTCCTTCCGCCCTGGGAGGCAGGGATCAGGAAGGGCGGAGCGCTGGGTGTGATGGCCACCTACCCGGCCATCGACAGGATTCCTACACATGGATCGGAATACCTGCTGACGAAGGTACTCAGGCAGGAACTGGGATTTGAAGGATTGGTGCTCAGTGAAGGTGGTGGTCTGGAAACACTTCTCTATACGGGACTTGCGAAAAATGAGCAGGAAACGGGCGAGCTGGCTTTTAAAGCCGGAATGGATGTGGGAATCTCATTTGAGGATGGGTATTTGGCTCCCATGATAGAGAATGTGAAAGAGGGGAAAGTATCCATGGAGTTGATCGACAGGGCGGTTCGTCGCATCCTGGAGCAAAAATTCCGGCTGGGATTGTTTGAAAATCCCTATGCGGATCCCCAATATGCACTGAAAGTAACCCATACAGAGGAGAGTCAGGAAGTGGCACTGAATGTGGCCCGTGAAGGAATCGTATTGCTAAAAAATGAGAATAACATCCTGCCCTTGGGGGAGGATTTAAGAAGGATTGCTGTAATAGGTCCCAATGCCATTGATCAAACCAACCAGCTGGGAGACTATATTGCTGATGTGATTCTCCAGGATGTGGTTTCAGTTTATGACGGAATCTCGGCCCGGGTCTCTCCGGAAGCAAAAGTGGACTATGTGAAGGGATGCGAAATCATCGGGGAGGGGCTCAATGAGATTTCCAAAGCCCGAAAGGTGGCAAAAAATGCGGATGTGGCCATTGTGGTCCTGGGCGAGTCTTCGAAACGCCCTGGAACAGCTGGTGAAGGGTTTGACGTGGCAAGCCTGGATCTGACCGGCCTCCAGGAGGAGCTTCTCAAAGCGGTGTATGAAACAGGCACACCCACCGTCCTGGTGCTGATCAACGGCCGCCCCCTTTCCATACGGTGGGCTGCAGAAAACATTCCCGCCATTGTGGAAGCATGGCTGCCGGGAGAACAGGGAGGCCATGCAGTGGCAGATGTTCTTTTTGGGGACTACAATCCGGGAGGGAAACTTCCTGTCACCGTACCAAGGCATTCGGGGCAGCTTCCTGTCTACTATAACCATATGCCGGAAAAGGATCATTGGATAGAACATGGCTGGGGTGTTGCCTATGCAGACATGTCACCATTGCCATTGTGGGAATTCGGATTTGGACTCAGCTATACAACCTTTGAATACAGCAATCTTCAGATCACCCCTGATGCCGTTGGCACTTATGGTGAAGTTTCTATCAGTGTAGACGTGAAGAACACGGGGGAAAAAAAAGGGCATGAAGTGGTACAATTGTACCTTAGAGATCTGATCGCCTCTGTCACGGTTCCTGTCAAGGAGCTCAGGGGATTTGAAAAGATCATGCTGGAGCCCGGGGAACGCAGGACCATCCGGTTCAGCTTGGGTCATGACGATCTTTCCTTATACGACAGACATATGGAGCTGGTTGTGGAACCGGGGACTTTCCAGGTGATGGTGGGCAGCTCATCGGAGGATATCCGGCTGAAAGGAGAATTTGAGGTAAAATAATGCATGTGGATAATTCCCTTCGAAAAAGGTATAAACAAGCTATTTATACAATTTTTGTAACTTAACCCATCTAGTTTTCTTAGTATTTTCTGAAATGAAATGGAAAATGGACTTAAGATATTGTACCCGATTGTTCTGATTCTGTTGCTGTTTGGACCAGTCGATAGAGGATTCGTGCGAGCACTTCCACCATCACCAAGCCTGATCTTGAATTGCATGATAACAAGATCAAAATATTCTTATGATATCAGAAATTTCGATAATAATGACAGATTTAATGTTTGGATTGAGATTACCGACTCAAAAGGTAATCCTATAAGGGCCAGGTCTTTAAGCGGCGATATTGGTGATGAAGTCAAAGGCGGAAGCAGGAAGGAGATTACCTGGGATCCTGATGCTGATGGTGTTGAACTGGATGTAGGAATTTTTGTCCAGGTATTTGCAGAAATTGTGAAATTACCCCTCGAGATGGAGGAGACTGTTGAAAGTAAAGTCCAGGAAAAAAGCGTAAACACAACAAGTCTTGTATTGCAGTCATTGGCTTTTCCTGGACTTGGTCTTACCCGTGCAACAGGTGGAAAACCGCATTGGTTGCGGGGAGTTGCCGGGTATGGATGCATCATTACATCAGTTACATTAAACCGGATGTCCATATCAAGCTTATGATGACTACCTGGCAGCCTCAGATGTGGTCACCAGAGATGAACTATTTAATTCAGCTAAAACGCAGGATGATATCTCAGAGGTGTTTGCCTATGCTGCAATAGGTATCTGGGTGACTGATATCGTTTGGAACATAGTAGGAGCTTCCAAACTGAATATCTCAGAGCTATGGCCAGACGAGGGGATTTTCAATAAGGACCCAATATGACCCTGGAGCTCAGGCTCCCTTACTGGCGTTCAGGTATACTTTTTAGAAAAATGATGAAACTCTTAAATTGATGTGTCGTGTGTATTCAAAAAATTTCCTGGAGTACATTGTTCCTTTTCAGTGGTTTACTATTGAACGGACAGGTAATTCATAGCGAAAAAGCTTACCTGCCGATAAAAACTGAAATTGAGAGAGATGAAACAAAACCTGAGATAAAAATCCTCTCTCCGGAATTCGATCGGAACTGCTGTCTTTGAAACCAGTGAATCAGAAATCCCTCTTTTCGGGAGTGTAGCTGATTTAAGCGGTATTGAATCGGTGGTCGTAAATTCAGAGTTCGTGGATTTTACAGACGCCGGTCAATTCACCAAGCGTCTGGAACTTTTCCCAGGTGAAAACACCATTATTGTTGGTGTCATGGATAAGAACAAAAACTATGCAGAAAGAAGATTTCAAGTAAATTATACTGCCATAGAGGTTTCTCTCGCAGAAAAAATCCAACAGGAAGCAAAGTATTTCGCATTAATTATTGGAATTAATAACTATTCGGACCCTGCGCTCAGATCACTTGAAAATCCAATAAAAGACGCTGAGCGATTGTTTGATGTACTGACCAGCTGAATACACATTTGAGAAAGATAATATTCAGTTTCTCAAAGATGCTAGAAGAGAGGAGATAATATATGCTCTGGAGAATCTTTCCAGAAAGGTGACTCCCAATGATAACCTTTTGATCTTTTATGCAGGGCATGGCAATTTTGATATTGAGGCTAATATTCGATACTGGCTTCCTTCCAATGCACGGAGAATTTCTTCTGCCGATTGGTTCGGTAACAGCCAGTTGGTGGATTTCTTGAAGCAGATAGATTCCAGACATACCTTACTGATCACCGATGCCTGTTTCAGCGGGTCTATTTTTACTGCCAGATCTGCGTTTGCCAATGCACCGGTTGCCATCGAGAAAGCTTTATGAACTTCCCAGCAGGAAAGCCATGACCAGCGGGACATTAACCGAGGTGCCCGATAAGAGTTCATTTGCAAAGTATCTGATAGATCGTTTATCCTCTAACAGGTGAGTATATATTACGGGGCACAGCAATTATTCAGCAGTCTCAGGATTGCCGTAATAAACAACAGTGATGCAATACCCCAGTACGGTGAAATCAAGAATGTAGGTGATCAGGGCGGCGATTTCATATTCGTAAGAAAATGATGCAGATATGTGTTTCATAGCGTGATAGTATCCTATGGAGAGTGAAGCTGAAGTTTTGACAGATATCAAATACGCCTCTGTGATATTCTTTATTGATTGCTTCTGCCGGCTGTAAAAAAATTGAACCTGAAAGAGTTTTCAAAGTTGAGACAAGTCAGGTATCTGAGGTATCCAATAGTATCTGGAGTGCAAAAGGTACTATTCATCGATGTAGGTGAGGAGGGGATTTCGCAGCTGGATGTTGTTATGTCACACATACCAATCCAACCGTATCAGATTACGACGGTATTCTTGCAATTGGGTACTGACTATTTCTAACAGGTGATTTTTCCGGTAATCTTGCTGACCTCCTCTCCAGAAAGCTCTTACTATTTAAAAGCTTATATTAGCAATAGCAATTCAACTACATACGGGCAGGCTTTAAACTTTGCTACCAAATAGCATTCAGATAAACCAATTGTTGTTACAGTGATGTGACATCCGTGGAGGAGACTACAGCCGTTGTTGGGAGGCAATGTTACCAGTGATGGAGGGAGCTACAGTTACCGAACGGGGAATCTATTACAGCACCTCATCAAATGCACATACTGCAGGGGCAAAAGTCGCCATTGGTAACGTCAGCGGTATCTTTTCAACAACCCTTACCGGGCTAACCAATGGTACACAGTATTTCATTACAGCTTATGCAACCAACAGTGCAGGTACAACCTATGGTTAACCTTAAGCTTCACTACGGATCAGACCGAGGGTGTTCCCAAGTTACTACAAGCTGCTGCTTCTTCTATTAGCGAGACCTCTGCCACAGTTGGGGAATGTTTCCAGTGACGGAGGAGCAACGTTACTCTAACGGGGAATCTATTACGGTACCTCATCAAGTCCTCAAACCACAGGGTCGAAAATAGCCATTGGTATTGGCAATGGCATTTTTTCAACTACGCTTACCGGGTTGTCCAATGGTACTGAGTATTTCTTGGTTGGCTATGCCATCAACAGTGCAGGTACAGCCTATGGTTCCACTTTAAGCTTCACCACGGATAAAACAATAGGTGTACCCACTGTTACCACCAGCGCTGCATACAATGTGGGAGAGACCACCGCTACTGTTGGAGGAGATGTTTCCAGTGATGGAGGTGCAATGGTTTCTGAACGGGGCGTATATTATGGCAACTCGTCAGATCCACAAGCCACAGGAACCAAGATAATCATTGGGAATGGCACTGGTACTTTTTCGACCACCCTCACCAGTTTAATAGTGGTCTCACCTACTATTTCGTAGCTTATGCAACCAACAGTGCCGGAACTGCTTTTGGGACAACCCACAGCTTTGATACGAATTCAATTATCGTTAATCCCGCGGTAACCACCAATGCTGCATATGATGTTGGAGAAACTACAGCCACCGTTGGAGGAGATATTACTAGTGACGGAGGAGCTACGGTTAGCGATCGGGGAATATATTATGGTACTTCATCAGATCCACAAGCCTCAGGAACCAAGGTGGCAATTGGAAATGGCCCTGGTCTTTTTCGACCACCCTCACCGGTCTGACAGATGGTGTTACCTACTATTTCGTAGCTTATGCGACCAACAGTGCCGGAACTGCATTTGGGATTACCCTTAGTTTTGATACGAATACATCGACAACGGTAACTGATAGGGATGGGAATGTGTACAATACAGTCAAAATAGGGGATCAGATATGGATGTCAGAAAATCTGAAGGTAACACATTATCCCGATGGAAGTGAAATACTCCTTGTGGAAGGAACAAGTGCGTGGGATAATCTGGGCCCAGACGATAAGGCATATTGCTGGTACAACAACAGTGCTGCCAATGGTGAGATTTACGGGGCCATTTACACCTGGGCAGCAGCAGCAAATAGTCTAACCGGAAGCAGTTCGGTTCCAAGTGGCATCCAGGGTGTGTGCCCTGATCGTTGGCATCTCCCCAGCGATGAGGAGTGGAAGCTACTTGAGATTCAGGTGGGGATGAGCCGGGCATCAGTGGATAGTACATGGAGCACGGGGTCACTTGGGGGGAGTAATTGAAAGAGACAGGTTTAGCCCATTGGAACAGTCCGAATTGACAAGGCAACCAATTCAACCGGATTTACACGCTTTTGCTACCGGATTAAGAAAGCACGATGGCACTTCGGTTGGTCAGGGTTTGTATGGCAATTTCTGGACAGCTACGGATTCTGATGACAAAATAAGTGCTTGGGTTCACGGATTAGATTTCGATGATGACTATATTTTCAGGGCTTACTACGGCCGGTTTTATGGATTCCCTGTAAGGTGTATGAAGGATTAAGTTGTGCACAGACGCTCATTCAGAGAACGAGCTTTGATGTGAGCTTTCTATCCATTCTCAGTAACCATACCAGCATATGCGGCGCAACGACCTGTTTCTTAGAAGCACGTGCCGGCAAAAAAACCATTGGCCTCTGTTGATGTTGGCTCTTCATGGCGAAGTCTATCTCTGCTTTGAAGGTTAGAATCCAGGAGCTGGAAAAGGATTAAGGTTTTTTCCATACTCCCAAAATCTTGACTGAGCATGCTGTCAGTCTCAGAATAATGCCAAAGAAATTGTATAATTGTATATGCCTATCTGTGCGCATCGCTTATGAAACTAAACTACCTGTTAATTTATGTAATTTCCATTCCAAAGATGACCATTGGTAATATGTAACAATCTGTTTACTATATTGAGATATGAAAAACAAAGAGATTTACCTGGGTAACAATATTCTGAACTCTGGGAAAAGGGAGGTGACCGGAGGATTTACAACCATTGACGGTGAGAAGTTCTACAAGATCAGCAACTTCAATGAGATGCCCGATTTCTTCATGACCATTGTCAGCAACTCCGATCACTGGATGTTTTTATCTTCCAATGGCTCACTGACTGCCGGGAGGAAGAACCGCGACAATGCTTTGTTTCCCTACTACCCGGTGGATAAGATCCATGACTATAGGGGTATCACCGGTAGCAGAACATTCTGTCTTGTGGAAAAAGAGAAGCGCACTTTCTTATGGGAGCCCTTCACCGATGAGTCTGAAAGTCTGTACACCGTTCAAAGGAATCTCTACAAGAGCATGTATGGCAATAAAATTGTATTTGAAGAGGTAAATACTGACCTGGAGATCAGTTTCCGCTACGGTTGGTACAACAGTGAAAAGTTTGGATGGATCAAAAAATCGCATATCCGGAACCTGGGCAAATCAAACACCCGGATCGACATACTTGACGGGATCCGCAACCTCCTTCCATACGGAGTGGATTATGCTTTTCAAACCGAATACAGCAACCTCCTGGATGCCTATAAAAAGTGTGAATTGCTCGAGGAAAGCAAGCTTGGTCTGTTCGTGCTGAGCTCAATACCAGTAGACAAAGCAGAGCCCAGTGAAGCCTTAAAAGCTACAACGGTCTGGTCCCATGGCTTACCCGGAGATGCAAAATACCTGGTTTCTGACAGGCAGGTTGAAATTTTCAAAAAGGGGATGGCGGTCCAAACTGAACTTGATGTGCGGGCAGCCCGGGGAGCATATTACATCAATGCAGGATTTGATCTGGGGATAGAAAAGGAGCAGGATTGGTATATGGTAGCCGAGATCAACCAGGATTCGGGAGATGTGCATAACCTTGATCACTTTATTAAAACTGAAAGTAATATCCGGGATCTGCTTATACGGGATATTGAATCGGGCACTTCGGCCTTGATAGAAGTTGTGGCCGGCGCCGATGGCTTGCAGATGGGGAGTGATGAATTAAGCGTGGCCCGCCATTTTTCCAATACGCTGTATAATATCATGCGCGGTGGTGTGTTTACGGATCACTATAACGCTGAGATCAGCGATTTCCTCTTGCATGTTCAGCAAATCAACAGGGAGATTCTGGGGTTGTTCAGGGAGCAGATAGGACAATTGCCGGAAGTTATGTTTTACACTGAGCTGGTCCATTGGGCCAGGGGCCTGGGGCATCCGGAATTGGAGCGGATTTGTCTGGAATATCTGCCGCTGACCTTCAGCCGCCGGCATGGAGATCCCAGCCGGCCCTGGAACCAGTTCTCCATTGATATTAAAAACAACGATGGAACAGATAAGCTGAATTACCAGGGAAACTGGCGGGATATATTTCAGAACTGGGAAGCCTTATCCCTATCATATCCGCAGTTCATCGATGGTATGCTCTGCAAATTTCTGAATGCCAGCACCCCCGATGGCTATAATCCTTACCGGATTACCCGGGATGGGTTGGACTGGGAAGCTCCCAGTCCCGATGATCCCTGGGCTTATATTGGCTACTGGGGTGATCACCAGATCATCTACCTTCAGAAGTTCCTGGAACTTTCCAAAAATTTCCATCCCGGGAAACTGGATGAATTGCTAACAAGGGAGATCTTTGTGTATGCAAATGTACCCTATCGGATCAGGCCCTTTGACCGGATTGTTGAAAATCCCAGGGATACCATCGATTTTGATTTTGATCTGAACCGGGAGATTGAAGAACGGGTTGATCAGATCGGGGCAGACGGGCGCCTTTTGCAAAACAAGCAGGGCGAACGATGCAGGGCGAACCTGACAGAGAAGATACTGGTCACCCTGCTCTCCAAGTTGAGTAATTTTATTCCCGGGGCTGGTATTTGGCTCAACACACAGCGACCCGAGTGGAACGATGCCAACAATGCACTGGTTGGCAATGGGGTATCGATGGTTACACTCTACTACCTGAGAAGGTTCCTGGAGTTCTGGAATACCAGTTTCTCTGCAAGTTCCCTGGAGGAGATTGAGGTGTCGGACGAGATAAAAAGTCACCTGGATAAAACCCTGGCCATCTTTGCCGACAATGTGGCGTTGACCGACAGTGATTTCACCGATGGGGAGCGGTATGATTTCACTCGGGCCCTGGGGCTTGCAGGGAGTCAGTACCGGGAGACCATTTATAAGCATTCTTTTTCCGGGAAGAGAAGTTCTGTTGCCATAAAAACCCTGAGGGAGTTCGCCAGCCTTTCTTTGAAATACATGGATCACTCCATCAAAACAAATAGGCGGGACGATGGACTCTACCATGCATACAATCTGATTTCCATTAAGGAGAGCAGCATTTCGATCAGGCATTTGTATGAAATGCTGGAAGGCCAGGTGGCTGTGCTGAGCTCCGGGTATCTATCTACCCTCGAAAGTCTGGCTGTACTGGATGCCTTAAAAGCCAGCAGCATGTTCAGGGAGGATCAATACAGTTACATGCTCTACCCCAACCGGCAACTTCCGCGATTTATTGAGAAGAACCACATCCCGGCCAGGGGAGTTGCAGCATCCGCATTGTTGCAGAAGCTGATCTCTGACAGGGATTCTTCGGTGCTCAAAGAGGATGGATCCGGCAAAGCCCATTTCAATGGTATTTTCAGAAACGCCGATGAAGTGGAGGCAGCCCTGGATCAATTAAACAAAGAGGAGTACGGGGATCTTGTTCGAAAGGAAAAGAGTCTTATACTGGGTATCTTTGAGGAGATGTTCGATCACCAATCCTTTACCGGGAGGTCCGGAACCTTCTATGGATACGAGGGACTGGGGAGTATCTACTGGCACATGGTATCAAAACTATTGCTGGCTGCCCAGGAGTGCTATTTTAAGGGATTTGATGAAAATGCCGATGAAGCCATCCTGGGAAGAATCAAGGATCATTACTACGAAATCAAGGCCGGAATCGGATTGTATAAATCTCCCGGATTGTATGGGGCATTTCCCACCGATGCCTACTCACATACACCTGCCAACTCGGGAGCAAAACAACCCGGATTAACCGGACAGGTGAAAGAGGATGTGATCTCCCGCCTGGCCGAGCTGGGTATTCACATCAGGAAGGGCAGGATCACCTTCATCCCGGTATTATTGAACAGGGATGAGATGTTAAAACAAAAGGGGATCTTCAACTATATTGATCTTTCCGGGAAGAAAAAAAGCATGGAACTTGAGGCGAAGCAGCTGGGATTCACCTTCTGCCAGCTTCCGGTTTTATATACTTTCGGAAAACAGGAGGGCATCACCATCTCTTATTCCAATGGTGAAAAGGTGGACATACCCGGAAACGAAATTCCCGAAGACATAAGCCTGCAGATCTTCTCCAGGACCGGGGTGGTAGAAGCCATTCACTACAATCTGACCTAACCCAATAACCAAGACCTATTATCCACTATCTAACCACTAACTAATCCTACCCACTTTGGCACACTACAAAACTGCTCCTGAAGATGTTGTCCCCTTTGGACAAAAATTAGCTTTTGGCTCGGGTCACCTGGCCAACCAATTATTTCCTGCTGCACTGGGTGTCTTTATGATTATCCTGGTCCTGGCTTTAAGAATGGATCCCTTCCTGGCCGGACTGCTGGCAGCCATTCCCAGGTTAATGGATGCACTAACCGATCCCATCATGGGATATATTTCGGACAATACAAGGTCAAAGTGGGGCAGGCGCAAGCCCTATATTTTCCTGGGAAGCATTATAACGGGAGTGACATTTATGATCATGTGGCAGCTCTACCCCGAAAACTCCCAGACCTATAATTTCTTTTTCTTCCTGGGCATGTCCATCATCTTCTATATTGGCTATACCATCTTTGCCACGCCGCTTATTGGTCTTGGTTATGAAATGACCCCCGACTATAATGAACGCACCAGGCTGATGGCTGTGTCACAATGGTTGGGACAGATGGCCTGGGTGATTGCGCCCTGGTTCTGGGTCATCATCTATAATCAGTCTATCTACGATACTGCTCCCGAAGGGGCTCGCAACCTGTCCATCTGGGTGGGGGCCTTGTGTATGGTCCTGGGAATTATGCCTGCCCTGTTTTGCAAAGAACTTGTTTTACCAGATAAGGTGAGCCAAACCAGGCTTCAGTGAATGACATGGCAGCCAATACAAAGGAGTTCATCATCGGGATCAAGCAGACCCTCACCTGTAAACCTTTCCTCAGGCTGTGTGGAGCCACCTTTTTTATTTTTAACGGCTTTCAGACCATTGCACAATTTGCGTTTTTCATCATTATTTTTTACCTGTTCAATGGAGATACCCAGGCTGCCGGACAATGGCCTGCCTGGTTTGGTACCGTGAGTGCACTGGCCACCGCATTTCTGGTGATTCCAGTGATCACTTTCATCTCCACCCGGGTTGGTAAAAAGCGTGCATTCATCATCGCCACCCTGATCTCCATGGTGGGCTACGCCCTAAAATGGTGGGGTTTTAACCCGGCCAATCCCTATCTCATGTTCCTCCCCATTCCCTTGCTCTCATTTGGAATCGGAGGCCTGTTTACCCTGATGATGTCCATGACAGCCGATGTGTGTGATCTGGATGAACTGAATAACGGAACCCGCCGGGAAGGTACTTTTGGGGCCGTATACTGGTGGATGGTTAAACTGGGAACGGCACTGGCCTTGCTAACCAGTGGTGCGGTTTTAAACCTGGTGGGATTTGATGTGGATGCTACAGAGCAGACCGTGGATACCATTACCAACCTGCGGATCGCAGACATTGTCATCCCCATCATCATGGGAGGATTTGCCATCTGGATCATGCTAAAATATGATGTAACTGAGAAGAAGGCCAACGAAATCAGGGAGGCCCTCATTGCCCGGCGGGGTAAGGTTAAGCACCAGGGCGATGAGGATTAAAACCTTTAAAATCAGATCAAAATGAAGGGTATTCTAAAAGTACTTCTGCTCTCCATGGCGGTGATCCTCATGAGTAGCTGTACCGGGCAGAAAAAGGAAGACAGGGACAAAAGTCCCCAGGAGATTCTGGGGAATTCGGATTATCTGGCCTTCTCCTATGGAGGATACAGGCAGGGCACCAGGGATGTGGTACCCACGGTGGCAGAGGTGAAGGAGGACATGAGGATTTTATCTGCCCTGGGCGTAGGGATCATACGCACCTACAATGCAAGCCAGTATGCACAGGCTGCCCATTTGCTGAAGGCCATCCGTGAACTGAAAGATGAAGATCCCAAATTTGAGATGTATGTGATGCTGGGTGCATGGATCGATTGCCTGGGAGCATGGGGCGACACCATCGACCATCAAGTGGAAGATCCGGTGAACAATGCTGCAGAGATCGAGGCCACTGTGGCGATGGTCAATGAATATCCGGACATTGTCAAGATCATAGCCGTGGGCAATGAAGCCATGGTACACTGGGCATCCAATTATTTTGTGCCTCCCGGTGTGATCCTGAAATGGGTGGAGTATTTGCAGGAATTAAAAAAGAACGGAAAAATACCTGCTGATACCTGGATCACCAGTTCCGATAACTTCGCATCCTGGGGCGGCGGTGATTCTTCCTATCATAATGATGATCTGACCTCATTGATGAAAGCCGTCGATTATATTTCCATGCATACCTATCCTTTCCATGACAGTCATCACAATCCTGCATTTTGGCCCACTCCTGCAGATGAGGAAGGTTTTTCAGACCTTGAGAAGATCGATGCAGCCATGGAGAGAGCCAAAGATTTTGTTATTTCCCAGTACCAGAGCGTTTTTGATTATATGAGTAGTCTGGGTATTGGTAAACCCATCCACATTGGAGAAACAGGATGGGCCACTACCGACGGTCTCTTATTTGGTGCAAACGGTACACGTGCAGCCGATGAGTATAAACAGAAGCTGTACTATGAGCACATGAGAGAATGGACCGGCGAGATGGGAATGTCCTGCTTCTATTTTGAAGCTTTTGATGAGCGTTGGAAGGACCAGGGGGATCCCATGGGATCAGAAAACCATTTTGGATTGATCAACCTGCAGGGTGAGGCAAAATATGCCCTCTGGGATAGGGTGGATGAAGGGGTGTTTGATGGCCTGACACGCAACGGTATCCCGATCGGCAAAACATACAACGGTGACGAAGCCAGACTGATGGCTGATGTTCATGTTCCTCCCTTGTCCAGTGAACAGGATGTATTGAAGACAACCTGGAAGAATAGCCATAGAAGTGCAGGCGAAACAGTCACCGAAGCGACCTATGTGGTGCTTCATGAATCATTGATCCCAGATGGTGAAAAGGACATCACCTATCCCAGTTCCTTCCTGAAGCTGAATGCATGGGAAGGGACCTGCGGTATCAAAATGACGACAGACGGAGTTATAGAAATAACAACAGGAACAGGCGATTGGTGGGGCTGCGGCCTGGAAATGGAATCAGGAGCAAGGGGAGAAAACCTGTCCACCTTTAAAGAGGGAATACTCCATTTTGAGATAAAAGGCAATGTGACCCAGGAATTTAATCTTGGATTCCAGACGGGATTGTTTCCCCGGGGTGACCAGGTTAATAATTTTATCACGTTTGGGGCTGAACAGCCGCGTGAGATTACGAAAAACTGGTCCTCTTATTCAATTCCAGTCTCAGACCTGGACAAAGGAGCAAATTTCACCGATGTAACCAGTATTATTTATCTGACGGGAGTAAAAGATTCTGGTAGAAAGCATATTTATCTGAAGAATATCTATTTTACAGACCAATAGAAGTTACACCTAAAACCTAGCAAATGAACACCACCTCATCAAAACTCAGTTTTAAAGAGAAAATTGGTTACGGCCTGGGTGATACGGCCTCCCACTTCGTCTGGGACATGGTGGGCTTCTGGATCCTTATATTTTATACCGATACATTCGGAATCTCGGCAGCGGCCGCCGGTACCATCATGCTGATCGCAAGGGCCTGGGATATGATCAGTGATCCCTTGATGGGGATCATTGCCGACCGAACCAATACCCGGTGGGGAAAGTTCCGGCCCTATATCCTCTGGATGGCTCTGCCATACAGCATCCTGGCCGTCCTGGCCTTTACCACACCCAATTTCGGGGAGACCGGGAAGGTGATCTATGCTGCCATCACCTATTTTCTTCTGATGACTGTTTTCACCGCCATTAATCTTCCATACTCTTCCCTTGGCGCAGTGATGACTTCGGACTCTTACGAAAGGGCAGGTTTGAACTCCTACCGTTTTATTTTCGCTTTTGTGGGTCAGCTCATCGTATCGGGGACCGCACTTTCACTGGCCATCTTTTTTGGAAAAGGAGACCAGGCCAAAGGATACCAGATCACACTGGTTCTGTTTGCCATCATCAGTTTCATTCTGTTTATGATCACCTTTAAAACCACCCGGGAGAGGGTGCATCCTCCCAAAGAGCAGAAGGAGTCCCTGAAGGAAGATTTCAGGAACCTGATGAAGAACAGGCCCTGGGTAATCCTGTTTTTTGTGGGGATCATTTCCTTTGTGATGTTTGCCATGCAAAACCTCTCGGTAGCCTATTATTTCAAGTATTACATAGGGAAGGAGTCGGGGGTGCAGCTTTTTAATGTGATAGGAACCATTGCACTGATTGTGACCATCCCCCTCAGCAAACCGCTTGCAAAAAGATTTGGTAAACGAAATGTATTCCTGGCCAGTTCACTGATTTCGGGATTCTTCTTTATGATGCTCTTTCTGCCTGGTACGCAGGACACCTGGATGATCTATTCCTTCAACATCCTGGCCAAGATGGCTTATGCCCCGGCAGTTCCACTTTTGTGGACCATGCTGGCTGATACAGCGGATTATTCGGAGTGGACATCCGGCAGGAGATCCACAGGACTGGTATTTTCTGCGGCCACCTTCGCCCAGAAAGCAGGCTGGGGAATTGGAGGTGCACTGGCCGGATGGCTCCTGGCCATTTTCAAATTTGCACCCAACGTGGAGCAGACCGCCAGTGCCATTGTGGGTATCAAACTGATGGTCTCAATTATTCCCGGGATCCTCTACATGTCATGTGCGATCCTCCTTTTTTTCTACAGCATTGATCACAAGACCTGTCTGACCATGGAAAAAGAACTCAAGGAGCGTAGGGAAGCTGCCAACGGAGGATAGGTCTGAATTACCGCCAGGGCAGTAAAAGAAAGACTTCTGCCAATCTCAGTACATCTTTTGATATATAATTGCTGATTTAGCGGTAAATTATGAGTTATAGCTTGACTTGTATTATCTATTTTACTAATTTTACCTCTATAACAGTACTATCATGTTGGACCCAGAGAAATTGGCCTTAACCATAAGGTCGCATCGAAAGGCTGCCGGCCTTAGCCAGCTGCAACTGGCAGAAATGGCAGGCGTTGGTAAAACTGTGGTTTATGATATCGAGAAAGGTAAGGAAAGCGTCAAGCTCATTACCCTTCGGAAGATTCTTAAGGTATTGAATATTAGTGTTCACCTGCATAGCCCTATTTTGAGAAATCAGCAACATAAGAACAATGAGAGTAGCTAAAGTTTTTGTCAACGGAGCTGAAGCGGGACTTCTTACTGAGGTGAGCCTGGGGAAGGAGTACCTTTTTGCTTATGGGGAAGGATTTACCGGGCCTGAAGTTTCAAGGACCATGCCGCTTACACAACGTGAATTCCTTTTTGAGGAGTTTCCTCCCTTTTTTGATGGTTTGTTGCCTGAAGGGAATCAACTGGAGGGTTTGCTGAAGACCAGGAAGATTGACAGGAACGATCTGTTTTCACAGTTGATGGCAGTGGGAGATGAGATGATCGGTGTGGTTACAGTAAAAGAGATAATAAAGTGAACCGTTGTCCGATCACATATGATCCATGCGGTGAAAGCCTTTACAGTGATAAAGGGCTGACTCTTTTGTCACAGGGATTAACTGATCTGAATCTCCTTGGATATACTGCGGAGGAGCAGCGCCTGGAAGCTTTCCACAGGGGGGCAAGAATGTCCATTCAGGGAGTTCAGCCCAAGCTCAGTGCCAGATTAAATATCAGGGATCGCCTCTTCGAAATTGTCGATAAGGGAGGGCGGTACATTTTGAAACCTCAGCATCAGTATTTCGAGCAGCTACCGGAGAATGAGGACCTGACCATGCGAATGGCTGCCATGATCGGCCTGGATATTCCTGTCCATGGTCTGGTCTGGTCGAAGGACCTAACCCTGACTTACTTCATTAAACGATTTGACCGCAAAGGCCAGAAGGATAAAGTACCTGTTGAGGACTTTGCGCAGCTAGCTGGTAAAAACAGGGAAACCAAGTATAATTACAGCATGGAGAAAGTGGTGCAATTGATAGATACCTATTGTACATTCCCCGCAGTTGAAAAGATGAAGCTTTTTAAGCTGGTTTTATTCTGTTATCTGACGGGTAACGAGGATATGCATCTGAAGAACTTTTCTATGATCAGCCGCAATGGAATAGCTGAGCTTTCACCATGTTATGATTTGTTGAATTCAACCATCGTACTTCGAAACCCGGAGGAGGAAGTTGCCCTGACCATCAAGGGAAAAAAGAAAAAATTGACCCCAAATATCCTGATCAACTACTTTGGCAAAGAGAGATGTGGCCTTACCGATAAAGTTCTCAACAATACACTGGAAATCATAAGCCATTCTGTTCCCGGCTGGAGGGAAATCATTGGCCTGAGTTTTCTGACTGAAGAGATGAAAGAAAAATACATGGATCTACTCTCTTCCAGGTTGGGTATTCTCGGCTTTTAATTCAAACAAGGGCCGGAGAAAGCTCATCACTCCAGCAACTCGTAGTCATGCATCTCCTTCATGAAGGCTACAAAATCATCCTTTTGTTCTGAAGCCATCCATTTGAGTGCAGACCTGGGGTGCTCATTCAATGCACCGGTAATCAGGTAGGGGATGTGGTAACCCCAGTCGATATGTTCTTGAAGTGGCCGGATGTGATTTTGAATCACGTCCAGAAGGGGCAGAAGCCTGTATTTTGGATTCTTTAAAAAGGCTATGAGGATTTCGATGGGACAGTTGCCTGCACCTCTTCCCATTCCCAGAAACGTAGCATCCAGCATGTTGCACTCTTCGATGATGGCGGTGATGGTGTTTGACATGGCCAGCTGCATGTTGTTGTGGGCATGGATTCCCAGAATTTTACCTGGCAGTGCTTTTTTGTACTTTCGAATAAGGTGCTGAATATTCTGGCCATGCATGCTGCCGAAGCTGTCCACGATATAGATAATGGGAACTTCTGTTTTGCCAATGTCCAGCAGGGCCTCATCCAGATCCATCTCGTTCACCTTTGAAACGGCCATCAGGTTGATCGTTACTTCGTATCCCTTTTCCATACATTGTTCTGCAAGTGCAATGGCTTTGTCAACCTGGTGCACATAACAGGCCACCCTGATCATATCAAGCACCGAGTCTTTGGCAGGGGGGATGTCCTCCGGGGCTATTCTGCCAATATCTGCCATGGCTGACAATTTCATTGGCGTATCATTGTTGCCCACAATCCGTCGCAGGTCCTTTTCATCGCAAAATTTCCAGGGCCCTACCTCGTCTCTTGAAAATGCAGATTCACTGCTTTTGTAACCGATCTCCATACAGTCTATACCAGCTGTGAGACAGGCCTGGTACACGGCTTTTACAAATTCGTCACTGAATTGCCAGTTGTTCATTAAACCACCATCTCGTACAGTGCAGTCCAATACCTTGATCTCTTTCCGGTACATTTTGCTGGTATTTATCAATTGTCCTCGTTGCAAGATATTACAAACTAGAAGAAATCAATCCATACAGGGTGTATTTGAATGAGATTCCGGGGAAAATACTGCCCCTTCACTAATCCCTGGACAATGAAACACCATAGCTGTATTCGGAATAGACTGGCACTCCCTCGTCGGTAATTCCTTCCAGGATACATTTGATATTTGTATATCGGTCGCCGTTAAAAAACTCCACATGGGCATTTCCGTCGGCTCCGATCTCAAAGTCAGGATCCCAGTGAATGGTCTTTCTCAGGTCCGGAATGGTGGATGTTCTCTTTAATTCGGTGTCGTAAAGAGGTTTGTAAAACTCCTTTGCCACATCAAATTTCGGAATGTTGTACTTGCTCTGATACACCCCGGGAATCTGTTCTCCCGGTTTGAATTTCTTCAGCCTGATGGAGACCACCACTTCCGGCGTCCGGGAACCAAAATATTTGGTTTCGGTGTGCTTAATTACGAAAAATTTATCGATCTGGGGGGGGCTAATATGGGTTACCTCGCTGAAATCTGTACCATAATAAAATCCATCAACTACCCATCCAATGACTGATCTGGGGTACATGATATGGATCAGGGCGTGGCTGGTCCCGTCGATCTCCTCCTGGACCGGTACTCCCATGTTGAAGAATATATCGATCAGGCTTCCCGACTCTGCGATGTTGACCTTCTTGGCCTCTTTTTTGTTCTGGACAATGTAATCTTCTACGATGGCATCCAGCTCCTCCTCGGGACGGGTTCTGGCCTTCACGATTTCCACCTCCTCGATCCATTCATAGTAGGTCAGTCCAAGCGAGAATTGATCGGCAATGGACCTGTAGGGGAAAACCGGCATATATGAGTTTTCGGTGAGACTGTCGACCAAAACACAACGGGCTATGAAGTAATTTTTGAGGAAGGAGGTGCTGTCCATGTGCAGGATGGGCTGGCCCGTACCATTTGTCTCCGCTGTTACAAGCACACCTGAATTGTATTTCATGTCATATTCCGGGGTGAACTGAAAACGGCCATTGTTGTTCACAGGAATCTTAATGGAAGTGCCGCCATAGAAAACATTGACCTTACCTGATGCAGGCAGGGGATGTTTTCCAAAAGGATGTCGCAGAAGTGTTCCGGAGACTATCTCCATGTCCCTCGGGGGCTCGAACTGGTATTTCCAGTCTACCTCTTCCATGTAGGAATAATTTCGCCACCCCTGTGTCATTAATAGAAGATCCAGGTGGTTTTGAACCGCAGGTTCATTTTTGAGATAATGGTTGGGATTGTGAATGACCCCCTTAATTTCCGGCGATAGAAGGAATGATGAAGGGAGGTTGGACTCCTGTATGAAATCTGTCTGGCAGAGCTGTTCATCAACCACCGCAAGAGAAAAGCTGCCTTTAAGGTTTTCAATCATACCGGAATCCAGTCTGATATCCAGACTCACCCTGTCCCTGGGGATATAGGTTTGGCGATCAGTCTCCATGCGAATATCTATCTCACCTTTCGGACTGATGTAGAATAGTCGCTCCGCCCTTGGCTTCATCCTGTGATCAAAAAGTGTAAGCACTGCAATCCCCTGTGGCAGTTCATCCAAAGGAATCTGGATTGAAGCAGTCTGATCTACCCTGATTTGTTGATGGTAGTAAAGGTAACCCCTGATCATTACTGTGATTAATGCGATATCGCCGGTCGTATTTTTTCTTTTTATCAGCAGTGAAATACTGTCCCTGCCAGCGTTTCCGCTCAGCTGCCAGCCCTGGTCAATTCCACGGGGTAGCGCGTAGAGGGAATCGATATCCGGCGGATCAGTCAGCTGCAGAAACATTTTTTGATTCTCGTCAGAAGTCAGCATGAAAGATCCCATTCCATCATGTTCAGCATCAATGGCTGTGATCACATGACCATCCTGGTCAATGATACGGCCGGCAATATGGACAGGCTCTCCAAGAAGGTTTTGCGCCTTGAAAGCTATTTTTGATTCCAGTCCGTTGATGAGGTTTCCCCCCTCAGGAAAGAAGTCAACATGGACAGCATGCAAGGCAGGTACCCTGTACGCCGTATCCAGTGGTTCTCCCTTGTGATTTCCCGTGATCCTGATCATTGCTGCCCCGGTAAACTGGTTGGGCAGGATGAATTTGATGGTGTCATGTCCCTGCAGGTTTGTCCTTGTCCGCTTCCTGGTGATGGACTCGTTTCCCGCAAGCACATCGTAGGTAAAGGAAACATTCTCCATATCCCTGTTCAATGCGTCATAACAATGAATGCTTGCTTTGATGGTATCCCCTTTATAATAGGAACTCCTGTCAAAATTTACTACCATTTGAGGGCCCTTCCTTCTTTCATTCCTAACCAGTATCTTCTTCAGGTAAAGTTGATCAGGGGCATAGTTCTGCATCCAGGAACTGTATGCGTTCAGATAATAGACACCCTCCTTCAACTTGTGACTCAGGAAGAATTGTCCATTGGCATCCGCGTTATCGATAAAGAAATTCCCACTATCGATTATACCTCCCTGCTCATCCAATAATTTAACAAACAGTGTCTTGCTTCGTTCTGTCCTCGACAATTCACCAAGATCCCTGATATAGGCTTTAAACCACAGTGTATCGGCCGGAGCGTACACCTCCCTGTCAGTATGCAGATAGACGGCCTCATTGATGGTTTTTTCATTCCTCAGGAGGAGGTTTTCAACTCCCCTTTGGAAAGAGACATGTTCTACACGTATATTTCCATTGCTGTCATCTTCAGAGCGAAGGGGGGTGTTGAGCCACAAAGTGTCGGGATTGGGGTTTCCATATACCAGGTTTTCAGAAACCGGTTTCAGCTTGTCCATTAGATTCCTGGTAATCAGGGTTTCTTCGGTCTCAAGATCCCGCACAAAAAATTCCCGGTACTGATTGAATTCCCTTTTCCTGGTATTTTCAAGGGGATTTCCCTCTGCGTCGGTGGTATCGGCAATCATAAACAGGTTGTTGAAAGCGAGATATTTCAGAAAGTATTTTTCGTCATGTGCTTTGTATTCAAGACTTAATCCGAATAGCATCTTCCTGTTGATCCCTCTCCTGGCAAATCCCTTGTAATCGAGCCGCTTAATCCCGTAGTTTCGGGTGTCGATATAGATGACACCCTCAGTGACCAGGTCTATGTCATTTTTGCCCGGGGCTTTGTTGTCCACGAATGAGATGACGAAGTAAGATCTTCCATCCTGGAATGTCACCCGGGGTGCATCGAAAATATGGTTTTTGGCAAATTTGGTAGACAGGCGATCGATGTAAGAGATGGCAGGACGATCGTAGTTCCTGACCGGATTATAGGATCGGAGAAGGACCAGTTCATTGTCGCCGGAATTCGGCACGCTTTCATCTATTGCAAAATCAGGATTGATCCTTTTATACAGGATCCCTGCTGAAAAATTATCTGTGCCTCCAATACCCTGGTCGCTGAGATCAATGATGCTTTCCAGAAGGTTGATGCATGTGTTGCCCTGCTTCACATATTCCCTGTAATATCCATTGTATTTGACCGGGTGGTCGGGAAGGTTTTCCGGTATCGCTGCAACAGCCTGCTTGATGATTTTCTTTGCCTTGGGTACCTTGGATGATTTTGAATCAATCTCTGATTCATCCCACGCTACCATATATGGGGACAAAAATATTGTATCCAGCCTCTCCGTGTGAAGATCCCCAAGTGCTATCGCATAAGGGCGGTACCCGATGCATGAAAGATAAAGGGAGTCTTCGGCCTCTTTCTCACTGAAATGGTATCTGAGAAAGCCCAGTTCATCGGCAATAATTCTTTCACCGGATTGGGTCCTCACGGTGGTAAATGAAACAGGTAGGCTATTGATTGCATCCAGGATCCTTGCCCGGACCTGGTGATCCTGTGCTGGTAATTCTGATGTGATAAGGAGGGTAAATGTGACAAACAAAAAGATAATGAGGTGCTGCTTAAGATCTTTTGATGTTGTTTTCACGCAGATAAATTCATTGGTGATGATTCCAATTTACAACACAAAACGTGCCAACTTGTTCAGATAAAGATTTTTAACCTATATCAAAAGCCAACAGCGCGTCGCCATGCCTGATGTACATTACTCCCTTGTCAATGACCGGGTGAGCAAAATGATGGCCCGTTCCTTCTTTGATTTTAAAGGTCCCAGTGATCTCCATTTTATTCTTTTTGTACTGAATGAGATTGATGGTCCCGTTGTTGCCATAGGTGATGAATTTGTTATTGGCAAAAACGATGCTTCCGGTAGCAACTTGAATGGAATCTGAAATAGATCCATCGTCGGGATCAAGAGAAACCAGTTTGTTTCCTTTGATGGTGGTGAACAGTTGATCATCCACTAAAACAAAGCCATCGAAGTTATTCAGGATTTCCGGGTTTCTCCAGACTTCCTCTATGCGCTTTCCGTCCTGTGACAGTTTCAACTTGACAGCTCCCTGTCCTCCTATGTCGTTGGCTACAAAATAGATGTGGCCATTGTGGTAAACCGGAGTATTGCAGTGTTCTCCATCATACTCGTATGCTTCCAGCTCATAGCTGCCCAATAATTCTCCATCGGACCGGTCCACAGTAAAGAGATGGTGCCTGGAAGTGTGGATCAGGATGCTGCGCCCGGGAAGGTCCACCGGGACCGGAGAACCATAGGCAAAGGTATCTTTCAGTGCTTCCGACGTCCATGAAGGTTTTCCGGTGATCCTGTCAAGGGCCATCAGGTTTGTCGACACTCCTCCGGGAAAGCAGTATACATGGTCCTTATCCACTGCCACCGATTCTGAGTACCCGAAATAGCCCAACGTACCTTCCAGGTCACCCGTGATACTGCGTGACCACTTTTCCTCTCCGGAGGAAGCCTCAAAGCAGGCGATTCGTCCGTTCCCCGAGGAGCTGTACACGCTTTTTTCGTAGACGGTAGGTGTTGACCTGGCACCCGGATAGGTACTTGAAAAGCCATCCCCAAGAAACTCATCACCGTTGGGTGATTTCCATAGCAGGTTTCCCTTACTATCCAGGGCATACAGGTAGCTCTCTCCTTCTTCTTCCCCGTTTACAAATATCTGGTCTCCTGCTATGGCCGGAGCCGCATAACCCCTGCCAATTCCTTCATACACCCAGAGTAATTCAGGCCCATCTTCGGGCCATTGATCAAGCAGTCCGCTTTCATGGTAGATTCCATCCCGGTGGGCTCCTCGCCATTGTGCCGATTCATGTTTACAGCCGTAGCTCATACTTAAAACGGCAAGAGAAAATGCAAGAATGCTGTTTTTCATGTTTATTAGTGTCAAAAATTATATCTTTCAAGTCCAAGGCCCCAGCTCTTTTGGGAAAAAATAAATATACATGAAAAATCTGTTTCTTATTCCGGTCCTGTCTGCATTGCTTCTGATCTCGTGTGACGCAGATACAGAAACAAGCAAGCAAACCAAGTCAATCCATGAAGGAACCCGCCAGATCCACCTGGACTTCCATACCTCTGAAGCCATTGACAGTGTTGGATTTGCTTTTGATAAAAAGCAGTTCCAGGAAGCGCTGATGGCCGGTCACGTGAATTCCATCAACATCTTTGGGAAGGGCCATCACAGCTGGTGTTACTATCCCACAGAAGCTGGCTCCATGCACCCCGGACTCGATTTTGATCTGCTGGGTGCGCAGATTGAGGCCTGCCATGAAATTGGCGTATCTGCCCAGGTGTATTTCACCATTGGCTGGTCGGCCAATGATGCCTTGAATCATCCAGAATGGACCATTGTCAACAGGAATGGAACAAATGCCTATAAGGAGATGGTAAAGGATCTTGGACCCGAAGATCCTTTTGCATGGGGCTGGGACCTGCTTCTGCCTGAAGGTCCTTACCTGGAGCTGATTCTTGCACAGCTTGAGGAGATTGTTTCGGGCTACGACATCGACGGGATGTGGTTCGACATCATACCCCTTTATCATCTGAATTTCAATGAATTTAGTGTGAACGACATGAAGCAGCGCGGGATAAACATCAACGATGATGCCGCTGTGATGGAGCGCCATGTGGAGAAGATGAGACATTTCATGCAGGAAGCCAACAACATGGTAAAAAAGTACAGGCCCGATGCCTCCATCTATTATAACTGGAGCACCCATGCCAATACCGCCGGCGCCATTTCCATCCTGCCCTACGAGTTCTACAAGTTTAATACAAAGCATGACCTGGAAGACCTGCCCACAGCCTGGGGCGGATATGATATTTTTCCCTGGAGGTCCAAATATTTCGCCAATACGGGGAAAGAGATTGTGGCCATGAGCGGGAAATTCCATAAATCATGGGGAGAGTTCGGCGGCTTCAAGCACAGGGATGCCATCCTTTTTGAAGCAGCGTCCATGGTGGCCTTTGGGGCAGCCTGTAATTTCGGAGACCAGCTTCACCCGGCAGGTCAGCTGGAGATGTCCACCTACGAGAACATCGGATATGCATATGAATATGTGGAGAAAATTGAAGCCTACGGGGTAGGCGCAAAACACCTGGCCTCAACCGGTGTCTACCTGGGCTCTGACAGTCCGACCATTGACGGGACTGTCAGGATGCTGCTTGAAAGGCAAATTAATTTTAACATGGTGAATACCCTGGAAGATTGGAGCGATCTGGAAACCATCATTATTACAAGTGACGGGATCGCTGACAAAGATATCCCGAAGATAAATGCTTTTATTGATGCCGGCGGTAAAGTGCTTGCCATGGGAGAGGGGATTTTTAAAGATGGAAAGCCGGTTATCGAAATCGGTGCCGAATACCTGGGTGTGGCCAATTTTGATGTGGATTACACCCTGGTGGGTGAAAAGCTGTCAGAGGACCTGGTGCAAACTCCCTTCCTGAACTATGCCCCTGCGCTCAGGATTCAGCCCGGGGAGGGCACAGAAGTACTGGCTTCCATCAGGGAACCCTACTTTTCAAGAACCATGGGCCACTACTGCTCCCATGCCAATACGCCCTATACCCTGGAGGATGCACCTCACCCGGCCATTATCAGGCATGGCTCTGTGGTGTACATTGCCCACGACCTGGACAGGCAATACCACGAGCAGGGGGCCAGGATGCACAGGGATCTGTTTATTAATGCATTGGAACTTTTGCGAAAGAATCCCATGGTGGAAACAGAGATGCCCAGCTCGGGTAGAATAAACCTGCTGCATCAGCCAGAATCGGACCGCTATGTGGTGCATTTTCTTTATTCTACGCCCATTCAAAGGGGTGAGGTAAGTGTGATTGAAGACCTGGTGCCTTTATACAATGTTCCGCTGAAGGTAAGCCTGGGTAAAGAGATCAAAAGGGCCTACCAGATTCCGTCAGGAGAAGCCCTGAAAATGGTGAAGCGGGGAGACCTCCTGGAGATGGTCATTCCAGAATTTACCTGTCATACAGCCATTGTGCTGGAGTATTAATTGCAAACAAGAAATAGCATAAAAATCATTTTTAGCATGAATAAATCCGTCATACTCTTTCTTATTGTCATCATTGCTGTATTTACCTCCATTCAGGCCCAGACCCATGTGGACCCGAAGATACCCGACCTGTTGGCCAGCGAACGGGAAAACCTTCCGGTGGATGGTGAATTATTGTATGATTGTGCCGACCTGGGTGCATACAACATGAACGGTGGTTCTGCTACCAAACAGATCGTTGAAGCGGATACGGCCAGTGAATTCGGACTTCAGTTTCATATCAAAGTGTTGAAAGCGGGAAATAATGCATGGGAACCCCAGCTGCTCACACCTTTGAATGACATTCCCGTGAATACGGGTGATGTGCTGCTGTACGTCTTTTTTATCCGAACCACCGATACGGAATCCCCCAATGATTTTGGAAAATCTGATTTTTTTGTTCAGAAAGCAAGCTCTCCCTGGAATGGTATCGGAAGCCTGTCCATGTCCTTAAGTACCACATGGACCAAGCACTATGTGATTGCAGAATCGAATGTTGATTTTGGGATTGGAGAGATGACAGGCACTTTCCACCTGGGTTTCCTGCAGCAGGAGGTGGAGGTTGGAGGGATGCTGGCTTTGAACCTGGGGGATGTGGATGTGGATTCTCTGCCCACCAATGATGTTGTGTATGAAGGAATGGAGCCCGATGCGGCATGGCGGGCTGAAGCAGAGGCACGGATCGAGCAGCACAGGAAAAGTGATATACAGGTAAAAGTTACAGACGGGGAAGGGAAGGTGGTTGACAATGCAAACATCTCCATCAAGATGAAGAAACATGATTTCGGATTTGGGAATTTCATCTCGGGCCTGGTACTCGACAATACCACAGATGGGAACAATTACAGGTCACACCAAAAGGAGATGTTCAATGTGGCCACCACCCCTTTTTATATGGGTGGTTCCGGTGATGACTGGGGCTGGTACGGACCTGGAGACGAGCAAACCAGGTACCCTGCCATGGCCGGGTGGCTTCAGGAGAATAAGATCCCGGCAAAGGGTCATGTACTGGTGTGGCCGGGATGGGACTGGATGCCCTCCTTCTTTGAAGATCTGAAAGGGGATCCGGATGGATTACGGAGCGCCATTGACGATCACCTGGAAACCCTGGTTCCCATTGGCAAGGAGAACGGACTATACGAATGGGATGTGGTGAATGAACCCTACATCAACCACGATGTAATGGATATCCTCGGTGAAGATATACTGATAAACTGGTATAACAAGGTGCACGAGATGGATCGTTTCCCCAGGTTGATCCTCAATGAATACAACATCATCATGGGGGGTGGTAATCCTGCTTTCCAGGCGAATTTTGAACGGATCATTGAATACATACAGGGTGCGTGTCCCCTGGGTGGAATAGGAATGCAGTGCCATTTTGATGAAAATCTCACGGGTATCACCCAGGTGCTGGAGATACTGGATCGTTTCTCCGTGTATGGACTGCCCATCCAGATCACCGAATTTGATGTGGCCATCAGGGATGAGAATATTCAGGCGGCCTACCTGAGGGATTTCTATACGGCGGTGTACAGTCATCCTTCCACCGATAAAATTGTGATGTGGGGATTTTATGAGAAGGTAATGTGGAAACCACTGGGAGCCCTGGTGCGGAACGACTGGACCCACAAGCCCAATTATGATGTATACATGGACCTGCTGTATGACCAGTGGTGGACGCCGGAAGCTGTTGGGGTGACCGATGGAAGCGGTGAATTTGATTTGCGGGGATTCAACGGCTATTATGACATCAGTGTTGTTATTGGAGATTCGACGTATATTATGGAAGACCGGCTTATTAACAGGGATACCATCCTTAAACTTCAACCTTCTTCCTTTGATCCCACGGGCATAGTTTTTTCAGATGATATTTCCGGAGCGGTCCTCAGTTATCCGAATCCATGCACGAACCATGTGGTACTGAGCTACAGCCTGGTTTCACCCGCAGAGATCACCTTTCAGTTTTACTCCATGTCGGGCGAACTAGTGAAATCGGATGTTGTGGATCATGCAGCACCCGGACCCCATTCTACCGCATTTGATATGGGCCATCTGCCACCCGGTATGTACATGTGTGTGGTGGATTCAAAAATACCAAACAGTCTCAGGACCTCACTGCGTATTTTGAAGGAGTAAAGGTTTTCATCAAGGACTTTCTTCATGGGAAGGATCAATGGTATCATATACATTCTTTTTTGCTTTTCTGTTGCTGCGAACGCACAGCAGAAGACCATCTATATTGCCCCTGATTGTCATACCGATTTCATGTGGAGCGCTGACCAGGAACAGTACGGGGATGCTATGGTGGAAATGCTGGATTATTATATCAGGCAGAATGAGGCCACAGCAGGTGAACCTTACCCTCTCCGGGGTAAATGGAACTGCGATGGGTCCTACTGGGTATACGCTTACTCAAAACAGAGAAGCGGAGAAAGCTTTGAGAAACTGATCAGTCAGATTCGGTCCGGTGCCATTACTGTTCCCATGAATACATTAAACAGTGTCCATGGAGCTGCACCCACGGAAGCTGCCATTCGCGAAATGTATTATGCCGGATCCCTGGAACGGACCTACAACCTGGATCTGGATCTGGCTTTCAACATGGAGGATCATGTGATGCCGCTGGGATTATCCTCCATCTGGGCTGGTGCAGGAGCCAGATACAGCTGGCATGGCGTGTGTGATTGCGCCACCAAAGTAAAGGGCCTTTATTCAAGGCCCAGGGAGTTTTACTGGTATACAGGACTGGACGGAAGAAAGATCCTCATGAAGTGGCAATCCCTGACCACCGATAAGCAGTTTAATACAGGATATTCCAATCAGTTCCCGGGGGGATATGCAGAAGCATGGAAACCTGGTGCCACCGTAAACTATTACAAGAACCTCATGAGGGATTCGCTTGTTTATCCCTATGAGATCGCATCAGGATTTGGCATGGGCTGGGATGCGCTGAAAATCACGACCGACGAGTTTCTCCAGGTGGCACGGGACTATTCAGATGATGAATATAACGTGGTGGTATCCAATGAGATTGATTTCTTTGACGATTTTGAACAACGCTATGGCAATCAGCTGCCTTCTGAATCCCTGTCATCCGGCGGGACCGAATGGGGGTATGGCCTGGCCTCCCTGGCTGAAGTGTCCGCTTCAGTGAAACGATCCATGGAAAAACTGAGGTCAGCCGAGGCACTCTATACCACGGTGGCCATGAAAGATCCGGATTTTGCCTCGGGTTTGGACGAACAAAGGGAGCGGGCGTGGATCGCTTGCGGCTTGTATTTTGAGCATGACTGGACAGCCGACAGTCCGGGCATTAAAAAGGGTGAGCGGGCCCAATGGCAGCGTGAAATTGCCAATGAACTGGCAGGCTATGTGGATTCACTTTACACCCTTTCAGTATCCACACTGGGGGAGATGATTCCTGCTTCAGAGGAGTCCCTGGTTTCCTTTTTTGTTTTCAATCCACTGGGCTGGGCACGCACCGACTATTGCGATTATCCCTACGATGGATTTCCGGACATCCGGGTTACCGAAGCGGAAAGCCAGAAGGAAGTACCTTTTCAGTTCATTCAAAAAGAGGGGAGGAGCCATGTACGTATCAGGGCGGACAGTGTTCCCTCCCTTGGGTTCAAATCCTATGTAATTGGTCCAGGCAGCCATGCACCGGATTCCCGGGTAGCAGCCAGTTTTTCATGGAATGTGCTGGAAAACCAGTTCTATGCCTTAAAAGTATCTCCCCGTGGACAAATCCTGAGCCTGGTGGACAAAGACAATGGGAAACGTGAGTGCATCCAATCCCGCGATGGTCTGTTTGCCAACGATATGGGGACCGGTGCAAATGATTTCAGCGGCTCCCTTCAAATTGAAAATTCCGGTCCTGTTTCGGTCACCCTGCTGGCCAGGTCAAGCCAGCCACTGGTTCATGATACCCGGATCACCCTGTTTGGTTTTCAGCGGCGCATTGACATTGAAAACCAGATCAACCAGCACCTGGGCGCCGGGCCATTTACCTATACCTTCTCCTTTGATGCAGAGAACCCGGAAATATGGCATGAGGAGGTGGGGGCCATCCTCAGGGCTGCACCCGGGTCCGAAGGGGGTCATTATGCAGAGACAAATTGCAGGGTGGACTGGTTGCCCTTCAACCATTTTGTTTCTGTCTCAGATTTGCAACATTCCATGGTCCTTTCCAACAGGGATGCCTACTTCTTGAAGGTCGGAAACAGCGACATTGAAACACTGGATTTCTCTACCCCCCAGCTCCATGTGCTGGCGGCCGGACAGGTGGATGCGGATCTGAACCTGGGATTTGAGAACCAGGATGGGGATTCTTCCTTTGTACACGCTTTTGCGCTTGGGTCCCTTGCGGGGAATTTCGACGCCGCAACAGCCATGAAATTTACCATGGAGCATCAGAATCCACTGGTTTCGGGCGATATCACTGGTAAAACTCCTTGTTATGGAACCCAGGAATCATTGTTGACCATTTCTGATCCCCGTGTACTGGCCTGGGCAGTAAAACCAGCCGAGGAGGGAATTGGAAGGGGAGTCATTCTCCGCTTATGGAACATGGGTGACCAGGAGAGTAATTGCACACTTTCATTTAATTCCCCTTTGTCAGGGTGCATAAAAACCACCCATGTGGAAAGGGATGAATCCCACATAGCGGTGAATGGAAGCCAGGTTTCCCTTCAGGTTTTGCACAACGGATTGCAGACCTACCGGATTCTCTTCGATATACCTGATGTCAACCATGGTGATGCTGGTCTGCCAAAAATTAATTGATGAAACATACCTACCTGCTTCAGTATTCCGGGAATGTCTATGTATCTCCGAAGTATGAGACTTTGCTTCCATCAAGGAAGTCTTCCCTTACGGGACTAAATACATCTACTACCACTCCCTCTTCCAGGCAAACGGCGCCATGTACTTCATTGGGCGGTATATACAGGCCATCTCCGTATTTGATGACATGTTTCTCTTCACCGATGGTAAATTCAAATTTGCCCTTGGCACAATAGGTGGTCTGGGTATGAAAGTGACTGTGGGGGCTGCCCACCGCTCCCTTTTTAAATTTCACCTTCACCATCATGATCTGGTTGTCCCATCCCAAAATTTTCCTGGAGACACCTCCTCCGAGATCTTCCCATTCCATCTCTGCTGCATTAAAGTAATTTTCACTTGATCTTTTCATAACACGATGAATCTATTGTTACTTTTATCAAATATAGAAGAATCATGATCCACATCCAACAGCTATTTTCATCATCATCATTCAAAGAGAGATTCCGACCCATGAGATTCAATCGTACATTTTTGATCATGCTGGCAGCCAGTATCACGATGGGCCAGGCATACGCATCTGACATATATGAAATTACGCTACTGACCAACAGGATAATCCTTGTGAAGTTCGATGACGGAACGGTGGACTATCCCAATGATCTGGAGGTAGACCGGCTGGATATGACCGCTGCTGTAAATCCTGCCACATATTCGATTTCCAGTACGGATGATTCAGATTTCTCCTCAGCCATGCATCCGGCTGATGTTGGCCGGAAGTCAAAGGGCACTGAATTCACCAAGGATGCACCCTGGGCAGGCGATTCCTTCGATCCCCGGGGGAAACCATGGGCATCGGAACACTATATTTACCTCTTCCTGGACAAGGGACTCAAAGCCGGTAAAAGCTATACCCTGAATACCTCTGCGCTGGCCAACAATGGGATGGAGTGGACCTTCACCTTTGATACAAAGCAATCCCGAAGTGAAGCAGTCCATACAAACACCATAGGCTATGAGACCCATGCACCCAAGTTCGGGTATGTTTACCAGTGGATGGGCGATCGGGGAGGACTGGATCTTTCTGCTTATGAAGGCAGCGGCTTTGAGATTTATAAAACGGGTGAGTCAGAAGCGGTCTACTCCGGAACCATCAAAAAACGGAAATCAGCCACCAATGCTGAAACCAGCAGAGCCAATGATACACCCGATAAGAACTTCCTGGGAGCAGAGGTGTATGAATGTGATTTCTCGGATGTCACTGCTGATGGCGAATATACCCTGGTGGTGGAAGGGATCGGATCTTCCTACCCTTTTAAAATTGGGAAAGATGCCCTGTGGGACGCATACTATACCTGTGCCAGGTCGCTCTATCATCAGCGTAGCGGGATCAGGCTGGCATCACCTTATACTGATAACGGGTATATCAGGCCGGTGAATCAGAATCCCATGGTCACCAGCGACGACGGTACCTCTTATGAAGGCATGTTGCTCTATTCCAACTACTCTTATATGGAGTGGGACAACGATAACAGCGGAGGAGATTCCCAGGCCATCATTCGCGATTCGGCCATTGGCAAGCCCCTGGATGTGGCAGGTTGGTACCACGATGCAGGCGATTGGGACAGCTATTACACCCACCACAGGATCCCTATCCTGCTGATGACTACTTATGAATATGCTCCTGAACGCTTTGCCGACAATGACCTGAATATCCCCGAAAGCGGGAATGGCATACCGGATATTGTGGACGAAGCATCGTGGCTCATCAAGTTCAATTACCGCTTACGTAAGGAGTTGATGGCCAAAGGATACAGCGATGGCGGAGTCGGTGGAGCCAGGATCTGCGCAGATGTATTTACTTCTGTGGACGGAAATGCCGAAAAAGACGCTCCTTCCTGGAAAGAGTACAGGCGCACCGTAGTAAGCCAGGTAGATGCCTTTATGACCTATCTGTATGCCGGTCAGGCTGCACAATTTGCCGTTATTCTCAAGCAGCTGGGCAAGAATCAAAAGGCTTTCCCGGTGGAAATGCTGGATCACCAGGACCTGGCATCCATGACCATGGACCTGGTGGACTGGGAGAAGGAAGCAAAAGAAGCCTATGCCTGGGCATCTGCAGCTGAGAATCAGCCTTCCAGCAGCAAGAACTATCCGGCCTCACTGGATGTTTATAAGACCTATGCAGCCACAGGTCTGTACAGGCTTACCAACGAAGAGAGCTATCATGCCGATGCAGCAGCCGGATTAAACGGACTGAAGAACAATTCAACGCTTGGGGGAGATGAGCGTTGGGGAGTGTATGCCTACCTGCTGGCTGATAATTTCGGAGCGGACAAGGGCCTGCAATCCGCTCTTAAAACTGTGGCACTGAGCACTGCAAAGATGAGCAATACCGATGCCATCGACAAAAGAGCCTGCCGCTGGGGTGGCGATTTTGGCATGCCCATGCTGGTAGGACAGGCAACCACACCCCTGGTCTTCGAATCCATCGTGGCCTATGGACTGTCAGGAGATAAAGGCTGGTCTGATGCTGTGCATACAACAGCTGATTATTTCCTTGGCACCAATCCCCTCCACACCACCTGGGCATCGGGTCTGGGACCACGGCCGGCAACTGCGGGCTTTCACCTCGACAGCCGATACAACAACAACTGGGTATTATATCCGGGTTTTGTTCCCTATGGCCCATGGAGCATGGATTTTGATTTCGTTCCCTATACATGGGATATTGACGGTATAACTTTTGAAGGCGGGCATGGACCCTGGAACAAGGACTGGGCCAATTTCTCCATGTACCCCATGATGGATCAGTGGCCCGGGCATGAGAGGTGGAACAGCAACATCCATGCTCCCATGTCATCAGAAAATACGGTTCATCAGAATTCAGTCTATGTTTCCCTCACCTATGGTTTTGTGAACGGAAGGAACAATACCAATGCGGATGCAGGCAACTCCATTGGAGTGATTGCCATTGACCAGTCCACCCTGGAGCTCACACAGGCTGGTGAAGTGGATACGCTGGCTGCGGTTATCGACATTAACAATGCAAGTTTTGGAGCCTTGACATGGGAATCCAGTGATGAACGCGTTGCCCACGTGGATGCCATGGGCAGGGTTACCGGGGTGACTGCCGGAAGCTGTGTTGTGACCTGTGCTACCCTGGATGGCAGTGCCAGTGCCAGCTGCAACGTGACCTGCAACTGGATTGAGATTGCTGTGGATTCCATTCGGGTGGAACCCGACAGCCTGGAGCTGGTGGATGGTCAAACAGCACAACTGGAGGTTTTTTTTTACCCTGATGAGGTCACCAACAACTTTGTAGATTGGACCTACAGCCTGAAGGAGTTGTTGAGATCAATAAACTGAATGAGTTGAATACCATGGTACCAGGAAGTGTTTGGGTCACTGCCACTTCCTTGAACGGCGGCAAAAAGGACTCGGTCCATGTGGTGGTTCTCGAGGCAGTTGATTTGCTTATTGCCGATTTTGACAGCATTATACCTGTACTTACCGTCCCCCAGCCCGACCTGCCTCAACTATATACCCCCAACGGGGGATCCAGCGATGTTCAGGCGGATAACCCCCTGGTAGGTCTCTCCAATGTCAGTTCCAAATCGGTGAAGTATAACCGGCCTGACGGGGACTGGCAGCTGATGGGCATGGTCATGCCCACAGCCAATCTGAAGGACCTGGGTCAGTTTGCCCAGTTTCAATTCAAGTACTATGGTGCCGGGATAGAAGTCTTCTATATCCAGCTGATACCTGAAACTGGAAATAACTTCGAGGTGACCACCACACTGGAATCGGAGGATTGCTGGAAACTATTCACCATTGACCTGGATGTTTCTTTTCCCTTAAAGCAGTTCAATATTTTTCTAAATCCCCAGGGGAATGGGGATTCTTTAACAACTTATTTTGATGATTTTAAATTGACTGCCGAAGCTGCCATCTGGTATTCCGATCTTTCCATTTCTCACGCAAGGCTTGACCTTGATTCAGGTACCGATACAGTCCTGGTCGCTGAAGCAGACGGACAGGCTTTTAGCTGGGTATCTACCAATACCGATGTAGCTACGGTGGATCAGGAGGGTATGGTCACAGCAGTTTCCAGGGGTACGGCCATCATTCGGGCAGTCCCCCTGTATGGCGATGCCAGGGAGTGCGCGGTACTGATTGACGGAGGAGACGATCCCGATCCGAAGGTGTATGAGCGGAAAGTGATCCTCGATTTTGAAAATTATGAATTGGATTGGACCGCAGGGTATGGAGCCTTTTCCTGGAATTCCAATACCTGGAGCAGGACGGATAATCCGGACCCGACAGAGGAGAATAAATCGGCCAAGGTGATGAACTGGTACAGGGACGGCACCAACTATGGCGGAGGAATCGCCGTGCAATTCCCTTCCGAAAATACAAAAGGTTGGGAGCGGATCTCATTGCAGGCCTACCCGGATAAGCCGGTGTCCAAAATCCTGGTGGAACTGATTCAGGATGATGAGAAGGTAGGAGGGCTGGAGACAACTGTTGATTTTCCGGCATCCCGGTGGTCACAGGCGCTCTTGGACCTGGCCGATATGGGTGCACTGGATGTATGGTTTAACAAGATCAACTTTCTTTTCTCAGTGGGAACATTGGATGAGCTCAATATCTATGCGGATAATGTCTGGATGGAAAAGGGAGAGAGGGAAGATACCACAGCAACCGGTACCGGTAATCTCATGGACAGGTTTGTCCGTGACAATCTGATTTCCGATGAGACAATGTGGATTTATCCAAATCCCTCCACCGGTCAGTTTCACTTGCGAAGTGAGATTCCGATTGCCCTGATCGAGATTGTCAATTTGCTTGGTGAGGAAATAGCTCATTTACCTGGCTACAACAGAAATCTTGTTCTCATGGAAGACCATAAACTGGGCAGGGGGGTCTATTTGATCCGGGCCCATACAACAGATGGGAAGACAGCCATCAGGAAGATGATTATCCTGGAGTAAATCCAGCTTGGTCAAGCCGACAACAATATCTATATTTACTAGGCCACGAATTATCTACTATAAATCTTAGCATTGCACTTCAGAAGGTATTTATATAGGTTGCGCCATACCGGCTTTTTATTCATCATGGTCCTTGGATTATCTCTGCTGTCCAGTCCATGTATAGCAGCCAAAAGCAAAGAATTGACCATCAGCTTCCAGGTAAACAAGAAAGAGAACATCACCCCATCGTATTGTATGGCCATCTGGCTGGAAACAAAGGAGGGTACCTATGTCAAAACATTGTATGCAAGTGACTGGCTTGCCTATGGGGGCTATAGTGTGGAAGGCGTTTGCCCCGGCTGGGTGGAGAAATCAGACTGGGCCAATAACGCCCTTGAATTGCCCGATGCCATCAGCGGAGCAACGCCGGGTTTTGGACCCAAAAGCATGACCTTCCAATGGAAGAAGAAGGATTTCCCTGCCGGCGATTATGTATACAAAATAGAAGTGCACCTCACAGCTGATTATAATGAAATCTACTGGGGCGAAATTGAGATAGGAGGACCATCCTCAGCGGGCACCACGCAGGTAATGTATGTCCCAAAAGAGCATGAGGAAATTTCAGGACTTTTGGCTGATGTTATGGTGGTGTGTGAATAGCGTCTGAATGAATAACAATTAATACCAACAATGATGAAAAATATGAACCGCAGAAAGTTTCTCGGAGATACAGTGAAAGGTGCAGCAGTTGTAACTGCAGCGGGAGCCTTAACGTCTTTTTCCATGGTGCCGGGAATGGAGCGCAAAGCCAAAATGCCAGTCCGGGTCCTTGGAAAAACGGGTTTAGAGGTGTCAATCCTTTCCTTTGGTGGCGGATCTCAGTTTTTGAAGAATGGGGATGGTACATGGGAAAAGATGTTGCAGGAGGCAGTCAAAAGCGGTATTAATTTATACGATACCTCCCCCAATTACAGCGATTTCAAAACCAGTGAGGACGCGGTGGGCCCCGATGAAAGGTTTGCCAGGATACTCTCCCCTGTCAGGGATAAGGTCCTTATTTCCACCAAGGTGGAAACGCGGAATCCCAAAGAGGTCAGGGAGGAGTTGGAAGCCAGTTTATCCCGGCTCAATACAGATTATGTCGATATCCTGATGATCCATGCTTTAAATGACCAGGATGACATTGGCGAGATTGAAAAGGGGATATACAAGGAGATGCAGGACATTAAAAAGGCAGGAATCGCACAGATTTATCGGATTCTCAAGCATGTCCAGCGCTGAGCGCTCCAGGGAAATGCTTGAAAAACTGGATGTGGATGTGGCCCTGCTTGCCTTTAACCCGACCCAATATGGAAATTATGCGGAGATCGCTCTGCCGGCAGCCAGGAAACAGAACACAGGGGTGCTGGGGATGAAAATCATGCGGAACCTGGCAGGAGAGGTGGCCACACCAAGAGAACTATACAATTATGGCTTATCCCTGGAGGGTGTATCTTCCATGATTGTGGGCCACATCGGGAACAAACAGCTGAAAGAAAACATCCGTCTGGCACAGGAATTTAGTGCAACAGATGTCAATCCCTTTGACCTCCAGGCCCTGGAAACCCGCCTGGCTCCCTATGCAGGTCCGCACCAGTTGTGCTGGGCCCGACCGGATTATACAGATGGATTGGTTTTGGTATGACAAGCATGAATGATGAAAATTGACTTTGATTTACAGCCAGGACAATTCCAGAAAAAACTGGAAAAATTCTGGACACTTTCCGGAGAAAAAATCAAATTGATAAATCAGGAGTATGACCCGGCCAAGGGTTCTCCTGTATTTACTGTGGATGGGAAATACTCCACCCGTGGCTGGACCGAATGGACCCAGGGATTTCAGTATGGTTCTTCCATTTTGCAATTCGATGTTACAGGTGATCCCTGGTTTCTGAATTACGGGAAGGAGAATACCCTCAAACTGATGGCTCCCCATGTGAGTCATATGGGTGTACACGATCATGGGTTCAACAATGTCAGTACCTATGGCAACCTGCTCCGGCTGATGCAGGAAGGGAAAATCCCGGGGAACGACTGGGAGAAGCATTTCTATGAACTGGCACTGAAAGTAAGTGGTGCTGTGCAGGCGGCCCGATGGACAAGACACCAGGGAGGGGGGATTCATCTACTCCTTCAACGGTCCGCATTCCCTGTTCGTGGATACCATTCGCACCGTTCGGGTGCTTATGGTGAGCCACCTGCTGGGACATGTCTTCCAGGGTGAAGGGGATGAGAAGATCGACCTGCTGGGAAGGGCCATTCAGCATGCAAAAGCCACAGCAGATTATTCGGTCTATTATGGAAAGGGCAGGGATGGCTATGATGTGCGGGGACGAACCGCCCATGAGAGCATCTTCAATGTGAATGATGGCAATTTCCGTTGTCCCAATGCGCAGCAGGGATTCAGTGGATATACCACCTGGACCCGTGGTCTGGCCTGGGCCATGTGTGGATTTGCCGAGGAACTGGAACTGATGGAACTGTTGCCGGAGGACTCGCTGGAAGCATATGGCGGCAAAAGTGAAATTAGCGGATTTTATGCTGGAGGCGGCCATGGCAACCTGTGACTTTTATCATCGACAACACGCCCCTAGATGGAATCCCTTACTGGGATACCGGGGCACCCGCCATTCATAAAATTGAAAAGTCTCCTCGATAAAAAAGCCGATCCCTTTAATGCATATGAACCTGTGGACAGCTCAGCTGCAGCCATTGGGGCACAGGGATTGCTTCGCCTGGGCAGGTACCTGGAAAAGAAGGATCCGGACCTGAGTAAAAAATACTGGCAGGCGGGTTTGACGGTGATGGATACCCTTCTGGAAGAACCCTACCTGAGTACAGATGCCAGCACCAGGGAATCCTGCTTGCACACCATCTATCATGAACCCAATGCATGGGATCATAAACCGGACAAAGGACGTGCGGCCTATGGCGAATCGAGCATGTGGGGCGATTATCACATGCGGGAGGCAGCCCTCTATCTTTCAAGAATAGCGAAGAATGAAAACTACTATACCTTTTTCGGCTGTGTGGATCCCAGCCTGATTAAATAAGAGATCACATGGCATCGGAGATCAAAAAACCTGGATAAACTGTGCATCCATACCATCACCACCAAACCCCTGGACTTTGAGATTAGCCTGTGCCAAATATGCAGCCCTGGGTGTGAAAGGGATCTCCATCTGGAGGGATGCGGTGGAGGGACTGGATCACAAAACGTGGTCAAGTGTTTGAAAGAAAATGACCTGACTCCGGTCTCCTATGTGAGGGGTGGATTTTTTCCTGCCTGGAAAAGGGAAAGCGGGAAGCGGCCATTGAAGATAACATCAAGATGCTGCAGGAAGCTGCAGAAATGGAGATTCCCATGCTGGTGCTGGTATGTGGTGCAGAACCGGGACAATCCCTTCAGATTTCCAGGGATCAGATCAGGGAAGGAATTGAAGCCATTCTTCCGGTGGCCCAGAAACTCAATGTAAAACTGGCCATTGAACCCCTGCATCCCATGTATGCAGATACCCGTTCAGCCATCACCTCTCTGAAGCAGGCCAATGATATGGCCGAGTATTTTAATGATGATTTTCTGGGTGTTGCTGTGGATGTGTACCATCTGTGGTTTGATGAGGATCTGGAAAACCAGATCAAAAGATGCGGGAAAAACAACAATCTCTTTGCCTATCATATCTGTGACTGGAATGTGCCCACCGCAGATATGCTCCTGGACAGGGGATTGATGGGGGAGGGATGTATTCCCTTGAAACAGATCAGGACCTGGGTTGAAGAGGCCGGTTTCTCAGGATTTCAATGAGGTGGAGATATTCTCGACCAGGTCTGGGAGGGAGATCAGGACAAAGTTCCTGGATAAGATTGTAGAAGCATATTTCAAACATAGCTAAATGCTTATGAATATGAAGATACACAGGGTAGGAATTATCATGAACGGTGTCACCGGCAGAATGGGTAAAAACCAGCATCTGCTGCGTTCCATTGTGGAGATCATTAAGCAGGGAGGAGTGAAGATTTCCGACAGCGAGTGCATTATGCCCGATCCCATTCTGGTGGGTCGCAATGAAGCCAAACTGAAAGCCCTCAGTGAATTGTCGGGTGTTGAGAAATACACCACCGACCTGGACAGTGTGATCAGCGACCCTGCCTATGACATCTATTTTGATGCCCAGACCACCGGCAGGAGGGCAGAAGCAGTGAAGCTGGCGGCCTCAAACGGGAAGCATGTTTATTGTGAAAAACCCACGGCATCTGATTTCAAAACAGCCTATGATCTGTATGAATTCTGTGAGAAGGCAGGGGTGAAGCATGGTGTGGTTCAGGATAAACTGTGGCTGCCCGGCATGCTGAAACTGAAGCGCTTGATGCAAAAGGATTTTTTGGGGAGATCCTCTCGGTGCGGGGCGAATTTGGCTACTGGGTATTTGAGGGTGATACCGTCCCTGCCCAGCGGCCTTCCTGGAACTACCGGAAGGAAGATGATGGGGGCATCATCGTGGATATGCTGTGCCACTGGAGGTATGTGCTGGACAATATTTTTGGGAAGGTTCAAGGCCGTATCCTGTCTGGGAGCCACCCATATCAAGGAGCGGGTGGATGAGCAGGGCAATGCTTACAAAGCAACAGCCGATGATGCAGCCTATGCCACTTTTCAGCTGGAGGGAGGCATTGTGGCCCATTTCAATTCATCCTGGTGTGTGCGCGTCAGGCGGGATGACCTGCTTACCATCCAGGTGGATGGAACCAAGGGTTCGGCGGTGGCCGGATTGCGGGAGTGTTACACCCAGCATTACGGAAATACCCCCAAACCTGTCTGGAATCCGGATATTGAACAGCCCATTCACTTCTATGATGGATGGTCAAAGGTCCCGGAACAGGAGGTATTTGAAAATGCATTTAAAGTTCAATGGGAACTTTTCCTAAAACATGTGGTGAAGGATGAACCTTTTCCCTGGGATCTGAAAGAGGGGGCCAAAGGTGTACAGCTTGCTGAGAAAGGCCTGGAAAGCTGGGACAAAAAGGCATGGGTGGATCTGCCGGAAATCTAATGAATATGGCAACAATGAAACAAACAGCACTTATTACCGGGGGATCCAGGGGCATTGGCCTGGGGATAGCCATGGAACTGGCCAAGGAGGGAATCGATCTGGCCATCAACGGTGTCCGGCCCGAAGAACAGGTCACGGAGGTCCTGGATCAGCTCAGGGCTTTTGGGATCCGGGTCATCTACTGCCAGGGGGACATCAGCCAGAAGTCAGGAAGGGAATCCATCCTGGAGAAGATACGGAAGGAGATGCGGACAGCTCAACTTCCTGGTGAACAATGCCGGCGTGGCCCCAAAGGAGCGAAAGGATATTCTTGAAGCCACCGAGGAGAGTTTTGAGTATGTGATGAAAACCAACCTGCAGGGACCCTATTTCCTGAGTCAGGCCGTGGCCAACTGGCTGGTGGAGCAGAAAAAGGCGGACGCTGATTTCTTTGGATCGATCATCAATATCACTTCCATTTCAGCTACCGTAGCTTCTGTGAACCGGGGAGAGTATTGTGTCAGCAAAGCAGGAATGGGCATGATGACCCAGCTGTTTGCTGTGCGACTGGGGGAATATGATATACCCGTGTATGAAGTGCGGCCCGGGGTGATTGAAACCGATATGACCGCAGGTGTTAAAGAGAAATATGACAAGCTTTTCGAGGAAGGACTAAGCCTTCAGAAACGGTGGGGACAACCCTCCGATATCGGGAAAATTGTACTGGCCCTGGTGAAAGGCTTGTTCCCTTACTCCACCGGAGAAGTGATTATGGCCGACGGCGGACTAAGCATTCCAAGATTATGAAAAGAGACAAAAAATACTGGAGAATCTGTACCATCCTGGTGCTGGTTCTGATTGTAGCTGGGCTATACGCCTTTGATGATCCCCAGTGGGGTCTATAAACCCATGATTTTTGGTCTTCCCTACTCCCTGTGGACGAGTTTTCTTGTGACAGTGGCACTGGTGGTTCTGACCTATATCGGAGCAAAAGTCCATCCGGGCAGTGATGAAGGGGAGGAGGAATCATGAAAACCTGGATCTATATTTTCTTCGGAATATTTTTTGCCCTTCTGGCATTTGCATCCTGGAAGTCCTACCGGCGCAACCGTTCTGCCGAAGAGTTTATGCTTGCCGGAAAAAGCATTGGTCCCATCCTGGGTTTTCTGACTTTTTCCGCAGCACTGTTCAGCGCCTTTACCTTTATGGGCATGCCCGATTTTTTCCGGAACCATGGCATCGGGGCCTGGACCTTCCTGGCCTTTTCGGACGGGGTCATGGTCTTTTTTATTCTCTGGTTCGGGCTACCTGCTGAGAAAAAAAGCCAAGGAGCATAATTTCCAGGGAGTGGCCGGACTGATGGTATCTTCCTATGGAACAAAATGGGCAGGTGTGGCCATGTTTGCCAGTGCCTTTATTTTCCTGATCCCTTATGTGGCCATCCAGATCCGTGGCATCTCCATTTTCCTGGAGGCTGCCTTTCCCGGCATGCTGCCTTCCTGGGTCTGGGCACTGATCATGGTGGTGATGATGCTGGTCTATGCCGAGATCGGGGGACTAAAAGCCATTGTTTACAGCGATGCCATCCAGGGACTTATCTTGCTGCTGGTGATCTGGCTTATCGGGGGCACCTGCATTGCCGCCTTTGGAAATGTACCCGACCTGTTTCAAAGCCGTTGAAGAAGTAAATGCTGAATTGCTCTCCACCCCGGGTCCCAAAGGACTATTTTCCTGGCAGTTCCTGCTGGGCTCCATGATTGCCGTGGTGATGATCCCTGTGACCCAGCCTCAGCTGACCACCCGGCTGGTGGTGATCAAGGACCTGGCCTCCATGAGAAAGATGGCTTATGCGGTGGGTATTTTTGCCATCCTGGTGATCGCTCCCACCATTTTTATTGGGATGTATGGTGCAGTGAAATATCCGGGAGTTCCGGCTTCGGAGTTTCTTTCCCAGGCCCTGCTGTTTGATCAGGCTGCCCCGGTGGCTGCCCTGGCCATTGTGGGTCTGTTTGCAGCCTGCCTTTCCACCACCAATGCCCAGATCTTTGCCCTGGGAAATGAACTGCGCTCCCTGCTTCAAGGTGAAGAGAAAAAGGCCATGCGCATTACCCGCATATCCCTGTTCTTTTTTGCGGCTGTGGTCATGGTGTTCTCCACCCTGATGAGCGATGAGCTGGCCCTGCTGGCCCGGGTCAGTTTTACCGGTACGGCCATGATGGCCCCCATTGTGCTGATGGCAGTGATTAAAAAGACAAAACCCGCCAAAGGGATTATCCTGATCTCTTTCCTGGCCTTTTCACCTATCTGCTTTCCCTGGCAGGTGTTGTACCCGATCATGTGGGGTCCTTGAGGACTGGATCTGTCACTCTACCTTTTCCTGATTGTATCAGTGGGCCACTCACCCTTATCAGGAGAACTTTGAAAAAACAATATTAACTTGCATACATGTTTTTTAAAACCATATAAACCAGAATTGAAATGAGTTCAGACAGAAGAAATTTTATCAAGAAAGGTGACAGCCGGAGCAGCCGGCATGGCAGTTGGCGAATTCGCCATGGGAATGTCCGCCCAGGAGTTATGGCAGGATCATTGGGTGCCAATGACAGGATAAATATTGGCATCGCCGGCCTGGGTCGAAGGCTGGGGGCATTTATTCCTCCCATTGCTGAAAAGAAGAACAATGTGGAATTGCTCTACCTGTGTGATGTGATGAAAAGTCAGCGGGAGCAGCTGCAGGTGTTTTTTCAAAGCACATTAAAAATAATCCGAAACTGGAGAATGATCTTCGTAAGGTCATTGCCGATCCGGAGGTGGATGTGCTTATTAATGCCACTCCCGACCACTGGCATGCCCCGGGGGCAATTATGGCTGTGGCCGGAGGCAAGCATGTGTACGTGGAAAAGCCTGGCACGCATAACATGCAGGAAAATGAATGTATTGTAGCTGCTCAGGAGAAATATGGAAAGGAAGTTCAAATGGGTGTGCAACAGCGCTCTTCCCATCATACCATTGAGATCATCAAAGAGATTCATGAGGGAGTCATAGGAACTCCCTACAAGGCCGTTGCTTTCTATACCAACGGCCGGGGTGAGGTCCCTGTGCAGAAAAAAGTTCCGGTGCGTGAAGGCCTGGACTGGGAACTTTTCCAGGGACCTGCTCCACGCAGGGAATATACCGCAGGAAACCTGGGACTATAACTGGCACTGGTATGGCTGGGATTATGGAACTGCCGAATCGGGAAACAATGGAACACATGAGTTTGATGTGGCCCGCTGGGCGCTGCAGGTGGATTATCCCATCCGTGTAGATGTGGAAGCTGACAAACGTCAGTTTGTTGATGATGGTTGGGAAATGTATGACGACATGGAAGTTACATTCCGTTTTGCCGGCAATAAGGTCATTGAGTGGGACGGCAAAAGCCGGACCGGATATTGTACTTATGGTGTCGAGCGGGGAACCATTATATATGGAAGTGAAGGAACAGTTTTTGTAGATCGGGAGAGGCTACACCCTGTATGACCGTAAAGGAAAGGTGATGAAAGACAATGCATCTGCGTCCAACGAATCAGGGACTGCACTGGGTGGTGGTGGAGATATGTCAACCGCACATGTCGTGAACCTCTTTGATGCGATTCGGGGCAAGGGCAAACTTAACTGCTCCCATATCAGATGGCGTCATTACCATGGCCATGGTTCACTATTCCAACATCGCATACCGCATTGGCAGAGGATTTGATATTGATGATACCACCGGACAGGATGTTCGACCGTGATGCCATGAAACTATGGGGACGGGAGTACGAGCCTGGCTGGGAGCCCATGATATAGTTCTTTTGGAACGATTACTGGTGAGTATAATTATGTTTTGACCTGAGAATTTTCTGGTATTCGTTGTGTAAAAGACCGAATGCAGAAAAGGGCAGTCCTTGATTGGATGGTCCTGACAACGAGTACTTTGATTGTATTCTTTTTAGTGATATTTGGGACTTACACTGTCTCTTGCTATATTTATCTATCGGTCAGGTAATAATTTTGAGTAAAAAAACGATTTACCTTTCGGTACTATGAACAGTTAGCAGATCTTGTTATGGGAAAGACTTTTTCATACCTGCTTGTCATAATATTCATTCTAGCTGATCCGCTGTGCCATGCGCAAACATCTTTTGATGTTTCTGAGCCCAGACTCAACCTACTTGGAAATAGGCTTCTCATCTCGTATGATATATTGGATAGTGCTCCGGAAGATAAGTTTTCCATAAGTATTATTATTACAGATGAGGAAGGTACTACAATAAGTGCATCAAGCTTTGAAGGTGATGTGGGAGAGAATGTAAGCGGAGGGAAGAACAAGCATGTGTCGTGGAATTTTGAAGCAGACAATGTGTTTATCAATGCCTACCTGCTAATCAAGATAAGTGCCAAGCTAACAACTACTGCGGAACCTCTGGTTGTTCATCCAGCCGAGGAAGAACGACAGGAGGAAGAGAAGAAAGAACCGGATTCTGTAAAGCCTGTCTCTGGAAAGGAGTCAACGACAAAGGATAATGTAAAGGAATATGGACGTACTGCCATAGTTTTACAATCACTTGTCTTTCCGGGTTTAGGTTTATCAAGAATTACTGGAAATCCGCACTGGGTGAAAGGGGTTGCAGGATATGGTTGTATAATCACTTCGATTGTTCTCAATCAGAGAGCAGTAAATACCTTTAACTCTATTGAAAACCTTGATGACATAAATGATGTCAGCGAGGCATTTGATAAGTCGGTTAAGCAGGACAACCTATCAGAAGTTCTGGCTTATACTGCAGCTGCCATCTGGGCAACTGATTTCATCTGGACAATTTTAGGCACTTCAGACCTTAAGAAGTCACCTTTGATTGGTCAAATGAAAGGAATCTCTTTCAGGAGTAATATAGATCCTTTATCTGGTACACCATTAATTGGCATTTCATACTTGTTCTAATTGATCGTCATGAAACGAATTGGTTACCTGTGTAAGTTTTCATTTTTAATCATATGGATGATCATTCGGACTACCGGCATACTTTATAGTCAGGAAGTGGAAAGTAAGGCTGCCAGAATCCTAATTAACAACATTCCTGATACAGAACCCCCTTCCATTACACTTGTGACACCAAATATATCCTTAGACGAAATTTATCACACAGACAAAGATGAATTGGATATCATTGGAGAGGTGAAGGATCCAAGCGGTGTCAAGTTTGTTTCGGTCGCTTCTGATATCAGAAATATCAATGAAGTGGGGATGTTTTCTTCCACAATAGCTCTCTCCCCCGGGGAAAACAAGATACGATTGGTCGCTACAGATTTCAAAGACAATCTTCAGGAACTGTTTCTTACCATTAAATATGATCCTCCGGTTGTTACCCTGGCAGACAAGATTAATACAGTATCCAGGTACTATGGTCTTGTTATAGGGATAAATGAATATGCTGATCCCAACCTGCCCGATCTTGACAATCCAATCAAGGACGCAGAGAGATTTTATGAAACTTTGCTGGCAAACTACACCTTCCAAAGTGTTGATGTTGATCTCCTTAAGAATCCCGAGAGAGATGATCTTGTTTTTGCACTGGATAGGCTGGCCAGTAAGGTTACCCCGGAGGATAATGTTCTGATATTTTATGCAGGGCACGGGCACTGGGACGAAAAAGCAAATGTTGGATATTGGTTGCCATCAGATGCATACCTATCCACGACTGCAAACTGGTTTCGGAATAGTACTCTTGTGGATTATCTGAAGATGATAGACTCTAAACATACGCTCCTGATTACTGATGCATGCTTTGCTGGTTCAATTTTCAAAACAAGATCAGGTTTCCCAAATCAGGACCGTGCATATGAGGTTTTGTATGAGTTGCCCAGCAGAAAGGCTATGACGAGCGGTTCGTTAACTGAAGTGCCTGACAAAAGTTCTTTTACAAGGTATCTGATTGAGCGATTGAGTGATAACAAGGATACATATCTTTCTTCTGAGCAACTTTTCAGTAGCTTTAGAATAGCAGTCATTAATAACAGTGATGCAATCCCACAATTTGGTGAGATACGCAATGTGGGAGATGAAGGAGGCGATTTTATCTTTTTAAAAAAGAAATAAGTCTTAAGCCTAAATGATTAACAGAAAGACAATACCATCCTCCTTTGCTTTTCTGGGATTTATTGGAATTGCAATTCTTATTTCAGTATTCCATACCTGTCAGCGATTTGAACCTACATCAATCCTTGTGTTCACAACGGATAAAATTGAAGCACTAAATAATCAGGAATATGCGTTAACCGGGACTGTGGTAAATATTGGGGAGGAAGCCATTACACAGCATGGATTTTGCTGGTCCTCAGCAAATAATCCTACAACTTCAGAAGAGGTCACACAATTGGGTAGAAAAGAATCTAATGGAACTTTCTCAAGTACAATCTCCGGGCTTAGCTCAAGTACAGTGTATTACGTGCGTGCATATGTAATCACCAACGCTGGAACTGCATATGGAAAGGAGAAGTCATTTACCACATCAGGACCTAGTTTCCCCACCGTTTCCACCACTCCGGTTGGTGAAATTACGGAGACGACTGCAGAGAGTGGTGGAAATGTCACCGACACAGGGAATTCATCAGTTACGGCCAGGGGAATTTGCTGGAGTACATCACCCAATCCGACAGTATCAGATAAAAAGAGCACTGACGGAGCAGGCCCCGGAGCCTTTACGAGTTCAATCAGTGGATTGGATTGTAATACGACCTACTATGTGAGAGCCTATGCAACAAACTCGGTAGGGACTGCTTATGGAATGCAGGAACAGTTCACAAGCTCTGAATGCCCTGCTAATCTCCCAACAGTTACTACCACTCTGGTTGGTGAAATTACGGAGACGACTGCAAAGAGTGGTGGAAATGTCACAAACGACGGAGGTGAATCAATCTCAGCACGCGGCGTATGCTGGAGCACCTCTCCGTCACCCACAATAGCGGATTTAAAGACCAGTGATGGAGCAGGATCAGGGATTTTTATAAGTTCTATCAATGGATTGGAGTGCAACACCACCTATTATGTGAGAGCATATGCTACAAATTCGTCGGGAACCGGTTATGGAGAGCAGGAACAGTTCACAAGCTCTGAATGCCCTGCTAATCTCCCAACAGTTACTACCACTCCGGTCGGTGAAATTACGGAGACAACTGCAAAGAGTGGTGGAAATGTCACAAACGACGGAGGTGAATCAATCTCAGCACGCGGCGTATGCTGGAGCACCTCTCCGTCACCCACAATAGCGGATTTAAAGACCAGTGATGGAGCAGGATCAGGGATTTTTATAAGTTCTATCAATGGATTGGAGTGCAACACCACCTATTATGTGAGAGCATATGCTACAAATTCGTCGGGAACCGGTTATGGAGAGCAGGAACAGTTCACAAGCTCTGAATGCCCTGCTAATCTCCCAACAGTTACTACCACTCCGGTCGGTGAAATTACGGAGACGACTGCAGAGAGTGGTGGAAATGTCACAAACGACGGAGGTGAATCAATCTCAGCACGCGGCGTATGCTGGAGCACCTCTCCATCACCCACAACAGCAGATTTAAAGACCAGTGATGGAGCAGGTTCAGGGACTTTTACAAGTTCTATCAGTGGATTGGAGTGCAACACCACCTATTATGTGAGAGCCTATGCCACAAATTCGGCGGGGACCGGTTATGGAAACCAGGATGAGTTCACAACGGCTGCTTGTCCGGTCAGTCTGCCGACAGTTACCACAACGCTGGCAAATTCGATCACTGAAACCACTGCAGTGAGTGGTGGAAATGTCACGAACGACGGAGGGGATGCAGTTTCAGCACGCGGCGTATGCTGGAGCACCTCTCCATCACCCACAACAGCGGATTTACAGACCAGTGATGGAGCAGGTTCAGGGACTTTTACAAGTTCTATCAGTGGATTGGAGTGCAACACCACTTATTATGTGAGAGCCTATGCCACAAATTCGGCTGGGACAGGTTACGGGACGCAGGATGAATTCACAACCTCTTCGTGCCCGGTTAATGCGCCATCTCTGACTACCAACAGTATATCCAGTATAACTTCAACTTCAGCAGTATGTGGAGGAGATATTTTCGATGATGGAGGCGCGTCAATTATTGCCCGGGGCGTTGTCTGAGTATCTCTTCTGCTCCCACTATTGCAAATACGAAAAGTACGGATGGGACGGGGACAGGATCATTTACAAGCTCAATAACATCATTAATCCCGGATATTACCTATTATGTGAGAGCTTATGCCACTAATAGTGGAGGTATTACCGGGTATGGCAATGAGCGAATTTTCAAAACACAGTGGGATGGTTCTAACATTACTGATTATGATGGAAACAGCTACAACACTGTACAGATTGGAAATCAGGTGTGGCTGGCTGAAAATCTGAAAGTAAAGCATTACAGTGACGGGGAATCTATTCCGTTGGTTACTAATTCAGGCAGTTGGGCAGCCCTCTCCACACCAGGATATTGCTGGTATAACAACAATGAAGCAGCCTATAAGAACACCTACGGTGCAATTTATAACTGGTACACAGTAAATACAGGCAAACTGTGTCCTTCCGGGTGGCATGTTCCCAGCCATACAGAATGGACCACTTTGACCAGTTTCCTGGGAGGAGAAAGTGTTGCCGGAGGAAAACTTAAGGAAACTGGTACTGCAAATTGGACCTCTCCCAATACGGGTGCAGTTGATAGCTATGGCTTCACAGCACGTCCAGGCGGGGGTTGCAGCTTCAGTGGATCATATGTTAACATGGGCAATGATGGTTACTGGTGGAGCTCTACTGTAAGTGATACGGAAAAATCCTGGATGCGATTTATGCTTTATTATAACGGTTCTGTTGGCAGTAGTCCAAGTGATAAGAATGACGGTTATTCGGTCCGGTGTGTGAAAGATTAAGTGTGCACAGGCGCTGATTAAGGGTACAAGAGGCACACTGTACCAACCAACTTAATCAGCGAACTATAATCAAGATGGTGGGCTGTAAGAAACCACAGTTTATCTGAAGGGAACGAGCCTTGCCCTATATAAAGGGTAAACAAGGAGGACTCACAACAAACAGATTTTTATAGGGACTTACAGAGTTGAACCACCGACAGGGGCTATCAGGAGTACCTGTCAAACCGCCCTACGGTGCTTTTATCTAAGGATAAAGGTGTTGAGCGGATAGGGAAAAGGGATGCTGAAAGAAGCACTTCAGGTGTTTATACAAGAGCTGAACGCAAGTGAACTGTCCGATGAGGTGTCGAAATTGATTTAGACAGTGTCAGAAACCGGAGGAACTTAGTCTGTCCCGGGACAAGTACAGGGGTTACCTGAGAGATAAATTGCCTGTACTGGCACTCGGCATAAAGGCAGCAGGAATTGTATATGGGCTTGGTTATGGAACTGTGGAAGCCAGCTGATGATGAAAATCGAAACGACACAAGCGGAGAACCCGTGAGGTCAAAAGTAGAGATGCATCGGTTGGTGGCGGATGAAGCCGTAGTAGTGATGAAATTCTTGTAATGAGGATGGAGCAAAGGGCTTCACCAGACAGGTTTTAACAAGAGCAACAACTTAAAAGAAGGATGATTGAGGAGTTAAAAACAAAAACACAACCAGTAAGTAAAGAACAGGTATGGTCAGCGTGGAAACGTATCAAACAGGGTGGTAAAGGCATGGGAGTAGACCATGTCAGTATTGGAATGATTGAAAGTCAAATCCACGTAAATACCTGTATCCTTTGTGGAACAGACTTGCCAGTGGGAGTTATTTTCCGCCACCGGTAAAGGAAGTGCCCATTCCAAAGGGAAAAGGCAAGAAAGGATGTTGGGTATACCCACCATTTTTGACAGGGTAGCACAGGAAGTTATAAGGGCAGAATTAGAGAAAATAGTTGAGCCCTTATTTCATCCCAGCTCATTTGGTTATCGACCGGGCAAGAGTGCCCACGATGCTGTAGAGCAATGTGCTAAGAACTGTTGGGAAAGGTGGTATGTGGTAGACCTTGACATCAAAGGATTCTTTGACAACATTGACCATGGACAGATGATGGCGATTTTGCGGAAGCACACAAGTCAGAAGCACATTTTACTCTATTGCGAACGATGGTTGAAAGCACCAGTGTATAAGCAGAACGGAGAGTTGCAAACAAGAAGCAAAGGTACACCGCAGGGCGGAGTTATTAGCCCATTGTTAGCGAACCTTTATCTGCATGAGGCATTTGACCAATGGCTAGCAGATACACAGCCACGTATAGTGTTTGAGAGATATGCCGATGATATTGTGATCCATACAAGAAGTATGGAGCAATCGAACTTCATTCTGGATAAGCTTAAGGCAAGATTGAAAAGGTACTCACTGGAAGTACACCCTGAAAAAACAAGGATGTTTATTGTTATCGAACCGCAAGATTTTACAAAGAAGGGAAGGATATCCCAGTATCTTTTGACTTTCTTGGATTTACGTTTAAACCAAGGCTTTGTGAGAAATCGAATGGGGAGAAGTTTTGGGGATTTCGACCAGCTATAAGTATGAAAAGCCAAAAGAAGATCACTGATGAGCTGAGAAAATTAGCTATTCATAAATGGGTTTCTGATGATATCCAAAGTTTAGCTAACACTCTCGCACCTAAGATTCGAGGCTGGATCAATTACTATGGAAATTTTCGCATCTCTGAGATGCAGCGGGTATTCAGGTTTCTGAATATTCGCATTGCAAAATGGGCGAGAAAGAAGTATAAGTTGAAAACTTATGCTAAATCCTATGGCTGGTTAAAACGTATTATAAGTGGTATCCGAATACATTTGTTCATTGGAAATATGGATTTACTGCGTAAGTTTGTCTGGAAGAGCCGTATGACGGGAGACTGTCACGTACGGTTCTGTGAGAGGCTTGGGGTGAAACTCCCCTGGTCTACTTGACTGTGGAAAGGATCTTTAATATAATAACACCATTTTTCTCGTTACGGTACTGTAGTCTGTAGCTAGTATGCAGTAACAGGTGCTGGCTACAGCTTGATCGGGTGTGAATTGTTTGACATGGAGGCCTGCCGGCTGATGTGTATCTACCAAGGTGCTTATTATGCGTCCTGAGATATCATAAACAACCAGCTTCACATGTGATTCCGAGGGAAGGCTATACCTGATTGTGGTTGAGGAGGTGAAGGGGTTTGGAAAGTTGGTCAATACCAACTCAGGAGTCATCATCGGATCAGAAATACCCAATACGGTGCTTGTATAAGCAGCCTTGATCAGGGATAAAGATGCCTCACTGTCAAAGGCCTCATCATTCCAGTGGAGGGCCCCGATGCGCAGACCATCACTCTGTGAGACCAGGTTGGCCGTGAAGGAAAAATCTTCAATCAGATCTGAGATCCTGGTGATCCCTCCGGCATCTGAATCTTCCGTTTCCACTCCTGGAATGGTATTCGGATCGTTGTCACCAAAATAGTATGCCGAATAATCAGTGGGTAAGGCAACTTCCGGAACGTCCCATTGTACCCTGTTCCACTGAACAAACAGATCCGCCGCATCCTGCGGCAGGGGGTTGGTTACCAGGCCCAGTTCTGTTGCGGTCATTTCATAGATGCTGTTGTTTTTATCAACAATATTGTTGTATCCGGTGATCAGTTCCCGGGTTCTTTCATTGACCCACATCCCGGGAACATTGATGACCTTGAAAGGACCTTCCATTCCACCCCAGGTCAGGTAGGAAGCAGGGGCATCATCCCATACACCATCCACCGTTCCATCATAATAGTTATCCAGTGAGCTACTGTAGGTGACCACATTATCGGCTGCATAAAAGATGATATCGGAAATTTCATCCACTTCCGCGGTCAGGGCAGTGGAATCTGTATTCAGGTATTTCCCCTGGATGCGAATGTGGGTGTTTATTTCATCTACACCCACAATGCCCTTTGGCAAAACATCGGGATCCGAACCTCCGGTAAGCACATTCTCCATATCTTCGCCGACCATATTGGCATTCACAAAAAGGTTGTTGGTGAAATAGACCTCCTTCCAGTACTGGTTCAGAAAGGGATATTTGTGGTTGTTGATGAAGGTATTGTGATTGATTACCGAATAATCAAACAGGCACTCCTGGCCCAGAATGGTAAGGCCCCCGCCCGATACGGTATTGTTCTCAAAAATAAATGTATCCACAGGAACCTTACACTCCACAATCCTGGCAGCCCACCACTGATCGAAAGCGTTCAGATCCCGGAAATAGCTGTTCCTGATCACGATCTCAGCGCCGGATTGTACCTGGTTCAGATCAAAAAGGCTGATGTCGCAGTGCTCTATCAGACAATCTTCAAGCAGGAGATGATGGTTGTCACCGCTTATCTCCCAGCAGGACAGGGCCTGTGCTCCATCTGTTTGCATGGCATGGTATTGTACATTCTGAATGGTCAGACTGCTGTTGATCAGGTTGGTTCCAATTTCCATTTCGTCCTGTGGATCTTTCAATATGACTGGTTTCGCTCCTCCATCCTGGCCCCGGATGGTGATGGTTCCTTCCGGATGATCCACCACAATGGGTCCGTACTGGTGATAGACCTCTCCGGCTTCCAGCTCATAGATACGATTGGGATGGGCTCTTTCGCCTGTATCTGTCGTGTCTCCGTTGATGGTGGTCTCCAGTCCGCCTCCATGGGATGCGCCGCCCTTGATCACCATCACTTCTGTCTCGGCAGCCAGGATTCCGGCAATCTCCAGTTCAATACTTCTGTCCGGATGGGCACCGTACTCCTCCACTTTGATCACCTCCCCTGAAATGCTTACAGACTCCACACCTTTGTAATCTGAAGGAATTTCTGACAGGAAGGCATAGTACGACTTTGTTACTTTTTCATCCACATCAAGCTCCTCATACAATTTCTTCCCGAGTATGGAATCCATCTCCAGTACAGTTGGCCATGGTTGATGAAGCCCGGTGGAGCCAAATTCCAATCCCCTGGCAAAGGGTTTGTTGTTTCTCAAATTAAACCAAAGATTTAGCCAGGGATATTCAGAAGTGTCCCAGAGATATCCCACCATCAGGTTCAGAGAAGGATTTACAGCAGTGACCCATCCATACTGGTCATCTTCATCCTGGGTGAATGAAACTACAGCTGCATCCCAGGTGTGATCACCTGCCAGGTACCTCAGGTCGGTCGAATCACCATCCACCACTGCATCGGGCCATTTTAATACCTCTTCAGGCGTTGGGGGCAGCGTTCCAGCCTGCGAAAATCCGCTGTCTACTTTGGTATCCACGATGGTGGTTTGGTCCAGGAAGGGCGCACCTATGGTGGGATGCTGTACCAGGTTGAACACCTTTGGAGCATCATTGTGGTTGACTATCTCTTCCACCACCTTGAAGACCGATGAATTCGCGTCCAGGTAGATCTTCCGGTTCATTCCCAGTTTGACGATGGGCAGGAAGCAGGACATTTCAGTAAAGTGGTAGCCAGTTCTGGCTACTGCTTCCTGGTGAAGCGTCCATTTAACCTTTGAGGCCTCCCCGTGAAAAGGAATACCCAGAGCAAGGTCTTCAGGAGATGAAGGGCCCCAGCGATCGAAACAAATAAAATGACCATATTCATGAATGGGATTTACATCCACGGCGTTGAGGCTGAACTCGGTGATGGTTCCCCCGTTTAATTTCAGATCCATTCTGGCTTTGCCGTTATCGAGAGAAACAGTTTGGGCTGACATGGAAGAGGCGATGACGATTGAAATGAGTGATAGAAAGTAAGTTTTATTCATCTGAATGGTTTGTCTTTAGTTAAGCAATATACAACGCTTTGTGATGGAGAGGTGTTCGTTACCCATCCTGTAGAAATAGATACCGGCAGGGTAGTCTCCCGCATTCCATATGGCCTCGTGTTTCCCTGCTGTTTTATAATCTTCCACGAGTGTCTCCATCAACTTGCCCTGTGCATTGTATACAGAGAGTGTTATCCGTGCATTTTCTGATAAAACATACGCAATGCGAGTGCTTTGATCGAAAGGATTTGGATAGTTCTCCATCAGTTCAAATCCGCCAGCTGGTTGGAGTGCTTCACGCTCTTCAATTCCAACCATACCCTCTATATTGAGGACAGCTTTACCCAATCCGTCCACGGTAGCTGTGACGGTCGCAGGAGATGAGCCGGAGCGATGGTAGTCAAAAACGACACCTCCCTGTTGGAGTTGGAGGGTGAAGGGATCGGGTTGTCCCTCTCCATCCATCACGATGTCAACCGGACCGTTGAAAGCAATATCCAGCATGTTGTTTTCATCGGTCACGCAGCATACAATCCTGTAGATGGTTGAGGCTACCTTGGGAAGCCATGGTTGATCGCCCGGAATCAGCGTGTCTTTTTTAATCAGTGCCAGCTCCACCTGGATGGCCGCAGCACCGCCGTCGAGTCTGCCCAATTTGAATGCCACATCCTCTTTATCAATAACACCTGTCACATCTCCCCAGGAAATCCCCTGCACACCAACGGCAGTATCCGTATCGATATATTCACCGGTCCAGGTATTGAACCATTCGAGCAGATAAGTCCCATTGCTTAGTTCTGTGTCAGATATATAGAAGGGGGTTTGGGATATGGAAACATCTTCGTAATTTTTTAACCAGCCAAAGCCGCCAGTATGCTTCACCCATGAAATACCCGTCAGCATCCTCTGCAAATATTTCTGTTGGCTCAAGGGCCAGGTGTGCAAAATCAATATCAGATACAAAATTATTGAAGTACTGGTAATGTAGCATTCGCTCAGGAGTAAGGATCTCTGGTGAAGTAAAATCCCACCAGAAAGGGGTCGAGGCCAGTCCGTTGGTCAGTCCCGCCCAGAAGGTGTTATGCATCTCCCAGGTATACGCTTCCGAGACCGGCATCTGCCAGCATGTTGGTATACCCGGCCTCGCCCATGAACGCAGGACGTTCTCCTGTGCTTTTTAGTTTTCTTGCTTCATTGACCATATTGGTCAGGCCGCTCCGGACCAGGTTGTCAGGATATGGGATTGGGCCATCCGTGCAGCTCATAGAAATGGACATTGGGGATATCCCCCAGTTTGTCATTTTCCGAATGGTGTGAAGTACCATCTCTGCCTCCGAATGATGCGGTGGTGGCACGCTGGAATGGGATCATTCTCCTTGAAATAGGCTGTGTACTTTTTCCACCCACTTCATGGGATGACTCCTGATCTCTGACCCACCCCGTGGTTCCGTGCATCTCATTGACGATCTCCCAGATGCCCAGAGCCTGGCTGTAGCCCCACCGTGGCGATCATATAGCGGTAGTGTTTCTCCTGGTAGGCCCAGGCCAGGCTGTCGGTGAAAAATTCTTCAGGTTCCACGATACTGCTGTAGGGATTGTGTGAAAGCCATTGACCCGTCGTCCCATGGAATGCCGTCTATTCTCAGGTAGGGATGTGCCCACATGGCCAGCATCACCTTCATCTCCCTGGCATCGGCCCAGGTCAGTACTTCATCGATACGGGCTGCTTTCCGCTGGTCATATTTCCCCAGGCCGGATTCCATGGATTCGAGCATGTACCTTCCACCACCGTTTCCGCTGCCGTCAAAGGTACAATCCCAATATCCAAAGAAGTTGCCATTCACCGCTGCAAATTCATCCAGTCCGTTTTCAGTGACCCCCCAGGGATAGTATACGGATACCCCGTAAAAGCTTGATCCGTTGTCATGCATGAAGTAATTGGGATTGTCGGGCGAGATTTGCAGCCAGCCTTTGTTATCGGATTCTAGACAGTGAAGCTATGCAGATCACTCGTTCCTGTTCCGTCCACGTCGGTGGCAAAAACCTGATATTCCCAGGATCCAGCCTGGTTGGCAGCAAACCGTATTTTCCACAGGTCTGCTCCCTGGTAGTTGTCATAAAAGCCATTCATCTTCACAGAATCACCATTGGGGGAGTAGAACCACGCGTACAGATCGATCTCCTCCGGGTTGTATGGATTTGTGAAGGTGGCATCCTCCAGCATCCAATACCAGCTCATATTTCTCATATGTGTCCACAGGATTGGCATTCTCGCTGGCTATCTCGATGGAAGGGACTGGCCCCGGGGTGGCGGTGCGCAGACTAACCTCAGCGGGACTATGTTCTCTTCCATCTGTATCTGTAGCTGTTACCTTGTAATAGTAGGTGGTGTGATTGGTCAGACCGGTATCATGGTACAGGGTTTCGGTGCTTTCCCCTATCTTGGTAAGGGAATCGGCTGAAAATAACATTTCTGTACTTCTGTAGATGTTGTAATGATCTGTATGTTCCGGCACCGTCTGATTCCCAGTGAAAGGTCGATGCTTTCGGAATCGACCAGGGTGGCCTGCAGATTGTTGATGTTGATGGAAAAGCCTGCAATTTGAAAATCATCAAATTGAACCAGGCCCGATTTCAACTCGGTGGAACCGCCATCCAGGTAGAGATAAATTGTGGTGAGATGTCCCTCCGTTGTAGTTTGATGCTGTCAGTTCATATGTGTACACATGCCAGGCATTGTCCCCCGGAATATCTTTGGGAATCCAGCCATCATTCTCATTGGAATAGATGGGCTTGACCGTGAAGGTAGTGGGCACATCCGATTTGATTTTCAGGGTAATCATCGGATTGTTGGATACATCGATGGGCTCGGGTGGGGTAAAATTGAAATTGTCCCATGCACCACTCTCTGCAGAACGGTTGTAAACAATGTTCAAGAACCCGCCGGTCTCAGTGATCCCGAATGTGGCCGGGGGGTCGGCTTTCCAAAGGGTGTGGATGGCGCTGTTCCATAGCGTATCTAAGCTTCCATCCTCAAAATCATCAAAAAAACCATTGGCCTGCGAAAAAAGCGGACCACATATCAGGATAAGGATTGTAGCAAGTTTAAAGGTCTTCATCATTGTTTAGATTTATTTTTTTTCAAACATAAGCAACCGGAAATCCATGACGGTCCGGCCTGGTTTTTCAAGTGCCCTGAGGCTTAAAGTTCCAGGACCTTTATCAAGCTGCATCACCCCCAGGTTCAGGGCTTTGAAATCTTTCACATAGGATTCTCCCCGTCCCGTAGTCCGGTCATTTTCCATCCCTCTCAAAGGCGGGTCAAAGGCAGTTTCAATCCTCCCTTCCACGCTTTGATCTTCAAGGGTTAATTGAAACAGCGAGCCCTCATCTCCCTCCGGACACGTATAGTACAAAGTTACTTCAAAATCTCCCTGCTCCAGTACCTCCACATCCCATGTGATGCTGTCTTCAAGGTGGGTCCAGTTGGTGAAGAAGGAGCAGTTGGGCCACCTGTTGGAACGCTTGATCTGACCATGCGCAATCCCATCCCTTGCAGGTAATTGGGTAAAAGTGGCATCCGGATACCCGATGGGGAAGGGACGCAAATCCGCTTCAGGCAACTCAGAAGCCACATCACTCATATAGGCAGCTTTTGCTTCCAGATGGTTTGCATATATTTCGGGCCACTGAGCGCTCACATCCACGTGTTGGCCCCGGTCATTCTCAATATCGAATAGTGCCCCATTTGCATCGAGCCTGAATTTTTGACTTCTCACGCTGACCTTTCCTCCCCATTGATTGACAATGTACCGTTCCTCCCACTTAGGATCATCTTCCAGCAACAAAGGTTGCAGGCTGACTCCATCCAGTGGCTTCTGGATGTGATGTTCAATGCCAGCGAGGGAGGTCAGCGTAGGAAGCAAATCAATCACAGAGGCAATCTCTTCCACATGCACACCCTTCTTAATTTTTGCCGGCCACTTCACAAACAGGGGTGTGCGGACACCCCCTTCATCGGTGGATCCCTTGCGCCCTTTCATTCCCCCGTTCCAGCGCCAGCTGTTGGGGCCGTTGTCGTTGAAGTAAAGGACAATTGTATTTTCAGCTATTCCCAACTCCTCCAGCTTATCCAGCACACGACCCACATTCCAGTCGATGTTCTCGCACATGGCCAGTGCTGCCCTTGTAAACTCAATGTCCTCTTCCTCTGCATTGGTGGCAGGCATTGTAATGTCCATTTGCGCAAATTTTTCATACCACCTGTCCGGAACCTGCATGGGACTGTGGGGGGTATTGAAGGGGAGGTAGAGTAGAAATGGCTTATCCCTGTTGGACTCAATGAATTGGATTCCATGGTTGGTGAGGTCATCCACCAGGAAGCCTTCACCCTGCACGATTTCACCATTGTGCTCCAGCATGGGACTGAAATAGTTGCCCCAGTGACCGGAACAGAAACCATAATAATCATCAAAGCCCCTGGAGTTGGGATGGTAGGGTGGCTGCATCCCGTTGTGCCATTTGCCATAGGCAGCCGTTTTATAGCCTGCACCCTTGAATACATCGGCCAGGGTTGTTTCATCCAGGTCAAGTCTTTCACCTCCGGCTGATGTACTGTAGACGCCTCCCCTTTGATGGTACCTGCCGGTGAGCAGTTCAGCCCTGGTGGGAGAACATACTGCTTCCACATAAAAGTTGTTAAAAACCGCACCATCCTCAGCCAGTCCGTCTATGTTGGGAGTCTCTATCTGTGTATTCCCGGACACACTGAAATCACCCCAGCCCTGGTCATCGGAAAGGAAGATCACCACATTGGGTAACTGTTGAACCGCTCTGTCAGCATTGCTGCATCCAACAATGGAAAAAATAAAAAGCAAAAAAAGGCAGGTCAGGGGAAGCTTCATTTGTAGAGATTTCTGGGCAGGTCATCTTCAAACAGAATCAGATCGCTTGCCCGGAATGTCTTAAAATCTTCGGCCTGGGCATGGCCTTCATAGGGGACAAAAAAGTGGTCCACCTGGCGCTCTTCATTTCTCCAAACCAGCACATAGGCAATACCACGGGTTTTTTCATTGGCATTGAGGACGGGAAGCAGGTGCTGTGTAAACCAGTTCTCAGTTTTGAGTCCGAAATCCCCGGTCTCGGTGAAGGCATAAAGTTTATCTCTTTCTGTTGCCAGGTCTGCCAGTACCTCCATCAGTAAAATGGCCGTCTCCCCACTTTTCTCATTGGATTTTATCCCGTACTGGTCAAATCCAAGAATATCAACGTAAGTCATCTCCCGGATATCTGATTAAAAAGTCTTCCCGTGAATTGACATTGCTTTGGGCAGGCGAGTAGCAGTAAAGCACATGGTGCAATTGGCGTTCGTCTTTAAGGTATTGAACTGTGAATTGATATAGCGCCTTATACTGCTCTGCAGTACAGTGTTTTCTTCCCCACCAGAACCAGTCGCCGGTATTCTCATGAAACGGCCTGAATATCACAGGGACCATAAGGCCTGACGGTGTCTGAAGTGAAAGAAGGAAATCGGCCACTTTATCCAGGTGTTCCTTATATACATCGTGATGGGTACCACCAGGAAGAATGGCTTTTACCGTTGGATTTACTGTATCCCTGGTGTCGGCCCATGAGTCATTGCCTGAGAGCGGACTGTATTCGTGCCAGCTGATGGTGTTTACGCCTCCACGCAGATAGCTTTCGATAATCAGATCGCGCATGGTATGGAAGGGAACCTGGTCCAGGTTCTCCTCATTTCCAAGTTCCAGGCCGCCCAGTTCCCAGCCATACACTGCAGGATAGGAACCAGCGGTGATTTTGCAGTCCGACTTTCCCGGCTCATAAGCCCAGCCAATTCCATAGGCCGGATCATCCTGGTGTCCGAACAGGATGTGTTGCTTAGAAAGCTCTTTCAGGTTGTTGTACAAGTTTACAGTCTCCCTGCTTGCCTGTTTGTCTATGGTGGGACTTTCGGGGGTGGTGCAGCTGGTAAATACCATCCCAGTGCTTGCCATCACCAGCGGGAGGAAGATCATTGATTTGAAATATGACATATTTCTTCTTATTGAAGGTTAATTCTCTGGGATTCTTTCATATTGAATGCTTTGTAGTCAAGCACCACGTGGTCGGGCAGGTTGTTGGAAGCCACTTCCACCTGTATGGATTTCTGCTCCCCGGGAAGGATGGAGAGATAATTGTCTGACCAGTAGGAGGGGAGTAGCTCCAGGCCTGAAACGGGATCAATAAGTTTCAGCCGGGTCATCAGTGCCAGTTCCTCACCATCATTTGAAATGGAAACCGAATAAGCTGTGCGACCGCTCTCAGATTCGACGTCTTTCGCAACTACCTCAAGGACAGGTTTCTGCATTTTGTTGAATGAATTGAAATCATTCGTTGTGCTTAGCCAGTAGAAATTATCCGAAATCAATTCTCCCGAAGGATCCTTCATCTCAAGCTTCAGGTAGCAGACCTCCTCCGTCAAAGGAACTGTTCCATCCAGTTCATACACCGAATTGGGACCCAGGTCCATTGAACATGATGCATCCCAGATTTTTGAAAGATTCTCATTGTAGAGTGCGGCCTTTACCCTGGTCTGACTGAGAGCATCCAGGGAGGCATTTAACACCTCGATCTGATGGCTCCTCCGGTTGAACTGGACATATTGTGGTGCTGCAGATTTCCTGATGGCATAAAAGCCGGCATGGGCCTGGAGGTACCAGTCGTACACCTGCCAGACCACACTGGGCCAGGCAGAATTTGATTTCCACAGCAGGATTCCGCTGGAATTGGCCCACAACTGTGAATTGACGGCCTCCATGCAGGCCCTGTAAACATCATGATTCACAAACTGACATTTGTCCAGGTAGTTCTTGATCCCTGCATGGGTGGAATCGGGAGCGCCGTAAAGGTTTCGTACAATATCGTCGTAGTGGGTAAACTTGCGTTTGTCACTGCCAGAAAAGTTGATGGCATCGTGATAGGCCCAAACGCCATCCAGGGGAAATCGTCCCGGTTTCCATGTTTCACCCCGTTCAGGCATAAATTTTTTGACCGATTCATACTCCGGAACACCGCTGGGTCCGATCTCACTGCTGAAACCTGATAGTTTCGGTTCGCTGAAGTATTCCTCAGGAAGAATTGTATGATAGGGCCCGCCACCGTGCAGGCCATCTCCGTTTGATATTTTCAGGTAGTGTTTGGAGTCTCTTCCGTCATTCCTGGGGAGGATTCTATTCATGATCAGTTCTTCTTTGGGATTGGGACCTTCATTGCCGCCACACCAGATAATCAGTGAGGGATGATTCCGGTATCGTTTCACAATCTCCACAGTGGCTTTTTCAAAAAGCGACTCTTCCGGGCTCATACCCGGGGTATTTCTGAAGGTCCCCCAGAAATCATTCAGAAAATCCTGCCATATCAGGATCCCGTGTTCATCAGCAAAATCATAGAAAGATTCAGGAGGAGCTCCGGTGGGTCCCCAGACCCTGAGCATGTTCAGGTTGGCATGTTTGGTCAGCAGGATCTCCTCCTCATACCTGCTTTTGGTCCAGTTGAGCATCATATCCAGGACCCAGTTTCCCCCTTTAATATAGATCTCCTTTCCGTTGATCTTGTACACCCTTTCATTGGCTCCCATATAGGTTTCCACCTCGCGGATTCCAAATTTGATCTCTTCTTCGACCCGGTCGTTTTGACTTTTTGCTTCAATGGATAGGGTGTACAGTGCCGGATCCCCATAACCCAGGGGCCACCAGAGTTCAGGATTCTTGATGTGCAACTGGGGCATGTTTTTCTTATCCCAGAAGAGTTCCAGGGTATCATTGGCTTCCACATGAAACGGTTGTTCTAAAACGATTGCTCCACCATCACCTGAGATGGTCGCCGTTATGATCCCCTCCATGGTTCGTGAGGAGTGGTTGACCAGATCGGCGGACAGGGTTACATCTGCAAAGGCAGTGCTAGGAAGGGGAAGGTCAGAAGTCACATAGAGATTGTCCAGTTCAATCTCATCGGTGGCGCATAGATATACATCCTCCGTGATCCCCATGTCACGGTCACGAACGGCAGGGATCCAGTCCCAGCCAATCACATCCCAACGGGTGTAATCCTTGCTGATCATCCCGTCGGCCATGTTCAGTCCCGGGGGAGCCAGTGGAGTGATGGCTGCATCGGCAGGTACGCCCGGGTGATCGGGGGGATAGATGGCAATGGCCAGGGCATTGTCTCCTTTTTGTTGGCAAGATCAGTAATATCAAACCTGAACATACGCTCCATGCCAACCACCTGGGATGTATCGGCCAACTGTTTGCCGTTGAGCCAGACCTCCGCCCGGTAATTTATTTCGCCCAGGTTCAGCCAGATTGTCTTCCCGGAATAGTCAGCCGGTATTTCAAACGTCTTGCGGTACCAGTAGGGAGACTGCCAGGGATTTTTGCCTTCAATATGACTGTATTGGATGAGGTCGTACTTTTCATTGAATGCATCACTTAAATCTGGTATTTCCATGTTGTTGGTACCCAGGTAAGGATTGGGATACAGTCCATTGCGCACCATCACCGACAGTGCTGTGGCCGGAATACTGGTGCTTTTCCAGTTTTTAAGCTTCACCTTTTTCCCTGAAAGGGCAGCGCCATCATTGCCGGCAAGGAGGGATGATATCACCTTCCAGTTTTTGCGAAGCAGCACCGCATTTGCAGGGATCGGGGAGAGGGGTTCTCCCTGGATGGTAAACGCACCCGTTTGACTTGAAACCTCCGCGTTTCCCTTGATGGCTACTACCTTCCAATGGTGTTTCCCATAGGACAAAGGGAAGGGAATAAACCAGTTTTCATTGATGGCCGATCCCATTTGAATTCCATCGATCCATACATCAAAAGTAAAACCTTCCATGGGCGTCCAGGTAAGCGAGGGCATGTTGTTAGTAATTGCAGCACCATCTGCCGGTCGTGTCAACTCAAGGCTTTTGGTGTTTTGTGCGGTGACGATATTGCATGCCAGCAGCGTAATTCCAATAAGGAGTGTATGTCTCATTTAATTCGTGTTTGATCTGGTAAGGGTAAGCCAATGAAGGTCCAGGACCGTTTTACCCGGGATCTCAAGTGCCTCCAGGGTAAGTGTACCTTTTCCAGGCTCCAGTTTAATGGGGCCCATATCCAGGACAGCCCAGTCTTTCTCGTAGGATTCGGTCCGTGGAACCCGGTCATTTTCCATTCCAGTCAGGGGCGGGTCATGGCCTTTCGCTACACGGGCTTCAACGGTGTTTCCGTTCACACTCAGCCTGATAAGGGAACCCACATCCGCGGGAGGGCAGGTATAATAAAGGGCGGCTTGAAAGGTGCCTTCTCCCTGGACTTCCACATCATAGCTAATGCGATCGTCTGTGGAACTCCATTTGTCAGGAATGAACAATTGGTCCACCTGTTGGACCGTTCAATGCCTCCTCGAAATTGTGCAAGGCCTACGGGCAGGTTATTGTAATTCGAATCGGGATGGCCGATGGTATGGGGTCGGGGAGGGGACTTAAGGGACATCAGTTCCGACCTGAATCTGTTTGCCGCAGCAGTCAGTTCTGACAAAACTTCAGGATAGGTTTCATTGACGATGATGTTCTGTCCCGGATCATTTTCCATGTCATACAGGTTTCCCAGATAAGTCCAGGCGAAGCGCTGGTTGCGGACGCTTATCTTATCCCTCCATGCATTGATGATGGTTCGTTCTTCCCAATTGTCCGGATCTCCTGTAAAAGCGGAGCAATACTGATCCCGTCCACGGAATCGGGGACACTGGCAGAGATCCCTGCCAGATCAGCCAGTGTGGGCAGAAGGTCGATGACCGAGGAAATTTCGGGATGGATTTGCCTGCAGGGATGTGGCCCGGCCATCGCATAAACATGGGAACCCTTGTCCCCCCCTCGTTGGTGGAGGCCTTGCGGTCGCGCAATCCATCAATCCACCGGTAAAAGTTAGGGCCGTTGTCGCTGAAATACACCACAATGGTATTCTCTGTGAGACCCAGGTCATCCAGTTGTTGCAGCAGGCGTCCCACATTCCAGTCGATGTTCTCGCACATGGCCAGTACTGCCCGGGTATAATCATCCCTTTCTTCCTTATAGTGATGGCGCATAAGATTTCCTTGTCCTTAAACCTGTTCCAGTACTCATCGGGAACCTGGAGAGGTGTATGGGGTGTGTTGTATGGAATATAGCAGAAGAAGGGCTGGTTTTTGTTGTTTTCAATAAAAGCCATGGCCCTGTTGGTGAAATCGTCGGCAGTGAAACCATCTCCCTTTACCACTTTGCCACAGCTGTCCAGCAGGGGACTGAAGTAGTTGGCCCAGGATCCTTCGATCATCCCGTAAGACTGGTCGAAGCCTCTTCCGGTGGGGTGGTAGGGGTAACTGGCACCATTGTGCCACTTTCCGAATACCCCGGTGGCATATCCGGCATCTTTAAAAAGGTTGGCGATGGTCAGCTTCACCCAGGTTCATTCGTTCCTGACCGTGGTCAATGTAGGAAACACCCGGCCTTTGGGAGTAACGCCCTGTAAGAAACTCGGCCCGGGTGGGCGAGCATACGGGTGCCACAAAAAAGTGTTGCAGCCTGGCCCCATCGGCTGCCAGCTGATCCACATGGGGGGTGGAAAGGTTGGTATTTCCCTGAATACTCAGGTCACCCCAGCCCTGGTCATCGGCGAGGATCACCACCACATTGGGTTGTGCCATGGCCCATGTGGCTGAGATGAGCATAAATACAAGAACTGTCAGGAATTGAATTTTTGGTTTCATCGCATTCGGATATTTGAATCGGTGATATTGTCAGAAATGCTACTCATATTCCACCATGCCTTTTCGGGTTACCTCTCTCATCTCCTCCAGGGTAATGTCATCTCCATACTGTCTGTTGCAGATGACTTTAATTCCTCCTTCAGGGTGCGGATCAATGCCTCCTGCGCCGGATCGTTGTAGAGGTTGTGAAGTTCATTGGGATCCTCCTGAAGGTTGTATAGCTCCCATACATCAATGTTGATAGTAGAAATGGATTAGTTTATATCGGTCGGTTCGGATTCCGTAATGAGGCTGCACATTATGCCATTTGGGATATTCGTAATAGTGATAATAGACGGCATCCCGCCAGTTCCCGTATATCTTCTCCCTGCAGCAGCGGAGCAAAACTTTCACCCTGCATTTCATCAGGAACCCCCAAACCTGCCATGTCAAGCAGGGTGGGGGCAAAGTCCACATTGAGTGTCATCTGATCAAGTTTTTGCCCGGGTTCAATGCTGCCGGGATGCCTGATGATCAGAGGCATGCGCAGGGATTCTTCGTACATGAATCGTTTGTCGTACCAGCCATGGTCGCCCAGGTAAAATCCCTGGTCAGCCGTATACACCACAATGGTGTTTTCGGCCAGTCCCGTTTCATCCAGGTAGTCAAGCAAACGCCCGATGTTGTCGTCCACCGAACGGACACAGGCCAGGTAATCTTTGATGTACTTCTGGTATTTCCATTTCTTCAGTTCCATACCGGTGAGGGTATCGGACGGGGAAACATGTTCGCCCTTGTCGCCCGTTCGTTCCCATCTGAAAAGATCGCTGCCGGAAAGCCCCGGGGAGGGGTCATTTTCAGGTCCTTCCGGGTCAGGTGGTTTTCGATGGTCATCATGGTTTTTCCGGCAGTAAGTTCCCTTCCGGAATAATCATCGTTGAAGGTTTCAGGGTAGGGCATCTCCACACCCTCAAAGAGATCCATGTAGATGCTGTCTGGAAACCATGGACGGTGTGGTGCTTTGAACTGGAAGAGCAGACAGAAGGGTTTGGATGTATCCCGCTTGTTCTCCAGCCAATCAAGGGCAAAGTCACCTGCAAAATTCGTAGCATACCCGGTTTCCTGTACCTCGGTACCATTCTCGTTGTAGACAGGGTTCCAGTAAGATCCCTGTTCACCATTCAGTACATGGTATTTGTAGTAGTCGAACCCTGTGGGCTCACTCCATAAATGCCACTTACCCACCACCGCGGTTGTATACCCGGCCTCCTTCAAAAGTTTGGGGAAGGTGACCTGGCTGCCGTCAAAAGGATCCCCTCCTTCATTTTTATAGAATCCGTTCTGGTGACTGTACTTGCCAGTCAGTATGCTGGCACGGCTGGGGCCACAGATGCTGTTTGTGCAGAAGGTAGAGGTGAAAAGCGCTCCTTCTGCCGCCAGCCTGTCAATATTGGGGGTAGGAGCCACATCTGCATAGATCCCCCCATAGGCACTGATGGCATGCGAGGCATGGTCATCCGACATGATGAAGATGATGTTTGGCGGGGTGTTTTTTTGGGCCTGCTTACAGGAAACTGAAAACAGCATTCCCAAAACAGCAAGCAACAGTGACAAGGGTGTGATTCTGATCATATCTCTTTATGTTTTAAACTACAAGATCCTTTCTACCTGCTTTCCTGATCAATTGATCTGGCTCAGGGCAAAAGCACAGGCCCCCAGGGCAATGGCTTTGCTGGCTCCAATGCGGCTGGTGGCAATGGCCAGTCTGGGCAGGGGATCATACAAAACGGTTTTATCTGAGCCGGGTACGGGGATCTCTTTAGAATAGTCCTTATAAAATGCCTGGCTCTCCTCAGCGCTGTCCAGGTTAAATATTTTCTGAACCAGCCGGTGAAGCTGTTCCGAGTCCGAAGGGTGGAAGTGAGCGTTCACTTCCTTCATGACTGCAGGCATATACAGGTCACGGGCCCCGGTAATACCACCCCCGATGACAACAATACCATCGGTGAAGGTGAAGAGGTTGGCAACCGTGTCTCCCAGTGCCCTGCCTGTCTCTTCATACGCTTTGAGTGCAGCTTCCCGGTTCCCTGCTCTGGCCCCCGTAGCCATGTCATAAATATCTTTCGGCATCAGGTCATTGGGATAGTCAATCCCTGCTGTCTCGGCATAGACCCGTTGCACCGATCGGGTACTGACCACATCCTCTGCGTTCACACCCGGACCATATGGGTTGCTGAAGAGCCACACTTCGGCAGCGATGGAGTTGTCACCAACAAGCAGCTGGCCATCCCTCACAAAGCCCCCTCCGAATCCGGTCCCCAGGGTAAGCCCCACCAGGTTGCGGTATCTTTTGGGACTTCCGGCTTCTTCCAGCCTGGAGTTGATTTCAGGGAGAATCCCCCCCAGTGCTTCACCATAAGCATACAGGTCCCCGTCATTGTTAATGAAAACCGGAATCCGGAACTCCTCCTCCAGGACGGCTTTCAGGGGAACCCCTCCCCGGAATGCGGGCAGGTTGTTCAGGTCGCCGATGATGCCGTTGGGGTAATCGGCCGGACCCGGGAATGCGAAACTGATGGCCACCGGCTCCCGGGGGATCTTCCGCATCACTTCAAAAAAACCCTCCTTGATGGTGTTTATGCATTTTCCCAGATCGTGGGCATTGGCGTCTTTTCTTACCTCCCCGGTAATGGGCTGGCCTTTCTGAATGGCCGTAAAAACAAAGTTGGTACCCCCGGCATCGAGCGTCATTACAATTCTTTCGTCAGTATATAAATCCATGGCTTATGCTTTGGCCGGTTTTAAGGCAATCAGGAAAATATAGAGCATGCAAAGCACCGGGACCAGGAATCCGGCCATGAGTCCCGCCAGGTCAGCCACCACTCCGAAAAGAACAGGGACCAGCGCCGCGCCCAGGATGGCCGTTATCATCAACCCTGAGATCTCGTTGCTTCGCTCGGGCATGGTATCCACCGTGATGGAGAAGATCAGGGGAAATACATTGGCAAATCCGAGTCCGGTAATAAAGATGAATACAAAAGCGGTGATGTGGTTTGGAGCGATAAACAGGCCTGCCACAGATACCAGGGAAACCAGGGCTGAGATGATCAGGAATTTCCTGGGGGAGATCCAGTTCAGGATAACACCACCCAGGAAGCGTCCAGTGGTGAGTGAGATAAAGAAGAAAAGCGTTCCAATCAGTCCCTTCTCCTTGATATCGAAATTGAACTGTTCCGCCAGGTAGTTGGGAAGTTTGGCACTCATGCTCACCTCTGCTCCCACATAGAGGAATATCCCGATGACCATGAGCAGAACAAAGGGATTTTTCAACAGGCTGAAACAGGATTTGAAGGAAGCAGGTTTCTCCTTTTGAAGGTTCTGTTCTTCAATTTTGGTGATAAACAGGTAGATCACAACAATGATGATGACTGCCCCGTAGATGGGGAACAACAGCTTCCAATCCAGCCCCCAGTACCTGGCAGCCACAATGGGGATCAATGAGCCGGAGAGTGATCCGATGGCCTTCACAAACTGTCCGTATGAAAGGTTCCTAGAGTATTTTCCCTCCGGGGATACATCCCTCATGATGGGGTTTCCGGCCACCTGTAACAGGGTGGCCCCGGTTCCCATAAACAACAGTCCCCCCAGGATCAGGGGAAACGATTCGTAGCGTCCCAGCATGGGGAGGATCATTCCGAACAGGGCCGCCAGGAGACCAAGCAGGAGTACATGCTTCCTTCCCTTCCGGTCCTGGTAAAGTCCCATGGGGATGGAGAGCAGTCCAAACATAATGAAGGCCATGAAGGTGACCAGACCGGCCTGAAAATTATTCAGACTGAAGTCGTTTTGCAGCTGACTCGTAAGGGGACCGGAAACGTCTCCGAATCCCATGACCAGGAAGGCCAGGAAGATGGGTGCTGATTTAAGAAAGTTGTTTTTCATGAAGAGAATCTTTGGTTTCTGTTGCTCTATTCCAAAGTAAATGATAATTCGAGGGACTTGTCTTTTTTTAAGCTTATTTTTTCTGTTTCCAAAGAGGAGGTTCGCTTGCGCAGTTTACTCCAATTATTTGTAATATCGTATGTATGAAATATAAGACATTTGGGAAAACCGGACTGCAAATTTCCACCCTTGGATTTGGCTGTATGCGGTTCCCGGTTACCGGGAAGGACAATACCCGCATCAATGAGGATCTGGCAACTGAGATGGTCCATCATGCCATAGATAGCGGAGTCAATTACTTCGATACAGCCTACCCTTATCATGCCGAAAGCTTTGCAACGGCAGGCGAAAGCGAACCGTTTCTGGCCAGGGCACTGAAAAACGGGTACAGGGAGAAAGTCTACCTGGCCACGAAACTTCCTTCCTGGCTGGTGGGCTCCAGTGAAGATATGGATCGCTTCCTGGATGAACAGCTGGCCCGGCTCGATACAGACTGCATTGATTTTTATTTGCTTCATGCCCTGAACCGGACGACCTGGGATAAGCTGGTCAGCTACGATGTGTTTGTTTTCCTGGACAGGGCCATCGAAGCCGGCAAGATCCGGTATGCCGGTTTCTCTTTTCATGATGAGCTTGATCTGTTTAAGGAGATTGTGGATGCCTATGCGTGGACTTTCTGCCAGATCATGTACAACTACTTTGACGAACATTTTCAGGCCGGGAGGGAGGGCCTGGCCTATGCAGCCGCTAAAGGGCTGGGTATCGTGGTCATGGAACCCCTCAGGGGAGGGTCGCTGGTTACCGGCCTCCCGGAGCCATCGAAAAAAATCCTTCAGGAGGCAGTACCCGGCAGATCAGAGGTGGAATGGGCATTGGGGTGGCTGTGGAACCAGTCTGAAGTGGATGTGGTGTTGAGCGGTATGTCCCATCCCGATCATGTGAGGGAAAACCTGGAGCTGGCACAGCGGGTGCCCGGTGCGCCCTGGACCGAAAAAGATGAAAATGCCATCAAAGGGGCGAACCAGGTGATACAGGATCTGCAGCGGGTAAGCTGCACGGCCTGCGGCTATTGCATGCCCTGCCCGGAAGGGGTGAACATTCCCCGCAATTTCTCCCTCTGCAATGATCACCATATGTTGCAGGATAAGGGTGCCAAAGTAAGGTATTACAGGCTGCTGGGTGCGCCCGAAAGAGCCTCAAGCTGTGTACAGTGCGGCCTTTGCGAGGAGCAGTGTCCGCAACATATTCCCATCATGAAAGAGCTGGAACATGTGGCTGAATTGTTTCAAAACTAAGACCATTGTGCTACGCTCCCTGGTCCATTTGAATACCCTGACAGATCAGGGTGTCAGAGAAGCGGACTTCCTGGAGTTCAATGGCTACAGCCGGTTGTGAAGACCACATTGGGACTGTAATCCATCAGGACAGCCACACCCGGCGGAGGGAAAGGGAGGGTCCATACACAGACATCCCGCAACATGGGCATGTTGTCGAATCCGATCTTTACCAGCATGGGGTTATGTGAAAGGTCGAGCGATGTGAGCTGGTTTCCGCAACTGATCATATAAACCAATCCGGGATTGTTGGAGAGATCCAGGGTGGTGAGCAGGTTGTTGTTACATGACATCCGTGTCATCCGGGTATTGTTCGATATATCCAGAGTGGTGATCCTGTTCCTGCCAATGTGCAGCTCTGTGAGGTTTGTGTTGCTGGAGATATCCAAAGAGGTCAATTCACAACTTTCACACTTCAGGTGGTGCATCTGGGAATTTTTGGACACATCAATGGAGGTGATCGGATTCAGCGTAATGCAGAGGCATTCCAGGTTGGCAAAAGCCTCAATACCGGTCAGGTCGCTGATCCCGGAGGGCCCCAGCAGGATGGATGCAAACCCGCCTGCTTCATCGTAACTGATCTGTCCGTCTCCGTCCGTATCCACCCCCTGCTTCACAAGAGCTTCAAGGAAAGCGCTGTCGGGGATCTCCACCAGCTCTGATGAGTCGCTCTTGCTGCACTGGAATATGAACAGCGCCAGTGTGAAGCAGAGAAAGAGTGTTTTGACCCCCATCATTCCGCCCTGATTGAATCTGCCGGATTGGCTGTGGCAGCCTTGTATGACTGGTAGCTCACAGTAAGGGCGGTGGGTAGGATGATAAGCAATATGGTCCAGAGGAAGACCAGCGGACCCAGGTTTATCCTGTAGACATAGTTCTGCAGCCAGTCGGACATGAGGAACCAGACCGCAGGAATGGAGAGGGCGAAGGAGATGACTACCAGTACCAGGAATTCCATGGAGATCATTTTCAGAATCCTGGGAATGCTTGCGCCAAATACCTTTCTGACACCAATTTCCCTTGTACGGCGTTCGGTGGTATAGGATGCCAGTCCGAACAATCCCAGGCAGGCAATGATGATGGTAAGTACGGTAAATCCTGCAAAGACAGTCCTTCTGTTCCTGTCTGCTGAGAATTGCTCCTGGAAATCATCCTCCAGGAAGGTGTACTCGAATGGATGGCCAGGGAAGATCTCTTCCCATTTTTCACCAATGAAGCGGAGGGCAGACTCTGTACTGCCCTCAGCCAGCTTTGCATATAAAATGTTGGTTTCAAGCCTGTAAAGAAGCATCAGGGACTCCACTTCATTGTACATGCCTGTCTGGTGGTAATCCTTCATAACACCGATCACCCGGGCCATGATTCTTCCGCCGTCACCCAGCTGGACCCGTTTGCCAATGGGTTCTTCCCAGTTGAGGCGTGCAGCCAGCGTTTGATTGACCACCACACCGGAGAGGGTATCCCCGATGAAATCTCTGGAGAAATCCCTCCCCTCAGCCATTTCGATCCCCAGGGTTTCCACAAAATCATGATCCACCACCACAAAATTAATTCCCCTAGCTTCCATCCCGTTGGATGTTTCCATCTGGAAGATGACCTTGGGAGAACCATTCCCAATGCCGCTGTTGGTCAGGGTGGCGTTCAGTACTTCCGGATTCTCCAGGATCTGCTCCTTCAGAAGTTTCATTTTTGAAGCCGGTTCGTTGTCCGGAAGCTGAAGGGTAAGCACCCGCTCCATATCCCAGCCCTGGTCCTTATTCTGCATGTAGTCCAGCTGCTTGACCACCACCAGGGTACAGGCAATCATAATTCCTGAAATGGTAAATTGTATCACTGTAAGCACTTTGCGGAAGAGTCCCCTGGAAGTACCGGACTGGTTGACCCCCTTCATCACCAGGACGGGGGAGAACCTGGACAGGTAAAGTGCAGGGTAGGTGCCTCCCAGGATCCCGATAATGATCATGATGCCGATGAGACTGAGGATGGAGACGGGTCTTCCCAGATACATCCAGGGAGAAGTTCTTCCCTGACAGCATGTTCAGTTGCGGTAAAAGAAGGATGATCAGCCCAATGCTCAGGAGCAGGGAGAAAAGGGTAAGTAGCGTGGATTCAGTCAAAAACTGGGTAATCAATAAGCGCCTGCTTGAACCGATCACTTTTCTGAGGCTGATCTCCCTGGCCCTTTTGGCCGATCTGGCTGTGGCCAGGTTGATGTAATTCAGTGTGGCGATCAGGATCAGGAAGAAAGCCACGATGCTGAATATGATCACATATTGGATGCTTCCTGTGGGCTGGGGTTCACCGGCAGCTTCTGAGTGAAGGTGAATATCCGTAAGCTTCATCAGTTCATATTCTACGGTAATACCGATGCTTTCGAAAATGGTGGCCATGTAGAGGTCATACATCTCTTTCAGCTTCTCCTGGAACTGGACAGCATCCTCACCCTCATTCAGAAGCAGGTAGGTAAAAACCCCGAAGTTACCCCAGCTCCCCATCTCTGCCGGCAGGCTGTTCCTTGAAACCAGTCCGTCGAAGAGTACATGGGAATTTTTTGGCACATCCTCAATGACAGCGGTGATGGTATAGACCTCATCGCCCACCTTCAGGGTAGATCCCACTGCCTGCTCCCCGCTGAAATAGCGGTCCGCCATGGTCTCGGTCAGCACAATGGAATTGGGCTTGTCAAGTGCTCCTTCGGTACTCCCTTCCATGGTTTGGTATGTAAAGAGGTCAAAGAAGGTGGAATCGGCATAGTAGACGTCCTCTTCGGTAAATTCCACATCCCCATTTATGAACAGTGCCCTTTGGAAATTGAAGAGCCGGGTGAAATTCTCCACCTCGGCATAATCCTCCTTCACCTGGGGAGCAAAGGGGATCTGGGCTACGATCCAGGTGAACTCATCATCGGTTTCGGTAATGTGCGACTGGACCCTGTAGATCCGGTCTCCATGCGCATGGTAGCGATCAAAGCTCAGTTCATCAGACACATAGAGTACAAGGAAAAGGGCACTGGTAATTCCCAGTGTCATCCCCAGGATGTTCAGGAAACTGTAACCGAATTTGTGGGTTATGTTCCGGAGGGCTGACTTCAGAAGGCTTTTGAACATGATTTTGTTTTAAGGTTCCTTTACAAGATTAAATGTATGAGAACCATACGAGAAAAAAAAGTGAAAAAATCTTCATTCCCCAGGCGCATCTTACTCACATTGTAATGCCTTTACGGGATTGGTACGGGCTGTGCTCCAGGCGTGCCATGCAATGGTGCCAACAGAGATCAGCATGCTGATCACAGCAGCCAGGATGTAGATCCCGCATCCCTGTTCGGTCCTGTAGGCAAAATTTCCAAGCCAGTTTTTCATGAACAGCCAGCAAAGGGGCCAGGCAATGGCATTGGCCACAGCCACCCATTTCATATATTGAAGGATAAAGCCCGTGATCACTGACCGACTTGAGGCCCCCATGGCTTTCCTGATCCCGATCTCCCTGGTCTTATTCCGGGCAGTATGACCGGCCACAGCGAAAAGCCCGATGCTTGTGATCAGGATGGCCAGGATGGTAAAGGCCAGGGAAAGTTTTGCGATCCGGACCTCACTCCGGTACTGGCGACCGATCCTTTCATCCATAAAATTCAGTTCAAATGGGATCTCAGGGTAGAGGGATTTCCAAACGGACTCAATATGGGCCAGAGCCGCTTCCGGATTTCCTGGCAAAAGCCGGATCAATATATAGCTATAATAGTCAGGCCACATGGCAATGAGCATGGGCTCAATTTTGTCGGTAAGGGGCAATCCATGAAAATCCTTGAAGAGTCCGATGATTTCGAAGCTGGTGGAATCTGAAATAATCGATTTACCAACAGGCTGATCATAACCCATCATGATGGCAGCCTCTTCATTCACCAGGATCCGGGTGGAGTCCAGGGAGTACTCCCTGGAGAAAGCCCTGCCGCTGATCATTTGAAGGCCCAGCGTTTCCACCAGGTCTTCGTCACCTGTCGACAAATGAAAAGGAGGATATGCCCTCGTCCCCGCTGCCTTCCCAGGTGAGCCCCCTGATCATATTCCAGACCGAGCTGGGCAGGGACGAGCTCCTGGCACACCATGGCTATCTGGCCATGAGAAAGCAACTTCTCCCTGAAAACATCGAAGTTTGTCTCGTGGGCATCCTCCATGGAGAGGTAGACAAGGTACTCCTTGTCAAATCCCAGGTTTTTCTGCTGCATAAACTTCAGCTGACTGAAGATGGTGAGGGTGGAGATGATCAAGCCCACCGAAATGGTAAATTGAAAAACCATGAGGATGGTGCGGAACCTGGCCTGGCCCCTGCCCGAGTTGATCCTGCCCCGGAAAGCATCCACCGGTTTGAATGCGGAGATCAGGATGGCCGGGTAAAGGCCGGCCAAAAGGGTGGTGAAGATCAGTAAACCAGCCAGAGCAAGGATGAAAAAGGGTTCCAGGTAGGGTAGGGTAATGGACTTTCCTGTGAGCTGGTTGAAAAGGGGGCAGACCAGCTCCACCAGCATCATGGCCAGCATAAAGCTCACCAGGGTCTGGTGCAGGGTCTCCCCGAAAAACTGGGAAATCAGTCTCCTTCGACTGCCGCCATTTATCTTTTTCACTCCGATCTCCCTGGACCGCTGCAAAGAAACAATGGTCGATACATTGGTGAAATTGATGCATGCGATCAGGAGGATGAGGATTCCGACAACCGTGAAGATATAGATGTACATGGCCCTTGGATTCTGCGCTGTTGGATCATGAAGGTGGATATCCGTGATGGGCCAGCCCAGGAGTTCAATATGGCTGTCAGCGTCCATATAACTGCGTATGTGTCTTGTCATCCTTGCATTCAGGCTGTCTGCCTGAATCGGAAGTTCCACACGGATGTAGGTATTTAAGAAATGATCATACCAGCTGTCAACGTCCGATCCCGGCCTGTAGATGGTCTCAAGGGGAACCACCATGTTATAGTCCAGTTCGGTGTTCCGGCTGATGTTCGCAATAATTCCGGTAACGGTGAAATGATCTGTTCCATCAAATTCCAGGACCTGTCCCAACGCCTCCTGGTCCCCAAAGTACTTTTCAGCCTGGTCCCTCGTAAGCACCACCGAATAGGGTTTGGAGAGGGCCGTGGACGGATCCCCTTTCAGGAACTCAAAACTGAATAGATCAAAATAGCCTGGATCGGCACCGCATATTCCGCGTTCATTGTATACATCCTCACCGGAGCTGATAAAACTGCGGTAGGGAACCACCCTGACTGCACGAAGTATTTCAGGGAATTCCAATTCCAGTGTCTGTGCCAGCGGCATAGGCAGGGATGAATTTACCTGGCTTTCATCCCCCATTCTGTATTGCTTGTGTACCTGCAAAATCTGGTCTGCATTCAGGTGCATTTTCTCGTAACTGAGTTCATCCATGATCCAGAGCAAAATCAGGATGGCACTGGCAATTCCAAGTGCCAGACCCAAAACATTGATGGTATAGTAAATTTTCCTGGTGCGGATGATCCTGTACTGGGATTTCAGGAAGTTGATGATCATCATAAAGGTTCGAATTATTTATTCTATTCCTAGCAATCGGAGTGCCATTTCTTTCATTTCACATATAATCAGTTATTTACAGATATGGCGACATGGAAATGTAGGCAGATTGAGGGACTGGCTACCTCGGTTACTGTCCGATAATAGTACATATTTTGTTCGTTATCAGGACAATTTGCTTACTTTTGAGTAAATGCTTCATCATGCCGAAAACTGATGCATCCATATTAATCATTGATGACGACCGGGCAGTCAGGACTGCAGCCCAGATGTTTCTCAAGCAGCTGTTCACTGTAGTCGTTACCTCCGGCGATCCTTCCCGGATTCCGGAACTCATGAATGAGGTGCGCTTTGATGTAATCCTGCTGGATATGAACTTTTCTCCCGGGAAAAATGACGGTTCAGAAGGGATGGCCTGGCTGGGTAGAATCTTGGAGAAGGATCCGGGGGCTGTTGTTGTTTTTATAACCGCTTATGGTGGAGTGGACCTGGCTGTATCGGCCATGCGGTCAGGAGCATTTGATTTCATTGTTAAACCGTGGGAGAACGATAAATTGCTGGGCGTGATCCACACGGCCCTGAAACTAAATGATACGCTTCAGATTGCGGAGAGACTGCGTCAGAGACAGGATCAGCTGATGGCAGATATGGACCAACGTTCGGGAATGGTCATTGGTAACTCACTGGCCATGGAGAAGGTATTGAAGACCATTGACAAAGTCGCAGCCACCGATGCGGATGTATTGTTGCTGGGTGAGAATGGTTCCGGGAAAGAGGTCATCGCCCGGGAGATACACCGGTGTTCAAAGCGTAGCAGTGATGCCTTTATTGGAGTGGATCTGGGGGCCATCCATGAGAATCTTTTTGAAAGTGAATTGTTCGGGCACTGTAAAGGGGCCTTCACTGATGCAAAACAGGAGAAAGCAGGTCGTTTTGAGATTGCCTCGGGAGGAACCCTGTTTCTGGATGAGATCGGCAATCTGACCACCCCTTTACAGGCCAAGTTGCTTACCGTTCTTGAAAACCGTATGATCACCAGGGTGGGATCCAACAAACCTGTAGCTGTTGATGTCCGGCTGATCAGTGCGACCAACATGCCCCTGCATGATATGACCCGGACCAGGGAGTTCAGGGAAGATCTCCTCTACAGGATAAACACCGTAGAGATCAGGGTGCCACCTCTTCGTGAACGGACCGGTGATATTCCGCTGCTTGCAGACTATTTCCTGGGCATGTATGCCAGGAAGTATAACAAACCCCTGGCCCGCATTCCCAAATCAACCAAAACCAGGCTTGAGAATTATCATTGGCCCGGCAACATCCGGGAGTTGCGGCATGCCATAGAACGTGCTGTTATCCTCAGTGAAGGCGAGGTTCTGGAATTCGGGGACCTGATCACTGAGCTTTCATCACAGCTTCACGGCAATGATGATGCTACTTTAAATCTCCAGGAGATAGAACGCCGGTTCATCCTTAAAGCCATCAGCAAAAACAGGGGGAATATTACCAAAGCAGCGGCTGACCTGGGTCTGGCCAGGGCTGCACTTTACAGGCGTCTTCAGAAGCATGGGTTATAAACAACATTCCATCGGGCTTATCATCCGCCTGGTTCTGATCCTGGCCGTGATGATGTGCGTTTCCCTTTCAGGCAGATTTTTTGAACCGGGACAGCTGGTATTCACCTACCTTGTTTTTGCAACGCTTCTTATTGTACTTACCATTGAACTCTATTATTTTCTGAACAGAATCCTGAAAGAGATCATAACCATTTCCTGGATCATATAAAGAACCGCGATTTCAGCCTGAGATTTAATGATCAAGAGGCCAGGGGATCTCGGAAAAATCTTTACAGAACTTTTAACGATGTGCTGGAGACTTACAGGGACATACGTATTGAGAAGGAGGTTCAGCTCAGGTTCATGGAGCACATTATTGAGCTTATTGAGATCGGTATAATTGTTTTGGGAAGCGATGGCAAGGTCGTACTCTCCAATACGGCTGCTGGCAACCTGCTTGGGGTGCCGGAACTTCGTTCCTGGGAACAGATGACCAGGAAGAATCCTGGACTGGGTAGCGTTGTGGAGTCCATTGAGCGATCTGGAAAATTCCTGTTCGAAACCGGTGTCCATGGTGTGCCTGAGCGCCTCGCCATTCAGGTCTCCAGGACCAGGATGCTTGACCAGGCGTATTCACTGGTTGCCATCCAGGACATCAAGGGAGTGGTGGAGCAGAAAGAGACCGGTGCATGGATCCGCCTGCTGCAAACCCTGAACCATGAGATCAAGAATTCGGTGACACCCATCAGTTCCCTGGCCGACACCCTGTTGCTGATCCTGCAAACAGATGGGGGAGGCTATAAAGCACCTGAAGCATTGGACAGCCAGAATCTCAGTGACATTATCACTTCTGTGGAGACACTTCAGCAGCGAAGCAGGAGTCTGCACGCATTTGTGGAGGAGTATCACAAGCTGACCCGGATTCCGGTTCCGGATCCGGAGATGATCTGCTGCAGGAAGCTGCTGGAGGAGACCGCTGCGCTATTCAAACCGGAGCTGGATCAAAAAAAGATAGGGATATCCGTGGAGATCAAAAACCGCGATTCGGGGATCAGGGCGGACCGCGGACTGGTGGACCAGATACTGATCAACCTTGTGAACAACAGCATGGATGCACTCAAAGGGCGTAAGCATCCGGAAATCGTCCTCGGGTGCAGATCATCTTCCAACGGAGTGGTCCTGAGCGTGTCCGATAATGGGGATGGGATCGATGCCAAGATCCTGGAGGATGTATTCATTCCCTTTTTCTCCACAAAGTCGTTCGGATCAGGGATCGGTCTCAGCCTGGTCAGACAGATCATGCGCCTTCATGGAGGAGATGTAAGAATCTCATCCGGCAGGGGTGAGGGAACCATTGTCCATCTCACCTTCCCTGAGCAGTGACCAGGCAGGGGATTATTTGATATCCCTGATTTTCATAGAGATCACCTCCCCCGATTCGGCATCGAGTTTGAACAGCTTGTAACGGACCGATTTTCCCACCAGGAGTGAGCTGGCCACAGAATTGGAAACACCCTCGTAACTCAGGGTAATATACCAGTGGGCCTTATCATCGGTCAGTTCAACCTCTTCCAGCTGCACTTTTTCAGCATCCGGGAAAAAGCTATCCAGGTGCTCTTTTGCTTTTGCAGCGGCCTCTTTTACATCGATCATATGTGTATTTAATAGTTCTCTTCCCGCATCTTCATGTAAGACTGGGGGTGAAGACAAACCGGGCAGTTCTCAAGTGCCTTCTCCGATTCGTAGACATAGCCGCATACCATGCACTTCCACCATACCTTACCGTCTTTCATAAATACCCTGTCTTCTGATACGTTCTGCAGAAGTTTCAGGTAGCGTTTCTCGTGTTCGGCTTCCACCTTGGCGATCATTTTAAATGCAGAGGCCACTTTGGGGAATCCTTCCTCTTTGGCGATCTCCGCAAAGGCAGGATAGAGGTCGGTCCACTCTTCATTTTCACCTTCAGCGGCTGCTTTCAGGTTTTCGGCAGTGGTCCCGATGATTCCGGCAGGATAGGAGGCAGTGATCTCCACCACGCCACCCTCCAGGAATTTGAAAAAGCGCTTGGCATGGGCCTGCTCCTCCTCTGGCAGTTTCCATAAATATGGCAGAGATCTGCTCAAAGCCCTCTTTTTTGGCCTGCTTGGCAAAAAATTCATACCTGTTCTTGGCCTGTGATTCACCGGCAAATGCTTTTAATAAATTTTGTTCGGTTCTGGTTCCTTTCAATGAGTTTTCCATTTTCATGTTATAATTATAGTTTAAAAAAGTCATCTTTTTCTGCGCCGCAAACCGGGCATACCCAGTCATCGGGCAGCTCTTCAAATTTTTTTCCTTCCTGCGCTTCATCGATAAATATATCCGCAGGCAGCACACTCGTACCTGTTGCTAATCCTTTCCTTGCAGGCTTTTCCAGTTTGGATTTATCCATATAGGTGGGGGCATTTTTTGGAGCCACTCCCTTCTTTACTTTCGGTAATGCAGGTAAGTCAAGAGCCTCTTTGCTGTCATCAAGGACTTCGGCCTGAACAAGTTCACCGATGAACATCAGGTGCGTTCCCACATCATAGGTCTCCACCACCCTGCACTCCAGGAAGGCAATGGCATCATTCAGGACGATGGGCACCCCGGTTTCTCCAAATTTCACTTCCATTCCCTCCATCTTGTTGATATCCTTTCCGCTCTTGTATCCGAATCTGCCAATAAGGCCCGCGTCTGCTTCGGCCTGAAGCACGGAAACGGAGAAATTTCCGGAAGTCTTCGATTACTCCGCAGTATGGTTCTCTTTGTTGCAGCAGGCTGCAAAACGGGGAGGTTCGGAAGTGACCTGGAATACGGTATTGGAGATGAATCCATTCCCATTGGATTTCGATCCGGAACTCACGATATAGAGTCCGTAGGAAATATTAAAAAGTGCTTCGTAGTTGATCATTTTATTGCTGGTTTTGAGGGATATTAAAGGTAAATGATAGGATTCCCATTCACAAAGGAATTGACAGGATAGGCAGCCCCCCGCAATAATTTAAAATTGTTCTAAAAGGATCAGCTCCCCTGGCATGCAAATCATGTTTGATAGTAGAATGCATTCCGTAAGACTTTCATACTTTTGGGAATTGCTTCCATGGGATCCTCCTTACCTTCAAATTCAAGGGAGATATATCCTTTGTAATTGTTTTTCCGCATGATCTCTCCAATGCGCGGGTAGTCCAGGTCAAGGGTGTACCATTTACCTCCTCCATAGTATGTTTTTGCCTGTACCAGGCAGGCATCGGGGGCCAGTTCCTCGAGCTGATCGTAAGGATCCTCAAGGAAATTTCCCGTATCCAGCGTGATCCTCAGCCAGGGGGAGTTGATCGGTCCACAATGCGGCGTACTCCTGCAGCAGTTCGACCCAGTCCCCAGTGGTTTTCAAGCCCCAGCACCACACCGCACTCTTCGGCTTTCCCAAGGCACTGTGCAATGGAATCGATCACCCATTTAAAGCCATCTTCTTCCGTATAACCTTCCAGGGCCGGTTCAATTCCCCTGTTCTCCATCAGGTGATCAAATGATTCGCTGGTGCCCCAGCGGCCTGTATTCAGCCGCATGGTAGGGATCCCCAGTTTATATGCCAGTTCGATCTGGTGAATCGTCATTTCAATGTTCTCATCCCTGAAATCTTTATCGGGGTTCAGATAGCCCTGGTGGGTAGAGAAGCCCATCAGGTCCAGTCCGCTGTGAAAGGCCCTTCTTTTCAGGTTCTGGAGATAGCTGTTCTCTTCGGATGTCATCTGTACAAGCAAGAGCTCAATCCCATCAAATCCCATGGCCGCTGCATGGTCAATGCAGGTTTCGATGGGCATGCTTTCGGGCGGACCGTTGAACTGCCAGAACGAATAGGTGGAAACTCCGATGGGATTGTGGCGGATATTATCTGCCTGTACCCCTTTCGTGGTGGCAGTTTCCGGGATGTACATCCAACAAGTGCTGTTCCTGCAGCTGTGGCTGCACCTGCCTGCAAGAATTTTCTTCTGTCCATCATTTCATTTTTATTAACTTTTGGTTTCAATGAGTTCCTCTATCTCGCCCAGGTGCAAATTGAAATGTCTAGGAAATCAATGATCATGGCTTCCAGTGTTACCTCTTCATTCAGGCGCAGAGATCCAGTACCTGCTCGAAGTTTCTCTTCATCCACCTGGGCAATCACATGGGCAATATGCCTGTGGGTGGCGGCCCAGAGAGAAACCAGCAGTTCCCACTCCTCCTCCTGGTAGTTCTGGATGGCTATCCAGCGATCGTTGTTGCCAAGGTTGGCATAATCGGGATAGGAGAGGGGACTCCCCTGGTACTGCAGATGGATGATCCGGTGGGTATTGTTGGAGGCTGAGTCGACCATGTGTCCCACAATTTCCCTGATGGTCCGGTTCTGCTTGTTCCGGTTCTCCGGAAACGGTTGACTGTGGGAGTTGGGAGTCTGGTTCCCGCTGACATGCTTGTCAGTTCCCTGACTATGAATGAGATCGCCCGGTCATATGGCTTTAATCCGTTGACTAATGCTCCCACTTGGAACTGCCTCTTCATATCCGCCTTGCTCTGGGTTCCAGATCGGTCAGTTCCGCAATGCGTACCGGATGCCCCGATTCGATGCTTTTCCGGGCTGCAATACCAATAAGTATGGACATGGCACCGTCCCTGACACCGGCACGCCGGTCAAAGGGATCCTTTTCCCCGGGGTTTCTGAATACCTGGTTCATGCAGCAGGCTGTCACCTCCTCCGTGTCCACCTTTTTGAATTCTACCTTCTTCACCTCAAAATCGTTCCACAAGTTGATGAAGGATGATCGGGTCCGTTTGAATGGTCTCATCCTCCTGCGACATCTCCAGTTCGTGCATGTCCGACTGGCTGATGTTTTCCCCTTTCATAAAGGGAATATCCAGCCAGGCATCGATGCGCCCTTCGGTGCCGTTAAAGGCAATCTTCCATCCTTCGTAAGGTGAATAGGTGGTCAGTGAATAATTCACCACGGTGTTGTCACGGTATTTGATCTGGGCCGACATCTTGTCATAAATGTTGATCTCAGGGCGGAACAGGCAACTGTCGCGGATGTAACCGTCATGGTGCTCGTTCTTCACATAGAGGTCCATGGAACGCTTGTCCCCTGTAATATCCCAGTAAAACCTACACTCGCCTTTGTGGGCACAGCTCGCGGCATTTTTCACCCCGGAAAGGCCCGTTGGAGCCATAATGCTCCAGGTCACCATAGGCAAATACCTCCTCCGGATCGCTGTCAAGCCACCAGTTAAGCAGGTCGAAATGATGGGTGGCCTTATGTACCCAGAGTGTGCCCCCCGACTGCCTCAATCCATGCCATCTTCTGAAATAGGAGGCTCCGTGGTAGGTATTCAGGTACCAGTGAAAATCCACGGAAGTGACTTTCCCGATGGACCCGTTCTGGAGCAACTCCTTGATCTTGGTCATGTAGGGTCCCCAGCGGTAATTGAAATCCAACGATCACTTTCCGTTTGGATCGTCTTTCGGCATCCAGGATGGCCTGGCATTTGTCCTCGTCGGTGGTCAGTGGTTTCTCAGTGAGCACATCACAGCCCATGTCCAGTCCCTTGATGATGAATTCATGATGGGTGGAATCCTTGGTGGTTACAATGACCAGGTCGGGTGATGTCTGACTTGATCATCTCTTCGAAATCGGTGAAACGGGGACAGGATACTCCCATATATCGTTGCGCATATTCCAGTCTTCCTGGATTGATATCGCACAGTCCTACAAATTCGAGGAGATCCGGAAAATCATTCACAAGGGTTTTGCCCCAGAATGATGTGCCACGGATTCCTGTACCCACAAGCACAGCCTTTATTTTTTCACCTTTGGAGATTGCATAATTGGAAAGGGGAGAGGCCATCAGGCTTCCAGCAATAAAAGCACCCGTAGTGCCCAGAAATGCCCTCCGATTAATGAGTTCAGTCATAAGAATTTAGATTATGGAAAGTTTGAAGAAATGTAGGTTTAATATTGAATGAGGATACCTTACTGATATTCAATGAAATTGAATTTAATACCCAGGCGGCCTTCCATGATCTCACCCAGTTCAAGGAGTTCCGGATCATCAAATTCAAAATAGAAATTCACCGCCATCTCTTTGTTCTTTTCCTGCAGGGGTTTGAACATCCTCATGATGTCAAATACACTCTGCACGGAGGCAGTATCCACATATTCCAGTTTCAGATCAACTGTGGTTTTTTCTTCAGGATTCCTGGATATACTTTTCAACCCATTCCACGATGGGTTTAAAGAATTTCCGGGGATCGGACAGTATGGAATTACCTGACAACTTGAAATAGCCAGGAGAGCATTCAACTTCAAGGGATTTTTTGGTGGGTTCGATACTGATATTTTCCATACTTCTATTTGTTTCAGATGTGTTTTAATGTATAAATATAATATTACTCCTTTTCCAATTCAATACCAAACACCGAAATTATTTCATGTGCCTTGTTCAGATTGAGCTCGGTGAGCAGGTCCTTGTCGTTCTGGAGGTTCAGGTTTTTCAGTTTTTTCAAAACATCCCTCCAGCCCGAAGGATCCTCATCGACAAAGTACAGTCAGGAATTTGGCAAGGTTGGGAATGGTATTTCTCCGGGATCTGTTCCTTAAGCATGTCCATAATACCCAGTTCATGCAAAATGACCAGTTTAAGGTTGAATCTCCTCAATTTTGCCGGGCATATCTTTATCATCATCAACCGGAATCTCCAGCTCAACCTGGCTTCTGAGGTATTCCATCAGCTTCACATTGTAAGTGAGATCCACCATGTCATTGTAAATGCTGTAATCCTTGAAAAAGACCGAAGCACTGGTTTCTTGTTAAAATAGTTATAAATATCTTCCAGTTTGAAATAATTGACAAAAAGGTATTTCCAGTTTTCAGAACGTTTATCGTCCAGCAGGCTCCGGTGGTTTTCAATATACATGGAAGCGCTGGAGTAGCAGTGTCGCCAGGAATTTACTTTTCATATCCGGATTGTTTTCATTGTCATAGAGAAATCGTTCAATCTTGCTGATCTCATTTACTGCCTTTCCCCTGGATGCACCATCCACCAGGAAATCAAATTCCCTGATCATCTTATTGATCTTCTCAATGTTAGGAAGGTATATCTTGGTATTGTGTAAAGGGATCTTCCGTTCAATGATGATGTTTTGTTTCAGGCACAACTCTTCCAAGTTCTGCCCTGGTAATTTATTCTTATCTTCTTCATATAGATTCTGGATTACATTCCAGATGCAGTTACCGAATTTAGGATTTTTTTTAAATGGAAGCAGGTTTCATGAGCACTTTTAGCAAAAAATAACAGTGAGTTCCTCTGGAATCTAATAAGGGATGTACTGAAACTCAATGCCAAGGCGCTGTTCAATCATTTCGCCCAAGCTCCTTCATTTCCGGATCTTCATCTTCAATGTACCAGTTAACCATTAAGACCAAGCCCTGTTTTCCTCAATGAATTCAGTTGGCGAAGGATCTGGTATAGTGATTGGGTGGAGGCAGTATCGATATATTCAAGTTTGATATTCATGACGGTTTCTTCTGCAGGATTTTTCATATATTTGTCTACCCAGGTGTTGATCGGATCAAAAAATATTTTGGGATCTGTCAGGATTGAGCGACCTGTGAAATTCAAAATACCATAGGAAATATCAACTGCGAGGGATTTATCGGTTGGTTTTATGATCAGGTCATTCATAGAAATCGGTTTCAATTCAATCATTTTCTACATAAGCTAAGTTAGCAAAGTTTGTTTATGAGCACGGCTAAAAAGTTATTAAGAATTGACGAATGGAATATTTCGTATGACCAACTGACCAATAGGTGTGAGCTATGAAAATCTTCCGGAAATCCCTGTATTTCTGGACTTTCAGGATATTTGTCTCATCTGAATATATTCATTTAGGAATTGCATTTAACTGCTTTGTCAAATTGTGAATAACGTTAACATCTTTTTCACGTATTAAACGGTATAAATTTCGGAAATTAGTTTTGTCAGAAATCTGACAAATATGTAAATCAATGACACACATTTATAGCAAGATTAGAGATTATCAGATTGAATAACAAGGGCAGGGCCAAAGGTTTTATTGATCTTGTTGAGCTGATCCTTGCCAGTGTAGTTTTCCCTATGTCCATCTGGATCACCAGAACGTTACTTCATTCCCGAGATGGAAGTAAAGACCATGGAAGGCATCTTCTTCTTCGCATTCATTCTGATGTCCTGGTTTGTTCTTTCCAGGATTACTGCCATGGCAAAAATTCCCAGGACCCAGCGATACCTGACCCTGGCTTTTCAGTTTGCACGGATACTTTTATTATTTTTCATTGGACTGCTGGCCGTAAAAGTAATTTTCAGACTTACCTCTTTGCCTGTGTGCTGATGGTATATTTATTACCGGACCTGTTCATTGCTGACACTGATCTTCCGACTTCTTGCTTTTAAGGCACTGAAGACATATCGGTTCTTTGGTAAAAGCACCCATCATGTACTGATCATTGCAGATGCATTTTCCGATGGAGTGATTGAAAACCTTCTGAAGCAGAAGGAGTGGGGATTTAAAATCGCTCCATTATGACCGATTCCAAATTGATCAAGGCCAAATACGGGTCTCATATCAAGATCATTCCAAGCAACGAGGATTTGAAAAACGTGATTGATAACTCAGGTGATCGATGAAGTGATTTATTGCAAAAGGGATGTGGATATTGAACTGATTAAAGAAGTGGTGGAGATATATGCAATGAGGTGGGGGTGATCTTCAGGCTTCAGTCCTCTGTTTCTCCACTGGATCCCACAGAATTCCAGTTGAAGACCCTGAATAAGTCAAAAGATCTTTCCATTGTTGATGTTCCTTCTAACAGCCTGTCACTCATACTTAAATCCATGGGAGATATCTATTTCTCCATCCTTGCCATTATTCTTTTACTCTCCAGTATTTCTGTTGCTATTGCCTTGATTATTAAAGTTGGGTTCCAAAGGACCCGTTTTTTTCAGGCAGGAGAGGATCGGGTTAAGGGGCAGGAAATTCAAGCTGTTTAAGTTCCGGACCATGGTCGTGGATGCTGAAGAACAGCTGAAGAAACTGAAAGCCAGGAATGAAGCAGATGGCCCTGTTTTTAAGATCAAGGATGATCCCAGAATTACCAAGGTGGGAGTTCCTTCGAAAACCGGTCTTGATGAATTGCCCCAGCTATTTAATGTGGTCAGAGGAGAAATGTCACTTGTGGGTCCCAGGCCTCCCCTGGAGGATGAGGTGAAACAATATGAACGCTGGCAGCTAAGAAGGCTTTCTGTGAAGACCAGGAATTACCTGTACCTGGCAGATTGTTCCTGACCGTCACGATGTTTCTTTCGAAGAGTGGATGGAACTTGATCTTCATTATATCGATAACTGGAACCTTTGTAAGGATCTGGGGCTGTTCTTCAAAACGGTAAAAACCTTTTTCTGGCTGGTGGACATTAAGTCCAACAGTCAGATTTATGCATTCAGTAGGTTTCTCCTTGCTTATTGTTCAACTTTTATCTGGATATTCCATATGTTTCTATATTTATGATTGGTTAATAGCTGAGTTATTGAATGATGATTATGAGAAAAATTGTATTTAGTTATTCTGATGGAATTGCACTAATTGCCTCTTGTGTTCCCAATCAGGAAAATCGTCATATGTCCAGGACAGAAGAGCATGATTGATGCAGCAGCAATGATAATATGTATTTCATTGATGAACCTGCTGGACAATATCATCAGACAGGGTGATGAACTCTATATTAAGGTTACCAGTGCAGATGAAACACCAGACCAATTTTAACCAGAGCAGCCAGGAACTTGATGCGTGATCCTTCCGTGATCAGTTATACGGTGATGAGGAGGGGTATATCAAACTTCCCTATATCAACAGAGTAAAGCTTTCCGGGTTGACCTTGCTAGAGGCTTCCGACATGATTGAAGAAGGAGCTTGTCTCAGTATCTGCTATATCCCTCGGTATTTATCCGCTTTGTAAATAACAAAGTGACCATTCTGGGGGAGGTGAACAGGCCCGGTGTTTATGTCTTCAATTATAAAAGCATTAATATTCTTCAGGCCATTGGGTATGCCAATGATATTGCCACATTTGGAAACAGGAGAAAGATTGCTCATTGTCAGGGAGGAAGGAGATTACAGGTCAAACATATGGTTGATCTCACCAGTGATGAATTTCTGGCTTCAGAATTCTATATGGTTAAATCCAATGATATTATATATGTGGAACCATTGAAGAGCAAGAAATGGGGAATGGATACATTCCCTTATGATCTACTTTCTCAATGGCTTCCCTGACCATTGTAGTTTTGACATTTATGGTAACATATTTAAACTAGATACTCAGATAACATGAATCAATCGAACGATACAATTCTGACATACATTACTGAGTTTTTAAGGGATCTCTTAAGTATTGGTATGTTGTAGTCCATCTCGCTGGCAATTTCACTTTGGAGGAGCAATTTTCTATATCAAATTTGCAGCAAAAACATATAAAGTACGGCCTCTGTTGTTCTGAATATTGAAAGATCCAATGCTTTCGGAGACAATCGGATGATATCATGAGGGTCTATGAGTTGATCGAACAGGATAAGAATCTGCAGAATGAGATCTATTTTTTAAATCGTCACCTCTGATCAGATCAGTGGTTGAAATATGGATCTTCTGGTATCCTATTATCTGCAGGAAGATAAAATTCCCAAGGAGATGGATTTCAGCTTGAAAGACCTTTATAAGGATCTCCTTTTATCGTTATTCCGAATAAGGACATCTTCAACCTTTGGATCATTTTTTTTATATCAGGATCATGGATGAAGAGAGTTATGTTATCTGAGGCATTCAGCAAGGATGTGATTAGTAAGAAAACTAGAAGATGATAAATTTTCTATGGTTTCTGGTGTTTTCAGATTGGAGGGCACTTTCAGGTTTGGAGAGGAGATCAGCAATGAGTTTACCTCCTTCACGCTTGCTGCTGAATTCAAACTACAATTCAGCTGACCTATCCAGGGAAAGACCTGTTTTTCAAATTCAATTCTACGATCAATGCTTACCAGTGATATTCAAGAATTCACTGAAAGTTGAAGCCTCAGCCATCGATGCCACCATGGTGGAGATGACCTTAATCAGTGACAATATACATAAAGGGATTGATTTTCTTGATGGACTGATCAGTACGTATATTGAAAACAACCTGGAGGAGAAGAATTATCTGGCCAAAAAGACCATTGAGCATCTTGATTTTCAGCTGGCTGATATTTCCAAATCACTGGGCAGCTCAGAACAGGAACTACAGAATATCAGGCGCAATTCCAGTGTGATGAATATTGATGAAAAAGCAGGAAATTTTATAATCAGTTGCAGACCTCTGAAACCCAGAAGAGAAGAAATTGAAGCGGAGGGGCAATTACCTGATGCAGATGGAGGACTATTTTCAGTTCAAGCACGGATTCATCTGGTTTCCTGGCTCCTTCTGCCATGGGTCTTGATGATCCACTTCTAAGCAGTCTGATTGAGGAGCTAACAACTCTGAATGCTGAACGGCAACAAATTATTAACAACAACCAGCTCAGAAATCCCAGGCTCAGGACCCTTGATATTAGCATCAATAATTTGAGGATGTGATCATGGAAAATCTTCAATACAGCATCAACACCACCAACGCAGAATTAAGAGAAATCAACAGTAAAATCCGGGGACTTGAAAGCGAATATTCCAGACTGCCTTTTACCCAACGCAGATTGCTGGGAATTGAGAGAAAATTCAACTTGAGTGAAAATGTCTATATGTCCCTGCTGGAACAACGTATTCAGGCTCAGATCATCAAGGCATCAACTCTGCCAGATTGTGAAGTTGGTTGAACCCCCCTCATTCAATTCAGTTCATTCACCGAAGAAGATGTTTTTTTGATCGGTGCACTGTTCATTGGAATGCTTATCCCTTCACTTTTTGTTCTTAGTAAGGAAAATTTTCACTAACAAAATTCTGAATAAAGAGGAGCTTAGAAAATACACCGAACTGAACCAGATCGGGAGCATCCCCCAGGGTAACCGGAGCCACCATCAATGTGATTAATGATCAACCAAACTCCATTGTTGCCGAAGCATTTCATATCCTTAAGAAGTAACATGATATATTATTTGATGGGTAAACAGAACCAGGTGATCCTGGTTACTTCGACCATGGAGGGCGAAGGAAAATCCTTTTCAGCATTGAATATGGCCAGCAGCCTGGCCGTGACCAATAACAAAACGGCTCTTGCTTGAATTTGATTTACGACGGCCCAGTGAACTGTATTCATAACTTGGCATCAGGGGACTGGTGGGGGTCAGTTCCTACCTGATCAACAAGGCCTCCCTGGAAGAAATTACCATCTCTACTGATGTAGATAATCTTGATATCATCCTGGCCGGACAGATACCACCCAATCCCATCGAACTGATCTCCAGCAACAAACAACAAAATTGTTTGAAGACATTGCGAAGCAAATATGACTACATCATTATTGATACACCTCCTTATGGTGTGCTGACCGACTCATTTGTGCTCATGAAATATGCAGATATCAATATCTATGTAACCAGGCTTGGGTATGTTAAAACCAAATTACTTCAATCGAGCCTGGATGATATCGCGGCAAAAAGCATCAAGGACCTACATATTCTGGTGAATGGTGAGGATGCAAAGTCAGCAGGGGCTCATGGTAAGTACTACACAGTTCATAAGGAAGAGAAAAGACTGTTTCGAAGCCGTTCAAGAAAATCTAAGCCAAAATCATCAAGGAATATGGGGTCTTAGTTAAGACCAGGTCTGAAAAGGAACCTGTAGTAAAAGGAACCAATTAGTTCCCGAATGATATCCTTATCTGTTAGGGTGTTTCCCCGGTACTGCTCTCCCTCCACATTTGCAGGCAATATTCCTATGTTTATGTTCTGCTTTTTCAGAGCACGCTGATAAAGGATATAGGACCTCCTTGAATGAATCCCCTCTGAAATAATATTAATATCTTGGCCGGAATGTTGACTGGATGAAAGCCACTCATTGATGGTATAGGCACTCAGGTAAGTTTTATTTCTGTTTGATAAGGGTGATGGAAGGGCAATCACTTCTTCTTTCGAAATCCCCAGGTTTACCAGCTTGTTTGCGCCAATGGCAGCCATGGAATGATAATTTGTGGACTGGGGATTCTGGTAGGTATGCCCCTTTTTTTGAAGAACGAATGCATTTTCGGAACGTGCGGGAAACACCTGCTCATTTACCTGGATTGATTTTATATGAAGATTCCGGTCTTCTGTTTGGGTATATCCATCGTTGTCAAATGATACACCAATGGTGTGAACATGAACTGCTGAATCAACAAAAATCTCGAATTTATTCCAATCTGATTCTACAGTCAGCTGCTTCACAATTTGTCCATTGAGGTGTACGGAAGAGAGCGGTTTAATGCCCCCTGCAGATGTGCCTTTCATGGATAATCTTAATGGTTCACCTGGATGAAGGACCAACTCCTGTTCTTTGATGCTGTACTCAATGATTCCCTCAGTATACAGCGTAAAACTGCTGTCGATGGGCATTCCTGTTACCAGAACGGAGGTATACGCCCTGCCATTGTACTCTTTAACGGCAAAATCCAGAATCCTATCATCCACCCACCCTTCCACAATCAAAAGGGTAGCGTTTTCAGGTTTGCTTAGACTCAGATACTCAACAATACTTTTTTTATAGATCATGAAGAAAATAACAGCACTGGTACAGATGATGACGAAGATTGCCGCAAACCTGAAAAGAAAATGGCGCAACTTGATTATATTTGCTTTCATTTTTTTGACTTTAATATAATGAAAGTAATTGCCATTTTAATCGCTGTCTTTAATAATCTGGATTATACTAAAAAATGTCTCAAAACCCTCGAAGACCTGGTCATGGGACCCGGACGAAACGGAAACAGGTATCAGATTGTGGTGACTGACGATGGATCCACAGACGGCACTGGAGAATGGCTTGCCAATACTATCCCAGCAATACATGTTGTGAAAGGAGACGGGAGTTTGTGGTGGAGCGGAGGCATCAATGAGGCAGCAAAATATGCTATCTCGGAACTTCAGGCTGATTTTTTACTTCTCTGGAACAACGATATTCAACCGGCAAAAGATTACTTCGTTGAACTGGACAAAGTGATTTTGAATTTGCCTGAAAGAACAATTGCCGGATCAAAAATTTTCCAGCTCAACAAAGAGCAGGTGATCTGGTCTTTTGGGGGTGTGTTCAATCCAAAAAGTGGCATGAAATACATGGTTGGGTCAGGTCTGCAAGATTCCCCGGAGTATGCTAAATCCATTGAAGTGGACTGGCTGCCTGGCATGGGAACCCTGGTTCCTGCAATTGCGATCCAGGAGATTGGCTTGTGGGATGCCGAACTATTTCCACAGTATCATGGGGACAGCGATTTTACATTCAGGGCTAAGTCTTCGGGGTACAACATTATAGCTTATCCACAATTGAAACTCTGGAATGATAAATCCAGTTCGGGAATCACTCATGGTGGAACATTGAAGGGATTGTATTTGACTCTCACCGACATCAGGTCTGGTTCCCAACTAAAGAAGAATTTTTTGTTTTACAAAAGGCATGCAACCTCGATTTTGGCTTACAGACATCCAATGAATCATTCCCTCAGGCTTGTAGGGGGTTTTTTTAAATGGAAAATTTTAGCGCTTTTCGGTAAAAAGAGGAACCCTCTGCATGATTGATGTCATTGTGTTCATTATACGACTGGTTAAGAAGTCTAAATGCCGCGTTTTATCTGTAACTTACAGAATAACAATACAATACTTGCTAAACAGAAGTGAATTAAATTCCATGAAAACCAGTTCTAACCTGACCAAACCAATGATAATTGTGATGAGAGTTTTAAGCACCAGGATTGTCATTATTAGTTGATTCAATATATGCCTGGCTACAGAAACCCCGAAAATCAGATTCCCTGTCAAATTCGGCAAAAAAGTGCAACCTTATTTACTAGTTTTGGGTATTAATAGTTGATGATATTATTGAAGACTCTTAATAAGTTGTTTTGACTCTTTAAAACCTTTTGAATAAATCTGCGTATGAGTCGTTATAAGAAAATATGTTTCACAAATTGACAATATTTTAAATCCTTTAAATTATGAAAAAGTTAACCCTTTTTAGCTTGCCTATTCTGGTAATGTTGTTACTTATCAGTAATAGGGTTTCTGCTGCTGAAGCACCATATCTACCCCCGATTGATGATATGACAGCTACCATCGATGAAGAGTTCATACTGGATCTGAATGCAGTGAATGCCAATCCAGTCGAATCCTATGAACTCCTTGTTGCAAGGCCTGGAATGACCATTAATCAAACTACAGGTCTTATACAGTGGACCCCATCCGAACCCAATGAGGGAGGAGTGGTAACTGTCAAGGCGTATAACACAGTAGGTGAATCCGTCAGATCCTTCCTTATATATCTGACCGATGCAGTTGTTTGTGCGGATGATCTGGTTTCTTACTGGAAGTTGGATGAAACAACAGGTAACACTTACGTTGATTTTAAGGGTGGATATACAGCCACAGCACTGGCCTCCCTTACTGATGTAGCCGGGCAGGTAAGCAGGGCCAAGCAATTTACTCCTCTTGGTACTATTGATCAGGCAGTTTATGTACAGGATGAGGGACAGTATGATTTTGCCAGGTCAGGAGGATTTTCTGTTTCCATGTGGGTCAACTACGCCGGGCAACATGCAACGGTAAATAACAACCAGGTACTGATTGCACGGGGTTCACCCACATCTGATTTTGACGAGATGTTTATGATGGTGATGATTAATGTTGATGTGAATCCCTCGGCTCCTAAAATCACTTTCAGCCTGAGACCCAGGTCAACAGAAACTGTAAAGAGTGTAACTCCTATGAACGTGACCATTGCCACCAATCAGTGGTATCATGTTGTTGCTGTCTATGACGGTCCTCCCAATGCATGGGAAACCACTGTCATGCGCGTATATATCAACAATGTGAAGAACTCCTTTACCCATGGTTTCGGACCATATGATTTTACTGCAGACGGAGAATTCCCGCTGAATATCGGCTACTGGGATAAGTACGAAGGCAACAGGTATCCGTTCAATGGAGCCATGGATGAAATTCTTGTGTATGACAAGGCTCTGTCCGATTCTGAGATCAGTTCTATTTTTAACGACGGACTGGCAGGGCAGGCACATTGCAGGCCTGGCAACTACTTCCCGCTGATTACTTCAACACCAGATAAGTCTGTACTGCAGGATGAGTACTATGATTACTTATTCACTGCTGATGATATTGATGGCGATTCAGTATATCTGTCAGCTGTAGATATTCCGAGCTGGTTGGATTTTGATCCAAAAACCGGCTTGCTGTCTGGAACTCCCGATCAGACTCAGGTGGGAGATCATGACATTAGTCTTCTTGCTACGGATGGAACTACTGACATTTACGATAGTTTCACACTTACGGTTGACGATGTGAATGATGAACCAGTCTTTAATTCTGTACCGGATACAACTGCCGAAGAGGGGTTGGCATATACGTATTTCGTTGATGCAACGGATCCCGATGAAGATGACCTTATTTTTGATGCAGAAATAATTCCTTCCTGGCTGATATTCAATCCAGCAACAAAAGTATTGGCTGGAATCCCTACCCGGTCAGATGCTGGTGACAACCCAGTGAAACTTACAGTGACCGATGGAGAGTTTACCAAGGAACAAAGCTTCATCATCAAGGTGAAGAGTGGAAACAGTGTGCCGGTGATAACATCCATTGCACCAACAACAGTGGATAACTACAGTGATTATATGTATAACATCACTGCATTTGATTCAGATCCCGCTGACGTTTTAACATTCAGTGCGGAATCTATCCCCGCATGGTTGAGCTTTGATCCTGCAACACAGATTCTAAGCGGTACTCCCGAGAAGTCGCATGTAGGCAACCACAATGTGATCCTTGTTGTAACTGATGGCTATGATGTTGTGAAGGATGAATATATCCTGAACGTAAGGGATGTAAATACTGCCCCGGTAATCAACTCGGTAGCCAACCCAACAGCTCTGGTTGGCCAACTCTATACTTACTTCCTTGATGCGGTTGACTATGATAATGATCCGCTCACACTGACCGGTACATTTATTCCTGTATGGATGACATTTGATCCGACTTCAAGGGTATTGTCAGGAACTCCAACGGAGGCTGAACTGGGACCGCATACTGTACTGATTACTGTTTCAGACGGACCGCATACTGTGATTGATCAGTTCTCAGTTCAGGTGGCATATACCACAGGGATTGATCAGGAGCAGAGTCTGGTTTCTAAGGTTTACCCAAATCCAGCGAATGATTATCTGGTTTTTGAACTGAAGAATTCCGCAAGTGTTATTGAGATTGCAGATCTCTCTGGCAAAGTGGTGAAGATGACTGAGGTGAATGAAGGAGAAATGATGATCCGGATGGATGTTTCAGATCTTTCCAATGGATTCTATATGTTCAAGGTCGTTAATGGTGACCAGAGTCAGAAGGGAAAAATTGTAATTCAATAATTTTAAATTTTGATTGAAATTGATATGAAAAAGGGTGTAGTTTACACCCTTTTTCATATCAATAATTCGTTAAATCAGATATAATTAGTGTCTCAATTGAATGCAGGTTCATAATATTTTGTAGAATTGCGGAAGAAAAAAAATCAGGATTACAATGAATCATAGAAGAGGTCGAATCACATTAGTTTTCTTACTGGTGATTTTGGTATTGCAGCTTGATGTACAAGGTCAGTTGAAGATCATGCCCCTGGGAAATTCTGTTACTCGTGGGAGCATGTGTTTGAACGGGAATATAAACAATTGTGACGGTCTGGATGATGCAGAAGCCATTGGTTATCGCAAGAGATTGTTTGATTTAATGACCGGTGCAGGTTTCAATGTGGATATGGTTGGAAGCGGTAAATACGGTTATTCCCTGATGACGGACTCGGATAATGCAGGATTCAGTGGTGCAAGAGACTGGGATGTGGCGTCGATCTTGGAAACGGGTTCATCTGGTCATACCGGTCAGGTTACCCCGGGGCCCTATTTGAATTACTACCCTGCAGATATGATCCTTTTGCACATTGGGACCAACAACGTGATGTCTACGGATTATACTCCAAATGATGTGAGTCGGATCCTGGATGCTATTGATGCATATGAAACTGTTACCGGGGAGCCTATCCTTGTTTTCATGGCAGAGATTATCAGCTCTCAGAACAAACCCTGTGGAACTGATCCGGGGGTGGTTGCATACAACAACGGTCTTGTCTCTATGGCCCAGAGCAGGATTTCAGCAGGGGATCACATTGTCATGGTGGATATGGAATGTGGTGCGGGCTTGGATTACTATAGTGATTTAATTGACCAGGCTCATCCCAACCAGACCGGTTATGACAAAATGGCTGACAAATGGTTTGAGGCCATCAATAGCTACAACACAGCACCCAGTGTAAATGTGCCATCCCAGTCAGCTGATCGCGGATCGGATTTTCAGACCATTTCATTGGATTCATACGTATCTGATGCAGAGGACCTTCCTCAGGAGATGATCTGGGGATTTTATCCTTCATCACCTGTCCATTTTGATATCTCAATCGATGTCAACAGGGTTGCTACAATTGTCCCCAAAGATTCTAACTGGAGTGGTAGTGAAACCATTGAATTTGTGGCCACTGATCAGGGCAGGGTGATTACCGAATTGCAGAAGATGGGGAGTAGCCTTACTCAGATCACGGTAAACTGGATTCCGGAGATTATCGGGCAGCAAACCCTTGCCACAGCTGAAGGTACCCCCATTGAAATAGCTATAGAAGACCTGGTCCTGGTAGAGCCTGAAAAGGCACCTGCAGATCTCAGTGTCGTAGTCTTATCAGGGGCCAACTATACTTTTTCCGGACCCATAGTCACACCAAACCAGGGTTTTTCAGGTACACTCTCCGTACCGGTGAAGGTGATGGACCATGGCAAAGCATCCAATGTCTTTAACGTGGAGATAGATGTCTCCTCGGCGAATCATCCTCCTGAAATAACTTCCTTACCTGTTACCTCCGTGAATTCGGGAAGTACATATAATTACCAGGTGGTGGTCAATGATCCTGATCCGGCTGATGTTATCATCTATTCAGCTACACAGAAACCTGCTTGGTTGGAGGTAAATCCCTCCACAGGGTTGGTTTCAGGGATACCATCCCGGGATGATGCGGGGTATCAGGATGTTACCATTCAGGTTACCGATGGAGAATATGTGGATGACCAGAACTATTCACTGCAAGTAATTTATTCAAATCAGCCACCGATGATCACATCGGTCCCAAATGGTCAAGCATTGGTTTCTCAGGTTTATTCATATGGTTTGAATGCAACTGATCCTGATGGGGATCCGATTGGATATTTTGCAAAGGATATTCCTGATTGGCTCTCATTCTATCCGGACAGTCGTGTCCTCATAGGAGTACCGGGTCAGGATCACGTTGGAGAAAGCCTTGTTAAAATGGGAGCGACTGATTTTCTTGATTCTACTTACCAAACCTATGTTCTGAAAGTAACACTTGTTTCGGGTATGTTCCAGTTTGAAATTGAGGATCTGTGCCGGATATATCCAAATCCTGTGACACAAAATCTTTTCATTGAGATGGTGGACAGGGCTGGACTGGTAGGACAGGATCTGATTTTTGAGCTATATGACCTGACCGGATCACAAGTCTTTCAAAGCATACTTGTGGAAGACCATACCGAAATCAGCCTTGAGGGAATAGGTCTGGCGAATGGTATGTATTTTTACAGGTTAACAGACGTAAACATAAGGGATCCATTGCAATCCGGGAAGATAGTTATCAAATTATAATGAAAAAGATTATTAGTTACTTTTAACGGTCCGTTCACATGCTTTTTAATTCTCTCGAATTTATTATCTTCTTCCCCATTGTGGTTGCACTCTATTTTGCACTGAAGCCAAAGTACAGGTGGATACTGCTGCTGCTGGCCAGCTACTATTTCTATATGTGCTGGAACTATAAGTACATTGTACTGATCATGTTCTCCACTGTGGTGGATTATTTTGCAGGTATCCTTATGCACAAGGACAGAGAAAAGCGGCTTCGAAAACTGCTGCTACTGGCCAGTCTGACCACCAATCTTGGATTGCTCTTCTTTTTTAAATACTTCAATTTCTTCGGAGAATCCGTCAATGCTGTTTTTTGATAAGTTCAATATTTTTGCAGAAGTCCGGCCTACGATTTCTATTGCCGGTGGGTATTTCATTTTATACCTTCCAGACCCTAAGCTATACCATTGATATATACAGGAGGAAACAGAACCGGAATACCATTTTGGCAGATTTGCCCTGTTTGTCTCATTTCTTCCCGCAGCTGGTGGCAGGGCCCATCGAACGTTCTGTGAATCTGCTTCCCCAGTTTCGGGAGAACTATAAATTTGAATATGAGCGGGTGAAAGAGGGAATCCTCCTTATGGTCTGGGGATTCTTTAAGAAGGTGGTGATTGCAGACCGGCTGGCAGAATATGTGAATATGGTATATAACAATCCCACTGATTTCGAAGGCTTCCAGAATGTGATTGCCACCTTTTTCTTCTCCTTCCAGATCTACTGTGATTTCTCCGGATATTCGGATATAGCCATCGGTGCGGCTCTGATCATGGGTTATCGCCTGATGACCAATTTCAGAAGGCCCTATTTTGCACATGAATATCAGAGAATTCTGGCAAAGCTGGCATATTTCCCTCTCCACCTGGTTCAGGGATTATGTATATATCTCCCTGGGGGGTAACAGGGTGGTCAAATGGCGATGGTATTACAACCTTTTTATTACCTTCCTGGTAAGTGGTCTCTGGCATGGGGCCGAATGGACCTTTGTCATCTGGGGTGCCCTGCATGGATTTTACCTGGTATTTGCCATCTGGACCGACAAGTTAAGGGAGAATGCCAACAAGTTGCTTGGGATTTCCAAGTTCCCGGGACTGTATAAATTCACCCAGATCCTTGTCACCTTTGTCCTGGTCTATTTTTCCTGGATCTTTTTCAGGGCCAACAATACCATGATGCTTTTCTAATCATCGGCAACACCTTCAATTTTGCGGGGACATCAGTCGTTGAACCTCTTCCATTTCGGGGTGGACTTTTATATCGCCTTTCTGGGCATTGGATTCTTGCTTGTTGTTGAATACTTTGAGGAATTCAACGGTCTGTACGGCCATAAATGTGAATCTTTCCAGGACTGGAAATGGGCAATGCTGAGTATGATTATCTTACTTGATACTGATTCTGGGAGTATGGCAGGGACAGATTTTCTTTATTTTCAGTTTTAACAGAGGAAGTGCATATGAATGAGCGACTATTGAAAATACTGATTTATGTGGCCGGGGATTGTTTGCCTGTATGCTTTCATTGCAGTACGGGTTCCCCCCATGTTTAATGCCGTCCTGAAAGAGAAGATCATTCCCGAGTACTGGGAGAATACCAAGTATGGAGAACTATATTATTTCAATTTTATCAAGCATTTCCGGGAAGAGAATCTTCCCCCCATTCGGAGAAATACCGTTTCACGAGAAGCATCCCACCTGGATGAGGCAGATATGCTGCCTGTTCGGTGACAGCTTTTTTGATTTTACCCGGATGACGACTTTCCCGAAAGGCTGGGCGACAGCCTGGATCAGACGGGTATTTTATGCCAGGATGGACCGGCCCTTGCATACCTGGCCGAACAGGTTATGAAAACAGAAGAAAAGATATTGCTTTTTGAATCAGCCGAAAGGTATATCCCTGACCGCTTTTACGAACCGCATCAGGAATATCCCATCGCCGGATCCCAGAAGCGGAATTAGGAAGAGATCGGCCGATACCAGGAATTTTATTTTTTTCCAGGAGAATACAGATATTCTCTATGGGACATTTCTGTCCACGGAATTTTCTGACCACGGAACTGTATCTCCTTGAGTGCCACACTGAAATTTGATGTGTTCGGCTATATTACCGATATGACCCCTGTATATTCCCTGGAGAAGAGACTCCCTGGCTCTTTTACCATGATCAGCTCAATGAGGAGCCTTCAAGTTTCTATTACCAGCACAGAGAGGAGATTGAGACCTATTGTGACAATATTGCTGATCTGGCAGAAAAACTATATAGGAAATACAAGCTGAAAATGGTTTTCATGGCGATTCCTTCCAAGTATACCATCTATCATACCCTTATCAACGATGATCCCTACAACGATTTCCTGCCAAGGTTGTATGCGGGACTTGAAGGAGCGGGATATCCCTGTATCCGGCTTTATGAAGACTTTATGAATGCAGATGAAGTACTTTACTATGGAACAGATACGCACTGGACGGGAAAGGGATTGAACCATAGCCCTGGAGAAATACCATTGAATATTATTAAACAGCATTAACTAAAAATATAATATTATGAAAGTTGTATTACTTGCTGGTGGATTTGGAACCAGGATAAGTGAAGAGAGCGGAGTCAGACCCAAACCCATGGTAGAAATCGGGGGCAGACCCATTCTCTGGCATATCATGAAAATTTATTCCCACTACGGATCTGAACGATTTTATCATTTGTTGCGGGTACAAGGGATATATGATCAAGGAGTATTTTTCCAATTATTTTCTGTACAATTCGGATGTGACCTTTGATATGAAAAACAATCAGATGCAGGTACATACCATGCATTCTGAACCATGGAAAGTTACCCTGGTGGATACCGGGGAAATAACCATGACCGGGGGACGGATTAAAAGGATCAAGGAATATGTGGAGAATGAAACCTTCTGTCTGACCTATGGGGATGGGGTGAGTGATGTGAATATCAATGAACTGATCATGCACCATAAGAACCAGGGAATGTACTGGCCACCCTTACTTCGGTGAGGCAGCATGGTCGATTCGGGGTATTTAACCTGAAGACAGGGAGAATCAAGAATTCATATTTTAAGGAAAAACCTCAAGGGGACGGAGATGATACAGCTTGGATCAATGGTGGATTTTTCGTGCTTGAACCCGAAGTATTTGATTATATTGAAGGAGATTATACCGTATTTGAGAAAGAGCCCCTCGGAAAACCTGGCAATGATGGACAGTTGAGTGCTTTTAAGCATACTGTTTCTGGCAGCCCATGGATACCCTCAGGGACAAAAACCTGCTGGAAGGACTGTGGAAGGAGGGAAAAGCTCCCTGGAAAGTATGGAAAGATTAACTATAATACTCATAAAATATAAAAATATGAAAATTATTATTGCCGGCAATCTGGGATACATTGGACCCAGTGTCACCAATCAATTGCGGTCAACTTTTCCCGATGCGGAACTCATTGGCTTTGATATTGGTTATTTTGCCCATAGTCTGACCAATCCATACTATTTTCCTGAAGTCAAACTTGATAAGCAGGTCTTTGGTGATATCAGGAAATTTCCCGAAGAATTGCTTGAAGGATGTGGATGCTGTGCTTGACCTTGCCGCCATTTCCAATGATCCCATGGGAAATGAAGTATGAAGAGATTACGATGGATGTGAACTACAGGGCAGCAGTGAACCTGGCAAAGCTTTCCAAGAAGAATGGAGTGAAGAAATTTGTTTATGCTTCAAGCTGCAGCATGTACGGTGCAGCCAGTGAATATCCCAAGAAGGAAGATGATGAGTTGAATCCCCTTACAGCCTATGCCCGCTCAAAGTTGCTGCTGAAAAGGAACTGGAACCACTGGCCGATGATAATTTTACAGTTACCTGCCTTGCGTTTTGCCACTGCCTGTGGATTTACCAACCGCTTGAGACTCGATCTGGTCTTGAATGATTTTGTGGCCGGGGCCCTGGTGAACAAGGAAATCGGTATTCTTGAGTGATGGAACACCCTGGCGCCCCATGATCAATACCAAAGACATGGCACGGGCCTTTGAGTGGGGCGTGATCAGGGAGAAGTCAAAGGGAGGAAATTTCCTGGCTGTCAATACCGGATCCAATGAATGGAACAACCAGATCAAACCCCTGGCTGAAGCTGTGGCAGCACAGATTCCGGGTGTGAAAGTAACAGTGAATCCGGATGCTGCCCGGACAAACGTTCCTACAGGGTAATTTCGACCTTTTCAAGGAACTGGCACCCGATCATCAGCCCATCCGTGATCTGGAGAGTCACCATTAAGTGAAATCAAGGAAACCTGGTGGAAATGAATTTCAATGATCCCAATTTCAGGGAGTCCAAACTGATCGGCTGAAGGTGCTGAACTACTTGCAGAAAACAAGATAATTAATGAGAACCTGGAATGGAATCATTAACAATCTAAAATAATTAGCATATGATTTTTACAGAAACAAAGCTGAAAGGGGCCTATCTGGTTGAGATCAAGAAGATCGAAGATGAGAGCGGTTTTTTTGGAAGGGCCTGGTGCCAGAAGGAATTTGAGGAGCACGGGCTCAATGGCAACATCTGCCAGATCAATACTTCCTTTACTCATAAAAAAGGGACCATAAGGGGTATGCACTACCAGGTTGATCCTTATCAGGAAACCAAATTTATCCGGTGTACCAGGGGAAGTATTTTTGATGTGATTATCGATCTTAGGCCCGATTCACCCACTTTTATGCAATGGGTGGGACATGAACTGAGCGCGGACAATTATCAGATGGTATATGTTCCTGAAAATTTTGCACACGGATTTATGACCCTTGAAGATAATACAGAAATATACTATCCTGTTACACGAGTTCTATACACCAGGGCCGAACGGGGTATCCGGTACAATGATCCTGCCTTTAATATTGAATGGCCCGTTGAAGTCATTGCATGTTTCTGAGAAAGACATGCGGTCATGCGGATTTTGATGTTAAATACCTTTCAATTTGTAAATCATTTTAGAATCAATAAATTCCATGAGACACATACACATGCCCAAATTGCACACATTCCGATATTGAAGATTTCTTCACGATTAAGAATGCCCCGGTTCACAGCCTGGTCACCATCAAGGACTATGAGGAAGCAATGGCCATTCCCACGAAAGACATTACTCTTGCTTTCTGCAACCATTGCGGATTTATTTTCAACAGCTACCTTCGATACTTCCATTGACTACTATACCCAGGGATACGAAGACCAGCAGGGCTTTTCTCCCACCTTTGTGAAATTCATTACCGGGGTAACCCAAAGTTTATTGACCGTTATGATATCAAAAACAAGGAGGTTATCGAAATCGGTTGCGGAAAGGGCGACTTTATTAGCCTGATCAGTGAACTGGGGAACAACCGAGGGATTGGAATCGATCCGGCCTGGGTTCCAGGGACGCACCAAAGAGAATCCCAATGTGAGGTTCATTAAAGAATTCTATTCCGAAAAACATGGGATCTTGCAGGCGGATTGCATTACCTGCAGGCATACCCTGGAGCATATTCATGATACCTATGGTTTTATGAAGACCATCAGGAATCCATAAAGGGAGAAGATCAGTGTGATCATTTTCTGGAAGTTCCCAGTATTGTCAGGATACTTGAAGATTCAGGCATTCTGGGATATCTTTTATGAGCACTGTACCTACATGAGTCCGGGTTCACTGGCAAGGTTGTTCCGGTTGAATGGTTTCGAAGTGCTGGATATGTATCTGGAATATGATGACCAATATCTGTTCATTGAAGCCAAACCTGTGAAAGAGATATCATCGAAAAATTCATCCGCTGGAAGAAAGTCAGTCGAGGAGCTTAAGGCACTTACCAAGATTTTGTTGAGAAGATCAATTTCAGCTTGGAGAATGGCGGAAAAACTGGACGGATTCAAGGAAGAAGGCAAGAAGGTGGTTATCTGGGGCGGAGGATCAAAATCAGTAGGCTTTCTTACCCAGTTTGATGATCTCGGCGTGATCGAACATGTGGTGGATATCAATCCGCATATGCAGGGCAATTATATTCCTGGGATCGGGAAGCAATATGTAGGACCCGATTTCCTGACAGATTACAAACCCGATGTGGTTATTGTTATGAATTCGGTATATATGGAAGAGATCAGGAAAATGCTGAATGAACGCGGACTTGATCCCCATCTTCTTGGATTATAGAAGCCTTAGAACAATCACTTTCTTTTCAAGATCCCATTGGAGAAATGGATTATTATGGCATGTACCACATGGAATGATCTGGTATGGTAAATAAAGCAAATAGCAGGTCATTTTTAAATTATATTCACTATTTCAGAGGATTTACCATACTTCTGATCATAGCGAATCATCTGGTTTATCCACTTGAATCTGATCATCCTGTCCTGTTCAGGGTCATGGGTATGATCACGGGAAATAGTTCAGTATTGTTCTTTTTTATTGCTGGATTCCTATTCAAACATTTGCTTGATTCTTACCAATTTAGGGTCTATATGAGGAAAAAATTCTTGTATGTCTTAATGCCTTACCTGATTCTTTCCATTCCTGCTCTAATATTGTATGTGCTTGAATTACCTTATGCACAATACAATCTAGAAGCAGTATTCCCCGCGTTCGAAAAGAGGTCGCTCATTTTCAGGTTGTTTATACTTATTGTTACAGGTGCTCATCAATGGCATTTCTGGTTTATTCCAGTAATATTTCTGATCTATCTTACTGCACCACTGATGAGACTTCTGGATAGGTTTCCAAAGTTTTATATCCTGTTGCCTTTTCTATTTATTTTAGCTGCATTCATCGGGCGCACCTATTTTGAACCATTGAAATCTTTTGTTTACTTCCTTCCTGTTTATATCCTGGGCATGTATATATGAGGGTGAGGGAGGAGCTTTTCCAATTTGTAACCAGGTGGAAATCCTCTTTGCTGTTCCTGTTGATTGGTTTGCTTGCCCCTTCAATTATCTATCTATATACCGGTGAATTTGAGCTTTTGTATATGCAAAAAATTCTATTGTCAATCGCACTGATCATCCTCTTCAGGTTTGGCTGGTTGAATAGCCTTGGGAAGATTTTTGCCGTACTAGCCAGCTATAGTTTCTCCCTGTATTGTATCCATATATATGTCCATATTTTTATAGGCCAGGTATTCTATATGTCACATGTGAACTTCATCTCGGACATCCTCAAGGTCTCTCTTTACTTTGTACTGAATGTAAGTCTTGGAGTGCTTTTCATTTATCTCGCCAAACGCTTGATTGGTGCACAGTACAGCCAGGGTAATAGTTGGATCATAGACTGATTATACAAGGAACTGATTTGCAATGAAAGAGGTAGATTTAACCTTTATAATTTTTAACAGACGCATGGCGCCTGCGAGTTCAATTTTTATTACTTTCATGTTACACTTTAATCAGATTTTCGATGCTCTTTAATTCGATTGAGTTCGCAATCTTCTTGCCCCTCATATTCATCCTTTATTGGAGTCTCAGGTCAGCCAAACTGAGGTATCAGAATATGCTTCTATTGAGTGGCCAGCTATTTTTTTTACGGGATGGTGGGACTGGCGCTTCCTTTCGCTCATTATGTTCAGTTCTATTGTCGACTACCTGGTTGGTATCTGGATTTCAAAACAGACCAATAGTATTAATAAGAAACTACTTCTGGCGGTTAGTTGGCGGTCAAATCTGGGTTTCCTTGGCTTCTTTAAGTATTTCAATTTTTTCTCTGAAAGCTTTTTGCAGATGCTTTTACCCTGTTAGGTAAACACATTGAGCCGGCCCGTCTGAATGTCATATTGCCAGTGGGCATAAGCTTTTACACGTTCCAGACTTTAAGCTACTCTATAGATGTATTCCGGGGCAAACCCCAACCTACCCGGGATATTATTGCGTTTTTCTCTTTTGTCTCTTTTTTCCCTCAACTGGTGGCAGGGCCCATAGAAAGGGCTTCAAATCTGTTGCCTCAGTTTTACGTGAGACGGGTTTTTAGTTTTCCCCAGGCTGTCGATGGTATGAGGCAAATTCTTTGGGGCTTATTCAAGAAGATTGTTATAGCCGACAATGCGGCCATTTATGTTAATCAGATATTCAATGGAAACGAGGATTTCTCTGGGAGTACAATTTTAATGGGAGCTTTCTTTTTCGCCTTTCAGATCTACGGAGACTTTTCAGGGTATTCCGATATTGCCATCGGAACATCGAGGTTGTTTGGATTTAAAATCATGCGGAATTTTGCATTTCCTTACTTTTTCAAGGAACATTGCAGAATTTTGGAGACGCTGGCATATTTCATTGTCTTCATGGTTCAGAGATTACCTCTACATACCACTGGGAGGAAGTAGGGGTGGGACCTGGATGAAGATACGAAACACGTTTATTATTTTCGTGGTGAGCGGATTCTTGGCACGGGAGCAAACTGGACTTTCATTGCATGGGGAGCTATCAATGCACTCTACTTCTATGCCTCTGATGCTTTTTAATCGCAACAGAGCCTATACAAACGATGTGGCAGAAGGTCAGATATACCTACCATTGTGGAGTTTTTTCAAATATTACTGACTTTCTTTCTTACTTTACTTGCTTGGATATTCTTTCGAGCGGATAGCATTCAAATAGGGATTGAATATATTAGAACCATCTTTTCTCTATCTCTCTTTTCCCTTCCGGAAGTCTATTCGGGAACCCTCCTGTTGCTTATTGCCATATTTGTAATCGTTGAGTGGTTAATGAGAGAAAGGCAGCATGCATTGCAGTTAGATGGTCTCAGAATACCCAAAATTGCCAGATGGCTAATCTACAATTGCATTATCATTGCCATATTGCTTTATGGTGCTGAACAGCAAACTTTTATTTATTTTAAGTTTTAGATGATTTGAAGGATGAAGAGATTTGTTAAATATCTGGCCATATTTTCATTACCCTGGGTAGTATTGCTCTTTGTGTATATATGGGCAGACCCCTTTAAAATAATTCAGAACTATGATAGTTACCATTCGGATCTGATATTGCTAAACCGGGGATATGTTTCTACGAAAGTGTTTCTTAAGAACAACAAAGAGCAGGATTATAACTCATTTATTCTTGGAAGTTCAAGGTCATTGGCATTTACGAGCAGTCAGTGGAAGAATTACCTTGGTGAATCAAGCAGACCCTATTCTTATAGCTCCTGGAATGAATCCATCGAGGGAATCTATCGAAAAGTCTTGTTCATTGATTCACAGGGAAATTCAATAAACAATGCCTTGGTTATCATTGATACGGACAATACCTTTCAAAGTATCGTGAGCACCCTTGATTTTGAACACCCTGCGATATCAAAGCGCACATGGATCGCTTTTCACACGGACCACATCAAGCAACTATTGCATACCAGATATATGATACCAGGGTGCATTGATTTCAGATTGTTTGGGAAGCAAAGAGAATATATGAAGGGATTTTTTGGAATGAGTGCTGATGAACTGAATCCCATCAATAATGACTGGAAACCCAATAGCGAGAATGAAATACTTGCTGATTCTGTTTCATATTATAGTAAGGGGCGCGAGTTTTATGAAAGACCAAGCATACAGCAATATAATGATGAGGTAATTTTTGAAGAAGAGCTCAATCGCCTGGAAATGATCAAAAAGATTTTCGATAAACATCAAACAAACTACAAAATAGTTATTGGGCCGCTGTATGATCAGATAAAAATGAATGAAAAGGACTTGCGTAAACTCCAATCTGTTTTTGGTTCAGAAAATGTGTATGATTATGCCGGAATAAACGACATTACTGATAGTAAATATAATTATGCCAATGATGTTTGGCATTTTCGAAAAAGGACTGCAAACAGAATATTGACAGAGATTTATAATTCAAATTAACACCCATTCTTGTGAATTATCCATCCATAAAAATAATGGGCTACAGGGTATTTAGTGGAGAACTGGAATCTTTATGTCTGGACGACGGCAAGTTGGTAATAAATACCTTAAATGCCTATTCGTACGTTATGTCAAGAAGTAATTCGGATTTCAGTCATGCGCTTCATCAGTCTGATGTTCTTGTGGCTGATGGGGAACCGGTTGTTTTTGCTGCAAGAGTCATCAAAGGTGTAAGAATAAGGAAGATAGCCGGCAATGATGTATTCCATTATTTTCTTAAGTTGTTGAATAAGGACAATGGGTCCTGCTTTTTTCTTGGGTCTTCTGACGCATACCTTATCCAGGATTTCAGCTCATTTGAAAAAAGATTATCCGCAGGTGCGGGCTGCCTATTATTCTCCCCCTTTTAAAGAGACTTTTTCTGATGAGGACAATACAATTATGTTGGATTCAATAAACAGTTTCAATCCAGATGTATTGTTTGTGGGCATGACAGCCCCAAAACAGGAGATTTGGGTAAGCAAAAACGTTCACAAAATGAATGTGGGTGCTGCCTGTTCGATTGGGGCTGTATTTGACTTTTATGCAGGAGTTGTTAAACGTCCGTCGGATTTCTGGATTTCGATGAAGCTGGAATGGCTGGTTAGATTTATAAAAGAGCCTCGCAGACTTTGGAAACGATATTTTATCTACTCTCCCAGGTTCTTCTTATATCTCCTTAAATACAAGTTTCAAAGAAAAGGTAATAACCTGTGATTACCCATCAAACGGATGGTCCTGATCCGTTATATGAGTTTGTGTCCTGGGTACACACCAATGCAGAATGATAAGTAAATAGTCTCGTTGCAAGCCCGGGAAAAGTGTTTAGTAAAAGAGTTTTTATAAAATAAGAGAACAAACCTTTCCCCCCTTTTTCATAAACATAGGTTTCTTTTATAGGATTTGTTACTTTTTGATTGATGACTCTGAGTCCACAGGATTGTACCAGTTTACGTATGGATCTAGGGGAATAGAGATTAATATGGCCAACGGAGTCGAATACAAATTCTTTTGGCTGACGGAGGTTATCTTCCAATGGCACCTCCACAAAAACATATTTTGCTATCCTGCTTGCTTCATAGAGAAGTTTCCTAGGGAACTCCAGATGTTCCACCACGTGACTTAGCACAGCAAGATCAAATTTATTGGTCTCAAAAGGTATTGTATTGCCATCATAGAGAATACAATCTTTAAGTTTCGAGATATTTCTGCTTTTTATAGCATTAATTCCCGATTGAGATATCTCCAAAGCGTATAACTCGTTAGCAAAATCAACATCTGATAATCTTTGCAATACTGATCCATCGCCAGCTCCGATCTCCAAAACTGATGAAATTTTGAGCTCACTGCAAAGTGTTTGGATATTTTGCACTTTACCGATGGCGCCAATTGTTCTCCATTCGGTTACCCCTTCTGAGTAATAATCAGTATAGTTGTCATGGATTTCATTACTAATCTTTTGTTCATTCATTCTTCGAATAGCTTTTAGAATATAACTTGAATCTAACTGTTTGAAGATAATAAAACTAATGCAAATTATCGGAGGGTATACTATTGGACAGTTTCAGAATTGGGCGGTCTCAGGATTACATCACCACCACTCTGCTGGCTACTGCTTTGCCTTCTGATATTAGAATCACGGAGTAAATACCTGCATGGAGGAATGTGGAGAGGGGAAGGTAAACTTGATCGTAATTATTTTTTACAAGCTCCTGCACAAAATCCGGTTCATCTGAATCATCATCTCCGCTCGCATTGCAATCACCTGTAAGTATAATATCATCAGTATATAGAATCTGCCCCATCATATCCGAAATCCTGATCGTAGCTGGTTGAGAGTTCCTGCCAAAACAACCAATCTCCAACAGGAAATTCCCGTCGGAAGGATTGGGGTAGGGGGTCATAATGATTGTATCAGCAACTCCAATAAACAATTCATTCTCTAATTTGAGAGGTGCAATTTTACCCACGACAGTTCCCTGGTTGGTTCTTGCAAATGGAACTGCCAGGTACTCCACATTGGGTTCTACCAGCAGGTTATTGGTAAATTCAATCTCTCCTATGCCTGCTGCAAGATTCTGATCCACTTCAGCTTTTGAAAGGGCTTTATTATAGACAGCAAGAAGATAGAAGGTGCCTTCCCAGTGCCGGCCCCCTGAAGATTCATTGGAAATCGATAGCCTGTAATCATCTGTCATGGTGGAAAAATTGCCAGTCCTCGTTCCGCTATAGCTTGGTTCCCCGTTCAAATAGATGTTCTCTTCACCACTTTTATTTCTGGTATATACAATGTGATGTAGGTTCAAGTTGATGAAATCATTGGATCCTGAAACAGTTGGATCCCCGTTCGCAGTAGTGCTTGAAGTATTAAGCCTGGCAACGAAGTTATAATATGCCTCGTTACCGGCTTGTCCCAGAGTTGCAGCCCTGGTGACACTATCTTTGGATATGGACATGATTCTAGCTGGTCCTGTCTGGTTGATTTTGGCTGGTCTTACCCATGCTTCCAGTGTAATTTCATTGGTGGCCTTCAAAGAATTGATAAGACCGGTAGGATTTGATGCCGATGTAATGAGGGTTTCACCATTTACATTCAGCCCCTGACCCGGCAGCCAGACGGTCTTGGATGGATTTTTGATAATAAGATCTACCCCATTGCCCGATTCAGAGTGATCGCTAACCGTGGAACCATATCCATTATCGAACAGATAATAGGCTTGCAATCCGGATTTTACTCGATTGATATTCAGGACTTTGGAAAAGTCTTGGGATCCAAAAACGATAAAATCATTGGCACTGGTTCCTTTTGATTGGGAAATGGTGAGCCCGTATTGATACAATTCTGTGTAGCCTAATGAACTCACCCTAGATACAGTAGTCAGGATATTTGGCAGGTTTGAACTGTTGTTGACTTCTATGATTTCCACTTCTGGCAAGCTTGCGCCAACTATATTATCTGGATTTTTGGTTTTAACCTTAATCTCAACAGAATAATCGCTCTCATTTAAAGAGTTATCAAAGGCAGAAACTGTAACAGAATACTCCAAGCCTGGGTAGAGGTTTGAAATGATATAATTATTGGTCTCAGATGATCCCCTTATTTCTCCGTTAACTCTTATGTTATAGCCGGCAACACCGACATTATCGCTGGATGCACTCCACTCCATCGTAATCGAAGAACTTGAAATCAGTGAAGGGGTCAGATTCTGTGGGATGGAAGGAGGTTCCAGGTCCAGATCCCTGGTGTAAACGGTAAGCGGATCGGTGATACCACTTTCATTGTTAGAGGCATCGAATGCAGAAACCTGGATGAAATATTGTGTGGTGGTTTTCAAATCAATGATTGAAAAACTGTTAGATACTGTGGTACCAATGGCATTACCATTTAGATATACTCGATATCCTTCCACGCCCGTATTATCTGTAGAGCCACTCCAACTGATCGAAATGGAAAAGCTGGTTGAATCCGTCCCGGTCAGGTTTGTGGGGATTGTGGGTGGTTCCAGGTCCAATTCAATTGTATTTGCAATAAATTGTGCAGAGGGAGCGCTTTCAAAATCGAAAACGTCATATGCCGAAATGCTGAATGTATAAGATGTTTGAGGGTCCAGGCCGTCCACTGAGTATGAATTCGAGACGGAAGTACCGTATTCCTCACCGTTCAAAAATATTCGGTACCCTTTTACCTCGGTGGCATCCTGTGATGGTTTCCATTCCAAGGAAATAGATGTTCCGGTAATCTTACTGGCTTTCAATTCAGATGGCACAGTGGGAGGATCTTTGTCAATCTCAATGATATCTTCTCCCTTGAAGTTTGGTAGATCCAGGATTCTGTCGGGTGGACTTGGGGTATTCCCCCTTACAACATCAACACCATCAGCATAGTAGAAAAGAATGAAATCATCCAGGTAGGACCACTCATCCCTTTTAGGTGCTTGGTAGTTTTGATTGCCTCCAAAAAAATGACCAAGAGCAATCTCATTAACACCCATATTGATATCGGGGGCTGTCAACAGATATAAGTCAGTAATTTGTTCTATAAGATGCCCGTTGATAAAACCTTCGAAAATTCCATCTTTGTTTGGTTGCCCATCAGCTTTGAAGGAATTGACCACAGCCCTGATAGTGACATTGTACCACCGTTCTTCAGTAACATCAAATATAAAACGACCTTCTGAATCATATGTTAATCCATCTCCCTCAGGCTGAAAACCCTTCCAATATTCTGTATCACCCCACTGATCGATATCCTGTTCCTGGTAAAACATATAAAACCCCAACCCACCATAGGACTGCCACATAACTGCAGTTGAAAAACCTTCACCATATCCGGGGCGCGTACAATTATCCTGCGTTGCTTTGTTTAAATCGGTCCCGCCGTTAAAAGCAGGAAGCTTCCCACCCTGGTTCCAAATCCATCCAGGCCTGAATTTAATATTGTAAGAAATATACAACTCCTTGGGTTCAGAGCCCACCTGGGTTTTCCAGTAGTCCCCCCCCCTGTAAGACAGTTGTCCGGCATAATCTTGCACGATGGTGTCTTTGAAACTAAATTTCATCACCTTGCTTTTGGTCTGCGGATCAATTATGATGCTGTCCTGAAATTTCCCGGACCACCAACCTGGCCAACGGTTATCGCTGTCTCTCCACCCTGGATAATTCCAATCCGGATTCCAAATATCGGTGGTGTATTCAATGGGGGTGTTGTGATGTTCAAAATCCTGTTTAAACACAAATACAAACTGTTCTTCAGGCGTAGATTCCTTAATCTCCAGCTTTTTTGACAATACATCATCGTCACCTTCAAGTACCTCTTTTGGACCGTAGGTAGGAGAGACTATCGCTTGTCCTGATAGCATAACCGTTACAAACAGTAACCCCAATATGTTCAATATCTTCACCTTCACAATAATCATAATTACTTCACTTATACGATCTTTCTTCTTAATGGTTGCAAACTGGTTTTTCAAATCCAGGGCAAACCTGAACAATAGATGGGTAGAGCCGTTGCAAACGCAATATTACGCAAATATCATCTATTGAACTACAACGAAAGATACCTTTAACAATATATTATCATACTGATTATTAGAGCCAATTTAATAAATTCAATTTAATAAAACTTGCTTCAAGCGAACTACACAGACTCCGAACTGTAACATACCTAGTGATTATTTGTTCGGATGAATGATTCCATGAAGAGAATCCATAAATATTTCTACCATGTGATTGGTATTGCTTTTCTCCATTATAATTCCTTTCGCTTTCCTTGACATCACTTCATGTCTGGTTGGTTGCACCAATATCATTTTTTTTAGTGCCTCAGATAGACTTACAACGTCTCCTTTGATGAATCTGAAACCGGTTTCCCCATCAATCACAAGGTCATCTTCAGTTCCATCAGCCTCACTGACAATACATAATTTGCCCCAGAACATAGCCTGATTCAGAGCCAAACCTCCGACACCAGGTAGCACAAGAGCATTGGTTGCAGCAAAGAACTCATCCACACCCTCAACAATCCGACCAAGATAAACAATGTGATCATCGTTCAATTGCTCCATTTTTTTGAGCAAGTTTTCCTTTTCAGGCCCATCTCCAATAATCAACAGTTTGATATTTTGATGTTCTTGTCTAATCCTTGTAAACGCTTCAAGCAAAAGATCAATGCGTTTTTCAGGAATAAGGCCACCTACATATAAAAAAGTCACATGGCCTTCCAGTCCGAATTCTTTCCTTCGCAATTTCGAAGCTTCAAAAATCTCTTTTTCAACATCAACAAGTTCATCTATTTCGATCCCATTGTAACATGTCCTGATTTGATCCGCTGGAACTCCCATGGATTCAATGTAGGCATTCGCCTTGTTGCTGTAGGTCAATTGAAAGTCAGCCCGACGAATGAAACTTGAAACAAAATGGTTTTTGAATGAAAGCAGGAATCCTTTCGCCATCCCCGGCTCCCATCCACAGGACCAGATCAGTAATTTTTTATTTCTTTTTTTTGCCCAGGAACTGATTCTTCGGTTCGTGATGTTGCCTGCAATACCAGGTAAAATGATCACATCAGGATCACTCTTTTTGATCATTGACCGTAGTCCGGAATTAAAGACCAATGAAAACGGACCTATTCTCACATTGGATTCCTTAAAGCTCTTATTTGGAAAATCTGGGGTGCCTTTGAAGGCAGGCCTTCCCCTGTCTTTTGCCGGGATCCCATGATATATGGTCCATTGCATGTTCGGATCGGATCGGGTCAGTTTCTCATAGAAACTAAGCCTGTAGTGCTGGAGTGTAACTGTAACAAGCGCAATTTTTAGCATATAGCATTATTTATTTTAAGAGAATATCTTTTAATAACGCAGGTTTAGGGATTTTGGTTTCGAAGAAAATCCTGGAATTTGCGAGCAAAGGACTCCCATGTATTATTTTCGAGGAACTCCCCGGTCCTTCGCACCAGGCTTTGCATATCAATTTCTGAACCGATCACTTGGTCAATAATTTGCATGAGTTCCGGATAGTCACCGTAAGTCAAAACGATTTTTTCCTCAGCCAGATCTTTAAATGCTCCTGCGTCTGGGCCTATGATAACTTTTCCATAGAACAGAGAATCCATGAGGGCCCCTGAACTCAATACCGATTTTGTGTGATAACTGAAGAGGATTATTTTCGATTTGAGGATTAATTGATCCAATTCTGCATTCTCAATAAACCTGTTCAATACGGTGATATTATTATATTGTTCAGAAAGTTGTTCCAGATACTTCTGAAGGGTGTCATCAATAATCTTTCCCGCGATGAGAATATTATATTTGTTCAGGTCGTGGTTCTTGCGGATGAATTCAAGAAATGAATCGATTCCTTTATATGCAGCAATGGACCCCCAGATAATGATGTCAAATACAACGGCCTGCGATGAAGGGAGTGGTCTTTTGTCGGATTTAACAGGATGTGGAAAGTATACTTTAGATGTCCCTTCTGGAATGGAATTTAAGCCCTCTTGAGCATGGGTTAGGATTGCATCACTCCCGTTCAGCAACATCTTGAACAAAAGAGACTTAATGATGGTGTTTTTTTCGGTATGGGATTTCTTATTATGAAGTGTCCATACGATTTTCTTCCCTCGGATTTTTATATACGGGAAGAGGATAAAGAATACGAGACACTGAATGAATCCCATGTGTTTGTCCGGCAGGTCTTCAATCCAGTTCAAAAGGAAATAATCTGTTTCTCTGATGTATTTAAACAAATCAAATACCCCTTTGTTAGAAGGAAGGTCCCTGTTAAGGACGCTAAAATGTTTACCCAGTGCTTCTGCAAGGTTGTCAATATAGGGATTGTTGATTCCTGTATTATTTCTACTGGTTATGGGGTAAATATAGACCTTAGGCATAAGCGTATTTCCTCCTGGTTTTAAGCCAATACTTGGCTGAAAATCGAATGCAGATTCTCTTCAAACATTTCTCGAGTGTAGCTGGCTCTGAATTTGTTTTGCGCAATAACTCCATATTCCTTTCGTAGTGCCGGATTATTAATCAGGAGCTCAATTTTTTCGGCAAGATCGGATACATCAGTTGGTTCCACCAGCATTCCATTTACCCGGTCATCAATAATTTCAGGTATGGCACCTATCTTGGTGGAGATCACAGGAAGTCCATATTGCATGGCTTCCAGCAAAACAAGGGGGAAAGCTTCATCGTGAGAAGGAAATACAAAAATGTCAGCTTCTGCCATGTACCTTTGCTTACTTTCGCCATACTGGGCTCCATGACTGAAGACGAAGTTTTCCAGCTCCTTTTCTTTCACCATTTCTGAAAATGAGGATTCAGAAATATCAAACCATTTTCCCACAAAATTACATGTAAAATCAAGCCCTCTGTTCTTGAGTACTTCACAGGCACTGATTAAATCCCAGACCCCTTTTGCTTTCATCATGTTGGATAGAAAAAGAAGTTGGCAGGGTTTTCCTGCTGCTGGTTCCAAAGGTGGTAGGGTAGTGGATGCAATTCCGTTGGGACAAAAAAACACCCTTTCCAGAGGCAAGTACCTCTCAACGTCAAAATAGAGCAATCGGGATAACAGGATGAGATGTGTTTGATGGAAAGTAATGCGGTACATCAGGTTATCCATGAATTTATGATTGTACAACGAAACCCCTTTGTTGTGAAAATGATAAAGGATTTTTTGTCTGAAAAGCTTCAGAAGGAGAACTATCCCAAAATCTTTGTAAAAGGGAGATCCCTTGGAATTTATAGTCACATAACAAAAACTGTACCTGGATAAGACAAGGGCTCGGAATACTTTAAGGTACAAAGAAAGGAAGACAAACATCTTCGAAAAACTGAGCTTTCCGATCTGATTCAGATCTTTTGAGGCTGAAAGGTTGATGTATGTACAGTGAAAAGCTTTGTTGATCAGATTACTCTCCAGAATCATTTCTCCCACAACCGATGCCCCATGAATAGGAGGCGGAAGGTGAAGGATCAGCAGGATTTTTACGGGTTTCTTCATGCTTCATAAGATTACTCAGGCGATGCATATGCAGGGTACATTTTAAAAGCATTCGGATCATTCAGATGCAGGTCTATCATGTAAAGCATCATTGAATTAATAATGATATTTGTACCCGAACTTCCAAAGGCTCCAGCTCCGGTAACAATTGTTAAAGCGATCCCAATGAAATTATACTTGATAAACGACAGTTTCTCCGGAATTTTCATGGAGATGACCCTGTAGAGAATTATAAATACTCCTACAACAAATAATACTCCGTATCTGGTATACTCACCCAGCAGTCCAAGGTCAGATTGATGGTAACCATATTCTTTTGCAATTTTAAGAACACGCATGCCATATGCTGAAGTTCCACTGGCTCCATTTCCGGTAAGATAGGCCAATCCGTTCGGGAAGAAATCGGTCAGGAAGTATCTTGCAGCTTCCAATCTGATGTTGCTTTCGAAGGCCTGGTTTTGTTCCAAAGTCAGCTCGAACATGGCATAGAGTATATCCTGAAAAATGAAAAATACCGGGATGACTGCCAGGCCAAACATCAAAAAAAGCAGGATCTTTGATTTAATAATCTTGCTTTGCAGCACAAATAAGATGGTCAGGAGTACCACCGTGGCTAGTAATTGGCGGGTGCCAAGAAGAACAAATATAGCCATACTAAGCAATATAAATATCACATACCTCATTCGAAACTTCCTGAATACCAGGTATAACCATGCATAATAGGCAATAACGAGGAAACCGCCACCTGTTAAAAAAATCCTGAGAGTACCTCGATCCAGGAACATTTTAGCGTTTGTAATTTGTGTGGGATAAACGAAATACTGTAGCAGGTACAATCCCACATAAACCAAGCCAAAGCCAAGGATGCATTTAATCAGGAAGTCCCCAGTGGGTCTAAGCAGATGAAGGAGAAGGTAAATCATGTAAAAGTAGATGGCCTGTTGGGCATAAGCAGTAACCTGAAACGGTTGATTTTGAAATGCATAGGCTGCAAACATGCTGATCACCACTGAGCCAGTCATCAAGATAATTGGAGTGGTAAAATGTGCTTTCATCAGTCCTGTTCTGCTGTATGCGATATGAAGTACAATGACAGCAGCCATAATGGCGAGGCTCAGCCATTCTGAAACTTTGATAACAACTTCCGGGATAAAGGACAGCTCATAGAACTTCAGGGTAGTCAAGATAACCAGTATAAGAATAACCTTTTTCAGCATGGTTCTGCATGGTTTATATATTCAACAAGCTATTCCGTTTACCTGCGCAAAATATTTGTTTTTACTACCTCTTTTAAAAACCTGGTCCCATATAAAGGAAACTGGTAAAGGTACCGCAGAACTCGCCACTCCATAAATTTCAGCGAAAGATAGGGGGCGTACCAGTTGTTAAATAAGAACTGTATTGCAAATTTCGCCAGTACAATTCCAAGCAATCCGTAAGTAGGTAGTACTCCAAATCCAACCAATATAATGAGTGCCCCGGAAACTGTGGCTGGTATAACGAAGGGTACGTGATTAGTGGACGTATATAAAGTTGCATGAAAAGAGGCGTGCAAATCCAATATTTCTGTTACCGCAATGGTTACCAGCATGAGCAGAGGGACAAAACGGGTTTCTATACCCAGCAAGCTCAGTGACGGATTGCCAAACAGAATAATGAAGCCAGAGCTCACTACCAATACCATGAGCCCGAGGAACATGTATTCCGAGGATTTTTTTCGAAGCGTAGGTAAATCCTTTTTTGCAGCAAGTTCATAAATCTTTGGAATATTTGTGTAAAACGGAGCCCTGGCAATGTTGATCACAAAAGTCATAATTCTCATGGTCAGTAAGAAATTGGCCATCAGAAGAGCATCATCTATTTGAGAAGCGAGGATGGATGTGCCGGATTGAATTCCATAAGCGCCCCAGAAGAGGAGCCCGGTCCTCCATGTGGCAGACCAAAGCGAGTTAAAAATCTCCCGGTCAAAATAGTGCTTGGTATGCAAAACAACTTTTTCCCTCAAGAACCATCTCTTTACAAACCGCTTGATGTAGATATATCTAATAATTGACTCCAGCAGCATGAAACCAACCAGGTAGGCAGGTCCCAAATGAAATAGCAGGAGAATGACAAATGAGGTGACCCTTAATACCCCCTGGAAAATACCAAACCTGGCTTCCTCTACTACAAAACCCAAACCTCTCATGAATGAACTCCACTTCACTGAAAGCATCATGAAGTAAGAATAGGGAATGACAATGATAAATGCCACCCATATGTCTTTCTGATGGCCAGACAATTCAAGGATATTCCAGGCAGCTGCGAGACCTCCTGTTGAGATTAAAACCACTGTTAAGATTCCCAGGTAGATGTATATCCTGTTCGCAGTGGAAAGAAGGTTTTTCAATTTCTCATGATTGGGCTGACTCTCAGTGATTTTTTTGATATCATCGTATTCTTTCTTATTCCTGGGTAAATAATTGGCACCAGATTTGAAATAGCTTACAGCCCTGATCAGGGTGGCCCCGAATCCTGAATCAGCCAGCATGGCGAAACCTATGATTGTATTGATAAAGAACCAAAAGGATTGTTCAACCGGGGTAAAAAGCTTCAGAACCAGAGGCAATACAAAGATGGCACTTCCAAAGCGAACGAAATAAGATGCCCATGACATCATCGTCGGACTGTTGTAAATCCTTTTAAGCATCTTTATAATTGTAATAATTGCTAAAGAACAAAACTAACATTTATCATGAAACATAGCATGATTTCTTTTCTTAGGTTTCATTATTATATTAAATTCGCTAAAAAAGGAAAATGAAAGATCAGATTACCATTGCGCTTCCAGTATATAACAGAACTGATTTCATTAGAAAAGCACTTGATAGTGCTGTCAATCAAACAGTTGATTGTAGTATATTGCTCATTGATAACAATTCTCCCCACGACGATTTCAAAGCAATTGTTGATAGCTATAAAGGGGTTAACATCAAATATGTTAAAACAAAGGAAACTGTTCCTCAGGATGAAAACTTCAACAATTGCTTCCGGTATGCAGATACTCCCTGGGTGACAGTTTTACATGATGATGACATGCTGCATTGCCAGTATGTGGAATATTCTAAGAAGATCATGGAACGAATAGGCGACTCAATTGGAGGCATTGTCTATACTAGTTTTGTAAGTGAGCAGGAGTGGGATGAGATTGACAAGGCAGGTGTTTTAACGTCTGATGTTAGGATCATGCATCCTGCGTTTTTTTATTTCGACACGATACCGTTTCCCGGTGTGTTGGTGAAGAAAGATGTGGCTCTGGAAATTGGAGGCTTTAACAGTGATTTGCATCCCATTGCTGACTATGATTTCTGGTACAGGTATACCAAAAGAATGAAAATGGTATATGTGAATCAGCACTTGTCATACTACAGGATATCGGCATCCCAATCCACCAATCACTTAATTGATGGAATGATCAACAATGTTTACCGTTATCGCTTGCGGGAAATTGAATCAGGCAAACATAACAATTTTCTGAGCAAGCTTTGCCTTGAACATTCCAGGATCCACAATATTCATTATTTCGAGAAAACCTATGATTCTGTAGAAATACCCAAACTGGTAAATGAGGACAAACACATCAGGGCGAAAAAATTATTAAAATACAGGGTGTTTGATAAAGCAGTAAGGCTTCACCGGAAGCGCATTTCTTTTTCGAAGCCTTAGTAGTAAGCCACACAATGTGAGTGAAGAATGAACATCCTATTCATTACAGAAATTGACCCCTTTCCGCCAAATTCCGGGGAGAGAATCCGAAGCTATCATTTGATAAACAGCCTTTTGGATTTTGCTGATCAATTGTATCTTATCGCTGGAAATGCGCCTCCTGAGGAGGAAAAATACAAGAACGTCAGATACCGTCATTGCCCTGAAATAACAACCAAGAACCGGTGGAAAAACCTTCTTCGCCTATTTCAAAGGATGAGGGATTTGACCGGAATAATAGAAGAGTTTACGGATAATCAGCAAATAGATCTGGTTTTTCTCGACTACAACTTTCTGGGAAACTACATACCTCTTTTTAAAGCCCGAAATGTAAAAGTAATATACGGGACACACAACATCCAGTCAAATTTGAATTTCCAGGCTCCGGCAATAAACCTTAAGGGATTGATATACAAGTATATACGCTTTACGCTAGAACGTTTCCATGAGTTGCGTTATCTGAGGATGGCTGATTCAATTATTGCGGTTTCCAACGAAGATCTGGAGTTCTATTCCCGTAGGTTCAGAGCAAGCAAGAACCACATGATCCCAAATTATATTGACGAGAAGGAATACGAGATAGACAAAGGAACTACTAAGCAAAACCGGGTAATTATGTCCGGTAATTTCAATGCATTTCAGAATGCGTATGGATTAAAATGGTTTCTTGAATCTGTTTGGGATGCGGAGCTGGCTTCACTTACAAAGTTCATTATTGTTGGCCATGGTTCTCAAAACCAGTATGATCAGATAAAAGAATCCCTTCCCTTCACCTCGAACATTGAAGCTCTTGGCTCTGTTGAGAACATGAAGAGATATATAGCAGAGTCAAAAGCTGCTGTAATTCCTTTGCTACATGGAAGCGGAACGAGACTGAAATGTATAGAAGCCATGGCCCTAAAGACCAGCATTGTTGGAACTTCCCAGGGAGTGGAGGGGATAGACCATGAGAATTCTATTTCTATTGCAAACAACGCATTGGATTTTAAAAAGGGACTCCTCCAAATTCTAAACGAGGATGTTGATCTTCAAAACAAAGCATACAATGTATTCATGAAGAAGTATTCAGCTTGCTCAAATACTCCCAGGTTGAGAAACATTGTTGTAGGTCTTCTTAAGGAACAATGATTTTATAATCATTTTTTTTACTTTAAAGACAACTCTTCAAGGACGAATTGGGTCATATCAATGACAAACGGAATTCATGCCTTTTCAGAAGGTAGACCAGTGTATAGCAAATCAATGCGTTTTTTTATTTAAATTCCCAGTAAATCAGTTATTTAGATGAAGCTATGCAGAAATTGAATTGGATTACTGAAATATAAGAGTTTTGGTGATTCGATTGTATATTTTGATCAAATACTCGCATATATTATGCATAATACAGTTCGACTTTGTTTATTTTACAGTCTTATAATTAGTAAGCTATTCTGTTTCAAAAGAATCTTCATATGACCACAATATTCCACCGGACCATTGTTGCACTCCTGATATCAATACTTGGCTTTTCCTTCACCATGGTTGAAGGCCAAAGCTACAAGGTTCTGCCTCTTGGAAATTCTCTTACCCAGGGATGGGGATCTTTAACTACTGATATGCGGGTATCTTACCGGCTACAATTGAAGAGCAGCTTATCTGCAAGCGGACATTCAATAGAGTATATCGGTCATCAGAGTTCTGGCAATACGCTCATGCCATTGAACCCACAACATTGCGGGATTCCCAATACCCGTGATCAGTATGTTCTCCAACTACTGGATAATGGCTGGGATATCATGAATGGTCTCCAGACCACCGTGGACAATGCACCCTATCTGGATGAATATCCTGCTGATATCATCCTGCTTCATATCGGAACCAATGACATGTTAAACAATGAAACGGTCAGTGCAGCCACCATTGAGCAGATCCTTAATGAAATTGAAGAGTGGGAACTGACGAACGGGACCCACGTCCAGGTATTTGTGGCCAGGATTGTTAACACGAATCCGGCTGATTCCAGAATTTCAGGCCTGAATGTTCTTATAGCCGATATGGTAGGCTCACGAGCTGATCCGGGTGTTGTATTGGTGAATATGGAAACTGGAACAGGAATTGGGCCTGGGGATTATGAATTGGATGGAATTCACCTGAAGCAATCCGGATATGACATCATGGGGAATACCTGGCATACTGCGGTAAATGCATACTTAAATGGAATTCCTGCTGCACCTGACAACCTCACATTCGGAACAATTACCAGCACCTCCGTCATTCTGAACTGGGATGACAACTCAGACAATGAAGATGAATTTGAAATTGAACGCTCGCTTTCACCCAACAGCGGAGATTTTGTCTTTGACGGAACTTCAACAACTGGAACCTATACGAGTACAGGACTGGATGCCAGTACCACATACTATTATCGTGTCCGTGCAGTAAACGCCACGGGTCCATCCGCTTATACCTTGGTGAAGAATAGTACAACTTTACCCGCTGCTCCACTCGCCCCAATAAATATGACCTTCAGCAGTGTTATGGCAAACTCCATGCGTGTGAACTGGGAGGCCGGATCGACCAATGAGGACAACTTCGAGATAGACTACGGACCATCGGATACAGGTCCCTGGACCTCACTGGGAACTCCCACGAACACCTATGTTGATGTGAGCAGCTTGACAGAGAACACCACCTACTATTTTCAGGTGAGGGCAGAGAATGCGACCGGTTATTCTGATTACCTCACTGGCAACCAGGCCACTGTGTTACCTAAACCTGCTACACCGGTTAATATGACCTTCAGCCTTGTTACAGAAAACTCCATGCGTGTGAACTGGGAGGCCGGATCGACCAATGAGGACAACTTCGAGATAGACTACGGACCATCGGATACAGGTCCCTGGACCTCACTGGGAACTCCCACGAACACCTATGTTGATGTGAGCAGTTTGACAGAGAACACCACCTACTATTTCCAGGTGAGGGCAGAGAATGCAACCGGTTATTCTGATTACCTTACTGGCAACCAGGCTACTGAATTGCTGTTACCGGCAGATCCGGTCAACATGACCTTCAGTAGTGTTATGGCAAACTCCATGCGTGTGAACTGGGAGGCCGGATCGACCAATGAGGACAACTTCGAGATAGACTACGGACCATCGGATACAGGTCCCTGGACCCCACTGGGAACTCCCACGAACACCTATGTTGATGTGAGCAGCTTGACAGAGAACACCACCTACTATTTTCAGGTGAGGGCAGAGAATGCGACCGGTTTTTCGGACTACCTTACTGGCAACCAGGCCACTGTGTTACCTAAACCTGCTACACCGGTTAATATGACCTTCAGCAGTGTTATGGCAAACTCCATGCGTGTGAACTGGGAGGCCGGATCGACCAATGAGGACAACTTCGAGATAGACTACGGACCATCGGATACAGGTCCCTGGACCTCACTGGGAACTCCCACGAACACCTATGTTGATGTGAGCAGCTTGACAGAGAACACCACCTACTATTTCCAGGTGAGGGCAGAGAATGCGACCGGTTATTCTGATTACCTCACTGGCAACCAGGCCACTGTGTTACCTAAACCTGCTACACCGGTTAATATGACCTTCAGCCTTGTTACAGAAAACTCCATGCGTGTGAACTGGGAGGCCGGATCGACCAATGAGGACAACTTCGAGATAGACTACGGACCATCAGATACAGGTCCCTGGACCTCACTGGGAACTCCCACGAACACCTATGTTGATGTGAGCAGCTTGACAGAGAACACCACCTACTATTTCCAGGTGAGGGCAGAGAATGCAACCGGTTATTCTGATTACCTCACTGGCAACCAGGCTACTGAATTGCTGTTACCGGCAGATCCGGTCAACATGACCTTCAGTAGTGTTATGGCAAACTCTATGCGTGTGAACTGGGAGGCCGGATCGACCAATGAGGACAACTTCGAGATAGACTACGGACCATCGGATACAGGTCCCTGGACCTCACTGGGAACTCCCACGAACACCTATGTTGATGTGAGCAGCTTGACAGAGAATACCACCTACTATTTCCAGGTGAGGGCAGAGAATGCGACCGGTTATTCTGATTACCTCACTGGCAACCAGGCCACTGTGTTACCTAAACCTGCTACACCGGTTAATATGACCTTCAGCCTTGTTACAGAAAACTCCATGCGGGTTAACTGGGAGGCTGGTTCCACCAATGAGGACAACTTCGAGATAGACTACGGACCATCAGATACAGGTCCCTGGACCTCACTGGGAACTCCCACGAACACCTATGTTGATGTGAGCAGCTTGACAGAGAACACCACCTACTATTTCCAGGTGAGGGCAGAGAATGCAACCGGTTATTCTGATTACCTCACTGGCAACCAGGCTACTGAATTGCTGTTACCGGCAGATCCGGTCAACATGACCTTCAGCCAGTGTTACGGAAAACTCCATGCGTGTGAACTGGGAGGCCGGATCGACCAATGAGGACAACTTCGAGATAGACTACGGACCATCGGATACAGGTCCCTGGACCTCACTGGGAACTCCCACGAACACCTATGTTGATGTGAGCAGCTTGACAGAGAACACCACCTACTATTTTCAGGTGAGGGCAGAGAATGCGACCGGTTATTCTGATTACCTCACTGGCAACGAGACTACTGAATTGCTGTTACCGGCAGCTCCGAGTCAACATGACCTTCAGCCTTGTTACAGAAAACTCCATGCGTGTGAACTGGGAGGCCGGATCGACCAATGAGGACAACTTCGAGATAGACTACGGACCATCGGATACAGGTCCCTGGACCTCATTGGGAACTCCCACGAACACCTATGTTGATGTGAGCGGCCTGTTAGAGAACACCACCTACTATTTTCAGGTAAAGGCAGTGAATGCGACCGGTTCATCTGACTACCTTGCTGGCAACCAGACCACTCTTTTGCTTTTGCCAGCAGACCCGAGCAATGTGACTTTCACCAGTGTTACGGAAAACTCAATGCGCGTGAACTGGCAGGATAATTCGAACAATGAAGCGAACTTCGAGGTGGACCGCGGACCAGCAGAATCAGGTCCCTGGACCAGTTTAGGAGAGCCCTCGGTCAATTACTTTGATGACAGCGGGTTGCAGGATGACACAGAGTATTTCTATCGTGTTAAAGCGGTAAATGCGACGGGGTCTTCTGATTACACATTAGGAAGTGCACGCACTTTGCTCGAAATACCAAAGGAACCCACAAAATTGAAGGGAGAAGCTAACACTACCTGCACTGTAGGACTGACATGGGATGACAAAAGTGACAATGAGGTAGGATTTAAGATAGAACGTTCCATTTTCGAATCTTTTGGATATATGGTTCTCGATTCTGTTCCTGAGAACATAAAGAGCTATACAGATATAAGCACTTCTAACAATTCCACCTACTATTATCGTGTCTCGGCTTTTAATGCGTCAGGGAATTCAGATTTCACTTCCACTTCAGTTGCGGTTTCAGTTGTCCTGGATGGTGGATTGATAGGTGTGGACCAGTTGATTTGTCCTGATGGAGATCCTAACATTTTGTTTAATCTGAGCTCTCCCTCAGGAGGAAGTGGAAATTGGACTCATCAATGGCAGTCAAGAATAGCTCCTGCTGTGTTCACTGATATTTCAGGTGAAGTGGGACTGTCTTTTGATCCACCAGTAGGGATGATGGAAACTACAGAATTTCAGCGCATTTCCACCGTTGAATGCGGTTCAGTAGCATCCAATTTAGTTACCATTACTGTAGAGGACCTGGAGAGCCCGGTATTCAGCCTTTGTCCCAATAATTCTCTGATAGAGATAAATAGAGATGAAAGCGTGGCTATGGTGGAAACCCTGGACCCAGTGGTTACCGATAACTGTGAGGTTCAGTTATTGACATGGACATTGAGCGGAGCCACAACCGGGAATTCTCCAGCTGTGGGTATCAATTACCTGGGGACTGTTGAATTCAAGTTGGGAACGACTACTGTCACTTATCATGCGGAGGATCTTGAAGGCAATGCTGCCTCGTGTACTTTTGATATCACCATAGAGATCGAAAAACCAAAGATTCTTGATGTATCCATCCCAGATGCTTCCATGAAGATCGGTGATATCGTCACAGCGACTATAAAAGTGGCTAATGATGGAGGATCGAATTACTCTTTATTGTCAGGTGATATAGGCGGGTATCCACTAACAGGTTTTGTAAGATCCAATGAAACCACCTATCTGGTTAACTTTGAAATCACCGAAGGAGGAAATAGTTATCTTGCCGGGGAGGACATCCCTGTGGGCAACCTGGTAGTTAGCGATCTTGTTGCTTCTAGTGAGCCATTCAACACCTCTATTTCCCAGGCCAATGATCCTTTGGATGCAAAATTGCCGGTGATCTATTCACTCAATGTTGTTTCGGGAGATTACAGTATAGGTGATCAGATTGTCTTACAAATCTTTGCAGATGGACCGGATTACGATATACTTCCTAGCTCAGGGATCAATGGTTTGGGTGTTACCCAAATGAATGTAGAATTTCTGGAGATCGGTGGAGGTTTATACAACCTGTTGTATATTGTGGAAGAAGGAAATACAGATGTAGATCCTGGAGGGTTGTTAGCGATTGTTGCACTGGTTAAACCATCCGGCAATGTGTGCGATCCGTTTACCACCGTTAGCAATAGTGAAAATGTTTCTATTGATGCCCATGCACCTGTTATTGCAAGGATGGAAGTACTTTCCGTGGAAGTAGGAATTGGGGGAACTGTCCAGGTGGCTATTACAGCTGATGAAGATGGGTATTTAGCAGCTCCAGGTACAGTAATTAATGGCATACCCATCAGTTCACCCAGTGTCACCTTTTCAGAAATTGGTAGCGGGCTCTATCAAATATCATATGTGGTGCAGGTTGGTGATAATGAAGTCGCTCCCGGTGAACTGGAGATGACCCTGGTGATGAATGACCCTGCAGGCAATTCTAGCAGCCCTTATAACAGTATTGAACCAAATCTTCTGGAGATTTATACCGATATTCCTACGGTGCTCCTTGCAGGAACACCCGAGGTTTGTGAAGATGAATCTACAGAGCTGGTGGTATTCCTCAATGGTGGGAGATCACCATGGAGTATTGATCTTACAGATGGTTCCACCACTACAACTTACGAAAATATCTATTCCACCGAGTTAGATATCGCTGTACTTCCGAATGGAACAACCACATACCGTATTACCAATGTTACAGATGTAAATGGGGTTGTAAACAATGAAATTAAAAGTTTTCGTATTGAAGTGAATCCAAAAACAGAAGTGGAAATAATCAATCTTGCCAAAAGTTACAGTGTTGAAGCTGATCCGGTTCAGTTGCAAGCCAGTGTTCCAGGTGGAATCTTTTCAGGTCCCGGCGTATTCAGTAGTTCTGGAATATTTGATCCTGGACGTGCAGATACTGTCAATTCTCCTCATCTCATTACTTATACCTATCAGAACACGAACGGTTGCTTGAGTGTGGACAGCGCCCTGGTATTTGTATTGGGAGGAGAGGGGGACATTTATATTCCATTTGATGTGGTATGTGATGATATGCAACCATTTACGGTTTCTGCTTCCAATGTGGCAGGAGATACTGGCACGTTTGTATTGTACAATTCCCTGGGACAATCGGTGCCTGGTATTACTGACAACGGTGATAATTCAGCAAGCATTGATCCAAGCTTGTTAGCGCCTGATAATTATACAATTGAATATGAGTATATGGATGATGTAGTGCTCTATCTCAGGGTTTCGTTTTTTGTGGAATCTGTTCAAACGCCAGTGATTATTTCACCTGATCAGTTCAACTATTGCCAGAATGATGCACCTGTTGCATTGAAATCCAATGTGGACGGGGCAGTATTCTCAGGGGTTGGAGTCACCGGAAATGCAACTGATGGGTATATGTTCGATCCTGAAAAAGGTGCTCTTGGTGCGAACATAGTGACTTGTGAGGTCACATCGGCAAATGGTTGTTCAAAAAGTACCCAGATGAGCTTTACAGTGTTGTTTGCCCCAGAGGTTAAATTTGCTATGAGTTCTGCCTGTATTTCAGAAGAAGGAACTGATATTCTCTTCAGCAACCTGACTTCTGGAAAGCTTGAGGTTGAAACATGGGACTGGAATTTTGGTGATCCCTCCAGCGGTGAGCTTAATGAGAGTAACCTGCTAGAACCAAATCATTTCTATTCTACTTCTGGTCAGCGCAGAATCACTCTTTCTGCATCCACATCAGATGGTTGCAGGGATGAATTTGTGATTGATACAACAATGGGAATACTTCCTGTGGCTGATTTCATATGGATTACTGACTGCTTCAAGGATGAAGTGAAATCACAGTTCATGGACAGGTCCACTTCTGGTTCATCTGAACTTGAGTCACTGGTCTGGACATTCAGGACTTCAGAAGGAACCTTCCTGCAGGAGCTTGGAAGCAGTTCATCCCTAGATACCATCGGGTTCCAGTTTGATATGGCGAAACCGTATATAGTTGAACTTGAGGTACAAAATGCGGATGGATGTATTGATAAAACTTCCAGGGAATTATCCCTGAGATCTACGATAGATCTGGATACTACGAAATATCTGGAAGACTTTGATAATGACCAGGGCATGTGGACCATTCACTCGGACAGTACCGATATTAGCTGGACTTGGGATACTCCTGATTTTTCAGGGTTCCAACAAATTTCCGGAGACAGGGCTTGGTTCACGCAATATCCACAGGATATAGTAGTCTATAATGAGCAATCATGGGTCAGAGTCCCTGCTTTGACTTCACAGCTTCTCCGGTCCCAATCATCAAACTGGATTTCATCAGAAGCTTTGTTCCTAAGAGTGGTGCTGTTCTGCAATATCAGGATGTGGTAGAAGAGGGTTGGAAGACAGTTGGTCAAGTTGGATCCGGAGTTGAATGGTATTCTATTTCTAATCTTGAGA
>CAVTME010000008.1:55000-275115 GCA_963735755.1 uncultured Bacteroidota bacterium | reverse complement strand
AATGTAACAAGGATAATTATACAATGAATCAGGCTTTTGATCCGAAGAGGAATTACGAAGAAACAAAAAAGGCAATTGGATATGTTAACCGAAAAGAGGCAACTCAGGCTGACTATGATAGAATAGGTTTTATGTCCGGGCTGGAAGTTCACCAGCAATTAAAGACATCAAAAAAGCTATTCTGCAATTGTCCTTCCGGTATTTATCAGGCCAATGATAATTTTGATGCTGAGATTATACGTCATATGCGACCTACCTTAAGTGAGTTAGGTGAATATGATGGAACAGCTTTAATGGAGTTCAAAACAAAAAAGAACATCATTTACAGAATTAATAATGACACAGCCTGTACCTATGAAATAGACGACACACCACCATTTCCAATTAACCGTGAAGCACTCGAATATGCTCTTCAAATTTCAATGCTTAGCAAATTAAATATTGTTGGCGAAGTTCATATTACACGTAAACAATATTTAGATGGAAGTATTCCTGCTGGTTTTCAACGTACAGCTATTTTAGGTGTTGAAGGTGAAATTCAACTTAAAAATAAAAAAGTCAGACTGATTCAATTAAGTATTGAAGAAGATTCTTGCAGAGAAATTTCTGATATAGGTCACTGGAGAACTTATAAGACTGACAGGCTTGGCATGCCTTTGATTGAAACTGTTACATATCCTGACTTTGTAAATCCTGATGAAGTAAAAGAAGGAGCCGATTATATCAGGTTTCTTAACAGAAGTACCGGAAAAGTTGAAACAGGCAAAGGATCAACCCGGGCAGATACAAATGTGAGCTGTAGAGGCGGAAGTCGTGTCGAAATAAAAGGTGTTCCCAGTACCAAATGGATGCCTGAACTGACTCATGTTGAAGCTTTCAGACAATATGCCCTGCTAAACATCAAATCAATTCTTGAAACGAAAAATCCTGATAAGGACAGTTGGAAGATTAGTTCTGAAGAAATAGACTTAAATGAAATTAAGTTTGCTTACAAACCCATTAAAGATGCAAAAAAGCAAGGTCATAAATGCATAGCTGTTAACCTCAGAAATTTTGAAGGGATACTTTCTCATTACACTCAGCCAAATCAAATGTTTGCAGATGAAATCATCAACAGGCTGAAGGTTATTGCATGTCTTGAGAAACCAAACCTCATTCATTCTGAGCAGTTTGACAAAGTTGTTACTGAAAAGAAATTTGAAAAAATAAAAGCCAAACTTGGTTCAAAAGAAGGTGATGCTCAAATCATCATCTGGGGACCCGAAGAAGATATGCCAACTGCATTGGAAACAATTGAAGAAAGATGCATCATGGCAATGGAAGGTGTTCCGGAAGAAACCAGGAAATCTTTTAAAGATGGGACCACTATTTTCGAAAGAGTATTACCAGGGGCTGACAGGATGTATCCTGATACCGATTCTGCTCCCATTCCATTAACAGAAGAATACATTGTAAGCATTAGCGAAACACTTCCTATAGATATTTGTGATCGTTACGAGCAATTAGCCAACTGGGGTATTCCTGAAGATGCCAAAGAATATATTCTTAAGAAAAATCTGGTTCCGCTCATTGAGAAAATTGAACGAGAACTTGGCATTTCTCCAAAATGGACTGGCATTTTTCTGGCTCACAGGCTATGCAATGTTGAGACATAAATCTAAGTTTTCAAAAGATTTTAATTATTCAATGGTATTTGCCATGCTTCACTATTTAAAAGACAATAATCTGGATTTAGAATTAGCAAAGAAGATGCTTTGGGAACTTTACCGGCATCCAAAAATGGATTTTGATTCAATATTGACGACACTCAATTTCAAAAGAATTCCAAAAGAAGAAATTGAAAGCAGAATTCCATTTCTAAGAGAGAAATATAAGGAGATAGCTACTTCAAGCGATCCGGGTGCAGAAACCAGGTGGATGATGGGTGAATTGCGAAAAACAGCCGCTGGCAATATCAATTTATCTGATTTAAAAATAGAATGCTGTAATTAAAAAAAAATATAATGTCAGACGATATTTTTCAAGGTTATAAAGGAAAAGCACTGGAACTTCTGAAGAAGTATAAAGTGCGTGTCTGGGGCAAATGTGAAGTTGAAACCACACGAGGGAAATTTGAAGGAACTGTTCTTCCACGAGCGGAAAACGATGATGACCTTCATATTGTAATGAAAATTATTACGGGTTATAATATTGGTGTTGATGTAGAAACTATTTCAAGCATGAAAGAAGTTGACTACAAAAAAGCCAACTATAAAATTCCAGAAAAAGAATTCCCATCTACAGATGGTTTACCACAAGTTAAACTTTTTGGAACGGGAGGCACCATTGCATCTCGTCTTGATTATAGAACCGGAGCTGTAATTCCTGCTTTCTCACCAGGTGAACTGTATGGCGCTGTTCCTGAACTGGCGGGCATTTGTAATCTTGAAACCGAAAAAGTTTTTGCTGTTTTTAGCGAGAACATGGGTCCTAAGCAATACATTGCTTTAGCGAAGGCCATTGAAAAAGAAATTCAGAATGGTGTTGACGGAATCGTCATTGGCCATGGTACCGATACGCTTCAGCATACAGCTGCTGCATTATCTTTCATGGTTCAAAACTCACCGGTCCCAATTGTATTGGTTGGTTCACAACGTTCATCTGACCGTCCAAGTTCCGATGCTGCTTTAAACTTAATGCATGCTATGTACGCAGCAGGACATTCCGATATTGCTGAAGTTATGGTTTGTATGTTTGGTCCAACATCTGATGAATATGGATTTTTACACCAGGGAACACGTGTACGTAAAATGCACTCATCCTACCGATCAACATTTAGAACCATAGGGGATACACCCATAGCCAGTGTAACCCGTGATGCATTTACCCCAATAAAAAAAGGATATAATCATCGAAGAAAAGATAAAGAGGTTACCATTAAACCATATTTTAAGGATACTGTTACCATGCTTTATTATTATACAGGTATGAAGCCAGATGTAATGATGTCGATGGTTGATATGGGATATAAAGGAATTATCATTATTGGAACCGGTTTAGGGCATGTAAACAAAGAGCTTTATCCTGCACTCGAATATGCAAAGGAAAAAGGCGTTTCTGTATTTATGACACTTCAGACCATTTGGGGTTTCGTTCATATGTTTGTTTACGATACAGGACGTGATATGATGGCAAAGGGCGTGATTCCTTTGGGAAATATGTTGTCTGAAACAGCATATGTAAAATTAGGCTGGGTATTGGGTCAGACTGATGATCCTGAAAAAGTAAAAGAAATGATGTTAACCCCGATTAGTGCCGATATGACCGAACGTGAGCCTTATAATGGATACCTCGTTTACCAGGGAGGCGCAAGTGAGGTTGCGGATTTTGTTAAGAGGGTTCATAAGTAGGCTTCGATGTCATTTCAGGGATGAGTTCACAAGTTCTGGGGTCTATATGGATGGTGACCGCAATCATGTTTTTTTAGGATAATCCTGAGAAAATGATCGATTTTCAGTAAATTGTTGTATCCATAAATTTTAGTAACTACACCATGAAGAAAACTTGGCTGCTTTCAGCAATGGTACTGTTATCAAAAGTAATCGGTGCCCAGGATTATCAAATTAGTTTTGCTGTTTCAGGTGATAATGAAACAATCATAGACAGCTTGGTAGTACACAATATTGATCAGGACCGCATGATCACACTGCAGGGTGATGATACGCTTCATCTGGTAGCTTCAATGACCGGAATAAGCGAATTGAAAACACCAAACGATAGGGTTGAGATTTACCCGAATCCATTCATCAGAAGTGCAACCATTGTGTTCCAGAACCATAAACAGGGACCGGTAAGGTTCTCTTTGTTCGACATGGCAGGAAAAGTAGTGGCACAAAAGCGCCAGTATCAACCTCCGGGTAAAACCGTTGTTGAAGTAAGTGGACTTCAGGCGGGTGCGTATGTGATTCAGATAGATACTGAAACTTCCATTTTCAGTGAAGTCATCCTTTCAAATGAAGGATCCGGAAACATGCCGGAAATAAAATTTATAGCTTCCGGGGAAGATGCTGTAGTACCTGTTAAAACCCTGAAGTCATCGAATCGGACCGGTGAAATGGTGCATATGCAATACAATGAAGGTGATACACTCTCTTTCAAAGCATACCTCGGCAATATAAGTTCGGATGTAAAGATCGTTCCTGTTGCCAGTTCCATGCTCAGTTTTGATTTTCAAACGAAGAAAGAGAATATGAGCGCCAGCGCTGATATCGCGGTGGAGGGTGGCGTTTTACAAGTCACTGATGAATCCGGCAATAGTATTAAGTTAACCTTTCCTCCGGGAGCGGTGATGGATACAACTACTGTTACATTGACACTTCTGGGCGAGCAGAAAGACCTGCCCATTGATGAACGGCAACTGAGGACCTTTGAAATCAAACCCCTTGATTTAAGCCTGTATGAGCCCGTTATTATTACCATTGAATACAATTCACCCAGAAGTGACATTGAAAAAGCAGCCCTTTATCGCATCCGTTCGGAGGATTGGTTGACACCGTTGAGCGACCATAAGTATTCGGAGGATAACAGATCCGTAACAGCCTCAACACTTATTCCTGGTGAATTCGGAGAAGGGAAAATGACCCTTGAAGAGATCAACACACAATTGGCTCTCCTGGTATCCTCCTTAGGCATTTCTTGGGAGAGTAGTCTGAAAGCAGCAGGAGGGGAGACACAGCTTTTATGCGATACCCGGATACATAAGGCCATCTGGGATGACTGGAAGGATGTTTTAGGAAGCTTCATTTCATTTTTTAAACAGCGCTATCTGCTTGGATATTATAATGATCTCCAGGAAGGGCAACACACCTATGAAGAGGAGCAGGAACTCTTATGTACGAATGTGGCCAGCAAGGGCATTGGAAGTGTCCTCGATCAGTGTATCCCTGACGATCAATGCGACAGGGATTATACACATACGATTGCGTCAATGGTTCATGAAATGAAGCTGCTTGGATGCGCGGATTCAACCGTTGACCTGCTTGGGGATCGTTATGATCAGATTCTTTTGGATTGCAGTTCATTTTTAACAGTTAGCTCGACCTTAAATATCGAATCTGGCGGACTTATAATATTTACCTCGGGAATTGTGCCGATCACCACTCAGTTGAACAATGATAAAACAGCAACTGTAGAAGGTGCAGGGACCCTTACCGTTAGTGGAAGTGCCGACGGTGGTGGACTCTGTTCCGGCATCGTCAGCGGAGAAACATTTGTCACTGTCCATGGTTCGCGAGATGCTGCCTATACCTTTGAATTACAAGTCTTCACAGAACAAGATGCTGTTCTGACGACCGTTTGCCCTGATGTTACTGTCGATACGCCCCTGGCAGAAGATGACCTTATAACCATAACCCTGAGCATGGCCAACGGATATTCCTATTCACTCGAAACGCCGGTGGAGGGAGGCACCTATGTGTTGGATATAACATTGGATAATCCCTATATAAGCCTGCCCTATGAAGAATAAAAAGTGTTTGGCCCCCCGCTGTAGGTCTTCAAACAAGCCGGACGCTGGATTGAATATAGCTATGAGTGACATGTAGGGGAGCATTACTAAAAGAAACTTTGAGTCGCCACGCTCTTTCATGCCTTTTTTTTACCCCATGGTATAGTAATAAAGTTGCTCAAATCGGTCTTTGAATGATGGATGCATCCTGGAAGGTTCAAATATTTATAAAGTCCCATAGAACAATTTTACGCTTAAAGTGTATTAGTTTCTAATTACTCATCATGAGTTAACGTAGCTTATCATATGAAGAAGTATTTTGATTTCAAACACCTGAGAGGGGATATTTTTGGCGGCCTGACCGCAGGTATTGTTGCGCTTCCCCTGGCACTTGCCTTCGGTGTAAGCTCCGGGCTGGGCCCTATGGCCGGTCTTTACGGGGCGATTTTCATCGGTTTTTTTGCAGCATTATTCGGTGGGACCAATACCCAGATAAGCGGCCCAACTGCACCCATGACAGCAGTTTCCATGCTGGTTATCGCGGGTATTGTGGCAGCTAACAACGGGGATGTCTCAAAGGCTCTTCCGGCCATACTCGCTGTCTTCCTGCTGGCTGGACTCATCCAGATAGGTTTGGGAGCCTTTGGACTTGGAAAATACATACGGTATATTCCTTACCCGGTGGTATCCGGCTTTATGACCGCCATTGGGGTGATTATTATTCTGACCCAGTTGCTCCCTGCTGTGGGTTATTATCCCAAAGAAGATATGGCTTTTGTGGAGCAGTTTAAACCGGAAGCAGAAGAGATCATCCTTACCAATATTCTGGAAGATGAAGCCCGTGAGGGACTGTTGGTACTGGAAAGTTTTGAAGAGACCATTGAGCGCGCGGGAAGAACAAGCGAGCAGGAAATACTCCAGGAATCCAGGACATTGGCCGGTAAGGAGGCTTCCGGAGTGATCGGTGCACTCCGGCTCATGCCGCGTGCGGTTCAGAATATTAGCTGGGTGGAGCTGCTGCTGGCCCTTGGAACCATCTTGATTATCTATGGTTTCAAACGGATCACCAAGGTGGTCCCCAGTACGCTTGTGGCCCTGATCCTTATGTCGGGGATCGCTGATCTGAGTGGCATCGACTATCGTACCATAGAAAGGATCCCGGGCGGATTTCCCCTGCCCAACTTCGAAATCTTTAGTATGCTAAAGCTTAGCGATTTGACCCCATACATCTTTTCGGCCATCACCCTGGCCATCCTTGGGGCCATAGATTCACTCCTCACCTCCGTGGTGGCCGATAACATGACCCGAACCAAACACAGTCCCAACCGGGAGTTGGTGGGACAGGGAATCGGCAACAGTGTTGCTGCACTGTTCGGGGGAATTCCGGGTGCAGGTGCCACCATACGTACAGTGGTAAACATCAATGCCGGTGGTAAAACACGCCTCTCGGGGATGGTAGCTGCAATTCTCTTGTTGCTTACCTTGCTGTTGCTTGGTCCGGTGGCTTCCCGCATTCCGGCTGCAGTGCTGGCGGGGATCCTGATCACTGTTGGTATCGCAGTGATGGACTTCAAGGGATTGCGTGCCATCCCGAACATGCCTCGTGCCGAGGTGGCCATCATGATGGTGGTGCTGGTGCTTTCTTCGCTTTGGAACCTGGTTTATGCTGTTGGTATTGGTCTGGTGATCGCTTCGCTTATGTTCATGAAAAAGATCGGTGACATGGCAGCTGACTCCTCCGCTGTGAAGACTCTGAAAGAAACCCCCTGGCCCGATGAGGTCGACTTCCCCGAGGAGTTGAAAGGGGAGGTATTTGTAAAACATGTGGAAGGTCCATTGTTTTTTGGTTCAACGAGCAATTTTGAGCTCCTCTCCAAGCAGATACCTGAAACCGCCAAGGCAGTGGTGATCCGTATGAACAAGGTGCCATACATGGACCAGTCGGGACTGTATGCCATGGAGGATGTGCTCATTGATCTGGCCAACCAGGGCAGAACGGTGATTATAACCGGGCTACAGAAGCAACCGCGTTACATGATGGAACGGGTGGATATGATCCCCAATCTCATAGGTAAAGACCAACTGAGCGATGGGTTCATCGATTGTGTGCTTAGCCTGAAGGAGAACATGGCAAAAGAGCAGGAGGAGGTAAAGGCATAGTGACAGCTACCTATCAGGGTGGATTTAAGAATTGTAAAACCTACCAATCATAAAGAGCAATGAGTACAACAGAAGATATTCAAACCAGGATGACTCCTGCTGGAGCTTTGGAACAGCTGAAAGCAGGGAACGAGAGATTCTTAAGTGGAAAAACGCTTGTGCGAGACTTCGCCAGTGATATCAGCGAGACCGCCACTGGCCAGTTCCCTTTTGCCGCCATCCTCGGATGCATTGATTCCAGAGCCTCGGCCGAACAGCTTTTTGACCAGGGTGTGGGGGACCTGTTCAACGCCCGGATTGCCGGGAACATTGTGAACGAAGATATCCTGGGTTCCCTGGAGTATGCATGCCATGTAGTAGGTTCCAAGCTGATTCTTGTGTTGGGTCATACCGCCTGTGGTGCAGTGACCGCAGCTACTCAGAGGGTGGAACTTGGCAATATCACCGCCCTGCTCTCCAAGATTACTCCCGTGGTGGACAGTTTAGATAAAGATATGGCAGTGGATGAAGTGGCAGAACATAATGTAAAGCATTCCATCGCGCGTATACGGAAAGAGAGCGCCATTCTCAAGGACATGGAACAGGCAGGAAGGATTCTCATCAAGGGGGCTATGTATGATGTAGCTACCGGGAAAGTGACTTTCCTGGACTGATATTGAATTATTCACAGCCTTTGGCTTTGCGAAGCTACGGGAAGCTTACAAATAAGAAATCATTTAATTCACTGACGGTGTAATAACAAATTTGCGAAATTCAATTGGGCCATGATCTCCCTGAATCATGATAGGGCCAGGCTCACCTTCGTTGCTGTCAAGCGATCCGCCTGTTATGCCCGGGATTGGACGGTTCGAAACAACCTCAATTCCATTATGTACAACCGTTACATGTCGCCCAACCAGTGTAATTTCGTAGGTTTGCCATTCTCCCGGTTTTTTAGCGGCATTCACCGCGGGTGCAATAAATCCATAAATGCCTCCGATACTTACTTGATCAGCTCTTCCCTTCGAATCTTCAATCTGGAGTTCATAACGGCCACGAAGATAAATTCCGCTATTACTTCCTTCCGGATACCTGAATTCTATGCTGAGTTTTAGATCATCAAATTTTTGATTGGTAATCAGGTTGCCACCTTTTTCTTTGTTCACCATTATACCATCAATCATTTCAAATTTATTATTCTCCGGGATAATCCAACGATCCATATTCTCGGTAAGCAGATTAACAGGATTACCCCACACCGGTGGTTCTTTTCTATCTAAAGTCGGAGCACGAACACCGGTAAATCTGAGTTTATTTCCATCGAGAACTTTATACCCCGAAAGCATGTCGTCTTTTAAAGTGAATTCAAAATAGATATCATCAATATCCATCCATTGGGGAGGAATGGTAAAGTGGTATTTATCCTCATCGGCGTTATAATGAACTTCGGCGATTGGTCGCGCACTTCCCTCATAACCCACATAATATCCAACAAGGGTTGAAAAGCCTGATAATTTAACTTGTAACCATCCCGGGAAACCATCAGATGCCATTAATCCATGCCTGAAAATTCCGAGATTCTCTAGTTGATCTTTCTCCATGGTTATGGTAAGGTCCCATTTGCCAATCAGCTCCGAATCACTTTCAACGCGTTGTGCCTGCGCAGTAGTAAAACCAACTGCTGTGAAAACAATCAGAAACAAGGTAATTTTTAAATTCTTCATAATAATCTGTCTTAGATAAGCAATATTTATGTCCTATGAATTTACAAATCTACGTAAAATAGAATTCGGATAAACCCCTTGTTTGGGATTGTTGTATTTTCGCATCCATACATATGAGGCTATGGCAAAACGCGAAAAAAGAAATAAAAGCCGCGGATCGGCGGGGAATAACCGCAAGATGGGAGAAGACTTTCTGGCAAAGAACCGCAGAAAAGAGGGAGTAATAGAAACTGAATCGGGCTTACAGTATTTGGTAGTTGAAGAAGGTGAAGGCGAATACCCCGATGCCAATGCCATTATCACAGTACACCAGCGCTGTAAGCTTGTCAATGGAACTATCATTGAAGATACCTACCGCGAAAACGAAACTTCGGAAGTAAAAGTGAAAGAATTAATTGAAGGTTACCAGGAAGGAATTCAGTTAATGAATAAGGGTGCGCGTTACAAGTTCTTTATTCCCTGGGAGCTGGCCTGGGGGAAAAACGGAACCGGAGGTAAAATCCCGCCTTACTCGATGCTTATTTTCGATGTTCGCTTGATTGATTTTTGGTAATTGGTAACTCGCCTGAAAGAAGAGAGCTTGCTATTCCTCAACAACAAATGTTTCTCCAGAACCTATGCCCTTATAGCGAATAGATTTCCATTCTTTTGGCAATACCGGATCAACTTGTTTTAGCCCCTCACTGCTAAAATGAATGCCACCAAAGCCAAGAATCATTGCCTGTAAAATACCACCACTTGCAGTGCCGAAAAATGTGGTATTTAAATATGGTCTGAGTGCAATTATTTTAAAAGGTCCCTTTTTATAGGACTGCAATGCTTTATCAAAATATAGTTTTGCTTTTTCGGGGTCTCCTGCTCTTGCGGCTGCACCTGCGTACATTGGCCATGTCATATTAGGGCCGTGGGGATCAACCTTTTTCTCGTAATAATTTAAGTTTAATATGATTGTTTCCCGGTCTTTAATCACATCAAGTGGAAAGGATGCAAGGTTGGTGGCTGCTTGCTTAATCACTTCTCCATTGTATGAACCATGCTCGCGATAAACTCCATTATTAAAAGTGTTAAACACCAATCCGTCGGCAACTTCTTTCCATTGTTCTGTGGGTGTTTCCCCTGCAAGCTGTGCTGCTTCTGTCGCCGCTTCTAATACTGATTTAACAGCAGCATTGGTAAACACATCATTATCCACATTAATGGCGTGTTCGTCAGGACTCACTACATTCAGGATGTCGTACTCCCCATTTTCATTTATTTCCACTCGGCTCAGCCAAAAATCAGCCACTTCTTTTAACATTGGATACGCTTTTTCGAACAGCCATTCCTTATCCTGGGTGACACAGTAGTAATACCAGAATGCCAGGCCAACATCTGCAGTGATATGATGCTGGAATGGACCTGTAAGGTACATTAAGGATGTTTGGTCCTCTCCGGTATGTCCCGATTCCCAGGGAAACATGGCTCCTTTGTAACCGTGGGTCATTGCATTCTGCTTTGCCATCTCCAATCTTTTCCAACGGTACTCAAGCATGGACCTGGCAGCATCCGGGTTAATTAAAAGTAAAGCCGGATAAATCCAGAAATCAGCATCCCATAATATTTTATACCCCCAGTAGTCAGTACCCAGGCCCATGCAAGCTGAGCTGAAATCTGTATTGGGTCTGACAAATGAATTTATAAAATACATCATCTGGCGAATATCTTTGGTTGCTTCACTATCTCCTTCAACAATGATATCCGTAGAATTCCAAAACTCTGCCCACTCATTTATATGCTCGTTAATTACTTTTTCGGGACCTTTCAAGTAAGTATAAATATTAAGTTGTGCCGATTCAATTTCAGGGTTGGAGTAATTATAGGAAGTAAGCATTGAACCAATCAGGTAGCAAGTAAAGCTTTCTCCTTTTTTGAGATGTTTTTTGAAGCTGATATTGGGTTTCGAACGAATCCTGTTTTCATATTCAATCAGAGGCTGCTCTTCTCCTTCAAAATAGAAGGATGTGGTCGTAGCTATTTTGTATCTTCCTCCCGGGCTTTCAGCCTGTGCAGTAAATAAGGGGACCCTTCGCATTCTCAGCTGATTAAGATAAGCAGACCCGCTAAATGTATAGGGATCAGGCATTTCAAGGGTATTCTTTAAACTGAATACCAGATCCTCCCGGGCTTTAAATGTAAGCTTGATAATTCCTGTTTGTGACATCTGATGAAGTACATATGCCGTATGACTTACTTCAAGCTTGTTAAATGTAAAATCAGTTTTAAACGAACCCTGTTTAAAATTAAACTCCTGTCGCCAGTTTTCTAAATCCTCCAATTCTGTTTTTGAAAGAGAAATTCCCTTTCCAAAGTCAGCCTGCTCTGTATCTGCAGATTCAGAATCCATGACTATAAGATCCAGATCGGTAAAATCAATGCCTCTTATGGCGCTTTCTGCTGCTTGTTCGGGGAAGAAGTCAAAAACTCCATTCATTTGTAACTGGTTTCCGGAAAAAGCTTTTTCGCTCATTGTAAGCCCATAAACACCATTTGCAAGGGTCACAGGAGCGTAATCAGTATATCCTGGTTGAGCTACTCGTGACCATTCTTTATCCTGACAATGAAGTGTTGGTATGAGATTTAGAAATATGAAGACTAAGGCATACAGTTTATAACAGGATAAGAGGTGATTTTTCATGCCTTTAATGTAAGTTTTTTATGTTTATTTGGGATTGTTTAATGTAAGCCAGGGAGTTCTTCTATGGCCTGTATCCCATCTTCCGTCATCTCAACTTCTTTGATGAAGCCATTTTTGGTATATTCTAATCACTAAATATTTCCAGATATGGTTTAAAAATAAAAATCCGGTTACGACTTTGTCCGGTCATTTCCTCTACCATCTTTTTCTCTTGCATGATCTTTACCAAATCATTTGCTGCTTTATAGCTTAGTGAACATTTCTTCGCTGCGTTATCAATGGTTGTAACCGGATTTTGAAATAAAATATTAAGCAGTGTCAGGGCAGAATTACTTCTGCGACCAAAACCTGAATTGATTTGAGATTCAAGATCATTCTTCAACTGAATAACCTTTGAAAGCGTATCAACTGCATTCGAGGCTGTTTTTTCGATGCCAACAAGAAAATACTTGATCCATTGAAGCATGTTATTGTGCGTTCTGACCCTGGTCAGGTTATCATAGTAAAGCTCTTTGTTGTTCTCAAAATACTCTGACAGGTAGAGCAAGGGTTTTTCTAATATACCTTCATTTACTAAATACAACGTAATCATTAGTCGGCCAATTCTTCCATTTCCATCCAAAAAGGGATGTATGGTTTCAAACTGGTAATGGGCAATTGCAATTTTAACTAAAGCAGGAACCTCAATCTGATCATTATTCAGAAAACTTTCCAGGTCTCCCATTAATGAGTTCACCATCTGGTGCTGAGGTGGAATGAATACTGCATCAGATAATGATGCACCACCAATCCAGTTCTGGCTTGTTCTAAATTCCCCTGGAAGTTTATGTTCACCCCTTACACTTTGAAGTAAAGCTTTATGTGTATTCCTTAGTAAACGGGAGGAAAGAGGCAAATTTTGTAATTCAACAATAGCCTTATTTAATGCTGTGATATAGTTTTTCACTTCCAACCAGTCATCTTGCCGCTCAGGCTTAATCTCTTCGATAGGAAGCAAAGCTTCATCCATATTTGTTCGGGTTCCCTCAATCCGGCTTGATACAACCGCCTCTTTCGTTACATGCAATTGAATAAACAAATCAATATTCGGAACTAATCTGGCAAAGGAGTTTAATTCACCAAGCTTAATTGCAGCCTTCTCCATCAACTTATTGATAATAGGAGCCCTCCACGTCCATTCATCGTTAATCAATGCTGGAACAAAGAATTTATAGCCGAAACCTTTCTCAAAATGACCAGAGCGATATTTTTCAATTTCTTTCATTCCTAGTAAAAGTACATTATAGTTCTTCTTATTTTACTTTAAAATGTAAATATACAATAAAACATAACTTATGTTACTTTTAAGCGTAAATGTACAATATAAATAATCTTATGTTACTTTAAAAAAGTGATTGTATCAATGATTTTATTGAGTATGGAAAACCCTGGAAGCAAGCTTTTGTTGCTCCTGGAAATAAAAAAACTTCCCATCAAATCTGATGAGGAGTCCTCTTTAGTAGCGGGGGTAGTGTTGTTCGGCCTTTGGCCTTGCGAGTGCCATTTGGGGGTGCTTTACTACCTGAAGCCCATACTCGCTACGCTCCCATGGCCATTTTTTATTCCCCACCACTTACAAAAGCAAGCTTTTGACGTTTGGGAAATAAAAAACCCGGTGCACTTTCGTACACCGGGCTTCTCGTAGTAGACTATATGATTGAAATATCTAACCTGGAATTGGTGAGGGATATTCATAAAATATTAGAATTGTAATCAGACAAAAATTGCCAGGTTGGATCTAATTATGATTCCTTTTGAATCCAATTGGCGTCCTGGGTGTAGGGTTTTCTCTTTTTTCAATGAGCTCATCTAAGTAAGAAAAAACAAGTTCGAGGTTCTTATCCTGGCTATTCAGTCTTCTTTTGATTTCTTCAATGTCCAATTTCATGCTGAGAGAATCCAATAGCATTTCTCGAATCTTTGAGAAAATCAGCATGATTTGAATGTTTACCTCGATGGCTCGTTTACTTCGTAGTACGCTTGAAAGCATGGCTACACCATATTCTGTGAAAGCATAGGGTAATTTCCTTGTTCCTCCCCAACTTGATGTCACAATTTGTGATATCAAGATTTCGAACTCCTCAGAAGTTAACTGAAACATGAACTCTTCCGGGAACCTTTCAATATTTCTGGTTACCGCCTGGTTTAGCGCTCTGGTTTCAACTTCATATAGCTCCGCCAAATCTCTATCCAGCATAATCTTCTTATTACGAACGATATAGATCTTGCTGGTGACTAAAGTTTCCGGGATATGGATTTGTTGCTCTCTCTTTTCCATAATACATCTTTATGCGATGAAAGAAAGAATATCGGTTAGGTAGCGATCTTTTTCCTTCGCCTTTTCGACACCACTTGCTCAAATGAGCAAGCTCGTGACGCCCGGGCATGAAAAAGAAACCGTCTCATTTTGACTTATGACGGCCTCCTTCTCGTAGTAGCGGGGGTAGGACTTTCCAAAAGGCTTAAGTGCCTGAAAATCAGATATTGGTTTGTCAGCAGTTTTATGATATTTCATCATTTTGTCAGCAAGTATTGCCACTGAATCCCTTTATTCATCAGGTATTCAGGGTGTCACTTAAAGTATCGCTTTTTTGTCAGCATTTCCAATTCCTTGCGTCCGTGTTACAAGACTCAATGATTACTGATTTTGTCCAGATCAAATTCGAACTGAGCAAAAGAACCAGCGAAATAAAGAGGTAGAAATATGATTCGTTCATCTTTTAAGATTCCTGTTGGTCCTGAATGAAAAACAACTGAATATGGAGGTTGATACTGATCCCTGAATAAATGGAGACTTCTGAGCCTCCCTGAAGGACCGTCTTTGACCTCAACCGGAATAAATCTCCCATCGCGAACCTCCAGGAAATCAATTTCAGCATTGCTGTTTTTTGCATCTCTGGCCCAATAGTAGAGCTGTCTTCTGTCTAAGGCTTCAAATTCCTGGCCGACATATTGTTCGGCTAGTTGCCCCTTGTATATTGAAAGTAAATTTTTGTGTATAAAAGCCTCATTGTATTCCAGACCCATTGTTCGATTCATCAGGCCAATATCCAGAAAAATAACCTTAAACTTCTTTTCAGATGCATGGATTTCCATAGGTATTCCAGGACTACCGACTGCCTTTATTTTTGCAGCAATCCTGGCCAATTGTATACTCTCGAAAGCTTTCTTTATGGTTGGGATCGAAAAATCATTTGTTAGTCCTGTATACTTAATCTGCTTTCCAACGTGTGCAGCAACACTGGAGAAAACAGCTTTGAGACAGCTGATATCTGTCTTTGGCCGATACTTATTGAAATCCAGTTGATAGGTTTCAATGATCTCATCCTGAACCTCTGTTGCTTCTTTTATGGAGTTGGTGGTGGTATATATATGCACGCATTCCGGCATTCCTCCCACAAGCCAATATATTCTGAGTTGTTCAATCAGGAATTCATGTGTGGCATCTGATACTTCTGCGATTGGACTGTTACATATTTCCGCTGCTTTGGCATACCCGGCGGCAAGGAGGAATTCTGAAAAGTTCAGAGGTTGAATATCCATGGTTTGAATTCTTCCAACCGGGAATGAAATCTCACTGAATACAAATTCCAGGAGAGAGCCTGCAGCAATAACATGAAGATCCGGCATTTTTTCGTAGAAATATCTGAGAGCCATAATGGCCCTGGGGCAAGCCTGAATCTCATCAAAGAACAAAAGCGTCTTTCTTGCTTCAATATCAACTCCCGTTCTTATCTCAAGTTCGGAGCATATATGCTGCGGATCTAATTCGCCATCAAATAATGATCGAAATCCGGGACTCTCCTCAAAGTCAATCTTGATGTAGTTACTAAATTCTTGATTACCTAATTCATCGATCAGCCAGGTTTTACCGACTTGTCTTGCTCCCCGCAGCAATATAGGTTTTCTCCTTGGTTTGGTTACCCAGCCCCTCAAATCTATTGATGCATACCTCCTCATGAAATTTAGTTATCCAACCCAAAAGTAGATCTAAATATTTAGAAATCCAAGGAATGTATCTCAAACAGAATTTAGTATTCCTGGCTAGTGGGAAATGAGGGGCTGGTGCCTCATAAACTCGATTCGCTCCTTATTGTGTAACGTTATTTCAGGACGAGACAAAACAGGATATCCGGGAAAAGCTTAACAGCGAAACAGGCTTAAAATACCGAAGTCAAAGACCGGTGGATGTGGAAGCGGTCTTCAGTATTATAAAATATAATCACCACTTCAAACGCTTTTTGTTAAGAGGGCTTGAAAAGACAGAAATCGAAGCCGGTTTAATCTCAATGGCACATAATCTAAGGAAAATGGCCAATTAAAGTCCTTAGGGAACTCTTTTTCTCTTGAAAACTACCCTTACTTGAGTTGACTAGATGAAAAAATCCGGGGAAAACCCGGATCAGTGAAAATCTATAGAAAAAAAAACCGTCTCACTTTGACTTATGAGACGGCCCTCTTTTAGTAGCGGGGGTAGATGAAATATCGAACCTAAATCTATTGAAGGATTTAGTTTCAGGCTTGAATTTCTTCTTGATCTAGGGCATACATTTCAATAGTAACTAGATTCTGGACGTATCTTCAATCAGATTGCATATTTGTCCATTTCTGTTTTGAAACAATAGACTAATCAGCACTAAAACTAACATCTTTCATCAGTACTATTTCAAATCAGATAAAGTGTTATTTCAAAGTTAAAGGGGTGATATATTAAAATTATACTTAATATTGTATTATGAAAATCAAACGAGACATAGCAGGATCAATTTTAGAAACTTTACCTAAATATCCTGTAATTGCATTAACAGGACCAAGGCAATCCGGGAAAACTACACTGCTGAAAGATATGCTTTCGGAATACAACTATGTTAGTCTTGAAAATCCCGATAACAGAGAATTTGCTGCCAATGATCCTAATGGTTTTCTTTCAGTTTATAATTCTAAGGTAATAATTGATGAAGCCCAAAGAGTTCCATCACTTTTCTCATACATTCAAACAATCGTTGATGAATCAGGACAAATGGGTCAATTCATCTTATCTGGTTCGCAAAACTTCCACTTAATGCAAGAAATATCTCAAAGTCTGGCAGGAAGGGTTGCAATCTTCAGGCTCTTCCCTTTCGACTTTCAAGAAATGAAAGGAAGTGGTATTCTGCATGAGGAATATTTAACAAATCTTATTACTGGATTTTATCCTGCTATCTATGATAGAGGAATTAAGCCATCAACTTATTACTCAAATTATATTCAAACATATATTCAGCGTGACGTTAGCGAATTGATAGAAATAAAAAACCAAAGTCTGTTTAAAAGATTCATCGGAATTCTGGCAACAAGAGCTGGTCAATTATTGAATATGAATGCAATAGCAAATGAATGTGGAATATCCCAACCTACGGTTAAATCATGGCTATCGGCATTAGAAAGTAGCTATATAATTTTCTTACTTCAGCCATATCATGAAAACTTTGGCAAGAGACTGGTAAAAACTCCTAAATTATACTTTTATGACAGTGGCCTTCTGTCGTATTTGCTCCGCATAAAAGCTCCACAGGAACTATATACTAATTCTATCAAAGGAAATCTTTTTGAAAATATGATTATTGCGGAAATGCTTAAACGAATGCATCATAAAAACGAAATGATAGACATCTGGTTTTGGCGAGATTCTAAAGGAAATGAGATTGATCTTCTCTACCATATTTCCCAAAAAATATATATTACCGAGATAAAAGCAAATCAAACCATAATGCAAAATCAATTCAAAGGACTTAACTATTATGAAAAGTATGTAAACCAGAAAGACATGGTTAAACAGCTTGTTTATGCAGGTGAAGAAAATCAAGAGAGGAAACAAGGAAAAGTGATACCCTGGAATAATGAATTGATGTAAAAAAACAAAAACTCCCCATCAAATCTGATGAGGAGTCCTTCTTAGTAGACTATATGATTGAAATATCTAACCTCGGTTTGATGAGTGATATGTTGAAGATTATTGATTTTATGAGCATAAAATGCCAAGCCTATTCCTCTGAATTTCTTTTGTATCCAATTTGACGTCGGGGAGGAGGATTTTGCTGTTTTCCAATGAGTTCATCCAAATTGGTAAATACCAGCTCCAGGTTATTATCCTGATTCGCAAGTCTTCTTTTGCTCTCTTCAATGTCAAGTTTTAGGCTTAAGGAATCAACAAATAATTCTCGGACTTTTGAGAAGACCAACATTATCTGGATGTTTACCTGTATGGCTTTTTTTGCTTTGAAGTACACTTAAAAGCATGGCAACACCCTGTTCTGTTTACATAATTCCGTAAAAGCAAATGGCATTTTACGCGTACCTCCCCAACTTGATATCACAAATCTTGACTTCAAGATTTCAAATTCTTTCAGTGTAAGTTGAAACATGAATTCTCCGGGGAACCTATCCATATTTCTGCTAACAGCTTGATTCAAGACCCTGGTTTCAACTTCATAAAGCTCTGCCAAAACCCGATCTAGCATTATTTTCTTATTGCGTACGATATAGATCTTGCTGGTAACTTGTGTTTCCGGGATAGCATATCCTTGATATTTTCTTTCCATAATGCTTATTAATGTGATGGGCTAGAGAAATATCGGATGTAATTGCAAAACAGAGAGTTTTTTACTATTAGATGGAATAAGCCCCCCGTCCACCAGATGCGGACGAAGGGCTTATCTTTAGTAGCGGGGGTAGTGTTGCTCAGCCTACGGCTTCGCGAGTGCCATTTTGGGGATGCTTTACTAAAAGAAACCTTGAGTCGCTGCGCTCCCTCAGTGCTTTTTTACTCCAGGGCTTATAAGCAAGCTTAACACCCTGAAATAAAAAAACCCTGCACTTTCGTGCAAGGTTTCTTCTAGTAGCGTGGATGGGCGTAATATCGAACTTCGACTTTGTGAAGGACATCTTTAAACTAATTGAATGTACTTGCTTTCTAAAATGATGACGTCATGAAGAAAGATTCCAAGAATAATATTAAAATTGTTGGAAATACTCAAAAAATGCATAGAAGAAGTTTTATTCTTAAAACGACAGCCGGTGTTGTTGGCTTATCATCCATTACATCAGTTTATTCTTTTACCGCAAACGCGATAAAACCTATGTTTATTGGAACACCCGTATTACCGGAGTATCTGTATGAAAACGGAATTGCCAATACTTTAAATGCAATGCAAGATTTGGTTGGGATTAATACGGTAATGACTTTTAGCCACGACCATGTTTTTAATCAATACAGGAAAGATTTTAAACCTAAAACTGACCTCGAGGGTAATCCATATACGAATATATGGGTAAAAACTGATCCCGCATATTATTCAAATCCATTATGGGCCGATAAAGATCTCAGTCCGAAATATGCTAAACTGGATGTACTGGATGAGTTGCAGAATGAGGCTGCAGCTCGAAATATGGATGTATATGCTAGAATTCTTGAACCCTATGTGATCACGGGTGCAATACCCGGCTTTGAGGACTTTGCTGAGGTTGATGCCAATGGAGAAAGTGGGCGAAATGTATGTTTTAATCATCCAGGGTACATGGACTACTGGGATTCTGTCGTGGAAGATTTGGTCAGATCACACCCTTATCTGAAAGGATTCAAATTCGGGCAGGAAAGAGGTGGCCCGATACTATCATCTTTGGGTAGCAAAAAACCAGGAACCTGCTTTTGCGAGCATTGTCTCAGAAAAGCAAAAAATCGTGGAATCAATACAGAGAATGCCCGAAGTGGCTTAATTGCAATACAGGAATTTGGGAACAAGATCAATTCAGGAGAACATCCGGGTGATGGAAATTTTGTCAGTTTTCTCAGGTTGCTCATTGAATATCATGATGTCTTGGCATGGGAACAATTCTGGATGGACTCAAGGGAAGATCAGCGAAAACGGATCTTTGCGAAAATAAAAAACATTAATGAAGGCATACAGGTTGGTTGGCACATCGATCATGGTATGACATGGGATCTGATCACGAGAGCTACGTGGGATTACTCCAAAATGAGCCCGTATTCCGACTGGCTGAGTACAGCAGTATACTTTGACAGTATGGGTAGAAGGTCAACACGGCACTACGAAAAGTTCTATCAAAGAATTTTATTTGGCGACGCCGGTGAAGAATATTCGTATCCAATGTATTTGAGTTTTCTAGGCTATGATCCTGAATTACAACCAACTTTAGAGCAGCATCGTCAACATGATACATCATTTACAAGTGACTACGTATACAAAGAATGCAAACGCGCTGTGGATGCTGTAAAGGGAGGGGCAAAAGTGTATGCACGTCCTGGTTTTGACATGCCTGGCTATCAATGCAACAATACGCCTGAAGAAGTTTATAATGCAACAACAGCCGCACTTAAAGCCGGTGTCGATGGACTCTGGTGTGGCCGCGAATGGGATGAACTAAACCCGGAAAATGCCAGAGCTTTTGGAAATGCGGTGAGGGACTGGAAATCTAAAAACCTTTAGTTGCTGCAGAGATCCTTGACAAAATCCATTTTCTTTTTAATTCTTTATTACATCTTTAACCTACTAACAACTACCGGTAAACATTTCGAATAATGAGAAGCCTTTACCTTGTTATGCTCAGTGCATTTTTTCTGTATGCATGCAGGAATGAATCAAAACTTCCTGGTTTTTATCTAAGCAGGGATGAAATTGACCAACGCATTGAAGAAATCATTCGTTCCATCGCGCAACCAGAGATCACTGGCGATACGATCAACCTGATTGCATTCTCCGGTATGCATCCCGATGAAAAAGGTTCGGAGAACTTTCAGCCATTTATTAATCTCGCTATTCAGCAACTGGCCGAAAATGGCGGTGGATGGCTGTTGATCCCGGCCGATCAACCTCTAAACAGCTGGTTGAGGTACACGAAAACATACCGAATTGATGGTCCTGTCCTACTTGATAGCAATGTGGGTATCCTGATCGAACGGTCGGTGCGGCTCTTCTTTCCCTTTGATCCTGAAAAATACCTGTTGAATGAAACGGGCGTTCTTACCCGATATGAAGGCACGACGATCTATTCCTTTTCTCCACTTTTCAGGGCATTTAATGAAGAGGATATTATCATCCGGGGGATCGGAGATTCGGGTGCTCTGCCTATTATTGACGGGGATGGAGAAAAATGGCAGCGTTGGATGTGGGAGGGAGAACAGGAAAGGAGTAAAAGGGGACTTCAGCCCTCCTATCAGCTGCTGAAGGATATCAATAATAACGACCTCCCTGTACGCAAACGACACTACACCGATTCTGGAAATGATTATTTCAGACCTGAGATGATGGAATTTTTCCTGTGCAAGAGTGTACTCGTAGAGGAAATTAAGCTGACCAATTCACCGTTCTGGTGCATTAAACCGGTGTTTTCGGAGTCATGCATTTTTCGAAACCTTGCCTTTGACGCGATGAATGTGAATAACGATGGAGTGGATCCGGTATCATCAAGAAATGTGCTGATCGAGAACATCATGTTTGGGAATCACGACGACAATGTAGCCATTAAAGCAGGAAGAGACAGGGAAGGAAGGGATGGTGCGATCGTGAAAGGAACTGAGCTGGAAGACATTGAATCACCCTATATCAAAGACGGCAGGATCACAGGCCCCTGTGAAAATATCGTCATACGGAATTGCAACTTTTCGGGTCACCATGCTATTTGTATCGGAAGTGAAATGTCGGGCAGCGTAAGAAATGTATATGCCGTCGATAATTATTCCGTTAAGGAGGTGAATATGGGACTCTTCATTAAAGGATCACGCCTAAGGGGCGGAATTGTTGAAAATGTTTATATCAATAATATGAAATTGTACCATACCATAAATGAAGTAATTTCCATCGTTCCAAATTACGATAGAGCAGATCAGAGTCCCTATCCACCCCTTTTCAAGAATATCCAGGTGGAAAACGTCATTTGTCAGTCCAGCGGTAAAGGCATCCTGGTATATGGATGGCCCGACATGCCTGTGAAGAATGTACTAATTCGGAACTGCAAATTTTCGGGAATTGAGCAATCGGTATTGATCATTAAACAATCGAAGTCTGTTGTACTTGAAAACTTGTTCCTGAATGGCACCCTCTACAATGAAAACATTAACGATGTGGATCAGACTGAAAAACCTCCTGAAAGAATTTAGGGAAAGTCCTCTATGGTAGCAAAAGCAATAACTAGAATTTAAGCCAAGTTAATAAAGGGAAATTAACTATATTGTGGATAGAGCGTATTAGGAACTTACCGTGACAATTACTTTTTCAGTAAACAGGGGCGGATTAATCTTTTTAACCCTGTTGCGACTTACCGTAGGATGGCACTTTCTCTATGAAGGGATTGTGAAACTCCTGCAGCCCGACTGGTCCGCAACAGCTTATCTTGCAAATGCCAACTGGATCCTATCTGGATTCTTTCATTGGCTCGCCGGTAATAGTGGAGCCATGCAAGTGGTCGATTTTCTAAACATATGGGGTCTGGTGATCATTGGCCTGTTCCTGATCATGGGATTGTTTACCCGGCCCTCCTCGCTGGCCGGTATCCTGCTATTACTGTTGTATTATATTGCCAGTCCGGCGCTACCCGGACCCCAGTTTGCGTCAGCTTCTGCAGAGGGAAGTTACCTGCTTATCAATAAAAACGTGATCGAGATTCTGGTGTTGACTCTCTTTATTGTCTTCCCTTTTAGCGCACGTATCGGTTTCGATCCCCTGCTGAAATCGCTGTTCCACAAACGGAGAACAGGGAAACGTGAAGAGCAACTTTCTAAGAATACCGGACCTGTCCGACAATCGGAAGAAGATGCTCCCAGGCGAAAACTGATCTACGCCCTCTCTACACTACCTTTTCTTGCAGTCTTCGGCATTTTTCTAAGGAGAAAACTTAGGATCGATGACATAGATTCGGTGAGTGGTCCTACAACTGTAATTAAGGTTTCAGGCAATAAGGATCTTTTAGACACAAATCCTGCATTCGGAAGCAATCTTTGCGGATATGAGGTCAGCCGGCTTATCCTCGGGAGTAATGCTTTTGGAGGCTGGCCTCATGCCCACGACCTTGTCAATGTGAGAAAGCTATACGCAGCCTATCACACAAGAAAGAAGATTACAAACACGCTCTATATAGCACGCATGAATGGCATTAATACCCTTGCCCTGCCAAATGCGCTAATGGGATATCTGAACGATTACAGGTCGGAACAGGGAGAATCATTTATCCTGATGGTTCCCGTGGCAGTGAACAGCGACGACCAAACCAGCGAAATCAATCTTGCCATAAAAAACGGAGCCAACCTGGTCTATATCGACCCGTGGGTGGCTGATCGCCTGATCTATCATGGGGAGGAGAAAGTGCTTGTCAAAGGGCTTGAATATATCAGGGGGAAAGGCATACCGGCAGGAATTGCCTGCTTTTCCATAGAGGTAGTGAAAAAGATGATGGAACTTAATATCCGACCAGATTTCTATGTAAAATCCTTCCATACAGACCAATACTGGTCGGCTCACCCAATTGAAAACAGAAGGGAATTTGATATCGCACTTAAGAGAAGGTCGGATGGCCATAATTTCTACCACGACAACATGTTTGATCTTTTTCCTGAGGAAACAAGAAACATTTTGCCTCAAACCAGCATCCCATGGATTGCCTCTCACACCAATGCTTCCGGTGCGATTGGAAACCGAGAGGCATTCGATTTTGCCCTTAAAAACAACGCCGGTTTTGTATTGGCCGATTTACTTGATTTTGAAATTGAAGAGAGTGTAAGAATCGTAAATGAAATTGTATCATGAAAGGCAGACGTGAATTTATAAAAAACCTGAGTGGTACACTGGCTGCCCTTACCATGGCCGGTGGAATGGAAAGTTTTGCTCTGGAAGGCGGAGAGGATAAACTTGGAATGGTTCTACCCCTTCGCAATCTTGGCAATACGGGTAAGAAAGTCACCATGCTCGGATTGGGGGGATATCACGTGGGCTGCTTTATGAATGAGAAGGAGGCCGAAAAGACGGTAAGAACAGCTCTTGAAACCGGAGTCAGATTTTTTGACAGTGCTCGTGCATACTGCGAGGGTGAGACGGAGCGACGGTTAGGGAAATTCCTGCCCCATCAGCACCGGGAAAGAATTTTCCTGATGAACAAGACAAAGGCCTACGACGGCAAAACTGCCCTGGCTCAACTTGACGGAGCACTTTCAGACCTGAAAACCGATTACCTGGACCTATGGCAGGTACACAATATATTTTCCCTGGATAATCTTGACCTGCGTATTCAAAATGGGATCCTGGAGGTGATGCAGAAGGCTAAGGCGTCTGGAAAGGTCAAACACATAGGCTTTACGGGACATGCCAATCCGGCTGTTCATAGAAAAATGCTTGATGAGACGGATATTTTTGAAACCTGTCAGCTTCCATTGAATGCTGTCGACCCGCATTATCTGAGCTTCACGACCGAGGTACTCCCGGAACTTGTACATCGACAAATGGGAGTCATTGTAATAAAATCACTCGGTGGTGGTTCATTCTTCTCAAAGCCCGACCTGATGCCCACATGGAGTGTCGATGATCCGGTGGTGCCTGCACATATTTCAATCAGACAAGCATTAAACTATGTGTGGTCCCTCCCCGTTAGCGTCATTGTCACCGGTGCCGATAACGCGGAGATGCTTCGAGAAAAAGTGAAACTTGCCAGGGAATTTAAACCACTCAGCGAAGCAGAGCGGTTAAACCTCATTGATAAGGTCGCCGATACAGCCCGTATCGCAGAGATGAATTATAAAACTGAAAATATCTGAGCGAGATGACGCGTTGCATTTTGTTCTTGCTGATTCTGATAACATGCTCCTTCTCTAGTTCCAATAGGAATGGTGAGCAAAATCCTTCCTATCACCTTCGTTTCATGGAAAAGGAAGGTGTGAAAGTTGGACTCTTACCCGAAGTTGGAGGGAGAGTAGTCTATTTTGGAACTGAGCGGGGAGGTAACCTGTTCAATCAAGATACAAAACTAAAGAATTAGTAGTTATATTTCATCAGGACAATGAAAAGAGAAGAAATGGGAATACCCATGATGTATTCCATACAAAAGATGGTTTAAAACTGTTTCAATAGAATGAAATGCTTGCACCCTTTGGCCATCGAAGAAATTGGTCCTATTAATTTTCTGTATATACTCAAACCTAAGGCTCTGGTAGGTACCTTGAAAAAAGGCCTCCGAACTCTGTTCGGAAGGCTTTCCTTTAGTAGCGGGGGTAGTGTTGCTCGTCGGCTCAGGCCTCCTCACGAGTCCGTTGGGGGATACTTTTCTAAATGAAACATCTGACCTAAATTTGAGAAAAGATTTGGCGGAAGTAGTTTTATTACTTGCTATTTCGGAATAGTTATCATAAAATAAAGTGTATGTATTGGACATATTTTCATTCTGATTGCATATTTGTCCATATTTAATTACTTTTACAATATGATACCCAGAGAATTATCAAAAATAGTCATTAAATTAAGGAAGCAGTTCCCTGTAATTACCCTGACTGGCCCGAGACAAAGTGGTAAAACAACTTTGCTCAAATCGATATATACTGATCTCCCCTATGCCAGTCTTGAAGATATTGATATTAGAAATGAAGCATTAAAAGATCCACGTGGATTCTTAAATAATTTTCCCGAAGGAGCTGTATTGGATGAAATTCAGCGAACACCTGAACTTTTCTCATATATACAGGGTATTGTCGATGGTAATAAAGACACACACTTCGTGCTATCAGGCTCGCAAAATTTCCTGTTACTTGAAAGTATATCGCAAACTCTGGCAGGCCGTGCAGCTATTTTAAAGCTATTACCATTCAGCATTTCTGAATTACATAATAATAACATGGTTCCGCATACCTATGAGCAATTGATATTCACAGGTATGTATCCGGGTATTTATGATCGGAAAATCGATCCGGAATTCTTTTATCCGTCATATATTAGCACTTATATAGAAAGAGATGTAAGACAGATTAAAAATATTGAGAACCTAACCAGTTTTTCGAATTTTCTTCAACTTTGTGCTGGTAGAGCAGGACAGGTTATTAATCTGAATTCTTTAGCTACTGATGCCGGAATCTCACCAAATACAGCAAAGTCATGGTTATCGATCCTTGAAGCAAGCTACATTATCTTCTTTTTACAACCTTTTTACGAAAACTTCAATAAAAGAATTATCAAATCGCCAAAACTGTATTTCTATGATACAGGGCTGGCCTGCTCTTTGCTTGGAATAAATTCAGCGAACCAGGTTAAAACTTTCCATTCAAAAGGAGCACTATTTGAAAACCTCATTATCACCGATCTGATAAAGAGCAGGCTTCATAAAGGAGTAAATCCCAGATTTTATTACTGGCAAAATAAAACCAAGCAGGAGATTGATTTAATTATAGATACACCAGAAGGAGCTGTTCCTTACGAAATTAAATCAGGGATGACTATGAATGAAAACTACTTCACCAACCTCAAATACTGGCAAAAGCTTTCAGGAGAACAAGCTAAAAACCTGAATGTGATATACGGTGGAGATACGGATTTAAAAACTTCAAACGGTAATTATATCTCCTGGAAGAGCATTCAACAAATTAAAGGCTAATAATAAAACCCGGTGAATTTTCGCACACCGGGTTTCTTCTGGTAGCGGGGGTAGATGAAATATCGAACTTTGATTTATTGAAGGATTTGGCGGAAGTTGTTGATTTTCTTACCACATTATAACTTACCAAATAGTAACTTACTCTTTGGTTAGTTAATGTAGATTAATTACCTTTATAGAAACTTCAATAAATGAAAACACCGTTTACCTTTGGGAAATTAGTAGTAGAAACTGATTTTACGGATAGAGTTGCCGAAACCAGGCGATTGATTTCAAATTTCAATTCATCCGTAAATACCATCCTTATCTCCCCGAGAAGGTGGGGAAAATCCTCCCTGGTAGCAAAAGCAGTAAAAAGTATTCAAACCAAGTCAAAGAAGATCATATTCTGTATGATTGACCTGAACAATATACGTTCTGAGGAACAATTCTATAAATTACTGGCAACAAAAGTCCTTCAACAATCTTCTTCAAAAATTGATTCAATTCTGGAAAACGCAAAATTATTTCTGGGCAGGTTCATCCCGAATATCAGTTTTAGCCCAAATCCGGAAACAGATTTAAAACTCTCGCTCGATTGGAATGAAGTCAGAAAAGAACCAGATGATATTCTGGATCTGGCTGAGAAGATTGCGGTAAAAACAAAGAAGCAAATTATAATTTGCATTGATGAGTTTCAAAACATTTCTGAATTTGATCACCCTGTTGATTTTCAAAAGAAATTGCGTGCACATTGGCAATTGCATCAGCATGTTACCTATTGTCTGTATGGTAGTAAACGACATATGTTAATGGAAGTATTCAGTTCTCCATCAATGCCATTTTATAAATTTGGAGATATTATCTTCCTCGAGAAGATTATGGAAAAAGATTGGATAGATTTTATAATAAAGCGATTTCAAGAAACAGGCAAGCACATAGAAACTGATAGTGCTGCAATGATTGCAAATTCTTGTGAAAATCATCCCTACTATGTACAACAACTGGCACAGCAGGTATGGTTGAGAAGTAGTAAAAATTGCAAACCAGAAGTTATTCAGGAAGCATTTGAAGATTTGATAATGCAATTAAGTATGCTATTTCAGATGCTGACAGATGATTTAAACATGAAACAAATAAGTTTTCTAAATGCCCTTTGCAATAAAGAAAAACAGGTCACCTCACAAAATGTATTAATAAAATACCATCTCGGAACATCAGCTAATGTGATCAAGATTAAAAAAGTACTTCATGATCGCGAGATCATTGATATTGTTGGCAAAAAAATCGAGTTTATGGATCCTCTATATAAATACTGGCTGAAGAATTACTATTTTGAACCTGAATGATCTGATAAGGTAATATCTAACTTCAACAATTTATTCTCTATTTGTAGCATATCGTTCATTTTCAAATAGTCAAAAGGATAAAAAGAAAGACAACCCACCGGAAACGGTGGCCTGTCCTGAGTAGTAGTTGGGGTAGTGTTGCTCTCTGCCTTTGGCGGATCGCGAGTGCCATTTTGGGATGCCTTACTTCCAGAAAACCTTACTCGCTACGCTCGCTACGTCTTTTTTATTCCCTTTCGCTTACAAATGCAAGCATTTGACGCTTCAGGAAATAAAAAACCCGGTGCGTTTTCGCACCGGGCTCCTGGTAGTAGCGGGGGTAGGACTATCCAAATGAGCTAAGTAGCTGATAATCAAACTTCGTTTTGCCAGCACTTTTGGGGTATTTCATCATTTTGGCAGCAAGTAACTGCGCAGAAATCCTTTGTTCATCAATCATTCAAAGCATCATTTAAAGTATTACATTTTTGCCAGCAAATTGGACAAACGCTTCATCTATAATCACCGTGTCAAAGTTGATTGTGAGGACCAGATTTCATCAGGATAATTGCTAATTTGCAGTAAATTATTGTAGTCTATATTTAACGGGTATTTGATAAATACAATTTTTTTTTAATCACACGTGTCAGAAACCAACAGGATAGAACATAAGAGGGAACTCACGAAGGATCTGGATCTTGAGAAGGAGGTAATTGCTTTCCTTAATTATCATGAAGGTGGGATCATCTATATCGGGATTGATAAGGACGGTTCGGTTTATGGAGTGGAGGATGCGGATTCGGATATGTTAAAGATCAAAGACCGGTTGAAGAATAATATCCAACCTTCCTGTCTGGGATTGTTTGATGTCAGGGCAGAGAATAGAGGAGAGAAAGCTCTGATCAAGATCACCATTGCCAGTGGGCCGGAGAAACCATATTTCAAGAGGAAATATGGCATGACGGAAAGAGGCTGTTTCATACGGATTGGCACGGCTGCTGAACCCATGACTCAGAAAATGATTGAGGAATTGTTTGCAAGACGGACTCGAAATTCACTTGGGAAAATAGTCAGCCGGAAACAGGATCTGCGATTTGAACAACTTAGGATTTTCTTTGAAGAAGCGGGTTTCTCTTTGAATGAAAACTTTGCAGCCAATCTGGAATTATTGGCGGACTCAAATGACTACAATTATATTGCTTACCTGCTTTCTGATATCAATTCTACCTCAATTAAGGTCGCAAAGTATAGTTCTCTGTCCAGGACGGATCTTATTGAGAACAATGAATATGGATATGCTTGTTTGATTAGGGCAGCGAAGCGGGTTCTTGACAAAATTGAATTAGAGAACCCGACTTCGACGAGGATTACGTCTAAAGAAAGGATAGATACACGGCTCTGGGACATGGTTGCACTCCGTGAGGCCATCATAAATGCTTTCGTTCATAATGATTTTACCGGAGAGGTTCCACCCAAGTTTGAGATCTTTCCTGACAGGATAGAAATCACATCAGCCGGTGGTCTACCCGAAGGTCTTAGTCAGGAAGAGTTTTTTCGGGGATTCTCAGTTCCAAGGAATAAGGAGTTGATGCGAATCTTCAAGGATCTTGGAATGGTTGAGCAACTGGGTTCTGGGGTTCCAAGGATTCTGGAGAGCTACGAAAGAGAATGCTTTTCATTCTCAGATCACTTCTTACGTATGAGTTTTCCTGTACATAAAAGTATCACCCCTCATGTTACCCCTCATGTTACCCCTCATGTTACCCCTCAAGTCGAAAAGCTTATTCTGACTATAGGAGGAGAAATGACCAGGCAGGAATTACAAGATGTTCTGGGACTATCCGATAGGATGTATTTCCTTAACAACTATCTCCAACCTGCAATTGAATCTGGGGTAATTGAAATGACAATTCCTGATAAACCAAAAAGTCGCAATCAACGATACAGACTGACAGATATGGGAGAGGAAATGAAAACGAAGCTTTGAAAAATGGCAAGCAGATTCGAAAAGAACTTCACAGACAAAGGATATTTGATGAAATATGAGAAGCTGTCTCTTCATTCAGAATTGAAGAATCAGGTTTTTCAATTTTCAGTGGTACTTCAAGGGATTGAACCGAAAATATGGCGAAGGATACATGTACCAACCGATTACAATTTCTGGGATCTGCATGTTGCTATTCAGGATGCCATGGGTTGGCAGGATTATCATCTGCACCATTTTGAGATAAAAGGCAAAGGCAGAAGGAAGGAAGTACGGATAGGAATCCCAGATTTCGATGGTATCGTAGATTTGCCTGTAGTATTTCCAGACTGGGAAATCGCTGTCATTGACTATTTCAATGCGCTCGGTGTGGAAGCCGTGTATGAATACGATTATGGAGATGGCTGGCTTCATACTGTGAAGCTTGAGGGGTATATGTTCAGAGAGAAAGGGACTAAGTACCCAATTTGTATTGAGGGCAAGAATGCTTGTCCACCAGAGGACTGTGGAGGAGTAGACGGTTATTACAATGTGGTTGAAGTATTATCTGATCCTGATCATAATGACCATGAAGATATGCGAATCTGGGCAGGAAAGGATTGGGATCCGAAGCGATTTGATCCTGATAAAATTAGATTTGACAATCCTTACAAGCGTTGGCAGCATGCCTTTCTAAGCAGGAAATAGTTCGTATGCTGCGAGCACGGTTTATTTGATACCAATACCTCATGAATCACATATTCGCGGGTAATACTCAGATAATCAAGCAAATAAATATTTGACGCTTATTTGCTTTTAAAGCAGCTTTGGCAGTATTTCCTCATCTAAAAACAGTTAACCCCCTCAACATCAATGTGTTAAGGGGGCTTTAGTAGACTATATGATTGAAATATCTAACCTCAAATTGGTAAGGGATTTTAAGGAGATTATTGACTCTGATTTGTAACTATTCTTTGAGGTCGTGTTTCTCGATTTCCGCAATTTTGGTCAAATAGCGCTCACTGCCACTGAGTTCGTAAGCCTTTTTTAAATTGTTGACAGCTTCATCCTTTTCATTCTGCGATATATGGTAATCTGCCATTGAATCATACGCATTTGCACTCTGAGGATAATAGGCTATCGCCATTTCGAAAAATGCCTTTGACTTGTTGGTCTGCCCCATCTCCAATGCCATATAACCTAACATATTGAAGAGTTCTTCATCAAAGGGAGGTGTCTTATATCCAAAATTGTCTCTTAGCTTTTTCTCTCTGCTTTCAACAAGTTCGATAAGTTCATGTGTAGGCGTATCAAAATCATTGAATTTCCAGAATGATTCAAGCTGATACCACTTAAAGGCATTGATCAGACCATCTCGGATTGAAGGTAAGGGAACAGTACCGTGCAGATCATTGGGGTAATGCTTCCATGCGAAATTTAATCCGTTTTGGGCTTGAGATTCTGCAAACTCTGAAAATTCTATGATTGACCGGGCGAATAAGGTGTAATCTGAACTATCCCGCATAATATTATCCATTGTTATGCTTTCATCTTGCATGTGAAGGGAAGCAGATGAAAGAGATACATAAAGTGATTTACCTGAAAAATCATTGCTTTCAAGGATAGGTTTTGACTGCGCCATTAATTTCTGGTTGTCCCAATCCAGGCTTGGATCAATGGCTATGTAGTTAGAAAAAAGGTCTGTATAATTGAGAGCAATGTTAATGGTAAACAAGCCAGCATAGGAATGTCCGATCAGCGTTCTGTAATTTGTGGTGGGAAGGATGGAATCTACATATGGAATTAACTCCTGTTCGATAAAATGTGTGAATTTCTTTGCTCCCCCGGTTTCTTCATTTACAGGCATTCCACGTCTCATTGACACCTTAGAAGTAGTTAGATCCCTCATCCTGTTGTGCCCACTGGAGATACCAATCAGTATCATGTCAGGGAGGAAATGTCCCTCATAGTAATTACATACAGCATCCAATGCACGTAATTGTGTCTCGCCATCGAGTATATATACAACAGGATAGGATCTATTATCCGAGGCATTAAAAAATTTAGGATACTGTATCCATAATTTTCGCTGTTCCCCCAGAATCTCAGAATAGACACTGTCCTCAATTCCCGTCTCAAATAGAAAGGATTGAGAATATCCCGAAACACAGGTCATGAATAGAGTGATAAAAATCGCTATTTGACTGGTGTATTTTTTCATATAGTTCATTGATTAATCAGAATTGAATGCAATGGTAAAAGTTGGAAAGGTAACAAAACCCGCGCCAGCATAGTTCATCATTATTGATAAAAATCAAAATACAAAAGCCCGGATCTTTGATCCAGGCTTTCTTTAGTAGACTATACGATTGAAATATCTAACCTGGATTTGCTGAAGGATTTGGCAGAAGTGGTAGATGTGATAGCAATGCTCAAACTTTCTAATTAATAGCGATGATAACATTTCCTTTTTTATGCCCCTTATCGACATAGGAATGGGCTTCAGCGATTTGTTCTAAGGGGTAGGTTCTGTCAATCACTGCTTTCAGGCTTCCTTGTTCAATTAACTGCTTGAAGAAATTCATGTCTTTCACCGTCTCTTTGATTACTCCTGATACAATTTTCTTCTTGATAAACATGGATTTGATGGATCCTCCTATCATCGTGCCAATCCCGGCACTGGCCAACAAGAGATGTCCATTGTCACTCAATGACTTTAGACCTTTCTTGAGAGAAATCTTGCCTATGGTATCAAATACAACATCATATTTCTTTCCATTCCTGGCGAAATCTTCCAGGGTATAATCAATAACATGATCTGCTCCCAAAGACTTCGTCAATTCAACGTTGGCTGTGCTGCATACCGCGGTAATCTCAGCGCCATAGTTTTTGGCTAGTTGAATAGCCATAGTACCTAGTGCACCAGATGCTCCATAAATAAGTACTTTCTGACCTTGTTGAATGTTTGCTATTCGAAGAAAATGCATGGAAGCAGTGGCACCAAATGGAATTGATGCAGCTTCTTCATAGGTCATGTTGCTCGGTTTCAAAGCCAATACAGCATCCTCCGGGACAGATACATATTCGGCATGGGCTCCAAAGATCATTCCGCTGGATCCAAACACCTGATCCCCTATTTTATAGTTAGATACAGATGTTCCAATGGCCTCAATTTCGCCGGCAAACACCACTCCTAAAATGGGTTTTCTTGGTCTTTTGAATCCGAATATTAATCGAATGATAAACGGATCGGCTCTTCTCATTCTTGAATCCCCGGAGCTTACGGAACTGGCATGAATTTTTATCAAGATTTCATTGTCCATGGGGCTTGGCTTCTCAACTTCTTTCATTTGAAGGAATTCAGGTGCTCCGTACTTTGTGCATACAATTGCTTTCATTTATCTATTTTTTTAGTGTGTTTGAATTTGATGTTAAGGTGATGCATTGTGACGGTGTGGCCGTTCTGAATTAAAAGAAGGAGGTACGGAATTATAAATCCTGACTTTGGATTCACTTTCTAGTTTAGAATATAATTTAGTCGAACCTGCTTGATAAACAATAATTTACAGCAATTGTTCAATTTATCATCATTATTCTGGTTTAGATAAGGGATTCCATTCAGCAATGTGATCTTGGATAGGTTGATAAGAGAATAATCCTGTTGTCTTGTTCGATATTCGTCAACCGAGAATCCTTCAAGGAGAATTACTTGCTTTGTTTGTGATCCATTAGTAAAAACCCCGGTGCTTTCGCACCGAGGTTTCTTTGTAGCGGGGGTAGTGTTGCTCAGCCTGCGGCCTCGCGAGTCCATTTTGGGGTGCTTTACTACAGAAAGCCTTGGTTCACTACGCTCACCCAGACCTTTTTCCCTCCATGGCCCTTCAAGCAAGCTTGAGGCCATAAATGAAAAAAGCCCGGATCTTCGATCCAGGCTTTCTCTAGTAGCGGGGGTAGGACTATCCAAAAGGGTTAAGTGGCTGATAATCAAGTATGATTTTGTCAGCAGGTTTGAGTTGTTTCGTCATTTTGTCAGCAAGTATTAACACTGAATTCCTTTATACATCAAGTATTCAGCGCATCACTTAAAGTATCACTTTTTTGTCAGCAATTCGAACATACTAAACCCCGATGATCTGCTGGATTTTATTGATTGAAAGTTTAAGATTTCATGAGGATTATTGCTAATTTGCAGTAAACCAAAGCAGTCTTTATTTGATATGGTCCTCTTCTTTTAGTTACACATGTCAGAAACAAATCGGATAGAGTATAAGCGGGAACTCACGAAGGTTCTTGATATCGAGAAGGAGGTCATTGCTTTCCTCAATTATCATGAAGGCGGTATAATATTTATCGGGATCGATAAGGACGGATCAGTTACAGGAGTTGAGAATGTGGATTCTGACATTTTAAAGATCAAAGACCGATTGAAGAATAATATCAAGCCTTCCTGTCTGGGATTGTTTGATGTCAAAGCAGAGAAAAGAGGTGAGGAATACCTGGTCAAGATAATTATTGCCAGTGGGCCGGAGAAACCATATTTCAAGAGAAAATATGGCATGACAGAGAAAGGCAGTTTCATCAGGGTTGGCACTGCATCTGAACCAATGCCACAGAAAATGATTGAGGAACTGTTTGCAAAGCGGACCAGAAATTCACTAGGAAAAATAATCAGCCGAAAACAGGATCTGCGATTTGAACAGCTGAGAATTTTCTATGAAGAATCAGGCTTCTCTTTGAATGAAAACTTTGCTGCAAATCTGGAATTGCTAGCAGACTCTGACAAGTACAATTATATTGCTTACCTGCTTTCAGACAGTAATTCTACCTCAATTAAAGTGGCTAAGTACGGTTCATTATCCAGAACTGATCTTATTGAAAACAATGAATATGGATATGCTTGTTTAATCAGGGCTGCGAAACGGGTTCTAGATAAAATCGAATTAGAAAATCCGACTTCGACCAGGATCACCTCGAAAGAAAGGATCGATAAAAATTTATGGGATATGATCGCCCTGCGGGAAGCTGTCATTAATGCATTTGTACATAATGATTTCACCGGGGAAGTTCCTCCGAAATTTGAGATTTTCCCTGACAGGATTGAGATCACATCAGCCGGAGGGTTACCTGAAGGTTTAAGTCAGGAAGAGTTTTTCCTGGGATTTTCAGTGCCGAGGAACAAAGAACTTATGAGGATATTCAAAGATCTTGGAATGGTTGAGCAACTTGGGTCTGGGGTACCAAGGATTTTGGAGAGTTACGGAAAAGAATGCTTTACATTTTCGGAAAACTTTCTACGGATGGTTTTCCCAACTCAAAGTGGTCAAGTTGGTGGTCAAGTTGGTGGTCAGGTAGGTGGTCAAGCTGAACATTTGACAGAAAGGCAACAAGAAGTTCTGGAGCTAATAAAATCCAATCCGGCTATTTCGAGAAAACAATTATCTGAAAGACTTGCAATCAATCCTTCGGCCATCCAAAAACACATCGATTCCCTAAAGAAAAAAGGCTTTATTTCAAGAGATAGTGAAACTACCGGATACTGGAAAATTCACATCTAAGAAGCTCCTTTAGGGTGTGATATTCTGAGTAGACACCTGACTATTTCTGAAATAATTACCCGGCATAAAAAGAGAGTCTCCTGAAAGTCAATGCCTTCAAGGTTTAAAAAGTAGCGGGGGTAGTGTTATTCACTCCGCTCATGTGTAGAAGCTACGACTTAATCTGACAGTTAGGGACTCTTGAAGAAAAAAGGAAGATACAGGAAATGGTATTTCCTGAAGGAATTGTCGTCGATACTAAAAACCGGGCATATCTAACCTTGAAAGTGAATTCCTTATTTCTCTCCAAGTCACAATTTAAAAGTACTTCAGAGGGTACAAATTAAAAACTCCCCATCAATTCTGATGAGGAGTCCTTCGTAGTAGCGGGGGTAGTGTTGCCCGGCCTTCGGCCGAGCGAGTCCATTTTGGGGGTGCTTTACTAATGAAAGCCTTTGTTCGCTTTGCTCACAACGGTCTTTTTCCGCTTACCGGCTTTGCAAACAAATTTGCAGCCGTTAAACGAAAAAAGCCCTCCGAACTCTGTTCGGAAGGCTTTCTCTAGTAGCGGGGGTAGGACTATCCAAATGTGCTAAGTAATTGATAATCAATTATCGATTTGTCAGCACTTTTGCAGTATTTCACCATTTTGTCAGCAAGTTTTAGCGTTGAGCGCCTTTATTTATCGGGTATTCATGGGTTCACTTAAAGTATCGCTTTTTTGTCAGCAATTCGAACATACCAAGCCCTGATGATCTGCTGGATTTTATTGATTGAAAGTTTAAGATTTCATGAGGATTATTGCTAATTTGCAGTAAACCAAAGCAGTCTTTATTTGATATGGTCTTCTTCTTTTAGTCACACATGGCAGAAACAAATAGGATAGAACATAAGCGGGAACTCACGAAGGATCTTGATATCGAGAAGGAGGTTATTGCTTTCCTCAATTATCATGAAGGTGGTATCATCTATATTGGGATTGATAAGGATGGATCGATTGCTGGAGTGGAGAATGTGGACTCAGACATGCTAAAGATCAAAGACCGTTTGAAGAATAATATTCAGCCTTCCTGCTTAGGGTTATTTGATGTCCGGTCAGAGAAAAGAGCCGAGAAAAACCTGGTCAAGATCACTATTGCCAGTGGGCCGGAGAAACCATATTTCAAGAGAAAATATGGCATGACGGAGAAAGGATGTTTCATCCGGGTTGGCACTGCGTCTGAGCCAATGCCACAGAAAATGATCGAGGAATTTTTTGCAAAGCGGACGAGAAATTCACTTGGGAAAATAGTCAGCCGGAAACAGGATCTGCGATTTGAACAACTGAGGATTTTCTATGAAGAAGCGGGTTTCTCTTTGAATGAAAACTTTGCAGCTAATCTGGAATTGTTGGCAGACTCGAATGAGTATAATTATATTGCTTATCTGCTTTCTGATATCAATTCTACCTCAATTAAGGTTGCAAAGTACAGCTCCCTGTCCAGGACTGATCTTGTTGAGAACAATGAATATGGATATGCCTGTTTGATAAGGGCAGCGAAGCGGGTTCTTGACAAAATTGAATTAGAGAACCCGACCTCGACAAGGATTACGTCTAAAGAAAGGATAGATACACGGCTATGGGACATGGTTGCCCTCCGTGAGGCCATCATAAATGCTTTCGTTCATAATGATTTCACCGGAGAGGTTCCGCCCAAGTTTGAGATCTTCCCAGACAGGATAGAAATCACATCAGCTGGTGGTCTACCCGAAGGTCTTAGTCAGGAAGAGTTTTTCCAGGGATTCTCAGTGCCAAGGAATAAGGAGTTGATGCGGATCTTCAAGGATCTTGGAATGGTTGAGCAACTGGGTTCCGGGGTTCCAAGGATTCTGGAGAGCTACGGAAGAGAATGCTTTTCATTCTCGGATCACTTCTTACGTATGAGTTTTCCTGTACATGAAAGCATCACCCCTCATGTCACCCCTCATGTCACCCCTCAAGTCACCCCTCAAGTCACCCCTCAAGTTGAAAAACTGATTTTGATTATAGGAGGAGAAATGACGAGGCAGGAACTACAAGATAGTCTAAATCTATCCGATAGAATGAACTTCCTCAAAACCTATCTTCAACCTGCAATTGAGTCTGGGGTTCTTGAAATGACCATCCCTAACAAACCGAAAAGTCGCGATCAACGATATAGACTGACAAATGCGGGTAAGGAATTGAAAAAAAGGCTCTAAGACATGGCAAGTCAATTCGAAAAGAACTTTACAGATAAAGGATATCTGATGAAATACGAAAAGATGCCATTGCATTCTTCATTGAAGAATCAGGTACTTCAATTCTCAGTGGAACTTCAAGGGATCGAACCAAAAATATGGAGAAGGATACAGGTGCCATTTGATTACAATTTCTGGGATTTGCATGTAGCCATCCAGGATGCCATGGGCTGGCAGGATTGTCATCTGCACCATTTTGAGATAAAGGGCAAAGGAAAGAGGAAGGAAGTACGTATAGGAATCCCTGATTTCGATGGATTCGGAGAATTACCTGAGGTATTTCCTGGCTGGGAAATTGCTGTCATTGCCTATTTCAATGCGCTCGGTGTCGAAGCCGTGTACGAGTATGATTATGGAGATGGGTGGCTTCATACGGTGAAGCTTGAAGGGTATATGTTCAGGGAGAAGGGGATTAAGTACCCAATCTGTATAGATGGTAAGAATGCTTGTCCTCCTGAGGACTGCGGAGGTGTAGGTGGATATTACAATGTGATAGAAGTATTATCTGATCCGGATCATGATGATCATGAAGAGATGAGGACCTGGGCAGGAAAGGATTGGGATTCGAAGCGTTTTAATCCTGACAGGGTTGGATTTGACATTCCATATATGCGCTGGAAACACGCATTTTTGACCGGATAATAAAGCCTCTACAAGGCCCTTTTTTTGCGCCAGGAAGTGCGATTTTGTCAGCATAAAAAAGTAAACCCCTGAAGGTCAATGCCTTCAGGGGTTTCTAGTAGACTATATGATTGAAATATCTAACCTGGATTTGTTGAGAGATATATTAGAAGTTTGCTAGTTCATCCCTGATTTGAAGTCTTTTCAGATTGCTTTTTAAGCAAGCTGAGCCAGCTTTCAAGGCTTTCTTCCAGTGTGCGGTTAAGCTTTGAACGAAGGAACTTTGCCAGAGAGGCCTTCCATGCTTTCTTCAACCTTTACAACAGTTTGACCATCGTTATTTTCCAGGACCCAGTTATGGACAGCCCTTAAGCCAGGCATTCCGCCAGTCCAACCGAAGTTGCTGGACGGATGGTTGGTATGAATTTTCGAACGGATCAGGGTGCCACCACTGTGCCATGTAAAAGCATTGCCAGGGATGGGTTCGCCTTCCAATGCAGCAGTTTTAATTTCAGCTTGCCAACTGCTCCAGCCGTTAATATCAGTGAGGATGGACCAGACTTTTTCGCGTTCTGCGTTGATGGTTATACTTTGACGGAACACCACTGGTGCCTTGCTGTTTATTTCCCGGGTAAAATCGTTTTGTGTTTTCATTTCGTTTTGCATTTGGTTTAGGACAAAGTTCCATATAAAACGAGCAGTGAGGCTTGACATAGATCAAGAGACAATCTAATCCTCCTCCAGAATTTTCTTCCGGATCCTGCTGAAGGTTTCCGGGGTCATCCCCAGCATGGAGGCCAGGTAGTGGAGGGGAGCATGAATAAACAGCTGTTTATTGTAATTGTAAAGTTGACGGTAACGTTCTTCAGCATTCATCGCGAGATGCGAAAGTACCCGGTCCTCAAGTACGGAAAAGCATCGTGTGAGGAATAGCTTTTCCAGTTCGGTCCATCGGGGTACCAAGCTGCCCAGCTTGTTGTATTTTTCAGCTTCAATGACATAAAGTTCGCAATCTTCCAGCGCCTGAAGGTTCCATCTGGAGGGATGGTCAAATAGAAAAGCGCTCAGATCAACGATGAAGTATCCCTGTGTTGAAATCCATTTTGTGATCTCCTTTCCATCCACTTCCACCCATTCCCGTATGATGCCACTGCGCAGGAAAGCCATGCGATCGGACCTGCGTCCTTTCCGCAAGAAAAATTCATTTTCGGCCAGATTTTCCTCGTGGAAAAATGATGAAATAATTTCCAACTCCTGGTCTGCGGCACCAAAATATTGCCTGATATACTGAGCAAGTTCATTAGTTGTGCCCATCTTGATGCAATTTCTATTACTTAAAAATTAAGGTAAATAAGGTCCACAAAGCACCAAGAACATCAATAATTCCAAAGAGAATTATTTTGGGTTTTGCCTTCTTAAATACGACCAGTGCTGCGAAGCCAAGAAATCCTGCAAATCTTGCAAAGAGAGAAGCCCAATATAGACTTTCCAGTTCGTTTTGAGCAGCAACTATGTAGAAATAGCCTAGCGAAAGTGCCAATATCCCGACAACTCTTACCCAGTGATCCTTAGGTGCCTCATGTCCAAACAGGGATAAAGTAGCTCTTGGAAACACAAGCAACATAAACCCACTCAGGATTACATAAATACCCCAAACGAAAACACTTAATGTTGTTGAATTCATAGTTCTAATTTAGTCAATTCAATGAATGGACAAGCTACTGACGCCAAGCAAGGGCAATAAAAAGCCCGGTGCGTTTTCGCACCGGGCTTCTGGTAGTAGCGGGGGCAGTGTTGCTCTGCGCCTGTGGCGCATCGCGAGTGCCAGGAGGGGGATGCTTTACTAAACAAAGCCTTGAGTCGCGTTGCTCCTTCAGAACTTTTTCCCTCCACGGCCTTTCAAGCAAGCTTGAGGCCATAAATGAAAAAAGTCCAGAACGCTTCGCTCTGGACTTTCTTTAGTAGACTATATGAGTGAAATATCTAGCCTCGATTTGTTGAAGGATATAATAGATGCTTTTAATTTTAATTATACTGGTCAATGAATGCAGCTACCGAAGCTTTGAATGATTCTGGCTCTTCGAGGTAACCTTCATGTGCACTGTTTTCTAGGATAATCATTTCCTTGTTCTCAGAATGACTTCCAATTGAATTGTAAGCGTCATATCCCATTTCAAGTGTATTCACTCCATCGTGTTTACCCCAGAGTACCAGAGTGGGGATAGTGATCCGCTGCATGTCCTTCGACAAGTTCAGCTCGAGGATATTGAAGTTACGAGCGAGGTACCCCCCATTGAAAAAGGCTGCAAGGCTCATGCGTGAGTTGAGTATATCACCTAATGTAACTTTACCTACATCTACGGATTGGTTGTCATGGCGATAGGCATCTGTTTCCAAGAGATATCCGACATACTCAAAATAGTTTTCTGGTATTGTCATGTCAGGCCCTGCAGTGCACCACTCTCGTACATTCGTCCAGTATTTCTCATTAATACCTGAAGCAATCTGTTCTTCTGCATAATTCTCCACCCAGTCAACGGAGAGTGGAAGGCCCATTTCAAGATTATGTCCGCTGTTCATAATAATAAATCCTGAGATATTATCCTGATAATTGGAGGTGGAAAGGTATGCACTTCCCAGCGCGCCACCCCAACTGTGTCCAAAAAGGAATATGGTTTGACCGGGATAGCGTTCTTGTAAGACAGCAACAACTACATCCAGATCTGCTGTGAATTGTTCAACGGTATAGGTAGATTCGTCCGGATTTCCCTGAGATAAACCTGATGCACGCTGATCCCAGTATGCCATCAGGTATTGGTCTTCCAGGTCCTTAAATGCGGGCAAGAATGCAGCCTGAGATGCACTTCCTCCAGGTCCTCCATGTAGAAAGAGGACAATATTGTTTGATTCCAGGTTACCCCTTACCAGCACAGGCATGATTGCTCCTGCATTCTCAACAAAAAAGTGATCATCCAACAGGATACTTTCCGACTCACATCCAGAAAAAAGGTAAACACTAAACAGGACTATGATGATTTTTTTCATTAGAGATTGATCACAATTGATAGGATACGCCCAAACGAAAAGCGATATGTGGAAGCAAAATATGGTTATAATTACTCTGCAGATAAGCTTCAAAACCGGTAAATACTTTTAGAGGAATTTCCCGGTTATGTTTTCCATCCCAGCCAAATAATAGTGAAAATGTCGGTTTTAGATGAGAGCTAAGAGGCCTGCTTCCCGTACTTACATTACCAGTATCATCCATAGTGTAAACATCGCCATTGGGCATAGATAACATATAGCCAATACCTGCCTGGATATCAGCAAAGAAAGCAAACGAGGCAGTGAAACGAGTTCCAATAGTGCTTTGAAGAAACAGGGAATTATTATTGTCTTCGTGAACAGATCCACCAAGTTCAGTATCCCAGTGCAGATTGAACCAACTATTGGATCGTATTGTATAGTCGGTCCCAACTGAAAATCCAGGATGTAAGACAAATTCGCCCACATATTGAAGTTTGACAGCCCACCTGTCAGAGATGTCATTTTCCTGAGCATATGTAACAACTGACATGGAGAGAATCCAAATAATATGGAGATATTTTCTGTATTTCATTGTTAGCCAGTATTATTTCAAGTAGAAAATTCCATATGTCGCATTAAAACAATCAGTCAGCAGATTTGTTCGGTGGTGTGTTGCCCGCTTTTTTCATTCTCTTTTGCTTACGGGAGTAGGCTTCTGGTAGAAGTGGGGGTAGTGTTGCGCATCCACCCATGGCGGATTCGCGAGTACCATATTGGGGATGCTTTACTATACGAAACCTTGAGTCGCTACGCTCCTTCAGTGTTCTTTTACTCCAGGGCTTATAAGCAAGCTTATCGCCCTGAAATAAAAAAGCCCTGTCCGCTGTGGCGGACAAGGTTTCTTCTAGTAGACTGTATGACTCAAATATCTAACCTCGAGTTAATGGGAGACGTTCTGGCAGTCACTAATCTATATTTCTTTTAAAGCCAATTGGTTTTCTGGGATTTGCATTTTCCTTTTTTTCAATTAGTTCGTCCAGGTATGAGAAAACAAGTTCAAGATTCTTATCCTGATTGGATAGACGTCTTTTAAGCTCTTCAATATCTAGTTTCATACTTAGTGTATCCAGTAACATCTCTCTGATCTTTGAAAAAATCAGCATTATTTGGATATTTACCTCTATGGCTCTTTTGCTTCGCAATACACTGGATAGCATGGCAACACCATACTCGGTAAATGCCATTGGCAAATATCGTGTACCTCCCCAACTTGAGGTCACAATTTGTGACCTCAAGATTTCAAACTCTTCAATGGTTAGGTGAAACATAAATTCATCAGGAAACCTTTCTATGTTTCTTTTGACAGCTTGATTGAGGACTTTAGTCTCAACTTCATACAGCTCCGCCAAATCCCTGTCGAGCATGATCTTCTTATTCCGCACAACATAAATCTTACAGGTAACCAGAGTTTCAGGGATAACTATAGGTTGACTAATCTTTTCCATTGTACTGGGTTATGTGCAGGGTAGGCGATTATCAGCCAGGAATGAATAAAAAGGGCAAGATTTCTTATTAGTAAGCTCCTGGTGTCAGGGCATAAAAGAACCCGTTGCGAATTCGCAGCGGGTTCCTAGTAATAGGGGGGGCAGTGCTCTCCGCCACAGGCGGATCGCGAGTCCGAAAGAGGGATGCTTTAACAAAGAAAGTCCTTGTTCAGTTACCTTCGGTGAGCTCGCAAGCTCGGTTCGTTCACACTGTTCTTTTTCCCTCCATGGCCATTCAAGCAAGCTTGAGGCCATGAATGAAAAAAGCCCTGAGCGTTTCGCTCAAGGCTTTCTTTAGTAGACTATATGATTGAAATATCTAACCTCGAATGGAACAAATATTTCAATGAGATCCATGAATTTGTTTTGGGACTTGAAAATTGTAATTTGATTTTCAAAGATTTGTAAGATGTATAAGGCAGTAATAATCAATAATTCATTTTTTATCTTATTGCTTTCAATTATTTCATTACACATTTCATGCTCTCGGTATCAAGAGACTTGGGTTAATTTTACGAATGCTAATTGCGTGCTTATATTGGCTGTTGAAGATAATTATATCTGGGCTGGAACTGACGGAGGTGCTGTTAAATGGAATATTAGTGATGGAGAATATATAAAATTCACTTCGGCTGATGGTTTGGTTGATAATGTAGTCCTTTCAATAGCGATAGATTCAGAAGGTAATAAATGGTTTGGTACATCAGAAGGCGTTAGTCGATTTGATGGCTCATTCTGGACGACTTATACTAATGATGAGGGCTTGGTTGATAATTATGTAAGTTCAATAGCGATAGATCCGGAAGGGAATATTTGGTTTGGAACATATGGAGGTGTGAGTAAATTTGATGGGGTAAACTGGACTAGCTATGACAAATCTGATGGCTTGGCAAATGATCAAGTGAGTTCAATAGCGATAGATTCAGAGGGTAATACATGGGTTGCATATGGATTTTCCGGGGAAGGAGTCAGTAAATTTGATGGAACAAAATGGAGTACATATACTGAATCTGATGGATTAGCAAGTGAGTATGTGTTTTCAATAGCCATAGATTCAGAAGGAAATAAATTGTTTGATGTCTTACATCCTAGTAGTAAGTATGAACATCGGAGTAAGTATGAGATTAGCAAATTTGATGGCACAAACTGGACAACATATACATACGGATTAATTGATTATGCGAGTTCAACAACCACAGATTCGGAGGGTAATATATGGTTAGTTACAGATTTAGGGTTGAGTAAATTTGACGGAAAAAACTGGGATACATATACGATATCAGATGGATTGGCCAATGAAAATTTGAATTCAATAGCGATAGATGCCGAAGGTAATATATGGTTTGGAACATCTGGAATTTGGGGACCCTACTGCTGTGAAGGACTAAGTAAATTTGATGGAACAAACTGGACTACGTATAGAACTTCTGATGGACTGGCTAATAGCAGGGTATCATCAATAGTGATAGATTCAGAAGGCAATAAATGGTTTGGAACATATGGAGGAGTAAGTAAATTTGATGGAGCAACATGGACTACATTTATCGAACCCGATGGATTTGTTGGGGACAGAGTGGCTTATAATATAATATATTTAATGACGGAGGATTTAGAAGGTAATATGTGGTTTGCCAGACATGGAGGAGGGGTGAGTAAATTTGATGGCACAAACTGGATGACATATACTACTGATGATGGATTAGCATATAATTTTGTGAATTCAATAGCAATAGATTCCGAAGGCAATAAATGGTTTGGGACAGATAGAGGCGGGGTTAGTAAATTTGATGGAGCAAACTGGACTACCTATACATCATCTGACGGCCTAGCTGATGATTATGTGGGTCCTATAGCGATAGATTCAGAAGGTATTATATGGGTTGGTACAGGAAATAATAAAGGTCTTAGTCGATTTGATGGCACAAGCTGGACAACCTATACAACTGATGATGGTCTAGCTGATAATAATGTAAATACAATAGCGATTGATTCGGAAGGTAATAAATGGTTTGGTACATCTGAAGGAGTAAATAAATTTGATGGCACAAACTGGACAACCTATACAACTGATGACGGCTTGGCTGATAATCATGTGGATTTAATAGTCATTGATTCAGAAGGCATTAAATGGATTGCTTATGGGTATAATGGAAAAGGAGTAAGTAAATTTGACGGAACAAATTGGACTACATATAAGGAATCTGACGGATTGATTGATAACAGAGTATTGTCAATAGGAATAGATTCAGAAGGAAACAAATGGTTTGGAACACGAGCAGGATTGAGTTTTCTTGGAGACTCAACCGCTGTTACAGTTGACTGATTACTGGCAATTAAGTAGATAAACACAATCTTACTTGCTGTTTCAAGTGACCTTGAGGTTATGCCACAAAAAACCCCACCGAATTCATCGACAGGGTATTTCTGGAGTAGTGGGGGTAGTGTTGCTCTCCGCCTTCGCTTCAGCTTCGGCGGATCGCGAGTGCCATTTTGGAAGGCTTTTCTCTAGTAGACTATATGAATGAAATATCTAACCTTGAATTGATTCGAGACCTACTAGTTTTTACAAATTTATATCCAACCGACAACTTGCCTAAAGTTAACTTACCTATTGGTAAGGGAATTTAAATGACCAAGTAGATTATGTCTGATTGCGTTTAAAACCTATTGGTCTTCTGGTAGTTGCCTCATGTTTCTTATCAATAAGCTCGTCTAAATATGAGAAAACAAGTTCCAGGTTCTTATCCTGATTGGATAGGCGTCTTTTAATCTCTTCAATATCAAGTTTCATGCTGAGTGTATCTACTAACATTTCTCTGATTTTTGAGAAAATTAGCATGATTTGGATATTTACCTCAATGGCTCTTTTACTTCGTAATACACTGGATAGCATGGCAACACCATACTCGGTAAATGCCATAGGCAAATATCGAGTTCCTCCCCAACTTGAGGTCACAATTTGTGACTTCAAGATTTCAAACTCCTCAGTATTAAGTTGAAACATAAATTCTTCAGGGAACCTTTTGATGTTTCTTTTGACAGCTTGATTGAGGACTTTAGTTTCAACATCATACAGCTCCGCCAAGTCCCTGTCGAGCATTATCCTCTTATTCCGCACAACATAGATTTTGCTGGTAACCAGAGTTTCAGGGATGGTTAAAGATTGACTGCTCTTTTCCATATACAGGTTAATGTGTTGGGAATGGAAAAATCAGCGTGATGGAATACCCAAAGGGGCAGTGTTATTCGTCCGCCTTAGGCTAACTCACGAGTGCCATTCTGGGGATGCTTTACCAAAGAAAGTCCATGTTCACTTCGTTCACCCTGTCCATTTTCCCTTCATGGCCCATCAAGCAAGCTTGAGGCCATAATGAAAAAAGTCCAGAACGCTTCGCTCTGGACTTTCTTTAGTAGCGGGGGTAGTGTTGCCTGTCCTTCGGCCGGGCGAGTCCATTGGGGGGTGCTTTACTACCAGAAACCCTAACTCGCTGCGCTCGTTACTGTCTTTTTATTCCCATTCCCTTACAAGAACAAGTTCTTGACGCTCTGGAAATAAAAAACCCGTTGCGACTTAGCAACGGGTTCCTGGTAGTAGACAAGAGGTTTGAAATATCTAACTTCGATTTGTTGAAGGGATTGGCGGATGTAGTACAATTTCTATGTAATTGAATCAGATAAACGGGAATAACAAAAGAGAGGATTAGCTTATGTTAATAAAGGCGCGCAGTTTCATTGGCTGATGCTACAATCACTTGTAAAATAGACATTTGGGCTGCCTTCGGTAGAAATTTTCACAACTTCAGCCGGAAATGGCATTGTCCAGACACACACTACATGAAGAGTTGGATTGTCACGCAAATTTATCCTCTTCAGGGCAGTATTATTTGAAACATCCAGAGAGCCTAATAGGTTTCTTTCAAATTCTAGTTCAGTCAGTAAAATACATCCTGAAACTTCAAGACTGGATATTTGATTCATTCTGCATTTCAACTTTTCTAAAGAAGTATTATTTGAAACATCCAAACTGCTTAATTGGTTATAATCGCAATCCAATCTTGTTAAAGCATTACAATCAGAAACATCCAGACTCGTTAAGTGATTCTCCCAGCATTGCAAATTGGCTAATGAGGCATTATTCGAAACATCCAGACTGCTCAATTGGTTATTATCACAATCCAATCTTGTTAAAGCCTTACAAAGAGAAACATCCAGGCTGCTTAAGCGGTTCATTCTGCATGACAGCCTTTCCAGGGAAGTATTATTAGAAACATTCAGAGTGCTTAATAGGTTTCTATCACAATCCAATCTTTTTAAATCCTTACAAACATAAACATCCAAACTGGTTAGTTGATTTTCATTACAACGTAAAAATGTTAGAGAAGTATTTCCAGACAGATTCAGACTGGTGATTAGGTTATAGCTGCAACGAAGTGTATCCAAATTAATGAAGGCTTCTATTCCTTTCATATTTTTTATCTCTCCACTTTGTCCATCCTCCCAACTACCCTCAATATCTAAATATGTGATCAGCTCCGCTTCATCATGACTAATGAGACTATCACCATTTATATCTACACCCGCTTCGATAAGAGCCCTGAGGAAGGCGGCATCGGGGATAGTGACAAATTGAGAATGAAGAGGAAAAGCCCCTAAAAGCAAAGCCATCAGTATGAGTAATGTTTGTTTCATAAAAGTAAGTATTTGAACATTGATTTTTTTTGGATTAGTCATGGAGCCTGACCGGTATATTCACTCATACCGTATGGTATCAGCCGGATTTTGATTGGCAAACCGCCAGCTCTGCCAGCTTACAATGCTCAAAGTTATAAGGGATACGATGACTACTGAAAAGATAAAAATCCATGGGCTGATGTTTGTCTTGTAGGCAAAATTATCAAGCCAAAGGCGCATGATGCACCAGGCAAGAGGCCAAGCCAGGATAAAGGCGATGATCAAATTGAAAACAAAGCCTTTATTCAGTCCCATGATGACTTCCCCCGTTTTTGCCCCGTTGATTTTTCGCAGTGCTATTTCTTTCACCCTGCTTTCGCATATAAAGAGCGACAGGCTCGTCACCCCCAGTACTGCAATAAGAATGGCTATCATTGAGGCCAGAGAAATGGCTTTGCCCATTTTGTCATCTTGCTGATATAACTCATCGAAACTGTTATCCAAAAAGTGATAGCTGAATGGAAAACCGGGGGCCAGTTCGGTCCAGATTTCTGAGATCTCATTCAGGGTGGCCGGAATGTTATTTCCTGATATTCTGATGTTCGCATAAGCTCCCTGGCCGGGCAAATAGATAATGGCCAATGGCTCGATGCCATGATGAAGAGATTTGAAATTGAAGTCCTTCACAATGCCCACCACTTTCGCACTGCCACCGGGCACTTTTATCTCAATTTCAAAGGGATCTTCCACATCAAATTCTCTGACTGCAGCTTCATTTAACAGCGCTGTGGCATTGATGTCAGCCCTGAGCTGATCACTGAAAAACCTTCCTTCCAGCAATTTCAGGTCATAAAAATCAATAAAGGCTGCATCCACCCACATGGTGGTGAATTCGTTGGTTTTTCCATTAAGCTCCAGGGTATTATATCCATCCATATCGCCGAACATCCTGCTGGAGTAGGCCACTTTCTCGACGGTTGGCAGGCTGGAAATCCGCTCTGTAAATACCTCCTTCTTTCCCCTGAAGATGGTGAGCGGTAATCTGGCATACGCCACGTACGTTTCATCTATTCCCAGATCCTTATCTTTCATATAAGATACCTGCCGGTTAATCAGAAGGGTAACTGCAATCAGAGTCATTGCGATGAAGAACTGGAAGACCACCAGAAAGTGCCGTGTGTTTTTCCCCCTTGTGTGCCTTTCAGAACTGGCTTTCAGCATGCTCATTTCCTTCAGGGAAGATAAGAAGAAGGCAGGGTAGATTCCGGCGATAATCCCCAGAAACAGGATACAGGGAACCAGGAGAAAAAGAAAGAGAGGTTCGATATTCAGGTTTTGGGATAGGTTCATAAACTGGCTGAACCATGGCAAGAGACCAAGAGCGATGATAAATCCAATAATCCCGGCCACGAAGCTCAGGATGGATGTTTCCGTCAGGAACTGGAAAATGAGCAGTTTTTTTCCTGATCCAAAGACTTTCTGGACACCAATCTCCTTTTTCCGGTTCGAGGCTTTTGCTGTTGAGAGGTTAGCGTAATTGATGACAGACAGTAATAATATGATAAGACCTATGGCCATCAATACCTTTATCAGCAGCATGTTACCGCGGCTTGTGGTGTCATTGGCAAGTTTATCGTTGAAGTAGGCATCTTTGAGGGAGTGCAATTTCAGCGGAGATGTCCGTGCATCATCACGACTTGATAAAGAGCTCAGGTTGGTATCATAATAATTGATCAGAAAGCTATTTGCCTTTTCTTCAAATTGTTTTGTCTGGACTCCCGGATTTAACAGAAGATAGGTTTCATAAACAGTAATGCCCCAGTTGTCGGGGTAGTAGGGAGTCATCCTTCTTGTGGAGGCTTCTGAAATAAGGCCCTTGAACTGAATGGAGGAATTTTGCGGGACATCACTGACGATAGCCTCCACGGTAAAGCTAAAGTCCTGATTGGACCTCCATATGAGGGTCTGACCAATGGGATCCTTTTCCTGAAATATCCGGGCCGATTCACTTTCTGTCAGGATCATGGCAAATGGTTTCTTCAATGCTTCGTTCACATCTCCACGGAGCACCTGAAAGTCAAATACCCGGAAAAAATCTGCATTACATGCATAATACGCCTTAATTTCAAGGATTTCATTGTTATAATCCATTATGGGGGACAGGGCAAGTAACTGCCGTGTCTCTATATGGCATGCATCCTGAATTTCCGGAAAATTGTCTCTTAACAATGCTGCAAGTGGGCCGGGGCCTAAACTGAATTTTCCATGTGAGACTTTATAGATACTGGATGAATTCCCATGGAACTTATCCACGCTTAGCTCATTGTTCACATAGATAGATATCACCAATAGAATGGCAATGCCCAGAGCCAGACCGCTTAGATTGATCAGGGTGTTTTTTTTATTCTTATACAGGTTTCTGAAGCCCAGTCTTAGAAAGTGCCAGATGATCATGATGTTGGGTTGTGTTAATTCAAAGGTAGAGATTACGAACAAATGTAAACTAAATAATTAGTTAAACAACTAATTACATAGTTTATATTCGATTTCGGGACTTCAAATTGACCGGACTACAAGTCAGGAACAGTTGTGAGAGTTAAGAGCTGAAGGTGTCTATTGATACTGAAATACGAGAATATCTAACTTCAAAAGTCAATGCCCTTTTTGCTGTAAAGCGTACATTTTTAAATGAAAAGGCGGGCATAAAAAGAGGACTCCCCATCAAATCTGATGAGGAGTCCTCTTTAGCGGGGGTAGTGTTGCCCGGCCTGCCGCCGGGCGAGTCCATTTGGGGGTGCTTTACTAAAGAAAGCCTTGGTTCACTTTGTTCACACAGATCTTTTTCCCTCCATAGCCCTTCAAGCAAGCTTGAGGCCCTGAAAGTAAAAAGCCCTCCGATCTGTGATCGGAAGGCTTTCTTTAGTAGCGGGGGTAGGACTATCCGAAAGGCCTAAGTAACTGATAATCAAGCAGAGATTTGTCAGCACTTTTGAGACATTTCGTCATTTTGTCAGTAAGTAATAGTGCTGAATTCCTTTATTCATAATGTATCCAACGCATCTCATGAAGTAATACTTTTTTGTCAGCAAATCGATCCAACATTTCATTCAGGATTAGTGCGATATCTGCTTAAAAATGCACATTGTTGTATCCCATTAAAAATAGCATTGTCCCATTAAATGTATTTCAATAATAGTAGTATTACTACCTGTATGGGAAAATTAATAATGATAAATAGAGCTGAAATATTTGATTTTCATTAAAAACATCCTAAATTTGGTAGCATGACTACCAATTCTGATAAAAAATTACTGAATCTCCTGACAAACCACGTTCCAGGAACTGTGCTTCTTGCATCATGGCTTGAGAAAAATGGTATCTCTCGGGATTTGCAACAATATTATCTGAAAAGCGGATGGCTTGAATCCTATGGATTTGGAGTATTCAAACGTCCAAATGAAAATGTGAAATGGACCGGCGCTTTAAACTCTATCCAAAGACAAACTGAATTGCCTGTACATGGAGGTGGTTTGACATCCCTATCTCTTCAGGGCTTATCCCATTATGTCCGAATAGAGAAGGAGCTTCTTTATCTCTTTTCACCACAATATGTTAAACTGCCAAAGTGGTTTTTCAATCAGGAATGGAGTAAGCAGATACTACATGTGAAAACAAAATTTCTTCCTGCAGACCTTGAATTGTCTGATTATTCCCTGGATGGATTGAACATTCAAATATCATCCCCCGAGCGAGCAATACTTGAGTGTTTGTATCTGACGCCTAATCGATTCGATCTGATAGAATGTTACCAAATACTTGAAGGTCTTGTAAATCTTCGTCCAAAAATCATGCAGGCATTGCTTGAAGAATGTAGTTCCATAAAAGTAAAGCGTCTGTTTCTGTTTTTGGCTTCTAAGGCTAATCATCAGTGGTTGGACTTTGTTGACCAATCCAGGATAGAATTGGGAACCGGTGACAGGGTTATTGTAAATGGGGGCGTTTATATATCAAATTACAAGATATCGGTACCAAAGGAATTGACCACATTATGATCATTCAATCATATTTAAATCAAGCCGACTTTCTTCTGCAGGTTATTCCTCATATTGCGACAGAAAAGGCACTTGCATTGAAGGGCGGAACGGCCATTAATCTGTTCCTGCGCAATATGCCCCGATTATCTGTCGATATTGACCTCACATATCTGCCTTTTGATAACAGGGAAACGGCACTGACCAACATTTCAGGATCACTTGGCAAGATCAGGGAACGGATAACGAAATCAATTCCAGGTACCACCATTAATAAACATACTATTGAAGGAAATGATGTAAAATTGTTGGTCCAATCGCAAAATGCACAAATAAAAATCGAAGTAAACACAATAACACGTGGTCATCTCCATCCTGTGAGATTACTCCAAGTAAATGAAAAAGTGCAGGAAAGATTTAAAAAATTTGCTGCTATACAGGTAGTTTCAGATGCAGAACTCTATGGTGGAAAAATATGTGCAGCACTTGACCGGCAACATCCCAGAGATCTATTTGATGTATACCTGTTATTTCAGGAATCTGGTTACAATGAAGATGTAAAAAATGGATTCATTCAAGCACTTGTAAGCCATATGCGAACAATGAATGAAGTTTTAGAGCCGCATCTGCTGGACCAGCGGTCTGCATTTGAAAGACAATTTCAGGGAATGACAGACACAGCGTTTACATATGAAGATTTTGAAGCTACTCGAGAGAATCTTATCAATATTGTAAATTCTAGTTTGTCTGAAAAAGATCGTTCCTTTTTGCTCACCTTTAAAAGAGGGAATCCGGATTGGGATCTGTTTCCTGTTGCAGGATTAAAGGATATGCCAGCTGTCCAATGGAAATTGATGAATATTCAGAATTTGAAGAGATCCAATCCCGATAAACATACTGAATTAATACACAAGCTTGAATCGTTACTCAAGTTGTAGTTTAATGATGAATATATCTATTAGGTCACAGTGACCTCCCCAATAAGAACTTTTATGCCGGAAATAGTCCTTCGATAATGAGCTTATTTAGCGTCAGGAAATCCTGCTTTGGCAGCATAAAAAACAAAACCCCTGAAAGCATTGATTTTCAGGGGTTTCTTCTAGTAGACAAGAGGTTTGAAATATCTAACCTTGATTTGTTGAGAGATTTTAGCAAAGTGATTGGTTATATGGGCATGCAAGAAATACTGTAAATCACATTTGGATTCAAGGTATGTGAGGTTTTTTTACAAGAGTCAATCATTGATCAAAAAAGAATGTATTTATTTGACTTTGGTTGTATAGTATTCTAACTTTCACATAGTTAAAGTTTCTATATCCGATGAAGCTTAAATGGTTGTTGATAGTAAATGCTATTGTTTTAGGTTGTAGCGGAATTTGGGCCATATTATCACCATCAAGTGTGTTGTCCTTATACGGTGTGGAATCTGGTCCTGCTGTTCAACTAATGGCTCAATACTCAGGATTGGGTTCCCTCGCTATTGGTTTGGTAGCCTGGTTCAGCAGAAATGTTGAAGATTCAAAGGCTCAGAGGTCCATCAGTATGGCCTTTTTAATATGCTATGTCATCGGTACGATTGTATCAGTACTTGGTACAATTTCCGGGACCATGAGAATCGGTTGTGCCGTTGTTGTACTCTACCTGTTATTTGCTTTGGGGTATGCATATATCCTACTCTTTAAAATGGAGCGAACCATTGTAAAGCATTAATATATAATGCATTAAAGATTGCTGTTGTAGTCGCCCTGGGAAAAGCATAATTTAAGTCTTATCAAATTTAAACTATACTATTTACGATGTTGACATGAAAATACTTGTCATCTATAAGAAAATCTTAGAAAAGATATGGCTGATGTCTCTTCTGTGCAGTTTAAGCCTCTTCAGCCTTGGACAGGCTACATCAACAAACGTTACCTTTTACAGCAATTCACTGGAAATGGAGCGAAATGTTCAGATCTATCTTCCTGAAGGGTATACTGAACAGGAATCTGTCAGATATCCGGTTATCTACTTCCTGCATGGAGCAGGTCAGAACAGTACCAGTCATTCGGTATTATTGACAGCATATAACAATCTGGTAAAAACAATACGAGATCCTGCCCTGCATCATCGTCAAACCGGATGGAAGCTGCCCGCCATGGGGAAGAAGCTATTTTACAAACTCGGAATTGTACGGGAATTTTGAAGATTACATTGTCTATGACCTTGTTGCGTATATTGATTCCGCTTACAACACAGTTCCTGCAAGGAATAAACGCACTATCATGGGATATTCCATGGGAGGCTACGGAGCGATGAAGCTGGCCCTGAAACACCCAGATATCTTTTGCGGAGTAGCGGCCCATTCCGGGATGTTGAATATGAGAATGTGCTCTCAGTATATTCCTGTCCTCCTGTCGGAAAATGGTGGAGCCCCGGTTCAAGTGTATAGCCCCGATGCTGGCAGCATCACATACGGGGCAATTGCTATTGCGGGAGCATTATCTCCAAACCTTGACAATCCGCCATATCATTTGGATTTTCCGCTCGATAGCATGGGAAACTGGATTGATTCGGTCTGGAACCGCTGGTCAGCTGAGAATTGTCCCTTTCTTGCCAGAGACCTATCCGAAGAAGATGATCTGGCCATCTATTTCGATTGCGGTGCACAGGACGAAACCCTTGCATACGCATTTAATACAAGTTTTGCGGATTCTCTGGATCAACTGGGAATACCGTATGAATTTCAATCCTATGCCGGCGGGCATACCGATAAGCTGTCTTCCCGGTTTCCGATTGCTCTCCAGTTTCTGGATTCGGTAATGAATCCCGTTAAATTAGAACCTGATTCTTGTATATGGACATACAAAACCCCCATGCCCACAGGCCGGGGTTTTACATCAGGAGCTGTGTTGGATGGGAAAATCTATATGATTGGTGGATTCCCCACCCATAACTCTGTCACAAAGGCCAATGAAATGTATGATCCCGCCCTTGATACCTGGACCTCCATGGCAGGAATGCCTGAAGGGCGTTGTGCAAATGCAAGCTGTACGTATGATGGGAAGATTTATGTGTTTGGGGGGATAAGCCCGGATCCTTATGCCACTGCAAAAAATAATGTCTACGTCTATGATCCGCAAACTGATACCTGGACTCAGAAAGCGGATATGCCCTATGAAAATGCATTTTCAGGTGTTGCCGTAGTTAAGGATACCATTTATCTGATCGGCGGCATGCACAGTTATAATTCGCACCCATTTCAAAAGTTATGGCTTATCATCCATTGACGGATTCATGGGAGGAGAAAGCTCCCATGCCCACTGCCCGGGGAATGCTGTCTGCCAGTGCCGTTGACGGGAAAATCTATGCCATCGGTGGAACCAAGGCTTTCCTTACCTCCAGTTATAACAAGGTTGAAGTTTATAATCCCGCAACAAACGCCTGGACAGAAAAAACCAGCATGCCAACTGCCCGGGTAGCTTTGGCTACCTGCATCATGGATGGAAAAATATATGCCATTGGCGGATATAAATATCCAACCATGTATACCACCAATGAAACATATGATCCTGCTTTGGATGAATGGATCACAAATTCTCCAATGCAGGAAACACGACAGATGTTCTTTGTTGGAACAGTGGATGACAGAATCTATGCCATTGGCGGATCATATCCGAATCCCCAAAATCCGATGCAGCCGGTAATCCTTTCTTCGGTGGAAGAATATGTAACCAGTTCTGAGGTTACCACAATTGATGAAAGCAGACAGAATAAAAAAGATGCCGGGAGAAATTTCCCTATCCCAAAATTATCCCAATCCGTTTTATTTGAAAACAACAATACCCTTAATGTTGCAAAGCCAGCAAAAAATAAACTTAAAGGTGTTTAATTTACTGGGACAGCAGGTTGCTGAATTGGTTAATGAAGTAAAACCACACGGGGAATATACCATAACATTTGATTCGGGGGACCTGACGGAAGGCATATATCTCTTACGTTTGACAGCTGGTAATAATATTCAAACCATCAAATGTATGCTATTGAGTCACTATTACAAGGAGGAGTAAATCGAAGAATTGTTTCAGTAATGTTACAGTAGGGTAGTAAAAGAAATAGACGCAAACCCTTGTGAATACTGGATAATGCGCCTATTCGTAGTAGCGGGGGTAGTGTTGCCCGGCCTTCGGCCGAGCGAGTGCCATTTTGGGGGTGCTTTACTACTGAAACCCGTGCTCGCTGCGCTCATTACGGTCTTTTTTTCCCTTATCGCTTTCAAGACAAGTTCTTGACGCCCTGTAAACGAAAAAAGCCCTCCGAACTCCGTTCGGAAGGCTTTCTCTAGTAGCGGGGGTAGGACTTGAACCTACGACCTTTGGGTTATGAGCCCAACGAGCTACCAACTGCTCCACCCCGCAATGTGGCTGCAAAGATAATAGATTTTCTGCGATCCGCAAAACACATATGAAATCAGGGATTCACCTATTGATTATCAGGGTTTTTTACGTGCAAGTACTTGCGAGGGATTGCATAGGTTTGCATCGATAAGATAAAGCTAATTATATACCAATGAGGACAATACCAGAAAACAAAAGGATATTTCCGGTTGATGATTCGGCCACTGCCAGGGCATTTGTTAGAAATGCGCTGGAGGCCAGAATTTTGACATCAGTGAGGCTGGCAACGGTATTGAGGCTCTTGAGCAGATTGAAAGTTCTGTTCCCGATGTCATGGTGCTGGACCTGCTCATGCCCGAAATGGATGGATTTGAGGTCCTGGAGGTCCTGGAGGTCTTGAAGGAGAAGAACATTTCCTTCCCGATTGTGGTGCTAACTGCTGATATTCAGGGACAGGTCAGAGATGAAGTAATTGGCTTGAGCGCGAACGAACTTCTAAATAAACCCCAGGTGAAAGAGAATTTGTTGGATACTTTAATAAGCATCCTGGGATGAAACTGAATACTAAGCAACTGGATTTTCTCACGGAAGTGATAAATATCGGCATTGGTCGGAGTGCCAATGTGCTAAACAAAATCGTTTCGGACAGGGTAAAACTCAACGTTCCGGTGATACGGCTTATGCATGTCGACGAAATCATTTGTATACTGGATCCCGTGGATGGAGAGGACATGTTCCTGGTATCCATGGTATTCATGTGATGATCCATGATGCAGGTGTGGGTATGGATAAGCGGAAGGTGAAAGATCTATTTGAACTTACCCGCTTAGAATCCGCCCCCGGAACCCGGAATGAAAAAGGGACAGGCTTCGGGCTAGTGATCTGTAAGGAATTCCTGGAAAAGAACCAGGGTACCCTCCACGTGGAGAGTAGCCCGGGGGCAGGGAGCACTTTTACATTTAGTCTGCCCTTGTTGCGAAATACCGCTGCCTTAAACGCAGCGCCACTCCCACCAACAGGATCAGGACAGGTACTTCCACCAGTGGCCCGATTACCGCGGCAAAGGCTTCACCAGAGCTGATGCCGAATACAGCCACCGCCACGGCAATGGCCAATTCGAAATTGTTGCTGGCCGCTGTGAAGGACAGGGTGGTGGTTTTGGCATAGTCTGCCCCCATGGCCTTCCCGATAAAGAAGGAGACCAGGAACATGACCACGAAATAGATGATCAGCGGAATGGCGATACGTACCACATCCATTGGTATTTTTACGATGGTTTCACCCTTCAGGGAGAACATCACAAAGATGGTAAACAGGAGGGCAATCAGGGTGAGCGGACTGATCTTTGGAATGAACCTGGAATGGTACCATTCTTTTGAAGCCTGGCGTTCTTTGAAACGGGTCCTGATCAGGATGAACCTGGTGAGGAAACCGGCCAGGAAGGGGATGCCCAGGTAGATAAATACGCTCTTGGCGATCTGGCCCATGGTCACATCCACTTCAAAGGTCGAGAGTCCGAACCAGCGCGGCATCACGGTGATAAACACATAGGCATAGACCGAAAAGAAAAGCACCTGGAAGATGGAGTTGAAGGCCACCAATCCGGCCGCATATTCCGGGTCACCCTCAGCCAGGTCGTTCCAGACGATCACCATGGCGATGCATCGTGCCAGCCCGATAAGGATCAGTCCGGTCATGTAATGCGGATAGTCCCTCAGGAAAACAATGGCCAGGATAAACATGAGCACCGGACCGATGATCCAGTTCTGGACCAGGGAAAGGATCAGGATCTTTCGATTGCGGAAGACATCACCCAATTCTTCATACCGGACCTTGGCCAGTGGAGCGGATACATCATAATAATGAGCCCGATGGCAATGGGGATGTTGGTGGTTCCGCGGCTCATTCCGTTCCAGAAATCAGCGATTCCCGGGAAAAAATGACCGGCCAGGACCCCTGTGGCCATGGCTGCAAAGATCCAGAGGGTCAGGTAGCGGTCTAAAAAAGAGAGTCTTTTACGCGAAGAGGCCATATAGATTCCGGTATGGATGTGACTTATTTGCTTCCTACCACTGTGATGCTGAAGATCCCCGCACCGGAAGCACGGTAGGCATCGATGGTTTCCTGCGAAACGCTTTCTCTCAGGTATTCATCGGGGACATCGTTGACCCTTTCATCTTTCACTTCCACCTGGCTATAGCCGGCAGCCTTTACGATAGCCAGGTATTCTTCTTTCTGAAGGGCGCCCGGAAACACACCCTGCATAAAGTGCAGCCGCATCCCTCATATCATCGGGCAGATCGCCTTTCAGAACGATGTCCGACACACAGAAGTGACCTCCTGGTTTGAGCACCCTTTTGATCTCTGAGAATGCCTTCTCCTTATCCGGAACCAGGTTCAGTACACAGTTGCTGATCACCACATCATAGGTATTGTCGGGCAGGGGGATCTGCTCGATATCTCCTTTCACAAAATCCACATTGCTGAAGCCCATTTTTTCGTTGTTGTTCCGGGCTTTGGCAATCATCTCATCGGTGAAATCCAGGCCGGTTACCGCACCCGATTCCCCCACTATGGAGCGGGCCACAAATACGTCATTTCCGGCTCCTGAACCCAGGTCGAGCAGGTGATCACCGGGCTTGATGCCTGCATGGTCGGTGGGGATCCCGCACCCCAGTTTCAGGTCGGCATCGGCCACATATCCCTCTTTGTGGGTATAGTCAAGGCTCATCACCGAGTAGTCCAGTTCCTTTTTGTGGCTACAGCAACAGGATTTGTCTTTAGGGGCGAGTGCTATTTCAGCGTACTTATCCCTGACGATCTTTTTAAGTGAATCGGCGTCTTTCATGTCTGTAAATTTAGAAATTTAGTTGTAATGAGAGTCTAATTATGACGTAAATATACGTCATATATTTAAACTGACGTAAAAATACGTCATAATATTTCAAAAACTTTTGCAGCTAATGCAAGAATGGATTCCCTAGTTCGACAGAATACGCTTAAAAGTTGCTGATAATTAGGATCCTGGGGATAATTCTCACACCAGCTTTTCCGCATATTTCAGCGCCTCTTCATTTTTGCTGTTCTCCATGGAGATGGTGGCCAGGCTATAGAGGATATTCCTGTCATAAGGATGTCTTTTCGAGGGCTTCCTCAAGGAATTCCAGCGCCTCTCCGGTTGCTGTTGCGAGTTCAGCCCGATGGCGTAAACATAACTGTAGTGTGGATCGTCCGGATCGTATACTGCTGCATTTTTCAGGTATTCCATGGAAGCTGCCTGCTCACCCTGCCTTACTTTCAGTAGTCCCAAGGGAGTAGTTGATTGCCGCAAGATCCGGATAGATCTCCAGGGCACTCTGTAATACTTTTTCACCTTCCTCATCCTTGTTTTGTCTCCGGTAGAGATCTGCCAGGTTGATGTAGGGCCCCACAAGTCCGGGCTCCAGCTCAATGGCTTCACGGAAGGATGCCTCTGCCTTTTCAAGATTTCCGGTATTCAGGTAGAGGTTTCCGAAATTGAGGTGGGTGGACGGGTGGTCCGCATTGATCATCAGGGAAGCATTGTACTCCTTGAGGATCTGTCATTGAGGCGCTCGCGTGATCCGGAGGGATCATATCCCGCGGAACCGCTGTCAGTGAATTGGCAGCCATCAGCCTTACCAGTTTCACACTATCCCTTAGGCGCGGAACAGCCAGGTCACGGATTAATTCCTGGTCCCCGATATTGTGCCACAGTGAGGGTAGCATACCTGATCAGCGGATCGGGATCGTTGACCATCAGCCTGAGAAGTTCATTGGTGGAGGGATCGGGATAAGCACCCAGCAGGGAGATGGCTGTGGCCCTGATCATGGGAGCCAGTTCACGATCGCCAGCCAGCCTGAGTAACCCTTCATGGGCTTCCGGATACCTCTGCCGGCCCGCCCAGAATATCTCGCCGTAATGTTCCTGGTCCAGCAGTCCTGGCCATACCACTCTTTCAGGTAGCGGGTGGCCCACTGGGTGGTCTTTTCCGGATGGCACTGGTTGCATGCGTTGGGAGTTCCCAGTTTATCGGAGAGATCCGGTCTGGGAATCCGGATGCTGTGGTCCCGCCGCGGATCCACCACCATGTAGGTTCGTTCATGCATGTGGCATTCAGTGCAGCTGGCCCCTTCTTTGGCAGGATCATGAAAATGGTGCTTTCCGGGTCCATACTCGGTAGCCATATGACAACGGTAGCAGAGTGCATTCCCATTAGAATACACTTTGCCGCTGTGTGGCTCGTGGCAATCCTTACAAACCACCCCGGCCTTGTACATTTTGCTTTGGAGGAATGAGGCATAAACGTACACTTCATCCTGGATCTGGCCATCTGCAAAATAGAGATCCTCTTCAAGCAGCGAGGGCCAGTGGGTATCAAGCAGAGAGCCGCCATGATAATAATCTTCGGTGGCTACTGCCCGGCGTGAGTGACACCTGGAGCACATCTGCACAAGTTCATCCGATTGCCGGGGTACCGACCGTCTTGCAGTGACTGAATCGGGATCGAAGATCCAGGTGGCATTGTCGGTATCTTTTAACCTGACCACCAGTCCCATATCCGGATAAATATCGGGACTGCTCCCGGCTTCCACTCGCTCGGCCCAGTCGATGTGATCGGAACCCGGTCCATGACACGCCTCGCATGAAACATCGATCTCTGACCAGGTGGTGTGATATGCTTTTTCGCTTGTAGCTATAGTTCTTTCGCAGGTTGGTGGAATGGCATTCGGCACACATGTAATTCCAGTTCTGGGTGACCCGCGTCCAGTGGAGCACATCACCGGGAGGAATCCTTTCATCCTGGTATATATGGAACCATTTTTGTCCGCCCTGTTCGGCCGGCCTGGTATCCCAGCAGATGGGTAGGCACTGGTACCTGCCACCGGGAAACTCAATCAGGTATTGTTGCAGAGGCCTGATCCCGAAAACGTAGGATACTTCGTACGTTTCCATTGTCCCTTCAGGGCCTTCCGTATAGACCATGAATCTTCCATTTTTTTTATAGAATCTGGATGTCACCCCGAAGTGGGTAAAGCGAAACATCGTTGAAATCGCCCAGGACGGTTTCGGCAATGGCTGTGTCCATGGCCATGTCATGGTCCGAGCCCTGGAAAAGATTGATACTCTTTTTCATGGCACTCCCTGCAGCTCTCCCTGCCCCTGTATTCTGCTGTCAGCGTCGGTTCCTCGAATAGTCTCACCTGGATTTTTCCCTGAATCTTCACGTTTACAGTTGATTAATGTGAACAGGATCACAGCAGCCAACAACACGGCCCCTGAAAACTTTGGAACAGTAACCTTCATTATCTCTTTTTCCATGGAATGATTAATTTCAAATGTATATAAATTAGGTGTTTTCGAGAATTGGAGTAAGCTATTCAAAAAGAATCTATATAATTTTAGGAATCCAATCATGCAACGCAGACACTTCATTCGTAAAACTGCACTTACACTTGTATCTGTCACCGGTATGGTGGCAGCCATCAGTTACTTCCGCCAGTTCTTTCCTCGGCTGGCCGGACAGAAACGCAGGATCACCATCGGCGACGCTGCGCAGTTCCCTGTGGATACCTATACCTACCTGGATGAACACAACTGTTTGTTTACAGGGACCATGAGGGAATCCGGGCTGTATCGGCAGTCTGCACCCATCTGGGATGCATCATTGAGAAGAGCAGGATGGATTCGAATGCCCCTGCCACGGATCCTGCTACAGCACAAAGGGAGAGGTCCTTTCCGGACCCGCACCCCGTGACCTTTCATGGTACAAGGTGAGCGGACAGGCCGGGGGGAGGATCGTCATCGATCCGGGTATGGTGGTTGGAGCAGATGATACGTATAAAACCTCCTGATCATGCCGGAGGACCCAACCCAAATGCAACAACAGGATCCGGTCAGACCGGAGGAGGACGACCGCAGGGAAAGGGCCGGCAGGATCACCCGCAATTTCTTTCTTCATATCCATGCCACGCGGGTCCATATCCACTCCATGAAACCCACGTACACATTCGGATTGGGCATGATACTGGGATTTCTTTTCCTGATCATGGTTTTCACAGGGGTGATCCTGATGATGTATTACACCCCGTCGGTGGAGTCGGCCTACCGGTCGGTCAAGGATATTGTTAATGTGGTTCCAGGAGGGCGGATTATCCGGAACATGCACCGGTGGGCTTCCCAGGGTATGGTCATTGTTGTATTCCTCCACCTGCTGAGGGTCTTCTATACAGGGTCGTACCTGGGTAAGCGTTCCCTGAACTGGGTGATCGGGGTGGTATTGCTGATCATTACCCTGCTGAGTAATTTCAGTGGTTACCTGCTTCCCTGGGACCAGCTTGCTTACTGGGCTGTAACCATCGGATCCAATATTGCAGCCTCGGCCAGCGAACTCACCGATCTGCTGGGAATCACCTCATTCATCGATCCGGGGGGCTTTCTGAAGAAACTTCTCATTGGGGGAGAGGTGGTGGGTCAGCCTGCCCTCTCCAGGTTTTTTGCCCTTCATGTGATCTTTCTTCCCCTAACCATGCTGGTTCTTCTGGGCATTCATTTCTGGCGTATCCGGAAGGATGGGGGATTAAGCAGGCCCCTAAAGTATGCCGGTGACAGGGGAACGGAGAATAAATGGCTGGCATGGCCTGTGCTCATGTGGACCGAGCTGGGGATCCTGCTGCTGGTTGTATTGCTTGTCCTGTTCTTTGCCCTGGTGGCCGATGCACCCCTGCTGGAACAGGCCAATCCATCGTATCCTGAGAATCCTGCCAAATCTCCCTGGTATTTCCTGGGGATCCAGGAGCTGGTATCCTATTCGGCTTTTGCCGGGGGACTGCTTGGTCCCGGTGCTCTACCTGGTCTTCCTATTTTCCATCCCCTACAAGGACCGTGAAGACCAGTATGTGGGATATGGTTCTCGGGAGAAACCGGATTAAGGCTTGTGCTGTGGTCAGCCGTTGCGGCATTTCTGCTTGGTGGTGGTTCAGCTGTTTGTTATGATCCGTTTTGGTTGGTTGCGGGACTGGATTCCGGGGATCTCACAGTGGTTTGTGATGCTGGTTAATCCGGCTACCATCACAGCTGCATTGTTTATGGCAGCGGCAGAGCTTGTGCGCAGGAAATTGAACTCCACCCGGATGGCTTCGCTGGTTCTGTTCACTGCGTCATTTGTGGCCCTGGTCATATTTACTGTCGTGGGAATCTGGTTCAGGGGCCCCAACTGGGAGTTTTTCTGGTCAGCCTCACAATGGCCGGTACAATAAAGTTTTCATGGACGAGAAAAGATATACATACAGGGTTCAGTGGTTTGGTGCTGGTAGGGGCAGCGCTGCTTCTCTGTTTGTTTGTCGCCACATGGCTTCATGAAGGACTGAACAAGGAATGGAGAAAGCACCAGACGGGCGTATGCCAAGCTGCTGGAGGTGAAGAATACGGAAGAGGCAGTTGCCGGGGCACTGGATATGGAGCGGGGGATTTTCCAGGTGGAATTTGCCCCAGTTTGACCGGGTCGACCGGTGTATCTCCTGTCACCATGGCACTGGAGGATTCCAGAATGGAAGAAACTGCAACAGCCCCATGCCACACATCCCGGGACTTTCCTGGAGGATCATCCGGTGTCAGAATATGGGTGTACCATTTGTCATGGCGGACAGGGCATGGCACTTACAAAGAGGATGCCTTTGGCCGTCTTCCCGGAACCCACTGGCCCCATCCTTTGCTGGAGCAACCCTATATCCAGTCTTCCTGCGGGAAATGCCATCTGGCCATCTTCGGGGGAACGGATCCTCCATGGAAGGAATGGAGGTTTTTGTCAGGGGGAAAAGCCTTTTTTCACAGGAAGGATGCCTGGGTTGTCACAAAGCCAGGGGTGTTGGCGGTATTCTTGGGCCCGATCTGACCCGGCAGGGAGAAAAGACCAAACATGAATACAGTTTTCAGAATATTGCGGGTGAACAGTCGGTTTCCAACTGGATCAAAGAGCACTTCAGGGATCCGGAAATGGTCTCGCCCTGGTTCCCAGATGTTGAGATCCACCTGGAAGAGGAAGAGTTGAATGCACTGGCCACTTTTGTGATGGGGCTTTCAAAACCGGATATTCCCTTTGACTATTTCACCATGCCCACCCTCAATGAATTTAAAGGCATCAGGGATTCCCTGGAGGGAAACAGGCTATGCCTATCTCTGTTCAGCCTGCCATGGTAAACAGGGTGAAGGGAAGGACTATAAAGTTTATAAAACCGGTATCCCGTCCATTGGAAACAGGGATTTCCTGCGGGTGGCCTCTTCCGATTTATCCGCTTTACCATGGAGAAGGGAAGGAGCCTGCGCCAATGGGAAGCTGGGCCGGACCCGTATCCGGATTGAAAGGAACATGAACTGGATGGGGTGGCTGCTCATCTGAAAGGGATGATCAGACGCTTCAGAACTTCCTCGTAAAAAGTGGGGAAGCAGCTAGCAGGAGCCAGCTTGTTTGATCAGCTTTGTAAGGCCTGTCATGGGGAGAATGGAAGGGGAGAAGTGGCGGTGGCCCTGAACCAGGAGGGATTTCTGCACAGAGCTGATGATGCAGTTTATCCTTGAAACCCTGATCAACGGGAGGGAGAATACGGCCATGCCCGGATGGTCACATCTTGGATCAGTCAGACCTGGAGAACCTTCTGGCCGTGATCCGGAGCTGGAGTCGCTACGCAGCCCCAGGTGTAAGCCGATGACGTTGCCCGAAGCCGAACCTGGAAGAAGGAGCTACCTGCGCTATCATTTTCTTTGTTCCCGATGTCATGGTGAGTTTGGTGAAGGCGAAACAGGACCCTCCATCATCAATCGGATTTCCTCCAGGCAGCCAGAGACCGCTTCCTGTTTGAAACCATTGCCGAAGGAAGGGCACACACAGCCATGTTTGGCTGGTCTGCCGATGTGTACAACCAGGAAAAACTGGAAGTGCAGGACATCAGCAACATTATTGCTTATATGAGGAAATCAGCGAACAGCCCCCTCACCTACATTTTCCCGGGAAGTAATCCGGGAGACAGGGAGCAGGGCTCAGCTGTTTTTGCAGAAACACTGTGCCGAATGTCATGGGGCCTCAGGGGAAGGGACTCAAAGCGCCCGCCCTGAACAACCAGGAATTCCTGAGTGCAGCATCCAACGGCTACCTGATGGCCACCATGACCATTGGAAGACATGGTACCGGGATGCCTTCCTGGGGCTATGGCCAGGGAGTTGTATCCGACCCTGTGGGAAAGGAACGGCAGGATCTTGTGGCCTACCTGCGATCATGGCAACGCATCCGTATTAAGTATTAGTCTGCCTGTGGAGCCTCAGCCGGGATTCATAAAAGAATTTCATAAAATATTCTAATTGTATAGAACCTTTTATGATTTTTGACGTAATTTTAATATACAATGTCCGCATAGCATATGAGTTATAAAGTATTTGTCCTTTATTCACACCTCCATGACAAGCTGTTTGTTGGCTATACCACCAGCCTGACCGATTACATGATCACCATGAATGTGATGGAGACCGATAATCCACTTTATCAATTCAGGCCATGGACCCTGATTCATATGGAACTCTTTATTTCAGAAGAGGAAGCCATGGTCAGGGAGGGATTTTTGAAGCAGGACATCGGCCAGGATTATATCCGCAGGGAGATCCTTCCCATGTTTGAGTTCCAGTCCTGAACAAGGAATCCGGAATCTTGTTATCTTTGTGCCGAACCGGCATATCTCTCATGAGTAATAATTCAGAGAAGAAAACCGAGGAAGCTTCTTCGTAAGCTGACCCACAAGTACCGCATGGTCCTTTTGAATGAGGACACATTCGAAGAGGTGGGTATCCATGAGGCTCACCAGGCTGAACCTGATCGCCTTTATTGGGGTGTTTCTTATTCTGCTCATCGCCATCATTTATTCCCTGATTGCCTATACCAACATTCGTGAGCTCATCCCAGGATATCCGGATGCGGCCATGAGACAGCACATCCGGGCGAATGCCATGAAACTGGATTCACTGGAATATGAGCAGGCCATCCGTGACCAGTATTTTGATAACCTGAACAGGATTATCCAGGCGAAGTCCCGGAAAATTATCTGAACGATACCACTGGCATCGTCAACCAGCAGGAGATCACTTTTTTACGCTCCTCAAATGATTCACTCCTACGCCAGCAGGTCGAAGCCGAGGAGCAATTCAGGCTCAGTGTTCTGGAGAAAGATAGAGACCAGCAATGACCTGTATGATATGCATTTCTTTCCCTCCGGTGAAAGGAATATTACCCGGGCTTTCGATCCCATGGAAGGCCACTACGGGATAGACCTGGTAGCTGCGCCCAATGAAGTGGTAAAAGCTGCATTGGATGGAACTGTGATCATGTCCACGTGGACCCTTGAAACGGGTATGTGATCCAGATCCAGCATGATTTTGAACTTATATCGGTATATAAGCACAATGCAACCCTGTTTAAAAATATCGGACAGAAAGTTGTGGCAGGCGACGCCATCGCCATTGTGGGTAATTCGGGAGAACTAACCACCGGTCCGCATCTCCATTTCGAATTATGGCACGATCGTGTGCCACTTAATCCTGCTCGACTACATCGTATTCTAGGATGAGAAAGAAGAGAATTGCCATACTTGGCTCCACCGGATCCATTGGAACCCAGGCTCTTGGAGTCATTTCATCCCACTCCGGAATCATTTGAAGTAGAGATTCTTACTGCCCAGAATAATGCCGACCTGCTCATCAGGCAGAGCATTCCCATATTCCCAATGCAGTGGTTATTGGAAATGAGGATCTGTATGATAAGGTGAAAGATGCCCTCGAGAACCTCCCATCAAGGTGTACTGTTGGGAGGAGGCCATTACCCAGGTGGTGGATTCCGAAACCATGGATATGGTTCTCACTGCCATGGTTGGGTTTAGCGGGCTCAAACCCACCATTGAAGCCATCAGGGCAGGAAAGATATCGCACTGGCAAACAAGGAGACCATGGTTGTTGCCGGAGAAATGTTGTGAAAGAGGCCATGGAAAAACAGGTCAATATTGTTCCTGTGGATTCGGAGCATTCGGCCATTTTTCAGTGCCTGGCGGGGAACCTGGCCCATCCGTTGAAAAAATCAATTCTGACCGCTTCCGGCGGACCCTTCAGGGGCAAGGACCCGGGTTCCTTGAGAAGGTTACACCCGGACAGGCCCTATGCCATCCCAACTGGTGCATGGGCCCGAAAATCACCATCGATTCTGCAACCCTGATGAACAAGGGCCTTGAGGTGATCGAGGCCAGGTGGTTGTTCGGATGTCAAGGCCGAACAGATCGAAGTGGTGGTGCATCCCCAATCCATCATACACTCCATGGTCCAGTTTACCGATGGCTCCATTAAGGCCCAGATGGGTTTACCCGATATGCGGCTGCCCATTCAATATGCATTTTCTTTTCCCCGGAGACTTAATCTGATATGAAGCGTTTCAGTTTTACCGAGTTCCCCGAATTGACTTTTGAACAGCCGGATACAAAAATTTTTCGTAACCTTGCACTTTCTTATGAAGCGCTGGAAAAAGGGGGGAACTGGCCCTGTATCCTGAACGCGGCCAATGAGGTTGCGGTGGACGCTTTCCTGGGGAAAAAGATTGGTTTTCTGGATATCCCGGATCTGATTGAGCGAACCATTGGGGAAGTCCATGTTTATTGAAGGCCCCTCTCTGGAAGATTATTTTGAAACAGACCTGGCAACGCGGCGGCTTGCCAATGAATTAATATAGATTGTAATGGACGTTTTTATCCAAATCGCACAGCTTCTTTTAAGCTTATCGATTCTTATTATATTGCACGAACTGGGACATTTTCTGATTGCCCGCCTGTTCAAGGTAAAGGTTGAGAAATTCTACCTCTTTTTTGATGCAGGATTCAGTCTCTTTAAAAAGAAGATAGGGGACACGGAATACGGGATTGGGTGGCTACCCCTGGGTGGTTATGTGAAGATTGCCGGGATGATCGATGAATCCATGGACCGGGAAGCCATGAAAAAGCCTCCCCAACCCTGGGAATTCAGGTCCAAGAAAGCCTGGCAGCGTTTGTTGATTATGCTGGGCGGCGTGATGGTTAATTTTATTCTTGCCCTGTTCATATATACCATGGTGCTTTTTGCCTGGGGAGAATCCTATGTACCGGCCGACCGCATGGAATATGGATTCAGGTTCGAAGAAACCTTCCACGAAATCGGGCTGCAGGACGGGGATAAAATTGTGGCCCTGGATGGAAAGAAGGTTGTGAAATGGGGAGCCATTCTCCATGACATGGTTGTGGATAATGTCCAGGTGATCCAGGTGGAACGGGACGGAAGATTATTGGATATTCAGATGCCGGAGGAGATCATCTCCCGGCTGTTGAAGGTGGAGATTCCCATGCAGCCCATTGTGGTCTGCCAGCTTATGAGTCTGGTGGACGGCTCACTGAAAGAGGCGGGTGCCATGGGGGCGACCGGATTATCTCTGTGAATGGATCCCCTATTAATTATTATTATGAATTTGTAGATAAAACTGCCGCAGGGCCGAACCAATACCACCTTCGACCTGAACTCCTCGGGGTAGCAGATACCCTGGATATGCAGGTGACAACCAATGATGAAGGCATGTTCGGATTTCAGAACATCAGGTATTTTGAGCTATTTGAGCATGAAATCATCAAGTATACCTTCTTTCCAGTCTATCCCGGCCGGGATCAAGCACGGAATAGATATCTCTAAGAGCTACCTGAAGCAGCTTAAAATGTTATTCCAAGCCCAAGACCAAGGCGTATGAGGAGCTGGGTGGTTTCATCAAGATCGGCAGTATTTTCCCCACCATCTGGGACTGGGAGAGGTTCTGGAACATGACGGCCTTCCTGTCCATCATCCTGGCCATCATGAATATCCTGCCCATTCCTGCACTGGATGGGGGGCATGTGATGTTTACCTTGTTCGAAATGATTACCGGCAGGAAACCGGGGGATAAGTTCATGGAATATGCGCAGATCGTGGGTATGGTGCTCCTGTTAAGCCTGCTGCTTTATGCCAATTTAAACGACGTAATCGGATTATTTAATAAATAGACAGAATATTTGTCTATTTTTGTACAACGAACCTTATAATCAGAAAAAAATGGAAGCTTTTATAACTCTCGCCATAGGAGTCTGGCAAATTGTAGTCGTAGTTTTACTTGTTTTGCTGCTGTTTGGTGGGCGAAAGATCCCGGAGCTGATGCGAGGTGTTGGACAGGGAATGAAGGAATTTAAGAAGGCCACTGCCGACGACGACGATGATGATGAGGTGATTGTAGATGACACCAAGGATTCAAAAAAAATCAAGGATGGAAAGGAATAACATCCTGAATACATTCAAGGCCTGTTTACTTCGGTGGACAGGCTTTTTTGTGCTGTCAGGATTCCTGTTTTTTATGTCTTCCTGCGACACGGTGAACAAGCAGGGAGGCGTAGCTGGAAAGATTATGCCTAATATTACCGGCGGAGCCGGTGAGATCCTGGTGGTGATGGATCAGTTCAATTGGGAAAATGCGGCTGGAGAGATGCTCCAGGATATACTCAAGGAAGAACTGCCGGGCCTCCCCCAGTCCGAGCCTCTTTTTGATGTGATCCAGATTACTTCAGCTTCATTTGACAATTTCTATAAGTTTCACAGGTCCATTGTCCTGGTTACCATCGACGATAGCAAGGAGCCAAGGGTCAGGTTCAGAGAGAATGTCTGGGCAAAACCACAGATTCTTGTTCAACTTGAAGCGCCCACAAGTGGAGCTCTGCATGACCTGATCAGGGAGAATGAGAAGCAAATCCAGGGTTTCCTTGTTCAGTATGACAGGAACAGGCTCATGGCCACCTACCAGGACTCCAAAGACCTGGCCATCCAGCAGGAAATAGCAGCCCATCACCAGGTCAGACTTGCGATCCCCAGGGGATATAATATGGACTTCAGTAAAGATGAATACTCTTCAGTGAGTATCGAAGCCCCGGATCTTTCGCAGGTAATCCAGATTTATGATTATCCGGTATCCGGTCCGGACGAGTTGACCACAGCCAAACTCATTGAGCAGAGAGACAGGATCACCAAACAGTACGTATTGGGTCCACGGGAAGGCTCCTTTATGCAGCTTTCCAAAATGTACCAGCCGATTGCTTTTGATCTGAATAAGGATGGACTTGAGATTGTTGAGCTCAGGGGATTATGGGAACTGGAGAATGGATTCATGGGTGGCCCTTTTGTCAGCCATTCGGTCTATGATGCCAGAAGTAACCGCATCGTCACGGTAGATGGATACATTTATTATCCCAACCAGAAAAAGCGGGTCAAGCTAAAGCAGCTGGAGGCCATTATCTATTCACTGGAACTTATTTAGCGGCGTTCAGGTGCTTTTTCAGATTGGCCATTAGCATATCCCGGGTGAAGGGCTTCATGATATAATCGGTGAAGCAGCCCGCATACAGACCGTTCTGTATTTCCCCTTCGAAGGTAAACGCAGTTTGCGCAACAACCGGAATCTCCTCCCTGATTTCCCTGATTTTGGCAGTGGCCTCATAACCGTCCAGGCCCGGCATCAGGATGTCCATAAGCACGACGTCGATATCCGGATGTTTTTCAAAGATCTCAACAGCTTCCAAACCGTCTCTTGCCCTCAGGATGTTCATTCGGGTTGGCCCAAGTAACTCTTTAATATAAAGGTAGTTGGACTCCATATCCTCAGCCACCAGGATAGAGAATGAAGACCAGTCTTCATAGACATGCGAAGTTGCCCGTTCTATTGTTTTGGACTGCTGGTTCCTGGAGTAAGAGATGGGCAATGTGAAATAGAATTTACTGCCTTTCTCGGGAGAGGACTCAACCCATATGTCACCACCCATGAGCTTCACCAGGTCTTTTGATATGGCCAGCCCCAATCCTGCCCCACGCAATATAGTCTCGTTCTTATCCACCAGCTTGACAAAGCGGTCAAAAATGATCCCGATCTTGTCGTTGGATATGCCACACCCCGTGTCTTTTACATAGAAGAGCAGGGAGTCTTCCCCATTCTCTTTCTCCTCCTCCAGGTAGGCATACCCGAAGGTAATCGTTCCGCTTTTGGAAAATTTCACCGCATTTTCCAGCAGGTTGTTCAATACGTCTATAACCCTGATGCGATCGGCCTGGATCACAAAATCCTCTTCACTTCGGCCCAACTCCAGGTTCAACTCAATTTCTTCCTTCCCCGACAATGCAATGAACCTTACATATTTTTCCTTCAGCTCTTTCAGGCTCCTGTTCACAAAGAACTGGCGCTGGTTGATCTTCAACTGACCCAAGTCAATTCTGGAAAGCACAATTGTTTTTTCGATAAGGTGGAGCAGATCCGTGCTACCTGCTACAATCTGGTTCAGGTACAGTCTTCTTTTCTCTTCGGATAAGTCATCAGTCTGAAGCAGGGACGCAAATCCTCCAATGGCATTCATCGGTGTCCTGATCTCGTGGGACAGGTTGCCGAGAAATGCGGTTTTCAGCCGGTCCGATGCCTCAGCTTTGGCTTTGGCACTTTTAAGCATGGATTCAGTCTCTCTCTGTTCGGTAATATTAATCAGGGAGAGGACTGTCAGTTCATGCTCTTTGTGATATAGTCCTGATAGGTATACGGTTTTGAGATTGCCTTGCCGGTCCACAAACCTGCATTCGAAGCGATCTGACAAACCCTCCTCACCCGCCTTAAGCATGCGCATCAGGTTTTTCATCTGAGCCAGGTCCTCCGCAAGCACCATGTCTGTCCATTTGCCCAATCCTTCCAGCTCCTCTTTACGGTAACCCGTAATTTTTTCGGCCTCACTATTCACCAGTTTTATGGAAGTTCCCCTGCCCACAACCAGGATGGCCAAAGGTGAGTGGTCGAATATGGATTGAAGGATGCTTAATTCATTGAGCAGCGCCAGCCTGTCTTCCATCATAATTGTTATTTCATGAAGAAAAGATTGGGTTTCTCAAATTCAAACAGTGTAGGATAATCCTCATCAAACTGCTTCAGAATCTCAGTCATGATCGCTTCTCTCATGAATTTTGATTTGTTTCGAATCTTGTATTTCTCACAGTAAAGATTAATGGCTTCCTGTTCACGTCCATTGAATAACAAAGAGGTTCTGTGCGTCCGTCTTAGCTTTTCATCTTTTGTATTGTTGTTCTCCACCTTGGGGTTCTTCAATTGGTTTTGCTAAAAATAGGTAAAGCAGTCTGTTTAAACCCTTCAGCGACTCCCTAACAATTAACAAATTCCTAACAAGGGTATGTGTCCGAAAATATAGTAGAGTAAAAAAGACTATATATAAGTGTTGATAAGACTAATATACAAGAATATAATAATTTTAAATGAATGTAAAAACGTATGTATATATGAAAATTGCGTTCAGGATTGATCCCGTAGATATCTCATAAAGCCTGCTGGCTTCCTGCTTGGTCAAACGACCTGTTTCAATCTCTGAAAGAACTTATAACTTGAAATTTTCACTGTAACGCTTAATTACTCTGTCATCTTTTAGCATGTCTATCTATAATGTGTAGACATTTTCCAGGACGACACACGCACATACTAAGTACTAAGTACTGGGCACTGAGTACTACTTTTCTTTGAGGATGGAGAGCAGCTCACCGGGACGGATCAGCCCCAGCAAAAGGGATGTGGCCATGCAGGTGCCCAGAAGGATAAGGAAACCGGGGACCCAGCCGGGCAGGAACAGGGTCAGGTAGCCTGTTCCCAGGTTGATCACAAGAAAGCCGAACAGCCTGATGAGTATGTCGCCGTTTACGGGAATCTTCAGGAGATTCCTGGCCAGGATCAACTGTGTGACAGCGTAAAAGGCCTGGGATGCAAGACTGGAGATGGCTGCGCCTACCGCATGGTATCTCGGGATCAGCATCAGGTTCAGGGATACATTGATGACCACAGTAATACCGGCCAGGATGTTCAGGTGTTTCAGGTTGTTGTTGGCGGTCAGCAGGGTCCCGTAAATATAACTGGTGGAGACAAAAAGGAAGCCAACCATCAGGATCCCGAAGATCGTTGAACTGTAGGGAGTAGGGGAGACGTACAACAGGTCGATGATCTCAACCCTGTAGTAATTGCCTGTGATGGCAAGGGTCAGCCCGGAAGCCATCAGGAGGGGTAGAGCCATACGAACCAGGTCGTTTACATTCTGGCCCAGTTTGATCATTCGGGAGAACATGGGAAGCAGGAGCATGGCAAACAGCAGTGAGAATTGGGATGCAGCATCGAAAATACGGAAGGATTGTGCGTAGATCCCAGCTTCCTCCTTTCCATTTTCAAGGAGCCGTTCCAAGCATCACCGAGTCTACCCTGTTAAACAGTGACATCAGGAGGATCAGCAGGGCAAATGGATAACTCATCCGGAGGATCTCAAGCGATCGCTTCAGGTTGATTCGGTGCATAAAAGCCCCCGACCTGTATCGGACAATGATGGCCACGGTGATCAGGGTGAGAAAGTAGGAAAGGGTCTGAGCATAGACAAACCACTCAATCCGGAATGTTTGTTCGGTGATGTTTCCCCACAGGAGCAATCCGGTGAACAGGATCATTAAACTTCGGTCCATCACTGACAAAAGACTGTCTGTCCGGAAATACTGAAGGCCACTGATGTTTGTTCGAAGGTAGAGGATGTAGGAGGCCAGGAACTGATTCAGGATCAGGATCCACAACATCCTGAACTGCTCCTCCGAATAGCCGATGATCTTTCCTGCGAGCAGGACGGCAGCAGCATATACTAAAGAGAGGAGCACTTTCAAAGGAACAATAGCAGCCAGGTAGTCCTTCAGAAGGCCGTGCTCCCTGGAGATGGCCCGGTTGTTAAAATTGTTTATCCCAAGGTCCAGCAGGATATTCAGAATGAATGTGAAGTTGAACAGGGAAAAGTAGAAGCCATACATCTCTTCACCCACTGTATTCTGGACACCTACCTCGATTCCAAAAAACCAGAACGGTTTGATCAGGAGGTTCAGAATAACCAGCAGGGCCAGGTTGGTGAGGAATCGCTTTTTCAAACCGGGACAGAAATATTTTTTAATTCAATACAAATGTAATAAGTTCGCTCCAGATAAGTAACGGGTATCTTGAACCAGGAAAAACAAAAGAAGACCATTGCCGTAAATACACGGCTGCTCATGCCCGGAAAGCTCGATGGGATAGGGTGGTTTACCTTTGAAACACTGAGAAGAATCTCCACGGAACACCCTGATTATCATTTCTATTTTCTGTTTGACCGCAAATACAGCAAAGAAGTCATCTTTGGAGACAATGTAACTCCGGTGGTGCTCGGTCCGCCCACCAGGCATCCGGTACTTTGGTACATCTGGTTTGAATGCCGCGTTAAGTCATTCTTGAAAAAGGTGAAACCTGCACTTTTCCTGAGTACAGATGGATTTTTACCACTTCGGTGCCAGATTCCCTCTGTTCTGGTGATCCATGATATTAATTTTGAACACCGGCCTGGTGATTTACCCTGGACGGCCCGGAAATATTACCGCCATTACTTTCCCCTTTACGCCCGAAAGGCTTCCCGCCTTGTGACCGTGTCTGAATATTCGCGAAGGGATATCATCAACCATTATGATGTGGATGAAGACCGCATTGATCTTGCCTACAACGGAGCCAATGAAATGTATGAACCCATTTCGGAAGAGAGGGCCGAGGAGGTAAGGAACGATTTTACAAACGGATGCCCCTATTTCATTTTCGTGGGCAGTCTGCATCCCCGGAAAAACATCACCAACCTATTGAAGGCATTCCAGCTTTTCAAAGATGAGGACAAAGGGAAATTCAAGCTGGTGCTGGTAGGAGAGAAATTTTTCCTTACCAGGTCCATGGAGGAGCAGCTGGAAAAGATGCCCAACAAAGGCGATGTGATCTTTACAGGCAGGTTGTCTCCCACCCGGCTGAACGATATGCTGGGGGCGGCATGGGCCATGACTTTTGTACCCTATTTTGAAGGCTTTGGCATTCCCATTGTGGAGGCCATGAAATGTGATATCCCTGTGATAGCCTCCAACGTCACCAGTCTTCCGGAAATTGCTGGGGATGCTGCTCTGTTCGCCTCACCTGATAGTCCGGGGAGCATCCGGGATGCCATGATCAGGATCGTCAGGGAAGAAGGTTTGCGGGAGGAGCTCATTGGGAAAGGAAGGGGAAGGAGAGAGTTATTCAGCTGGGACGATACGGCCAAAATGCTTTGGAGCAGTGTTCTGAGGGTGCTTGATGAAAATGCTTAAACCTTTCAATACACAGGGCGTTTGCGAAGCTGGGTGTGACGAGGCCGGGAGGGGATGTCTGGCAGGTCCGGTATATGCAGCAGCTGTGATCCTTCCTCAAGACTTTTTCGATCCCATGCTGGATGACAGTAAAAAACTTTCTGCAAAAAAAAGAGACCAGCTTCGAATCGTTATTGAGCGCGAAGCCATTGCCTTTGGAGTTGGCGTGGTTGGTGAACGGGAAATAGATCAGATTAATATTCTCAATGCCTCCTTGCTGGCCATGCACAGGGCTGTGGAAAAACTGGTTCCCGGACCCGAATTCCTGCTGGTGGATGGGAATCGATTTCATCCTTACAGAAAGGTTCCTTTTGCCTGCATTATTAAGGGGGATGGGATTTTTGCCTCCATAGCAGCCGCTTCAGTATTGGCAAAAACATACAGGGATGAACACATGCAATTCCTTCACCGTGAAAATCCACAGTATGGATGGGATCGCAACATGGGTTATCCCACAAGGGAACACCGTGCAGCCCTTATGAAATTTGGCCCAACTGAGTATCACAGGAGAAGCTTCCGCTTGCTGGACGAACAGACCAGACTGGCCTTTTCTTAAACATGCCGGGAGGGTTTATAAAACCGTCGATTTCATGGCTTTTTCAGGAAGAAAATTACAATATTTACAGTTTTATCCGAGGAAAGCAATGAGATATATTACCCTGGCCTTTGTGGCCATTTTGATTCTTTTCCCATCCAAAGCAACTGCTGATGAAGGCATGTGGCTGTTGAACCTGGTGGAGCAGGTGAACATGGATGAGATGAGTGAAATGGGATTGCAGCTGACACCCCAACAGATCTACAGCACCAACCATGCCAGCCTGAAGGATGCCATCGGCGCACTTGATTATGGTTCCTGCACTGCTGAGCTTGTTTCACCCGAAGGTTTATTATTTACAAATCACCACTGCGGTTATGATGAGGTCCAGTACCACAGTACAGTGGAACACGATTTTCTGAAAAGCGGATTCTGGGCCAAAACCAGGGAAGAGGAACTGCCCAATGAAGGCAAGACCATCACTTTTCTGGTGCGTATGGAGGAGGTGACAGACCGGATCGCTCCCATGCTGACCGAGGAGATGGACCGGCAGACCAGGGTGACAATTATTCGGTCGCTGTCAGGAGATATTGTGGATGAGGCAGTCAGAGATAAGGCCTATGAAGCCACAGTTCACAGCATGTATAACGACAACCGCTTCTTCCTTTTTATCACTGAAACCTTCAGGGATGTTCGCCTTGTGGGTGCACCGCCTGAGTCCATTGGAAAATTTGGCGGGAATACGGATAATTGGGAGTGGCCCCGGCATACGGGGGACTTTTCAATATTCCGTGTGTATACTGGTCCGGATGGCAGGCCTGCTGACTACAGTCCTGACAACATCCCTTTGAAATCAAAGCATTTCTTGCCCATATCCCTGAAAGGCTATGAAATGGGTGATTTCGCCATGGTATTGGGTTATCCGGGAAGTACCGACCGGTACATGACCTCATGGGAAGTGCAGGAACTCCTGGAGATCACGCACCCCAACAGGATCCGAATCAGAGGCATCAAGCAGGAGATCATGATGGAAGATATGATGGCAGATGAGAAGGTCAGGTTGCAATATGCAGCAAAGTATTCCAGCTCGGCCAACCACTGGAAATATTCCATTGGGCAGAGCAAGGGGCTCATCAACCTGAATGTGGTAGAGAAGAAAAGGATGCTGGAAGAGGAGTTTACGGCGTGGGTGCATATGGATGAATCACGAAAGGCTTTGTACGGGGAAGCACTGAACGCTATCCATGAGACAGTGGAAGCAAGACGCCCCTTGAAAAATGCTGAGCAGTATCTGAAAGAGATGGTCCGTTATGGTGGTATGGAATCGGTCTATTTTGCAAGGAATCTTGAGATTCTGGAGAGGGCCCTGGTTTACGCTGAGCAGTTCCCCGATGATTTGGAGATGGTTATAGATGTTTTGAAAAGTGTAGCTAATGATTTTTATAAGGATTACAATCCTGCCACTGACAGGCGGGTGATGACTGCCATGATCGAACTATTGATGGAAGACCTGGATGATCTTTACCTTCCCTTCAATATTCTTGAGGTGAAAGAGAAATACAAGGGCAACGCAGAGAAGTATACGGACCGATATTTTAAGAAATCTTTCGTTGTGGATCGGGACAGGTTTTTTGAATTTCTTGAAAAACCAAGGTTAAAAACATTGAGAAAAGATCCTGCCTATCTGGCCAACATGGCTTCTCGAAAGCAGTTGGAACTTACCGGGATGCTGGATGAATTAAACCAGCAATCGGAGAGGGGCAGCAGGCTCTACATGAAGGGGCTGATGGAGATGAATACCCTGAAGGATTATTATTCTGATGCCAATTCGACCCTCCGGCTCAATTACGGTGTGGTAGGTGATTATATTCCGAGAGATGCAGTGAAATACAAACACTTCACCACCCTGGATGGGGTTTTGGAGAAGGAGAATCCGGACAATTTCGAATTTGTTGTGCCTGACAGGCTGAAGGAGTTGTATGCTGAAAAGGACTACTATCCCTACGGAGAGAATGGAGTGCTCAAGGTCTGCTTTCTAACCAACAATGATATTACCGGGGGCAACTCGGGGAGTCCGGTAATCAATGCCAACGGGGAATTGCTGGGTCTGGCCTTTGATGGAAACTGGGAAGCCATGAGTGGTGACATCGCCTTTGAACCGGAACTACAGAAATGTATCAATGTGGACATCAGGTATGTGCTTTTTATAATCGATAAATATGCCGGAGCCAGTCATCTCATTGATGAGTTGAAGCTGGTCTATTGATGCAACCATGAAGGACAATCAGGTAGTCATATATACCGACGGCTCTGCCAGGGGAAATCCGGGTCCGGGAGGACTGGGGGTAGTGATGTTGTATGGGAAGCACAGGAAGGAGATATCGGAAGGATACGCGCTCACAACCAACAACCGGATGGAATTACTGGCAGTGATTCGGGGATTGGAAACACTGAAGCGGGATGATCTGAAGATTACGGTTTTTACCGATTCACGTTATGTGTCAGATGCAGTGAATAAAGGTTGGCTATTCAACTGGGAAGCGAAGCGCTTTAAGAAAAAGAAGAATGTTGACCTTTGGCAGCAGTTCCTCCCCTTGTACAGAAAGTTCTCAATATCATTTGTCTGGGTGAAAGGTCATGCCAGTATTCCGGAGAATGAAAGGTGTGACCAACTTGCAGTTGAGGCAAGTCATTCAGCGAAACTTTTAGAGGATAAAGGGTATGTGGATAACATCGACGAATCGTTAATGAGTTTTTCTTAAATTTCGGTATAAACATGCTGCCATGATGAGCAAGTCAATCCTGTCTTACCAGGGTCCGCTTTCTTTCAGTACAATCGATATGCTGCTGTCTGAGTTTAAAATGGCAGCTCAGGAACACGATCTTTCCTTTAAGACTTACAAGAAGATGATTTCTGTAATGATTGAGGCTCTTGAGAATATTTCCAAATACAGTGATCAGTTCATCTGTGAAGGGGATGAATCCAGTGGATTCTGCCCCTCTTTTTTTATCAACCGGAATACCAACAAGATTGAACTAATTACCAGAAATCCCGTGAAAAACAAGGACGTGGAATCCCTGCGCTCAAGGATCGACGATGTAAACAAGCGGGACAGGGAAGAGCTGAAGGAGCTCTATAGGTCTACCATTACCAATGGTGAGTTTTCGTCCAAGGGCGGTGCCGGACTTGGTTTTATTGAAATGGCGAAAACAACGGGAAACAAGCTGGAATACAATTTTGAAGGTCTGTCCACCGGGTATTCACTCTATACCTTCAGGGCAGTGCTGAATCTTCAGTAGATCCGTCCTATTGCGTGCAGTGAAGGTACGGAAACGAACACCATTTCATATTCTACGTCCCGGGATTGAAGACCATCTGATTTAATTTCAGTGGTTTAAACTTTGTGGCACGAAAGCTGTTTATTATGAAACGAAAGGAAGTGTAATGTGGAGGAATTACTTTACTGTTGCGCTTAGGAACATTAGCAAGAATAAGGTTTTTACCCTGATTAATGTATCGGGGTTGGCCATTGGGCTTGCCAGTGCCATCCTGATCCTTCTTTTCATCCTTAAGGAGATAAGCTACGACCGTTTCCATGTCCATGCAGACCGGATCCACCGGCTCTATATTGATGGCGGAATTGGTGAGCAGAGCTTCAGGGGAGCCTGGACCTCCATGATCATGGCCCCTACTTTCACCGAGGAGATCCCTGAAATTGAAAAGTTTGTCCGCTTCGATGTATTTAATCAGCAGTTGATCTGGTACGATGGAAAGAAGCGAATTGAGGATCACTTCCTGTTTGCTGACTCTACCATATTCGACATTTTTACCATCAATTTTGTCAGGGGAGATCCGTCCACGGCATTAACACGACCCAAATCCATTGTGATTACGGAAGAAAAGGCCAGGGAGTATTTCGGTGACAGGGACCCCTTGGGACAAGCCCTCACAGTAAACCGTGACAGTAACTATTACGTGGTTACCGGAGTCATTGAACCACTGCCTGAAAATTCCCATTTCTTTGCCGATTTCATTGCTTCAATGACAACCCTGGAGTACTCCCGGGGCGATACATGGTTCCAAAATTCAATCTTCAGCTATGTGCTTTTGAGTCCAGGAGCCGATTATAAAATGGTGGAGCAGAAAATGGCGAATGTGATGCTGGAACACATCAGGGGAGAACTGCAGGCCATACTTGGCGTGGGACCTGAAGAATGGGAAGCAGGCGGGAATCGTTATGGCGTATATCTCCAACCTTTGAAGGACATTCATCTTCAGCCTGATATTGAGGTTGGCCTGGAGATTTGTTTCCGGCCTGTCAATGACGGGCTCTACATTTACATTTTTGCTTTTGTCGCATTTTTCATTCTGATCATAGCTTCCATCAATTTCATGAATCTCTCCACGGCCAGGTCAGCCATGAGGGCACGGGAAATCGGGTTGAGGAAGGTAGCCGGATCGGATCAACACCTACTGATCAGGCAGTTTCTTACCGAGTCGGTGATCCTGAGCCTGATCGGACTGGGTTTTGCCCTGATCATCGTTGAGCTTTCTCTTCCCTGGTTTAACAGAACCATGGAACTCGACCTCCGGATGGACAGCGGGCGGAGTATTTACCTTATGCCCGTTTTTCTGCTTCTTACGGTTCTGGTGGGATTGCTCAGCGGATTATACCCTGCCATTTTTATGTCAAGGTTTAAACCTGTGGATGGAATAAAAGGGGCATTTCGCGGAGGACACCGTGCGGGACTCTTCAAGAATATCATGGTTATTGCACAATTCACCATTTCAGTGGCCATTATTGTCGGTACACTGATCGTTTCCATACAACTCAGGTATATGTTGAACAAGGATCTGGGATTTGAGAAGGACCAGCTTATGGTTATGAAGCGGATTTATCCGCTGGAGAACAGCGTCCAGGCATTCTGCAGGGAAATAGAGAAGATCCCCGGTGTAGCGGGGGCCACCAATTCGACAACCTACCTGGGCTTCAATAACAGCACTGAGACATATCAGATTGAGGGCCGAAAGGCCTCCAATAATTTTCTTTTTGCCACGAATTATGTGGATTATGAGTTCATGAGTACATATGAATTTGATCTTGTTGGGCAGGGGAGCAGGTTTTTTGATTATAGATTTGCAGAAGATACTTCGGCCATCCTGGTCAACAAGGCGGCGGTTGAGGAGTATGGGATTGAGGACCCCTACAATACTTTTATACTGGAACCCACCTTTGAAGGGGATACCAACAGGCTGCGGATCATCGGTGTAATAGATAATTTCCACCACAGCTCCCTGCATGAACCCATTGGGCCATATATGCTCCGGTTCAAAAATGAGAAGCATGGCTGGGCAGGTTATATTACCATCAGGCTGGGAGTGGCCGGGAAGGGATTGCCCAGTACCATTAACAAGATCAGGAAAACCTGGATGAGCATGTCCAATGAAGCTCCATTCCAGTATTTTTTCCTTGATGAAGAATTGGGCAATTACTATAAGGAAGAGCGCCGCACCGGCCGACTGTCCATGATGTTCGCCATCCTGGCAACCTTTATTGCCTGCCTGGGCTTGTTTGGATTAACCCTTCACAATACCCAACGGAAGACCAGGGAAATAGGAATCAGGAAAGCCATGGGAGCCAGCATAAGCCAGGTGATTTTTCGTGTTTCCCGCGAGATTGCAAGCCTGGTGGCCATTTCAGTGCTTCTGGCGTGGATTGTAGCCTATTTCTTCATGCAGAACTGGCTGCAGGATTTTCCGTATAATATCGGATTTCAACCCTGGATTTATATCATTGCTGCGGCGAGTGCTGTCGTAATTTCACTGGCTGCAGTGTCAACCCTGGCCTACAGAGCAGCAACATCCAATCCTGCAGATGTCCTCCATTACGAATAGCTATATCAATTTTCTGATGGCATCAAGGTCCTCAGGGGTGTCTACACCCCGGGACGGTTCCAGCGTGAGGCTGGTTTTAATTTGATATCCGTTTTCCAACCACCGTAGCTGTTCAAGTGACTCTGCCTTTTCCAGGGATGAAGGTGGCAGCTTGACCAGTTGCCTGAGGACGGGGGCCGTAAAAGCATAAAGGCCAATGTGTCTGAAATAGCGATCCGGGGGCAGCTCCTCTTCGGAACCTGAATCCCTCGAAAATGGTATGGGACAGCGGGAGAAATAGAGCGCTCGTGAGGAGAGATCCCTGGCTACCTTTACAACGTTGGGGTTGTGTAAATCTTCCATACTTTCCAGTGGCTGGATTAAGGTGGCAATCTGGGTCTCCTTGTTTTCGAAGCTACCTTTCAAGTCAGTGAGGTCTTTTGGATTCAGGAGTGGTTCATCACCCTGGATGTTGACCACATGGGTGATCTCCACTTTGTATTCCTGCTGATAATGTTCCAGGGCTTCCGCGCAGCGTTCGGTACCGGTGGAGTGATCCGAAGCGGTCATGACAGCTTTTCCCCCAAAACCATCCACCATCTCTTTGATCCGGGTATCGTCGGTTGCCACCACCAGGTGGGTAAATACTTCAGCGCACCTTTCCCACACCCATTGGATCATGGGTTTGTTCCCAAGCAGAGCCATCGGTTTGCCTGGAAACCGGGTGGAAGCGTATCGGGCAGGGATTATCCCAAGGAAGATAATTGCCATATCAAATCAAAAATAGGGAAAGGAATGGAATAAAACTTTTTGAATCCCGTTAAAATTGTAATTTTGTCATGTTTTCAGGTTATTTTGTCATAGAAACCATGGATATTCAACAAATAAAACAACGGTTCGGTATCATAGGGACTTTTAGCGGACTTGACAGGGCCATTGATATTGCCATGCAGGTTGCTCCCACCGATCTGAGTGTACTGATCACAGGAGAAAGTGGTACGGGAAAGGAGTCTTTTCCGCAGATCATCCATTCCCTCGGGACCAGGAAACATGGCCCATATATAGCCGTAAACTGTGGGGCCATACCCGATGGTACCATCGATTCTGAGCTTTTCGGACACGAAAAGGGAGCTTTTACAGGGGCAACTGATTCCCGGAAGGGTTATTTTGAAGTAGTTAATGGCGGAACCATCTTCCTGGACGAAGTTGCAGAACTGCCTCTTTCCACACAGGTTAGGCTACTGAGGGTGCTCGAAACCGGGGAATTCATCAGGGTAGGATCATCCAAGGTTCTGAAGTCAGATGTCCGGATTGTGGCTGCAACCAACCTTGATATTTCACTGGCCATCCGAAAGGGCAAATTCAGGGAGGACCTGTTCTACAGGTTGAATACAGTACCCATTCAGATGCCTTCATTGAAGGAACGGGGTAATGATATCCTGCTGTTGTTCAGGAAGTTTGCAGCTGATTTTTCGGAGCGCTACCGGATGCCATCCATTCGTCTCGATGAAGAGGCAAAACATGTCCTGCTTAATTATGAATGGCCCGGGAATATAAGACAATTGAAAAATGTAACGGAACAGCTTTCGGTTATTGAGCAGGAGCGGGAGGTTTCCGCAGCGGCTCTGATGCATTACCTGCCCGATTACCAGAAGTCCCGACTTCCTGCACTGATCAGTAAGACAGGGGTAAGCGAGGATGCATTTAATTCGGAACGGGAGATCCTCTATAAAGTCCTTTTTGATATGAAGAATGACATGACAGATCTGAAGAAACTTGTGGCTCAGATCATGGAGAAGGGGACCGTGGGAGGTGACATTGAACGGGAGCATGCGGGTCTTATTAAGAAGCTCTATTCAACAGAAGATGATTTTGCCGACGAGGCCGAACACCTGATCACCACGCAGGCAGGGGCAAGAGCACCCAGGGATGAAGACCGTATTATGGATACGGAAGAGATCGTGGAAGAATCCCTGTCTCTGGAAGAGAAAGAGAAGGAGCTGATCCGCAAGGCCCTGGACAGGCACAATAGCAAACGTAAGTATGCTGCGCAGGACCTGGGGATTTCTGAAAGGACCCTCTACAGGAAAATTAAGGAGTACAATATTGATTAACATGAAAGGAAGCAGATCATATATCCTGAGTACTTCGGTCATCCTGGCCATGGCTGGTCTGGTGCTAACCATTCCGTCATGTAAGGTAAGCTACTCGTTCAGCGGAGTGAATATCTCACCTGAAATTACTACCTATTCGGTTGACTATTTCCCAAACCGGGCGGCCATTGTGCAGGCACAGCTGAGCCAGTTGTTTACCGATGCCCTCATGGATAAGATACAGAACAACACCAGCTTGAATCTTTCAACCGACGGCGGCGATGTACAATTCTCAGGTGAAATCACCAGGTATGAAACCCGGCCCACAGCCATTACCAGCCAGGAAACAGCTGCCAGGAACAGGTTGACTATTGCGGTCCGGGTCAAATATACCAACCTGGTTGAACCCGAGCTTGATTACGACACCAGCTTCTCCAGGTTCGAGGATTATGATGCCTCTCAGAACCTGACAGATGTGGAAAATGAACTGATTGATCTGATCGTTGAGAACCTGATAGAGGATATATTTAACAGGGCATTCGTATCCTGGTAATACCTGATGAAAAATGGACGCAGCTGATTTTAACCGTTTGATCACCACCAATCACTATTCGCCTGCTGACCTTGAGCAGGTGAATGACCTATGCAGGAACTTTCCCATGTTTAACCTGGCCCATATGTTGAAAGTCCGGGTCCGTGAAGCCCTGGAGCAGGAGAAAGAGGAGGAACTGAAGGTGGCTGCTGTCTATGCAGTTGACCGGCGTAAGCTGTTTAATTTTGTAAGTGAAGTGGCTAAAATAGAGGTCATTGAGGATGATCTCTCCATGGATGAACCGGAGGGTATCCGCTTCTCGGACGAACCCCACCAGGAAGCTGATGTGATTATTGTTCAACATGCACCCTATGCAGGGCCCGAAGCAGATGCTGATTTGCTGGAACTGGATGAGGAAGAAACATTTGTTCTGGATCAAGAACCGGAAGCATCCGGAGAGGATGAGACTGATGAGGAGCTCACAACGGAAACCCTGATGGAGTCTGTGGCCAAGGATGAGGTGGAACTGGAGGATCCCGAGAATGAAGAAAAGTCGACCCCTGCCATTGATACAGTAGAGCCCGAACCCGAACCCGAACCCGAACCCGAACCCGAATCCGAATCTGAAGCTGAAACTGAACCTGAGATTGAACCTGAACCCGAAACCGGGTCACCTGCTGCCAACAGGCTCATTCTGAATTTTATCAATGAGGATCCGGGGCCCATCCGGGCTGAAAAGAAGTCAGGAATCAGGAAGGATGTGTCCCTGGCCTCCATAAAGGAGCATGATGGCTTCATAACGGACACGCTTGCAAAGATCTATGTGAAGCAGCGCCTTTTTGCAAAGGCCATCTATGCCTACGAGAAATTAAGTTTGAAATATCCGGAAAAAAGTGCTTACTTTGCTGCGCAAATTGAGAAAATTAGGAATATAAACCATTCATAAAGAGCGAATAAAATGTTTATAGTATTTACGGTATTGATTGTTGTGACCTGCGTCTTTACCATTTTGATCGTACTGGTTCAAAACTCTAAAGGCGGTGGTCTTGCATCGAATTTTTCTTCTTCCAACCAGTATATGGGTGTTCGTAAAACAGCAGACTTCCTTGAGAAAGCTACCTGGACACTGGGAGCTGCACTGATTGTATTCAGCCTTCTGGCAGGAATCACTGTACCCAAATCAGGAGATGATGTCAATTCACGTCTCCAGGGACAGTTTGATGAGTCAATCATGGATCAGCCTTCTCAGACCATTGATCTTCCGGAATCGTTCGGAACTGAACCTACAGACGGCGGAGAAGAGTAGAAACTGCGTCAAAAACATATAGAAAAGTGTCAGTATGTCATATTACTGACACTTTTTTTTTGTTTTTACCCTTTGGCACAAATTATGATAAAGGGATTACGATTTTGATAATGTCGAACTTATAAAATAATCAAAGAAAATGGCAGAACTTAAAGGTAAGATCCTTGCAGGTAAGGTGCTCGTGAAGCCTTCAGAGGCAGAAGAGAAAACAGCGAGTGGAATCATCATTCCTGATACAGCGCAAGAGAAACCTCAGCATGGAAAAGTGGTAATGGTTGGATCCGATAAGAAGGATGAGCCCATGGAAATCAAAGTGGGAGACAAAGTCCTTTACGGGAAATTTGCAGGACAGGAATTAACCATCGGTGACGAAGATTATCTTCTTATTTCGCAAAGTGATGTACTATTCGTTACAAAGTAAATAACCCAAAAAAAAGTATATAAAATGGCAAAAGAGATCAAATTTGACATGGAAGCCCGCGATCAGCTGAAGAGTGGTATCGATCAACTGGCTAATGCTGTCAAGGTAACACTTGGACCAAGAGGTCGCAATGTGATTATTGAAAAGAAATTCGGAGCACCCCAGATTACCAAGGACGGTGTCACTGTAGCTAAAGAGGTGGACCTGGCCGACCCAATTGAGAATGTGGGCGCCCAGATGGTAAAGGAAGTTGCTTCCAAAACAAATGACGATGCCGGAGACGGAACCACCACAGCCACTGTTCTGGCTCAGTCCATTGTAACAGTCGGTTTAAAAAACGTAACAGCCGGTGCCAATCCCATGGATTTGAAAAGAGGAATTGACAAAGCTGTTGCTGAGGTTGTAAAAAGCCTGAGAAGTCAATCCCAGGAGGTAGGAGATGACAACAAGAAGATACAGCAGGTAGCTTCTATCTCAGCCAACAATGAAGCTTCCATCGGAGCGCTCATTGCTGAGGCCATGTCCAAGGTGAAAAAAGAGGGTGTGATTACCATTGAAGAATCCAAATCCTCCGACACCTATGTGGATGTGGTTGAAGGTATGCAATTCGATCGCGGATATATCTCCCCATACTTTGTTACCGATACAGAGAAAATGGAAGCAGTACTTGAGAATCCCTACGTATTGATCCATGACAAGAAAATCTCTACCATGAAGGACCTGCTGCCTGTTCTTGAAACTACAGCCCAGGCTGGACGTCCATTGATGATTATCGCTGAAGATGTAGATGCAGAAGCACTGGCTACCCTGGTAGTAAACAAACTGCGGGGATCGCTGAAGATTGCTGCTGTAAAAGCTCCGGGTTTTGGTGACAGAAGAAAGGAGATGCTCGAAGACATCGCCATTCTGACAGGCGGAACAGTCATTTCTGAAGAAAAGGGGCTGAAACTGGAAGCCACCGAGCTTGAGATGCTCGGGCAGGCTGAAAAGATCTCCATCGATAAGGAAAATACCATCATAGTGAATGGTGCTGGAGAAAAGCCAATGATCGAAGCCAGGATTGGACAGATCAAGAAGCAAATTGAAAATACCACGTCTGACTATGACCGTGAGAAGCTGCAGGAACGTCTGGCCAAACTGGCCGGTGGTGTTGCAGTGATCTATGTGGGAGCTGCTTCTGAAGTTGAAATGAAATCCAGGAAAGACCTTTTCGATGATGCGCTGAGTGCAACCCGTGCAGCAGTTGAGGAAGGAATTATTGCCGGTGGTGGTGTTGCCTACCTTCGTTCTATCGAGAAACTGGAGAAATTCAAAGGTTCCAATGATGACGAGAATACAGGTATCGCCATTGTAAGAAGGGCCCTTGAAGAGCCGCTTCGCCAGATTGTAGAGAATGCCGGACTTGAAGGTTCTGTAGTGGTGAACGCCATCAGGGCCGGGAAAGGTGATTACGGGTACAATGCCCACACTGAAAAATACGAGAATATGTTTGAGGCAGGTGTAATCGATCCCACCAAAGTAGCCCGCATTGCACTGGAAAATGCCGCATCCATTGCTGGTATGTTCCTTACCACCGAATGTGCCATTGTGGACATTCCTGAGCCAGAGCCTCCAATGCCTCCAGGAGGCGGTGGTGGCATGGGTGGCATGGGTGGCATGATGTAGCCAAAAACCATCTATATATATCCAGGAGGCCGTTTCGCAGAGCGCGAGGCGGCCTCTTTTATTTCTTGGGCGCTCTTAATTCCGGATAGAATAGAGGTATACCCTATTGTTGGCATAATCGGCCACGTACACCCGGTTTTTGTAGGTGGCAAGGTCAATGGGAAGGGGATTCCTTTCCCCGGTTTTCTCCAGTTCCTGTTCCAGCAGGAAATTCATGTTGCTGCCATAAATCTCCACGCCACCCCCGTAGAAATTGGCAAGAAAGATGTCGCCGTCCCGGTGGATGGCCAGACCGGGTGCTCCCACCATGGAGGCCATTACTTCACTGGTCCCTTCTGCGATTTGCGTATGTAATTCCCGGGACTGCAGGTTGAAAGTCTCTATCCGGCAGCCTGAGGAGTCGGGAGAAGAACTGTATGGACCTGAGAAATATACCACCCCCCCGGCATCAATCTCCATATCGGAGTGATATCCAAAGAGCCAGTCCTCATTCCCTGATTTTTCTGGCAATGGTATCCCGGAGATTTCTCCTGCGGCCAGGGAAATCCTTTTCATCTCCGGGCCGAATTCGGTATAGAGAAAACCGTCAGAATAGGCCAGGTTTCTGGCCCTTGCTCCATCCATAGCTGAGAAATCCAGTTCCCTGACAAGCCCCTTCTCAGGGTCGAATACCAGGATATTGAATCCATTTGCCGTGGTCCAGATTCCACCGCTGGTGTCAGTTACCGGTTGAGCCAGCACATAAAGGTTCTTGAATTCATCCAGGGCGATGTCATTCGGAAGATACCGCACATGGTTACCTCTGTCAAAGTCAGCAAAGTCCACCAGTGTTCCCGTGAAGGTCCCATCTTTGCTGTAGCGGCTCAGTTTCATACTGAAATCAAAGGTGGAGGGATCCCGGTTCAGCACGACCATGTCACCGTTGCAGGGACATGCTACGATGGATACGGGCATGGACTCACATACAAAACTGAGTAAATATTCCAGGCGCTGCGGGCCGGAATAGTCCACTTCCTTTTCGCATGAAACGATCCCGGGGAACAGAAGAAGAAGCCACAATGTTTTCTTCATTTCTGATGATAATTTCGGGGTTTGATGCAAGTTAGGAATTTTACCCTTCTTGCCCGGGGATTTTAGTTGGGCATTTATTCAAACCCCATCTAAATAATCCCGGAGTTTACTATCTTTGTGCTCGATTAAAACGAAGGTATCTTCCTTATGGATCATATACGTAATTTCTGCATCATTGCCCACATCGATCATGGGAAAAGTACCCTGGCAGACAGGCTGCTGATGAAGACCGGTACGCTGGATGAAAGGGATTTCAAGGACCAGGTCCTGGACGATATGGAATTGGAGCGTGAGCGGGGGATCACCATAAAGAGCCATGCCATACAGATGGAGCATGAGCAGGATGGAAAGAAGTATCTGCTCAACCTTATCGATACCCCTGGGCATGTAGATTTTTCCTACGAGGTAAGCCGGTCCATCGCAGCCTGTGAAGGAGCCTTGCTTATCGTGGACGCCACCCAGGGAATCCAGGCACAGACCATCTCTGTTCTCTATCAGGCCATTGAACACGACCTGGAGATCATTCCCATACTGAACAAGATGGACATGGAAAGCGCCATGCCCGATGACGTGAAGGACCAGATCGAAGATCTGATAGGATGCGATCGGGATGATATTATCGAAGCCAGCGGGAAAACCGGGCTGGGTGTGGATGAGATCCTTGAAGCGATCATTGAACGGATTCCGGCACCACAGGGCGACCCGGATGCTCCCCTGCAGGCACTTATCTTTGATTCCGTGTACAATTCATACCGGGGGATTTTTGCCTATTTCCGGATAATGCACGGGACCATCCGAAAGGGTGACCTGGTTAAATTTATTGCTACAGAGAAGGAGTATGATGCCGATGAGGTAGGGGTCCTGAAACTTGGTCCCGAGCCAAGGGCTGTACTTTCGGCCGGAGATGTGGGTTATATCATATCCGGGATCAAAACTTCCAAAGAGGTAAAAGTAGGGGATACCATCACCCATGTGGACCGTCCCTGCACTGAGAATATCTCAGGGTTTGAGGATGTAAAACCCATGGTGTTTGCCGGGATCTATCCAGTGGATGCCGATGATTATGAAGACCTCAGGGCATCCATCGAAAGGCTGCAGCTAAACGATGCATCGCTCACATTTATTCCCGAATCATCCGCGGCACTGGGCTTTGGATTCCGTTGCGGATTCCTGGGATTGCTGCACATGGAGATCATCCAGGAGCGGCTCGATCGGGAGTTCAACATGGATGTGATTACTACGGTTCCCAACGTTTCCTTTAACGTGATTAGCACCAAGGGTGACCTGGTGGAGGTTCACAATCCGTCGGGACTGCCGGTAGCTACTGCCATCGACCATATTGAAGAACCTTTTATCACCGCACAGGTGATCTCTCAGGCCGATTATGTGGGATCCATTATGAACCTCTGCCTGGATAAGCGGGGAACACTGAAGAACCAGGTATACCTTACCAGCAACAGGGTGGAACTCACTTTTGAAATGCCCCTGGCCGAGATTGTATTTGATTTCTATGACAAGCTGAAGAGTATATCCAAGGGCTATGCTTCATTCGATTACCACCCACATGGATACCGGAAAGCCGACCTTGTGAAGCTGGACATCCTGTTAAACGGTGAGATGGTGGATGCCTTATCCACGCTGATCCACAGGGACAACGCCTACGACTTCGGAAGAAGAATCTGCGTGAAACTGAAAGAGCTTATTCCACGACAGCAGTACGAAGTGGCCATCCAGGCTGCCATCGGGGCCAAAGTGATTGCAAGGGAGACCGTAAAGGCCGTACGGAAGGATGTGACGGCCAAGTGTTACGGCGGGGATATTACCAGGAAGCGAAAATTGCTTGAGAAGCAGAAGAAGGGGAAGAAGCGAATGCGCCAGGTTGGTAACATAGAGGTCCCCCAGTCAGCATTCCTGGCCGTATTGAAGCTTGATTAGATTTCCTAAGGAATATCTACCACCAGCTTATACCCCTTCCCGTGTACATTGATGATCTGTACATTGGAATCTGCCTTCAGGTATTTCCTTAGCTTGGTAATATATACATCCATGCTCCTGGCATTGAAATAGTTATCGTCAATCCAAATGGCCTTCAGTGCAAAATTTCTTTCCAGCACCTGGTTCATGTTGTTACACAGGAGTTTTAAAAGTTCTGACTCTTTGGTGGTCAGTTTCTGCTCGGTCCCCGTTCCTGTTAAAACCTGTTTTTTGGCATCGAAGGTAAAGGAAGCAATCTCCCATGTCTGGGTATCACCGCCCCTGGATCCCTTGGTCCTTCTCAGGATTGCTTCAATCCTGAAAAGCAGCTCTTCCATACTGAAAGGTTTGGTAATGTAGTCATCCGCACCCAGAGAAAACCCTTCAATGACATCCTCTTTCATGGACTTGGCGGTGAGAAATATAATGGGGATTTCACTGTTCAGGATACGGATTTCCGAGGCAAGCGTAAAACCGTCCTTTACCGGCATCATCACATCCAGAAGACAAATGTCATAATGGTACTGCTCGAAATGGCGAAAGGCCTTCTCTCCATTATTAACCCAGTCAGTCTCATAGTTCTTGGCCTGCAGGTACTCCTGAAGCAGTGAGCCCAGGTTTTCATCGTCTTCTGCAAGAAGAATCCTGTGTTTTATTTCGTTCATTTCTGAATGGATTTTTTAGATGAATTCTGTAAAGGTAGGTGAATATCGAACCGGGAACCTTTTTCAGGTTCACTTTTTATTTTAATGGCACCGTGGTGCTGATCCACAATCAGCTTTACATAACTGAGTCCGAGCCCGAATCCCTTCACATTGTGTACATTTCCTGTGGGAACCCGGTAAAATTTGTCAAAAATTCTTTTCTGATCCTCCTTGCTGATGCCGATCCCATTATCGCTGATGGAGACAACAATCTCGCCCTGCTCATTGTGTGTGGACAGTCCAATTACCGGTGTCTGTTTGGTATATTTGATGGCGTTTTCAATCAGGTTGGAGATCAGGTTGGTTATGTGCATGGTATCTCCCCGGATTACATCATTATCCGCATCGGGGGAGAAGTTAAGCTTTCCACCCTTCCGGTCTATTTGCAGCAGGAAATTCTGAGCAACCGTTTCAATGATCTCATGCAGGTTGATCTCTTCCAGTTTTAGTTTCAGTTCGCCGTGATCAAAGATGGCCATTTGCAGCACCCTTTCAACCTGGAATCCCAGCTGTTTACTCTCTGTTTGTATTATTCTGGAGATCTGCGCCAGGTTCTTCTGCTCTTCAGGAATACTTTTGTCATTCAGCATCTGTGAAGCCAGGCTGATGGTTGAAATGGGGGTCTTCAGCTCATGGGTCATGTTGTTCACAAAATCATTTTTCATTTCAGAAAGGCGTTTCTGCTTGAATATAATGAAGAGCGCCAGGGAGAACAGGGTAAGAACAAACAGGGTGATCAGTGCCGATGAGCCGCCCAGGATGCCCATGGATTTAACAAAGTGCTTCCTCTCCTCAGGGAAATAGACAGAGATCAGGGTGCGTTTCTGGAATACACTGCCTTTTATCAGGGGTGCACGGTAATATTTGCACTCTTCAAATTCGTTGAATTTTTCTGACTGGTATATGGGTTTCTTCCCCTCCTCATATACGGCATATTCGAAAGGCATATCCACGCCTTTTTCCAGAAGTTTTAAGGTAAGCAATTTCTTTACCTGGGATTCGGTGATCCGATCCTCAAGGCGCTTTCCCTCCACCAGCATCTGCCTGACTATCCTGTCGACAAACTGTTCCTGCTCCTCCCAGCTTTTAATGAGCTCAGTCCTGACCTGGTCCGGTTTCATGGCCGAAATCAAAATGGTATCCTGAAGGATTTCATCTTCCCCCAATATTACAATAATTGAATCATCGATGATCTGAATTTTCTGGTTCATCAGGGATTGATGGGATTGGCATAAACGATTAATTCGGTACCCTCCGGCATCTCCTCAAGCCGACTGCTTTGTCATCTCACTGTATCTGAATTCACCGGTGATCTTGATCTCCTCGTGTATACCCATCTCCTGGAGGGTGTCCATATCTTCATGCAGGTCTCCTCTTTAGTCCTCATCCTGATTCTGCCGCTTCCTTTTTCCGGCTCGATTTCTTTCTCCTCAATGTATATCATCAGGTTCGGATTCACCCAAAGGCTTCTTCCGTCAATCTGGAAATTCCAAATGGCTTCGCTCTGGTGACTGATCGATGGGGGATTGAGCTCCTCAAGGATGGTCATGAGCGTTTCGTCCCTTACAAGTTCGCCGGAGATCTCTCCAAGCACCTGGTTGACAACCAGACCGAGCTGTTTCTCTTTGGCATCAATGGAATTCTTGAACCAGTAGGCCTGAACACCAACAAGGGCGATCATGGCCAGGCTCAGGAACACAGTCAGTATCCACAGTACAGTGCGACTCATGTCTCAAAGATAGTTTTCCTCATTGGTTCAGACAGAGCGATTTAACAATCTTTAACATCCTTTAAGCCTATCTAACGCTATTCTGGAATAGATTTGTACCATAACCAAATACCCATCCAATGAAAAAAATTTACCCATATTCTTTTCTTGTCGTGGCGTCTCATTCCTGCTATCGGTGACCCTCTCGGCCCAGGAAACAAAAGTAACCGTAAAAGTCGAAAAGATGGAAAATTGGTGAAAGACACCACCTACACTTTTGACGATGCGGATCAGGCCGATCACGCCATGAAGATAATGGAGGTCATGAGCGGAGATGAAGACCATATGGTGAAGATGCATAAGGAGATGGCTGAGGTCCATGGAGGCCATTCCAATGCTACGTATTTATCTCTGAAGACGGTGAGAAAACCAAGATTAAAAAGATGAGCGGGGATTCGGTGATCTGGATCAGTGAAGGAGACCATGACGGAGAACATACAAAAGTAATGAAGTACAAAGTTGAATCCGGAGATCACCCCCACGGCGAACGTGTGATGGTGGTGAAATCAGGAGACGGTGAAACTTTTGATATCCTGATGGATGAAGAGGGAGACTGCGTCAAGACGAAAAAAATCACAGTGATGGTTTCAGATGGCGAAGAAGGAGAATGGGAGATCATTACAGATGACGGGGAAGAAATGGACATTGAGACCACCATTACGGAGAGTGGCGACGGTAAGGAGAAGAAGTTGAGGTGATCGTTGTGAAAAAGAAAAAATCAAAGAAGCAGTAGCAGGCAATTTGGTTTAGTTTTAGGGTTAGTTGCAAGCTGTCCGTCCTCCCGGCGGACAGCTTTTTTTTATGAACCCGGCTTTGGAGTCCACCCGGGAATGGATATCTTGCAGGAAAACCACCCTGGTGCCTGCCAAAAATCCTTACAAGACCCTTGGAGTATCTCCCGGTGCATCCGAGAGGCAGATCAAAGCTGCCTACCGGAAGATGGCACTCAAATTTCATCCCGATCTGAATCCAGTCGGCCCTTGCTCAGGAAAAATTCCAGGAGATCCATAAAGCGTATGAATTTCTCCTGGAACATCCCGTAGCAGTGCTGCTGACAGAGCGTCGTCCTATGACGATACCATGGTCAGGGAAGTATATCGCCGTGAAAGGGAAAGATGCAGCAGCATGCCAGGGCAAAACGGGAAAAGAAAAAGAGAGAGGATGAATTGTTCAATCGTCCTGATGGCACGATCCCATTCTTCTGATTAAATACATGATACATGCACTGGGCATTGTTTTTGCCCTGGCAGCCATTTTGGGTCCCATCCTGCTGGCCATCTTTCAGGATGTAGCCAGCCTGGCCGGGACCTTCTTCTTCCTTATTGCGGGTGTGGTGCTTTGGATATACATCTACCAGAAAAGAAAAAGCTGGTTCAGGCTGGGAAAATTCAAGACCACCTGGAAAGATGTGGTGGGTTATCTGAAGATGGGAGAGGAGCGGAAGACCATGGGACAGGTGCTGCTACAGTCCAAAGACATGGCGGGGGGAAAATCATACCGCATCGAGTTGCTGAAGACTGTGGATGTGAAAATAAGGTCCTATGGAGCACTTGATCATGACGCCAAATTCAAAAACAAGATGAAGCGGGTGGTTGTCCCCCGCAGTGTTCGGGCGCATTTTTTTCACAGGATCTCTTCTCTGCTTAAACTTGCTCCATTCTGGGCTGCTATGTTCTTCTTTCCTTTTGAAAGCGTGTTGTGGAGATTCCTGGCTGGAATTGTGACCGGGGGATTGCTGTCTTCGGTTCTCCTGGTTACAGCGCGGGTCCGGTCAAAAGTCTCTACCTTATCACCCCGGGCTTGCTTTTGAAATCAGGTATCTGGATTTTTGCCCTGGCACATGATCAGTGAAGTGGGCCCGGGTTTCAATATTCAGATTTCGGGTTATGTATACCTGCTGGTAGCCGGACTGCTTTTCCTTCTGGACATGGCTATTTGACTTGGTCCTGGGTTTCTCCCCTTTTTACAGGTGGTTTTTCAGGCCCGTCATCAGGCAGGGAAAGGTGTTGGACGGGCTGTACAGGGAGGGTATCAAAATTACCAGGAGCTACCAGTCTATTCGGTGCTATACCCCCTTTATCGCTGGCTCTTCAAGCAGTTCTTCGGCTTTCGCCTCAGATCCTTCGGTTCACCAGAGAAGCAAGTCTTTCCTGATTGCGGATCTTTGTTAAATCCACCGGAACGCACATTCGTACCCGGGGAATGGCTCCGAGCACCCTGAATAAATGAGCTTATTTTATCTTCATTCATCTCTCCCTGGATATGGATAATGTAATCCAGATTCTTTAATTCATCCAGGAAGTAACTCTCCACAGCCCTGTTCTTGATAATCCTGTATGTTAACAATGAATCTTCATCCTCGAGAGCGAAGATTGAATATGCCACATCCTTTGTCAATCTCCTGTGGATACAGCTCAAGTTCGTCCAGTTTGTGTAAAATTCAGTTCCCATGGTTTTGTTGATCAACCAACACAGTTTGTAATCGGGTTCATCAGAGACCATCCCAAGCAGACAAAAGTCTTCATCGATGGCCATTTCCAGTTTATGTTTTTTGACATGCCATCACTTATTTAGCAGTTGAATGGATGAAAGTGCTTCTTTGGCGGCCCGCTGTTCGGCATCTTTTTTTACACCTCCTCTTCCGGTACCCTTTTCTTCCCTTTCAGTGAAATGCTCGAGACAAAGGAGGGTGATTTTTGCTCCGTTCTTTGTTCTTCTGTGGTTTCAAAGATAATCTCAATGTGATTCTTCTGAGCCCATTCAATGATCCGACTTTTATAATCCGGATCCTTTTTTACCAGTCTGCGCCAGGTCGATGTGCTTCATTTAGGATCTTATCAATGAAAAACTTCCTGGGTAATCCCGGTAACCTCTGTCCAGGTATATGGCCCCGATTAATGCTTCAAGTGTATTTCCATAAAGGTGCTTCGATTTATTGCCTGGATGGATTCCGGTCTTGATCATGGAGGAGATGTTCAATTTTTTACCCAGGAAGTCCAGGTTTCTTGCGCTTTACGATCCGTGCACGCAATTTGACATAAAACCTTCGTCTCCATCCGGAAATCCCTGAAAAGATAGTCAGCCACGATGGCATCCAGAATAGCATCTCCCAGGAATTCGAGCCGCTCATTGTTTACCAGGAGCTTGTGATTCTGACCTACGCTGGCAGATTTTGGAAGGAAGGCCAGTCTGTAATAGGATAGTTTGCGTGGGAGGAATCCCAGCATAAGGACCAGTTGAACATAGAACCTGCGTCCCTTCAACCCATTATCCGTTAAATTTCCTGAAAATGGCTGAGGTATTGTGACCCCCAAATCCGAAAGTATTGCTCATACCCACATTTACTTCCCGTTTCTGGGCTTTGTTTGGTGTAAGATTCAGTTTGGGGTCAATCTCAGGATCAAGCTTGTCCAGGTTGATTGTGGGTGGAACCACACTGTCATTAATGGACATGATCACAGCAATGGCCTCGATAGCGCCGGCAGCACCCAGCAGGTGACCGGTCATTGATTTGGTAGAACTGATGTTCAGATTGTAGGCGTGCTCACCAAATACCCTTTTTATGGCCTTGGTTTCAGAGAGATCACCCAGTGGAGTAGCCGTACCATGTACATTGATATAATCCACCTCTTCGGGTTTGATTTCGGCATCCCTCAGGGCATTATTCATCACCAGCGTAGCTCCTTCGCCCTCGGGATGAGGTGCAGTCAGGTGATGGGCGTCTGCTGACATGCCTCCGCCGATAAGCTCTGCATAGATTTTTACACCCCGTTTTTTGGCATGTTCAAGCTCTTCAACAACCAGGCCTGCACCCCCTTCACCCATGACAAATCCGTCCCGGTTGGCATCAAAAGGACGGGATGCGAATCTGTAGTTATCATTGTTGGTGGAAAGTGCCTGCATGGAATTAAATCCCCCCACTCCAGCTTCACAGATGGCTGCTTCCGACCCTCCTGTAATAAACAGGTCTGCCATATTCAGGCGGATCAGGTTGAAGGCATCGATGATGGCGTTTGTGGAGGAAGCACATGCTGATACAGTAGCGTAGTTGGGACCCCGGTAACCATATTTCATGGAAAGGTGCCCGGCCGCTATATCAGAGATCATCTTGGGAATGAAAAATGGGCTAAACCTGGGGGTTTTATTTGCCTCAACAATAGCCCGCTATTTCATTCGTGAATGTGACGATGCCTCCAATTCCGGATGCCCAGATTACTCCTGCCCTGTCTTTGTCAATGTCTGCCTGATCCAGCCCTGCATCAAGATATGCTTCATGGGCAGCGATCATGGCATACTGGGCATAGGGGTCAAGTTTCCTTGCCTCTTTCCTGTCGAAGTAATCCAGCGGATCGTAATTCTTAACTTCGCAGGCAAATTTGGTTTTAAACTTTTCGGTATCGAAATGGGTTATCCAGTCGCTACCGCTAACTCCATTCACAAGAGCTTCCCAGAAGTCCTGTAAATTATTCCCCAGGGGTGTAAAGGCCCCCAGTCCTGTAACGACTACCCTTCTCATCGCGCTTATTCAGCGTTCTCTTCGATATATTTGATAGCTTCTCCTACAGTGGAAATGCTTTCAGCCTGATCATCAGGAATACCCATGTTGAATTCTTTTTCAAATTCCATGATAAGCTCAACAGTGTCAAGAGAGTCAGCACCCAGGTCATTGGTAAAGCTGGCTTCCGGAGTTACTTCGTTCTCATCAACACCTAATTTGTCAACAATAATTGCTTTTACTCTTGAGGCAACGTCAGACATGACTATAAATTTTAATTAATAATTATGTTTAATTTTAACGGTGCAAAGAAATGCAAATTTCGACTATTTTCAAAAAAAGTACCCTTTATTTGGCTTTTTTTTAAGCGAAACAGTCAATATTTTCAAATGTAGTTATTAAAATTTCTCGATATCGTAAAAAATTGCAAATGAAGCGTATAGCTATACTTGCCTCTGGGTCAGGGACCAATGCAGAGAACCTGATCAGGTATTTTCGAACGAACCAAGCCGGAAAGGTCGAGTTGGTACTGACCAATAAGCCTGGCGCGGGCGTGATTGCAAGAGCCAAATCACTGAGGGTGGACACTGTTGTTTTTGATCGGGAACAGTTTTATCATTCGGATGAAATTGCAGTACTGCTGCAGGAAAGAAAAATCGATTTTGTAGTGTTGGCGGGGTTTCTGTGGTTGGTGCCTATGCATTTACTGGCAGCCTATGAAGGAAAGGTGATCAATATTCACCCGGCCCTTTTGCCAAAATATGGAGGAAAAGGCATGTATGGAAGTCTTGTCCATGAGGCGATCATAGCCAGTGGCGATGCTCAGAGTGGGATCACCATCCACTATGTGAATCAGGCTTACGATGAAGGCGATGTGATTTTCCAGGCAAGCTGTTCTGTTGATAAAGACGATACCCCGGAATCCCTGGCTTCAAAGATTCATTCTCTGGAGTATACGCATTTCCCTCTGGTGGTGGAAGAAAGCTAAATAAGCTTTAGCATGCTTATGGTGAGGCTTTTCCGCATGTTGTATGCAGAAATGTTTTCTTCATGGACTGGTTCAACCGGGGGAGCTTCCACTTTTAGCGGATTCACTGCGCTTCCGTTTTTGTAGAATCGGAAATCGAGATGTGGTCCGGTGGCCAGTCCCGTAGCCCCTACATATCCGATCACATCGCCCTGCTTGACATACTTGCCGGTTTTGATCCCTTTTCCAAATCTGCTGAGGTGCATGTAAGTGGTTGAGTAGACACTGTTGTGCTTGATCTTTACATAGTTGCCGCCTCCTCTTTTCTGGTATCCCACACCAGTTACCACGCCGTCTCCAATGGTTTGAACCGGGGTTCCGGATGGTGCTGCGTAATCTACCCCGTGGTGGGGACGACGAATCTTCAGCACTGGATGATATCTTGAATTGGAGAAGCCCGAACTGATCCTGGAAAAGCGCAAGGGGGCTTTGAGGAAAGCTTTTCTTAAGCTGTTTCCTTTCTCATCAAAAAAACTGACCCTCCCATCCTGTTCGAAAGGGATCGCCCAAAAATCAGTGTTGTTGTGATAGATCCAGGCACCTGCTATGCGCTTGATCCCTATGGATTGTGAATCCACAAAGGACTCCTCATACACTACTTTGTAGCGGTCACCCTGCTGAATTCCAAAAAAATCAATGGACCATGCGAAAATCTCACTCAATTCGACGGCCAGCATGGGATTGGTTTCGGCCGATCGCATGGACTCCCACAGTGACGATTCAATGGTTCCCTGGGCAAACTGGAGCCTTGACTCAACCGGTTTGGACCCGTTTGTTGCACGGATGGAGTCCTGGAAAAACCGGATCACCACATAGTTCAAAGGATCTTTTTCGTACACGAAATAGGCAGGCGTCTCATCATTTGAAAGAAATACCGAATAACTGTTTCCTGGTTGGATCTTTCTTTCGTTGATAATGGAATCGGGGAAAAGGGATATGTTGTATATCTGCTGCGCATTGATTCCGTGGGGAACCAACAGGTCTGCAAGGGCTTCACCCCTCCTGACCCGTCCCTGTTCTACCTGGAATGAGTCCACCGGGATACCGTAAAGTACACGCGAAGGCTGGGATGCTGTGAGATCAATGCTGCCGGTGTTTGTTTCTTTGTCCTTTTCCGGAACTGCGACACTTTCGGTGGGCAAAAGGAAAACAGCAGCAAGCGCACCGACAACCACAGGTATCATCAATATGAGATCACGCCAACGCTTCATTACACAACCAGATTTATGATCTTCTCAGGTACATGGATGAAGCGTTTGGGTTCATTTCCTTCTGTCCATTTGAGAGCGGTTTCATGGGAAAGAACCTTCTCCCTGATCTCAGCTTCAGGCATATCAAGGGGAAGCTCGATCTTAAACCTGAGCTTGCCATTGATCATTACCGGGTATTCATGTGTATCCTCCTGCAGGTATTTCTCCTCATATACCGGCCATTCAGAGAGTGCAATGGAGGTATTATTCCCCAGGATGTTCCAGATCTCTTCTGCCAGGTGGGGTGCAAAGGGCCCGAGCAAGCCTGATGAATGTGGCAGCTGTCTCCCTGGTCACACGCCCTTTTTTGATGGCCAGGTTGGTAAAGATCATCATCTGGGAAATGGCCGTATTGAAGTGGAGGGTGTCAATATCCTCGCCCACTTTCTTGATGGTAGCATGGAGAACCTTCAACACTTCCGGGTCCTCCGCTCCATCGTGGAAATGAACCGGGTCGGCAAAGAATTTATAGACTCTGTTCAGGAAATTATACACTCCTTTTACGCCATTTTCCACCCAGGGCTTCACCGCATCCAGCGGCCCCAGGAACATTTCATACAGACGCAATGAATCGGCGCCAAAGCCCGATACAACATCATCCGGATTCACCACATTTTTTAACGATTTTGACATTTTTGCCACAATCTGCTTCAAAGCTTCCCCTGTCTCCCTGTGAAAGAAACCTTCATTCTTCTCTTCCACCAGGTCAGTGGGGACTTTGGCCCCGGCATCTGTCTCGTAGGCAAAAGCCAGGATCATTCCCTGGTTGTATAGTTTGTGATAGGGTTCATCTGTGGAGACAATGCCCAGATCGTAGAGTACTTTGTGCCAGAACCGGCTGTACAGGAGATGAAGAACAGCGTGTTCTGCTCCCCCTATATAGAGGTCCACAGGCATCCAGTATTTTTCCTTTTCCGAAGAAAAGGGTTCTTCGTCATTTCGGGGATCAATGTACCTGAGGTAATACCAGCACGATCCCGCCCACTGGGGCATGGTGTTGGTTTCTCTCCGGCCCTTCCGTCCGTCGGGTGCTGTCACCTCCAGCCACTCTGTGGAATTGGCCAGCGGAGATTCACCTCCGGCACCGGGTTCATATTTTTCAAGTTTCGGAAGTTCCAGCGGCAGATGTTCATCCTCGACCAGTGTAATCTCACCGTCTTCCCAGTGAATCACAGGAAAGGGTTCTCCCCAGTAACGCTGCCGGCTGAAGAGCCAGTCCCTGATCTTGTAGTTAATGGCTTCTTTGCCCAGCTGACGTGCTCCAAGCCAGGTTATGGTCTTTTGGATGCCCTGTGTCTTTGAAAGCCCATTGATATCCAATCCGGTGTCCTGGTTCGAAGAATTGATATATGTTCCGTCTTCGGTCCAGCAAGCCTTCCCCTGCAGCACCTCCTGCTTGAGAACCTGTTCATCCGTACCGGGATCCATGATGCACTGGACGGGCAGAGAAAATGCATTGGCAAATTCAAAGTCACGGGTATCATGACCGGGTACAGCCATGATGGCTCCGGTCCCGTATCCCATGAGTACATAATCAGCCACCCAGACGGGAATGCGGCTGTTGTTAACAGGATTGACGGCGAAGCTTCCGGTAAAGACCCCTGTTTTTTCACGGGAGAGATCAGAGCGGTCCAGTTCAGATTTTAGTCCTGCCTGCTTCACGTAAGCATCCACATCGCCTTTTTGGTCGGGTGTGACCAGCACTCCGAGCATGGGGTGCTCTGGTGCAACGACCATGTAAGTTGCTCCGAAAAGTGTATCGGGACGTGTGGTGAATACCCGCAGGCTGTCCTCCAAACCATCCACCCGGAAATCTACTTCTGCACCGGTGGATCTCCCGATCCAGTTGCGCTGCATGTCTTTCACCCCCTCGGGCCAGTCCACATGGTCAAGTCCGGAGAGAAGACGTTCAGCATAGAGGGGGATGCGCAGCATCCATTGTTTCAGGTTCTTTTTCTCTACCGGGTTTCCACACTTTTCGTGGGTGCCGTCATTCAAAACCTCCTCATTGGCGCATACAATCCTGCAGTGAGGGCACCACCAGACCTTGGCATCGTCATAGTAAGCCAGCCTCATGTCATTCCTGTACTGTCTTGCGGCATCCTGTCCTTCGGAAATTACCTCAGCAGGAATCTCCAGTTCTTCGATGGGGCGGCCTTTCTGAAGCTTTTCATCGAACCAGGTATTGTAGAGACGGATAAAGATCCACTGAGTCCATTTGAAGTAGCCGGGATCGGTGGTATTGACCTCCCTTTCCCAGTCGTAGCCGAGGCCCAGGGATTTGATTTGCCTGCGGAAATTGTCACAGTTGTTCTGTGTGGTGACCGAAGGATGGGTGCCAGTCTCAATGGCATACTGTTCTGCTGGCAGTCCGAATGCATCCCAACCCATGGGGTGGAGTACATTAAATCCCTTCATCCTTTTATACCGGGCCACAATATCTGTGGCCGTATACCCCTCGGGGTGCCCCACATGAAGTCCGGATCCGGAAGGATAGGGGAACATGTCCAGCACGTAGAATTTTGGTTTGGAAAAATCATCTTCGGTTCTGAAGGTTCGATTCTCTTCCCAATATCCCTGCCACCGCTTTTCAATATCTGTAAATTTATATTCCATGTGCTGCACTTCTGATTCAGGGTGCGAAATTAGCTGAATTTTGCATTTAAATCACAACAAAGGGTTGACAACAAGGGGTTTTTTTTGCAAATTGAAGTGAAATAGAAATCAACATCATCTTTATGAAACTTTCAATCACACACCAGGAACGTTATTCCAGGGGTGAGCTTTTGCTCAGGACCCTGTTTGGATGGCTCTACATTGCCATTCCCCATGGATTTGTTTTATTGTTTATGAGTCTCTGGGGAGCCATTCTCCAGTTTGTGGCCTTCTGGGTCATTCTTTTTACGGGCCGTTATCCCGAAAGTATGTTTGAATACCAGTTGGGACTGATGAGATGGAATGTCAGGCTTTCTGCCAGGCTGTTCAATATCTCTGACGGCTACCCGGCTTTTGGAATAAAGAGCACCGATGATCTGACCTCCCTGGAAATTCCCTATCCGGAAAAAGTGAGCCGGGGACTCACCCTGGTAAGGTTGTTATTCGGTATATTTTATGTCTATATACCCCACTATTTTATTCTCTATTTCCGGGCCATTTGGATAGGCATCATCGCTTTTGTCTGCTGGTGGATAGTCTTGTTCACTGCCGAATACCCCAAAGGATTGCATGAGTGGGTCGTGGGTCAGATCCGCTGGCAAATGAGGGTAAGCATCTACATGATGTACATGAATGATACGTATCCGCCCTTCACCGGAGATGAATTGCCCGACGAGGCGTAAGGGGAATTTCTCATATTAAACCATATCAAATGGAATACCATCCGCTTCCACAACCTGACGAAATTGAAGTGAGGGTCAGGGAAGATGCCATGGGCTCATACTTCATGATGTTTGCCACCTCTGCCCTGGGCCTGCCGCTTCCGATCCTGAACCTGGTGGCTGCCATCATCTATTATTTTGTGAACCGTGACAGGGGAAAGTTTGTACAGTTCCACACCCTTCAGTCGCTTTATTCACAGATCCCTGTGACCCTGCTCAATTCGGGACTGGTGGCCTGGACCATTGTCAATTTCGCCAAGGATTATGATTTTTCCAGCATCTACTGGGGATACCTGGTGATGGCAGCTGCAGCAAACCTGCTCTATTTTATTTTCAGCATTGTGGGTGCAGTGAAAGCCAGGAAAGGGATCTTCTACTATTTTGTTTTTTTCGGCAAAGTGGCCTACCACCAGGTGTACCGGATCAGGCCTGAGCAGGGCAGACCGAAACCGATGAACAGACCTCCTACGCATTAAATGACGTGCACATGCAACGATACATACTAAGGGATCTTCTGATCCTGCTGGGGGTATTCGGACTCATCTGGATCGCTGCTTCCCTGTTCAGATACCCAGAAGATCCACAGCTGCTCAATATTGATAAGGAGGAGAAACTGGGGGAGGCCTATATGGAGCTGATCCTTCTGAATCCCATGTTCAAAAAATTGGAGAATGAAAGGGTCGATTCGGCCGTGAAGGTGATCGGGGATCGTCTTGAAGCCGGAATGGAGGATTCGGATTACAATTATCGTTTTGAAGTTTTCGACAACAAGATGATCAATGCTTTTACCCTGCCCGGGGGTAATATTCTTGTGTCCACTGGACTGATTGTTTTCTGTGATACACCTGAAGAACTGGCATCTGTGATGGCCCATGAAATGGGGCACGTGGAAGAGCGGCATGTGGTGGCCCGGCTTATCAAGGAATTGGGAATCGAGATCATCACATCGGGAGATATGTATGTCATGGGAGAAATAACCGGCCTGCTGACCTCCACCAGCTTTGACCGCAAGCAGGAGGAGGAGGCCGACCGCTTTGCCGCTGAGCTGATGGAAGCAGCAGCCATTGAGCCGCGGACACTGGCCACCCTGTTCCGAAAGCTTGAGGAGGAATCGGGTAATGAACTGATGGAACATTTCGAGATTATCTCCACCCACCCCAACTTCCGCTCACGCATCCGGGAAGCACTATCCTACACACCGGGGAATGATTTTAAAGCCCGTCCCATTGACCTGGATTGGGAGGAGATCAAGGCAGCGCTTTAGGAAAAAATATTAACTTTGCGCTCCTGAATGGCTCCATAGTTTAACTGGATAGAACGTGGGATTCCGGTTCCCATGGTGGGGGTTCGAGTCCTCCTGGAGTCACAACGAAGTGCCCAGTACTTAGTACTCAGTGCTCAGGAAAAGGAAGGTAAAAGGTATAAGGAGAAAGAGGGTCAGGCGGCCCTCTTTTTTTAGTATGTCGGGTAGTGGGAAGCAATAGCCAAAAGCAAGGAATTACTTTTCAGTTATCAACATATCCGCCTACCCATCCACACCATCAGTCAAATTTCCTTGTTACAGGAAGAAAAATTCCTGATTTTATACAGGAATAATCCCTGTGGTACTTGATCCTATTCAGGTCGTCCACCGGTATTTAAACCCTGGTTCATAGACAGATAGGGAGTTAACGTTTCTTCCCTTTTGCACAGGATACTTGTTTTGTTCTTTGTTTGGAGCCGGAAAATGGAAAGTGACAGAATTGACAGAAAGAGCCAGGGAAGCAGAATGGTAAGTTTAGTATGACATATTTTGGTCATTAAGATAAACTTCAGAATACCCCAAAAAAACCAGCAACATGAAACGCAGAACTTTACTATTTGCATTTGCAAGCCTTTTTATTTCTGGTGCTGTGTCCGCCCAGGATGTCACCGTTCTTGAGGGCGGAGCCGCCAATATGGGTATCATTGAAACCACCATCAACGCTGAAGTTGCTGGCGGTGTAGACAAGATTTATGAATTAAAAAGGGGGGAATTTTACATCATGAATGCCCCCATTGACATTGACAATGGCGGAGGAACCCTGACCATCAGGGCCGAAGCCGGTGACGGTCCAAAACCAGTAATCATCAGGGTCTCCATTGAATGGAATGGAGATTGGGAGCAATAGAATTAAGGGAAGCCTGACCCTACAGGAACTTCAGTATCAGTGGATGCAAGTTGATGGCATTTTCGGCGGTATCGTCCGAAACTGGGAGATCAGTGAAAATGACAGCAAGCTGCTGGTGGAAGATTGCCTGTTCGAGTTTTGTTGTGGTAGTCTCTTCAGACACCAGATGGTATTAAACGGACGGTTGCTATACTCAGGAACAACTATTTTCGGGATTTCCATAACGGAGCAAATTGGTGGTCGAGGCAGAATCCTGGACTGCAAAGTCCCTGTGGATACACTGATCTTTGAAAACAATACCACCACGGGAGCCGGTCTTACCGTTCTAAACCAGGAGTGTTTGATTGAATATGGTGTGATCAACCACAACACCTTTATCAACAATACCAAGTATCCCTTTCTGAACCAGTACTGGAAAGAGGTCTACTATACCAACAACCTCTTTGTGAATGCCAACTGGGTTGGAGAAGACCAGGAGAATGTGGCCACCGGGGGACAGGATCCGGATGCTTTACTTCATGGACTGGTGGGCCTGGACACCATCACAACGGATATCTGGTGTAACGGCAAATTTCTAAATGCAGATTCAACTGCCCTTACCGATGATGTGGATGAGATCTCCGATTACATCTGGTATGCAGCTGACAATGTCTGTGTGCAGAGTGCGACCCTGGACGCCTATTACGGTGGTGAACCCAATGACGGAATCGAAGGAGCACCGGCCTCTTACCTGACCTGGGGCGGACTTGGAGATGGTCCCTGGAAAGTTGTGAATGTACCTGGGATTTTTATGAATTCAAGAACAGAAGCTTTGGTTGCTGACCATGACAACATCAAAGCCGAGAACAACAGCATCTATGAATATACTGCTGAAGAGCTTGGCTTTGGAACCGATCCTTTGCCTCAGGCTGCAGCGAATGTCTATGTACAATGGAACAGGTCTCAATGGCAGGTTCCTGATGTTGAAACGCCGGATATTCAACTTACTCGTTTTGGTGACTACGATCCCCTGACCATTCCTGGAATAGAGACAGAAGATTCAGATGAGGGTGGTATCACCAAGATCTCGGATATGATCGAGGACTTCTCTTACACCATGGACCTGGTTTCGCAAAGCGATGGCATGCCCATTGGTGCGCTGCACTGGGATGATATCGCGTTTGACAGTGATGCGTCACTGGCTGCCATACAGAGGGCTTATGGTTCCTATGGTTCTGTAATTACCTTCCAGGTTGATTTGAACCAGGTATCAGATTTATATGACAATGGTTATGTTTGGTTGACTTTTGCATCCCCGGAAACCAGGATCCTGATGTCGGATATGAACGGCGATGGCATCTATAGCTGTGCCTATGAAGCTGATCCGGAAACCATTCTGGAATATACATTCTCGTACCAGAACGGTCCCGATACCACGGTCAATTATACGGTTGAAGATGTACCGGAAGAGTGCCGTAATTCCAATTTGATGAGAGCGTTGGAGGTTCCATTTGATAACCTTATCCTTCCTGCTTATGAATATGAAAGTTGCTCTGAAGCACCTGTGCTGGTATCCCATATCGCAGTTTCCGGTGCTGGCGCTGCCACCTCAGTTGTAGAGGGCAGTACATTGCAAATGGAAGCAAGCATCACACCATCCGATGCAGAAGATAAAACAGTAAGCTGGAGTGTGAATGATCCTGCCATAGCCACCATTGACGAGAATACCGGTTTGTTGACCGGAATAACAGGTGGTGTGGTAACAGTCACAGCTACAGCCAATGATAGATTGGGGGTAAGTGGAACATTGGATGTTACTGTGGATGCCCTGGTCGCTGGTATTACAGTTGCTGGTGCAGGAGGCGCCACATCATTATTGATGGGGGCCATGTTACAGATGGAAGCGATCATTACACCCCTTGATGCAGCAGACAAAACGGTATCCTGGAGCGTTGCCGATCCTTCCATAGCGACCATTAATGTATCCACCGGCCTGTTAACCGGAGTTTCAGGAGGTGAGGTGATAGTGATAGCTACTGCCAATGATGGATCTGGAGTCTCCGGAACATTGGGAGTTACAGTTGTATCCCTGGTAGAAAGCATTGCAGTGTCAGGTGCCGGAGGTGCTACAAAAGTTTCAGCGGGATCTTCATTACAAATGGAAGCATCTGTTTTACCTGCCGATGCCACTGATCATACGGTATCCTGGAGTGTTGACGATCCTGCCATAGCTACCATAGCAGAGACCACCGGTTTGTTAACCGGAGTTTCGGGTGGTTCTGTTACAGTTACAGCTACAGCCAATGACGGGTCGGGTATATTTGGCACCATGGATGTTACCGTGGAGGCCCTGGTTACAGAAATTACTGTTTCTGGTGCTGGTGGCGAAACAAGCGTATTAATAGGTGCCACTTTGCAAATGGAAGCCACTGTTTTGCCATCCTATGCCGCAGATAAAACCGTGTCCTGGAGTGTACTGGATGAGTCAATAGCCAGCATCGATGTGAATTCAGGTTTGCTGACAGGTATAAAAGCCGGCGAGGTTACCGTTTTAGCAGTAGCAAAAGATGGATCCGGAGTCGCTGGAGGAACAGATGTTACGGTATTATCAAGTGAGCCAAATTCAGTTTTTGAAAGAGAGAGCGGTGAATTGAAGTTCTATCCCAACCCTGCCTCGGATCATATCTTTTTGAAGGATGAGGCGATTGCCGATATCAACATCTATACCCTTCTTGGAAAGCTGGTCTTAAGCAAGCAATATGTATCCTCAGTGAATGTAGAGGGTTTGAAACCAGGCAGCTATATTGTAGAAATTAAGGCTGATGATGAAACTGTAATTGGAAGTTTGATCATTGAATAATCCGTTCGTAAATCCCTGTTGATATTTCGTCAAACAAGCAGCAACTTTTTTCCATACTTTGAGTATATCTAATTATATCCAAATTTTTAGAACCCCATGTCTGCTGAATTTCTCTCTTCTGTCGGCGTCTCCTATCAGATTGACCGGCTTATTTCGGAATCTGTCAGTGAAATAATTTTCTTCTGTCCGGTCCTCAAATTGCACGAAAGTGTGATCCTGAGGTTTCAACAGGCCGACCAGCGAAATGTGAGGATTACCCTCTTATATGGAAACGAGCGAAACCAGATCAGGGGGCAGAAGTGGTATAAGGATTTCAAAAATCTGAGGATTCTCTATCACGATAAGTTGAACACAAGTATTTACCGCAACGAAAAAGAGATGATCCTGACTTCAGCGGATCTCGCCGATCTGAGTTCCGGTGTGAGCCTGGATCTGGGAGTTCTGATTACCAAGCTTCGGGAGCGGAAAGCATTTGAGGATGGAATCTATGAACAGGAGTTATTAATCGAACACGCTGAGGAGGTTTTTGCAGGGGCCAATTTTGAAAAGATTGAGGAAAGCTCTAATCCGGAGGAGATCATCAGTCAGATGCCCTATCTGACCTATTTCGGAATCGAAGACCGTACCCTGGTCAACGGGAAGGTCAAAGTCCCCAGTGGCAAGCTTTATACACCCGAGATGGATTTATACAACGACGGCACCATCAAATACCAGGGTTTTAAAAAGACGAGACAACGTCATGGAGAATGGGTATTTTACAGCTATGAAGGTTTTGTAAATGAGGTTGTAATCTATGAAAATGGCAGTTATGTGGATAAGATCTATTGCGACTATGAGAATCCTGCCAAACCCATTTCAAAATATTACCTGCTGTTCGGACTGGGGAACTCGGTAAGAAAACTCTATGGCAGGGAGATCAATGACCTGTATTTTGACAGCCAGGTGGAGTTTTATACTGGATTTGACAAGACCAAGCTCTATTACCATGTGGAGCGTTTCCTGAAAAAGCGTTCAGTCTTTGATCGGCCCGAGACTTTCCAGGAGATGGTGGACCAGCTCTATGTGGCACTGTATGAATAAAAAAAGAGGGCAACCCATAAGGATGCCCTCTGTATCTTCAAGAGAGATCAGGCTATCTTCTTTGCCTTCCCTGCTCCCTGTATTCCTTCCTGGCAGAATAGTTGATGATCAGGGCCCTGGCTCGCCTGAGCGCCTGTTTCACATCATCCACTTTCCCCATGGGGATATTCTGATCGATCCTCAGTGACATGGTCATCCTGTTCTTGTCTGATTCGGGAAGCTTTTCCCGCTCAAAAAGGACAAAATCCTGTACTGACTCAAAGGGGATGCCCTCTTCACTCACCAGCTTGTCATTCAGCTGGACAAGGGGCTCTGTTCCATACATCCGTGCCACATGGGCAACAGGACGGCCAATATAGATGTAGCTCACAAGAGATTTCTTCTCCAGCTTCTTCACCTCGGTTGCTTCTGGCACTGTGACCTTCACCTGAACCTCAGTTTCCCGCATTGTTGTCGACACCATGAAAAAGAATAAAAGCATAAAAACAATGTCAGGTAGAGAGGCTGTATTGATGGCAGCCATGCCTTTCCCTTTTTTTCTTCTGAACTTAGCCATTAGTTGCGCCCTCCTATGTTTTTTGGATCAGCCTCGGAGATATTCATCTTATAAATCTTCCTGATTCCTTCCTGGATCTCCTCTTCGATGGGATTGGCTGTGTTCAGCTCCTCATAATCCTTATCAAAATAAAGATTACAGAAATCGTTCCTCAGCTCATTGACGGCAGCTACCAGCTCATTCTGAACCTGCAGGTACTTGCCGTATGTCGTGGAACGGTCATTCTGAAGGGAGATTACTCCCTTGGATACCTTTCCGCGCCACATTCCATCAGGAGGCAACAGGGGTGAACTGCCAGGAGGGAACTGAACCTCAGTATCCTCCATGACCGGCAGGGTTTGGCTGTTTGTGGGATTGGTAAAGAACTCAAGGGTTTTGGCCTTCAGATCCAACCTGTCCATCTCAGCTCCGCCTACCATCAACCTGTCGCTTCTGTTGAGAAGCACTACCAGGACGTTACGTTTGTTTACCTTGATATCAGTAATCTGGTCCTCCTCAGGTTCAGGAGGCAACTGTCTGGTAATACCCGTATCAATATCCATTGTGGTAGTAACCAGGAAGAATATCAACAGGAGAAAGGCAATATCCGCCAGTGATCCTCCATTGACTTCCGGTGTTGTTCTTGCCATCGGTTTTGTTTTTCTAAAATGGTTACTATTTAAACGCCTTTGAAATTATGGCATACAGAATTGACCCCAGCGCCAATCCAAACAGCATATATACCACAAAAAGGACAGTATCGATCATCTTCAGGGTTCCCGGATCACTGTTTTCTGTACCGGTATATCCAATGATGTCGATGGTTGCATCCGATGACATCAGGTAAGATATGACCACAAGTACAGCAGCTCCTGCAAGTACCATCAGCAATCTAACCAATGCTTTGGTATTGGAGATAACAGCTATTAAGGGGAAGATAATTGAAGCAAGCAGGGTAATCAGCACAAGGATGTATGCCCAGATCAGAGCAATGTCGGTACGGAACCAAACCATGGCTTCCCAACCTGAAAGGTGATCTTTAAGATTTACATCTGAAGGAGGAATAACCTCTGCCATAGCAACAGGTTCACTCGTCTCTTCAGCGGCCACCTCTTCAACAGCGGTTGAATCCTGCGCCGTAGTATCTACCACAGGCAGTGGGGCCGGGGTCATATCCACCGGGTTCAGAGCCTCTTCCACACGCATCTCAAGAGCGTCATAATCGACGGTCTTTGGACTGACATAGAAGAACAGAACCACCAGCAGGGAAATACCCGCAATCACATATAATATGATTTTAGTGAGTTTTGAAAAAGCCATAGCTTCTTATTTTTTAAGATTTTGTTTTACCAGCATGTCGACGAGGGAAATGGAAGCATCTTCCATCTTATTGACAATGTTGTCAATCTGGGACACCAGGTAATTGTAGAAGATCTGGAGAATGATAGCCACCATCAGACCTGTAACCGTGGTGATCAGAGCGATCTTGATACCACCGGCCACAACTGTCGGAGAGATGTCACCCTGCTGCTGAATCTTATCAAAGGCATCGATCATACCGATTACAGTACCCATAAATCCAAGCATGGGAGCAATGGCGATGAACAATGAGATCCAGGATAGGTTCTTCTCGAGAAGACCCATTTGTACACTACCGTAGGAAACGACCGATTTTTCAACCACATCAATTCCCTCTTCAACCCTGTCAAGGCCCTGATAGAAAATACTGGCCACAGGTCCACGGGTGTTACGGCAAATCTCTTTGGCTGCTTCCACACCGCCTTCATTCAGGGCATCTTCAACTGCACCAAGAAGTTTGTCAGTGTTGGTGGAGGCAAGGTTCAGGTAAATAACCCTTTCAAAGGACAGTGCCAGACCAAAAATCAGTGTAAGAAGCACGGCGCCCATAAAGCCGGCACCACCTTCAATGAATTTGGTCTTCAAGGTAGTGTGCAATACTGCGATACCACCTTCTTCTTCGGCAGCTACCGTTTCCACAGGAGCAACGGTTTCTTCAACTGCAACCTCTTCAGCAACCTGGGTGGCATCTTCGGCTGCAGGAGTTTCGTCCTGTGCGAAGACCGATGCTCCCATAAAAAGCATCCCGAATACGGCTATCAATGCAAATAATTTTTTCATGGTGTTGTTTGTTTGTTTTTACTTTTTTATTTAACGTGAATACTTCCAAATTGTGTGTTAAGCGGAGAGAGAGGGATTCGAACCCTCGGTACCCTTTAGGGGTACACACGCTTTCCAGGCGTGCCAGTTCAACCACTCCTGCACCTCTCCGGAATACCTAAATAATATCCCTAGCGTGTTAAACCCGCTAACTTTCAGTTTTTTATAAGAACTACTCCCCAATTCGGACACCACCGATATTGGCAGAGAATTTCGCGGCGAAAAATACGAAAAAAATATTAATAAGAACACTCAGGGCAAGGTGATTTCACCTTGAAGGGATTTATTTAAAAGCATTTTAACCTCTGCGTCTTCTAATTTCTGCGCCAGAAGCACCATCATTTTGGTGGTTGCAGCTTCTGTCGTTATGTCGTAACCGCTTATTACACCGGCATTTAAAAGATGTCTACTGGTTTCGTATCGGCCCAATTCCACACTTCCCCTGCTGCATTGGGTTACATCCAGAATAATAATCCCCTTATCCACAGCTTTTTTTATTCGTGCCAGGAACCAATCTCCCGTGGGCGCATTCCCGGCTCCATAGGTCTCCATAACCACTCCTTTTAGTCCGTTCAGCTGCAGGATGGCATCCATATACTCGCCTGTCAGGCCTGGGAAAAGTTTCAGAATGGCAATATGGTTGTCCAGGTTCTTATGTACTTTCAGCTCCGGGAACTTACCGGGATTTCTTATGAATTCCCTGTTATAGACCAGGTGAACCCCGGCCTTGGCCAGGTATGGGTAGTTGGAGGACTGAAAGGCATTAAAATGCTCCGCACTTACCTTGGAGGTCCTGTTGCCTCTGTACAATTTGTTTTCAAAATATACACAAACTTCGGGGACCACTGCTTTTCCATACTCTTTTGCGGCTGCAATCACAATGGAGGTGATCAGGTTTTCTTTCCCATCAGTCCGCAAGGCACTGATGGGCAGCTGAGCGCCCGTAAATATGACCGGTTTGGCAAGGTCTTCCAGCATAAAACTTAAGGCTGAGGCCGAATAACCCATGGTATCGGTTCCATGGAGGATCACAAATCCATCAAACTGATCGTAGTTCTTTTCAATGATCTCTGCCAGCCTTTTCCAGGTATGGGTGTCGATATCTGATGAGTCGATGGGCGGATCGAAACTGGTGGCTTCAATCTGGTAACCATATTCCCTGATCTCGGGAATATGTTTCATGATTTTTGTAAAGTCGAAAGGATTCAGTGAACCCTTGACAGGGTCCTCCAACATACCAATGGTACCACCGGTATAAATAATGAGTATGGAACGTCCGTTAGATTCCATGCAGGGTGTCGATTTGAAAAAGGTCCTGGGCATTCCTGGTGGTGATTGCTCCGATCTCTTCAACGCTTACGTTATAAATATCTCCAATCCTGGCAGCAATATCCACCAGATAACTGCTCTCATTTCGTCTTCCTCTGTGGGGAACCGGCGCCAGAAATGGGGCATCTGTCTCCAGCAGGAGGTTTTCGCTGGGAATGGAGCGGACCACATTTCCCAGGTTTGAATTTTTAAAAGTGACAATGCCATTGATGCCGATCATAAAGCCATAGGAAAGGGCCTTCTCAAGTTCTTCAGTACCACCGGTGAAACTGTGAAAAACACCATGCAAACCATCCGTTCCTGATTCATCCATCACGCGAAAGATTTCCGCAAATGAATCCCGGGCATGGATAACCAGGGGGAGCCCCATTTCTTTCGCCCAGGTGATCTGCGTTTTAAAGGCAATCTCCTGTTCCCTGATAAAGGTCTTGTCCCAGTAGAGGTCTATTCCGCACTCTCCAATGCCGATGATACCGGGATGGTCGAGGAGTTGTTCAACGATAGCCAATTCTTCTCTGAAGTTCTTCTTTACCGATGTGGGATGAAGTCCCATCATGGGAAAACAATGATTGGGATATGCTTCAGCCAGCGTGAACATGGCCCCGGTTGAACTGCTGTCGATATTGGGCAGAAACATACGTGTAACTCCAGCCTCCAAAGCTCTTTGTACCATTAAATCCCGGTCGTTCTCGAAGGCTTTCAGGTATAGATGGGTATGTGAATCGGTATACATTTTTTCTAAACGGGTACAAACATACAATATAACTTCTATTTTTAAGGAAATAATTCACCTGATCAAATGAAGAGAATCGCCATTGTCCTGCTTCTTTTTACAGCTGGAATCTGTCAGGCCCAAAATCCCTTTATCACCCACATGTATACAGCCGATCCATCAGCAAGGGTTTTTGGTGATACACTGTACGTCTATCCCTCCCATGATGATGATACGGCCACCTGGTTCAGCATGACGGATTGGCATGTCTTTTCCACCACCGATATGAAAAACTGGACCGATCATGGTGTGGCCCTTTCAATGGAAAACCTCAGCTGGGCTTCCCATGAAGCCTGGGCGCCGGATTGCGGGTATATGAATGGTACATACTATTTCTATTATCCGGTGGAAGCCAACTATATTGGTGTTGCGATAGGAGACCGGCCCACCGGCCCTTTCGAGGACCCCCTGGGAGAACCCCTGATCACCCGCCAGACACCCGGCGTGGTGAATAACCGTGATCTGATCGATCCGACCATATTCATTGATGAGGATCAGACACCTTATCTTTTATTCGGACAGAACGATGTGAACATTGTGAAGCTGAATCCTGATATGATCTCATTTGACGATACAGTGCAGGTCATCCAGGGAACAGATCATTTTTTTGAAGCTGTGTGGATGCATGCCTATAAAGGAAAGTATTACCTTTCTTATTCAGGGCAGGAAAAAATCCTCTACGGGATGGGCGATAATCCCTATGGCCCTTTCGAATACAAAGGCGTCATCCTCGATGAGGTAAACAGCATTACCAATCACCATTCCATCGTTGAATATAAGGGACAATGGTACCTGTTTTATCACAACTCGGACCTCTACTTCAAAAATCATCCGGATGACGATGGGAGCAAGGGTTGGGACGGATTGTTTCCCTTCCGCAGATCCATCTGCGTGGATCCCCTTTTCTACAATGAAAATGGTACCATACAAAAAGTGATCCCCACACCCGAAGGCGCAGGGATCTAGGAATAAGGGTTAGTTAATTCCTGTGGTGATCTCTATACAACACCCTGGGCCAGCATGGCATCGGCTACTTTGACGAACCCTCCCACATTGGCCCCATTTACATAATTGACGTAACCATTAGATTCAGTTCCATAGTCCACACAGGTCTGATGGATATTTTTCATGATGGTCTGCAGCCTGTTGTCCACCTCTTCCCTGGACCAGGGCAGCCTCATGCTGTTCTGGGTCATCTCCAATCCTGATACAGCCACTCCGCCAGCATTGGCAGCTTTACCTGGTCCATAAAGAATTTTAGAGTCCAGGTAGACCTCAATGGCTTCAGGAGTGGAAGGCATATTGGCTCCTTCGCTGATCACATTGCAGCCATTCTTGATCAGGGTTTCAGCATCGGATTTGTCGATCTCGTTTTCGGTGGCTGACGGGAAGGCTACATCGCATTTCACGTGCCAGGGCCGTTTGCCTTCGAAATACTCACATCCGAATTTGGCAGCGTATTCTTTGATCCTGCCCCTGCGAATGTTCTTCAGGTCCATGACCCAGGCCAGTTTTTCGGGATCGATTCCATCGGGATCGTAAATGGATCCTGCCGAGTCTGAAAGGGTTACTGCCTTGCCTCCCAGCTGGGTAAGTTTCTCAACAGTAAATTGTGCCACATTTCCGGATCCTGAGACTGCTGCAATTTTTCCTTTCAGCGAGTCCCCTTTTGCCATGAGCATTTCCTCGGCAAAATAGACGGCGCCATACCCTGTAGCTTCGGGTCTGATCAGGCTGCCGCCCCACTCCAGGCCTTTACCTGTAAGCACCCCTGTGAATTCATTGCGGATGCGCTTGTACTGGCCAAACAGGAAGCCGATTTCACGCCCCCCCACTCCAATGTCACCTGCCGGGACATCCGTATTGGGGCCAATGTGCCTGCTCAATTCAGTCATAAAACTTTGGCAGAAACGCATGACTTCATTGTCCGATTTGCCCTTGGGATCGAAATCAGAGCCGCCCTTTCCTCCACCCATGGGCAGGGTGGTCAGGCTGTTTTTCAGGACCTGCTCGAAGGCCAGAAACTTAAGGATTCCCAGGTTTACCGTGGGATGAAACCTTAGACCGCCCTTGTAGGGCCCGATGGCTGAGTTCATCTCGATGCGGAATCCGCGGTTGATCTCTACTTCTCCCTTATCATTGATCCAGGGGACCCTGAAAAGAATGACCCTTTCGGGCTCGGCAATCCGTTCAAGGACCTTGGCATGTTTGTACTTGGGATTCTCTTCAATGAAGGGGATGAGCGATTCGGCCACTTCCTGAACCGCCTGGTGAAATTCCGGCTCAGCCGGGTTTTTGGCCTTAATCCTGGCCATGAATTGTTCAACTCTTGGATCCATATTTAATATTTTGATGGGTTCAACTGCTCGTAAATCTATAAATCTTTCTTACAGTTGGGCATGCCCTTTATCATGGTTTGGACATGTCATTAAACATAGTCAAACAACATGGTCAGGACCCTTTGGTCAAACTTATTCTGGTCCGGTAACGGTTGCCAGGTTCTGATGAAATCCACTCCTTCAATTCCATCTCGAGCAACACGGCCATTACTTCATGGACCTGGATTCCTGTGTTCCTGCTCAGGCCATCCGGGTTGATACCGGGAGAGTCTGCTATGGCGAGGAGAATCTTCCTTTCAAAACCAACAAATCCCATCTCCTGGACCGGCTCGGTGGAATGTACATCAGGAATGTCCCAGTTCAGGTGGGTGATGATTTCTTCGGGCGATTCTGTCAATGCTGCCATGTTCTTTTTGATCAGGTTGTTACATCCTGTCGACCTGCTGTCCCCGGTCCGCCCGGGCACTGCAAATACCAGCCGGTCGTAGTGGAAAGCCATATGGGCGGTGATCAGGGCGCCTCCCTTTTCAGCCGATTCTACCACCAGTGTGGCATCCGACATTCCGGCTATGATCCGGTTCCGTCTCAGGAAATTGTTCCGCTCGGGCCCCATTCCCGAACTGAAATCTGTCACCAGCGCTCCCTGGTGGATGATTTTTTTTGCGGTTTCCCTGTGTGATGAAGGATAGAGCGTGTTCAAGCCATGACCCAGTACCGCCACTGTAGGGAGCCCCCACTCCAATGCAGCCCGGTGGGCAATCACATCAATACCGTATGCCAGTCCGCTGACAATCACCAGACCGGGAACCAGATCTGCCAGTCCCCTGATGATTTCCATGCACAGATCCCGCCCGTATCCAGAGGCTTTCCGGGTACCCACAACACTCAGGCTTCTTACAGGATCCAGCCCCTGATCTCCCTTTGCATAGAGCAATATGGGTCCATCCTTGCAGTTATTCAAGCGTTGGGGGAAGCCCGGATCTTTAAAATATAGTGCAGAGATACTGTGTTTCTCAATGAATTCCATCTCTTTTTCAGCTTTTGGTAGCAACGTGGATGCGTTGAGGGACCCCAGTACCCGGGGCCCTATGCCCGTAATGCTCCCAAGGTCGTCCCTTTTAAGTTTAAAGACATCACTGGCCTCCCCTGCCTTGTCGATTAGTTTCCTGGCCGTGATGGGGCCAATGGCTGGAGCTATGCTCAGGGCGATCCGGTATAGAAGTTCTGTCCGGTTTTCGTATGGCATGCTTTTTCAGGCTTGATGTGTTTCGTGCCCTGGCTATCGACGTCTATCCATGGAATTATGAAAACAATTCATTACATCCGGACCCGGGCGGGCCCTGTTGGCTGCCTGTTTTTGCTCCCAGCAAGCTACATCACACTAAAAGTCGGTTAACAAAAGTGTTACCCGTGTAAAAGCTCCTCACACAAGTTTAAGCATCATTAAGTCCTTCATAAAAAGGCTTATACGCGAATTGACTTCTACAAACAGACCTTCAGTACAGTTAACACTTTCGTTAACTCGGATTTTCTCAAAATTCTTACCCCCGCCCCTTTTGAAACAGGCCTCTGTCTAATCGGATCATCCTATGGTCATATGAGCTGATTATAACTTGATCACCTTCCTAGTCGTTACAAAGTCTTTTGACCTGATGGTGATGAAATAGGCTCCCTTCGAGAAGGACGAGAGGTCGATTTGGTGCGAGGTTCCTTGCATTTCTCCGGTAAATATCTGTTGACCATTCAGGGAGGTGATTTCGATTGAGTATTGGTCGGGCTGCTCTGTTTCGATGGTTAGCAGAGTATATGTTGGATTGGGGTAAATTTTCAGCACAGAATAATCGGGCTTTTCAATTAATGAAACACTGCATTTTGTGAAATAAGCGTTTGGGCTGCCAGTTGTATCCAATAAATCGACAATACCTTCAGGAGGAAAGGGTAATTGCCAGACGCACACCTCCTCAAGGCTTGGCATTTTAGATAAATCTAATTCTCCAGGAAAGTGACCGGGAGTCGCATAAAATAAATGCGTGTTATGTGAAATGTCCAGACTGGTTAATTGATTATTAGAACATTCCAAATTTTGTAGATCAATATTTTTTGAAACATCCAGACTGGTTAAAAGATTATTCGAGCAATTTAGATGCAATAATATAGTGTTTGCAGAAACATCCAGACTGGTTAATTGGTTATCTGAGCAAAGTAGGTAGGTTAATGCAGTATTCATAGATACATCCAGGCTGGCTAATTCGTTCAATCCGCATACCAGAGATACCAGAGCTGTATTCTTAGATACATCCAGGCTGGTTAGTCGGTTCATTCCGCAATCCAAACTGGTTAAAGCAGTATTGTTAGATACATCCAGACTGGTTAAGCCTTTCCTATGGATATACAAATCTTCTAAATTGATAAATGCCTCAATCCCTCTCATATTATTTAAAGCTAGACCGTCCCGAAAACTTAACATAGTAACCGCTTCAGCCTCGACATAACTAATCAGACTATCTTCATTGGTATCCACTCCAACTTCAATAAGGGCTTTTAGGAAGGCGGTGTCGGGAATAAAGACATTTCCTTCATAGGGTGATTCGATCGCACCCAAATCCACAAGGGTATCAATGGGATTGGGCCTGGGATTTCCGAGAAAATCCATGGGAGGAACTTTATACCAGGCCTTATTCAGCTGAACCGAATCAATCCCCCTTCCAATGCCTGGACTATATTCTTCCAGTTCGTAAGACTCCGGGATGAATACAGGATCTGCAACAAGGTTTCCGATGGAGGTGATGCGATCATCCGGGTCAAGGGCATCATCCAGCAGGTTGTGGCTTGCATACAGGGAATTGCTATTTCCGGGGAAGAAGGAGATGCCGGCCCTCCCATTGTCAGCGCTTGTCCAGAGGATGTTGTTGAAAAGGGTAGCGTTGCAACTGTTCATATGCAGATGATTGCCTCCGGCGCCAGCTGCATTATTGTATATGGTATTGTTGTACACCAGGTTTTCTCCGGCCCATAGAGAGATACCACCACCAGAGCTGGCAGTGTTATTATTGGCAATAATGTTGTTGTAGATCTCGGGGATCCCGGTGGAATATGCCAGTCCGAAAAAAATACCACCTCCACCTCCAGTTGGATTGCTCGAACCAACCCCGCTGTTCCCTGATATCAGGTTGTTGCGAATGAGAAGTTCCTGGATGGTACCCTGAAGGCTAAAGTTGGCCCAGCCCAGGCCTGCTCCGGCCACAGTGCCACTGGCCTCAATGTGGTTGTTTATGATCTGATTGCCCTCGACTATGATCCTTCCGCCAGTCACCATCATTCCTCCTGCATAGGCAACGTCTCCCTCCACAGAATTTCTCCGGACAATATTGCTTCTTACAATCAGTGTATGGTTGTGGTCCACCCGTGCCCCGATTCCTGCGCCCATGGGCATGTTCGAACTGCTGAGCTGAACGATGTGATTTTCTTCGATAATGTTATGGGTAATCAATGCTCCGGAGCCCGCCAGAACGATTCCCCCTCCCATCAGGTCAATAAAACCGCTCCCCGTATTGATCAGGGATCCGGTTCCCCCGGTAATGGTTAATCCCATCAGCACAGAGGTGGTATCCTCACCCGAGATGAAGAACACCGTTGAGGATAAATCAGGATCAGCAGCCCCGCTCCCGTCAATGATGGTTTTGGAGATGTGGGCCGTGTCGCCGTCCAGAATGAAGCGGCTGGCCACCGTGATGGCCTTGCCCAGGAAGTTGATGTTCTCGACATAAGTACCTTCTTCCACAAGAACCGTATCGCCAGCAACAGCGGCCTCAATGGCAGCCTGGATAGAGGGATAATCATCAGGAACATGAATGATCTGTCCAAAGACATGAAATGAGCAGAAGAAGAGTGCTGCAAGAATGGTTGTAATTTGTTTCATAGCATCAGTTTTAATTGGTTTAATAAAATTACTCCCTGGTCTCACTGAGTTCCACCACCCAGGTACCCAATCAGGTTACATAAGCAACAATTGCCCGGTTTTTCGTAACTTATGCTCAATCAGGCCATATTGCCCTCAATGAGCAGTTTTCAATCTTTTCGGTATAGTCTGTTTTATTGGCTGATTCATATACTCCTGACGTGTTCCCCTATGCTGTCAGCACAGGTATTTGAATCTGGTTATCATGAGCCCGGAGATGTGATATTTGAGGACCCCCTGGCAAGGTTTGATGTCCCGCTGCCAGATTTAAATGATCGATTCAAGATCCAGCTGCAGGACAGCAAAGGATTTATCTGGTTGATTCATAATAGAACCCTTTATAAATATGATGGCTATGAACTGAAGAATTTCCAGGAGGTACCCATCGGACCGGATGACTTGAGCGGCTGGAGTATTGCTACCATTGCCGAAGATGAATTTGGCTTCATATGGATGGGTTGTCATGGCAAGCAGGGGCTTTTCAGGTATGATCCCAGGAAAGAAACCTTTCAGCACTACCCCCGTGAGACTGATCCACAGGACATCGACGGTTCCGAGATCTGGTGCATTCATCCTGACCGAAGGGGGAAAGTCTGGTTTTCAACGAGGGAGTATGAGACCGGGTCGGGACTCTATTGCTATGATTATGAAGGTGATTCGTTCCGTGAATTCAGGCATGATCCGGAAGACCCCCATAGCCTGCCTTGCGACAACCTGGGAACCGTATTTTGTGATGTGGATCATAACATTTGGATTGGTACGCGGGAGTGGTGTCAGGACCGGGGCAGGTTGTATTATTATGATACCCAGAAAGGAAACTTCACTGAATTTCGCCTGGAGGTCCCGGGGGAAGACCCGCTGCCCATTTATACCCATTATTTGCGCAATGACAATAGCGGGAATTTATACTTCTGCATACAGAGGCCCAACTTCCCACCCTATCCGGAATATCCCTTTCTTGTGAAGGTCTCTGATAGGATTAGCCGCGAGGACATTGGCCCAGGGGATTCAATTGGACTCTTCAGGAACTACGAGATGTTCCCCAATGTGGGCAATTGCCTCAAATTCGTCTTCGGAGATGACGGTGCCCTTTGGTTGAACGCACAGGAAGATGGAATTATAAGGTTTGACACCAGCACCCACAGATCAGAATCTTACAAGAATTTTGAAACCATTCCCGGAACATACTACTTTTTTGGTGAAGTCCTATGTGATGTCTCAGGTGCCATTTGGGACAGTTATACCCATGGGCTGAAAACCTACTTCCCCACGAAAAGAAAATTCAAATCCTTTAATCCCGAATTCTTCCAGTCACTGGGATTCGATGATGTAAATATCCATGCTGTTTACGAAGCGGAAGATGGCAAGATTTGGGCCGGAATCAATGGAAGCCTGGTTTTGATCGATCCTGAAACCGGAGAAATGAACCGCTATAATCCGCCACCGGTGAATCTCTGGGTCAGCAATCGCTTACAATGCATTCAGAAAGGGAAAAACGGGGAGCTGCTGATCGCGGCAAGGAATGGCCTCTATATTTTCAATATTGAGCATGAAAGCTTTGAAGTAATCTTATATCCCCCTGCATATGGTAATCTTTATGACAGGATAGAGAGCAATGTGATGATGCAGGCCAAAAACGGCATCCTTTGGATAGGGACCAGTCCGGGTTGTATTCGGGTTGATCTGTCCGATAAAAGCGCAAGCCTGTTCTATGGTTATGTGGGTTCGGATCAGTTTTGCGGTGGCGATACCCATGGGATATTTGAAGACAGACACGGATACATATGGTTTGGAACAATTTTCGGCCTGACACGCTATAATCCCGAAGATGGATCTACTTTTAAAATACAGCATGATTCCCATCAAAGAGAGGGACTGGGCGCACCTTCAATTTCTGCCATGTATGGCGATCAGGAGGGAAACCTGTGGATTGGACATAGAATGAATGGAATAAGTTACCTGGATGCCAGGTACCTGGATTGTCCGGAGCTTCATTCGGATTCTCTTAAGTTCCGTTACATTTCGGAAGCCGAGGGTTTGCCGGACCTGCATATCAAAGCAATCACAGGGGACCTTTCCGGAAACATCTGGATCGCCACTGACCGGGGCCTCTCGAAATACATTACTGCCACCGGGATGATGAGCAATTATTATCGCGAAGATGGTATACATGTAGAGCCATTCTCAGGTTCATTTCATGTGAATCACACATCCGGTAACATCTATATTGGCGGAGGCAAGGGAATGATTTCATTTCATCCTGAACATATGCCGCTGAACAGGGCTATTCCACCTGTTGTAATTACCGGATTTCGCCTGCACAATAAGCGTGTTCCAATCTCAGATACCAGCCTCCTGAAGCAATCCATAACCTATACTGACAGGCTCGATCTGTCCCACAGGGAAAACTTCCTGCAGTTTGAATTTGCGGCATTGGACTACACAAATCCTGAGAAGAATCAGTATAAATATTTTATGGAGGGGATTGACGGGGATACTGTTCATGCCGGAACAAACAGGATGGCCGAGTACCGGGACATGAGACCGGGGAAATACACATTCTGGGTGAGTGGGTCCAACAATGATGGGGTATGGAATCCAGATGGCATCTCGCTGGCTATCATCATTCATCCTCCGTGGTATCACACTGCGGCCGCCAGGTCAGGATATTTTCTGGTGGCGATTCTGATCATTATTGCCTATGTCAGGTTGAGAACAGAAAAGCTGAAAAAGGAGAAATTAATACTGGAAAGCAAGGTTGAGGAGCGTACCCAGCAGTTGAGACGGAAGAATGAACAAATCCTTGAAATGGAAAGCTTAAAGACCCGGTTTTTCACCGATGTTTCACATGAGATCCGCACGCCTCTATCCCTGATTTCCGGTCCGCTTGACAGCCTGATAGACCGGGGGGATTCAGATCCCAAATCTGTTCAATGGCTGAATATGATCAGGCGGAACAGCAACAGATTGCTTCAGCTGGTCAACCAGCTGCTTGATATTTCCCGTCTGGATTCAGGTCATATGAAGCTGGTCCTGGAGGAGTCCGACCTGGTGAGTCATCTAAGGATGTTGACCGGGGAATATTCATCGCTGGCGGAAAGCAGGAAAGTCAGTTTTCTGGTTGAAGTTCCGGAAGGTGGGCTCACGACATGGTACGACAGGGAGAAGGTCGAAAAGATTGCCACGAACCTTCTGTCAAATGCCTTCAAATTTACTCCGGAGATGGGCAAAGTCATTTGCCGGATCAAGATTCTGGATGGAACAGGGAAAGGATTTGGTCCGTGGCTCAGATTTTTGGTGGCAGATACAGGACCCGGAATATTACCCGAACAACAGGTCAGGATCTTTGATAGATTTTACAGGGCTGAGGGAGCGCATGATGAGTCCGCCGGAGGGACAGGCATCGGGCTTTCACTCACCAGGGAACTGATCAGGCTGATGAAAGGTGATATTACATTGAAGAGCAGCAAGGGGAAGGGCACTGTATTTATGGTTACCATTCCTTTGGGCAGGGAACATCTGGACGAGAAGGAGTATATATTGAAGGAAGCTGAAAAACGAATTAAGGATAGCGCCTTAAGCAATTCAGAAAAGATATGGGCTGATGACGAAAGTGCCGGTCAAAGTTTGGAGGTGCTGGTGGTTGAGGACAATGAGGATCTGAGAACCTTTATCCGGGAGAATCTCTCCTCAGAATACCGGATTCTTGAAGCTGAGGACGGGATCAAAGGGCTGGAATTGGCAAGGGAGAACATCCCGGACCTGATCATTTCAGATGTGATGATGCCAGGCATGAACGGGATGGAATTGTGCAGGGAATTGAAGAAAAACCAGCTCACCAGTCATATCCCGGTCATTATGCTCACGGCAAAAACCACCAGCAAGGATAAGATGGAAGGCCTGGAACTGGGCGCTGATGACTATATCTTTAAGCCATTTAAAATTGATGAGCTCACTGTCAGGATCAGAAATATTCTGGAGCAAAGGGAAAGGTTAAAGAAAAAGTACTCCGGTTTGATCGAACTGGACTGGGGCGAGATGTCTGTAACGACCCTGGAAGAACAGTTTCTTAAAAAAGCGACAGGGATCATTGCTGATCATCTGCATGACTTCGATTTTGATGTCACAGCCCTGCATGAAAGGATGGCCATGAGCCGAAATCATCTGTACAGGAAAATGATGGCGCTTACAGGTGAATCCCCCAGCAGCCTGATCCGTATCATGCGACTGAAGAAATCAGCTTTGCTGATAGAGAGGAGCGGAGATGGCATTACCGAAATTTCAATGAATGTTGGGTTCTCAAATCCGTCGTACTTCGCCCAGTGTTTCAGGGAGTATTTTGGCAAGACGCCGCGTGAATACAGGAATCAATTCACAAGATAAGCGACAGAAGAAGCTAAGGTTGTATATACTTCTGAAGGGAGGCCAGCATCATCTGTTTGTCCTCCTCTTCCATGGCTGATAGACTGATGGGGGGATAACCCACCACACGGTTGCGGAAGTGCTGGTAAAGGATGATTTTTTGCTGACGTCCGAAGAAGAAAGGTTTTAGTTCATACTTTACGAACTGCTGCTTGGGAATCTCGATGGAGTGTTTCTTGCTGTTGAACAGGCTCAGGGGGTAATAGCGGAACAGAATCATTTCCCCATGGTCACTGTAGGCCAGAAAGTAAGGGGCCTTCATGGAATTTAATACATTGATAACCACATAGATCAGTGCCGCCACAATGATCACGTGATATTCGGTGAGCCAGAACTCCGGATCTTCAAACCAGGGTACAAAGATCATCAGGATGATCACCAGCACAAATACAATGGCCAAAACCAGCCTTCTGATCCAGATGCGATAGGTATTTTTCTGGTTGTCAATCCTCATATCTGCCTGTTATTCCTTATTTTTCTTCCTTCTGTCCCGCTCCGTTTTGATCAAAGCCAGTTCCCTTCCGGTCTGCCCTTTGACGGAAGTATTCTCTTCCACCCGTCGCATCAGGTAGGGCAGCACGAAGCGAACCGGACCGTAAGGTACATATTTTGCTACATTAAATCCTGCAGCAGCCAGGTTGAAACTGATGTGTTCACTCATGCCGTAAAGCTGGGAGAACCATATCCTTTTGTTTGAAGGATCCACTTTCCGCTCAATCATGAGATCGGCCAGGTACATGCTGCTGTATTCGTTGTGGGTGCCATTAAAAATGGAAACGATATCCAGGTTATCCATGGAGATCTTCAGGGCCAGGTTGTAATCCCTGTCAGTGCTTTCTTTATCAGGCTGAATGGGATCCAGGTAGCGCAGTTTCCTTGCCCGCTCTCTTTCACGTTCCATGTAGGCTCCCCGAACGAACTTGGCTCCCAGGAAAAACTTCTCCTTCCTGGCTGTTGCTATGTCCCCTTCCAGAACCCCGATGCGGTCGTGCCGGTACATCTGGTAGGTATTGAACACAATGGCTCTACGGGTATTGTATTGACGCATCATATCCAAAACCACCTGATCGATGAAATTCTGGTAGAAAGTATCTTCTGCATCGATCATGATGGGAATATCATGTTCAAAGGCGGTTTTGCAAAGCTGGTCTATCCTGGACCTGAATTTCTTGCCTTCTTCAATATCTTCTTTATCGGGAACGGCAGCCCCGCTGAGCATCTCAAGGGCCCTGCTGTTACCGAAGGCTGTTGGTTTGAATACGGCAAAGGGTATGTCCGGATTGCTCCCCGCATGCCTGACAGCCCTGAGGGTCTCCTCCAGTGCGGCATCGATGGCTTTGTCAGTTTCCTTTCCTTCCACCGAATAGTCAAGGATGGAATACACATTGGCGCCTTTTAGTTTCTCCACAGCCGGCTGACACTCCTCCAACGTTTCTCCACCCACAAAATGTTTGAAAGCAGTGGGTTTTATGATCCACCCAATGGGGATCCTCAGTGTGGAGCATACCCAGATGAAAGGGTTGGCGATCTTTACAAGGATGGGGTAGGAGATGAGTTTGAAAAGAATGTGGGCCCGCCGCAGGTCCCTGTCAGATTTTATGCTGAAAGCGGTCCGGGTATCTTCGAAATTTATCATGATCTGTTCTTCGGTTTTCATTGCCAATGATTGACGGGACCAATATATGCTATTTATTATCTTTGAATCATGAATAATGTCATCTCCGGACCACAAAATCCAATACAAGATACAATTTATCTCCCTTCGTCTAAAAGCATCTCCAACAGAATGCTGATCATGCATGCACTGTCCGGAGAGGGAGGTGATATTCTGAATCTTTCAGACAGTGATGATACCCGTCACCTGGCAGAGGCCATAAAAAGTGATCGGGCTGTTCGGGACATCGGTCATGCCGGAACAGCCATGCGATTTCTGACAGCCTTCTTTGCGGTTGGTGAGGGAAGGGTTGTATTGACCGGATCGGAACGTATGAGGCAGAGGCCGGTGGGACCGCTGGTGGAAGCGCTTAGAGAACTGGGTGCAGAGATCCTGTATACAGAGAACGAAGGCTGTCCCCCGCTGGACATTGCGGGAGGGCTGAAGAAGGGGGGGGGGATCACTGTGGATGGCGGGATCAGCAGCCAGTTCATCTCTGCCCTGATGATGGTGGGTCCCTTGCTGGATGGCGGACTTCACATCTCTTTGACCGGCGATGTGGTATCATCCACCTACATCCGCATGACACTTTCTCTTATGAAAAAAGGGGGTATTGAGACTGAATTTGACGGAAGGGAGATCCGGATAAGGCAGGGAAGCTATGATTTTGGCCCTGTGACTGTGGAATCTGACTGGAGCGGGGCATCCTACTGGTACCAGGTGGCCGCATTGCTGCCCGGATCAAAAATCAGGCTTCCCAATTTAGACAGGGAGAGCCTGCAGGGGGATTCGGCACTGGTGGATATTTTTGGTCTCCTGGGTGTGGAGAGCCGTTTTGATGGCCCCGATGTGATACTGCATTCTTCCGGTCCTGGTGCAGTGGGCCACTTTGCTTATGATTTTACAGGTTGCCCCGACCTGGTGCAGACCTGTGCTGCAAGCCTGTGTGCCATGGCCATTCCATTCCGGTTTAGCGGGACCCGTACCCTGCGGGTGAAAGAGACAGACCGGGTGGCTGCCCTACAGAATGAACTGGGAAAGCTGGGTTTTGATCTTTTTTCGGATGAGACCGGGGATTGGATCAGCTGGGATGGCAAGCGGTCAGAGGCGCAAACGAATCCGTTGATTGAGACTTACAATGATCACCGTATGGCCATGGCATTTGCACCTCTGGCCATACCTTTTGGCCCCTTGAAGATCAATGATCCCATGGTGGTGACCAAATCATATCCCGAAGTACTGGGATGATCTGGGGAAAGCGGGTTTTTCGGTGAAACAATCTTAATTTTTCAGGTCCCTGCGATTCAGGAAGAACTGTTTCAGCAAGTGGGCAGAGGGTTCCTCCAGGATTCCAGGGACCACCTCCGTCTTCACATGGAGTATGGATTGCTTCAGACTGGAGAATCCTTCCCGGGGGTCAGGTGCCCCAAAAACAATCCGGTCCAGCTGGGCCCATTTCAGGGCTGCAGCGCACATGACACAGGGTTCCAGGGTGACAAACAGGGTACAGTCCACCAGGTATTTAGCCCCCAGGTAATTGGACGCTGAGGTAATGGCAATCATCTCTGCATGGGCGGTCACATCCTGCAGTTGTTGGGTCATGTTGTGGGCCCTGGCGATGATGCGGTCCTGGTTGACTATCACTGCTCCAACCGGCACTTCGTCCCTTTCAAAAGCCTTTTGTGCCTCTTTCAAAGCCTCCTTCATAAAATATTCATCAGGGAATAGTGGTCGCTCCATACCAAAAGTTACTAAATTTGCACCGCCAATGATCACAAAAATAAGCATCAGGAGGTGCTTATCACATAAAAAGAGGAAAAATGTACAGAACACACAATTGCGGAGAGCTTCAAATGAAGCATGTGGGAGAGAAGATAATCCTTTCCGGATGGGTCCAGAAATCGAGGGACCTGGGGGGAATGACTTTTGTAGACCTGAGGGATCGCTACGGGATGACCCAGCTGGTTTTTAATATGGAGATCAGACAGCGCATTGTGTGGAGAAGCCCGGAAACTGGGCCGTGAATTTGTGATCAGGGTAGAAGGTTCAGTGGCTGAAAGAAGCAATAAGAATCCCCAGATGCCCACAGGTGACATTGAAATACTGGTGTCCAGGCTGGATATCCTGAACACATCGCAAACACCTCCCTTTACCATAGAAACTGAAACCGACGGGGGCGATGACCTCCGGATGAAATACAGGTACCTGGATCTGCGTCGGGCAAAGGTCAGGGAAAACCTGATGCTGCGACACAAAATGGCCATTGAAGTCAGAAAATACCTGAGCGAGGAGGGATTCATGGAGGTGGAAACTCCGGTGCTGATCAAATCTACTCCGGAAGGGGCACGTGATTTTGTGGTTCCCTCCAGGATGAATCCTGGTGAGTTTTATGCCTTACCTCAGTCACCTCAGACATTCAAGCAATTGCTCATGGTGGCCGGTTTCGATAAGTATTTTCAGATCGTGAAGTGTTTCAGGGATGAGGACCTGAGGGCTGACCGGCAGCCGGAGTTTACCCAGATCGACTGTGAGATGGCATTTGTGGAAAGGGATGATGTGCTGCATGCTTTCGAAGGGCTTGCAAAACATCTTTTCAGGACCATCAAGGAGGTCGAGATTGAAGGGGAGTTTCCAAAAATGTTATATACCGATGCCATGAGTCGCTACGGGAATGACAAACCCGACATCCGTTTTGGTATGGAGATCAGCGAAATGAGCCAGCTTGTGAAAGGAAAGGGATTCCAGGTATTCGACGCTGTTGAATATGTGGGAGGAATCTGTGCAGAAGGTTGTGCGGACTATAGTCGCAAACAGCTGGATGCGCTCACCGATTTTGTCAGGAAACCACAGATGGGGATGAAAGGTTTGGTGTGGGTCAAGGTAAACGAGGATGGCTCTTTTAAATCTTCAGTGGATAAATTCTATGATGAAGCTTCACTGAAAGTAGTGGGCCAAAATGCTGGGGGCCAAAGCGGGCGACCTGATCTTGGTGCTGGCAGGGGAGAAGGACCTGACTTTGAAGGCGCTGAGTGAGCTGAGATTGACCATGGGTGAGCGCCTGGGCCTTCGCGATCCCAAGGTATTCAAACCCCTGTGGGTGGTGGATTTCCCCTTGCTCGAATGGGACGAGGATACCAAGCGTTATCATGCCATGCATCACCCCTTCACCAGTCCTTACCCCGAGGACCTGGAGTTGTTCCGGACCGATCCGGGCAAGGTCCGGGCCAGGGCTTATGACCTGGTGATCAATGGTGTGGAGATCGGCGGCGGTTCCATCAGGATTCACGATGAAGCCATGCAGAAGCAAATGTTCGATAACCTGGGATTCACAGAGGAAGAGGCCAAAAAGCAATTTGGATTTCTCATGAGCGCCTTCAGGTTTGGCGCACCGCCCCATGGTGGGATCGCTTTTGGCTTTGACCGCTGGGTGGCCCTTTTTGCCGGGATCGAGTCCATCAGGGATGTGATCGCTTTTCCCAAGAACAATTCGGGCCGTGATGTGATGATCGATACGCCGTCCACCATCTCCGGTGACCAGTTGGATGAGCTCTTCCTGAAAATCAATCTACCCGAATAGAAATTATGGATTACTTTAATTCACGATTATTTGTGGATAACTTCACGCCAATTTAACTTGTGGTAGATTTCATTCGCTTTATTTTGTTGCGAAATTATTGATAGTTTTTTTAGTTACCCATAGCTATGCTAAAGATTGCCAAAGAAGGAAGCCTGTGCAGGGTGGAACTGTTCCAGGTGAATAAGTTGAACACCCTTTTCTCGGAACTGGTTAGAGAACAACTCCGCGAATTGATAGAAGTGCCGGGGACAGAGGTGGTATTCAACCTGGAAGGAGTCCGCTTTATCGACAGTTCAGGTTTTGAAGTGCTTATGGAAATCACTGAACAGGCCCGGCAATGTGGAAGTCAGTTCAAGCTTTGCAATGTCTCCGACGATGTAAAGGAGTTGATCATCCTGCTTGAACTTGAAGGGAATTTTACCTTTTGCTCCCTTGAGAAAACGGAGGAGAAGATTCTGCTGGTTCTGGATTAATGGACGGATTGATCTGACTCCCCAATCAGGGTTGCAGAGGTGCAGCCTGTTATTTTCACACGGGTGTAATCGCCCGGTTTGAAGTTGCCGCGGGGAAAAACCACCACTTTATTCTGGGAGGATCGTCCATAGAGATGATCCTCCGATTTTTTTGATGTACCCTCTGCGAGGACCTCAAAAGTTTGTCCCACATCCTGTTCTTTGCTCTTGAGCGACAACTTCATTTGAAGTTCGATGATTTCGTTGAGACGCCTTGACTTCACCTTTTCCGGCACATCATCTTCATAGCTGCGAGCGGCAAAAGTATCGGGTCTTTCACTGTATTTAAACATGTAGGAAAAATCATATCCTACCCACTCCATCAGGCTGAGGGTCTGCAGGTGATCCTCTTCAGTTTCTCCACAAAATCCGGCAATGATGTCGGTGGAGATGGAGGCCCCGGGCAGATATTTTCGGATGGCGCTAATACGGTCCATGTAGTGCTCCCTGGAATACTTTCTTTTCATGCGGTCAAGTACCGCGGTGCTTCCCGACTGGACAGGCAGATGGATGGACCTGCAAAGGTTCGGTTGGCCGGCCATCACCTTGAGCAGGCCATCGGACATGTCTTTGGGGTGGGATGTGGCAAATCTCACGCGCAACTTCGGATCAATGGCGGCTACATGGGCCAGCAAATCTTCAAAGCGAACACGGGAAGCGCCCTTTTCCCAGTGGTACGAATTCACATTCTGCCCCAGGAGCGTGACTTCCCTGTAACCGTTCTCAAACAGATCGGCTGTTTCTTTTATAATGGACCCGGGATCCCGGCTCCGTTCCCTGCCCCGGGTACCGGGTACCACGCAGTATGCGCAAAAATTGTTACATCCCCGCATGATGGCCACAAAGGAGCTCACGTGGTTCCTGTCCATCCGCACCGGCTTGATGTCACTGTAAGTTTCTTTTGCAGAGAGCAGGGTGTCGATCCCTTTTTGACCCTTCTCCACTTCCTCAAGAAGCCCGGGTAACTGTCGGTAAACATCCGGACCTGCCACCAGGTCTACCATTGGCTCTTCTTCCAGGAGCTTCTCCTTGAGGCGTTCAGCCATACAACCAATGACTCCGATCGCCACGCCGGGTTTATTCTGTTTGACCTTTTTAAGATCTCGGAGACGCGAGTGTACGCGTTGTTCGGCATTGTCCCTGATGGAACAGGTGTTGACCAGGATCAGGTCGGCTTCATCGATCTTCTCTGTGAGCTGATACTGCTGTTGCTGAAGAATGGCAGCAACCACTTCACTGTCCACCACATTCATCTGGCAGCCATAGGTCTCGATATATAGTTTCCGGGAAGACACGGGTGTCAAAGGTAAGAAAAGTCCATTTACCGACAATTCGGGGCGATTCGCCGATTTAGTGTTTCGGGCCTGGGTTTATGTCCTTAAAATTGCAGTATAGATAATGATGAAAATTTAAAAACAGATGAAAATGGGAGCAGGTTTATTCTGGGGTGCATTCTTACTCTTAATGGGTATTGCACTAATAATTAAGGTAGTTTTTCAAGTAGACTTTCCAGTCTTCAAAGTGGTTCTGGGTGTTTTCCTGATCCTGTTCGGGATCAAGGTATTATTTGGCCGGTTTGTGGTTCCTTCCCACCATTTCAAACCCGAGGAGACCATATTCAGTGAACGGGTGTATGATGACCCTGAGTCAAATAAAGAGTATACGGTTCTTTTTGCAAAGGGTGTGTACGATTTCACCAATGTGGATTTGAGCAAAGGAAGTTTTCATACAAAAATCAGCACGGTATTTGGAGGCACGCAGATCATTATTCCAAGGGATGTACCCGTAAAAATCAAAGCTGATGCTGTATTTGCGGGGGCTGAACTCCCAGATGGAAATACGGCGGTATTCGGGACTTCCTTCTATGAAAGTGATTCATGGTCGCCCGATACAGTAAGTATCAACATCAAAGTTGACGTTGTTTTTGGCGGCGTCCAGGTGATCCGCAGATAAATCGTTTTCAGAACACAGGCAATTTCTTAATTTTGCAGAAAACAATGCAAAATTATGTCAGGACACAGCAAATGGTCTACCATCAAGCGCAAAAAGGGTGCAAATGATGCCAAGAGAGGCAAATTATTTACCAAGATTATCAAGGAGATCACCGTAGCGGCCAGTGAGGGTGGCATGGAGCCGGAAACCAACCCCCGTCTGAGGGCTGCAGTTCAGAATGCCAAGGGGATGAACATGCCCAAGGATACAATCCAAAGGGCCATCAACAAGGCGGACAAGGACAGCTCTTCTTTTCTTGAGCTCACTTTTGAAGGGATGCTTCCCCACGGGATAGGCGTCTTCGTAGATTGCCTGACCGATAACCGGAACCGGACTGTCAGCAATGTTAGGGCGATTTTCACCAAAAGAGGCGGAAACCTGGGGACCAACGGATCGCTCAGCTTTATGTTTGAAAGGAAGGGCATTATCAGCCTGGCACCAGGGAGAACTGGACCCGGATGAATTTGAACTGGAACTGATTGATGCCGGTGTGGAGGAGATCGAGCTTGAGGAAGGAACATTCATGATCACCACGCCCATGGAGGCGTTTCACAATGTACAGAAGAAACTCCAGGAAATGGGACTGGAACCTGAAAGTGCCGAGCTGCAGAGGTTACCCAACGATACAGTCTCTTTAAGCCAAGAACAGGCAATCCAGATCATGAAGATTGTGGAGGAGTTTGAAGATGACGATGACATCCAGGCGGTATGGCATAACCTGGAGGTGACAGATGAAGTGAGTGAAGCGATGGAGTAGCCTGGAATCAGGATGACAATCCTTTATTGATCAAGCGTACACAGAATATCATCACTCCGATGATTATACCAGCCATGGCCATGGTATGGCCCAGGTGATCGGGATCATACCAGTTGAAGAATACCAGCGCAGGACCTGAAATAATAAGAAAAACTGAAGAGAACAGGGGGATCCGGACCACCTTAATTTTTGAAAGCCCCAGGCCAAGCGCCCACAGACCCACACAACTGCTTCCGATATATCTGAAAAACTGTTCCTGACTATACTGTTCCAGAAGCGACAGGGCAGCCTGTTCAACTTTCAGATCAACCCCCTCCCCAAGAACCATTGTTAATTCCCGGTGTAAATCAAGCCCAGCCATGGCCATCATCAAAAACCCAGCTGCAGCTCCCAGCATGAAAATTCCATTGATGTAATGCAGTACCCTGAGCCGTTTTCTGAAAACCGCAAAATAGAAGGGCCCCGCGATCCCGGTAAAAATGGCCGTGGCCAGCCAGGCATAGGAGCTTATCTGTTGGTTTTGGAAGTGCTCAGAAAGGTACGCCATATCCTCCTGAAGGGTGGCATAGGGGCTCACAAAATTAAAATCCAGCAGCAGCGAGGTGACATAACTGAAGGCTACAAGGATGAGCATCAGCCCTGCGAAAACCTCAGCCCGCCTGGTCCGGTTCCCTTTTTTCTGCTGCATTCAGTGAAAGTAATCAATTTATCCAAATTTGATTAATTTTGTCCAACGAAATGAAAGAGATGAGATCCAGCCTGTTTATCATCATATGCCTTGTGGCAGGGACACTCCTCCAGGCCCAGTCTAACTCCAGGGTTGACCTGCTGGAACAGTTACAGGATGCCGGAGAGCGGAACCAGGTGCGCATCGAGGCGGACAGTTTGCTGGTGGCCAATTACTACAAACTGATGGTCAGGAGCAGCAAGGAATCAGGTGTCCCCGGCTACCGGATCCGGATCTACTCAGAAAGCGGAATCGGCGCCAAAGAGGAGCAACAACGCGAAAGGGCACGGTTCCTTTCTCTGTTTCCTGATACCGATGCGTACTACAAGTACGATGAGCCCTATTTCAAAGTCTATGTGGGAGATTGCAGAACCCGCAGCGAGGCACTGAGCTTATATGACCGGATCAAGAAAAGCTTTCCCAATCCCATCCTGGTTGAGGATTTTATAAACATTCAATGACTGACGAGATTAAGCACAAATGCGGTATTGCACTGGTTCGGCTGCTAAAGCCCCTGGAGCACTACCAGTTGAACCATGGGTCATGGAGGTATGGTCTTGAAAAGCTGTATCTCCTTATGGAAAAACAGAGGAACAGGGGTCAGGATGGAGCCGGATTGGTGAGCCTTAAACTGGACACTGAGCCAGGAGGCAAATATTTCAACCGTCAGCGTGTGAGTGGATCATCTGCAATCAATGATATCTTCAAGAGGGTTTACAACATCTACGGAAAGGCTGAGCGTAAGCATCCCGCTGCGTTCAACGATCCCCAGTGGGCCAAGCAAAATCTTCCCTTTGCTGCAGAGGCCTACCTGGGTCACCTTCGCTACGGAACTTTCGGATCCAACAACGTTGAGAACCTTCATCCGGTTATGCGGCAGAGCAACTGGCGGACCAGGAGTCTTGTGCTTGCCGGGAATTTTAACCTGACAAACGTGGATGAGTTGTTTCAGCTCCTGATGGACCTGGGACAGTTCCCCAAAGAAAATTCAGATACGGTAACCATGTTGGAGAAGGTAGGACACTTCCTGGATGTGGAGAACCAGAACCTTTTTGATCATTATAAAGCGAAAGGTTATACAAACAGGGATATTACCGATCAGATTGGGAAAAACATCGATGTTGCAAAGATCCTTGAAGGTGCAAGCAAGCGCTGGGATGGTGGTTATACGGTAGCTGGAATGATGGGGCATGGTGATCTTTTTGCCTTGAGGGATCCCTGGGGCATCAGGCCAGCCTACTATTACCAGGATGAAGAGATTGTGATTGTCACATCCGAGCGGCCAGTGATTCAGACCGCCATGAATGTGAAGTTTGAATTGGTGAAGGAGCTGCCCCCGGGACATGCCCTGGTGATCAAGAAGGATGGAGAGGTCCTCCTGGAAAGAGTCAGGGAGAAGCAAGTGAAAAAATCCTGTTCTTTTGAAAGAATCTATTTCTCCCGGGGCTCTGACAGGGAGATTTACAGGGAGCGTAAAATGCTTGGAGAATTGCTGGTTCCCGGTATTCTCAAAGCCATTGACTACGATGTGGATAATACCGTATTTTCCTTTATCCCCAACACCGCCGAGTCCGCTTTTTACGGAATGGTGAAGGGCGTGGAGGACTACATGGTAAAATCAAAACTGGAGAAATTCCAGAAACTCAATGGCACCTGCAGCCAGGAGGATGTACTGAAGATCATGACGGAACGGGCACGTATTGAAAAAGTTGCCATCAAGGACCTGAAGCTCAGAACATTTATATCCCAGGACAAGGGCCGCAAGGACATGGTTGGTCATGTGTATGATATTACCTATGGATCCATCCGGCCCGGGGTTGATAACCTGGTGATTATCGATGACAGCATCGTCAGGGGCACTACCCTGAAGCAGAGCATTATAAAAATTCTTGACAGGCTTGAGCCCAAACGCATCGTGGTGGTCTCCTCTTCCCCGCAGATCAGGTATCCCGATTGCTACGGGATCGATATGGCAAAACTGGGTGATTTCACAGCCTTTCAGGCAGCCATTCAGTTGTTGAAAGATAATGAGATGGAGCACGTGATCAATGAGGTATATAAGAAGTGCAACATGCAGAAGGGGCTGCCCAAGGAGGAGTATGTAAATTATGTCAAGGACATATACAAGCCATTTACCGTAGAGCAGGTGAGTCAGAAAATCTCAGAGATGCTCACCGATAAAGATGTGAATGCTGAAGTGATTATAGTATACCAGACCATTGAAAATCTGCACGTTGCAGTGCCAGATGACACGGGGGACTGGTATTTCACAGGTGATTATCCCACACCCGGTGGAAACAAGGTGGTAAGTACATCATTCCTGAATTACATCCATGGGATCAACTCCCGCGCTTATTAAATTTGAAGCGTCTGGTAAGCCTTTGGATTTTCAGGTCTCTGCGGCGAATGTTCCTGATCTTCTGCAACTGCTTGGGAACATAATTCATCACATGGCGCTCGAGTTTTTCCTTGTAAAGGTCGTTTACAGTGATCATGATTCCAGTCTCCTCCACATCTCCGAAGGTTTTGTTCAGCACTGTGCCAAAGGTTCTCATGGATGGAGAAAGATTCATGTAGGCATTGATCAGCGGTGGAATGTTCTCACCGCATGCACGCACCTCCTTTGAGAGAATCTTATAATCCTGTTCATAGCCCTGGTTGGTGAAAATCGCAGTGAGTTTGGCCCTGTCGGTAGCCATTTTTAAGGGCTCTTTGGGCGTTACCAGGGCCTCTTTGTCAGGAAAGTGCTTGTTCAGGAAGAATAGGATCATGTCCCTGGCCATCTGATGGTAATGGAGGTACATGGTCACTTTCCCAAACATATATTTTTTATCGGGATAATCCAATACCAGGGTCCCGAGTCCGTCCCACAGGTTATCAAGGGCATAGATCCCCTTTCTGCGCAGGGCGGTTGACTGGTATTTGGGCTGTACGAACGAACGGCCCAATTCAATCATGTGTGGAAGATACTCTTTCGTGAACTGGTCAGAAAAATCGAATAGTTTGGAGGTCGCCAACCGTATCTTTCCATCCTTCACACAATTGCCTGAATCGCAAATGTGAAAACGGTATCCTCCCAGTATGGCCTGTTCATCCGGGATCCCAGACAATGAGCTGTTTGTATGAATTCTCACCTGTGTCATATTCATCAAGGTCACATTCCAGACCGGTTCCGCCCCCGGCATTCCGGAAAGATAGTTCTCTCAATCTGCCTATCTCACGCATGGTATTGGGCGCATTGTCAGCATTGACAATGTATATTTTGTTACCGGCTTTGTTGGTTTTCCGGATAAACCTGTCCTGTGTGAGTTCATCCAGAAGGGCTTCCAGGGGAACCGGAGGTATGATATCCTTCATGGCCATGATACAGCGCTTTAAAATTGATATATACTTGAATCTCTTTTGGGGCTCATCAGCCATGTCGTAGACATGTTCCTTCACAAGCTGAGCCCACTCTTTGGAATTGTATCGTTTATCAAAGGTTTCAAAAGGGATGGCTTTCCCAAAAGTAATCACGAAATGCTTATCGTGGTGTTTATAAGATTCATTGGGGAGAAAGAACATTTCTAAATTTGTTTTAATTCTGAGGAATTTCCTGATATTGGATAGGTTGTAAAAGAAATTGGAGTTCCTTCCCGACACATGAATGGGGATAATGTCCCGTTTTGATTGCCGCGCTTTGGTGATAATACTCTTCTGCCACTCCGGATCCCTGATTACTCCCTTTTTTCTGCGGGATACCAGCCCTGCCGGAAATGACACAACCTGGTCATCCGATTCAAATATCTCATTGATTCGCCGCACATTTTCCATGGCCTGGGCCCCATGCTTGTTAATGGGAACAAAGATTCCATCCATGTTTTTGGCGTTGGTAAGAATGTCGTTTACAAGCACTTTCAGGTGCAGATAGGTCTTGTGTAGTTCGCTGATAACCATCATTCCATCAAAGCCTCCCAGGGGATGATTGGAAGCAAATATAAAACGACCTTTGGGGGGCAGGTTATCCCTTCCTACCGCTTCTACACTTACATTTAAAACTTTCAGGGAAGCCCGCGCAAATGCCACATCTTTTTTGTACCCGTGCTCATAAAGCATGGATTCATTGATGAAATTAATCTGAAGAATGCGGGAGAGGTAGCGGTATACAAATCCAGGTATCCAGCGCGCTGCAGAGGGACTCTTATCCAAAAAGATATCCTTCAGCACGATGGGTTTAAAATTTTTCTTATGGGTGGCTTCGTCCATACGGCAAACACAAAAGTATTAAAAAATTCTATGGTACCCTCATTCAAAAGTTATTAACAAAGTGGGAAAATGTGGGGTGAAATGGTACAAAGTGGTGAAAAAGTGCTATTTTTACGATCAAACCTGCGGAAACCCTATGATAACCTTCATTGGAGACTATACAGTGAGGCTCGATCCCAAAGGGAGGCTCTCTTTTCCTTCTGCTTTTAAAAAGCAGATCAGGGAGGCGCTTCAGGATGGATTTGTGTTGAAGCGGGATGTGTTTGAAAACTGCCTGATCATGTATCCAATGGAGGAGTGGGAGAGGCAGAACAAAATCATTCGGTCAAGGACCAATCCCTACAACAAGGAGCATGCACGTTTCCTGAGAATGTTTTTCTCAGGAACAGCAGAAGTTTCCCTGGATGCCAACAACCGGATGCTGATCCCGAAAAGGTTGCTGGAATATGCGCACATCAAAAGTGATGTCGTGCTTGCAGGCCAGTCAGGCAAAATCGAGATCTGGGCTTCCGAACAGTATGGCAGTGTGAGTGTGGCTGATGCATGATTTTGCAGCCATGGCAGAAAAGATTTTAGGTGGATCATTTGATGAACCAGAGACGTAATGGGCTATCATAAGCCGGCATTATTGCATGAAAGCATAGAAGGATTAAATATTAGACCAGAGGGCATATACGTAGACATGACCTTTGGTGGAGGGGGGCACTCCCTCGAAGTTCTAAAAAAGTTGGGAAAAAAAGGAAGGCTTGTGGCATTTGACCAGGATCATGATGCCCTGGCCAATGTTCCGGATGACAAGCGCATCATATTTATTGGGGCCAACTTCAGATATGTAAGGAATTACCTGAGATACCATGCCATTGAGAAGGTTGACGGAATATTGGCTGACCTGGGTATCTCATCTCACCAGATTGATAATCCCGGCCGGGGATTCTCTTTTAAATCAGATACAGAGCTTGATATGCGCATGGATGTGCGTGGACGCGTGACAGCTGCACAGGTGTTGAATGAATACACTGTGGCTGAGTCTGTCGAAGATCTTCTGGTCATACGGAGAGTTGGGAAATGGGAAAGCCCTTGCCATGGCTGTTGATCATGCAAGGAGGGAGAGGAAGCTGCAAACCACGGGGGATCTGGAAGAGGCCCTCCGCAGGTTTATTCCCAGGAGCAAACCAAGCAAGTTCCTGGCCAAGGTATACCAGGCGCTGCGGATTGAGGTGAATGCAGAAATGGACGCCCTGGGTGAGATGCTTCTGCAGACCACAGACAGCATGAAGCAGGGGGGCAGGCTGGTGGTTATTTCATATCACTCCATCGAAGATCGCATGGTCAAGAACTTCATGCGTTCAGGAAACCTGGAGGGAGCGCTTGCCAAAGATTTTTACGGACAGCCCCAGACTCCCTGGAAACTGGTGAACCGAAGTGTGATCGTCCCTTCCCCGGAAGAACTGGAAGAGAACAACCGGGCCAGGAGTGCCAAACTGAGAATAGCAGAAAGAACAGACTGATGGCAAAAGAGAAGCGAAACATAGAATTTGATACCTCCATGGAGGAGAAGGATCGTTCCTTCTCCATTCGTGATTTGCTGGATGGTAACGTGCTCACAAGGAAGTCGGTGATGAAGCAGTCCCGTTTTATCCTGTTGCTGGTACTGGTTGCCTTTGCTTCCATTGCCAACAGAAACCATGCTGAAAAAACTGTGATCCGGCTGAGCCAGCTTCAGGGGGATGTGAAGGAACTTCGCGCCAAATCCATCACCATCTCATCCGACCTGGTGCGGATCAGCCGGCAGAGTGAAGTGGTCAGGCTGGTGAACCGGTATGAACTTGGACTGGAAGAGAATCTTGAACCGCCAAAGAAACTGATCGATAGGAAAGAATAACATGTCATTAAAAAGGGACATACTTGTTCGTGCATCACTGGTTTATATCCTGATGCTGATCGCTGGCCTGCTCATTTTCGGAAAGGCGCTGCACCTGCAGTTTTTCGAGAAGGATCAATGGGCCCAGGAAGAGAACAGTACAGTTCGGCACAAGGTGATCGAGCCCAACCGGGGAAATATCTATTCATCCGACGGGCGCCTGCTGGCTGTTGACGTTCCTTTCTATGAAATACGGATGGATTTTCGATCAGAATCCTTCACCAATGAAATATTCGACCGGGGTGTGGACGAACTGTCCAGGTCACTCTCTGATCTGTTCAAGGACCGGAGCTGGTCTACCTACAAACGTGAACTGGTCAGGGCCCGTGAAAGTGGCAACCGCTACTACCTGGTCAAGCGCAATGTGACCTACACCCAGTTGCAGCAGGTGAAGGAGTTCCCCATTTTCAATCTGGGAAAATTCAAGGGAGGTGCGATTTATGTGCAACAGAACAAACGGATTCGTCCCTATGGAATGCTGGCTGCCCGGACTGTGGGATATACCATGAGCGGAGACCTCCGCAGCGTGGTGGGAATTGAAGGAGCTTATGAAAAAGAATTGAAAGGGGTCGAAGGGTACCGCCTCATGAGAAAGATCCGCGGGGATATCTGGATGCCCATTAATGATGCCAATGAGATTGAGCCCGAAGACGGCTACGACATAGTGACCACCATTGATGTAGACCTTCAGGATGTGGCCCAGAATGCGTTGCATACCCAGCTGCTGCGTCACGGGGCCGAGCACGGGACCGTCGTGCTCATGGAGGTGAAAACCGGAAAAGTGAGGGCCATTGCCAACCTGGCAAGGGGCGAAGATGGAAATTACAGGGAGGATTACAACTATGCCATAGGGGAAAGTACCGAACCTGGATCAACCTTCAAGCTGGCTTCCATGATCGCCTTGCTGGAAGATGCCTATGTAAGCCCCGATCAGATGATTGATGTGGGAAACGGGGTGACCCACTATTACGGTCAGAAAATGGAGGACAGCGGGGATGAGGGCCTTGGGGAGATTACTGTGAAACGCGCCTTTGAAGCCTCTTCCAATGTGGGAATCTCCATGCTGGTGAATGAAAATTATCAAAAAAAACCGGAGCAGTTCGTGGATCGCCTGTATGAGATGGGACTGAACCGGAAGCTGGGTATCGAGATCAAAGGGGAGGGAAAGCCAGAGATCAAGTATACGGACAGTGAATTATGGTCGGGTCTCACCCTTCCATGGATGTCTATCGGTTACGAGGTCCGGATGACTCCCCTTCAGATTCTGGCATTCTATAATGCCATTGCCAACGATGGAAAGATGATCAAGCCGGTCTTCGTGGAGGAGATGCGTTCCCACGGAAAAACTGTGAAGCGTTTTCAAACAGAAGTACTCAATAACCACATTTGTTCCAGGGAAACACTGGGTCACATCAAAGAGATGCTGGAAGGGGTGGTGGAGAACGGCACTGCCAGAAATCTTTCCAACAGCCATTACCAGATTGCAGGGAAGACCGGCACTGCCCAGGTGTCTCTGAGCAAGGAGGGATATACCAAGTCCCTCTACCAGGCCTCCTTTGCCGGTTATTTCCCGGCCGATGATCCCAAGTACTCCTGCATCGTGGTGGTGATGGCTCCTTCCAAACATATTTATTACGGGAACCTCGTAGCAGGACCCATTTTCCGGGAAGTTACCGACCGGATCTACGTGAGGGAATATGAGATGCACGACGGTTCGATGGAACTGGCCGAACAGGAAATCCAGGCGCCTTATGCAAAAAGCGGGCAGAAGGAGGCCCTTGAATATACATATACCAAGCTGGGACTTCCCATCCACCAGGTGGCGGATGAGGGTGACTGGGTATCCACCCGCAGCACTCCGGCCGGAATGGTTCTGAATAACAGGGAGATTCCCGAGGCACTTGTGCCCAATGTCGTGGATATGGGGCTGAAAGATGCATTGTATCTCATGGAGAGCCAGGGGATCAGGGTGGTGGTTGACGGTCGGGGAACCGTTCGGCAACAGTCGGTCCAGGCCGGAGCCAGGATCAGAAAAGGTATGGAAGTCAGATTACAAATGAGTATCAAAAAAGGATAGTTGAAGCTGAATGAAATCATATTGGAACTGGAGACCCTGCAGGTGATCGGGACTACTGAAGCAGAGATCAGCGGGATCACTTTTGATTCACGTTCGGTGGAACCAGGCGATCTCTTTACAGCCATACGGGGTAGCGGAGCCGACGGACACCAATTCATCAGTCAGGCCCTTGCCTCGGGTGCAGCAGCAGTGGTTTCCGAGGAAGACCCGTTGCCGGGATATGGGGATGTCACATGGATTAAGGTGAAACAGTCCAGGATCGCCCTGGCCCTGATGGCCTCAGCCTATTTCGGTCATCCCTCCAGGGACTTGCATTTGGTGGGTATTACCGGGACCAATGGAAAGACCACCATTGCAACGCTTCTTCACCGGATCTATACAAGACTTGGTTACAGGGCCGGTTTACTCTCCACCATCCAGGTACTGGTGGGGGAGGACTCTCATCCTGCTACCCACACCACACCGGATCCCATACAGCTCAACGGCTATTTGAGGAAGATGGTTCATACGGGCTGTGGGTACTGCTTCATGGAGGTATCTTCCCATGCCATTCACCAGGACCGCATCGCTGGTCTTGATTTTAATGGTGGTGTATTCACCAACCTCACCCGCGATCACCTGGATTACCACAAAGATTTTAAGGAGTACCTGGATGTGAAGAAACGTTTTTTTGACAGCCTCCCATCCCAGGCATTTGCACTGGTCAACGGGGATGATAAGCACGGGAAGGTAATGCTTCAGAATTGCCGGGCCACGCCACACTCCTATAGCCTCAGGTCGCTGAGTGAATTCAGGGGAAAGATCAAGGAGATGCACCTGGAGGGATCTTCAATGGAGATCAACGGATCGGAGGTATGGGTAAGGCTTCCGGGCCGTTTTAACGCCAGCAACATGGTTTGCACCTATGCTGTATCCATGCTTTCAGGTGAGGAATCCGGGGATGTGCTCAGGGAGCTGAGCCAGGTGGACGCAGTAAAAGGCCGGTTTGAAACCTATGCTTCGGAAAAGGGAACCACAGGAATTGTTGATTATGCACATACGCCCGATGCCCTGAACAAGGTACTGGAAACCATCCGGGAGGTAAATATTCGAAATGGAGAGATCATTACAGTGGTAGGAGCAGGCGGAAACCGTGACAGGGGCAAGCGTCCCATGATGGCCCGGATTGCTGCTGAGGCCAGCCACAGGGTGATCCTCACTTCAGATAATCCCAGGGATGAAGATCCGGAGGCCATCCTGGATGATATGATGGAGGGCGTGCCGCAGCAAAAAAGGGAGAGCGTTCTCAGGATTACCAGCCGGGAGGAGGCGATCAGGACGGCCTGCATGCTTGCCGGTCCGGCCGATATTATCCTGGTAGCCGGGAAAGGGCATGAGAATTACCAGTTGATTGGGAAGGAGAGGCTCCCTTTTGATGATTTGGAAATCCTTCAACAGAATTTAAACTGAAACAATGATCTACCATCTGTTTGCATATCTTGAACAGTTTGATATCCCGGGGGCCGGAATGTTCCAGTATCTCTCCTCCCGGGCCGCATTCACGGTCATCACCTCCCTGGTGATCTCTATGCTGATGGGTAAGCGGATCATCAAGTTTCTCCACCGCAAACAGATTGGCGAGTCGGTCAGGGACCTCGGACTGGAGGGCCAGTCGCAGAAACAGGGAACCCCCACCATGGGAGGGATCATTATCCTGGCATCCATCGTGGTCCCGGTACTGCTTTTTGCCAACCTGACCAACATCTATATCATCCTGATGCTCGTTACCACCATCTGGCTGGGAGGTATCGGGTTTCTGGATGATTACATCAAGGTATTCAAGAAGAACAAAGAGGGCTTGCGGGGGAAATTCAAGATCATCGGACAGGTGGGACTGGGCCTTATTGTGGGAGTCACACTCTTTCTGAGTGATGATGTGATGATCCGGGAACGGATCACCATCAACGAGGATAACTTCGCTGAATTTAAAACAGAGGAGATGCAGGTGGACAATGCAGGAAACCTCTTTGTTGTTGATGAGCACAAAAGACCGCTGACCACCATTCCCTTTGTAAAAAACAATGAATTTGATTATTCATGGCTGGTCTGGTTTGCGGGGAAATATGCCGATCCGCTGGTCTGGATCATTTTCGTTCTGGCAGTCATTTTTATTGTAACGGCGGTCTCCAACGGGGCCAACCTCACGGACGGACTGGATGGGCTGGCCACCGGGTCAGCCGCCATTATCGGTGTGACCCTGGGGATACTGGCCTGGCTTTCAGGCAATGCCATTTATTCTAATTACCTGAATATCATGTATATACCCTATGCAGGTGAGCTGGTGATCTTTGCCGGTGCCTTTATTGGTGCCACCATCGGATTCCTCTGGTACAACTCCTTTCCTGCCCAGGTTTTCATGGGTGATACGGGAAGCCTGGCGCTGGGCGGCATCATTGCGGTATTTGCAGTGATTATTCGCAAGGAACTGCTGATCCCCATTCTCTGCGGCATCTACCTGCTGGAGAGCCTTTCGGTGATCCTGCAGGTAAGTTATTTCAAACAAACCAAAAGAAAATACGGAGAGGGCCGGAGGATTTTTCTCATGTCGCCCATCCATCACCACTACCAGAAAAAAGGATTCCCCGAACCCAAAATCGTTACCAGGTTCTGGATTGTGGGGATCATGCTGGCGGTGATTACCATTGTAACCCTAAAAATAAGATAACTCAAAACCACGCTAACCCTATGGAAAACAGAGAACGAATAGTGATCCTTGGAGCCGGAGAAAGTGGGACCGGAGCAGCCATACTTGCCAGGAGAAAGGATATGATGTATTTGTTTCAGATGCCGGGAAGATCAAACCTTTCTACCGGGATCTGCTGGACGAGTACCAGGTACTGTATGAATCGGGAGGACACACGGAGCGACTGATCCTCAATGCAACGGAAGTTATCAAAAGTCCGGGTATCCCGGAAAGTGCCCCGATCATCAAGCTGCTTCGGAAAAAGGAGGTCAAGATCATTTCTGAAATTGAGTTTGCGGGCCGGTATACCAATGCCAAGAAGATTTGCATCACAGGCAGCAACGGGAAAACCACCACCACTTCGCTCATTCATCACATGATGCGGAAAGCAGGTCTGAATGTGGGAATCGCAGGAAATGTGGGGCGCAGTTTTGCCTTCATGGTGGCCACCGAAACATACGACTACTATGTGCTGGAATTGAGTAGCTTTCAACTGGATGGGATGTATGAGTTCAAAGCGGATATTGCCATTCTTCTGAACATTACCCCCGATCACCTGGACCGGTATGATTATAATTTCCAGAATTACATTGACTCCAAATTCAGGGTTGGGCAGAATCTTACCGAAGATGAGTATTTCGTTTTTTGTTCCGACGATGAAATCACCATCAAGGAGTTGGAAAAAATTGTATCCAAAGCACAACAGCTTCCCTTTGCTTACCAGAAAAAGGAACATGATGTGGCCTGGGTGGAAGATGATGCCATGATGCGTATTGAATTCGATGATGTGGATTTTTCCATGTCGGTAGAAGAATTATCCCTCAAAGGGCGACACAATACCTACAACAGCATGGCAGCCGGGATTGCCGGGAATGTCCTGAAGATCAGGAATGAGGTAATCAGGGAGGCCCTCATGGATTTCCAGGGGGTGGAACACAGGCTGGAAACAGTCACCAAGGTTCACGGGATTAACTTCATCAATGATTCCAAGGCCACCAACGTGAATGCAACCTGGTACGCACTGGAGAGTGTGAAGGGTAAGATGGTCTGGATCGTGGGCGGTGTGGACAAAGGAAATAACTACAGTGAACTGAACAACCTGGTCGAGAACAAAGTGAAAGCCATCGTCTGCCTGGGTAAAGACAACGGACGCGTTATACAGGCCTTTACAGGCAAGGTCGAATCCATCGTGGAATCAGGCAGCATGGAGGATGCGGTCAAGGCGGCTTACTACCTGGCCAGGGACGGCGAGACGGTCATGCTTTCACCAGCCTGTGCCAGCTTTGATTTGTTCACCAGTTTTGAGGACCGGGGAAGACAGTTTAAAGATGCGGTCAGATCCCTCTAGAATGAGGTGAAAGGTACAAGGTGAAAGCAAACAGAAAACGATAACTGATAGTGGGTAATAGATAATTAATTGTGAAATTGAAAAGGTACATAAAAGGCGACAGGGTTATCTGGCTGGTCATATTGATCCTCCTGGTCATATCCCTTCTGTCGGTTTACAGCTCCACCGGGTCGCTGGCATACCAGCACCGGGGGGGTAATACCTTTTTCTATCTCTTCAGGCAGCTAAAATTCATTTTGTTGGGTCTGATGATTATTTTCTTTGTTCACCTGGTGCCGTACCGTGTGTTCAGCCGGGTATCTGTGGTGGCGCTCTACCTGGCCATTCCCCTGCTGGTGCTTACCATTGTGGCAGGAAAGAACATCAATGAAGCCACGCGGTGGTTGCAGATTCCGGGGACCGGACTCACCATTCAGACTTCTGATTTCGCGAAGATCGCGCTGATCATGTACCTGGCCAAGGTGCTTTCGGTAAACCAGAACAACATCCGGGATTTCAAGGAGGTATTTGGCAAGGTTTCCCTGGCCATTGTTGGAATTTGTGCATTGATCCTGCCGGCAAACTTTTCAACGGCTGTACTTTTGTTTGCTACTGCCTTTGCACTGATGTTTGTGGGACGAATTCCTGTGAAGTATCTGGCCCTCATGGTCGTTACCGGAGTTTTTGCCCTCTCTTTATTCGTAGGAGGAGCCCTGCTTCTTAATAAACAGGGACGGATTGCGACCTGGCAGCACCGCATTGAGACTTTTTTGGATGGCGAAGGGGACAGCTACCAGGCCGACCAGGCCAAAGTGGCCATTGTCCAGGGAGGTCTTTTCGGGAAAGGGCCGGGGAACAGTACACAGCGAAATTTGCTGCCCCATCCCTATTCCGATTTCATCTATGCCATTATCATTGAGGAGTATGGCAGCCTGGTGGGAGGCATTCTGGTACTGGCTCTCTATCTCTGGCTTTTTTTCAGGGCAGGATTGATTATCAGAAGAAGCCGAAGCACCTACGGAGCCTTCCTTGCATTCGGGCTCTCCATGGGCCTTGTTCTGCAGGCTTTTGTGAATATGGCTGTGGCGGTGGGTCTGGTGCCGGTAACCGGTCAGACCCTGCCGCTGGTGAGTATGGGAGGATCCTCCATCTTCTTTACCAGCATGGCTACTGGCATGATCCTTTCCGTCAGCTGGGGCACGAAAGAAGTGCCCAGTGCCCAGTCCACAGTGCCAGGTGAAGAGGGAGCGGAAGGTGCTGAGATTACAGATGCCGCTGCACCTGTTGCGCCGGAGGATGTAAAAGAGGAAGAGACAAAAAAGAATAAACGGCCCGAATTTGAAGTAAATGGGTAAGGAAAACACATACAGAATCCTCATAGGAGGTGGCGGGACAGGGGGTCATGTATTCCCGGCCATTGCCATTGCCGATGCCATCAAGGAGATGCATCCCGCAACGGAATTCCTGTTTGTGGGGGCCCGGGGGCGTATGGAGATGGAGAAGGTCCCCGAAGCGGGATACTCCATTGAGGGATTGCCAGTGGCAGGCTTCCAGAGGAGGCTTACACTGAAGAATGTGACTTTTTTCTTTAAGCTGGCGACCAGTTTATGGATCTCGCGCAGGATCATACGGCAATTCAGGCCCCATATGGCCGTGGGTGTGGGTGGGTACGCCAGCGGACCCATCCTGAAGGCAGCTGCCCGCAGGGGGATCCCTATCCTGATCCAGGAGCAGAACTCCTATGCCGGGATGACCAACAGGTTGTTGGCTAAATCAGCGAAAGTCATCTGCGTTGCTTATGAAAAAATGGACCGGTATTTTCCTTCCGAAAAGATCGTTATTACCGGGAATCCCATCAGGCGACACCTGGTAAGCAATACGGGCAACCGAAGTGCAGACCTGAAGGAATTCGGACTTGAAGATGGGAAAAAGACCTGTCTGGTGGTGGGTGGCAGCCTGGGTGCCAGAACCATTAATCAGAGTCTGACCAGTGGTCTGGGAAAACTGGACAGGGATGATGTGCAGGTCATCTGGCAATGTGGGAAATTATATCATGAAGAGGTAGAAAAAGTTGTGGCAGAAAGCGGATTGAAAAACGTCCGGGTACTGCCTTTTATATCCAGGATGGAGGGTGCCTATCATGTGGCTGATGTGATTGTTTCCAGGGCAGGGGCCATTACCATATCCGAGTTGTGCATTATTGGAAAACCGGCGATCCTTGTTCCGTCGCCCAATGTGGCTGAGGATCATCAGACAAGGAATGCAGAGGCCCTTGCATCACGCAATGCAGCGGAAATGATCCATGACAGGGATGCCTTGGAGGGACTTGTGGAAGCCATGCTCAAGCTGGTCTTTAATCAGGTGAGACAAAAGGAATTATCAGACAATATAAAGCAACTGGCCATCCCCGATGCATCCGAGAGGATTGCAAGGGAGGCTTTTAACACTATTAAATCGGCATGATCTGGACAAACCTGGATAGCGTTTATTTTATTGGTGCAGGCGGCATCGGGATGAGTGCCTTGGCCCGGTACTTTGTAAGCCAGGGTAAGCAGGTGGCTGGATATGACCGTGTATCCACAGCACTGACAGACCAGCTGATACGAGAGGGAATCGATATTCAATTCAAGGACCGCTCGGTATTGATACCGGATGTCTTCCGGAATCCCGAGCGGACCCTGGTAATCTTCACTCCGGCAGTTCCCGAGGATCACCAGCAACTGAACTACTTCCGCAAACGTGGATTCAGGGTGATCAAACGCTCAGTAGCCCTTGGAGAAGTTTTTAATACAGGGCGGGGAATCGGTATTGCCGGCACCCATGGAAAAACCTCCATTTCAACCATGGTGGCCCACATTCTTCATGAATCGGTCCTTGGCTGCAATGCCTTCCTCGGAGGCATCAGTCAGAACACCCGGAGTAACTTCTATCTTGATCCGGCCTCAAAAGTAATTATCGCCGAAGCTGATGAATATGACCGCTCTTTCCTCACCCTCTTTCCCGAAGTAGCGGTGGTTTCTTCCATGGATGCAGACCACCTGGATATTTATCAATCGAAGGAGAACATTGTCAGGGGTTTTGAATCTTTTATCGGACAGATCAGGGAAAAAGGAAAACTGATCAGGAAGCTGGGTTTGGAACCGGCCATTCCCGATCACGTTGAATGCTTTACTTACCATGTTAGCGATCCCGCTGCGGACTATCATACGACCAAACTGGTGTCGCATGGAACCGGATACCATTTTACAGTCGTTACCCCCCATCTGGTAATCCCAGAGATCAAGCTTAAAATTCCTGGCCTGTTGAACGTGGAAAATGCAGTAGCAGCCATAGCTGTAGCCCACCAGATGGGTTTGGCTCCTGAGATCATTGCCAGGAATATTGCGGGCTATAAGGGGGTGGAACGCAGGTTCGACCTGCAGGTTCAAAAGAAAGGGAAGATATATATTGATGACTATGCCCATCATCCGGAGGAGATCAGGGCATTCCTCAGTTCGGTGAGGAAAATGTTTCCGGATCGGAAGCTCACCGGGATTTTTCAGCCGCATCTCTTTTCCCGGACCCAGGATTTTGCAGATGAGTTTGCCAGAAGCCTTGAGCTTCTTGATGTACTGATCCTCATGGAAATTTATCCTGCGAGGGAGGAACCCATTCCGGGGGTGACCTCGTCCCTGATTTTTGACCAGGTGAAGCTGAGTGAAAAGGTCCTGGTTAAAAGAGAACAGGTGTTGAAGGTTATCATGGAGCAGGAGCCCGGATTGCTGGTAACAATGGGGGCAGGAGATATTAACCAGTTTGTTTCACCCATCAGGTATTGGATGGAGAGAGATGATTAAGAAAATTGCCAAAATATTGACCTGGATTGGGATCGCAGCATGGTTTGTTGTGATGATGGGATTTGTATCCGGAGAATCGGAAGAGGTGCTTTGCAACCGCATCGATGTAATCCTGGGCGATACACTCGACAATCGTTTTGTGACGCGGAGCGATGTGAGAAACATGATTGAACTCGCCGAATCACAACTTCAGGGATATCCCCTGTCACAGATCAATACCAGGAACCTGGAGAGAAAAATTGAGGAGAACCGGTTTATTAAGAATGCGGAGGTGAGTAAAGATATCTCAGGCAGGCTGTCCATCAGCGTGGAACAGCGGGTGCCATTGGTCAGGATTTTACCTGACGGGCAGCGGGGTTATTACCTGGACACAGAGGGGAAGATACTCCCCTTATCGGACCGCTTCACACCCCTGATCATGCTTGCTTCGGGAAGTATACCTGACCCAGGAACCAGTGATATCGCCAGGGGCAGACTGGCAGAGATCTACCGGTTCTGTGAATACCTGGCAGAACATGAATTCTGGAACCAGCAGGTGGTACAGATCTACGTGAATAGCAGGGGTGAATATGAATTGATCCCACGTGTGGGGGCGCACCAGATACTACTGGGAAGCATGGAACAGTGGGAAAAGAAATTGAGAAATCTGGAATTGTTGTACGCACAGGGACTTTCCAGGCATGGATGGAATGAATACAAAACAATCAATCTGAAATATACGAACCAAGTTATATGTACTAAACGTTAATACTATGGCAACAAACGGAAAAGTAGTAGCTGCGGTCGACATTGGGACCACGAAAATCGTGAGCCTGGTGGGACAGATGAATGAGCAGGGCAAGCTTGAAGTCCTGGGCATCAGCCAGACTGCATCAAAGGGGGTCAAAAGGGGGGTAGTTCTCAATATCGAGGAAACTGTCAATGCGATCCAGACCACCTCAGAAGAGGCGATCGAACAATCGGGTATCAAATTCAACGAGGTATTTGTGGGTATCGCAGGACAGCATATCAAGTCTGTCAGGAACAGGGGTTACATCAACAGGGATTCCTATGATGATGAAATCACGCGAAACGACCTGCAGAACCTGATCGATGACATGTACAAGATCCCGGTGGATGTGGGTGAAGAGATCATCCATGTGCTGCCTCAGAACTACATTGTGGATAGTGAGACCGGTGTGAAGAATCCGGTAGGTATGTTTGGAAAGCGCCTGGAGGCCAATTTTCACATTGTGATCGGACAGATCTCTTCGGCCCGCAACATTAGTAAATGCATCAACAGGGTTGGACTGGATGTGAAGCAGCTGGTTCTGGAGCCACTGGCGTCCAGTTCCGCAGTGCTTACCGACGATGAGATGGAAGCAGGTGTGGCCCTGGTAGACATTGGAGGCGGAACCACCGATGTGGCTGTGTACTATGATGATGTGATCAGGCATACTGCAGTGATTCCTTTCGGTGGCAATGTCCTTACAAGGGATATCAAGGAGGGCTGTGCCATTCTCCAGCGACAGGCCGAATCACTAAAAGTTCAGTTTGGATCAGCCCTGGGAGACCTGGCTGCCGAAGATAAAGTAGTGACCATTCCGGGGATCTCCGGGAGAGACCCCAAAGAGATCAGTTTTAAAAGCCTGGCCTATATTATCCAGTCGAGAATGGAGGAGATCATCGACGCAGTAAGTTACGAGATTGAAAATTCCGGATACATGGATAAACTGAGCGCGGGTATCGTCCTTACTGGGGGGGGCTCCATGCTGAAACATCTGAACCAACTGGTAAAATTCAAAACAGGGATGGATGTGCGGATTGGTTTCCCTGGAGAAAAGATGGCTGCAGACACTCCCGATGAGATCAACCAGCCCATGTACTCTACCTCGGTGGGACTCCTGCTTAAAGGGCTGGAGTATTACAATGAAAATAAGGAAGAGATGATCATCGATGAGCATGTTCCTGCAGGGGAAGAAAAAGAGGAGAGCCTTGCGGATGACCTCGTGGAGAAGAAGTCAAAAAGGTCCCGTAAGAAAGGGAAAGTCCTTATTGACAACCTGAAAAACACGCTCAGTGATATTTTCGATGAGACTGATGTAAAAATGTAGAAAACCTGAACCATGGAAGATTTAATGAATTTCGACCTGCCGCTTGACCGCTCATCCATCATCAAAGTGATCGGTGTGGGAGGCGGTGGCAGCAACGCGGTGAACCATATGTACAACAAGGGAATTCAGGATGTGAATTTCGTGGTATGCAATACCGATGCCCAGGCCCTGCATAACAGTCCGGTAGCTATAAAGTTACAACTGGGAGATGCCCTTACCGAGGGCAAGGGTGCCGGGAGCAAAGCCGAAATAGGCCGCGAAGCGGCCCTTGAGAGTTTGGATCGGATCAAGGAGGTGATTTCAAGTAACACCAACATGGTCTTCATTACCGCAGGTATGGGTGGGGGAACCGGAACCGGTGCCGCTCCGGTAATAGCGCAGACGGCAAAAGAGATGGGAATATTAACTGTTGCCATAGTAACCATTCCCTTTCGCTTTGAAGGCCCCGAGCGCATCAACCAGGCCATCGAAGGGATCAACGCGCTGAAAGACCATGTGGACTCCCTTCTGGTGATTAACAACGAAAAGTTAAGGGAGATTTATGGGAATCTGAAGGTGAGCAATGCATTTGATAAAGCCGATGATGTGCTGGCCATTGCAGCCAAAGGTATTGCCGAGATCATTACCGTGCACGGGTACATCAATGTAGACTTTGCCGATGTACAGACTGTCATGAGCAAAAGTGGGGTGGCCATCATGGGATCGGCCACCGCATCTGGAGAGGATAGGGCTCAGCAGGCCATAGCTGCAGCGCTTACCTCCCCCCTGTTGAATAACAATGATATCACCGGAGCAAGGAGTGTTCTGCTCAATATAACTTCAGGAACCGAGGAGATCACCATGGATGAAATCTCGGAGATCACGGACTATGTTGTCAGTGCCACTTCACGCAATACCACACTGATCTGGGGTATGGGCAATGATGAGTCACTGGGTGAAGAGATCAGTGTCACCATCATAGCCACCGGATTCAAAATGAACAGCATTCCTGAGCTCTATATCGGGAAGAAGGATAAGCACATCGTTCCCCTGCGGGATCCGGGTCATGATGCATCGCAGGTCGAATCCCACTCCAATGCCATACCCCGCCAGGTATCCCTGGAATTCGGGATCAAGGACAAGGAAGATGCCGAGGAGTATATGCTTATGGACCAGTCGCCCGATTCGACACCTGAAGACAAGGAGAAGAAGATGGCCGAACGGGTGAGGATTCTGAAAGAAACCCACGAGCGGATGAGGGAACGGGGCTCACTCTCCAATGCCAACGATGAGATCGAAGAGTTGGAGAACGTTCCGGCCTACATCCGTAAAAAGATCCCCATCGAGCAAAAGAAGCACTCAGAGGATGAGGAGGTTTCCCGCTACCGTCTCACCGACGAAGGTGACAACGTGGAGGGCCCCAAACTGAAGTCTGATAACAGCTATCTGCACGACAATGTAGACTGAGCTACATGATACTGTATCCTCGCTGTTTTTTGCTTCGCAAAAAGAAGGCATCGGAGTACAGTATCATTCCGCAGGGGAAGTCGGCTTCAAAACCCGAAAATCCTTTGCAACGCATGAAGGCATGCACCTTGTGTGCTATCCCTATATGTTTTTGTAGAACTAAAACTTACAGACCATGAAAAAGGCCCTTCTCATTATCGGAACCATTTCTCTTCTCCTCTCCTGTACTCCGAACCAGCCATCCGGAACAGACCAGCCACTCTCTGAGCATGATCAAAAGATGGAGTGGTGGAGAGAAGCACGTTTTGGACTCTTCATCCACTGGGGATTGTATGCCCAGCCAGCTGGCGAGTGGAAAGGAGAACAGATCCCGGGCATCAGTGAGTGGATCATGGCACGGGCCGAAATACCGGTGGCTGAATATGAAAAGCTGGCCGAAACATTCAATCCGGTGAAATACAATGCTGAAGATTGGGTGATCGCAGCCAAACAGGCTGGTATGAAGTATATTGTGATCACCTCAAAACACCACGATGGATTTGCCATGTTCAAATCTGAAGCCAGCGCGTACAACATTGTTGATGCCACTCCTTTCGACCGGGATCCATTGAAGGAGCTGGCAGAAGCGTGTGAAAAGCACGGGATGCGGTTGGGATTCTATTATTCTCAGGCACAGGACTGGCACGAACCGGGCGGAACCTATGGGAATATTGAACAGGGGGAACCACACTGGGATACTGACATGGTGCGTGAACCCCTGATGAGTTATATTGAAGGGAAAGCCATTCCCCAGGTGGAGGAAATCCTGGAAAACTATGGTGGCCTGGATATTCTGTGGTGGGATACGCCTCGGGGCATGACCGAAGAGGCAGCTTTGGCCCTTCAGGATGTGGCTGATAAGTATCCGGACATGCTCACCAATAACCGCCTTTACAGGCCCTGGCCTGGGGATTTTTCCACCCCGGAGCAACATGTGCCACCCACCGGTCTGGATTATGACTGGGAGGTTTGTATGACCATGAACACCAGTTGGGGGTACAAGCATTATGACCATAATTGGAAATCCTCTAAAACCCTCATCCGTATGCTGGTGGATATTGCCAGCAAAGGAGGGAATCTCCTGTTGAATGTTGGCCCCACTGCTGAAGGGTTGATCCCCGCTCCCAGTATTGAACGCCTGGAGGCCATTGGACAGTGGATGGACATCAACGGAGAATCGATTTACGGCACCACGGCCAGTCCCTTTTTTAAATTGCCGTGGGGCCGGTGCACAAAGCAAAAAACCAATAAGGGAAACAAGCTTTACCTGCATGTTTTCGACTGGCCCGAAGATCAGATTTTAAAAGTGCCCGGCGTGAATACAAAGGTAAAAAGGGTGTCTCTTTTAACTGATCCGGATCAACAACTTTCCTTCCACAAGGATCAGGCTGATTTGATCATTGACCTGCCCGAAGCATGCCCCGATCCTATCAATACTGTTATTGTAGTCGAAACCAAGGGGATTCTTGATATAATCAGCAATATGCCTTCTTTGAACAATCAATTGATTAATCTACCTGCAGACTTTGCAGATATCCATAATCCTGGTTACGGAACCCATATGGTGTTAAGTGGCACCGGTGATGAGGCGCTGATCTCCAACTGGGTTGATGACCGGGCCTGGATGGAGTGGATGTTCAATACCACTTCTCCCGGGATCTATATCGTAAAGGCGCTCATGAAATCCGAGGAAACCAGCAAAATATCCATGGGGGTAGGAGACCGTACGCTGGAAGCGGAGGTCCATCCTACCGAAGGAGAATTTGAAACCCTTGAACTGGGTGAAATTGAAATCACCGGCACCGGCGACCTTATTCTTGGATTGCGTCCTGTAAGGGGGGAATGGAAAGCAGTGGAATTAAAGAAGCTTTTCCTGGAGCAAAAGTAAAAGGCTGCCCCTCCAGGAACAGCCTTCTCCTCTTTCATATTTTGTTTTGCTCTAGCGAGTATTTGTCGGGCAAACCAACCCTCCTTGCGGAGGGTTTTCGGGTTTCGAAGCCTATAAATTTTTGCCTGCAAAAATTTTAAGCGAGAAACCGAAAACCCAGAGCTAGTTATAAAAGAGCACCAACCTGTTGTCTTCCACCTTGGCAGCCTCTACCAGGGCGTTGTAAGCCTCGTAGTTGCTCCTGGACTCCATGGTATACTTGAGCCTTAAAAGTGTAGCATCATCCGTGACTTCAGTCAGAACATCTTCGGTGCGGTTGGTTACCGCAATAACGAATACCCCGCTCTCACCCACCAGGGGCTTTGATATCTGGTCAACCGGAAGGTACATGGATGCACCAACAATATAAGGTTCCAGGCCCACGCCTGGTACATAGGTGTTGCCAAATTTCACCTGTGTGGCTTCACCCACAGTCTGGTTGTTTGCCCTTCCGAACTGGTTTAGGTCGGAAACTCCTGCAAGCTGCTCATTGAGTTGTGCAATAAGCGCTTCAGCTTTTTTCTCTTTTTTTACAGCCAGTAATATCTCTGCCCTTACATCTTTCAGTGTTGCGTAGCCCTCTTCTTTGGCTTCAGTGAGCACAGCGACGATGTATTTCTCATCGGTCTGACTGAAAATGTTGCTCACACTGTTCACCTCAGATGTATAGGCCCATTTGATAATGCTTGTGGGTTGCTCAATCCCTGGAATGGTCTGCTGGTCTTTGGTGATGTTCGGTGCAAATCTTGGATCCAGGCCAAATTCACGGGCTTGCTCGGTAAATTTCTCAACGTCCGTGGCTTTCCCTCTGAATTTTACTGCGCGATTGTAATAGTCCTGGTTTGTCTCGTCACTGGCGTATACGTTCCTGACAATGGAAGCTACCTGTATCTTCTTCACCGGGCGACTCTGTTCCTCAATTTTAATGATATGGGTTCCAAATTGAGTTTCGGCAGTCACAAGTTCGCCCGCTTTATTCTCAAAACATGCGTCATTAAATTCGCTAACCATAAATCCTTCCTTGAACCATCCCAGGTCTCCGCCAATGGTGCGGTTGCTTTCGTCGGCTGAATACTCCATTGCAATCTGGTTGAATGAGCCACCGTTCTCAATCACGCCTACGAGACTGTCGGCGACGATGGTCATGGCAGCGCGGTTTCCGTTGAAGGCCTGGAGTGACAGCAGAATATGTCTGACCCTGACAGAGTCGGGACGCATCTGGGAATCATATGCCCGCGTCAACCTGAAGGATTCCTCCTGTTGATAGGGTCCGAAGACCTGTTCAACGGGTGCGTTAAATACAGAATCCCTGATGATCTCGGGAATTTCCTCGTAGGTATAATATCTGCCATCGAATGGTTCATCCGAAGCGCCATTGATATAGCGGGTGATCTCCTCCCCGGTGGTACGCTCAAATTCTACTTTGGTCTGAGATGACCAGTACCTGGCATTCTCAACATCTCTTTCACTGGGAACCACTTCGAATACCACATACTGGAAGGTTCTGGAAGCACCCTGCTTATAGTTCTCCTTATGGACACGATAGTACTCTTTCAGGTCCGACTCGGTAAATGTGATATCTTCATCCGGTATCTCAGTGAAGGGTTTTGAGATATAGGCAAAGTCAGCGCTTTTACCGTTTTCGGCCATGTAGTCCTTCGTGTCCAGCGATGAGGGCTGAAATCCTTTTCTGACCAGATTGAGGTACTTCTCATTCATCTTCTCATCAACGATCTCCTTTTCAATAAACAACCAGCGCCTCTTTTCCTGGGCGAATTGCGGATTATCCAGCGCGTTGAAGTAGTTGGTCATCACCGCACGGTTCAACATTCCTGTTTCCGGGTTGGCAAACATCTGCTGGATGATGGGGTGCGGTTCGCTTAATGCAGGGTTCCCGGCGAATCCCATGGACTGGTCTCCTGTTACCATGGTTTTCAGTTCGTCTGTACTGACAAAGATGCCGAGCTTCTGGTATGAGCGGTCCATGATGGTCTCCCTTACCAGCCTTCTCCAGGTTTCCTGTTGGATCTGGCGTTCCATTTCAGCATCAAGAGACTGTCCGCCTGCATTGAGCTGGTAAAATTCACGCAGGTTCTTTTCACGGTCGAGATAATCATTGACACCAATAGCTTTTCCATTGATCTCAGCGACGGCACTTTTACCAAGGGTAGATCCCCCTGATCCCATTAAATCTCCAAGAATAAATGCAAAAAGTGCAAGTCCGATCACGATAGCTACAAGCAATCCAGCTTTATTTCTAATATTCTGTAATGTGGCCATTTAAAATTCTGATTATGCGTAATAAATACCTTAAAATTTGAGCGTACGAATATAGTAATAATTAGATGTTTAATTACCATAGTGGATATGAAATTTGGGAAATCAGGAGCTGATCACCGTCAGTTCGACCTCTTCCACCCGGTTGGAGCTCACATCTGTGATGGTAATCAGGAAGTTATCCAGTGAAACAGTGGTGTTTTTTCCTGGAATACTTTCGTAATGGTAGATGATATAACCGGCCAGCGTATCGTATTCTTCCGATTCTGGGAATGGAGAGGAAATATTTCTCGTTGAGGTAATCAATCTCGTGCCTTCCCGAGAGAAGAAATTTATGAGCATCCAGTCTTTTTTCTACCAGGTCGCTGCTGTCATGTTCATCTTCAATTTCGCCAAATATCTCTTCGATGATGTCTTCCGTGGTGATCAGACCGGATGTACCGCCAAATTCATCCACCACCAGGGCGATGTTTTTCCTCTCTTTGATAAATCCGGTCAGCAGTTTGTTAACAGGAAGTGTTTCAGGTACGATCTGGATGGATTTCAGATGGGATTTGATGTGGTCGGGTCCCCTGAACAGGTCCTTGGAGTTCACATACCCGATCACGTTGTCAATGGTATCGCTGTAGATCAGAATCCTGCTCAGACCGCTGTCTACAAAGCGTTTGGCCAGGTCCTCCACTGAAGCATCAGCCTCCAGGGCTATCACATCCGTGCGCGGAATCATGCAGTCACGTACTTTCAGCCCCGAGAATTCAAGGGCGTTCTTGAAGATTTTCAGATCTTCTATTTCTTCGCTTCCGGTCACCTGTTCCTGTTGCACAGTGGTTAGAAAATGATCCAGATCCACCTTGCCGAATACAGGTTCAGAAGATGAAGTATCCGGTCTTACCCTTAACAGGTACCTCATGGTGATACTGGAAATACCAATGGTAAGAATGGTAATGGGGTAGAGCAGTACATAGAAAATCAGGATGGGTACGCTCAACAGGCGCAGCGAGTTATTGGGATTGATCCTGAACAGGGTTTTCGGAAGGAATTCGGCTGTGAGCAGGATGATCAGGGTGGAAATCAGGGTCTGGATCAGCAGCACCGTGGCGTCGGATCGTGTACCGGTGACGTTCCGGATGGGGTCTTCAAGCACCATGGCAAATGCCATTCCGTAGATCACCAGTGCAATATTATTTCCCACCAGCATGGTGGCAATGAATCTGGATGGGTTCTTTGTAAAAAAGGATACAATACCCGAAAGAAACTTCTCCTGTTTCCGGTCTATCTCAATGCGAAGCTTGTTGGCAGAAATAAAAGCGATCTCCATACCTGAAAAGAAAGCCGAAAAGAGAATTGAAACCAGGATAAGGGTGACGAGTAGCAAAGCCGGAGGTTTTTAACGACGGTTAATACGCATTCTTCTTCTGAGAAAATACATGAGGAAAGCCAGAGCAGAAAAAATGAAATAGTACCAGCTTTCTGTGAAACTGCTACTGGTGCTTACATCAACAGCCATAAAAAGCATCAGTCCCCCAAGGACAAACCATACTACTTCAAAAATGACCTGATACACTATTCCTCATCCTGTACATTTACTGTTCCGCTGGTCCCTTTTAACTGCCAGTTGGTGAGGCTTTGGTGCGATTCAAATCCCCGTTTCCCGTAAAAGATCCCATCTTCATTCTGAATCCTGGTATAGGCGTCTGAATAGATCAATTTCGCTTCTTCATCCCAGTAAAGGTCCTCAGTGTGCAGGGCATCCCCGTTATCCAGCCTTCGTGCGATCACATTTCCTGTGGCATGCCAAAGACTTCTCATTCGACAGGTAAATGGCATAATCGGCCCTGATCTCAGATTCAATTTGCATGGAATCATCATAAAAAAAGACCTCCATGCCTTCGGGGAACTCCATATATGGCTCTCTCAATATCGGGAAACTGCCTGAATGATTTCGCAAGAATCTGGACCTTTACCTTGGCCGAATCGCTGTAGATCACCTTGACATTGGTTCCTTTAACCTTGGGTACTTCGCTGTCATCGGTAAGCATGGATATCTTTTCAATATCATTCTCGCATCCTTTTGCTAAGCGCAAAGAGAACCAGAAGCAAACAGATCATATGCCTCATTTGCGTAAATCATTATTACAAATATAACAAAAAGGCTGTCCAAAATTGAGGACAGCCTTTTTGAATGGTATCTCTTCTTGATGGGTTATTTCCTTGATCTTACAGTGGTGTATTCATTGATACATCCTTTCACCTGGAAGGAATCACCGTCTTTCATATCGCGGAAGAATACCTCCTCGTGGTTGGGATACTGGGTTGAATAGTCATTGAGCTTCTTATTGGCCTCTTCAGTAACGGAAGGATCAACAGCCTTTGCCTTGGCATATTTATCGGCTGCCACCCAGAATGCAGCGCGCTGATCAAAATCATCTCCAAGGTTGTCACGTGAATCAATGATTGCATCTCCCATGACAATGTATGCCTTTCCATGTTTGCTGTTCAAGGGAACTGCCTGCCTGGCATAGTCTGATAGCATCACAATAATCTTTATTATATCGTGAAACAATGGCCAGCTCATAGTACCAGTCGGCTTTGGTTTCATTATCAATATCGGAACCTCCTACAGCCTCCTTCAGGTAGAGCGCGGCCTTATCGAAATCACTTTTTGCAATGAACAGGACAGCCAGCTGGTGCGCCGATTTGGGACCAGGTTCAATCACATACATCTGTTCTGATGCTGCCACATAAAGGTCCGATCTGTCACATCCGGAAGATGTATAGAAATTGATCAGTTTTTCAAGGTATACCTTGTCCTCTTTTCCGGCTTCAAACTGAGGTTCGAAATAGCGGTTTAGTGCATCGCAGGTGAGCAGTCCGCTGTTCAGCATCAGGTCATCGATGTTTGCTTTGGCTTTTTCCCACCTTGAACTTTTGCCAAGAAGTCTGTCCACAATGGGCGTAACCATGAAGTAATCATCAATCACTTTGTTGTCCTCAATCTTGCCAGCCTTATTCAGTGAGATACTGGCATTGATAAAGGTGACCATTACCGCATCACGGGATTTGGCTTTTTCTATCTCGATGCTCTGCTTCAGGTATCCATACCCTTCTTCCAGGGCATCCACATCGGTCCTGCGGTATCGCAAGAAGGTCAATCCCCTTTCGCCCAAGGATGCCTCCGGTTCCTTTTGGATAGTATTCCATGCGCCGGGTATAGATGAGCATCAATGTATCGATCAACTCTTCCTGACGGGGGGTCGAAGATTCGGATTCAATGAAATTCCTGTACATGGTTACGCCTTCTACATACATCTTTTCACTGGATGCGGGGCATTGCCCGAATACCTTACGCCAGGGACCGATGGCATCCCTGTAATTGTTGTGTTTAAAGAATTCCTTGTAAAGCGATAGGTTTTTGATACAATTGATACTATCCTGTCCTTTCCCGTATTTTGATCCATCCTCAATTCCTTTTTGCGAAATCGCAGGAAGGACCAAAAAAGGGACAACATCGCTGCAAAACAGATTTGAGGGCTTTCGTTTTCATGCCAATCTAAGTATTTTCCATGTTTAATCAAATCTCCGTTTCCGGAACCACAGGTCGTGCAAAGTTACATTAAATGTAATAATTCCATAATTTTCTTTCACTAAATTGTACTCCGTAGTACCCCTGGTACCAAGCGTAAAGCCACATTAATGCTGGACTTTATCGACCTTACCGGTAAACCTACTCCAAATGTTATGCCATAATCTGATAACTGGTAATAATCATTTGTGGCTCCGGGTTCCGGACGGGTTTAAGTACGGATAGGTAACAGTTGGAATAAAATCCTCCCAATCTGTATGTCATGTATTTATGATATCCTCTCAGGGCCTCCATATCCGGAGTATATTCGGCACCCAGGTGGAATGAGTTTGCATTGGTGGTCCTGTAATTGGGTTGGGAATCCAGAGAATTTGGTCGGGGCAAGGCACCTGTCCAGTCCTGCATATGGTAATCTCCTGTCACAATAAGTTTGTTGGGAATTCCCAGTGCAAAGCCAACTCCGATTTTCTGGGGGAGGTCAAAATTCTGGTCCAGTGGTATCTGAACTCAGGTTATATTCCGGGTATATGCTTACTGAATCGTTGATGGGATGGGATTCCCTGCATATATGGAATTCTGCTACTTTGTACTTCAGATTCCACATTTGCATTGGTTTTCATATCGTACACTCCACCCAGGGAGAAGAAAAATTTATCTTCGAACACCTCCTTGTACTGCAGGCCCAAAGCTGAAAACAGGCTTTTTCAGGTCATATTCCTCTGTGGAAGAGGTGGAAGAATAAGACTGCCGGCTTCATGGGGAAATCTACACTTTCGTTCCCGGGACAGTTTGCCCATCAGATAGTTCATGGTCACTCCCAAGGGACAGCGGTCAAAAAACTTCACGGAAGTACCCAGGAAAAATTCATAATTCCGCCGTCGCCCGAATAGTATGTGTCCAAGGGCAGTACCCGATCCATAGTCGTTGTATTCCTGTTTGATGCTGTAGCCGATGCTGCTGTAGGGGACAATTCCGGCTGTAATCCCCATGTATTTTCCCATGGAGGATGCAAATGCCACATGGTGGAGATTCATGTTCCACCATGAATTGGTAATATTTGGAGCATCCGGGCGCTGATATGGTCCTCAAATTGGTACTGGTTGAAAAAAGCATTGAGCCCGAAATCAAAATAGACCGAAGTGCTGTCCAGTGCAGCATGATGCAGCCGGATTCAAATAGTTGATCCTGTTGTTTTCATGAATGGCAACCCCGGTTCCACCCATGGCCAGATTTTGCGCAAAACCATTCTTTGTCAGGTCACCCAACGCAAAACGCGTATAGGGTGAATAGGTATTGAACTGGCTGTACAGGGGGATAGATATGATAATGGCAACCAATAATAAGCTAATTCTCCTCAATTGCATTGTGCTCCAGTATTCTGTTAAGTCCGATCAGGTTCAGATTCAGGTCCACAAAGATGCTACTTTTTAGTTTTCCCTCAAAGTATTTTGCATCTCCACCGGTTAAAACCACCTGTAACTTAGGGTGGTCCTGGCGTATGGCAGCAATAAATCCGTCTATTTCGAACAATAATCCGTTCACAACGCCGGCTTCAATGGCCTCCCTGGTGCTGGTTCCAATCAGCGAAGGAGTCTTTTCCGGGTCGCTCCAGGAGAGGCAAACGATTGGTGTACTTATTCAATGATTTAAACCTGATTCCCAGTCCCGGTGAGATGTTTCCGCCCAGGTACTCACCTCCTGCAGTCACAATATCATAGGTAATGGCCGTGCCGGCATCTATCACCAGAACGGTTTTTCCCGGGCAAATAGTATATGCGCCCACTGCTGCAGCAATCCGGTCATACCCCAGGGTATCTGGTGTGAGGTATCGGTTCACCAGGGGGATGGAAGTATTGTGGTCCAGTTCGATACAGGGATCGAAAAGACTTCCCAGGTAATCGATCATCTCCCGGGAATCATTCACCACCGAAGAGATAATGACTCCCTTTAATACCCTTATACCGGGATTGAAATAAGCAATTTCCCGGCCTGTTATTTTTTCATATACAGCCGATTCAATCACCTGCGTGCCTTCGCAGACCGCGATCTTGCCACTGCTGTTACCCAGGTCGAGAACAAGGTTCATTGATGTGCTTCATTAGCTAATTTATTCAGGATCACAAAAGCTTCCTGAATTGAATGTACCTGATCACTTCTCAGGCTCAGGCGATCCTGGTCCTCCCGCATTCGGAAGATCAGGGGATGAGCCTGAATGTTACCGATCACCTCCTGGAATTTTTTCGATTTGTAGAAGGTTGAATCGGGATTGCTTACAAAATACGTGATCAGTATGCTCTTTTTCAATACAATCTTTTCAACACCAACCCTTCGGGCAAGCCATCGGAGCTCTACAACCTTCAATAACTCCTCCGAAGGACGTGGCAAGTGGACCGAATCGGTCCGTTAGCATTTCCGTGAACGCTTTCAGGGCTTCCTGGTCGGCGATGGCATCCAGTTTCCTGTAGAGTTCCACCCGCTCTCTGATGTTGGACACATAGTGATCAGGAAACAACAATTCAAGATCTGTATCTATATGACAATCTGCGGTATAGCGCTTCGTCTTTGGGGGTGCTTCGAGCCGGTTTATCATATAGGCCACTGAACTCTGTTTCCTTCAGCTCAAGGATGGCTTCATTAAGGATTCTGTTATAAGTCTCAAATCCAATATCGGCAATGAATCCGCTTTGTTCAGCGCCGAGAAGGTTACCTGCTCCACGGATATCCAGGTCCTGCAGGGCAATGTTGAATCCACTGCCCAACGCCGAAAACTCTTCGACAGCTGTCAGCCTTCTTCGGGCCTCTTGCGATAGCAGGGTAACAGGGGGTGCAAAAATATAACAAAATGCCTTTTTATTGGAGCGCCCCACCCTTCCTCTCAGCTGGTGGAGGTCACTCAATCCGAATTGGTGCCCGTTGTTGATAATTATTGTGTTTGCATTGGGAATATCCAATCCCGATTCGACAATGGTAGTGGCGATAAGCACGTCGTAATCGCCCTGCATGAAATCAAGCATCACCGCTTCCAGCTTTTTCCCTTCCATCTGACCGTGGGCAACCACCGAACGTACCCCGGGCAACAAGCGGTTTACGATATCCTTGATCTCCATGATGTTCTGAACCCGGTTATGAATGAAGAAGACCTGTCCGCCCCGGTTTACTTCGTATTCGATAGCTTCCCTGATAATCTCTTCATTGAAGGTATGCAGTTCGGTGATGATGGGATGCCGGTTGGGTGGCGGTGTATTGATAATGGAGAGGTCCCTCGATCCCATCAGGGAGAACTGCAGGGTCCTGGGGATGGGTGTGGCAGTGAGGGTTAATGTATCCACATTGAGCTTCATCTGTTTTAGTTTCTCCTTTACGCCTACCCCGAATTTTTGCTCCTCATCGATGATCAGCAGTCCCAGGTCCTTGAATTCAATCTCCTTGCCCACCAACTTGTGTGTGCCGATGATAATGTCAATCCCGCCCTCTTTTAGTCTTCGTGACTGATCTGCCTCTGTTCTGCCGCGGTCCGAACCTGCTCAGGTAGTCCACATTGCAGGGAAAACCCTTGAGCCGGTCCCTGAAAGTATTGAATGCTGGAAAGCCAGTACGGTGGTGGGCACCAGAATGGCCACCTGTTTACTGTCCGTTACTGCTTTGAAGGCTGCCCTGATGGCCACTTCTGTCTTTCCGAATCCCACATCCCCGCATACCAGGCGGTCCATCGGGAATCCCGCCTCCATTCCTGCTTTTACGTCTTCAGTGGCTTTCAGCTGGTCGGGCGTATCTTCGTAAATAAAGGAGGACTCCAGCTCCTGCTGCAAATAGGTGTCGGCCGAAAATGGAAAACCTTTCTGCTCTTTACGTTTTGCATAGAGGAGGATCAGTTCCCGGGCAATGTCCTGGACCTTTTTCTTTGGTATTGCTCTTCAGCTTCTGCCAGGCACCTGTACCCAGTTTGTAGATTTTTGGAGGACCCGTATCTTTTCCTTTGTACTTGGTGATACGGTGCAGGGAGTGGATGTTCACATAAAGCACATCCTTGTCCTTGTATACCAGTTTGATGGCCTCCTGGATCTTCCCGTTCACATCAATCTTCTCGAGTCCGCCAAAGATTCCGATTCCATGATCCACATGAACCACGTAATCCCCGGGATTCAAGCCGATCAGCTCCTTTACTGAAATGGATTCCTTCCTGCTGAAGCGGTCGTGAAACCTGAACTTATGGTAGCGCTCAAAAATCTGGTGATCGGTGTACCATGCGCATTTCAGGTCCTGATCACTAAAACCTTCGTGAATGGTCTGACAAACTGCCTGATATTGCAGTTCGGGATCGATTTCATGAAAGATGGCCCTGAGCCTCTCAAGCTGTTTCTCACTTTCCGAGAGGATGTAGTTGGTGTATCCAGCGCTACTCTGTTCCCGCATGGTGGAGACGAGCAATTCAAAATTCTTATGAAATGCGGGTTGTGGTGTGGTATTGAATTGCCAGCTGCGTTCAGACTGCTGGTGATGATGAACACCGAATAAAACCTGTCTGAACTGCTCCATCTGTTTCCCGACTCCTGGTTCCGGGGATCAGGAACTGCTCCTTCTGAATGGGCTTTTCATCTTCACTGTTGAAATCAGTTTTTTCATAGAGGGCCTGGACCTGTTCACAGATCAGTTCAGGTTGGTCCATCCAGAGCATGGTGCCGGAAGGGATGTAGTCAAGGAACGAAATTCGTTTTTCACCCATTTCATGTTCCCACTGGATATTGGGGATGATGTTCACCTTTTTCACCGTCTCCATGGAGCGCTGCGAATCGGTGTCGAAAATCCTGATGGAATCCACCTCGTCGCCAAAGAAATCGATGCGGATGGGTTGACTGGATGCATAGGAGAAGACATCCACAATTCCACCCCGCACAGCATATTGTCCAGGTTCATAAACAAAATCGACCAGTTGAAAATCGTAGGTCTGTAATACCTCCTCCAGGAATTCCATATCGATTTTCTCGCCCTGTTTGATCTCCAGGGTGGATTCGCCAAGCTGTTTTTTCGTAACCACCGACTCCACCAGGGCTTCGGCATAGGAGATGATAAAGCTGGCCACCCTCCGTTCCGACAGACGGCGAAGGGTCTGGGTCCGGGTGATGATATTGGCTTCATCGGTCTGCTGATACTGAACCGAACGTTTGTAGGAGGAGGGAAAAAAGAGGGTGCGCTCTGGTGTTCCCTCCAGGGTAACCAGATCCGTATAAAAATAGGCCGCCTCCTCCTTGTCCCGGAACAGGAACAGGTGGGGCCCTTTCAGTTTGTTAAGGCAGGCCTGGATCAGGGCCGATCTTGCAGAACCACTCAGCCCATCCAGGTATTGAATCCTGACTTCTTCCTCCCCCAGTGAAGTGGTCAGACCGGAGAAATGAGGATGAGATGGATATGGGTTACGGATCATGGCTGTTTTGCGCGGGCAAACATAATAAAAACGGTGTTAAATCCTGTCACAAATGCCACTTTATCAGCTTCTTTTGATCTAATTTTCGTTACATTTATAACACGCAGAGTTAACGGATCTCAACCATGAGTAAGAAATTCAGGGCTTTGACAATGAATGAGTTCATTGTCCAGCAGCAAAATGCCTTCCCCTATGCCACCGGCGATCTGACACGCCTTCTGGGACATATCGTCATTGCCGGAAGGATTGTGAACAGGGAGGTCAGCATGGCCGGACTCGCAGACATCCTGGGGGAAACAGGAAAGCAAAACATCCAGGGAGAGACGGTGAAGCAACTGGATGATTTTGCCAACGAACAGTTTAAGTCCATATTAAGCTCCAGCATCGAAGTATGCGGTCTGGCCACAGAGGAAGAGAAGGACGTGGTCAATTTTGAGAGTGACCTTTCAAAGGAGGGCAAGTACATCGTATGCATGGACCCTCTGGACGGATCTTCAAACATCGATGTGAATGTATCCATCGGTACGGTTTTTTCCATTTATCGCAGGATTTCGGAAACGGGTACCCCTTCAGTAGAGGCGGATTTTCTTCAGCCCGGAACCGACCAGGTGGCCGCCGGATATATCCTCTACGGATCCTCCACCATGTTGGTTTATACCACAGGCCTGGGTGTAACCGGTTTTACCTATGATCCGTCCATAGGGGAGTTTTTTCTGTCTCACCGGGATATTGTGACCCCCATGCAGGGGTATACCTATTCAATCAACGAAGGCAATTACCTGAAATTTCCGGCCGGGGTGAAGCAATATATCAAGTATTGCCAGGAGATTGATCAGGCCACCAAGCGGCCCTATACCTCCCGCTATATCGGATCGCTGGTATCTGATTTTCATCGCAACATGCTCAAGGGAGGGATCTACCTCTATCCTGAGACCAATGCCTATCCCGAAGGAAAATTGCGGCTTACCTACGAGTGTAATCCAATTGCATTCCTGGCAGAGCAGTCAGGGGGCAAGGCCACAGATGGCCGCGGTAAACGGATCCTTGAAATTCCGCCCTTTTCCATACACCAGCGGGTTCCTTTTTTTGTGGGTTCATCCCGGATGGTGGACCAGGTTGAGAAATTCATGCAGATCAACAGCTGAAGCAGGACTTACCATCCCTTGGGCGATTCAGCATCGCCCGCTATGTACGGGATGGTATGAGGACCCTCTGGCAGAATACAGATACGGCAGTCAGGGCCATATTGGTTTGCTAGTTCCGAAACAAGTGCTGTCAGATTCTTCACAGGATGAAGATGCGCCGACTTTACAGTCTTTTCATTCAGTTTGCTGAACAGGTATACATCCGCCTTCATCTGGATCATGGCCTGGAAATAGACCTGCCAGGTATCTTTCAGGACCGTTTCATGCTTCTTTAATGAATTCCATCAGTTCTTCCACACTCCTGACCGAAGTCAGGATTGTTTCATAATCACTTCCCGCCGGGATTCCCATCCCAGCATTCGGCTGCCATGATAATGGCGCCTCCTTTTTTTACAATCCTTTCTGCAGCACTCATTCCTTTCACGGACTGGTATACATTCAGGTCGAGGGGTATCCCGAGTTGCTGGTGATCACAATGTCGAATGGCTGGTCCAGTCCCACCATGGCAGTCTCTTTGGCAAATGCACATCCCTTTCAGGTGGGCCTCCCTCAGATCACCCGCAAATACCCCGGTAATCTCTTTATCCCTGTTCAGGGTGATGTTCAGAAGGAACAGGGGAGAGGCAAGTTCTGCTGCCTCCATCACATCCTCCCAGAGGGGATTGGCTTCACCCACCTGTTCCGAAGTATATCCCCACCTGGCCTTCGGATTCTCCAGGTTTTGAATGGAGTGGTTGGCCCGGATGGTTTCCACGATGAGCCATCCCGGGCATCAGTGCCTTACCTCCCCCCGAAAAACCCGCAAAAAAGTGAGGTTCGATAAACCCGGTAAGTATGCGCAGGTCAGTATTCAAGCATCTCCTTGTTCAGCAGGATCCGGTTTCCCGAGTTGGTGGTCCCCACATGTTGGTGAACGGAGGGAATCATTGGAGCATCATTCTGTACGATCCTGAAACGTTCCGTGACCTCTTTCCCAAGAATGGTTCGAAGTTCTTCGGGGGTGGCAGGCCGGTGTGTTCCGGTGGCACAGAAAAAAACAATGTTCTCATCGGGGAGGTGGCCCAGTGTATCCAGCAAGGCAGGCACCAGGATATGGTAGGGAGTGGCCCTGGTGATGTCGCTGAAAATTATGGCCACTTTCTGATGTGCCCCCACAGTGTTGACCAGTGATTGATGGCGGATAGGGATGTCCAGATGCCTCTCGCAGCGCCCTTTCGGATCGCTTAATCCTTTCACATATCCGGGCTCTATGACCTGGGTGTGGATGTGATCCGGTATAGTAACCGTAACTCCTTCTTTCCGTATGCCAGTCTGACTTCCATTGAAGTATTTTTTACAATCATTCCCTGTCCCACCGTATAGACCAGGATCAGTCCGATTACCCCCACAATCAGTCCCACCAGTGTCATGGGAACCAGGTTTCGTTTGATGAGCAGGCCCTCCACACCTACCAGTCCCACCGTGGCACAGGCAGCAATCACATTGTGGACGCAGATCATGTTGCCCATGGCTCCTCCGATATTCTGCAGGCTAACCACAAGTATGGTGGATATGCCCAGCTGATCGGCGATGGAATACTGGAAGAAGGAGAACAACATGTTGGATACTGTATTGGATCCGGACATGAATGAACCCAGGGCGCCGATAAATGCATCCACCAGGGGCCAGGCTCCCTGGAATATCCTGGTCATGGCTGTGGCCATGGCGATGGGCATGCCAACGATACCATCAGGATTGTTTCCCGACTGCATCATGATCCGCACCATGGGCACAGCAAAAATCAGTGCGATCAAAGGATTTTTAATGCGCCTGACGGCTTCTCCCCAGGCTGCCCCCACCTGTTTTCCTTTCATGCTGAATATGGGAATACATAACAGGGCCACAAGAATAAAGGGCATGATTCCCGGGATTGTAGAGTGGATCAATATTCCCGCTCACCGTTGTTTCAAACAGGTCGGAGTAATTGATGGAAGCCGATTTCACCCAATCACCGAAGGGAAGGCTCCGGACCCTGGTCAGGACAAGCAGCAACCCGATGAGCATATAGGGACTCCATGCCTTCAATATGGAGATTTTTCCGTTTTCACTTCCCCCTTTCATGCTGATGGAACCCACCCAGTTTTTTTCCCAGTTCTCTTTGGCCGGGAAATCCCAGCTTTTTTTGGGAACCAGGAATCCGGCCCTGGTGGCAGGGATAAGGATGGCCAGTCCGATCAATCCGCCGAGCAGACTGGGGAATTCGGGTCCCAGGAACATGGCCACCAGTAGATAGGGTCCCACAAAACAGAATCCGGCAAAAAGGGCATAGGGCCAGATGGCCAGGCCATCCCTGATGCTTCTTTTTTCACCAAAGAAACGGGTCATCATGGCCACCATGATCAGTGGCAGGATGAAACCGGGAATGGCATGTTGAAGCGCTGTCCAGACGCCGATTTGCTGAATGTATTCCGCGTAGGTCATGCCGGATTCGGCCAGTGTCTGTTGCACGGAGGGTAGGTCCAGAGACGATTGGATTCCGATCAGTGTGGGTGTCCCCACCGCCCCGAAGGAGACCGGGGTTACATTGGCGATCAGCGCCACCATGACCGCTGCCAGGGCCGGGAATCCCAGTGAAAGCAACAAGGGTGCAGCCAGGGCTGCAGGTGTTCCAAATCCTGCCGATCCTTCAATGAAACCGCCGAAAAGCCAGGCAATGATAATGGCCTGCACCCGTTTATCGGTGGAGATGCTTGGTAAATCCCCTGTTGATGGCCTCGATGGCGCCGCTTTCTCTCATGGTAAAGAGGACCAGTAAGGCACCAAATACAATGAACAGGATCTTAAAAGCAATCACCACACCGTTAACAGTGGAAGCAAGAATCCAGTTCACGGGTGTTTTCCAGATGGTCAAGGCAAGAAGCAGGGCGATAAGAAAGGCCACGGGCATGGCCTTTGGTGGCCGGCCACCGGAATCCAACCATCAGGACAAAGATAGCCACAATGGGAAGAGAGGCAATCAGGGCAAGGATACCTGCAGACATGGAGTGCTCATATTGGTTCAGCCTTTTAAAATATTGAATTTATTCCATTCTTGGATGATATTACTACTTTTATTGACCGACCTTAAAAAAGAGATGAAAATAGTTATCGCGCCAGACAGCTTCAAGGATTGCCTGGGCGCCCTTTCGGTGGCAGAGGCACTTGGACGCGGAATAAGCAGGATGATTCCTGACGCCCTTATTGAGAACATCCCCATGGCAGATGGGGGCGAGGGTACGGTGGAGTCCATTATCGATGCAACGGGAGGAAGGATCATGAGGGTCCGGGTGATGGATCCCCTGATGAGGGAAGTCTCCTCGTTTTACGGGATCTCGGGTGACGGAAGCACAGCAGTGATCGAGATGGCTGCTGCTTCCGGCCTTGAATTGCTGGGGGTGGACGAAAGAGATCCCTGGCTTACCTCCACATTCGGCACCGGCCAGTTGATCGCTTATGCGCTTGACCAGGGGTGCATAAAGATCCTTCTCGGAATTGGCGGAAGTGCAACCAATGACGGGGGAATGGGCATGGCCCGGGCCCTTGGTGTGGAGTTCCTGGATGCAAATGGCAACAAGGTGGATGAAGGCGGGGGTGCAACCGGGAAGGTAAGCAGGATTCTGACCGGGGGACTGGACCCCAGGATTGGCCTGACCGAAATAAAGGTGGCATGTGATGTTACCAATCCCCTGACCGGACCCGATGGGGCCTCTTTTGTGTATGGCCCCCAGAAAGGCGCGGATCCGGAAATGGTAAAAAGTCTGGACCGTAATTTATCCGGTCTGGCAAACCTGGTAAAAGAGCAACTGGGAAAGGAGGTTGACAGGGTGCCCGGGGCCGGCGCTGCAGGCGGACTTGGAGCAGGTTTACTGGCTTTCCTTGATGCCAGCCTGGTGAGGGGTTTTGATATGGTTGCTGAAAGTGTGAAGCTGGAAGATGCTGTCAGGCGAGCCGATCTGGTCATTACCGGAGAAGGAAAAATAGACCGCCAGACGCAATTCGGAAAAACTCCCTACGGGGTCGCTCAGCTGGCAAAAAAATATGGTAAACCGGTCATTGCTGTGGCCGGGACTGTGGATGAAGGATCGGAGGAGTTGTATGGGGCGGGATTTGATGTCATTTTACCCATCCAGGAGAAGCCTTCAGACCTGGAATATTCGCTCAAAAACGCCGCTGTCTTATTGGAAAGGGCCGGAGAAAGGATCGGCAGGTTTATCAACATGGACGTCTAATCCATCCGCTCCACGCTTACATTCTCTCCATCCGGGATTTTCCCGAGCTTTTGGGGTTCAATCTTCAGCAGTCTGCCGAAAACGTTCACTGCGCTTGCTGCCACCGGCTGCTGACTGCTACTGGCAGGTGTGGGGCCAAAGAATATACAAAATGCGGGCATGTTGGGCCAGTAAGCCAGGTCCCCCACTTCCACTTCTGCCCGGGCATCCTCTTCCAGTTCAAGCCGGGGGTTTAACCCGAAATAGATCTCTTCTCCCCAGGTGCTTACATTGCATTTCACCGGGAGTTCATTGTAAACAGCCCTCCCGGTGGGTGTATCGAAGATCTCAGCCTCCACCCGGTATATGGCAAAACTGATAATTATCTGCATGTTTTTTAAAAGATTGCCCACGTTTACTAATTTTGATCTCAATTTAAGAATTAATTCAATATATCATGGTAGTCTTCAAGTTTGGAGGGGCATCGGTAAAAAGTGCAGACGCAGTCAGGAACATCGTGGATATCCTGGAGCGGTACAGGAATCAGCACATTGTGGTTGTGGTGTCTGCCATGGGAAAAACCACCAATGCCCTGGAGCGGATCATCGAGGGCTATACTGAAGGGAAGGGTGAGCTGGTGAAAGCGGAAATGGAACAGCTTTCTTCATATCATCTGGAGATTTTGGAAGGGCTTTTTGAAGACAAATCCAACCCGGCATTTGAGGCTGTAACCGGACTGCTGGGATGCTTGTCGGAAAGACTTGCCAAAGATCCCACCATGAATTATGATTATGATTATGACCAGATCATCTGTTACGGAGAGTTGCTTTCCACCACCATCATCAGCCATTATCTGAACGAGGCTGGGCTAAACACCCGCTGGATGGATATCAGGCGCTCATTTAAATCTGATAACAACTGGCGTGAGGCGAAGATCGACTGGGAGTTGTCCAGCCGGCTGGTCAATGAGCACTTTGTTTTCAACGGGGAGAATATCCTGATCACCCAGGGCTTCCTGGCTTCTACCATCAACGACCAGACCACCTCCCTGGGAAGAGAAGGATCCGATTATACTGCAGCCATCCTGGCCTATATGCTGAAAGCTGAAAGTGTGACCATATGGAAAGATGTGCCCGGGGTGCTGAATGCAGATCCAAAATATTTTGATGATACCAGTCCTCTTGGAAAAACTCTCTTACCTGGATGCCATTGAGCTGGCCTATTTCGGGACCAGTGTGATTCATCCCAAAACCATCAAACCCCTTCAAAACAAAAACATCAACCTGCATGTAAGATCCTTTCTGGATCCGGATGCACCCGGAACCCTTGTGGGGAACATCTCCTATGATAAGCTGACCCCCTCCTTTATTTTCAAAATGGACCAGGTGCTGATCCGGACCTCCCCCCTGGATTTCTCCTTCATCAACGAAAACAACCTGGAGGAGATCTTCGGGATTCTCGGCAAGCACGGGATGAAGATCAACCTGATGCAAAATTCGGCCATCAGTTTTAAAATGATCGTGAACAACGACAAGCGCAGGCTAAGGGCTGTTGTGATGAGCTGGAGGACCAAGTTCAAGGTGGCCTACCAGACCGGACTGGAACTGGTAACCATCCGCTATTTCGACCAGTCCACCATCGACCGTGTGATGATCAACAAGGAGCTGATCCTGGAACAGCGCGGGTGTTCAGAACATTGAACTGCTGATCCGCGATCTGGGCTAAGGTCTATCTGTCATAATCCGGGTGTAACATTTGCATGACTTGCTCGTCATACGTGTACCTAAACCCGGAACACATGTGGAAAAACTTTCTACGGGTCACCATCCGAAGCATCAGCAAGAACAAAGCCTTTAATGCCATTAACATAGCCGGTCTGACCATTGGCCTGGCCAGTGCCATATTTATCATCCTTTACATCATCAGTGAGACCAGTTATGACCGGTTCCATGAGCGGTCGGCAGATATTTACCGCCTTTACCTGGATGCGAAAATGGCAGGGGAGGAAGTTCAATGGTTGCCTGAACAGTCCGATTTTCGGCCCGACTTTCCACGAAGAGATCCCTGAAATAGAAAATTTTTGCCGGATCAATTTTATAACAATCGCCTGCTGTGGGTGGACCCTGCCAGTAAATTCCTGGAGAACAGCATCATGTATGCCGATTCCTCTTTTTTCGAAGTGTTTTCCATCAAACTTCTGGAAGGGGATCCTGCCACCTGCCTGGACGAACCCAAAACCATCCTTATCTCAGAATCGAAAGTTGACACAGTATTTTCCTGAAGGAGATCCCATTGGGAAATCCATTTCCATGAACAACGAATCCAACCTGTTCCGGGTCACAGGGGTGGTGGAGGATGCTCCCAGGAGCTTCGCATTTCAGCTATGACTTTATTGTCTCTTATTCTACTGCTTCAAGGAGCCGGAATACAAGCTGGTTCAACAACCACATGTAGACCTATATTCTGGTCCGGCCAGGAGCAGAGAAGCAGGAGGTTGATAAAAAGCTCAACGGCTTCACATGATAGAACACATTCGTCCCGGAACTGGAAGAGTTCATGGGTGTTTCTCCGGAGGAATTTATGGAAAAGGGGGAACGTTACGGGATATTCATGCACAGCCTCTTCTAGACATCCATCTGGATACCGGACTTGAAGGTGCCAGACGAATCTGGATTCAGACCGGGCGGGAACCGGACCTACCTGGTCATTTTTGGGCTTATCGCATTCTTTGTACTGGTGATCGCCTCCATCAATTTTATGAACCTGAGTACAGCCCGTTCGCTGAGCCGGGCCAAGGAGGTTAGTCTAAGGAAAGTGGTGGGTTCGGACCGGAAACAATTGATCAGGCAATTCCTGTTTGAAAGTGTATTTCTGAGTCTGATCTCCCTGTTGATAGCTATTGCGCTGGTGGTGGTCCTGCTGGCTCCTTTTAACAAGCTGGTGGGACTCAACCTGGATTACGGGGATGTTTTTCGGTGGTTTATGATTCCTTCTTTTTTGGCCCTTGCAGTTCTTGTGGGTCTTGCTGAGTGGAAGTTATCCTTCGTTTGTTCTGGCTTCGTTCAAACCCATTTTTGCTCTGAAGGGCAATGCCAGTACAAGGAATGGTACCACCTGGCTGAGAAATGTGCTGGTGATCGTCCAGTTCTCCATCTCTATTGTCATTATTGCAGGCACACTGGTCATCTACTGGCAATTCAGGTATATGACCAACAAAGATCTGGGATTTGATAAGGAACAGCTGGTGGTGATGGAACGCATCCATCCCCTGGGTCGTCAGATACAGACCTTCAAGGACGAACTCACTTCCCATACCGCCATTCTGTCAGCAAGCAATTCCACAGCATACCTGGGCACACCCAATAACAACAATGCCTATGGGATCAAGGGCCGGCCCACAGAGGATATGGTGCTTTTTGATTCTTACTGGGTGGATGAAGATTTCATGGAGACATACCGTTTCAGTCTGGCCACACCCGACAGCAGGTTTTTTTCAGAAGAGTTTCTGACGGATTCATCAACCTGCCTGGTCAATGAATCAGCTGTCAGAAAGTATAACCTGGAGGATCCCCTCACCATGGCCATTGACGATGCATTTGGGAATAACCGTGGGGAGCTCAAAATTATTGGTGTGATCAAGGATCACCACTACCTCTCCCTGAAAAATGAAATTGGACCCCAGATCATGGTCCTGAAACCCGAATCCTGGGACTGGTCGGGGTATCTTACTGTTCGACTCGCGTCCGGGAAAAATAACATCGAGGCCGGACTCAGGCATATGGAGGAGAAGTGGGAGGCCTTCACCGGGGATGAGCCCTTCCAGTATTTTTTCCTGGATGAGGAACTGGAATCCTTTTATGCCGAGGAGAAGCGCACAGGTGCGTTGACATTGATATTCTCCATTCTGGCCATTTTTATTGCCTCTCTGGGACTTTTCGGGCTTACACTCTACAATTCCCAGAAGCGGATCAGGGAAATCGGGATCAGGAAGGTGATGGGAGCCACTGAGTCCAACATCGTTCAGGTCATTTCAAAAAGCGTGGTCTATTCAGTGGTGACAGCCATCCTGATTGCCATGCCGGTGGCTTATTTTATGATGCAGGACTGGTTGAGGGATTTTCCGTACAATGTGGGATTCAAGCCGGTGCTGTTCATTTCTGCAGCCCTTCTGTCCGTCATTATCGCTCTGGTAACAGTAACTGTTACATCCTTGAGGGCTGCAAGGATCAACCCGGCGATCGCCCTGCATTATGAATAGCTTGTGCTTCACTGTGCATTATCGTACGCCCCTGTCCGAAACCGGTCTATTCAGAATATAGGTCAAGGCGTGTAAAGGCCATAAGAACAGCCAGATAAGTGCTGTGGCACAATTTCTGAAAAACATAGACAAACCTAAAACACATGTGGAGAAATTTCATCCGGGTCACCATTCGGAGCATCAGCAAGAACAAGGCTTTTAATGCCATCAATATTGCCGGCCTGGCCATTGGCCTGGCCAGTGCCATTTTCATCATCCTTTACATCGTCAGCGAGACCAGCTATGACAAATTCCATGAACGATCGGCTGATATCTACCGGTTGTACCTGGACGGCAAAATGGCAGGAGAGGAGTTCAAGGGAGCCTGGAACAGCCCCATTTTCGGGCCCACCTTCCATGAGGAGGTCCCTGAAATTGAGAATTACTGCAGGTTCTGGACCAGGAATAACCTGCTGATGTGGGTGGACCCGGCCAATAAGTACCTGGAGAACAGTATTCTGTACGTGGATTCGTCTTTTTTCGAAGTATTTTCCATGAAACTGCTGGAGGGGGATCCTGCCACCTGCCTGGATGAACCCAATACCATACTCCTGGCCGAGTCAAAGGTGAAGCAATATTTCCCTGAAGGTGAACCCATTGGGAAATCCATTGCCATGAACAATGATTCCACCCTGTTCCGGGTCACGGGGATAGTCGAAGATGCTCCCAGGAATTCACATTTCTATTATGATTTTATTATTTCTTATTCAACTACTGAAAATAGCCGGAGGACGGCCTGGTTCAACAACCACATGCAGACCTATATCCTGGTCCGGCCCGGGGCAAATCAGCAGGCCCTTGATGACAACATCAATGCATCACTGATTGAAAACATCCGTCCCCAGCTTGAGCAGTTCATGGGGATCAGTCCTGAAGAGTTTGCTGAAAAAGGGGGAAAATATGGGGTATATACACAGAAACTGACCAGTATTCACCTGGATACAAATATCGAACAGGCCGGGGATGTTTGTTACCGCCCCATCGGGAACCGGGCCTACCTGGTGATCTTCGGGGTGATCGCCTGCTTTGTGCTGGTGATTGCGTCCATCAATTTCATGAACCTGAGCACGGCCAGGTCGCTGAGCCGGGCCAAGGAAGTGAGCCTGAGGAAGGTGGTGGGCTCCAACAGGAAGCAGCTCATCAGGCAGTTCCTGTTTGAAAGTGTGTTCCTGAGTTTGATGTCACTGGTGATCGCCATTGCACTGGTGGTGGTTTTGCTGAATCCCTTCAACAATCTGGTGGGGCTAAACCTGGAATATGGTGATATTTTCCGCTGGTACATGATCCCTTCTTTCATCGTCCTGGCTATTCTCGTGGGACTCTTAAGCGGGAGTTACCCGTCCTTTGTCCTGGCCTCTTTCAAGCCTATCTTTGCCCTGAAGGGGAATGCCAGCACGAAGAATGGAACCACCTGGCTGAGAAACGCACTGGTCATTGTACAGTTCTCCATCTCGATTATTATCATTGCCGGTACGCTGGTGATCTACTGGCAGTTTAAATACATGACCGACAAAGACCTGGGATTTGATAAAGAGCAACTGGTGGTTCTGGACCGCATCCATCCCCTTGACAAGCGTATCCAGACCTTCAAGGATGAGCTAACAAGCCATACCTCCATTCTGTCAGCTTCCAATTCAACCGCCTACCTGGGATCCCCTAACAATAACAATACCCATGGTATAAAGGGAAGGCCGCCTGAGGAGGCAGTGATTATGTATACCTTCTGGACCGATGAGGATTTTATGGAAACCTATAAATTCGATCTGGCCACTCCAGACAGCAGATATCTTTCAAAAGAGTTTCTCACAGATTCTGCAGCATGCCTGGTCAACGAGGCAGCCGTGAGAAAATTCAATATTGAAGATCCCCTGAACCAGTTTATCCTCGAAGGGATGGATGATGATAACGAGATGAGGATCATAGGGGTAATGAAAGACCATCATTTCCTTACCCTGAAGCATGAAATTGGAGCACAGGTCATCTTTCTGAAACGACCCGACTGGAACTGGGCAGGTTATCTTACTGTCCGGCTGGCATCTGGTAAGGAGAATATCGAATCCGGATTGAAGTTTATGGAAGAGAAATGGGTTGACTTTGCCGGGGATGAGCCCTTCCAGTATTTCTTCCTGGATGAAGAGCTGGATACATATTATGCCGAGGAAAAACGGACAGGGACAGTGACCATGATCTTCTCCATCCTGGCTATTTTCATTGCCTCTCTCGGACTATTTGGTCTCACCCTGTACAATTCACAGAAACGGATCCGGGAGATCGGCATCCGAAAGGTGATGGGTGCCACCGAGGGCAACATCGTCACAGTGATCTCCAAAAGCGTTGGCTATGCAGTGGGGATCTCCATCATGATCGCCATGCCAGCGGCTTACTTTATGATGCAGGACTGGCTGAGGGATTTCCCCTACAATGTGGGTTTCCAACCGGTGCTGTTTATCATAGCAGCCCTGCTGGCCATCATCATTGCCATGGTGACGGTCACCATCACCACGCTGAAAGCGGCCCGCATCAATCCGGCCATGGCGCTGCATTATGAATAAAGGTAAAAGGTGAAAGGAAAAAGTGGAAAGTAATACTACCAAATATACCCAACATGTGGAAGAATTTTATCCGGGTTACTGTTCGGAGCATCAGCAAGAACAAGCTGTTTAACATCATCAACATTTCCGGTCTGGCCATTGGCCTGGCCAGTGCCATTTTCATTATCCTTTATATTATCAGTGAGACCAGTTATGACAGGTTCAATACCAGAGCCAGTGATATCTACAGGCTCTATGTGGACGGCAAAATGATGCAGGCGATGAGTTTACAGGTGCCTGGAACAGCTCCCGTTTTCGGCCCCACCTTTCATGAGGATATCCCGGAGATAGAGGCATTTTGCAGATTTGATTTCCGGGGGAACCAGCTCATGTGGGTGGAAGCCGGACAGCAAGTTCCTGGAGGACCGGATCGTATTGGCCGATTCAAGCTTCTTCGAGTTTTTCACTATTAAGCTCCTGGAAGGTGACCCGGCCACCTGCCTGGATGAACCCAACACCATACTGTTGTCAGAAACAAAGGCAGCGCAATACTTTCCGGAGGGTGACCCCATTGGAAAATCCATTGCCATGAACGAAGAGTCCAATCTGTTCAGGGTGACCGGGATTGTGGAGGATGCCCCGCGGAACTCCCATTTTGTCTACGATTTCATTGCTTCCTACTCCACCGATGAAAGAAGCAATTCCACCTTCTGGTTCAACAACTGGATGATGACCTATATTCTTGGTGCGGCCGGGAACCGACCAGGATGCAGTGAATGACAAGATCAGGGCTTCCATGCTTGAAAATATCAGGGCCCAGCTGAAACAATTCATGGGCATATCCCCTGAAGAGTTCGAGGAGGCTGGCAATAAATACGGGATTTTGACCCAGCCTTTGCTGGAGATTCACCTGGACAAAGAAATTGATCTCCCCAACGGTCAGTGCTACCGTCCCATTGGAAACCGCAACTACCTGGTGATATTCGGGGTGATTGCCTTTTTTGTGCTGGTGATTGCCTCCATCAATTTCATGAACCTGAGTACGGCCCGGTCCCTGAGCCGGGCCAAGGAGGTCAGCCTGCGCAAAGTAGTGGGATCGGGCCGTAAACAACTGATCAGACAATTTTTGTTTGAGAGTGTCTTCCTCAGCATGCTTTCCCTTGTGATTGCACTGTTGCTTGTGATGGTACTGCTGAATCCCTTCAACCAGCTGGTGGGACTGAACCTGGTGACGGGAGATATTTTCAGATGGTACATGATCCCCTCCTTCTTGATCCTTGCGGTGCTGGTGGGTTTGCTCAGTGGCAGCTATCCCTCTGTTGTACTGGCCTCTTTCAAACCCATCTTTGCACTGAAAGGGAATGCCAGTACCAAAAACGGAACTACATGGTTGAGGAATGCCCTGGTGATTATCCAGTTTTCCATCTCCATAATCATCATTGCAGGAACCCTGGTCATCTACTGGCAATTCAGATACATGACCAACAAGGACCTTGGTTTTGACAAGGAGCAGCTGGTGGTCATCGAGCGGCTTCATCCCCTTGATAAGCAGATTCAGGTTTTCAAGGATGAATTGACCAGTCACGCCTCCATCCTGTCTGCAACAAACTCCACGGCATACCTGGGCAGCCACAAACAGCAACGCTACCTTTGCCATCAAAGGGAGGCCCGCTGAGGAGGCTGCCATGTTCTCTGTCTATTATACCGATGAAGATTTTCATGGAGACTTTCAGATTCGATCTGGCAACTCCCGACAGCCGGTTCCTGTCAAAAGATTTTCCATCCGATTCAGCAGCCTGTCTGATCAATGAATCAGCGGTCAGGAGATACAATCTTGAGGATCCTTGAATACAATTTTGATCAGGCCCAGTCGACAGGGTTTTGACACCGAAATAAGGGTCGTTGGGGTCGTGAAGGACCACCACTTTTTAAGCCTTAAGCAGGAGATAGGGGGCCAGTTCATCATGCTCAAACCGAAATCCTGGGACTGGCCTGGATACATCACTGTGCGCCTGGCCGATGGCAAGGAGAACATTGAGGCCGCCCTTGCACACATCGATACACAAGTGGAAGGAGTTCACAGATGATGAACCACTTCAATACTTTTTCCTGGATGAGCAGCTCGACAAATATTACGCAGAGGAGAAACGCACCGGTATCATCACCCTGATCTTCTCCATCCTGGCCATCTTTATTGCTTCACTGGGATTGTTCGGGCTCACCCTGTATAATTCCCAGAAGCGGATCCGGGAGATCGGCATCCGAAAGGTAATGGGTGCCACCGAGGGCAACATCATCACTGTGATCTCAAAAAGTGTGGGCTACGCTGTAGGGATCTCCATCCTGATTGCCATGCCAGCGGCTTACTTTATGATGCAGGACTGGCTGAGGGATTTTCCCTACAATGTGGGTTTCCAGCCGCTCTTGTTTCTCAGTGCGGCCCTGCTGGCCATCATCATTGCCATGGTGACGGTCACCATCACCACACTGAGGGCAGCCCGCATCAATCCGGCCCTGGCCCTCCATTATGAATAATAATTCCTATTAGGGTATTTAACGTAGGCGCCTATTTTTATTTGCGCTAGCAAATAAAATCAGCGCCAGTTAAACTACCTTTAGGAATATTAAAACCTGAACGTGAGCTTGACCTTGAGGCGGGCACTGGCATCCACCAGCTGAAACCTTTCGTAGGGATCTGCTGGCAATGCTGTTCCAGACCAGGAAGACCTCCTTGCCCGGTCTGATGATCCACTGGAACCTGGATTGCCATCCCATCCGGCCCGACTGGCTGTCATATTGGATAAAGTTGTAGAGGGTAATGTCTGGGGTGAAGAGCACATTCAGGTTCAGCCTGTATACATATGCGATGAAACCATCGTCCGCCAGCCTGATATCATTTCTTATGAGTTCCCCTCCCACAAACAAGGGAACCATCACTTTGTAACCGGCCTTTAGTTTAATCTCATTCCTGGTGCCGTTGTAGAAATTTCCGAACCTGTAATCGAAGGTGGCCCATACCTTTCGTCTCTGGGCCGAGTTGAGGGAAATGGACTGGTAGAAGAAGTTGTGATCGCCTTCGGGTATGATGTGATCATCATAGATGGCGAAGGAGTCCGCCAGAAATTCATATGTAGCATACAGTTTGTAGCCTATGGCGTCTCCCGAAAGAAACCTGATTTTGAAGGGAGTGATGGTCCATTCCCTGGTCAGCAATTTTCCGCCGAAATCTGAGATGTAGTCCAGTCCCGATCCCGCCTGTATCTGCATGATCCCCCATCTGTTTGGGCGCGGTCCCACCAGGAAATCTCCATAGGTCTGCCGCACGCCCGGTCGGGGAACAAAGCCGGCCCCGGCTACAAAATTCTCCTGGATCTGCATGTGACCGGCCCTCAGGTTCAGGAAATCATTGGGATAGACAAATTCAATCCCATAGGCCAGCTCCCTGCTTTGTTGGCCGCTTTCAGGTTCTGCGCTTTCCGTATGGGATCTCAATCCGTACATGGTAAGCCCCATATTCTTGTCTCCCCTGAATTTTGAGGTTCCCAGTCGTACATCAAAGCCCAGCAGGTAGTTGCGCACATCCTCCTGGGCATTGCCATAGGTGCTGATCAATCCGGCCTGGGACTGGTCCCCGAAATTCCTGGATATCCGGGTCACTGCAAAATGGGAATGGGCCCAATCCTCCCGCTTGTCCTTCATGTACATGGCACCGATGTTCCATTTTCCGGCCTGACCGGTGATCTTTGGTTCCGTATTGCACGGGAATGGGATTGCCTGTTGAGTCCAGACCAATGCGCCTGGAGAAGAAAGGGACCAGCCGGGTACTCATCGGATTGCTTTGGTCTCCGTTGATGCCAAAATTAAAGTAGTTGGCCCCATCCAGGAAGAAGTCCCTTTTCTCTGGATAGAATAGTCTGAACCGGGTCAGGTTGATCTCCTGGGCATCCACTTCGGTCTGTGCAAAATCCGTATTGACCGTCACTGCAGCCTTCAGGTTGGAGGTGATGTTATAGTAGGCTTCAAAGCCCGCATTCAGAACAGGTTTTGTTTCTTCATCCTCATTGGAATAATCTACACCGGTGAGACCATAGGGTACCAGGTCCAGGCCTACGCCCTGACTGATTCCTTCAAGACCTTCCAGGAGGCCTGCATCCGATACCTGGAACCGATGTGTATTCAGGTTGGCCACGGGCCAGTACCCGGTCTCGGAGTTGTGCATATAGTTTCTGATGAGCTTCAGGCCCCAGGTGGTATTCCCTTTTTTAAAACCCATGGTTTTGAAAGGAATGGCCATTTCCACATCCCATCCTTCGGAGTGAATAGAAGCTTTACCCGTCCACAGTCCGTCCCAGGCCTTGTTGAAGGCAGCTCCGTTTTCGCTAACGATGGCATCCCCGATGGAACCCCGTGGCCCAACCTGGAACCAGTATGCATTTCGGTGGTCCCCGTAGGTATCCAGGATCACCTGTACGCGATCGTCATTGCCCAGGCTCACATCCCTGGCCAGCTCTTTGGCAGTGATCTTGTCGGGATCTCCATAGCAGCGGAAAGCGATATACAACCTGTCCTGGTCATATCCCAATGAACACTTCGGTTCTTTCGGTAAAAGGTTCTCCATTAAATGGTTCACGCTGTATAAACCGGTCGATGGGAGTGCACTGACGCCAGATTTCGTCGGAGGCAATGCCATCGATGATCGGAGGATTATCAAAGCGGATGGCTTCCACCCGGTCCTGGGCCAAAGTTCCGGCAGCTGAAAACATAATCAGAAAGTATGACAAGAAAGAGAGTGTTGCGGGACATGGGTGCGGTATGTAGATCCGCAAATATAAAGATATTTAGTCCGCCAGCGCTTTCTCTCTCAGGTTTCTGATAAAGCCGGCGTCCATCCAGTATATGTCCGAATTTCCGTTGTTTGGGCTGTTGTAGATGTCCTGTCAGGGTCCTGTAGTTCCAGTCTTCTGCTTCAATTTCGTTGGTCCGTACCGCCATGAAGAAGAAGTATTTTCCATCGGGAGAAAGGTAGGGCGACCATCCCCTGGCATTGTCTGCATTGATAAGCGGGACCCATGTTGATGGGATCCGACCACCGGTCGTTTTTGTCCCGGAATACAATGTAGTAATCAGCTCCGTCGTAGGCATCTTCCATTCCCACAGCCGGAACAATCATAAAACTTTCGTCGGGGGAGACAAACGCATTGTAGCGGTTTGTCCCGCAATTCACATGGGCCGGAAGCAATTCAGGTTCCTGGAAAGCACCATCCACCTGCTTGCTCCGAAAGATCTGGTTCAGTCCGCTGCCTTTGCATTCCGGGTAAAGTACAGGGTGCCATCACGTGTCAGGGAGGGAAAAAACTCACCTCCGTCTGTGTTGACCGGTTCACCCAGGTTCACCGGCAGACTCCATCCGCTTCCGTTTCGCTCCACATACCAGATGTCCTGGTCGCCTACTGCTTCGTCCCCATCGGGTCGTGTGGAGAGGAAATAAGAGCCTGGATCCGTCTGCTGAAAAGGCAGGTTCAAAATCAAAGACGCCCTGGTCCGCCTGAGAAGGAAACAATCTCCGGGTTCGGTCCATACCCCGTTCACCTCCTTGTGAACAGGATGGTGGCATAGGTATAGTTACCCAGGGCCACGCAGAAGAAAATCTCTTTTCCATCCGGCGAGATGGCCATATCCCGGGTAAACATCCCTGTGGATACCACCCCCGGTGCAAACAGTGTTGGAATGGAATCGGGAAGGACCTGTCCCAGGTAGGCGCCACTGAGTTTGGGAAAGGCGGTCTCCGTTTCAGGCTTGGAGACCGGGGAGGTGCATGATACCAATGCTGTGGCCAGGATCACTGCAGCCACCAGCTTGATGCCGGATTTCAGATTCATCATGGGGTTTGTGTTAATACGCATATAATATAGATGTATTGCCGCAGATTTACCCTATGGAAAATACATTTTTTGATTCAGATAACTCAATTATCTTTGCCGGCATTGAACCAATGTAATCTCAGGTATGAAGGGTATCAGGATAAATCAGGTAGCAAGGCGGTATGGATTTTTAGTTTTCATGTTCTGGAGCGCAATGTCAGTAGTCAGTGCCCAGGGCTTTCTGCATGCGGATGGAAAGCGAATTGTGAACGGGAATGGAGAAAATGTGATCCTCAGGGGGATCGGTACCGGGAACTGGATGCTCCAGGAAGGATATATGATGAAATCGGCCGGTGTGGCCGGAACCCAGCATGAATTCAGGGCCAAACTGATCAACTCCATTGGCGAAGTGAAGACTGACAGCTTCTATACGGTCTGGCTTGAAAATCATTTTACCCGGACCGATGTGGATTCCATGGCCTCATGGGGATTCAATACAGTGTCAGGGTGGCCATGCACTACAAATGGTTCACCCTTCCCATTGAGGAAGAACCCATTGCAGGAGAGCAGACCTGGCTTAACAAGGGCTTTGAAATGATCGACTCCCTGCTGGACTGGTGCGGCGACAATGAGATGTACCTGGTCCTGGACCTGCATGGAGCCCCCGGCGGACAGGGTAAAAATGCAGATATATCGGACTACGATCCTAGCAAACCATCACTGTGGGAGAGCCAGGACAACAAAGACAAAACCGTTGCCCTCTGGCAAAAGCTGGCAGAGCGCTACAGTGATGAAACCATGGATCGGTGGGTATGACCTGATCAATGAAACCAACTGGCCTTTCCCTGAAGGAAACAACAGCCAGATGAAGTCCCTGTTTCAAAGGATTACCGATTCCATCCGGGTGGTGGATCAAAACCATTTCATCTATATTGAAGGAAACGGATTTGCCAATGATTTTTCAGGTCTGACTCCTCCCTGGGATCCCAACATGGCCTATAGTTTCCATAAATACTGGACCTATAACAATGCAAATTCGCCTGGACTGGGTGACCGAGGTTGCGGGATCAGTATAATGTGCCCCTGTGGCTGGGTGAATCGGGGAAAACTCCAATACCTGGTTTACAAACCTGATTTCTCTGAGTGAGTCAGAGAACATCGGGTGGTCATGGTGGCCGGTGAAAAAGGGCGGGATTAACAATCCCCTGATGGTGGAGGTAAATGAAGATTATCTCCAATTGATCGAGAACTGGAAGGGGAACGGACCCATGCTCACGGAGGAAGAAGCCTTCCAGGCAGTGCTTACTTTTGCGGATAATCACCGGATTGAAAATTGTCAATATCAGAAAGATGTGGTGGATGCCATGATTCGTCAGCCCCACACATGAAACCGTACTTCCCTTTACCCAACATACAACAGATGATGTGATTTTTGTATCCGATTACAACATGGGACGCCACAGGTATGCCTATTATGACAACGATACGGCCGATTATCACGGGGAAGGTGTGGACTACACTGCATGGAATTCGGGTTGGTCTTACCGAAATGACGGAGTGGATGTAGAGACCTGTAGTGATGCAGTGACCAATGGTTATAGTGTGGGTTGGACCGGTAAAGGAGAGTGGCTGACCTATACGCTGAGCAATGACACAGCCGCTTCCTATACCCTGGAGATCAGGTCCGCAGCTGCGGGAGCCGGGGGTTTGATCCACCTGGAAGTAAACGGTGTGGATGCAACAGGACCGATTGCCCTGCCGGGAACAGGAAACTGGTACACCTGGAAATCCATTGAGGTAAACAATGTGATTCTGCCGGAGGGCCAGGTGCAATTAAAACTTGTCATCGAGGAGGGAGGATCAAATCTGAATTACTTCAGGTTCACCAATCCGCAACCCGATTCCCTGCTTCCTTTTGTTTTTGCCTCTGCAAAGACTGATGAATTGGAAAATGTGGTCTATATTTCTCTGAACAAAGCTGTGACCTCAACGCCTGCATTTGATATTTCAGAATTTACCCTGACCCAGGGTGGCTCTGAGCTACCCATTGAAAGTGTGACCCTGAGCGATGAGGATGCACGGGTCCTGGTCATCTCTGCCTCAGGAATGCTTTTCTATAACAAGAGTATAGAGATTTCCTGCACGGGCCAGGGAATTTTGAACCAGGATCAGCAGCTATCCCCCTTCGAATCGGAAGCAGTGAGCAACCAGCTGGCCCAGCATTTTGCGCTTCCCTACCGGGTTCAGGCGGAGTTGTTTTATCACAACAACGGACTGGTGCTGGAGGACTGTTCAGATGTGGGAGGCGGGATGAACACTGGATATGCCCATGTGGGAGATTACCTCGATTATATTCTCTATGTCCGGGAGCCGGGGGCGTATGACCTTGATTTCAGGGTAGCCACGGAACAATCCGGTGCAAGGCTGAGCCTGCAGGTGGACAGTGGGGAGGGATTTACCACCATCGGTACCAAGACTTTTGCTAACACCGGGGGGTGGCAGAAATGGACCACTCAATCCACTGTCATTCAGCTTGAAGCCGGGAAATACCTGTTCAGATTATTGGTGACCGGAAATGAGCACAACCTGAACTGGTTTGAATTCAGGAAGGTCCCGGTTTCCTCGGAACTGAAAAAGGTGACTGAAACATTCAGCCTCTATCCCAACCCGGCCTCCGGCCTATTTACAGTCCGGATTCATTCTGAGATTTCCGAACCAGCGGGTATTGAGATCCTGGATGGAATGGGCAGGTTGGTCTACATCGAATCCTTCACTGGGGATCAGCTGGAGATAAACACGTCCGGATGGTGGGAAGGGCTCTACTTTGTCAGGTTGAGCAGAGGAGCTAAAAAAGAGGTCCGCAAACTGATCGTGAAGAACTGACCTGGCCCGGTTAAGGCAGCTTAATAAACTTCTCGGTACCTGTGATGCCGTTGGATGATTGTATCATCACCAGGTAGGTTCCTGCCTGCAATTTACTGATGTCAAGTGTTTTTAATTGTCCGGGAGAAAGGCCTTCCATCATCATGGAGCCGGTCAGGTCGATGATTCGGAAGCTATAACCGGGAATTGAAAAATCGATCTTCAGGATCTCCCCGGCCGGATTGGGGTAGAGGGAAAAGGATTGTTCCGCCAGGGACGGTCCTGCTGAAGTGCTTGATGCCGGGGTAAAAGTCATCCGGCCCAGGTTAAAACCTCCTTTTACAAAATTCACCCGCATCACCGTATCGGTTTCGTACAGGGCGATGGTCCCTGGGCGAAGGGTGGTGAATTTGTCCCATCCCCCGGTGCCGGGTACCTGGATGGATCCCAAACGCTCTTCCCCGTTCACCAGGATCGAAAAAGGACCTCCGGAGGCATTGTCCGTGGCCACGCGTAAGTCCACTTTATAAGCCCAGGTAGAGTCCACCCGGACGGAATACTCCATCCACTCACCATCCTCAATCCATCCCACATTGGGTGTCCCTGCATCACTGTTCTGTGTATCAACCCGCTCATCCTGCCTGATCCCATCTCCTTCATTGGTGAGTGTCATGTCATGATATGCCAGGCCTTCGCCCCCAAAGTCATATTCGGTGGCGTTGATGGAGCCGGGAAGGGAGTGGGGGACCAGGGGATCCGGGTAGGGATACTGTCCGGTCTCCAGAACGTTGTGCAAAAAAGTGCCGGTTCCACAACTGTTGCTTGTGGTGAGTGTAACATCTGTAAAAAGACTCCCATAACGGACCGTAACAGATGCAGTACCCTGGCCCTCCAGGATTTCTGCATCAGAGGGGACATCCCAGAGATAGGTCGTTTCCGACATGGGTGTGATGGAGAGGGTATATTCACCGTCTTTATCCACAAACTGTGGACCCTGGATCTGGTTTTCCACCTGTATCGACATGGATGCTAAATAGGTGTCGCATGTGCCTGTGACTTCACAGGCGACCTCTCCATCGGCACATCCCCAGTTCACCGTGATTTCGGATGTTCCCTGGCCTTCTGAAATTTCTGCATCCTCGGGCACACTCCACAGATATTGTATTGAATCGGAAAAAGGGAGCGCATAGGAGAGACCGGTACTGCGTTGTCCCACAATATCCTGACCTTCAATGGTAAAGGATTCAATTCCCTTGTACATCCTGACGTAATCCACTTCCATCTGCTGTGGGAACTGGGTGGTGGCATCCGGACTGCCCGGCCAGTTGCCGCCCACCGCCAGGTTCAGAATCACAAAAAACTTGTTGTGAAATTCACTGAGCGGTGCAGAGGTGATGTCGATCACATTGAACTGGATCCCATCCACAAACCATCGGATGCTCTGTGGTGTCCATTCTACGGAAAACAGATGGAATGCGTCAGCAAAGATACCGGAAGGAAGGGTGTAAGGCTGGCCGTAATCTGCGTTGGATCCGTTGTGATCCCAGAATACGGTTCCATGCACCGTATTCTCCCTGTCCTGTCCACCTACCATCTCCATGATATCGATCTCACCGCAGGCGGGCCATCCCACCTCCGAATGATTCGCCCCCAGCATCCAGAAAGCCGGCCAGATTCCCTGGCCAAAAGGCAGGCGCATGCGTGCTTCAATTTTACCGTACTGGAATTCAAATTTATCCTGGGTGGTGATACGGGCTGAAGTGTAATCCTTTCCGCCGTAATTCTCTTTCCTGGCTGTGATCACAAGCGTTCCGTTCTCCACATAGGCATTGGAGGAGTCGGCCCTGTAATACTGCAGCTCATTGTTTCCCCATCCGCCACCACCGGTCTCAAAATTCCAGGTTTCCGAATCTGGCATCCCGGTAGTGTCAAACTCTTCAGCCCATAGCAATTCATAGCACTGTGCGCTAAGCGGAACCGAATAAATGATAAGGAGGAGGGAGAATCCCAGGATATGTATTTTGGACATGTGATTTTTTTTTGCGCAAATTATTATAAATAATCAAAGTCTTAAAATGCCAGACTTCAATTCATGTAATTCATATCTGTTTTAAACCATATGGAAGGGAGAATATTGCAATATTTTTTGAAAGGATAAGGAAATCTGGTATTTTGCTAAGAAATCTATACCTTACAGATCAGTTTTGAATCTTACTAACTAAAACTTTGAACTATGAGAAAACTTTTTACACTATTGTTTATTGCTGTTTTTGCAGTTACCTCTTTTGGTCAAAAGCCAACTGCAGAGATTCAAAAAGCAGACGTTCCTCCCAAGGTGGATGGAGAGATTGATGACATGTGGGAGGGAATTACAGCCAACGCCATCGATCTAAATTTCTCGACGGAACAGCCCACCCTGGGTGCTTCGGGAGAAACAACCTGGCAGGCTGTCTGGGTTCCCTTCGATGGAATCTACTTGCTGGTGACTGTCGCCGATGACGAGTGGCTCACCGTATACGAATCAGGCGCTGGTGCCACCTATGAATATGACAAGCCGGAAATCTATTTTGATTGTAACCAGGCCAATCTTGAGGATGGTCTTGGAGCCAGCGGTGGTCCCGCCAACGGTCACCACCAGATTGCCGACTGGGCAGATGATGACTCCTACATTAATGGAGGCGGGCCCTTTGAATCTCCGGACGATCCGGGTATATTATTTTCATTTAAGGTCGAAAATGACGCTAACTATGTGGTTGAATATTATGTTCCCTTTGAATATCTTGTGGATGAGAACGGTCTGATGGCTGATATCAGCAGTCCCATCGGATTTGATGTCACCATTATTGACAGGGATACCGGCGATCCCGCCCGCAAACGTGCGGTCTGGGCCAACACAGGAGGGAAGAGTGAATCATGGAACAACATGGACGATTGCGGCACGATCACCTTTGAGGGTGCCGAACCGCCCACCTATATCGATGAGATCAACGCCACCGGTGGAGAGATCACGGAGAACAACGGCTCCTTTAAGGTTCCCTATTCCCTGGTACCGGAAGATGCCAACGAGAGCATCAAATGGTCCATTTTGAATGATGCGGCCGGCAGGGCACCCATTGCAACCATCAATGGTCTGGGTGTGGTTACCGCCAGGCAGAATGGAACAGTCACAGTGGCTATGGCATCGGCAACCGATGTTGCCTTTGATACGGTTGAGGTGGTTATCACCAATCAGGTCGTTTCAATGGGGGACATCAACTTGATCAGAAACGGTTATTTTGATGATGTGAAGGAAGATCTTTCTCCTGCTCAATGGGGAGGTTCAGACGGAGAAGTCCCACCCTATGTGGTTGATGGTTTTGTGACACTCAATCCCAATCCTGTAGCTGTTGGAGATGCACCCTGGACTTTTGTGTTCAGCCAGTCCCAATTCGGATGCAACAGCACCGATAGCTATACCTTCAGCTTTGATGCCTGGGCAGCGGACAACAGGAACTGTATGGTTGACTTTGAGGATCCAAACAACGCTTACAACCGGTACGGAGTGACAGAAAGTCCCCTGGCGTTGCCACCTGACACGGAATGGATGGACGACCCCGAGAATCCATGGACGGGCAACTCCATGTGGTCCTTCGATGTGACCACCGAGCCAACCTCTTTCGTTTTTGATGTTGTTTTCAGAGATAAAGTTGCCAACACCGCCGAAAGTTTACAGTTCATGTTCGGACTGTCAGACACAGTGGTCTATCTGGATAACATTGAATTGATCAATGATCTGGATCTGGCGCTCATCGACGATTATACCGCTGTCACTGAAATCAATGTAAGTGCTGCAGATGGAGCCACAGTAGTTCCTTCAGGAGGTACGTTGCAGATGAGTGCAGAAGTGCTTCCTGCCGAAGCAGATTACAAGAATGTAATTTGGAGTGTGGAGCCCGGCACAGGGTATGCTACCATTGATGCAGCAGGTTTGCTTACCGGTGATACAGTTGGTACAGTTACTGTGGTTGCCAAAGCCACGGACGACAGCAAGGTGATGGGGACTTATAACCTATCAGTCAGTTTCCCGGAAGGAGTTGACCAGCATCAGGTGAATATCCTGAAGGTATATCCCAACCCTGCGGTCAGTGAACTGAATGTTGTTCTCACCAGGGAGAATACCATCGTTACCATCTACAGCAGTGTAGGGATGAAGATGGAGGAAGTCACTGTTTCAGGGACTGAGCACAGCTTTGATATCAGCGCTTATGCCCCGGGTATCTATTTTGTGAAAACCGACCGTTCCATCGCGAAGTTTGTGAAGTAGATGAAGAGTTTTTAGTATGAGAAAAGGGGAGTGTCTCCAAGGGGGCACTCCTTTTTTTTTTACAGTGATGCAACCCTATATATAAAATGGTTCTCTATAGTAGATAAACAGGGTGCTTTGGGGGGTGTTTTTTTTTGATTATTAAAAGAATTTTCTACATTACGCCACTAAACCAAAGCAGATTACGGTTACTATTGTTTAACAAAAACCTACAACTATGAAAATGAAAACTTTTACTCTTTTACTCATGGCGATGTTCGCGGTCTCTGCATTTGCCCAGAAACCTGCGGGAATAGCTCCAAAAGCTTCGGTTTCACCGGTTCTTGACGGGGAGATTGACGCTGTATGGGACGAGGCCATTGCTTATGACATTGACCAGGCGTTTACGGGTGATGCCCCACGTGTTTTCACATTGGGACTTCCCGGTGAAACCTACTGGAAGGCACTGTGGGCGGATGAAGGTATCTATGTGTTGCTGAATGTGACAGATGATGTATTCTTCACCAACTGGATGGACGATCCTGTGGGTGCCAACTCCTGGCAGTACGACAAAACGGAGCTCTATTTTGACTGCAACCAGTTTGATCTTGAGGATGGTGCCGGACCCACAAATGGTGCCGATGGAAATGTGGGACACTATCAGTTGGCTCCCGATATAGTCGATGGTGAGATGGATGGTACCATTATTGATCAGGGTGGTTGGTCAACTGCTACACTGGTGAATGATCCCAACTATGTTGTAGAATACTTCTTAACCTGGGAAAAGCTCATCGATGGCGAAGGTCTTGCCATTGACCGGACCATGGATATTGGATTCGATGTTACCATCATCGACCGGGATCCCGGAGATGAGGACCGCAAGCGGGCTGTCTGGGCAAATATCGGACTTATTGAACAGGCCTGGGCCAACATGGACGACTGCGGAACCATTACTTTCGAAGGGACTGAGTCTGCCACCTTGATCGATGAGCTCACCCTGACTGGTGGTGACATCACCGAGAACAACGGGACGGTTCAGATTCAGACTACCATCGTTCCTGAAAATGCCACCATCAAAAAGATTCTCTGGTCCGTAGACGAAGGCGGAACTGGAAGAGTCTCCATTAGTGAAGATGGTGTGGTAACCGGTATTCTTGACGGTACCGTTACAGTTCGGGGTAAAACCACGGACGGATCCTACATTGAGGAAACGGTGGATATAACTGTTAGCAACCAGATCGTAACCCGTGCGGAGATCAATCGTATCAGGAACGGCTATTTTGATGAAGTGAATGCCGATGGAACTCCACCTGAATGGAATCTCTGGGGTACTGCGGAACAGACTCAGGTCTCTGATGGCATTGTTGTTGTTTCTCCAACGGAAGGTGTCAACATCTGGGACCACCGCCTGGCGCAGAGTGGTCCCTGGGGTCTGAATACCGAAGATGCATATACCTTGAGCTTTAAGCTCTGGGCGGATGAATCTGACACCCTCAATGTGAACTTCGAGGACTCAAGGGACGTGGTAAGTTACAACAGGTATGGTACCTCAACACACCCTGATTCCCCCGGTGGTGACTCAGAATGGAGAATCTATACCAATACGGAGCCAACCTGGTACGTATATGATGTGATGTTCCCGGAATTGATCATAGGAGAATCCTCTGAGCGCTTCCACTTCATGCTTGGTTATCATGGTGCGACTGTTTACATCGACAGCGTGGAGCTGATTGCCGACGATGACCTGGCCCTGCTCACAGAGAACTATGTGCCTGCGGAATTGGTCGAAGTCTCTGCTGAGGGCGGTGCAAGCGATGTTGCTATCGGAGGCACACTGCAGATGAGTGCGGTAGTAACTCCTGCCGAGGCTACCTTAACTACTGTGAGATGGAGTGTAATATCTGGTGGAGGTTATGCCAGCATTGATGCTGCAGGCCTGCTTACCGGTGATAGCGCTGGCAATGTAACAGTGGTTGCCACAGCCATGGATGACAGCAAGATGATGGACACCTATGAGGTGTTTGTTAACTGGCCAGAGGGGATTGCACCACACCAGGTGAATACCCTGAAGGTATATCCCAACCCGGCTGTGAATGAGCTGAACGTTGTTCTTACCCGGGAAAATACCACCGTTTCTATCTACAATAGTGTGGGTATGAAGATGGATGAGGTTATGGTTACTGGTACAGAGCACAGATTTAATATCAGCAGCTATGCTGCAGGCATCTATTTTGTGAAGACTGACAATTCGGTTGCCAAGTTCGTTAAGTAGAACATACAGAGATTATTAATAGAGAGGCCACCTCATTTCGAGGTGGCCTTTTTTTTTCTGAAAGCAACTTTTTTGACGGATGTTCATTATGAAATAATCCATGAATTGGTTCCATTTAAAAATAATGTTAAATTAGTGAGATATTTTTCACTTAATATAATTAACTACTATGATGAAAAAACTACGAAAACTGGCCTGTCTGGGCTTAATGGCAGGCTTAATCAGTGCAAGCTCTTTCGGGCAGATCACTACTCCCCCGGTGATTGACGGGGTTGGGGATGATGCTGCCTGGGCCACTGCAGAGGCCATGGATATCCTGAGGGATAATGGCAGTCCGGGGGTTACCGATGCAGCTGACTTCAGTGGAACCCTGAAAACACTTTGGGGTGTTGACACCATTTACTGCCTTCTGGAAGTAATGGATGATACGCTGATCACAGATCTGAACAACCCATGGGAGCGAGATCACTATTCACTCTATTTTGATGTTCTGAACCTGAAGACCACAAGCATGCTTGTGGAGGATGTATTTCCTTGGGATTCAGCTCAGTTCATGATTGAAAAGATCTGGAGTATTCCGGATAGTATCACCGTGAAAGACAGCATCCTTGTGCCGGGTATTGATTTTGTGGAGAAAATAGATTCTGGCACCATGTATACACTGGAGATTGCAGTTCCTTTCAGTGATCTCGGTGTTACCTTTGCTGCTGATCAGGTGATCGGATATGGCGCAAAAATTGGTGACAACGATGCCGACGGAAGTCTCGACGGTAAAATGTCATTGTACCAGGTTCTGGACGAAGGTTGGAGAAATCCAAGCTACATTGGAACCATCAAACTGGAAGCAGACGGTTCTATTTCCAAAGTGAAGCATGCACCGGTTATTGACGGTATGGCTGATTATGCTTGGTATCCTGCTGCAACCTATCAACTGGAGGTTGAAAATGAGGTATCGGGTGTGGAAAGTGCTGCTGATTTCAGTGGTTCAGTCAGCGTGATGCATGACGTAGAGAATATGTACGTCTATCTTAAAGTAATGGATGATACGCTGATTACTGATCTGAACAATCCCTGGGAACGGGATCACTATTCCGTTTATTTCGACTTTGACAACCGGAAAACCAGTACGATGGTTACTGATGAAGTTGAACCCATGGATTCAGTGATGTTTATGCTGGAGAAGATCTGGAGTCTTCCGGATAGTATCACCATGGAGGACACTTTACTTATCAACGGAGTGGACTTTGTTGAGGTAATAGATTCAGGCAAAATGTACACCCTGGAGATGGTGATTCCCATGGATATATTGGGCGTTGAACTGGCCGAGGGTGATGTCATTGGATTTGATACCAAGATCGGTGACAATGATGGCGACGGAACCCTTGATGGCAAGTATTCATGGCACCAGTCCCTGGATGAAAGCTGGAGGAATCCCGGTTACATGGGCAACATTAAGTTGCTTCCTGTTTTTGTAGACCTTGGTTCTACTGAATGGGCTCCTCAAAACATTGTCGTTGATGGTGAGGTTGAAGGAAACTGGAATCAGGCCATTGCCATGCCACTGTTAACAGTAAATGAAGATGCAGGCATTGAAAATGCAGCTGATTTCAGCGGTACCATCAAAGCCCTGTGGGATAAGGACTATGTCCATATTCTGCTGCAGGTGAATGATGATACCCTCATCACTGATCTGAACAATCCTTGGGAGCGTGATCATTACTCTATATACTTCGACTTTGGCAACCATAAGTCAGAAGTGTATCTGGTTGGATGAGGTAGAACCCATGGACTCCGTTCAGTTCATGCTGGAGAAGATCTGGAGCGTTGATGATAGCCTTACACTGGAAGATACGCTGCTTATCTGGGATGTTGATTTCGTAGAAAAGATTGATTCCGGAAAAATGTACACCTTAGAGATGTCCATTCCACTGGCATTGATTGGAGTTGACCTGATGGCGGATCAAGTGATTGGATTTGATGCGAAGATCGGTGACAACGACGGTGACGGAACCCTTGATGGCAAGCTGTCCTGGAACCAGTACCTGGATGAAAGCTGGAGAAATCCAAGCTTCATGGGTGAAGTTACCCTGATGGCCAATGGAACCTTTATGGGTACTCCGGCTACTCCGCCTGAGGATGTAACCTTCAATGTGGATATGACCGGCATGATCGCTGAAGAAATCTTCGATCCTGCAGTGGATAAGGTTGACCTGGCAGGTTCCATGAATAATTGGGGAGATCCGGTACAAAATGCCGCTGATACCGATGGTGATGGTATCTACACCATTGTAGCAACTGCCCAGGAAGTTGGAGCCGCACTTGAGTTTAAATTCAGGGTCAATGGAACCTGGGATCCGATTTCTGAGTTCCCCGGTGGCGGAGCCAACAGGATGTACACTGTGGTTGAAGGCGACAACGTTGTTGATGTAGTATTCAACGATGGCGATTACACTCCATGGATTGTAGAAGGAACCGAGTTTAGTGAATCTTACAGCCTGCAGATTTATCCAAATCCGGCAACGGACATGGTAAATATTGCCAGCTCAAAAGAGATTCTCTCGGTGAGCATTACAAACCTTGTGGGCCAATCCGTCTTGAATGTTCCTGTTAATTCATTTAACAGCGAGATTGGAATTGGAACGCTTGATGTAGGAATGTACGTTATTACTGTACAATTCGAAAATGAAGTTTACAATAGTGTTCTTATAAAGAAGTAAGAAGCTATTCATTGATTATAAAGGCTGCTCGCTTCGGCGGGCAGCTTTTTTTTGTGGTGTGCCCTGGCTGATCGATCACCAAGCTCCAGAGCCTTCCTGGTCAAGGTGGTAACACGACCTGGCGCTATCATTCCCTTGTCACCGGCATGATGGTATGATGGCTTTCAATGAATCCTTGCGGGCCTGACTGATGTACGGAGGAAAGTGTCTATTTCGGGTAATTGGTAACCTGTTCACCTGTAAGACGCGATAATCCCAGGTCGGTGGCCATCCAGACAGATCCATCGGTGTCCATGGCCAAAAATTTGATGTGGTTGCTAAGCAGACCATGCGATGCCACCGTATACGCAGTCCAGGCAGCCTCATTATACATGCTGAGGCCCTGCCTGGTACCAAACCACCAGTTCATGGAGTTATCCCTGACAATGGCAAGCACGGTGTCATTGATCAACCCGTTTGCTGTGGTCAGTATCTCCCAGTCCCATTTGGTGTATTCACTGAAATGCAGGGCTGCGCCTTTGTCGGTACCATAGGCCTGGATGGTGTCATCAATACATACAGTCAGAATGTTATTGGACTCCAGCCAGGTCCAGTCTGTGTCCATGAGCGTACTACCGCTGATGCCGTCCACGTCCATCCTGAATCGTTCAATACCGCCGCCAAGGGTGGTTACATAGGTGTAACCGTTGGTGGCTGTACCCATATCTGTGATCTCATAATCCAGGAAAAGGTCATTCATGCCAGGGGAGTGGATCCATTCCGTCTCTCCCATGATATCAAGGCCATCGGGAGTGGCAAAATAGCCATTAAGCTTTTCATCGAAATGGAGATGAATCACCCTGTTGTTGCTTAATCCGCTGTTTTCGGTTGTTGTATAATACCCGGCGGTTTGATTGTAGGCCCAGGAATCAGACGAGACCCACAACTCGTGTGGGGTCGTTGTCCGGGAAAAGGCCAGATCGTTCAGGGGGGTGTTTTTCACTTCCCCCTGGACCAGTCTGTATGCACCATAAGCTTCATCCAGCTGGAGCAGGCCCTTGTCAGTGGCAAGGTATTTTTCACCCTGGTCACTGATCACAAAACCATTTACGGTATCAAAAGTGACATCCGGTTCATCCGGATCATCGGGGCCGCACGATAGAAGGCCCAGGACAGTATAAGTCAAAAGGCCTAGCGTACGGATTTTCCCAAGGGCGGGTGGCATCATCGTTTGAGCAGTACTTTGCCTGTATATCTCTCCTGGTGGTCACGGATGGTATAGATATACATTCCATCCGGTGCAGCAGATCCCGAGGCATTCCGTCCATCCCAGAGAACCGTTTCTGAGGCACCAAAACTTGCATGATACACAAGCGTACCTTTCAGGTCATAAATCTCCAGGATGGCTTCCTTTGAAGCCTGTTCGGGTCTGCTGAAGCGGGTGTAAACCGAGAAGGGGTTGGGAGCTGCCAGGTGGACTTCATCAGCCTGCTTGGAGGGAAGGGCTGTGGGAGCCGCTTCTCCGTCCACGTAGATCAGTTCAATGCCTTCACCGGTCCCCAGGTTTCGTGTGTACTCCCGGTCGGTGGCATTGTTCCAGTGTTCAAATACACCCAGGCTGCCGATGGGTGTTCCGTCACCCTCCGGGTCGTAGGTTATGCCGCTGGGCCAGTTGTCGCTGCTGGCATATTGCTTCAAACAGTCAGCAATCTCTTCCTTATAGGTAATGGGATAATCCAGTTTCGACCCGTCGGCAATGTTCTCCTGGAACAGGATATCGAAACCTACCGATTCCAGTGCCACGGGGTCCTGGCCCACAAAGAGGGAGTTGGGGTAGTCGTTGTTGAACGGGTCTGACTTAAATTTTGTGATGAAGCCTTCCCAGCTTTCCCCGGCCCAGATGCCATCGATAATATAGATCAGGGCTTTCCCGCCGGTCTCTTCATGGCCCATATAATCCACGGTGTGCCTGTATTTGCCCGAACCCCGGGTATTTGCAGGAAGGCTGTAATGCATGTTAATGGCATACTGACCTTTGGGATCATCGCCCTGTTCAAGAAAGGAACCCTGGTGGTTTTTGGCAATGAGGGTAATTCCTCCTTCATTGTGGGTTTTCAGGCAGGGGATGTTGATCACATAGGCTGCATCCAGGTATTGCTGGGGCAGGGTAGATTCATACTGTTTGTCGCTGAACTTCAGCACGGCTTCCGAGGAGGGAACGGTCTGTGAAACCATGCCGTCTCCCTGGCCATCCACATAATTAACATTAATAAATTTGTCCAAGACAAGCTCCTGGTATTCCGATCTGAATTCCCTGTAAGGATCTCCCATGGTAATATCAGCCTCATCCACGCCTACCACATGGACCAGCTGGTGCAAAATGGCATTCAGCAGCTGGGGGGTGGCATCCATCCGGGAAGGCCTTTGCGATTGCCTGGCACTCTGGTTGGTCAGGTTGATCTTGAATGCGATCTTTTCACCAGGGGTATAGCCCACCTCTCCTTTGCCATGGGAAACATTAAATGATGTAAAGATGGCATCCCATGCATCTGAAATGCTATCTGTACCGGCGTATTGATTAAGCGATAGCTCCAGCATGTCCATGATCACACTTTCATTGGTATTGTTTTGACTGTACCAGTAGTTGTCGGATCCGTTCACAGGAACATAATTCTCGTTGGTGGCCCTCCGGTCCTGCACCCAGACCACTCTTCCGGGATTCAAGCCCTGGGCTACGCCAATGGGCTGGTTGGAAACAACGGGGAAAGTGTCGTCGGTAGGAGAGAACACACCGGCGATGGTCTCTTTCTGGTCATGGAGGAATACAAATGAAAATGCAACAAGCGACAGGAAAAGAAACAGGGAGCCTGCCAGGTACCTGGACCGGCGCAGGGACTGTCGGAATTTCTTAAACGAAATCACCGATGCCCCCACAGCCAGGAGATAGATAATAAAGGTCGACATGATGGGGGCTGCTGCCCGCATACATGGATAGGTGGCCCTGCTTGGTTTTGGAATCACCCTGATGAAGAACCACAAGGTGGCAGTCAGACCCAGGATGATGATATACGTCTTTGACGACTTGAACCTGGTCCAGGCATTCTTCCTGCGCATGACGGGATTTATTTAGATGGTAAATACCAGTTGGCCGGATCCATCAGTCTGGTGTGAACGGTACCATATTGGGGTGTTCCTTCAAATTTTATGGCCACTTTATCGGCCAGAAATTCTGGTTCCCCCCTTCTTTCGGCAATCCGGACCAGGTCAAACCAGCGCTTTCCCTCGTAGGCAAGCTCCATGGCTCTCTCCTGGATGATCAGGTCTTCAATAAGCAGGGTTCGTTCTTCACCTGTGACCGCGTCGGATATCTCCCAGGGTTTCAGGTATGCGCGGCCCCTGATCCCGATGTTCCTTGACCACCTGGTAAACTCGGCAGGCTTGGGAAGCTCTTTATTGACTCCCTGGTTCAGAAGCATCAATGCATAGTGCTGTGAATCTTCATCTCCCATACGGTTGTATGCTTCAGCCAGCAAGAGATGAATGTCTGCAGCCCTCTGAATCACTATATCTGAACTGAAAGGATCTGCCTGGTCAACCTCATATTTGGTGATGTAGTTTTCAGTTACAAAATCGCTTTCAGATACTTTCTGCACAGTATCTGTACCGAAGGTAACCCCCAGTCCCCTGTAAAGGTCACCGGGATCTCCTGCAGCCGGGATCTGGGCCATGAATGAGTCAACAAGGACCTGGGTGGGTTTCACCACGTAATCATAATGATAACCAAACCATCTGGCCAGCGGGTTGTTCTGGTCCTCCACCGAAGAAAAAGGCATCACAGAAAAGTGCTCCAACTCGGCTGACTCTGCATTCATGAACATGGTTGCCCAGGCAGCATCTTTATAGGTTTGGTCCACCTTATAGAGAGAAGCCTGGTTTAAATAGCTTTCACAGGCCATTTTCAGGTATTTGGCCGCATTGGCATAGTCTCCGACCTCAAGATACATCTCGCCCAAAATGGCTTTGGGATTCACGTAATAGCCGATCTTGATCTCAATCCGTTCAATTCCCACAGTCGGATCATAAATGTAGGGTATAAGCTGGTTGATCAGTGTATCGATGATCACATCTTTGGGCATCAGAGCCTGGCCAACATCATCCGGCAATTCGGTCAGGTTGTCTTTAATGTAGTTTACCTCTCCGTACAAGCGCGCAATGGTAAAATAGGTCCATGCACGCATGGCCAGAATCTCACCCTTCAGATAATAGGTTGTGTAATCATCCAGCTCTACCTCATTTTCTGCAAGCTCATCCAGGTGCGCCAATACCTCATTCAGGTTGACAATGACCTTGTAAAGGTCAGCCGCCGTTAAATAAGGATTGAAAGGTGAAAAGTTATGCTCATTAATCTCATTGAGGTACTGATCGGCGTTTGGCGTCACATTCATCAGGTCTGAACGGAGTCCGTCAAGCATGATGAACCGGGGCAAGGCCTCCTGGAGGGATATGATGGCCCCATCCAGAGAAACTGAACCATCGATAATATCCTGGTAATGCTGATCGGGTGTAATCCGGTCACCGGCTTGCTTGTTGAAGAATTCGTCGCTGCAACCTGACAGGGTGATTATCAATGCTCCTGCAATGGTCAGTAGATATGGGTGTATGTTTGATCTGGTTTTCATCTTATCTGTATTTTACCCGTTATAAGTCAAGTTTCAAGCCAACAATGAACGATTTGGATTGGGGCATCATCCCGTAGTCTACTCCCTGGTAGAAAGGACTGTTCATATATATGAATTCAGGGTCGTAACCGCTGTAAGTTGTGAAGGTAAGCAGGTTGGTGGCGGTTACATAGACGGTGATCCCGTTAAACAATCCTTCTTTCTGAGGAATGCGATAGTTGAGGGTCAGTTGCCCCAGCCGTACATAGGAACCTTCCTCGATCCACCGGTCCGAGAATACGCTATTTCCCCTTGGGTCCCCGTAGCTTATACCTGGAATGCTTGCTCCGGTATTGGAGGGGGTCCACCTGTCCAGTATGCTTGTGGATTGGTTGGCGTAGTCGGACATGGATTCGCTTTGCTTCCGCATTTGGTTGTAGAGGTCATTGCCGACTGAGTAGTTGAAATTGATAAAAAGTTCAAAATTCTTCCAGGAAAATGCAGTGAAGATGCTTCCGAACAGATCCGGATTGGGATCACCGATGGCGGTTTTATCCGCTTCGTTAATCACTCCGTCTCCGTTGTCGACGTATTTCACATCTCCCTCTTGCATGGGGTAACCATTGGGACCAATGAGGCTGCCGGCTTCTGCTGCAGAAATCAAACCGTCGGTCTGATACCCAAAGTATGCATTCACCGGGCCGTCTACCTCAGTGATGAATTGGGCACCCGGGATGGAAGTAACAATATGTTCGGTGGCTTCGTTGAGGAATTCAAGGCTGGTAACCCGGGTCATGATCTTACTCAGTGTACCTCCGATGGTCCAAACAAAATCACCTGACTGGAGTCTTGCATCCAGGGCAACTTCGAAGCCGTTTGAGTTCAGCTTTCCTCCATTGTCATAATAATGGGTAAAACCATAGTGAGAAGGCAACTCCTGCTTGACGATCAGGTTGTTCACGTTGGAGATGAAGTAGTCGGCATGCAGGTTTACAGCTTGTTTCAATATGGAGAGATCAAGTCCCGCATTGATGGTGCCCTTCTTTTCAAGCTCCAGGTTGTCATTGGGAATGACCTCACGGGTCAGTACACCCGCTCCGTTCAACCTCCGGTCCGTATAGTAAAGCTTGGAATAATCATACACCGTACTGAACATGTTCCCGGTCACCGAGTAGGATGCCCTCAGCTTCAGGTCTTCCAGCCAGCTGGTCTTGTTCAGAAATCCTTCAGATGAAAGTCGCCATGCAGCTCCAACCGAAGGGTAGAAGTTGTACCTGTTGTTTTCATTGGTCACCGAGCTGCCGTCATAGGACAGACTGGTGCTGAGGAAATATTTGTTCCTGTAATTATAGTGGGCGTCCACAAAATAGGAGACCCAGTTCATTTCCCTGTTGTCACCCACGGTGGAGCGAAGGAAGCTGTACTGGGAGCCATCCCCCAGGCTTTTGAAGTCATCGGAAGGTGTATTCAGGTCCAGGCTGAGGTTATACTTATAACTGTTCTGCATAAACCTGAAACCCGCATTGGCCAGGATGGAATGTCCTGAACTGGTATTGGTGGTGTAAGTAAGGGTCGTGTGATTCTGGGTGGAGCGGAATTCGTTTACAAAATCACCAGGACTGTTATAGGCGGAGTCCACCTGGACAATACCCAGGTCGGGAAGGAAAATGGCTTCCCGCGCATTGTTAAAATTCAGACCAAAAAGACTGGACAGGTTGAAGTGTTCATTGAATTGATAGGCCGCCTTGATGGAAGCCAGGAAATGATAATTCCGGTTTGTTCCCATGGCGTCTTCTACGATGGCGGTAGGGTTACTCATATTAAAAACACCCACATCATCAAGATAGGTTAGATATTCACCTGTGGCACCGTCCCTGGCTATGGGATCCATATTGGGAGATTTCGCCAGGGCTGAAGCCACCGGGTTTTTCCAGCTGGTGGGTCCCTGGTTGGCCAGTTTACTGTCGGCCAGAGACAGCTTGGCATTGGGAGTCACAGAAAATTTGTCGGTAATGTTTACTTTTCCATTGATTCTCAGGTTAAACCTGGTGTATTTGGAATTATCATAGATGCCATTGTGGGAGAGATATCCAGTCGAAATGTTGTATGTGGCGATATCATCACCCCCTTTAAGGAAGAAGTGGAACTTAGAAATGGCAGCCGGTTTGTATATTTCATCCTGCCAGTCGGTTTCGTTGTTGTATTTGTAATACCCTTCGGCTGAAGCATCTCCATGAAGCCAGGGATACATGGAGTTGATTTCGCCTGAATTATATCCCTGCGAAAGCAATACATCCTCAAAATAGGTGTTAAACTGGCCAGGATTCATCATCTCCTGGTATTTGGGAACCGTGGCTATTCCTCCATAAGCAGCGAACTTGATTACCGTACTGGCTTCAGCCTTCTGCTCTGTGTTTACGTAAATAGCGCCATTCGATCCGGCCGCTCCCAGGTAGGAATTTCCGTCTTTCAGAACAGAAATATCAGAGATATCATCAATATCCACAACATCCATGGGATTCAGAGAGAATCCTTCCATCAGTCCGTTTACTGCATAGCTGTAGTCATGCATCATTCCATCGATGAAGAGCACCGGCTCTGAATTGGCAAAGAGGGAGGAGTAACCCCTGATGTTCATGAAAGTCCGGTGTCCCGGCATCCCCGACTGGTCAGTAACCGATAATCCGCTCACCTTGCCTTGCAGGGTCTGATCAAAGGATGTGGCGCTGGAAAGGGCCAGTTCATTTTGTGTCACTGCCGCGACCGGGAAGACTGCATCTTTTTTACAACTGTGTCCCCAATGGTGTATTATACAGGTTATCCATGGTCTGATACCTGTCCGAAACCAGTGATATGACCAGGCTCTCCCGGCCATTCAGGAAGATACTCCGCCTGTTGTAACCCGGCAGGTCCATAATGATCTCCGCCTGGAGGTCGGGAACTGTCAGGGTAAAAGCACCCTGCTCATCGGTGATCGCAGTTGTTCCTGTGGCAGAGACCGAAATGGCCGCCTGACCCAGGGGATTCCCTGTATCCCGATTCTGATAACCGTACCTGTAATTTCAACACCTGATGCTGCGCATTCAAGGTCTGAACAAAAGAGCCGGTCAGGAACAGAGTGATCAGGAACAAGCAGGTCGAATATGAGATTTTCTTTGTCATTTCTATGCTGGTATTATATTGATAGAACTGGATTCGTATTTATTTATGCAGGTGTGAAGATCAGGGTATCCCAGAACAACAATCCCGGACTTTTGGCCACCACTTTTATTGTATGTCTTTCGGTTTCGGTCCAGTTAAACTCACCCCACGGGGTGGATTCAGCCGGATCGCTTGCATTGATCAGGTTAGCGGTCTTCACCCATCGATATAGACGGCATATGATATTGCCGCTCCACAGATTGGAGGTTAGGATATACTTGCCTTTCATGATTTTGGGTGTGGTGATCTCTACCCACCACCATCCGCTCATGCTCAGGCAGTCGTCATTCAACAGTTTCCCGGTGTCGTGGTCCTTGAAATAGTAGAGCATATAATCGCCTTCCCATTTGATGTATTCAAAGGTGTTTTGTCCGTCGAACCACCTCGCATAATATTTACCGAAATAGTCCCCCTGCTTCAAATCGAAGTAATCGGTTGTTTCAAAGACAATGACCGTCGGTTCCGGTTCGTATACCGGGAGGAGATCAGTCAATGGTATGCATGGTACCGTTTTTACCCGGGTTGTTAGAGAGTTCCACATGAAAACCGGTATAGGTTTCTGTAAACCTGTCGTAGTTCAGTTTGTAATCATCATCCACCCTGACTGCGACATGTTGTTGTCATAATGAAAGGATGGGGTAAATCTGGGTTTCAAAGGTATTCAGGTAGTAGGTACCCCCAAGGCAATGGTATTCCATGTACCTGTAAAAGGGATTTTCGATGTAGGTGATGCTGTCCGGTGCAGTCGTGAAATGAGCGATCAGATCATCGATGCTTACAATGCCGTAGCGGTTAAAAATGGTATCCGGCAACGGCCAGAATGGTAAACCTGGTCCGTGCCATCTTCTGGCCATAGGGAAAGTCGATCACATTGAGTGTGTCTTTCAAACCGGTACGGGTCAGTCCTTCTGCGAAAAGGGAATAAGCAGGATCATCGGCCAGGACCTCATATACACTGCTGGTAACCGGTTCGATGACCTTATCGATGTGATGAACCACCCCATTGGCAGCTCCGATGTCCCTTTTAATGATCATGCTCTCCTTGTTCACGATGATATCCGAACCCTGAAATTCGGTCACCAGGTAGTCGCCCAGCCCGTTCAGTTCCCTGAGGGCGCCCAGTCCCACATCACCGGTTTCTACCCTGCTGGGCACCATGTGGTTCAGGGCAAGATCCTCAAGTTCTTGCTCGGTAAAATCGAGATAGGAGTCTGCTCCTTGCTCCTGGTAGTAAATCTGCATGACCGAATCCGGAGGGAGAAAGAGGGTAAAAGGGCCCCTGACACTCAGCAGGCTGTTTAAGCCCGGTTGCCTCCAGGATCATGGCAAATTCTGTGAAGTTCTCCTGGCTTTGCAACATATTCAGCAATTACCTGCTGGGCCGAATCTACTTTCCACAATACCGGATCCTCCTTGCAGCCGGTCAGCAAGCAAGGCAAAAACGAATATGAGGATGAAATTTTTTCATAACAATGTTCTTTAAATAATTTCTTACCTGTCATAAAATGGATTTTGCACCAGGTTCTGGTTGTAGATCAGCTCTCTCTCCGGAACGGGCAGGTAGTAGCTCAGGGTATCGTAAACCCTGGTTCTCAGAATGGCCTGCTGCTTGATGTCAGCACCGGAAAGGATCATATCAATAATGATCTGCTTGTTTTCAAAATTGTTTCTTTTTGCTGCACGCAGCAGGTCGAACCAACGCCTGCCTTCAAAAAGAAATTCCCTGCCTCTCTCATCCAGGAGCTCCTGCCTGAGCAATTCTTTGTCGGTTTCGCCCTCAAAAGGAACCCCGGCACGTAGCATGGTTTCACCAATCAGTTCATTGGCTTCATTGAACCTGCCCACTTCGATACAGGCTTCGGCCTTCATCAGCATGATCTCTGCAAAACGATACAAGTATCCAGTTGGCATCCCTTTCGGTGACTGGTCCTGGGTATCAGACCAAATTGGTCTTTCCCCCGGTATTTCCAAATGCCGAACTGTCCCCTGTATCTTCTGGAATCTTCAACGATCCATGATCAGGTTGATGTTTTGTGTTTCCATGGCAGCCTGGTCTCCTCCCGAGATGGGAACCAGGTTGTCATAAATGGGGTTTTCCTGGCTCTCCAGGTTGTCATCATACTGAATCTCGATAATACTTTCAGTTACTGAATTCCCCGGATAATAGACATTGAACCATGTTTCCGTGGGTTCAAGGCGATACAAGCCCGAATTGATGATGTAATCGCAGGCATCGATGCATTTCTGGTATTGTTCCTGCCATAGATATACATCGGCCAGAAGTGCTGTGATGGAATACTTGTTGGCCCGTCCGTAGAAATCGTCCGTTCCCAGGTATTCAGTTGTATACGCCATCTCCCTTGCTGTCAGCAGATCGTCTGACAACTGGCTTCAGGATCTCATTTTCAGTGGTTTTCCCAAGGATAAAGATTGGAGGTGTCTGAGATGGAGGCTTCAACCACCAGGGGGACATCTTTCCAGAGGCGTACCAGGTAAAAGTATGCCATGGAACGTATAAACCGGGCTTCAGCTTCGATGGCATCCTTGCATCTCGGGGGTAAAGGTCTGGTCGAGTTCAAATACCTCATCATCGTAAATACATCAAGGTGTTGGCCAGGTTAATGGCTTTATAATAATTGCTTCCAGTTAACCACAGGATTGGACGGACTGATATCACTGTCCGGCAATTTGGGCATAATCTGAAAAACTCGGCCCGGGAAAGGACACCAGGTCAGCGCGAAGTTCACCAAATATCAGTGATTCAAGGCTTGCATCTCGCAGTGCATTATAAGCAGCACCAAGTGCGCTTTGCACATCCTCGGTTTTTTTCCAGAATTTATCTTTGATCAGGTCATTTTCCGGAGCAACTGTTAACCAGTCACTGCATGAGGTAAACATCAACGCAACAATGAGGATGCAAGTCTTTAGCGTGTTGTGTATATTGAGTTTTTTCATCGATGTTAACAGATTAATGTTAGAAGGTAATGTTTATACCAAACATGAATCTTCTTGCTGGGAGGAGTCTTGCTGTAGTCCTTCGGCAGCACTGTCAGGTCTTGAAGGAGGTGCCACATCGGGATCCTGACCAGAATAATTGGTCCATGTAAAGAGGTTGTATGCAGTTGCGAAAATTCTCATTTCCTTCACCCGGATCCTCGAGAGACACTTTGGGGCAGGATGTAACTCAGGGAAAGTGTTTTCAAACTGAGATAGGAACCATCTTCCACAAAGCGGTCAGATCCCAGCCAGTTGAAACCTTCGTTGTAAAGTGCCCTTGGCATATCAGTCACGTCACCTTCTCTTCTCCATCTCCAGTTTGTGGCCTTACTCTGGTTGTCGTAGTTGTACATCTTCTCCGTATCCATCCGGGTCTGGTTGATGATTTTCTGCCCACTTTGAAGAAAAGGAAACTGTTCAGAACAAAGCTCTTATACTGAGCCCTGAAACCAAAACCACCCATGAAATCGGGATTCAGGTCGCCCAGGTAAACCATGTCAAGTTCATCGATCTTTCCATCATAGTTCTGGTCCACATACTTGGCATCTCCTCCTTCGAATACATAGCCTGAAGGTCCTCCCATGATCATGGTCATGGGTTCATCCACGTTCAGTCCGTATACCGGATCGCCGTTTTCATCCCTGACGATGGCATCATCATTGATCCAGGTATACACCGTGCGTACTCATAGCCAAAGAATCCGCCCAGGGGTTCACCCGGAACAACACTGATTTTATAATTACCATTGTCAAGCATGTTTCCATATTCAAGGCTGTAGTTCTCGGGGAGCCGCAATACCTGGTTCTGGTTCCTGGAGAGGTTCATGTTAAAACTCAACTGGAAATTCTCCCTGCGAACCACGGTATAGTCGATCAAAAATTCAAATCCCCTGTTTTCCATCTCGCCATCGTTGCGGTCGATGTCTTAAATCCTGATGAATACGGGATTCCTGAATTTTCCAGGTAAAGATCCAGTGTTTTCTTACGGTAGTAGTCGATCTCTACGTTCATCCGGCCGTTCAGACCGAAAAAGGAGATCCCCGGATTCACCTGGTCGATGGTCTCCCATTTCAGACTGGTTAGTTCAACACCGGTGGGTCTCACACCCTGCATATCCATATAGGACAGACCGGATCCAGCCTCGTAGGTATTGAAATAGAGGTAATTCTGACTGGGCTGGTTTCCACTCTGCCCCCAGCTGAACCTCATTTTCAAATCGTCGATCCAGCTGGCACTGCTCAGGAAGGATTCGTTGGAAATACGCCAGAAAGCGGACACTGTGGGGAAGAGCCCCCAGCGGCTGTCCTTGGCAAACTTGGAGTTTCCTTCATATTTGGCACCCAGCATTACACTGTATTTCTCCTTGTAGATATAGCTACCTGTAAGGAAGAAACCCAGTGATCGGTATTGACTGAAACCGGAACCAAACCAGTTGAGGTGTTTGTCATTGACCGGCTGGTCCAGAAAGGGTGAGGCCGATTCGCTGGATTCTGTCTTGTACCATCTGGATTGGGTTCCTTCTGTGTCGAACTGTCCCATAAAGACCAGGTCGTGATCTGGAACCCATTTCAGGCCTGTATATCAGCTGGTTGAAGGTGAAGATGGAGCTCTTCTTGGAAAACTCATTTACGGCCTTGTTGGTAATATCGCTGTTGTAATCGTATCCGAGGGCCTTGTAGGGCAGGAATTTCTCAATTTTACTGTCAAAGATGTCCAGGGTTACCGTAGAGTTGAAGATCAGCCGGGGAGTGATAAAATACCTGGCAGTGAAAAGGGCCCTGGCATTGTCCTTGTACCTGTGTTGTTTCCCCAGGTCTGCAAAAGCAACCGGGTTATAAGTATCCCTGGAACTTCCCTGCAGGGTACTGCGTGGGTGTAAAATACTCTCCGTAATGCTGGTTGGCAGTATCCCTGTCATATATGGAGAGATTGGGCATTTTCCTGTACGCCACCGAACGAAGCGATTTCCAGTCCTTGAATTCGCCATCCTCCACATCATAGGTATTGTTCTGGTCATAACGGGTAAACATGATGTCCGTTTTGAACTGCAGCTTGCTGGAAAGATCATAGTCCAGTGAACTTCGCAGGTTGATTTTACTCAGGTCGTTCCCGACAGTTGTTCCACCCTCGTTCACAAAACCTGCAGACAGGTTGTACCTGGTTTTTTCCCCACCCCCCCTTACGGAAAAGTCATGCTGCTGGGTAAAGGCGGTCTGGGTGATCTCCTCTACCCAGTTGGTGTTCTGGGAATAGTTATAATACTCTTCCCATTCCGGGTCAAAAGCAATCTCATCGCTATAAAATGTATTGTAGGTCACATTGTAGTGTTCTTCAGTGATCAGCCGGGCATAACCGGCCCCGTCAAGCATGGGTATGGGGTCGTGGCTCTTTGGACCAATGGTCTGTTTAAAAGTGTAGTCAAAGATCGGTTTTGATTTGATACCCCTCTTGGTTTTAATCATCAGCACCCCGTTGGAGGCCCTGGATCCCCAGGCAGCAGTAGAGGCAGCATCCTTGAGTACTTCAATGGATTCGATGTCTTCGGGAGAGACGTCGATCAGGCTACCAAACTTCTCGATGTCTGCACTGGCGAAGTCGAAGTTATCATCAATATTGGCATCATAGGGAATCCCGTTGATAACGATCAATGGCTGGTTTCGGGCATTCAGTGAAGCCGTACCCCGAATCCTGATATTCAGTCCGGCACCAGGGTCACCCGAAACCGAGGAGATATCCACGTTACCTATTCGTCCCTGCAGCATGTCTTCCACTGAGGTGGACATCACTGATTTCAGCCCGTCCATCTCTATTCGTGCCACCGCTGTGGCACGGTCCCTCACACTGGTGATTCCGTCATGTCCCATCTTTTCACCCACAATTATCACTTCATCAAGTCCCATGGCCTCGGTTTGCAACTGGAAATCGATCTGGGTTCTGTCAGCCACCTTAATGGTCTGTTTCTGATATGAGATGAAGGATACCTGCACATCATTGTTCACATTGGATACCCTGAATACGTAGTTACCATTCAGGTCCGACACAGTTCCGCCAATGAACCTGCCATTGTCATCCACTTCAACAATGTTTACCGAGGGTAGTGTTTCATCGGTTTCTGCATCGGTGATCTTTCCCTGGATAATTGCTGATTGGCCCTGGGCAGCTACTAAACCGGAGAATAAGCAAATGAGCAATCCGGAAAGTCGTATGATATTTTTCATAGTAGAATGGGTTATGCTTTTTTAATCCTCAGTATATTTTAAGACTGCGTCAAGTTTATGCATTGTGCCTTGCCTCACGAGGATATTGGCTTTTGCATGATCGAGCAATAAGGTCTGACCGGTGCGATCTGTCAGTGTAAGGTTCTCGGGTTGATTATCGATCAGAAGGATGGCATTTACATTTTCATCTTCAATGGTATCGTTGTATACATAGTTGGTTTTGAATTCACCGGTCAATACCCCATCATCGAACACAACCTTATCTATAACAAAATGGTTCATCACAAAATTGGTCAGAGAATCCTTACCGTCCTTGGTTTTTGGAATCTCGTAAGGGATGATCCCCTCTGCTCTTGCCTGGGCCATGGCTGCATTGGTTGGTATAAACGCAGTCCAGTAATCTGCACCTGCCAGGAACTTCAGTCTTGGAATACTCTGCTTGGTGATCGGATCCTTGTACCTGTTGTCAAGCAACTTCAGCTCAACAAGCACATCTGCGAAATCAGACATTTCCGGATCAGCCAGGAAACAATTATCATCGGAAGGATTGCAGGTCAGTACCTGACCCATCACGATCCTGGATGCAATGGGACGGTCCACTTTCACCAGCAAACCATTCTGCTCATTTACAATGATCTCTTCCACGTTGGCCGGAGTGTTGTAAGCCATGTTTTCACCTGCCACAGCCTGGCCATTCCCGTACTGGATATGGTTTTGGGAAGCCATTTCAGCAAATTTCACCACCCTCCAGGTCCAGAATCCCTTTATAGATCTGGTCCTGGGCAAACAGGGTCAGGTCAGTGGACTTCATGGGTGCCCAAGAGCCATCCACCGGTCCTCTGAATTCGATCACATCACTGGTGACATCGTACCTGATCCCATATTCTTCCAGTGCCTCATTGGTGGAGGCAAAAACAGTCACATCCGCTTCCGGGTTGGAAATGGTCGAGAGCATGTTGGCCTGGTTAAATGCGAACAGCAAGGTGGAATAGTCTTTGTCAAAGAAGAGGAGTCCGGGAACCGTAGTAAACACATTGGGCTCAATGACCCTCTTGCTTTCATATACCACCCCGTTGCTGCACATGTAGCCTGATGCAATGTCGTTGGGTCCGAAATCTGTTGGATCTCCAAAGGCATTGAAGTAGCCATTGGCAATCTTCGATTTTAACACAAGGGTTCTGGATAGCTGCGATCTGCAATATGTAATAAAGGGTTACCCTTGGGACACTGTCGATGGAGCTGTAATATTGAAAGACGGTTTGGTCAAGGTAGGCCTGTAAAACATTGTCAGGCGGCAGCATGGCCGACCACATGTTCTGGGGAGGTACTGCTGTATTGGTGGAAGATGCCCGCTCTTCGGCCATATCATAGACCAGGTCGTAGGATTTCCTGTACAATACGTTGCGCTCTTCATCCACCCTCTGGTTTCCGTATACCGCAAAACGCTGAAGGATGTCATAGTACAAACCATATTTGTCCTGGTTGGCAATCATGTACTCTTCGATGCTGGGCATGGGTGGAACCACCCTGTCCAGGAAATAGATGAATCCACTGGATGTACGGACCTCCATCTCCTCCGGAATTTCAGGATTGGGAATGACCATGGCATTGTGCCAGTTCATCCCGGTCATGCCTTCGGGATACCCTTCCTCCCAGGTACTTCCGGGGTACATGAAAAGGTAATCGGATCCGTCATCGGCTCCACCATAATCTCCGAACCATTCGGAAGAGAAGAGAGGAACATTTTTATCCCCTGTGTAGATCATTTTTTCCTGGCCTATCTCATTCGCCGGGTCGTACCTTACAGTTTCCTTGTAAGGAATGGATGTGCTCGGGGTGGGCTTCCTGTGGAACAGGGAAGCATACTCTGCTTTGGGAGACTGGAATTCTGACCAGGCATATTCATAGATGAGGTAATACCGGGACCTGGGATTCCTCAGTACGTGAAGGGTAAACAGGTTCACAGATTCATCCTCTGTAAGATCCTCCACCGAAGCGATCCCTGCTGAAGCAAAGTATTCTTCGAATGCCTCGTCATCCGGAACAAACAGCGTAAACAGCTGTTTGGCAATCGGATCTGCGTAATTGGCTTTTTCCATCAGCCTGAGGAAGATGGTATAATTTCCTCTCTCTTCAAGGGTTTCTATACTGGAACCACCAAGCCATGGTGGGTCATCATATCGTTCCTGATGATCAGTACATCCCGAGATCCCTAACATCCCAACGGCCAAAGCGGTCAGGAAGAGCCCTAAAGAATTCTTCATGTTCTTAAATTTAAGTCACCCAATATAAATGATTCATGAACCCTCTGCCCGAAAAGCAAAAGTGATAGAAGCATAGTTAAGTCAGTTAATAGTTAGTTTCAAGTCGTATTGGTGTCAAATATAAAAGAAAAGTTAAAAAGTGTTACAATTCCTTTAATATGAAGTTGAATTTAACGCAGCTTAACTACCAGGAGCGCTGCCATAGCGCTTCTGATTGGGAGGATTAAACATCTGATTCATTGTAAATTGCCAGGTATATAAGATTTATATTGAATGATTCTTTATTACATATGATTTACATGCAAGATCCCACATTACTGTCCAATGGACGTTTACTCCTCTACGCCAAACCTGAAAATAGTCTGTGACACGAACTTTTCTCCCGGTCTGAGAACAGTGGACGGGAATTCGGGTTGATTGGGCGAATCGGGGAAGTGCTGGCTTTCCAGGCAAAATCCCGCATTGCGTATGAAGGTTCGTCCGTTTGATTCCAAGGTTCCATCAAGGAAATTCCCGGTATAGAACTGTACGCCAGGTTCGGTGGTGGTCATTTCAAGAAATCTGCCGCTTTTGGGATCCAGAACCTTTGCAGCAATTACATTCTCTTCTGTTGAGGCATCCAGTACGAAATTATGATCGTATCCCACCGGATCTCCTCCAGTCTCAAGGAAGTTTTCACCGATGGTCTTTGGTTTCCTGAAATCGAAAGGTGTTCCTTCCACATTGGCCAGTTCACCTGTGGGGATCAGCCCACTGTCAGAAGGAGTATAGCGTGAAGCATTGATATATACGACATGGTCGAGAATGTTTTCTTCGCCCGCCAGGTTGAAATAGGAGTGGTTGGTCAGATTCAGCACCGTAGCCTTGTCCGTTTTCGCTTCATAGGTGATGAACAACTTGTCCATGAGCAATTCATAGGTTACCACGGTGGTGAGGGTTCCGGGGTATCCCTCTTCTCCATCCTTACTTACGTAGGTAAGCTTCAGTGCAGCCCTCTCCTTGCAGGAGATCACCTCGGCGTCCCAGACCACCTTGTCGAAACCTTTGATTCCGCCGTGTAGCGAATTGGCTCCATTGTTGACAGCCAAGGTATAGGTCTCACCATCGAGTAAGAACTGGCCCTTTGCAATTCGGTTACCGAAGCGGCCAATGATGGCCCCAAAATAGGGATGTCCTGCCAGGTACTGTTCAAGATTGTCGAATCCCAGAACGATGTTCTCCATCTTTCCATCCCGGTCGGGAGCCATAATCTCGGTGATGATCCCACCATAGTTTGTGATCCTGGCCATCAGACCCTGCTCATTTTCCAGGGTAAACAGCGTCACTGAATCTCCCTCACTTGTTTTGCCGAAAAAGGTCTTCTCTACCTTGCAGCTCGGATTTTTCGTTTCAATATCTTTGACGCCCTTGTTCCCTGATCTACATCCCGCAAGCATAAGTAAAAGTGCAACAATCAGGGATATACCACTGATTAAGGGAAGGTTTGACAGTTTGAGTAGCAGTTGTTTTTTCATGATGTAATAGGTTAGTATGTTCGCTACGCTCACGTAAATGGTAAGTAGGAAGTCCGCCCATTTACCATTTACCATTTACCATTTACCATTTACCATCCATTTACCATTTACCATTTACCATTTGCAATTTACCATTTACTCCTATCAAATTCCATTCTTTCCCCCCGCACCATCTCATTGAACAGCCCCTCTTTATACACCAGCTTTCCATTTACCCAGGTATGCGAGACGCTGGATTGAAAGGTTTCTCCTTCAAAGGGAGACCAACCGCATTTATAATGGATGTTCTTATGGGCCACCGTCCACGGATGTTCCATATCCACCAGGACCATGTCGGCTTTGAAACCGGGCTCAAGGAAGCCCCTGTCCTTCACAGCAAACAGGCGTGCCGGGGCGTGGCACATTTTTTCCACTACCTTCTCAATGGACAACTTATTCGAATGGACCAGTTCGAGCATGGCCACAAGCGCATGCTGGACCATGGGTCCGCCCGAAGGTGAATCAAAATATTTGCTCTGTTTCTCTTCGATGGTGTGGGGCGCATGGTCAGTAGCAATCACATCCAGTTTATCGTTCAGCAGAGCCGCCAGGAGGGAGTCCCGGTCGTGCTTGGTTTTCACCGAAGGATTCCATTTGATAAGGACCCCCTTCTTCTCATAATCCTCATCTGAGAACCACAGGTGGTGGATACACACTTCGGCGGTGATTCGTTTCTTCTCGAAATCGGTCCCCTGTTCAAAGAGCTCCAGCTCCCTTGCTGTGGAGATGTGAAGTACATGAAGCCTTGTTTTGTGTTTGCGGGCCAGCTCCACGGCCAGTGAACTGGAGAGGTAGCAGGCCTCACCACTGCGAATCACCGGGTGCAGGTGTACAGGGATATCTTCACCATACCTGGCCCTGTGCTCTTCCATATTTTTCCTGATGGTGGTTTCGTCTTCACAATGGGTGGCAATCAGGGTAGGGGATTCGGCAAAGATCTTTTGCAGGGACTGGCGCTTATCCACCAGCATATTTCCTGTAGAAGAACCCATAAAAACCTTCACACCACAATTGCGCTTTGGATCAAGCTTTCTGATTTCATCGATGTTGTCATTGGTAGCTCCCAGGTAGAAGGAGTAATTGGCCATGGAAACCTCTGCTGCCCTTTCATATTTCTCCTCCAGGGTTTCGATGGTGGTCGCCTGGGGTTTGGTATTGGGCATCTCCATAAAGGATGTGATCCCCCCGGCCACTGCAGCCCTCGATTCGGTGGCTATTTCCCCTTTGTGGGTCAGGCCTGGTTCCCGGAAATGCACCTGATCGTCAATGACTCCGGGTAACAGGTGCTTCCCCAGAGCATCTACAACCTCCACGTGGTCTGGGATTTCGGAGGGTTCTCCCTTGCCAATTGCCCTGATGATCCCTCCCCTGACGAGCACAAAGCCCTCGCTTGTGATCCCCTTGTTGACGATCCTTGCATTCTTTATCAGATAATTATCCATTCTGTTCTTTTTTTTACTGAGCACTTAGTACTGAGCACTAAGTACTGATTACCGGAGCGTTAGCGACGGTATCTTGTAAACCAGCTGTTGATTTTCAGCCTGATCACACCAAAGATCGCCTCACTGACAATCTTACCGCTCATTTTGGAGGTTCCTTCCCTTCGGTCAGTAAATATGATGGGCAGTTCCTCTACGTTGAATCCATACTTCCAGGCCTTGAACTTCATCTCAATCTGGAAGGCATAGCCCTTGAATTTGATCTTGTCCAGGTTGATTACCTCCAGCACTTCTCTCCTGTAGCAAACAAATCCCGCAGTGGCATCCCGCACTTTCATCCTGGTGATCAGTCTCACATATACAGATGCAAAGTAGGAGATCAGCACCCGGCTCATGGGCCAGTTCACCACATTCACGCCTGAAATATACCTGGATCCGATAGCCACGTCTGCCTTGCGGTGGTTACAGGCGGCAAAAAGCCTGGGCAGGTCATTGGGATCGTGAGAAAAATCGGCATCCATTTCACATATATATAGGTATCCCTTCCCAATGGCCCACTTGAAACCCATGATGTAGGCAGTGCCGAGACCCAGTTTGCCTTCCCGCTCCAGCAGGTGGAGCCTTTCTTTGTGAGCCAACTGAAGTTCCTTGATTCTGTCTCCTGTGCCGTCCGGAGAATTGTCATCCACGATCAGTAAGTCTGTTTGGGGGGAGAGCTTCATCACAGCATCGATGATGCGATCAATGTTCTCAATCTCATTGTAAGTGGGTACTATAACCAGCCGTTCATTCATTCTATGTAGTCAGAGCAACAAAATTAAACCATTTTTTGAAGTTTTTGTGATGTAGATCGTTGGAAAGGATTATATTTGCAGGCCGTTCGAAAAAACGGGGTTCTTTGAAAGGTGTTTTGTAAAATTCAGATTATCAACCAAATGAAAATTATTTTCAAAAAAAGTAAAAAAACATTTGGAGATCAGAATTTAAAAACCCTATCTTTGCATCCGCTTTTAGAAAAAGCAACGTTCCAAAAAAGATTGAAATTGTGAAGAAAGAGTTTGGTGAGAAACGATAAAGTTATTATCTTTGTCACCCGCAAAAAACGGAACATAGTTCTTTGAAAATATTGAAGTAAGAAATAGGTAAAGAAGTCACCTAAAATTCCAAAATGAATTTATAGGAGTGAAGAATCCTTGAGCAAATTAAATTTTTTATACAACGAAGAGTTTGATCCTGGCTCAGGATGAACGCTAGCGGCAGGCCTAACACATGCAAGTCGAGGGGTAACGATGTCTTCGGACAGGCGACGACCGGCGCACGGGTGAGTATCGCGTTTGTAACCTACCTTTAACTGGAGAATAGCCCGAAGAAATTCGGATTAATACTCCATAACACTATGATCTGGCATCTTTTTATAGTTAAAGCTCCGGCGGTTAAAGATGGGCATGCGTGACATTAGTTTGTTGGTGAGGTAAGAGCTCACCAAGACTACGATGTCTAGGGGGTCTGAGAGGATGGTCCCCCACACTGGTACTGAGACACGGACCAGACTCCTACGGGAGGCAGCAGTGAGGAATATTGGTCAATGGGCGCAAGCCTGAACCAGCCATGCCGCGTGAAGGATGACAGCGCTACGCGTTGTAAACTTCTTTTATACAGGAAGAAACGCTTCTACGTGTAGAAGTCTGACGGTACTGTATGAATAAGCATCGGCTAACTCCGTGCCAGCAGCCGCGGTAATACGGAGGATGCAAGCGTTATCCGGATTTATTGGGTTTAAAGGGTACGTAGGCGGAAAATTAAGTCAGTAGTGAAATCCTGCAGCTTAACTGTAGAACTGTTATTGATACTGGTTTTCTTGAATATAGTTGAGGTAGGCGGAATGTGTAATGTAGCGGTGAAATGCTTAGATATTACACAGAACACCGATTGCGAAGGCAGCTTACTAAGCTATGATTGACGCTGAGGTACGAAAGCGTGGGGAGCGAACAGGATTAGATACCCTGGTAGTCCACGCCGTAAACGATGATCACTCGTTGTTGGCAATACATCGTCAGCGACTGAGCGAAAGCATTAAGTGATCCACCTGGGGAGTACGCTCGCAAGAGTGAAACTCAAAGGAATTGACGGGGGCCCGCACAAGCGGAGGAACATGTGGTTTAATTCGATGATACGCGAGGAACCTTACCTGGGCTTAAATGTAAAACGACGGATCGGGAAACTGATCTTTCTTAGGACGCTTTGCAAGGTGCTGCATGGCTGTCGTCAGCTCGTGCCGTGAGGTGTCGGGTTAAGTCCCATAACGAGCGCAACCCTCATCATTAGTTGCCAGCGGATAATGCCGGGGACTCTAATGAAACTGCCGGTGTAAACCGAGAGGAAGGTGGGGATGACGTCAAGTCAGCACGGCCCTTATGTCCAGGGCTACACACGTGTTACAATGGTCGGTACAAAGGGCAGCTACCTGGTGACAGGATGCTAATCTCCAAAACCGATCTCAGTTCGGATCGAAGTCTGCAACTCGACTTCGTGAAGCTGGATTCGCTAGTAATCGCGCATCAGCCACGGCGCGGTGAATACGTTCCCGGGCCTTGTACACACCGCCCGTCAAGCCATGGAAGCTGGGGGTACCTGAAGTCCGTAACCGCAAGGAGCGGCCTAGGGTAAAACTAGTAACTGGGGCTAAGTCGTAACAAGGTAGCCGTACCGGAAGGTGCGGCTGGAACACCTCCTTTCTAGAGAGGTTCTTTACGATGACTTCTTTCCTATCTTACTTCATTATTTATATATCCTTTTAAACGCATTTTAGACGTTTTAACTGGAAAATCCCGATGCTCAGTATGTTACAGGCATGTAACATCCGGGATACGGGATGCTGAGTGGGTAATTAATAGTCCCGTAGCTCAGGTGGTTAGAGCGCTACACTGATAATGTAGAGGTCCCCAGTTCAAGTCTGGGCGGGACTACTTTAAAATGCGGGGGATTAGCTCAGTTGGCTAGAGCGCCTGCCTTGCACGCAGGAGGTCATCGGTTCGACTCCGATATTCTCCACAAATCCAGATTCCGAGTTTCTCGGATAGGAAAAGGTTCTTTGACATATTGGAAAGAAGATTTTATAATTAACCGTATTTGAAAAAAGTAAGTAAGAGCGTATGGTGGATGCCTAGGCTCTCAGAGGCGATGAAGGACGTGACAAGCTGCGATAAGCTACGGGGAGGTGCAAATAACCTTTATATCCGTAGATTTCCGAATGGGGCAACCCACCTGGTTGAAGACCAGGTACTCCGCAAGGAGGGCGAACCCGGCGAACTGAAACATCTAAGTAACCGGAGGAAGAGAAAACAATAGTGATTCCCTAAGTAGTGGCGATCGAACGGGGAAGAGCCCAAACCAATGTCGTTTCGGCGACATTGGGGTTGTAGGACTACAACATGGA
>CAVTME010000008.1:0-52500 GCA_963735755.1 uncultured Bacteroidota bacterium | reverse complement strand
ATAACGTTGATAGGCTGCAGGTGTAAAGGCAGTAATGTCATAGCCGAGCAGTACTAATTGCCCGTGAGCTTTTTTCAAGGCTAATTATAAGATCCTTCTTCCGATATGTTAATCTTATTGCATCCACTGTAGCTATTGCAAAGGTGGATAACGATTTTAGGTGACTATTGCATTGGGGAACCACCTCTTACCATTCCGAACAGAGAAGTTAAGCCCAATTGCGCCGATGGTACTGCGTATAGTGGGAGAGTAGGTCGTTGCCTATCTTATTTAATCCCATCCGGTTTACCGGATGGGATTTTTTTATAGCTCCTTTTATCTTTCTTTTGAGCATATACGGTTTAGGTATATTTGCCGACGCTGCCTTCTCCTGGCGAAGCCAGGAACAGCAAGGAGTTGAAAATACCTAAACCCTGTTTAATATTTTGTTGATTACTATCCGGTTTTCAACCCATCCATTCCAGACCTGCTTCTTAACTTAGTAATTTATACCTGCCATTCAGGTGATGAGAAGAATCTTCATACTCCTTTTGTTATCAGCTCCCCTTACTGCATCACTGGCCCAGGTGATTGATACTACCAAGCTGATCAATACCTGGAAGCTGATGCATAACTATACCCGTTTTGAAGAGACAGCGCTGGATACCAATATGCACCAGCTACACCGAGAGTTTCAACCGGCTTTTGAACAGGGATTCAGTTATGAGTACCTGGGGATTCTGGGTCACTCACTGAACCATGTGGACTTCTTCCTTCGTCCCGAAGCGGATGCATTTGTGTTTGGGGTGGGTTGGAACCCCTATCTGAAAACTGCGGACCGTACTGTTTTTTTTAATACAAAGACTCCGTTTACATCCTTGTCCTATTCCACAATGCTTTTCTTAAATCAGGCACCTGAGCAAAATGTCCGGGCGCTGCATACCCAGAATGCATCGCCCTATACAAATTTTGGTTTGGATTTTAATATCCTGGATGGGAAACCTTACTATAGCAATGAAACGACGCGCTCCAACCGCGTGGGCCTGTTTGGGAGCCACGCAAAGAACAAATACAGCATTTTCGGCACCTTCTATTATAACGATTTTAAGGTCGAGGACAATGCCGGGTTGGAGGACCTGGATCTTTTCGTAAGCGGATCGGATTTGCAGGAGTGGGAATACCCCATGCAGCTGAACAGTGCAAAATCACAGTACCGCAATATTTCATTCTTTGCTACCCAGAAGTACAACCTGTTTGAACGGGTAAGCAGGACAGACTCCCTGGGGAATACATCTTCAACCGGGAAAACCCTTTCCCTTTCGTACCAGTTGCTGTATGATCGACATTTCAAGTATTATGAGGATGAAGTGAATCCCTCGGATCTCTCCCCTGTCTATGACAATTACTATTATGAAACGTCAAGTCCATACGACTCGGTATCAGAGGATAAACTGTCCAATGTCTTCCAGGTGATCCTGGGTGACCCCGACTATGATAAGATCTCTGCGCGGGTATATGCCGGCTATGAATTGAGGCGCTTCGGGATGCTTTCCCCTGCACCCCAGCAGGTTTTCAGCCACGTGGATACGATCACCGTCGATCCTTTGCTTGTTGATTCCATCAGCCGGGATTCTGCAGTGGCCCGCTTTGATGATACTTTCTATAATGATGTGTATGTCGGGTTTTACCTGGCCGGCCCCACGACCGGTACGTGGGACTGGGTGATTGACGGAAAGTACTATCTCCTGGGGTATTACCAGAATGACTTTCGGATCAATGCCACTTTCTCGAGGGAGTTCCTTAAGAAGGCAGACCTGGGACTCAGGGGCAGTTTTGAACAGCGACGGCCACACTATTTTACCAATCACTATTCTTCCGCGTTCTTTCAGTGGGACAATGATTATCCTTCATTGCTCAGGATCAAAGGGGAAGCCTTTGTGAAAAGTGAGGAGCTGGAGATGGACCTGCGTGCCGGAGTTGCCTACCTGAGTAACTACCTTTACTGGGATCAACAGGCTCTGCCCCAGGTGTATGACAAAGATGTCCTTGTATTCTCCGGATATTTTTCAAAGCATTTCCAGGTATCCGGATTCAATTCGGAAGACAAAGTCTTAATTCAGTATACCACTGCCAATGAGGTACTTCGATTGCCCCTGGCAGCCCTCTACAGTTCCAATTACTGGAAACAACCTCTCTTCAAAGGAGCCCTCATAACAACGCTGGGATTTGACCTCTACTATACCACCAAATATCTGGCCAGTTCTTACATGCCTGCAACAGGTGTGTTCTTTCTGCAGAATGAAACCGATGTGGGTGGATACCCTTTCCTGGATGTTTTCCTTGCATTTAAGATTGCTCGCACCAGGATCTTTGCTTCCTACAACAATCTCCTTAGCGGGGGACAATTTCTGGGAAACAACTATTTCACTACCTACAGGTACCCGATGAAACCCAGATATTTCAGATTGGGACTGGTATGGACATTTTATGACTGATCAAACTTCACGCCGAAGCTTCACATGAACAGCATACCAAAATACAAGAATATTTTCTTTCTGATGATCCTTTTGCTGCCTCTGATGATGGGAGGATGCAAAAGGAATGGTAATTCCAGGTTCAGAGATATCAGCAACCTGAAACCCGTTGAGGAAACACACTTGGAACGGATCAGGCAAGAAGGGATTCTGAAGGTTGTGACCGAGTACAATTCCATCTCTTATTTCATATACCGGGGTCAACCCATGGGATTCCAGTTTGAGATGCTACAGGCTCTTGCCAATCACATGGGACTGGAGCTGGAGGTTTCTGTAAGTAACGACCTGGATAAGAATTTCCGGGACCTGCAGGAGGGTGCGGTGGATTTAATTGCCATGAACCTGACTGTAACCTCTAACAGGAAGCGGCTTGTGAGTTTTACTTCTCCCTTACTGCAAACCCGACAGGTTCTGGTTCAACGCAAGCCTGAGCGTTGGGAAGATATGAATGCCAGTCAGCTGGAAAACAATGTATTGCGCAACCAGTTGAACCTGGCTGGAAAGACAGTGTATGTACAGGCTGGTTCAGTATATGCACAGCGGCTTTTGAATCTTTCCGGAGAAATCGGTGGTGGTATCCAGATCAGGGAGGTTCAGTTGGAGTCGGAACAACTTATTCAACGGGTTGCCCTGGGAGAGATCGATTATACCATATGTGACGAGAATGTGGGTCTTGTCAATTCCACCTATTTTCCGCAGCTTGATGTGGGAACGGCAGTTTCCTTTCCACAAAATGTGGCCTGGGCGGTGCAGCTGAAATCGGACAGTCTGAAAGCAGAAATCGATAGCTGGATGGAATCTTTCCAGAAAACCAGGAACTACGCCGTTCTGTATAATAAGTACTTCAAGAACAGGCACACCTATCACAACATACACAGTGAATATTATGCGCTGAGCAGTGGCAAGATCTCAGGCTATGATGACATACTACGGGAGGAGAGTGAGAATATTCACTGGGACTGGCGGCTGCTGGCATCCCTGGTATACCAGGAATCAAGGTTCAATCCACAGGCTGTATCCTGGGCCGGGGCATTCGGATTGATGCAGTTGATGCCAGGTACGGCCAATAATTACGGAGTTACCCCGGAATCCTCCCCCAGGGACCAGATGCAGGCTGGGGCCAAGTTCATTCAATGGCTCGATGACCGTTTCAGGGAGGAGATTCCGGATGAGCAGGAACGCATCAAATTTATACTGGCATCCTACAATATCGGGTATGGCCATATCCAGGATGCCCGGAGGCTGGCTAAGAAGAATGGAGATGATCCCGATGTATGGTTGGGAAGCGTGGAGGAGTGGCTTCTGAAGAAGTCAGACCCCGTCTTCTACACCGACCAGGTCGTAAAATACGGGTATGCCAGGGGGATTGAGACCTATCGCTATGTGAGGGAGGTGTTGGAACGCTACGAGCATTACAAAAACATCATTAACAGCGATGTTATTGCATCCTGGCTGCCAATTGAAGAAATTCACAGAGCATCATCGCAGTAGCCCCCCAGACCTTCTCTTTCCCGATCCGGTAGTAAGGTGCCACAAAAGGCATCCCATGGTGATGCCATGTGTCTGTTAGGATATTTGACCCGTCCAGCAAGGACCCGATGGATGCTTCAATGATGTATTGAACTTCGGATGGCTCGGGATAAAATACCGGGCGCTCTTTGATCCATCCGGCAAAGGGATGTACCAGGAAATTGCTTACAGGAATGTGCAGGGGCGTCAGGGACCCCAGGATCTCTATTTCACCTGTAACTCCCAGCTCCTCTCTGGTTTCACGTATGGCAGTATGTGCAAGCGATTCATCAGATGGCTCCCATGCGCCGCCCGGAAAACTAAGCTGAGCACTGTGGGGACCATCATAGGTATTCCGTTTTATAAATACAATCCAAAGTTCCTCCTGGTCAGGATAAATCAGGGCGAGGACTGCTGCAGGAACGGGGTCGGAAGTGTGTTTGTATGCCCCCCTGTATTCTGGTGCCATTTTCATATGGGCCTCCTCACCGGGAAGGCTCTGTGAAAAAATATTCTTCCATTGTTCAGGATGTATCTCTCCCTTCATGGTGTTTGCAATAATATATTAGTTGAACCTGATGCTTTTATCTGGGGAGATCCGGGATATGATCATGGAGGGGAGGAGCAGGAAAAGGAAGGTGATGGCCATGGTCCCCAGGTTCAACAGAAGGATATGGACTGGATTCAGGTTGATGGGGACCGTATCCAGGTAGTAGGAACTGGGGTCCAGTGATATTATATCCAGGTGCTTCTGTATGAGGCAGATGGAGATTCCAATCAGATTCCCCCAGAGGAGGCCCACCAGGGTGAGGTAGGCGGACTGGTAGAGAAAGATTTTCCGGACCGATTTATTGGTGGTGCCCAATCCCTTCAGGATTCCGATCATGTTGGTGCGTTCCAGGATCAGGATCAGCAAACCGGAGATCATATTGAATCCTGCTACGATCAGCATCAGCAGGATCAGAACCAGTACGTTCATGTCCTGCAGGTTGAGCCAATCAAAGATCTGGGTATATTTTTGCTGGATGGTCTCTATCTTCAGGCGGCTGCCGTCTTCAAGGAAATCAAAGGCCACCAGGTCCCTGACCTCCTCAGCAATTTCCGGCAGGTCTCCCATCTCTTCCAGAATCACTTCATGTCCGCTCACCTGCCCACGGTGCCAATCGTTAAGCCTTTGCACCTGCTTGATGTCTGCATAAATGAACAGGCGGTCAAATTCCTCCAGGCTGGTGCTGTAAATTCCATTGATTTCAAAGGTCCGGGCCCTTGGAGGTTCCTGTATAAAGTACATGGTGAATTTATCACCCACGTCCAGGTGCAGCAAATGGGCCGCATGCTGGGAGATCACAACCTGGCTGGATCTTACAGAATCGTTAACCAGGATAATCTCTCCCGAGGTCAGATGGCTCGAGATGAAATCCCAGTCATATTGTCCATCAACGCCCTTAAGCACAGCGCCATGGATCTCTTCGCCTGTTTTGATGATTCCTGCTTTGATGGCAAAGGGCTGTACATTCTTAACCCCTTCCAGGGTCCTGACCTCATCCAGTGCTTGCAGTTCGGCCGGTACAGGAACCGTTTCATAAGAGAGGTTTGAATCCAGGTTCAGGATCTGAATGTGGGCCCCAAAGCCTGTTACTTTGTTGGAGATCTCCTGTTTGAAGCCTGTAACGATGGCTACAGCCACGATCATGACTGTCAGCCCCAGCGCTATACCGAAGGTCGCAATGGCAACAATGGACCGGGAAAAACTTCGGCGGCCCTTTTTGTTGCCTATCATCCGGCGTACGATAAACAGTTCAGTATTCAAGGATTCTTTATTATGCATTCAAATGTAGTTATCTTTGTTTAATGTCTAGCAAATCCAGGCCATCATGATAAAATTTCAGAACCCCATGCGATGTATTGTTTTTATGGCCCTGGCACTTTCCTCCACCCTGGCGGGATGCCAGTCAATGAACAGGGGAATCCAGACCGGGGCTTCACGCATGGAGAAATACCTTCCCCTGATCGGAGAAAAGAAAATAGCCCTGGTGAGCAACCACACCTCACTGGTAAACGGGGTTCACCTTATAGATACCCTGTTGTCATCAGGTATCGCCAGGGACCAGGTGAGCACAATTTTTAGTCCGGAGCACGGATTCAGGGGTTCATATGCCGCCGGGGAGCAAGTAGAGGAGAAGGTTGATCCCCTCACCGGGATTCCTGTTGTCTCTCTCTATGGGAAAAACAAGAAGCCTGGCTCTGTCCACCTGGAAGGGATCGACCTGGTCATTTTTGATCTGCAGGATGTGGGCACCCGTTTTTATACCTACATCTCCACACTTCATTATGTGATGGAAGCCTGCGCTGAAAATCAGGTTCCGCTGGTGCTGCTGGACAGGCCCAATCCCAATGGTGGGTATGTGGACGGTCCGGTGCTTGAACCCTCACACACCTCCTTTGTAGGGATGCATCCCATCCCCGTGGTATACGGGCTAACCATGGGTGAACTGGCTGGGATGATCAACGGGGAGGGTTGGCTGGCCGGCGGGATCCAGTGCGATCTGACCGTCATCCCTTGTATGGGATACAGGCATGGGGATCCCTATTCACTTCCCGTAAGGCCTTCTCCAAACCTGGCCAACGATCATGCCATATTGCTCTATCCCACCACCTGCTTTTTTGAGGGGACTGTCCTCAGTGAAGGAAGGGGAACCCCCTGGCCTTTTGAAGTTTACGGGCATCCTGACATGACAGGGGCCTTCTCTTTTACACCCGTTTCGATTCCGGGCGTGTCGGGGTTTCCCAGGCACAAAGGGGAGCTGTGTTTTGGGGAGGACCTGCGGGAATTTATACCCAGGGAAGGCTGGAATCGTATTCAATTGCATATCCTGCTGGATGCCTACCGGAAGTTTCCGGAGAAAGAGCTGTTTTTTACAGATTATTTCGATACACTTGCAGGTACCACAGCGCTCCGAAGTCAGATAAAGGCCGGTTGGGACGAGACACAGATTCGTTCCTCCTGGAAAGCGGATCTGGATGATTATATGGGAAAGCGGGAGAAATATCTGATCTATGATTAAAACTTTTCGGCGAAGACCAAAGACCTGGTTGATTGGCCTTATACTTCTGTATGCGGGATTATTAAAGGGCCAGCTTGTACATCCGCCTCCGGGATTTGTTTATGATGATGCCAATGTACCCCGCATCCAAATTACCATTTCACAGGCTGATCTTGAAAGTCTGTATGAAGATCCGTGGAGCGATGTGGAGTACAAGGTGCAATTCAGTATGACAAGAGAGGGTGTAACGGAGGAAATGTCTGATGTGGGGATTCGAGTCAGGGGAAATACCTCCAGGGAAAAGCAAAAAAAATCGTTCAGGATCTCATTTGATACTTTTGAAAGCGGTAGGAAATTCCATGAGATTGAAGAGATGAATCTGAATGCCGAGACCAACGATCCCTCCATGGTCAGGTCCAAACTGAGCTGGAAACTCTTCCGCCAGCTGGGAGTTCCGGCCGTACGTTCCAACCATGTGCTGCTCTACATCAACGATGCTTACTATGGGGTATACATCAACACCGAGCATATTGATGAGCTTTTCATGCGATCCCGTTTTGGAAACAATGATGGCAACCTGTACAAGTGCTTGTGGCCGGCCGACCTTTCGTACCTGGGTGATGATCCCGGCAACTATATGTACAAGCAGGGCGACAGAAGGGTATATGATCTGAGGACCAATGAGGCGTGGGATGATTATGGCGACCTGGCAGATTTTATTGGGGCGATCCATGAATATACAGAATCCCGCTTCATGGAAGAGGTGGAGAAGCTTATGAATGTTCAGCAATACCTGAAAATCATGGCTGTGGATGTGATGACAGCCAATTGGGACGGGTACATCGGGAACAAGAACAATTATTACCTCTACCGTGACCAGGTGAGCGGGCGGATCGAATATATACCCTATGACCTGGACAATACCTGGGGACTCGACTGGTTGGGAGTGGATTGGGCTAATATCTCGATTTACCAGGGACCGGATGAGGAGCGGCCACTCTATGATAAGATTATGGATCAGGAAATCTACAGGAAACAATTCACAGGATACATTAAAAAACTGGCGGCCTATATGACTTCGGATGAGATGGTTCAGGAAGTGAATCGATGGAAGAACCAGATCAGTATTTGGGTGAGTCAGGATCCCTATTATCCTTTGGATTTCGGATATGAATTCTCCGATTTTCAAAGTGCGCTGACTACCGGAATTCCGGATGCCTGGTGGCTGCCTTATGGTGTGCTGGAATATGCATCGCTCCGTTCGGCATCAGCCCTGGAAGAGTGTATGAATGCGGATGCGCCACCGCTGATCTCCCATGTCAGGGTGAAACCTTCAAAGGAGATGATCCGGGTGGACTGGACGGTGGAAGATGACCAGGCAGGATTTTCAACCATCCTGCACTATCGGATCAATGAAGCGTCCTGGCAAACACGGGTCCCCGGGGCCGCATCAAATACAGATCCGGTTTCAGGCAACGTGACCTTCCTGGATTCACTCGCTGGTCTGGCAGGAGATGGGGTGGTGGATCTCTATTTCACAGCCACAGACAATGCGGCACAGGAGATCCGCTATCCCGCAGATTATCTGTCAGTCTCCTATCCACTGGCCCCCGGTCCGGTGGTGATCAATGAGTTTATGGCTTCCAACAATGGTTCAGTTTTGGATGAGAACGGGGAGTATGATGACTGGGTGGAGATCTACAATCCAACTTCAACGCGGGTATGGCTGGGCAGTCTTTTCCTGAGTGATGAAATGGGAGCACCGGGAAAGTATAAGTTTCCTTTTGAATATCTCGATCCACAGGAGTTTTTCCTGGTGTGGCTGGACGGGCAGCCGGAACAGGGTGAACGGCATGCATCATTCAAACTCAGCAGGGAGGGAGAGAAGATAAGACTGTCGGGCAGACCTGCAGAGGGATTCGTCATTCTGGATTCGCTGACTTTTGGTCTGCAGCAGACCGATGTGGCCTGGGGACGGTCTGTGGATGGGGGGAGCACCTGGATGGCTTTTTCGCAACCAAGCCCCGGACTTTCCAACCTGGGTACTGACGTGGATGAATCCCTGGCCCGGGTTGATCACCTGCTGCTGTACCCCAACCCGGTGAACGGCGGAATGATCCGGTTCAATCAGCCAGTTTCAGGAATCATCTTTAATGCAAACGGACAGGTAGTGATGGAGCTCCTAAAAGCAGAAAATGCGGATGTAAATGCTCTGGGTCCTGGTATCTATATCCTCCGTACAGATCAGGGCGAAGCTGTTCGCTTTGTGGTTTACAGGTAGTGCTAATTCCTCCCCTTGTAGCCACCACCTTGTTTGCCACCACTGTAGCGGCTGTTTCCAGTGCCCTTGCCTCCCTGCCTGCTGTCTTTATGCTTCTTTCCACCAGAACCTTTTCCCCTGAACCCTCCACCGCGACCACGGTTTTTCTCGGGATTGTATTCAGGTCCGTCGCCAAATTCTTCCGGAATGGATGATTTGGTCACAGCCTTTTCCAGCAGTTTTTCAATCCGGCCAAACTTATATTGCTCCTGTTCACTGATCAGGGTAATGGCGATCCCATCCGATTCTGCCCTGGCGGTCCGTCCGATGCGGTGGATATAGTCTTCGCCTTCGTGGGGCACATCATAATTGATGATCAGCTCTATGTTATCAATGTCGATCCCCCTGGAGAGCAGGTCAGTGGCCACCAGGATGTTCAGCTTCCGGTTCCGGAACTGGAGCATGATCTCCTCCCGCCGCTTCTGATCCAGGTCCGAGTGGATATCCTCGGCCAGCAATCCCTCTCTTTTTAACTGGCGGCCCAGTTGCTTGGCAGCTATTTTTGTTGAACAGAAAACAATGACACTCTTCAGATCGCGTCCTTTCAACAGGTGGATGGCCAGGGGCAGCTTCTGGGTTTCGTATACCACGTAAGCCACCTGAAGGACCTTCTCGGCGGGTTTGGAGACTTTAATGCTTACCTCTACCGGGTTGTTCAATACTTTTTTGGCCAGGATGCGGATGTCACTGGGCATGGTGGCTGCAAACATCAGATTCTGTCTTTTCTGGGGCAGGTACTGGATAATTTTCATGATGTCCTCATGAAAACCCATATCCAGCATCCGGTCAGCTTCGTCCAGGATCAGGTAGTCCAGTCCGTCGAGGTTCACATAATTGTTGTTCAGGTGAGCGATCATTCTTCCGGGAGTACAGATCACCACTTCGCATCCCTCCACCAGCGCTTTCTTCTCTCTGGCAAAGAGTGCTCCGTCACCACCCCCGTATACTGCGATGGATCCCACCGGGGTAAAATAGCCAAATCCTTCCATTTGCTGGTCGATTTGCTGTGCCAGCTCCCTGGTGGGAACAATGATCAGTGCGCGTGTTTTATTCTCCTTCTTCGATGTAATGATGTGCTGGATGACGGGAAGAAGGAAGGCTGCTGTTTTCCCGGTTCCTGTCTGAGCAGAGCCAATGATGTCTTTTCCTTCTAAAATGGCCGGCATGGCCTGCTGCTGGATGGGTGTCGGGGTTTCAAACCCCATGGCTTCGATACCCTCCATCAGGGCGGGATCAAAACCGAAATCACTAAATTTCAATATTTTCCTTTCTTATTAATTCGTGGTAAAAGTAGTCAAATCCTGTGGATCTGCCTTATGAGTAAACACCCTAAGCGTTAGATGGTTCGGCCGGGGTACACTTTCAGTGCTTCAGCCAGGGTCTCCATGGCAAGGGCCAGATCCTCTTTTTTGAGTACATAGGCGATACGCACTTCCTGTTTTCCCTTGCCCGGTGTGGAATAGAATCCCGATGCAGGTGCCATCATTACTGTCTGCATGTTGTATTGGAAATCACTGAGGATCCACTGTGCAAAAATGTCCGCATCATCCACCGGAAGTTTTACTACTGTATAAAAGGCTCCTTTGGGTGTGGGGCAAAAAACTCCGGGTATTTTGTTCAACGCTTCAACCATAAAATTGCGGCGTTCGATGTATTCATCATAGACCTCCCTGAAATAGGAGGGAGGTGTATCCAGGGCTGCTTCGCCGGCCACCTGGCCGTAGGATGGCGGACTCAACCTGGCCTGGGCAAATTTGAGTGCGGTGGCAATGACCTCCTTGTTTTTTGAGACCAGGGTACCCACCCTGACGCCACACATACTGTATCGTTTGGATACAGAATCGAACATGACCACATGCTCCTCCAGGCCCTCCAGGTTCATGGCCGAGAAATGCTTCTCACCGTCGTAGCAGAACTCCCTGTACACCTCATCGGAGAAGAGGTAGAGATCATGTTTTTGGACAATCTCCCCCAGCATCTCAAGTTCTTTTTGCGAATAGAGATACCCGGTGGGATTGTTGGGATTGCAGATGATGATCCCTTTGGTATTGGAAGAGATTACCTTTTCGAACGCTTCAATGGGTGGAAGGGCAAAACCATTTTCAATGTCAGAGGTAATGGGGATCACATTCACACCGGCGGCAACAGAAAATCCGTTGTAATTTGCATAGAAAGGTTCCGGTACAATCACTTCTTCACCTGGATTCAATGTTGACATAAGCGCAAAGGTGATGGCTTCTGAGCCACCTGTGGTTACCAGCATTTCGGTGTGGTCCACATCAATACCGATCCCCTGGTAAAAAGAGGCCAGTTTCCTGCGGTAGCTTTCATTTCCTGCCGAATGACTGTACTCAATTACCTTCTCAGTCATGTTCTTTACTGCATCACGGGCCACTTCAGGTGTCTTGATGTCGGGTTGACCGATGTTGAGGTGAAATACCTTTCTTCCTTTGCTTTTTGCTTCCTCGGCATAGGGGACCAGTCTCCTGATGGGAGAAGCCGGCATCTTTTTTCCTTTGGTTGAGATGGTTGGCATGGCATTTATTTTATTTGTTCTGCTGGGATGACTTTCCCTTTGATCTGCAATTTGACCGGCGAATTTGCAGCTGACGAATACACATAAATTGACTTGAAGAAGGAGCCGGTGGTAGCCGTGTTGTATATCACGGTAATTTCACCCGAAGCACCCGGTTCAATGGGTTCTTTCGGCCATGAAGGAACAGTGCATCCGCATGTACTTCGTACCCGGTTGATCACGATGGCTTCCTCCCCCAGGTTTTTAAAGACAAATGACCAGGATCCGTCACTGTCTTCTTCAATCGCACCATATTCGTGCAGGTGCTCCCCGAACCAGATTTCCTCTCCCTGCTTCTTTGCCTGGTCTTCCGGGGTTTGGTTGCATCCAAAAGCAAGGATGGACAGTGCCACGACAAGCCAGTTAAAACGTTGTTCCTTTTTCATTTTTACTTTTTTCAATGCTCAAAAGTACTTCATTTTCATGAAGTGGGAAATGATAAATAACATCTGCTTCCATATGGTTTTTCACTACCTTGTATTTGCATGAGAAAAGCAAGCCAGGAGATCAAGGACAAAGAGGTGCTGGAGGAAATCCTCAAGGGAGCTGTTATTTGCAGGCTCGCGATGATGGATGGGGACCTGCCCTATATGCTGCCCTTTAACTACGGGTACAGGGACAATTGCATCTACATCCATTCTGCACCCGAGGGCAGGAAGATAGAGCTGTTAAAGACCAACAACAGGGTGTGTTTCGAGATGGAGCATGCGGTCCGAATCATCCAAAAGGAAAAGGCCTGCGGGTGGGCCACCCTTTACCGGTCGGTAGTGGGATACGGAACTGTGGAGATCCTGAGCGACGAAAAAAGCAAACAACTGGGGCTGGAAGTGATCATGGCCCAGCACGGGGCCCCTGACCTGGTTCAGTTTGATCCAAAGAATAAAAGCCGCATGGTGATCCTGAAGCTGACGATAACATCGATTACCGGCAAACAGTCGAGCAATTTTTAATACATCGCTTCCACATTCCAGACAAAGGCCCGGATCCCCACATCCTTGTTCTCTTCATCAAGGCGGCGCACACCATCCAGAATGGCTTCCACAGCATCGTCTTCCACCACCGTCATACTGGCCGAATTCTGTTCCGGCCAGGTGTGGGTATTCATGTGGGGGGGGCCATCCACGCTGCCCTGCCCGGTAAGGTCGGTCCAGCGTGTAAATCCCCTGATATCCAGTTTGTCGAAAAGGTATTCGACCTTTTCAGTCTGTGCTTGGTTATATACAATAAAAACTACTTTCATTTACTATTTGTTTTCGGGCAATGCTTCGCCGTTTCCATTCATAAAATCATATTCCACAGTCTTCTTTTTCGCTTCGGATCTGCGGTTCATCATGTGGTAGACCACAGGAATGAGAAGCAGCGTTACCAGGGTGGAGAAGATCAGACCACCAATTACTGCGATGCCCATGGGACTCCAGATCTCAGATCCGGATCCTGTGCTCATGGCCAGGGGCAACATACCCAGGATGGTGGTCAGTGAGGTCATCAGAACCGGGCGTAACCTGGATTTTCCGGAGACCACAATGGCTTCCTTCAATTCCAGACCGCGCTCCCTCATCAGGTTGATATAGTCCACAAGCACAATGGCGTTTTTCACCACGATGCCCACCAGCATCACACCGCCCACCATGGAAATCACACTCATGGTAGTGCCTGTCAGCAGGTGAGCCAGAATCACTCCGGTGAAGGCAAATGGGATGGAGAACATGATGATAAAGGGCGTTTTCATGGACTCGAACTGACTGGCCATCACCAGGTAGGTAAGTACCAGGCTGAGCAGCAACAGCAGCATCAGGTCCTTCATGGAATCCTGCAGGTCCTCCACAGCACCGCTCATCTGGATGTTCACTTCCGGCGGGATATCCATGTTGTTGATCTTGGATTGCACCTGCTCGGCCATTTTATTCAGGGGAACCTTGTAGGGTGTGATGGAAACACTCACCATCCGCTCCCTGTTTTTGCGCTCGATGTTGGGAGGTGACCAGTTTTCCTCGATCTCGGCCACTTCACCCAACCTGATCACCTGGTTGTTCATGTTCATCAGGGCGATGTCGTTCAGGTTGGAGATTGAGTTGCGCTCTTCCTCCACAAAACGAACGGTAATGTCATACTCATCCCCTTCTTCACGGTAACGGCTCATGTAGGGACCCTCAACCCGGTTACGAACCGCGTTGGCCATGGTAAAGGTATTCAGTCCGTGCTGCGCCATCTTCTCCCGGTCGGGGACGATCTGCAACTGGGGTTTGGATGGATCGCGGCTTACATTGACGTTGGTGGCTCCCTGGAGGGGTCTCACACTGTCTGCCAGTGCTTCAGCGATGGCGGATGTGGACTCAAAATCATAGCCGTAGATCTCCACCACCACATTGTTTTCGGTGGTTGCGCCCATTCCGCCGTTGGGAACCACCACGAAGTTGACAATCTCCGGAATGGTTTCCAGGTAAGTAGGTCAGTTCGTTGGCAAGTTCCCATACATCCCTTTCTCTCTCATCCAGTGAGACAAGGGTAAAGTTAATGTTGATCCGGTGGGATCCCGATTCCATAAAGAGGGACATCATTCCCCCCTGGTCGTCCGAACCCGCTGAGGTATAGTAGAATTGTGCTTCAGGCATGTTCTCCTCGATGAAAGCATCAATTTTACGTGCCACCTTGGTGGTCTCATCCACCCTGAGTCCGGTCTGCAACTCGATGGCGGCTGTCATGGAGCCCTGGTCGGCTTCGGGCATAAATTCGAAACCCATTCCGCCAGCCATGGCCATGGAGCCCAGGAAGATCACAAAGGCAATGATCAGGGTTCCCCATCGGAATTTCAGGGCCACGCGCAGCGATCTTTCATAAAAAGCATCCACCCAGTTCAGGAACCTCCCTATGACATTGTCGTAACTGACTTTTCGGATCTTTTTTGGAGCCTTCCGCAGCTTCATCATTTTGGATGCCAGCATGGGTGTCAGGGAGATGGCACTGATGGTCGATGTGACAACGGTAATGCTCACAATAAAACCAAGAGGCCTGAACAATTCACCAGTCATGCCGCCAATGAGCGTAAGGGGCAGGAAGACGGCAACAACGGTCAGGGTGGTCACAATCACAGCCAGCCATACTTCGTTGGTGGCATAGATGGCCGCCTCCCTGGGCCGGCTCCCCCTCTCCACGTGTTTGGTAATGTTCTCCAGTACCACGATGGCGTCATCCACCACCATACCGATGGCAATGGATAGGGACGAGAGGGCAATGATGTTGATGGAGCTTCCCGATATATAGAGGTATATAAAGGAAACGATCAGGGAAATGGGTATGGTCAGGATCACAATGAAAGTGGCCCTCCAGCGACCCAGGAAGAAAAGCACCACGAGCACCACAGCAATGGCTGCAAACATCAGGGTGTTGGAGAGGTTGCTGATGGATTCCACGATAAACTCCGAGGAATCGAAAAAGGTGATGATCTCGATGTCATCCGGCAATGTTTCAATGAGGGAAGGCATCATGGCCTGGATATCCTGCGCCACCTGCACTGTATTGGCGCCGGACTGCTTCTGGATGATGATTCTCATCCCGTTTTTTCCGTTGAGCCGCTCATCCAGGGCTACATCCCTGATGGTATCCCTGATGGTGGCCACATCGCTTCAGGTAGACGGTCTGGCCGTTGAAGCTGGCCAGAACAATGTCATCCAGTACATCGCTGGAGGGAAATTCCCCCTTGATTCTCAAGCGGATAGTCCATCATTCCCATCTCCAGGTTCCCTGCCGGAAGGTTCAGGTTTTCGGCATTCAGTACGCCTGCAATCATCTCAACGGTGATATTGTAGGATTCCATTTTCCGTGGGATCAATGTCCACCTGGATCTCCCGACCCGGAGCACCCATGAGTCCCACAGACCCACCCCATCAATCCGGTTCAGTGGATTGACTATTTTTTCATCCAGGATGTTGGCAATGGCCGGGAAACTCTCCTCGGCAGTCACCCCATAAAAGAGAATAGGCATGGCACTGGAGCTGAATTTAAACAGGGCCGGCTTGCTCACTTCCTCGGGAAGAAACTGCTCGGCAAAACTGATGGCATCCCGCATTTCGTTGGATGCCTCATCCAGGTTGGTTCCCCATTCAAATTCACACACCACGATGGACATGTTGTCGCGGGAGACCGAAGAGATGTTCTTCAGGTTGCTGACCGTGTTCAGGTTGTCCTCGATGGATCGGGTAACATTGGTTTCAATGTCGGCCGCACTGGCCCCGGAATAAGTAGTGATTACCGATATGGCAGGAAAGTCAATATCGGGGTAGAAATCGATGGGCAGCTTGTTCAGGGAGTATACCCCCATCACCAGCAGTGCCACAAAGACCATTATTGTTGTAATCGGTCGTTCTGACCGCGTTTCCGTATATACTCATCTCAGATGTTTTATTTGGTTACTCAGCCACTACGTTTACCGGGGCACCATTTTCCAGGTGACTCTGTCCGGCATAGATCAATTGTTCTCCTCCATTGAGTATCCGGAGAAGCGATCTCCAGCTGGTCGTCATGCCTGTTCACTATCTGAACGCTGACCTTTTGTGCCACGCCGTTTTCATGCAGCATCACATAGCGTTCATTGGTTCCGGTCTGCTGCAGAACTGACGATAGCCGGCACGATCAGGGCCTGCTTTTGCCCAGTTTCATGTCCACCCTGGCAAACATGCCCGGACGCAATTTCTCTCCCGTGTTGGGGACCTTGATCTCCACTGTAAAAGTCCTTGTGGCAGCACTGATGGTGGGTGAATCCTGAATACTTTTCCCTGTAAAGACCTCATTGGGATATACTTCGTGGTAATGACTTGGCTTCCATCCCCATTCTTGATCAGCGGCAAGTTTTTTTCACTCAGGTTGACCATCACCTTGACCGGATTCACCTGGATCATGGATACCAGGGCTGCTTTTCCCACCGGGGTATTGGGTGTGGGTGAAAAGAGTTCACCGTCATTGTAGTATTTACCGGTAATGATGCCGGCATAGGGAGCCCGCAAGAGGGTGTTCTCCTCCAGGTTTTTCAGGATCAGTTCGGTGGTCTCCACCTGGGCCTTCAACTGGTCGTAGGCCTGCTCGGTGATTGATCCGTCTTCAGCAGGGTATCCATGCGGGCCAGGTCGGTTAGCAGTGTATGGTACTGAAGCTGGGTCTGGTCCAGCTGGGTCCGGTCCATCTCCACAAGAAGCTGCCCTTTTTGCACATGGTCATTGGCTTCCACATGCACTTTACGGATCCTTCCCTGGAGGGCAGGTGAGAGATAGGTTTCTTCAAAAGCCACTACGGTGGAAGTTACATTTTGCTCTTCTGCTGTTTGACGGTAAATCAGGCTCCATCACTTTCACAGGTTGAATTTTTACTTCAAGGGCAGCATTTGCATCTTCGCAGCTCCGGGAGGTTTCATGTCACAGGAAACAAACAGTGAACCGGCAATCATGGCCAGGATGATCAATTCTTATTGTTTTCATAATATGGTTTGATTTCATGGTGTTCGATGGTCTTATAGCTTGTTCATTAATTTGTCCAGGGCCAGCTTGGCATTCATCACCTCCATGAGGGATGTCATATAATTGGCCTCTGCATCCAGGTAGTTTCCATTGGCCTGGGTCAGGTCAAGGCTTGTGGCCATGCCCTGTTCATACTTCCGTCTGTAGCTGTCGTACACACGCTGGGCCACCTCCACATTCTCCTTCTGTGTGAAATAGTTTTCCAGGGAACTTTCCAGGTTGTACCTGAACTGTTTCTCCTGGAGGTAGAGCTGATCCTCCATGATGATCCTGTTGTTCTGGGCCATGTCATACTCGATCCTGGCCTGGTCCACCCGGGCTTTTCTCATTCCACTTGAAAAATGGGTACTGCCATGGAGAGTCCCGCCAGGTGGTTGGGAGTCATATCAAACCCTGTGGTCAGGATCTTGGCATTGTAATTATAGAATCCTGCCAGCGTGGGCGCATAGTTCCATTGCTCAATGGCCATCAGTTTTTCATTGATCGCCTCCTGGGATTTCATGAGCTGGTAAGTCACGTTGCCTCGATGGCAAATGGAGTGCTCAGGGCTGATTCGGGTTCCATGAGTAAAAAACAGAGACTCCAGTTGATCGGTAAGGCTTATATCTACAGTGGGATCCACACCCAGCTGGAAGCGCAACATGTTATAACTGAGTTCCAGATTGCGGGCCAGTGCGTTCCTGGAGTTTTCCAGCTGGTTTACTGTGATCCGGAGCTGGTCCACATCGGTCTGCTCTGCCATTCCGGCATTGTACATGTTCCGGGTCTGTTCCAGGGTCTCGTTCAGGTTATCCACATTTTGCTCGAGAATACGCAGCGACTCTCTGTGATGAGTACCAGGTAGTAAGAGCTGGTCACCGATTCCTTGATATTCAGTTCATTGAACTCCAGGTTCTGTTGTGAGATGATCCTGGCCAATTTGGCTGCCTGTATGCCGGCGATGTATTGACCGCTGAAGATCAACTGTGAAACCTGAAGTTTGGCGGTGGCCTGATCCGACATAAGGATGGTCGATGCCGGAAGCATATCCTGGAGGGTCCGGTCGAAATAGGTTCCCGCTGTGTGGTTAATCAGGTCCTGCTGGGTGGTATTTGTGAAGATGGCCAGGGTCTGGTTGGTGGCATCCTGGATCATTTCCGGCGTGATGTCACTTGCATCTGCACCACCAAATGAAAAGGCCAGTTCATAGTTGAAATAGGTCATGTAATCCACAGCCCCGTCCACCTGGGGAAGACCCTGGGCAATGGTTTCCCAGACGCTGGCCCGGGAGCGTTCCACCTCCATGCGGGCATTTTTCAGCGACTTGTTATAGGTGATGGCATGGTCCACTGCGCCCGGCAGGTCCAGCACCAGTTTTTCCACAGGATCCTGTGCTGCCATGGGAATGATCAGCCCTGCAGTCAGGATCATGCTTAATATCTTTCTTTTCATTCTGTTTCTCATATCTGTTTCCGTTTTATTCCAATATTTTTCTGTTTTCCTCAATAAGTGAAACACCTTTCCCGGTAGAGATTCCCCTGAGGTAGGGGATGATGATGTGATCGAACATATCCTCCCTGCGAAAGCCAGCTTCAACCATGCTGCTTTCGTGACCGAAAAGGTTAAACAGCTCGTGGAGGGTGCGGTTGACTATATCAATGTTTAGGTCGCTTCTGAATACTTTTTGTTTAACCCCTGTGGTCAAAAGCTTGTCAGTAATGGAGTAATCCCTGATTTCTCCATGACCCGAAAATTCTTTGAATACCTTGGTATGGTATTTCTTGAAATCGTGAAAAAACAGCGGATTCATCTGCTCAATCTGGGTGATCATGGTCTTCATGATTCTGAACAGGGCCTCAATGGCGCTTGCTGATTCTTCGATGAGCCGGTGGGCTTCTTCCGCCCTGATTTGCTTATAATACTTAATGACCTCCAGCAACAGGGTATCCTTGTCCCTGAATCGTTCGTAAATGGTTCGTTTGGAAATGCCCATCTCCTCTGCAAGGGAATCCATGGTCATGCTCCTGATGCCGTATTTGCCGAAAAGCATTCCCGATTCCACTATGATTCTGTCTCTGACGTCCACCTGTTCTGTAATTTTCGGGCAAGTATATGAAAACTTTTTTAGTTTTCTTAGTTTTCAGAGTGATTTTATGGTAAAAATCGGTGAATGGTAATCCGGGGCGGGTGAATGGACCCTCACAGTCCCTTTTTTTACTATTTTTGCGGGACTTTGATACAAGTAAACAGATGAATATTCCTTCCAAATATAATCCGGCCAGTGTAGAGGACAAGTGGTACTCTTACTGGATGGAACAGGGCTTTTTCAAAAGCAAACCCGACGAGCGTGAATCCTATTGCATTGTGATTCCCCCACCCAATGTGACGGGAGTGCTGCACATGGGGCATATGCTGAACAATACCCTTCAGGATGTATTGATCCGCCGTGCCCGGATGATGGGAAAAAATGCCTTGTGGGTGCCGGGTACCGATCACGCCTCCATCGCCACCGAGGCCAGGGTGGTCAACAAACTGGCCGAAGAGGGCATTCATAAAACTGATATCTCCCGGGAGGAGTTCCTGGGGCATGCCTGGGACTGGACCGAGAAACATGGTGGGATCATCCTGGAGCAGTTAAAAAAGCTGGGAGCCTCTTGTGACTGGGACCGGACCTGTTTCACAATGGATGAGACCCTGTCTGAGAGTGTGATCCAGGTGTTTGTGGATCTGTTCAACAAAGGGCTGATCTACCGGGGTGTCCGCATGGTGAATTGGGATCCCCAGGCTCTGACTGCTGTTTCGGACGAAGAAGTGAATCACAGGGAGCTACAGTCCAAGCTCTATTATATAAGGTACCAGGTAGAGGGTGAGGATGAATGTATCACCATTGCTACAACCCGGCCCGAAACCATCCTGGGTGATACAGCTGTCTGTGTCCACCCCGAGGACGAAAGGTTCCGGAAATTTCACGGAAAGAAGGTGCTGGTTCCGCTGGTAAACCGTGCTGTACCCATCATTGTGGATGAATATGTGGACCGGGAATTTGGCACCGGAGCGCTGAAGATCACACCGGCCCATGATATCAACGACTATGAACTCGGATTAAAGCACAACCTGGAGACCATTGATATTTTCAATGAAGATGGCACCTTAAATGAATCGGCGCAGATACTGGTTGGCGAGGATCGTTTCAAAGCCAGGGAATTGATTCTGCCGAAACTGGAGGAAGCCGGAAAGCTTGAGAAATCGGAAGATTACATCAATAAGGTGGGTTTTTCGGAGCGCACCAATGCAGTGATCGAACCCAAGTTGAGCCTGCAATGGTTCCTGAAGATGAAAGAGCTGAGCAGACCTGCGCTGGAAAGTGTGATGCACGATGAAGTCAGACTACAACCTGCCAAATTCAAGAACACCTACCGGCACTGGATGGAGAATGTGAAAGACTGGTGTATCTCACGCCAGCTCTGGTGGGGACACAGAATCCCGGCTTTCTTCTACGGCGAGGGGCCCAACGACTATGTGGTGGCTGAATCCATCGGGCAGGCCCTGGATCTTGCCCGCAAAAAAACAGGAAACAAGACTTTGCAGGCGGAGGATCTGAAGCAGGATGAGGATGTACTTGATACCTGGTTCTCTTCCTGGTTATGGCCCATATCGGTTTTTGATGGCATCCGGAATCCTGACAACGAAGACATCAACTATTATTATCCCACCAATGATCTGGTGACGGCGCCTGACATACTCTTTTTCTGGGTGGCGCGTATGATTATCGCAGGGTATGAATACAGGAATGAAAAACCCTTCGATGCGGTCTATCTCACTGGCATGGTTCGGGACAGCAAACGCAGGAAGATGTCCAAGTCGCTGGGGAATTCACCCGATCCCATCGACCTGATGAAGAAGTACAGTGCCGACGGTGTAAGGGTAGGAATGCTCCTTTGTGCACCGGCCGGTAATGATTTGTTATTCGAAGAGAGCCTCACCGAGCAAGGGAGGAATTTCAGTAACAAGATCTGGAATGCGTTCAGGCTCATCAAGAGCTGGACGGTTGATTCCGGAATTGAGCAGCCCCTTCATTCCGCCGAAGCTGCAGCGTGGTTTGATGCAAAGCTGGACCGCGCCTTTGTGAAGGTGGACCAGCAGTTTACCAAATACAGGATATCAGATGCACTGATGATCATCTACAAACTTTTCTGGGATGAATTCAGCTCCTGGTACCTGGAGACCATCAAACCAGCCTATGAAGCACCCATCGACGTATTGACCTATGAGCAAACCATCGGCTTTATTGACCGCTTGTTGCATCTGCTTCACCCCTTCATGCCTTTTATTACGGAGGAGATCTGGCAGCTGATCACCAAAAGGAAGCAGGGTGAGAGCCTGATGGTGTCATCCATGCCCAGGCCGGATGCCTATGATAAAGGAGTAATCAAACAGTTTGAGGATATCAAAGAAGGTGGTGAGCCATGTGCGCAGCATTCGAAAGGATAAAAACATCCCTCCCAGGGAGGCCCTGAAACTCCTGGTGCGTGATTACTTCCTTAGACCATTATCATACCCGGTTCGAACCGGTTATAGCAAAACTGGCCAACCTTTCAGAAGTGGCGCTTGTCAGTGAGGACCCCGGCGATACCATTTCATTTATTGTGAAAAATGTGGAGTATTTTGTGCCGGTTGGTGACATGGTCAACATGGAGGAGGAGGCAGCCAAGCTGGAGAGTGAACTGGAGTATACCCGGGGTTTTCTTATCAGCGTCCGGAAGAAACTGGACAACGAAAGCTTTGTGCAGAACGCACCAGCGAATGTGGTGGAGATGGAGCGTCAGAAGCTGGCCGATGCGGAGGCCAAGGTCACTGTACTGGAGGCGCAGATTGCCAGGATGAAAGGCTAAACTGTGGAAGAAAGCTGTTTCATGGAGCCAATCTGACCCAGGACCACCGCTCCTCTCTTTTCGTATACTCAATGCGGTCATGAAGACGTTTCCGGCCGCCCTGCCAGAATTCGATCCGGGATGGAAGAATGGCGTATCCTCCCCAATAGGCAGGCCGGGGTACTTCATCGCCCTCTTTGTATCTTTTCAAATACTTCTCAAACTCCTTTACAAGGTATTCCCTGTTTGGGATCACTTCACTCTGGGGTGAAGCCCAGGCCGTAAGGTTGCTTTCATAGGGCCGGGTTTTGAAATAGTGGTCCGAATCGGCATCCTCCACAGGTTTTGCATGGCCTGTAATGTTTACCTGCCGCTCCAGTTCGGGCCAGTAGAAATGGGCCGCCACCCTGGCTTTTCCCCTGATGTCACGGGCCTTTCTGCTGTGGTAGTTGGTGTAAAAGATCAGTCTGCTATCCTCTACCTTCTTCAGCAGCACGATCCGGGAGGAAGGCTGGCCGTTTCGCTCCACTGTGGAAAGGGTCATGGCTGTGGGATCGGGATTCTCAGATTCCAGGGCCTGTGCAAGCCAGGTGGAGAATAGAATCATGGGATCACCTGGTAAATTGGACTCATCCAGATTATCCCAGGTGTATTCCCGCCTTTCCGATCTCAGATCCTTGTTCATTTGATTGTCTGTGCTTGCCTATTGAAAATCTGCTTTTAAACTCAAATCAAGACTGTTCACCTGGTGCGTAAGGGCACCCACAGAGATGTAATCCACGCCGCACAGGGCATATTCCCTGATGGTCTCCCGGGTAATTCCCCCGGAGGATTCAGTTTCGATCCTTCCGTTGATAAGCTGAACAGCTTTCCGGGTCAAACCGGGGGTAAAATTATCCAGCAGGATCCGGTGTATGCCCCCGATCTCTAGGACCTTTTTTACATCTTCGAGACTCCGGGTCTCCACCTCAATCTTCAGGTTCAGGTTATTGACCTGAAGGTAGCCAATGGTGCCCCTGACTGCCTGTTCGATGCCTCCGGCAAAATCGATGTGGTTGTCTTTGATCAGGACCATGTCAAAGAGACCGAAACGGTGGTTTACCCCGCCGCCAATCCTGACCGCCTCTTTTTCAAGCAGCCTGAAACCGGGTGTGGTTTTCCGGGTATCCAATATCCGGGTTCCGGTCCCCTCCAATAGCCTGACATACTCCCTTGTGGAGGTGGCAATCCCACTCATTCTTTGCATAACATTGAGTACCAGTCGCTCACACTGAAGGATGGAGTGTACCTTCCCTTGTACCTGGAAAACCACATCCCCCACCGCGATGGGGTCCCCGTCCCTCATTCCCGGTATCATTTCCATTTCCCCGTCAAATCTTCGGAAGATCCGCTCAGCAAGCGCTACCCCGGCGATAATACCCTCCTGTTTCACTAGCAGGATTGCAGAACCGGTGACATAAGGGGGGATGGTGCTCAGGGTCGTATGGTCGCCGTCCCGGATGTCCTCATTGAGCCACAGATCGATGGCCTGGTCAAGGTCGTGGATGGAGCTCATATTGTGACTCTTTTTCTATACTCAGGTAGTAGATCAGGCGTTTGTCCTCTTTGTTCAGGAAGAAGAGGTTTACCCTGTATGTGCCCTCGGCTGTTGCCAGGGAACCAATGGCATATTTGGATTTGTCCTTGGCTCCCTCAAAAGAGATGGTAAAACCTGTGGGCGGATGATCCTTGAAGAAACTTTCCATGATCCTTGTCGCCTGATTCTTGCTTGCCATGTGGTCCTTTTCGAGAATGGTCATTTCAAGGCTCTGGTGAAAGTAAACAGCCATTTCACCTGCATCACCATTTTTAAGGGCCTTGATCAGCCCGTCTGGAACCGTCTGTGCATTCAATGGGATCAGCACCATAGAGCTGATCAGTAAAAATGTAATGATCCTGTACATCTTGGCAATAAATTTGTGGCCTTTCACCAAATAATGGATTATGTTTGTATTGTACCGCAATAATCAGACCAGCCTGACACTGACTGCAAGATACAAAAAACCTGTATAAAGAAGTTCAATGCGCATCACCCTTTTGCAGACCGGGAAAACCAGGGATTCCTTCATCATTGAGGGTGTGGAGGAGTTCAGGAAACGCATGTCAAGATATGTCCCCTTTGTCATTGATACCATTCCCGATCTGAAGAACAGCCGGAATATGACCATGAAGGAGGTTCAGGAGAAGGAGGGAGCTCAGATCCTGAAAAGAATCAAAGCGGGAGATCACATTGTCCTGCTCGATGAGCGGGGAAGATCTTTTGATTCCATAGGCTTTGCAGAACATCTCAATAAACTGGAGGGGAGGGTGAACCACCTTCAGTTTGTCATTGGTGGTCCCTATGGTTTCTCGGAGGACGTATACAATAGAGCCAATGAAAAATGCTCCTTGTCGCCCCTCACATTCTCCCACCAGCTGGTCAGGGTGCTCTTCATGGAACAGCTTTACAGAGCTTATACAATTCTGAAGGGTGAGCCCTATCACCATGCATAAAATAAATCAATGGAACAGGCCCCTATGCATCAACCCAAACCCAGCCACTTTCGCCGGAACCTGATCTTTCTTGCAGCACTGGTGTTTCTCGTCGTCGGCATGATCTCAGGGAGCCGTTCCGGTGCGCTTGGATATTCCCAGCGGGCTGCGAAGAAATTTGAAAGGATTCTGCACAAAAAGGAACAGGTGCTGAAGTCGGAGTTTGAAACACTGGAGAAAGAATTTGCCGGCAGGGATCCCAAAGATGTGCTGGATCATAGGTCCACAGGATACCAGGACCTGGCCATCAGACGTGGGATCTCCCTTTTCTATTACGAAGAAGGGTCTCTTTCCTATTGGTCAGATCATTCCATCCCGCTACCGACCAGCTGGAGGCCCCGGCTGAACAAACCTTTTGTCTCTCTCAGGAATGCAGATTATGTTTCGGTGGTTAAGCAGCTGGAAGGGGGTCGATTGCTGGGCCTTATCGAAGTGAAAACACATTTTCCCATGCAGAATGATTTCCTCCGGAACGGTTTTCAGAATGATTTCGACATGGATCCCCTGGTTCGGATCGAATTCCTTGAGGAGGAAGGGGCGTCTCCCATATTCAGTGAAAACGGAAGCTATCTGTTTTCTCTTGACTTTGAACTTTCCCGGAAGGAAGGTGCCGATCTGGGTGGATTAACCAGGGTCTCTTTTGTCGTTTTTCTCTTGCTGATCATTGCAGGATTATTCATCATTGTAGAGGAGGCACGGGGAGTAAGAAAAACGGTGTGGATCGGAATTCTTACACTGTTCATACCGGCATTAGCATACCTTTTGCTTCATTTCGGGGTGGGTGTGATTTTTGAAAATTCGCCTCTCTTTCTTCCGGATCTGTTTGCAAGCCGTTTTTTCCCTTCCCTGGGTCACCTGATGGTGGTCTCCTTTTCTGTCCTGACCCTGGTATTGTTATACTACCTCCACTGTTCCCGGGAAAACATCCCTGCCTGGTTCTCAAGAAAAGTAATGGCCTTCCTCCTGTTTCTGGCTGCTACCGGCATGTTGCTCATCGTTGAACAGTTGTTACAGATTCTGGTCCTTGATTCGGGCATTTCCTTTGAAGCTTACCGGGTAACCTCTTTCTCTGGCTACTCTGCAGTGGGACTGACTGTCATTCTTACCTGGTTTGTATGCATCGGACTGCTTATGGACAGGGCCATTTCAGAGCTGGACCATCATGAGGGGCAGGCTTTGCTGTATGGCGCCGCAGCCATATCTGTCGGATTCCTGGTGGCTGTTCTCCTTCCGGGAGAGGTGGGATCCTGGATCGGCTGGATCGGAATGCTGCTGTTGCTGGGAGCGCATCTCTACCTTCGATACAAGAAAAGTGGCAGGATCCCTTTCTCCAGGTTCATTTTCCTGTTGCTGTTTGTTTCCATATTTATGGTGGTCCGGTTCCAGCAGTTTAACGCAGTTAAAGTAGAGCGTCAGAGAGAGGTAGAGCTGGTTAAACTTTCATCGGAGCACGATCCGGTGGCCGAGATGCTTTTCAGTGAAATGTCCATGGCCATCAGGAACGATTCGGTTCTGGCTACCTTTATGAACCACCCTTTTATTGATATCGATCCCCTGGTGAATCACCTCAGGCGCAACTATTTTTCGGGATACTGGACCAAGTATGATCTTCAAATCACTGTTTGCCGGCCCGATGACCGGGTCTACCTGGAAGTTCCCGATGATGAGTGGTACCCTTGTTACGACTTCTTCCAGGAGCTGGTGCTTACCGAAGGGATCGCTGTTCCGGCAAGTGATTTCTTTTTTCTGGATAACCTGAATGGCAGGATCTCCTACCTGGCAGCCATCCCTTATTACAGGGCTGAAGCGGAACACCAGGTATTTATTGAGCTGGATTCAAAGATCCTTTCGGAAGAGCTGGGTTATCCCGAATTGCTGCTGGATGACAGGTATTCGGCATTCACCAGTTTAGAATTTTCCTATGCAAGATTTAATAAGGGCGTACTGATCACTCAGGATGGAGAATATCCTTATCGCAGGTCTTCGGAATTCTATACCCAGGGTGAGGAGATGTTTGAGAAAGTAAGTCTTGAGAAGTATGACCATAGCATTTATAACGTAGATGATGAAAATACGATCATCGTGGGAAGTCCCTCGGTGACCATGGTGGACAATCTGATTTCATTCTCCTATATTTTCACACTGAATTTTCTTTTGCTGGCTCTTTTTTACCTTTTGTTTGCCATTCAGGACCGTCAACCCGGATTCAACTGGAGTTTTAAGAACAGAATCCAGTATTCCACTGTGGGGATCCTGTTTCTCACTTTTGTCCTGATTTGTTCAGGGACCACCTTATTTATTATAAAGCAGTACAGGGACAAGAACAACGACAACCTCAGAAACACCATGCGTTCGGTTTACATCGAACTGATTCATAAGGTGGAGTACGAGGAAGATCTCAGAAACTGGTCTTCGGGCGACTATTACAACCTGGATGAGCTGCTGCGGAAGTTCTCCAACGTGTTCTATTCGGATATCAACCTGTATGACGAGAAAGGAGTGTTGCTGGCTACCTCCCGTTCAGAAATTTTCGACCGGCAGCTGTTGAGCCTGAGAATGAACCGGCTCGTTTTTGAGAATCTGGATGGAGGCAGGGCATCGGAATTTATCCATGATGAGCACATTGGCGAGCTGAAGTATATTTCGGCTTATGTGCCCTTATTGAATAGTGAGAACAAGTTCCTGGCCTATCTGAACCTGCCCTATTTTACCCAGTCTGGGGTTCTGGCCAGGGATGTGACGAACATGGTGGTGGCTGTGATCAACATCTACCTGATTCTGATGCTGATCATCCTTGGCGTGAGTGTATTTCTGGCTGATCGGATTACCCAGCCCCTTCGGGTCATCCAAAACAGAATTGCCCAGGTGAGCCTGAGTGCAAAGAACGAACAGATCAAGTATGACCGGAGTGATGAGATTCGTGGATTGGTGGAGGAATATAATTATATGGTGCAGGAGCTGGAACGAAGTGCCGGCTTGCTTGCCCAGAGTGAACGGGAATCAGCATGGCGGGAAATGGCAAAACAGATTGCCCATGAGATCAAGAATCCCCTCACCCCCATGAAATTGAATATACAACACCTTCAGCGTACCATTCATGAAGGGAAGGCTGATCCCGAAATGGTGGAACGAATCTCGGCCACCATTATCGAACAGATCGATTCACTTTCGGCCATTGCCAACGAGTTCTCGGATTTTGCAAAAATGCCAAATGCCAAAAGCGACCGGGTGAACCTGGTTACCAAGTTAAAGAACCTGCAACAACTTTTCGAAACCACCGAGAAGGCCGACATACGCCTGGATCCCGGGTCTGCGAAAAAGGTATATGTCTATGCCGATAAAGAGCAATTGATGCGTGTCTTTATCAACCTGGTGAAGAACGGACTCCAGTCCATTCCTGAAAACCGTAAAGGCGTCATTGGCATCAGGCTGGATGCTGAAGATGAGGGCCATGCCCTTGTCACCTTTTCAGATAACGGGAAAGGAATCCCCGAAGAGATCAGGGATAAACTCTTCCGTCCCAACTTCACCACCAAGTCTGCCGGCATGGGAATGGGACTGGCCATCAGCAGTAATATTGTCAGGTCAATGGGAGGAGAGATCTGGTATGAAACAGTACTTAACCAGGGGACCACCTTTTATATACGTCTGCCCCTCATGGTTGAAAAGTCGGGCTGACCTATTGAAAAGTCATGGCCCTATTGGAGAAACTGCAGAACCTTTGTCAGGATTATTATTGTTATCTTGGCCAATGGATTCAACTTGAAGTAAACCCGCACTTGATCAGCAAACGAAGCATATACCTGATCTTCGTCATTTTGGGATGTATATCCCGGAATGCACAGAGCCAGACTGCCTCCCTTCAGGGTGAAATTAACCAGTATGCTGCTGTAGAAACCATTCTGGCATATGCTGAGAATGATGTGGATTCTGTTATCGTGACCAATCTGCCCATTGAATTTGAAGAGGGAGATACCGTGATGCTCTACTGCGTGCAGGGCGCGGAGATCATGGATACCGAAGATGCCGATGCGGGAGATATAGATAAAATACAACTTAGTCCGGGAAAGTATGCCTTCCTGATCATTGATGAGATCGCTGGCGGGAACACTGTGGTCTTCAACACAACGCTGCACAACCCGGGTTCCACAAAACCCCCGGTGATCAGTCCTCTGAAACCAGGAGAAACAGCACAGTTGATCCGGGTCCCGTCCTATCGGAAGGCTGAAGTGGTCGGTAAAGTAACGGCACCGGCCTGGGACGGAACAAAGGGAGGTGTTGTGGCCTTGTTTGTGACCACGACCCTTACCCTGAGTGATGATATCGATGTAAGTGGGAAGGGGTTCCGTGGGGCAGAGGAAGACCGTGACTATAACGGATCGTGCTCATCAAGCGATACAGTCCTCTACGATAGCGCTTTTTATCATGCGGATCATCCAAACATTAAAGCCGGATTGAAGGGGGAGAGTGTCACCGACACCCTGTTTGCCTACACCAGGGGCAAGGCCAGAAACATCAATGGTGGCGGAGGTGGTAATGGCAAGCTCTCCGGAGGGGGAGGCGGATCAAACTATTTCGGAGGGGGTAAAGGTGGGGATGAATCCAGCGCCTGCGGTCCCGGAGTAGATGCTCCCGGCGGTACTGGGGGATTGCCTTTCTATCGCTTCGGCACTTCATACTACCAGAACTTCGATGAGGTTCTGGAGTTATACTGGGCGCTCAACAGGTGGAACCGTATCTTTTTTGGCGGCGGTGGTGGAACAGGGACCAGAATCCCAGGAAAGACCACCACACCAGGAGGCAGGGGGGGCGGACTGGTTGTCATTATAGCAGATACCATTGCAGCCAATGGAGGTAGAATCATCGCTGATGGTGAAAGTGTCGTGGATGAAGCTGAAGGAGCCGGCGGCGGCGGCGGCGGCGGCGGTGGGATCATCCTGGATGTGAGCGGATATAAAAACAATGTACAATTGTCAGCAGTAGGAGGTGATGGAGGCAATACCAACGATGATGATTTCGATACAGATTTATCCGGACCGGGCGGTGGTGGTGGCGGTGGAATTTACTGGCTGGCCGGGGCAAGTGAACCCGGCGTAAGCCCTGATCTGGTCTCCGTGGGAAAAAATGGTGTTCATTTGCCTTCGGGTGAACGGCATGGCGCTCTGAATGGAGGCTCAGCCGCAAGAAAAAATGGATTGGAGGCGCCTCTTCAGGGATTCCTGTTCAATTCGGTCCCCACTGAATTCTGGGCCTGTTCCAACCTGGTTCCTGAAACCATCAATGCATCCCAACCCAAGGGAGGTGACGGGCTATACCGTTATACATGGGTGGACAGCTCCAGCACGCAGAATACCTGGTTGCCGGTGGGCCCGGGAGATACCCTTCAAAACCTCTATTTTGATGCACCCCTTTCCGATACCACCTATTTCCGGCGCATCGTCAGATCCGGCCTTCTGAAACCGGACACCAGTTTCCGTATTGCCATGTACGTGCATCAGGCCCTTACCAACAACCTTGTTACATCCGATGATGAAATTTGCCAGGGTAATACACCCCAGCCTTTTGTTCCCCAGGGGGTTCCGGCAAATGGTGATGGAGCATACGCATACAGGTGGGTGGTTCATGAAGGTGACGGACAGTTTGTGGATGCACCAGGTACCAATGATCTTCCCGGATATTCAGCCCCGGATCTTCAGACTACCTCGTATTTCTCCCGGATTGTGAGCTCGGGAGCTTGTGCAGATACCACAGTGCCCCTGGAGGTGAATGTGCTTCTTCCTCTTTCAGGACTAGACATAAGTCCGCTGGCTGACACCATCTGTAAGAATACGGCACCCGCGGAGTTAACCGGAAACATACCCACCGGGGGTAAGGATGGTGACAAGCGCTATCTCTGGGAGAGCAGTCTCTCCGGAACAGGCGGGTGGAATTCCGAAGGAGTAAGCACCAAAGATTACCAGCCTGCTGCTTTGTCTGAGACCACCTGGTTCAGGCGTATGGTCTATTCGGGCCTGGGTGTGGCAGGAGATGCCTGCGTGGATTCCAGTAACACAGTGAGAATCCTGAACATCGAACCCATTACGGAAAACACCATCGTGACAGCGGAACAGACGGTCTGCACGGGAGTCCAGCCCTTGCTTCTGCAGGGCTCCAATCCAGGCGGTGGGTACCAGGGCACATACAGCTACCGTTGGGAGTCCCGCACGCTTTCAACGACCTGGGGGGATGCCAACATTGACAATCCCATTGATGAAAAGAATTACCAGCCGGTGGAAGTGAGCGGAGATACAACCTGGTACCGCAGGGTAGTGGGGTCAGGTGGTGGGTCGCTCGATGTTTGCACAGATGCCAGCGCACCGGTAGCCGTGAATGTACTTCCCCTGATTACCAACAATGAGGTGTTGGCGGACGATGTAAAATGCCAGTTTGATCAGCTGGGAGACCTGGAACAAAATCCGGCGGGTGGAACTGAACCCGGAGGAGGAGCTACCCAGGGCGGGAGTGATCCCACAAGGAACTACAAATGGGAAGTAGCCACAAGTCAGGGTGCGCCGGAAGCAGGTTGGGCACAGGTGAGTTACGGATTTGACAAAAGGGATTACACCGATCACCCCAGGCTAACAGATGCGGATGATTATTGGTACCGAAGGATTGTATTCAGTGGCCCCATACTGGGGGGACAGGAACAGGTATGTTCGGATACATCAGATCTGATCCGTATCACCATTCATACGGCCATTACGGACAATGAGATCGACGATGTTGATTCGGCCTGTTTTAACTCCGATGAGCTGGTGCAGGGGAAATTGCCCCTGGGGGAACCGGGCCTGGAGCCGGCTTATCTATGGAGGGACATGCTGACAGGTTCACCTCTTCCCGGATCCGACAGTCAGGATTATACCCACCTCTTTGACCAGGCAGGGCCTTATGAGTTCAGCAGGGAAGTCACCATAGGCGAGTGTGAGGATACCTCCAATACCATGACCATTACAGTCATGGATCTTCCGGGAGGAATATTGTCGGCCGACCTCCCCGAAACATGTGAGAAGGATACCCTGTTTGATATGGTCTTGAATATGGATACCCTCACCAACTATATCACTCCCTGGGCCATCTACCTGGATGATGGGGTGAATGCGGAACTGGATGGACCCTACATGGTGAATGGAAGCGGGCAGATCCAGGTGACCCTGGAGACCCACAATGATGCGCCCAGCACAACTTACACCTACACCCCGGGCAGGATTGTCTATACCTCCCCCACAGGAAGTTTCGAATGTGAAGCACCATCACAGAACATGAAAGGGATCATACCCATCGAAGTATTCAACAAACCCAATCCAAAAATTACGGTGGATGGTCTGGAGATGGATCTGGACAGCATCTGCGGAGAAAGCATTGCGCTGGTGGTGGATCCCGATCATGGTGAGGGATACTGGTCACACGATCCGGATATGTACATGAGCTATGATCCCGATCCGACTGCCTTCCAGGTGACCGCGGCGATTCCCCAGAGTAAGGAAGCATGGGCAGTTGAGAAGTATACGGTGCAATTTTACAGTGAAGCGGGAGATTGCCATGGAACAGACCAGATAGAGCTTCACTTTTTCGAGCAGCCCGAACCTGCCTATGCCGGCAAGGATACCACCATCTTCCTGAAGAATTCACTGAAGATGAATGCAGATTCTGCCACCGCCGGGTACGGGATATGGTCGCTGGTGCCGGGACAGGGCAATGGACAGATTGAGGACATCAACGATCCCAAGACCTTTATATATGATCTTGACAAGAACGGGGACAACGCGTTCAGTTGGACCGTCATCAACGGCAACTGTACCTCCACCGAGCATGTTTCTGTGGTCACCCACAAGGAGGTGTTGCGCTACGAAGGATTTTCACCCAACGAAGACGGGATCAACGATGTCTTTATCATGCGTGGGCTGGCTGATCCCGAATACCAGCCAGGTGATGTTCCCAGGATCAGGTTCACCATTACCTTCTTCAACAATCTGGGCAGAACCATCCGGGAAATTACCCAGGACAATGTGGGGGAAGTGGACTATGATCCCACATCCATTCCCGGGGGATTGATGCCGGATGAACTGGTGGTCTGGGATGGTAAAGTAAATGGAAATGTGGTTACATCGGGAACCTACTATTATGTGTTGGAGGTTGAAATCGATCAGGTGGATGATGAAGGTAATATTACGCAAACTGATGCGCCAGAGCCATACAAAGGATATGTGGTTGTGCAGGAATAGGATATGGTAAGAAGGATTTTCATATGGATGGGCCTGATGGCTGCCCTGGGTGTTTCCGCCCAGAGCACGCTGATTCCCTCTGTATCCAATTATCACCTTACCTGGACCACCATCAACCCTGCCTTTGCCGGTTTCAGGGATGTCCTCAGTGCCAGTTCGCTCTATCGGTCCAGGCTTTACGGAGAAGTGGGGCCCCTCGATATGCAGCTGAATGTTCATTCACCCCTGGGGAATTCCAAGGTGGCTTTAGGGGCCGTGGTGGCCTATAACAATACACCACCTGATCAGAATCTCTATTCGGTCATGACCAATTATGCCTACCGGCTTAAAATGGGAAATGGTAACCTCTCTCTGGGACTTTCTGCGGGCATGTACGGTGTGAACAGTGATCTCTCCTCAGTGTCCATCCGGGATGCAGGAGACCCCTCCTTTCCCAACGATATCTACCAGCGATGGTTCCCCAACTTCGGGGTCGGGGTACTCTGGTATGCCAAAGACTTTTTTGTGGGTCTCTCTGTTCCCGAACTGTTATCCATTCCCGGGCCCGGTGAGTCACTTTCGGCCAGTCCAAAGGATTACAGGGGGATTCTGACCGGAGCCTACCATTTCAATTCGGAGGGCGCTGTCACCCTGAAGCCTTCTGTCATGATTGATTTCAGCCGTGTATCAACTTCTTTTAAGGCGAGCATGAATGCCGGATTCCTGGATGGCAGGGTCTTCCTGGGCGCCGCGTATGATCATCCCAATTATGTGATCGCCCTGCTGAATATCCAGGTCAATCCACAGTGGCTTGTGGGTTACGCCTATACCATGGGTACAGGCGGAGTGATCAAAGCCCTGGGGGGAAGCCATGAGGTGGTGCTGCGCTGGGAACTGAGGCCCGTGGTTCACACCATACCTGACGATCCATTCTATTTTTAGGTATGATGAAGCGAATACATATCATCCTGCTCCTGCTCGCCACACTCTCTGTGGCCGAGGCACAGGAGTATTACAGCATCAGGAAGAATGGTCAGATCTCCTCTTCTTATGATGAGGTCGCTGCAGTAGGTTACGGAGATACGGTTGTATATGCAACCCAGCATAGTGAGGGAGCCATCAGGCCTGAGAATCCTGGAGGCGAAAGGTTGTTCACCATATACCAGTTAAAGGCGGGAGAAAACCAGCCGAAGCGTTTTCTGGAGCCGCTGGTTGCTGCAGGGCACAACGGTCCGGTCTCCTTTACTTCGGATTTCAATACCATGGTTTATTCCCAGCTTAGTGATAGGGGCTCGAGAAGCACCATGAAGATCTATTTTCTGAAACGGGTTGATGGGCAATGGGCCTTCCCGGCCAGGGAATTTGTATATAATGATGATGCGCACTCTTTTGTTACTCCAGCCATATCAGGTGACGGACGTTTCCTCTTTTTTGCAGCCAATCTTGAGGGTGGATATGGCGGCTGGGACCTTTATGTTTCCAAAAAGAAGGGAGATACCTGGGCAGAACCTGAAAACCTGGGGCCTGGTGTGAATACTTCAGAACATGAAGTTTATCCCTTCTATCAGAATGGTACCCAACAACTTTGCTTCTCATCGGAGGGTCATGACAGAAACCTGGCAGGATTTGATCTTTTTTATACCAAACTGGTGAAGGGCGAATGGGTGGAAGCCATCAAGCTTTCTGCGCCTTTAAATTCCCTGTCTGATGATTATCATGCCTGGTTCAGTGAAGATTTGAAAAGCGGTTACCTCACCAGCAACAGACGGGGTGGAACCAAGGACATCTTTACTTTCCAGACCGACATTCCCAATTTCGAATCGCCCGAGCCCATCAAGAAGACCTACTACAAGTATAAGATTTACGACCGCAAGCTAGATACTGTGGATACCAATCTGTTCAGGTACTCCTGGGTCATCAACGATACCCTGGAGATCCCCGGTCACGAGGTCATCTACAGATTTCCTGAGCCTGGAACCTATGTTTGCAAGCTCAATGTATTTGATATTCAGTTGGATACCTTACTTAAGGGCCAGACGGTGAATACCTTGAATATCGAGCTGAATGAGCAGGCTGTCATTGTCTGTCCCGATACCATACGGGCCAATACAACGGTATTATTTGACGGAAGCCAGACCTATCTTCCCGGAATGGATATTGCCCGCTATGTATGGGATTTTGGAGATGGGAGCTTTGGACAGGGAGAGTTAATAGAGCACACCTATCTTTATCCTGGTCGCTACAGGGTGGTACTTGGTGTTGAGGAACGTGCTAAGAAGCGGAAAAAGAATCCTGACCCCATCGCTACCTCTAATTTTAAGGATGTGATCGTCATCGTTGAATAAATCGTTTTCAGCACACAATCAAACCCTTTCGCCATCCGTTTAATAACTCGTGTTTTATTTTGCACGAATTTTGCATACTTTTAAATGGATTCCAAAGATGCATTTTATGATTAAGCAATTATATATATTTATACTATTGGTTGTGAGCACATTAACTTTTGCTCAACCCGTTCCCAACGTGGAGGAAAACATCCCCTTTCTCATGACTTTCGGACACATGGCCGAAACCAGTTGGGGAGATGATGACTTTTCTCAGGCATTTTTTTTCCTGATACCGGAAGAGTATGACCAACCTTTTTTTATCAGGGTATTTGATCCTGATACCGGCGGTGAAGTGGATGAACTGGCAGGTGAGTTTGATACCCGCCAGGTGTATGAGGTGTATGGAGGAGAAAATGTATGGACCGAAGTGGATGCCCGGGAGACCAGTCCGGTTGGAAATTACAAAAGTGGAACCCTGCTTGCCTCAAGGGCATTTGCGGTCAATCCCAGGTATGACAATAGCTGGTATACCTTCGGACCCTTCAACCCTGCCCAGGGCGAATATGCTGAGATGTTCAAAGGGAGGATCTTCAAGATCATATGTGAGGGTGTTTCAGGGGACGATGGCAATATGTACAGGTATTACCTGAGCACCCATGCCGAAGAGAACCGGCCCATTGAGGGGGCCAACGCCTTTGCATATGAGTATTCCTTCAGGATGCATAACGATTATGAAGAGGTTGCCCATATCTATCCCTACGTGGAGGATGGAACCATTTCGGTTAAAATCTCTAATTTTGACTGGGACTATGATGGAAATATTATGGTCATTTCGGTGGCCAGGCAGGGAAGGCAAGTTAAGGTATCGGGCGAGGATGAGTGGGCCGATGATGAACTTCGGGTACTGGATGAGGAGATCGGGACCTCCTTCGACTTCAGGTTTGTGAAAGCCCGGCCCCTTGTGAAGAATAACAATGTGGTGGTTAATGTGAGAAACCAGAGAGGTGAAACCATGCCGTTCTACACCATTCCCATAGGTGGAGTTCCCAAATACAGGGGAGAGGTTGAGTTTGTACCCATAGAATAAGAGAACTTAAACATTTGGTGTGAAAAGGTTACCGGTCCTGTTGTCTTTGCTCCTGATTGCGTTTGGCGTATCAGCGCAATCTTACCAGTTTTTCAATTTCGGATTATCCGAAGGCTTATGTGATAAATTTGCCTATACCATCAATCAGGACCCACAGGGTTTTCTCTGGGTGGGAACATCCCAGGGTTTGTGTCGTTTCGATGGTACTGCTTTTGAAAGTGAATTCAGGGGTGATTCCATTCCTGCGAGCATTGCCTTTTGCAGTTTGCTGGACTCACACGATAGATTGTGGTTCGGATATGAGAACGGCATGTTGTCCAAACTTGAGGATGGCGTGTTTAAACTTTTTGTTCCCCCCGACGCACGACGCTCTTCCATTCATGCCATCCGTGAAGATGCAGAGGGGAACATCCTGGTGCTGCTTCAGCACAGTGGATTAATGATCATCTCTCCCGAGTTGAGAATTACTTATGTGGGAGGCGATCCGGCCGATCAGAGCAATCCCTTTGCCGGGAAGTTCCTGAACAGTTTTCAGGTGGCGCGCGATGGCAGCCTGCTGGTGGGGTCCAGCGATGGATTGAGCATCTACAGGTATGATCAAGAACTCGAGACCTATATCCATACAGGCGATATTGCAGAACTTCAATATCTGCTGGTGCAGGAGATTGAGCAGGCTGTTTCCGAAAATGAATTCTGGGTTGGGACCGAGGATGAAGGCCTGTACGCTGTCACTGGCTCCGGGTATGATCCGGGGAGCTACACGGTTGAAAAGATTGGAGAGGAGCAGGGACTTGCCTATGCCAGGATATCTGCCATCGTATTGGACGGGGAGCGAAGGGTTTGGGTCACCGACAATGGGACAGGAATTCACAGGATTGAACTGGATACCTCTGGGAAACTTGGTCATTCGGTCCTGTTTAACCAGGAGAACGGGATTCCTGATGAATACATCAATCACGTATTTATTGACGAAGAGGGAAATCAGTGGTTTTCCACTTCAGGAAACGGGATTGCAGTGCTGCGCGACCAGGCATTTACCTTCTTTACACTGTGGGATGATGAGCAGGTCACCGATGTCAGCGCCATGTGTACCAGGGGAAAGGATCACTGGTTTGGAGGAAGCGGCAGGCTGGCTCATTATTCGGAGGATTCTCCAACAGATGTGACCCACCTGAATACAGCCAACGGATTACCCAATGACAGGATCACTGCACTCTACCTGGACCCTGCCGACAATCTGTATATCGGGACAGAACAAAGCGGCCTCTATACGAAAAAGGCTGGCAGTTCCCGTATTACCCCGCTGCTGATTTCCGGAAACTCCCTGGAGAACATTGTCAATGCCATAGACGGTACAGGTGACAGTATCTTCGTTGCCACCAACAATGGTGTGTACACCCTGAACAGGGTTACGGGGAACCGCACCTCCTTTTCAACGGCCAATGGCCTTCCCCACAACAAGGTGAACGATGTCCTTGTGGACAGGGATGGTACAGCGTGGATTGCCACCCAGACCAGCGGACTTGTGGGGATCAAATCAGGAGGAGAGATCGTCCAACGGATTCTGGAGGGCAGGCCTAAGCTTGAGTTCTATTCTCTTGCACAGGACCAGGAAGGTGTGACCTGGGCAGGGACCTATGGCGATGGAGTTTATAAATTCAGTGACGACTCCCTGGAACGGTATAACGAAGAATCGGGGCTCATGAATGACTATACCTATGCCATCGGAATTGATCCCAGAGGATATGTGTGGATCGGCCACAGGCAGGGTTTGAGCCGGATTGATCCCAGGAGAGAGAACATCAGGATCTATGGACGTGAGTCAGGATTTACCGCTGATATCCGTCCCAATGCAACGACCAATTCTGAAACGGGAAGATTGCTTTTCGGCTCAACTGACGGTGTGATTCGTTACGATGCATTCCAGGCCAAGGAAGATACCATTCCGCCCAGGTTGAGTCTCAATTCGGTGGTCATTTCAGATGTTTCTTATGACCCGACAGATGAGATCCGGCTCAAATATGACAAATACCGGGTTCGAATCGATTTTGTGGGTATCAACCTGAGCAATCCGGAGCAGGTTACCTACCAGTATAAACTGGATGGATATGAAGATGAGTGGTCTGATGTATCCAATGTTCCCTATGCTTCTTATGGAAGGGTGGAGGATGGTAACTATACCTTCCTTTTGAAAGCCTGTGATGGCAATGGAAATTGTTCGGTGGAACCCCTGAGTCTGAAGATTATCGTTAAGATTCCTGTCTGGAAAGCATGGTGGTTTATCCTTTCGGCCATTCTGATGGTGCTGGCGATTATTTTTGCGATTTTCAAAATCCGAGAACGGAACCAGAAAGCCATCCAGGAGTACCTTCAGCGGCAACTGGATGAGCGGACCAGGGAGGTAATCCTGCAAAAAGAGGAGATCGAGGTAAAGAACCGGGATATTACCGATTCCATTAACTATGCCCAGCGGATCCAGGCCAGCATTCTGCCTTCCATCAAGAAACTGCATGATGCATTTGCCGGTAGTTTCGTATTCTACCAGCCCAGGGATATTGTGAGTGGTGATTTCTATTGGTATGAACAGGTTGATGAGAATCGTTTCATCGTGGTTTGCGCCGATTCGACGGGGCACGGAGTTCCCGGAGCGTTTATGTCCATGATCGGTACCACACTTATTAAAGATATTTGCCTCAGGGCAGGGATTCAGAAACCGTCGCAGGTATTGACGACCCTGGATAATGAAGTACGGGAATCCCTGAATCAGAACCAGGAAGCAAGCGGATCCAATGATGGAATGGATATCATTGTGGCCGAAGTGGATATGAAAACCCTGAAGTTCAAGGTGAGTTCAGCCATGCGCCCTGTGATTATCTATTCAGGCGGAGAGCAGATCTATGTGAAGGGCAGTCGCAGCTCGGTGGGTGGACAACTGGATGAGGACCGGACAGAGAAGGACTTTATCGACCAGGAGTTCCAGTTGAAGAAGGGGGACATCGTCTATATGTTTTCAGACGGTTATCCCGATCAGTTCGGAGGACCGTTGGGCCGGAAATTTAAAATGGTCAGGCTCAAAAACCTGCTCCGGGATATTCATGACAAACCCATGGACGAGCAGTACAATTACATCAAAAGCAATTTCTTCCTCTGGAAAGAGGATCTGGAACAGGTGGATGATGTATTGTTTATGGGAATCAAGCTCTAGTCAGCGGGATCCGGAAATCTCATTCTTCCTCAAGGATAATGTTGCTCAGTACCTGGATATCGGTTGTATCCGTATTGCTTTTGTTGTAGTCCCTGTCGAGAATATAAAAGGTATAGAAAATGGTATCGTGGACAATCACCGGGTAGGAGATATCCAGGTCCATGGTTCCCTTCAGGGGTTCCCTGTCCAGCACCGGAATCCTGTACTTGAGGACTCCACCCTCCAATTCCGGAACTTTCACAAATTCATATCCCTGGAGGTCGTAAAGCTGCAGGAAAAAGTTGTATTTCACTGAATCGGGAAGTGAGGGCGTTGAGTTCTCGGCCAGGGGTGCCAGACCGATGTTTCCATCTCCGTCGGTGAAATCAAAGGTGAGCCTCCCTGTCAGGGTATTATTCCCCAGCTGGTCCACCATCATATAGAATCCGAAACTCTGGTAATCCACAACAGGTTCGTCAGGATATTCCGGAGAAGTCTCCTCACAGGAGACCAGGAACAGCAGCAGAGAGAATATGGTGATGATGGATCGTTTCATTGTTCTGTTTTACTACAAAAATCCTGCCTATTTTTTTCGCATGAATATCTTGATGGGAACACCTGTAAAATTGAAGTGTTTCCTGATCTGGTTCTCAAGGTAGCGCTTGTAGGGATCCCTGATGTACTGGGGAAGGTTGCAATAAAAGGCAAATGCCGGAGCGTGGGTGGGCAGCTGTGTCACATATTTGATCTTGATGTGCTTCCCCTTGACCGAGGGTGGATGATGCTCATCGATGGCCTTTTGCATGACCTCATTGAGCTTGGATGTGGGAATGCGGACCATCCGGTTGTTGTAAACTTCCACGGCTACTTCCAGGGCCTTATGGATTCGTTGTTTGGTGAGGGCTGAAACGAACAGAATGGGCACATCCACAAAGGGCTCCAGCCGTTTTTTTATTTCTGTTTCGAATTCTTTGGTGGTCCGGGTCTCTTTCTCTACCAGGTCCCATTTGTTCACCAGTACCACCACGCCTTTCCAGTTCCTGTGGATCAGGTGAAAAATATTCACATCCTGTGCTTCGATACCGATGGTGGCGTCAATGAGCAGAATGCATACATCGGCATTTTCAATGGCTCGCACCGATCGCATGACAGAGTAAAACTCCAGGTCCTCCTTCACCTTTCCCTTCTTCCGCAGTCCGGCCGTGTCCACCAGGATGAAATCGTGGCTGTACTTGGTATAGCGGGTATTGATGGAATCTCTTGTGGTCCCGGAAATGGGTGTCACAATATTTCTCTCCTCACCCACCAGGGCATTGACCAGGGATGATTTGCCAACATTGGGACGCCCCACCACTGCAATCCTGGGAATCTCCTCCTCCTCGTCATTCTCTTTCTTCCTGAAGAGAGAGGTCAGGTGGTCCAGCATATCCCCTGTGCCACTACCGTTGATGGAGGAGAGGGCAAAATAGTCACCCAGTCCCATGGAATAAAAGGAGGTGGCATCATAGAGTCTTTCAGCATTATCCACCTTGTTTACCACCAGCACCACAGGTTTGTCAATCTTCCTGAGCATGCCGGCAATGGTCTCATCCAGGTCGGTAATTCCACCGGTCACATCCACCAGGAAGACCACCACATCGGCTTCTTCCATGGCCAGGATCACCTGCTTGCGGATCTCCTCCTCAAAAACATCATCGGAGTTGGTTACATATCCACCCGGTATCAATGATGCTGAATTCGTGTCCGTTCCAGAGAACCTTTCCGTAGTGCCGGTCACGGGTTACCCCGCTCACTTCATCAACAATGGCATGGCGGCTTTCCGTCAGGCGGTTGAAAAAGGTTGATTTTCCCACATTGGGTCTCCCTACTATGGCCACGATATTTCCCATGCTCGTTGTTTAGTGGTAACCGAATTTTTTGATCTGTCGCTCGTTGTTTCTCCAGTCCTTCTGCACCTTGACTTTCATTTCCAGGAATACCTTCTTGTTGAAGAATTTTTCCATGTCAAGTCTGGATTCCCTCCCCACCCGCTTCAGGGCTTTGCCTTCGTTCCCGATGAGGATCCCTTTCTGTCCCTCCCTCTCCACGAAAATAATGGCATAGATCCGGATCAGCTTCTCTTCTTCCTTGAATGACTCAATCTCGACTTCCACAGCATAGGGGATCTCCTGTTTATACTGGAGAAGGATCTTTTCCCTGATCATTTCACCTGTCAGGAACCTTTCCGATTTATCGGTCAGTGCATCCTTGGGGTAGTAGGGGGGTGACTCGGGCAGGTGATGAAGAATTCTTTTAAATACAAAATCCACATTAAATTTGGCCAGGGCGCTGATGGGGATTATTTCGGCTTTTGGCAGGATTTTATCCCAGGTCTCCACGGCTGCTTCCAGCAGCTCCTGGTTGCTCAGGTCGATCTTATTGATCAGGAGCAGGACAGGAACTTTGGCCTGCATCATTCTTTTCAGGAACACATCTTCGGGATCGGGTTTGTATCCCACCTCGGTGATGTAGATAAGAATATCTGCATCCACCAGGGCCGACCGGGCTGCTTTCAGCATGGCTTCCTGCAGCTTATAGTTTGGCTCAAGTATTCCGGGTGTATCGGAGAAGACGACCTGGTAATCGGGGTGGTTCACGATTCCCAGGATCCGGTGACGTGTGGTCTGCGCTTTTGATGTGATGATGGAGAGTTTCTCTCCCACCATGGCATTCATCAGGGTGGATTTTCCCACATTGGGTATCCCGATGATGTTCACATAACCTGATTTGTGTTCCATACCTCTACTCGTATGCGTTCATTTTCAGGCGATTAACCTCGCTCTCGGAAAGAAAGCGCCATTTTCCCCTGGGCAGGTCCTTTTTGGTCAGGCCGGCAAAATATACCCGGTCCAGTTTCAGAACCCGGTATCCCAGGTGTTCAAAAATCCGCCTGACAACCCGGTTTTTACCTGAATGGATCTCCAGTCCGATTTCTTTCTTATTCTCAGCACTGGCATAGGAGATGGCATCGGGCTGAATGAATCCATCCTCCAGCGTAATGCCTTCGGCCAGTGTTTTCAGGTCTGCTGCAGTGACTGCCTTATCCAGGAATACATGGTAGATTTTCTTCTTGTTGGATGAGGGGTGGGTCAACTTTTTGGCCATCTCGCCGTCGTTGGTAAACATCAATACCCCGGTTGTTTGCCTGTCGAGCCTTCCCACGGGATAGATCCTTTCGCTGCAGGCGCTGCTGACCAGCTGCATGACGGTTTTTCTTTCCTTGGGATCTTCTGTAGTGGTTACGTAATCCTTGGGTTTGTTCAGCAGCAGGTAGACCTTGCGCTCAGTATTCAGGCGTTCCCCGTTGTACCGCACTTCATCTTCCGGTTTCACCTTGGTTCCCAGCGTGGTAACCACCTCTCCATTGATGGATACAAGTCCGGCCGAGATCAAATCATCCGCCTCCCGCCTGGAGCAGATGCCTGCGTTGGCGATGTATTTGTTCAATCGCACCAGGCCCTCCTGGGGTCCTCCGCGCTTTGCTCCTTGCTCCTCCTTTGGCTCCCCCTTTGGGCGCGCCAGCTTTGGCTCCGCTTCTGGAACCGCCTTTTACCACCTCTTTCTTCGGGGCAGAGGGTTTTGATTTACCGATCCTGGGCGATCCCGTTGTGGGGGCTTCGGATTTGGAAGTACCGGTTTTGGCGTCTTCAGGTTTTGCCTTAGCCTTGCCTGTACGCCTGTCGGTGATGGGTTTATCCCAGTCCGGGCCGCCTGTTCCGACCCTCTTTTTGTATGATCCGGGTTTATTCAAATCCCTGTTTCTTAAATATTGTTAAAGTGTACAAAGATACAGCTAAATAAGAAACTATCTTTGTATAATAGTTTTATCTTTGGTACCGTTTTAAAAATCAGGGTGTTTAACCCTCTCAAGCACACGAAAAAATGAGTCTTGTCATTTCTATTTCAGGGATAAGGGGAACCATTGGCGGGCTTCCCGGAAAAGGATTAACTCCCATTGATACCGTGCAGTTTGCATCGGCGTATGCCTCATGGCTTAAAGCTGAGTCCGGGAAAGAGGATCCCACGGTTGCTTTGGGCCGGGATGCAAGAATCTCCGGGCCCATGGTGGAGCAGCTGGTATCAGCTACACTGTCAGCCATGGGAGTTCATGTATTGCAAATGGGATTGGCCACCACACCCACCGTGGAGATGGCTGTGACCCACCTGGAAGCTGATGGTGGCATCATTCTCACCGCAAGTCACAATCCGGCGCAGTGGAATGCACTGAAGCTTCTCAATGGCAGGGGTGAATTCCTCTCTGCAGATGACGGAGCAGCCATCCTGGAGAAGGTGCAGACCAACGACTTCACCTACGCTGAGGTAAATAATCTGGGATCGATTAAACCTTTGGAGGGAATGGATGTCCAACACATCAAGCAGGTGCTGGAAATGGACCTGGTGGATATAGAAAAAATCAAATCAAGGAGATTCCGCGTGGCCATCGATTGTGTCAACTCTGTAGGAGGTATTGTCCTTCCCCAATTGCTTAAAGCACTGGGGGTGGACGATGTTATTGAGCTCTATTGTGAGCCCAATGGGCATTTCCCCCACAATCCTGAACCCCTTCCCGAGAACCTCTCAGAAATATCCGGTACCATGGTCAGCGAAAAGGCTGATGTAGGTTTTGTGGTGGATCCCGATGTGGACCGGCTGGCCATTGTTTGTGAGGACGGCAGTATGTTTGGGGAAGAGTACACCCTTGTGGCTCTGGCTGACTATGTCTTGTCAAAAACGCCCGGAAATACAGCATCAAACCTCTCGTCCACAAGGGCCCTCAGGGATGTGACCGAAGGATACGGACAAAGCTATTTTCCTGCTGCAGTAGGCGAGGTGAACGTGGTGGAGGCCATGAAGGCCAATGATTGTGTGATCGGCGGAGAGGGAAATGGCGGTGTGATCTATCCGGCACTGCACTATGGCAGGGATGCCCTTGTTGGTATGGCCCTGTTCCTGACCCATCTGGCCGAAAGTGGCCAGACCTGCAGTCAGCTCCGGAAAAAGTACCCCGATTACACCATCTCCAAGAATAAAATTGAGCTCCCCGAAACGGCCGATGCAGATAAGCTCCTCAAGGGTTTTGAAAAAGCATATGCTGCTTACGATGTGCATACTGTGGACGGGGTAAAGGTGGATATGCCCGAAGGATGGGTTCACCTGAGAAAATCCAATACGGAACCGATCATCAGGCTCTACGCAGAGGCAAAAAGCAGCCAGGAGGCAAACAGGCTGGCCAGGGAAGCAGATGAGACCATTCAGAAGCTCCTTACATCCTGATATGAATTGAAATAAGAAACAGACAGAGATAAAATGAAACGAAAAACCATCATTGCCATCGTTATACCGGTGGTCCTGATTACCGCCCTGATCATTTATTCGGCCATATCAGGAAAGGAGAAGGCGGTTGTTCTGGAAACAGAGGTGCAATACGGAACTTTTGAAATTGCGGTCATGGTTACCGGTGAACTCCAGGCCATCAGAGAGACCGAGATTCAGGCACCCTCTGCGCTTCGGAGCAGGAACCTCAGGATTCGCAGTGTAAAGATCCAGGATCTGATACCGGAAGGAACCCTTGTGGATTCGGGACAATGGGTGGCCACCCTGGATCGCTCCGAGGCAGATAACTCCCTGAAGGATATTCTTGACAACCTGGAACAGGAGGAATCTGAATACATGCGTACCAAGCTGGACACCACCATGCAGCTGCGGCAACTCAGGGATGACCTGATCAACCTCAGCTTTGCCATGGAGGAGGCTGAGATTATCCTGGAGCAGTCCCAGTATGAACCCCCGGCCACCATCAGGCAGGCCGAAATTGAATTGGAGAAGGCCAAACGTGCCCATGCCCAGGCTGAGCAGAATTATAGCCTTAAAGTACGCCAATCAAAAGCCCAGATGCGCGAGTCGGAGATTAACCTGGAAAGAGACCGGAGAAGAAAGGAGGAGATGGTTAATGTGATGAAAGAGTTTGACATCATGGCCCCGTCTTCGGGGATGGTAATATATAAAAAGGACCATTCCGGCCAGAAACGGACTGCCGGTACAGAGATCAATACATGGGATTTGACCGTAGCCACGTTGCCTGACCTCTCCACCATGATTTCAATGACCTATGTGAATGAAATTGATATTAGCAAACTGAAAAAGGGACAGCAGGTAAAAATTGGTGTAGATGCCTTCCCTGAGAAAAAATATTCAGGGGAGGTTGTTGAGGTAGCCAATATTGGACAGCAACTGCCCAACACCGATGCCAAGGTTTTTGAGGTGCGTATTGAACTCAATGAACGGGATACCATTTTAAGGCCTTCCATGACCACCAGCAATGAAGTGGTCACCCGGGTGCTGGACAGCGTGTTGTTTGTGCCCCTGGAGGCAGTTCATGCCAATGACAGTATAACCTTTGTTTATACCAGAGCAGGGAAGAGGCAGGTGGTGGTCCTGGGCGAATCCAATGAAAACAACATTGTGGTTGATATGGGATTGGAAAAGGGAGACAAACTCTACCTTTCCCTGCCGGAAGAGCCTGAATCATTTGAGTGTGTCGGGCTGGAGCTAATGGATGTGATCAATCAGCGGAAAGAAGATGAACGCAGGATGAGAGAACAGCAGCAGGATAGCATGAAGAACCGGAAGGAGCAGCCGCAGGAATTCCGCAGGCCAACCGGTGTCACCCCACGCGGATAGGATCATGAGCAGGTATTTTCACGACATACTGATTGCCATTGAATCGATCATGGCCAACCAGATGCGGAGCATTCTCACCGCACTGGGTATCATCTTTGGTGTTGCAGCTGTGATCACCATGCTGGCCATCGGACGGGGAGCCCAGCAGGAGATCCTGGATCAGATCAAGATGGTGGGTGTGAACAACATCATGATCACGCCCATTGTGGAACCCTCCAATGGGGATGATTCTGATGCAAATGGGGAGAATAAGCAATCAAAGAAATTCTCGCCGGGGCTGACGCTGGAGGACATGCATGCCATCCAGGAGGTTCTTCCCACAGTAAGTAAGGCAGCATCTGAGATAATTTTGAACAGTTATGTGATCCAGGGAGGGAAACGTGCCACGGCCAAATTGCTGGGGGTTTCCAATGAGTACTTTGACATTTTTAATCTTCCCCTGCACGAGGGTACCTTCTTCAATGATTACCAGGAAGAGAATGGCATACCGGTCTGCGTGATCGGAGCCAACATCAAGAACAAGTTCTTCAGCAAGGAGAATCCCATAGGCAAATACATCAAGTTCGACAAGGTATGGCTCAAGGTGGTGGGCGTACTTGAAAGGAACGATGTGAGCCTGACCCGTTTTGAAAACATTGGGGTCAATGTGATGAACGACAATGTATATGTACCGGTAAAGACCATGCTGATGCGCTATCAGAACAGGTCACTGGTGGCCTCAAGGATCAAGGGCAGTGAAGGATCAATTAGTTTCATGGGAAGGGGCATCGCATTCAGTTTCAGCCCCAGCCAGAACAGTTCATCCAACTACCACCAGCTGGACCGGATCATAGTCCAGGTGAACGAATCACCCGAACTTTCTCCTTCTACAGAATTGCTGGCCCGGTTGATGCTCAGGCGCCACGAGGAAGTGAAGGACTTTGAGATTACGGTGCCCGAGCTGCTTCTGAAGCAGGAGCAGCGAACCAAGGATGTATTCAATATTGTCCTGGGAGCCATCGCCAGTATCTCCCTTCTGGTGGGTGGGATAGGGATCATGAACATCATGTTTGCATCGGTCATGGAGCGCATCAAGGAGATCGGTACCAGACTGGCCATTGGAGCCCAGAAAAGGGATATTGTGGTACAGTTCCTGGCTGAGGCTGTTTTGATCAGTGTGATCGGGGGACTCCTGGGAGTGATTATCGGGATTGTTTCGTCATTCCTGATCACCAAGTTCGCTGATATTCTCACGGTGGTAACCCCCATGAGCGTGGTTATCTCATTTGTTGTTTCCGCATCGGTAGGTGTTATATTCGGGTACTCCCCCGCAAAACGCGCATCGGAGAGGGACCCCATTGAATCATTAAGGTATGAGTAATATGTATCGAATAGTTTTTGTATTAATTCTTGTTCTGTGCTTTCAGGGGATGTATGCACAAGCCACATCCACAACCGAAGCTGAACAAAAGGTGCTCACACTTACAGAAGTAGTCCAGCTTGCCCGGGATCAGTCGCTTATGGGGCTCATGGCCCGGCACCAGTTCAGGAACAGTTATTGGGCCTTCAGAACACACAAGGCCAGGTTCAGGCCGGGCTTGAACCTGGAAGCCACCATCCCCTCCCTGAACAACACCATGGAGAGTGTCACCCAGCCCGATGGATCTGAAAAATATGTGTCCCGATCAAACATGCAGACCTCTCTGGATCTTCAGTTGAACCAGAACATCGGACTTACCGGCGGACGGGTTTTCGTCTCCTCACAGCTGCAGCGGAACGACAATTTTGGGGAGGAACCCCCCACCACCTACCTGGCATACCCGGTAACCATTGGTTTTATGCAGCCCATCAACGGGTACAATGCCCTGAAGTGGGACCGGAAGATCGAACCCATGAAATATGAGGAGGCCAAGCTGCAGTATGTGAATACCATGGAGCGTGTGAGCCAGCGGGCCGTGGGATATTTCTTTGACCTGGCCCTGGCGCAGATCAACCTTGAGGTTGCCAACAAGAACATGGCCAACAACGATACCCTCTACCAGATTGCCAAAGGGCGATACCAGCTGGGAACCATCGGGGAGGATGAGTTGCTACAGATGGAATACAGATATCTGATTGCCGGGAGTGACCTGAATGAGGCCAACATCGACCTGGCCCTGAGGAAATCCAGGCTCCGCTCTTTCCTGGGATTTAATGAGCGGGTGGACCTGCAATTAAATCTTCCCAGGGAGGTTCCCGACATTGAACTGGACTATGGCCGGACCCTGGCCGAGGCCAAGGCCAACAACCCGGAGATCCTGAACATGGAGAGACAGCTGCTAGAGGCGGAAAAACAGGTGGCTGAAGCCCGTTCACAGAAAGGGATCAGGGCTGATTTGTTTGCCCAGGTGGGATTGAGCCAGTTTGCCAATGAGCTGTCTGGGGCCTACCAGGATCCCCTGAACCAGCAGCGTGTTGAAGTTGGGGTTCAGGTACCGCTCCTTGACTGGGGTTTGGGAAGGGGACAGTACCGCATGGCCCAGTCGGCCCAGGAGGTGATCCGGACCGATGTACGGCAGTCCCAGATTGATTTTGATGAAAATATATTCCTCCAGGTCATGCAGTTCAACCTGCAGGACGACCAGGTGGCCATTGCCTCCAAGGCCGACACCATCGCCGACCTTCGCTATGAAGTATCCAAGCAGCGTTTCCTTATTGGAAAGATCGATGTGCTGGATCTGAATGTGGCTTTGGAAGAGAAGGATGTGGCCCGCAGGGGTTATGTCCAGGCTTTGAGGAATTACTGGAGCTACTACTTCGATCTAAGGGGCCTTACCCTCTATGACTGGCAAAGGGATATCAAGCTGGAAGAGGATTTCGATGAATTGCTGCTGAAATAGGCCTATTTCCTGTATTTCTCCGTCGTTTCAAAGATGTGCTGGAGAATAGATCTGTCACTGTCGCTTAACTCCTGTCCGCGCCGTTCCATGACCAGGGCCGCAGTCTCCAGTACCTTATCCATTTTGTAGGTGGTCATTCCGGCAGCTCCTCCCCAGCTGAAAGAGGGAATAAAATTCCTGGGAAAACCGGGACCGAAAATATTGGCAGAAACCCCCACCAGCGTTCCGGTATTGAACATGGTATTGATCCCGCATTTTGAATGGTCACCCATGATCAGACCGCAGAACTGAAGGCCTGTATGAATGAATCTTCCTTTCGGGTAATTCCAGACTTTAACCTCAGAATAATTGTTCTTCAGGTTTGAGTTGTTGGTATCGGCTCCCAGGTTGCACCACTCGCCAATCACCGCGTTCCCGAGGAAGCCGTCATGCCCTTTGTTGGAGTTGGAGTGCAACACCGCGTTGTTCACTTCTCCGCCCACTTTGCAATGGGGCCCGATGGTGGTGGGCCCGTAGATCTTGGCGGACAGTTTCACCACCGATCCTTCGCACAGGGCAAAGGGACCGCGGATTACACTGCCTTCCATTATTTCGCTGTCTTTTCCCAGGTAAACAGGTCCCGAAGAGGCGTTGATTGTGAAATGTTCCCCCCGGAAACCTGGTTCAACAAACAGATTATCCGGTTCAAGCACCCTGACTGTTTCACTCAGTTTGGAACTGAGCCGCCCCCCGGTCACCAGCTGGAAGTCAGCTTCAATCTCCTGGCCGTTCAGACTGAAGATTTTCCAGGGATAATCCACCAGGGCAACCTCCCCGGCGTAGGCTGAAGCCTTTTCAAGCCACGATACTGCTTTAAAACCTGCCACTTCATGGTCGGCCATTCTTGCACCCAGCAGGGTGTTTTCCTTTTTCAATGCTTCCCCCTCGGCCAATCCGGTCAGCGCTTTCACCAGCTTGTGGTCAGGAAGGAGCGATCCATTGATCAGCAGGTTATCCCTGCCCTTTGTAAGCGGGTATCTTTCTGAGAGGTATTTCTGTGTGATACAGGAGGGAGAAAGGTGGGTGTGTTTCTCCCATTTCTCTGCAATGGTCAGGATTCCCACCCTCAGGTCTGCCACAGGCCTTGTGAATGTTAGTGGAAGCAGGTTGTCCCACGAGTGATCATCGAACAGGATCAGATGCATTTTTTGTTTTAAAAGTACAAAAAAAGCCGTCCCTGTTGAGACGGCTTTATGCACAAAGGAATTCTGTTCCCTCTATTTTTTCTTCTTGTCCAGGTGGCTTTTGTACCTGTTCATGAACTTGTCAACACGTCCGGCCGTATCCACCAGCTTCATCTTTCCTGTATAAAAAGGATGGGAAGAATTGGAGATCTCCAGCTTGATCAATGGATATTCGTTGCCATCTTCCATTTTCACAGTCTCTTTGGAAGCTGCAGTTGACTTGGTCAGAAAGGTCTCTCCGTTGGACATGTCCCTGAAGGCCACCAGCCTGTAATTCTTAGGATGTATTTCTTTTTTCATCTCTTGTTTTGTTTTCGATCCCGCCGCTTTTTTCAAAACGGAATGCAAAGATAAAAATGTTTGTCAGAACTTCAAAACATTTTGCCTAATTAGACAGGGCCAACGCATTTAAAACTTGCGAATTAGGCTTCTATTAACATTTATGGGGTTGATATCAACAGGGTGTGGCAGTTGCTATGTGAAAACAGGAGGTTTATTAACATCTGGGGGTATTTCGAGGTAATTTGTTGATTGGATCATGTTGAAATACTGGATATTACGTCCAAACATAGTGATTTTTGTTAAAACACAAAAATCAGGACGCAATGAAAACCTCCCTTCATCATTACTTTGGCCAATTACCTGATCCACGTATCCAACGAAACAAGAAGCACCTACTGATCGACATTATCGTATTAAGCATTATAGCAGTTATATGCGGTGCTGAATCCTGGGACTCCATTGAAATGTTTGGCAAATCCAAGAAGGACTTCCTGTCCAAGATTCTTAAACTCCCCAATGGGATACCCTCTCATGATACGATTAACAGGGTTTTTTCGCTTATTCGTGCAGATAAGTTTGAGATACTGTTTATCCAATGGGCCCAGTCGTTAAAAGATCCCAGGATATCCAAGGAAGTAATATCGGTGGACGGCAAGACTCTACGTGGATCCAAAGATGGATATCATGACAAGTCGGCCATTCACACGGTAAATGCCTGGGCCAATAGCAATGGTCTGGTATTAGGACAGATCAAAACAAACGAGAAGTCCACTGAAATCACTGCTATCCCTGAGCTTTTGAACATTTTGGATATAGAGGGATGTATTATTACTATTGATGCCATGGGTACCCAGAAGAAAATAGCAGAGAAGATTATCGACGAAAAGGCTGATTACATCCTTGCTTTAAAAGAGAACCAAGGCTATCTAAAAGAAGATGTCGAAAGTACTTTTCTCAGACAAAAACCAGACTCGGTTGATGAAACCGTTGAGAAAGGTCATGGCCGGATAGAAACAAGAAAATGTGAAGTGATTAATAAGATTGATTTCCTTGATCAAAAGGAACTATGGGCAGGCCTAAAGCGTCTTGTCCGTATCACTGCCCAAAGGGAAATAAAGGATGCAAAAACCACCGAGGTACGATTGTATATCAGCAGTGTTGATGCAGAAGCAAAAGAATTTAATGCTTATATCCGACAACACTGGGCGGTGGAGAACTCATTGCACTGGACCCTGGATATGACCTTCAGGGAGGATGAACAAAGAAAAAGAAAGGGGATGGCAGCAAACAACTTCGCATTAATCCAAAAAATCACTCTAAATATGCTCAAGAAAGAAGAGTCTAAAAAGATGAGCCTCAAGAACAAACGGCTAGTTGCTGCCTGGGATAACGACTTCCTACTGAAAATCCTCAGGATTTAAATGCGTTGGCCCTGGGCACCTCTCCCTTCATTTGATCAGTCATTTAACCTGCAATGCTGCTATGCGGGGTAGCTTTTCTTGGACCAGGCGCTATGTAATTACTTATCGACATGGTTATAGGTTTTTCGTTATTTATAATATAATCCCGGGATCGGCATTAAAAGCATAAAATCGGAATAAATCTTTCGAATCTCTATAAGTACGGCTAAAATACCGATGTCAGAGGCCAATATCACTAGCAACCTCCCGCATAGCATCCACCGAAATCT
>CAVTME010000007.1:0-184247 GCA_963735755.1 uncultured Bacteroidota bacterium | reverse complement strand
CCCCCAATGGAAGGTATATTTCTCCCGTCGGTAAAAGTATTGTAACTGCACCACATCCCTATGGATTAACCTTGAGTCCGGATGGCAATATAGCAGTTACCGCCAATTCAGGAACCAATCCCCTGTCCATTACAATCATACGGAATATTCTATCGACCATCCCGAAGTTCAACAGGTACCTCCGGGCCCTGCAACAGACAAGGGCGTATTGGCTTCAGTTTTTATGGGACTGGCCATATCTCCTGACAATCAAACCGTCTATGTTGCTGGCGGTCAGGAGAATAAAATCTTTCTGTTTGATGTGAATTCAGGAAACAGAAAAGGGGACATTGATTGTGCATACAGCGATGGAAATCTTGATTATTCCCATGGATATATTGGCGATCTGAAATTGTCAAAGGATGGAAAAACACTTATGCAGTGGATCAGATAGGATTCAGGATGGTCATTGTGGATACAGATACAAAAACGCTTATACATTCTGTTCCGGTTGGGCGTTATCCTTTTGGGATTTGCCTGTCACCTGATGAAAAAAAGGTCTATGTGGCCAATGTGGGCATGTTTCAGTATGCCTTTATTAAAGATGGCTCCGGAGAAGATGCCAAATCAAAGCCCATTGATTATCCTGCTTTTGCTTATGGATCAGAAGAGATGGAAGAGGGAATAGAAAATGATACCATATCTATTCCGGGCTTGGGAGATCCGAATGCCATTGAAGCATTTTCAGTATTTGCTGTTAATATTGAAGATCCAGCCAAACCGGAAGTTGTTGCAAAAATTAAAACCGGACATCTGGTTGGGGCCTTGGTTGAAGGATATTCCGGCCGTGGGAGGTTCAAGTCCCAATTCAATTGTGGCAACAGATGAATATGTATTTGTCAGCAATGGAACCAATGATAATATCTCGGTTATTTCCATTGAAAAGGATACAGTTGTTAATACTATCTATCTTAAACCCGATGATCGAATGAAGCAATTTCGGGGAGTCATTCCCTTTGGACTGGCTATTAAGTCCGGATCAAAAAAGCTTGTATGTTGCCGAATCCGGAATCAATGCCGTTGGCGTGATCGATGTTTCAGATCAGAAAGTTCTGGGGCATATTCCAACCGGCTGGTTTCCATCGAAAATTGAGGTAAGCAATGATGGAAAAAAACTGATTATTGCCAATGCCAAAGGGTTTGGAAGCGGACCCAATGGCGGAGCAGCTTTTGATCCGGGGCCTGAAGGCAGCTATATTGGATCGTTGATGAAAGGAACAGTTCAGATCGTAGATATCCCGAAATGATGAACAGTTGAGAGAGATGACAGAACAGGTTATTTCAAATAACTTTAATTTTACCAAAGCAAATGATCCGGTTTTTAAAAGCAGGGAAGGACAATCCCATTCCCCTTTATCCCGGAGAAAAGGAAAGTCCCAATCAAGCATATTGTATTTATTTCAAAGGAAAACAGGACCTATGATGAAATTTTCGGACAGATTGAAAAAGGAGACGGAGACTCAACCATTGCCCGTTATGGCAGAGATGCCACTTTTTCCAACAGGAGCAAGAACCGACTCTGTTTCAAATGCAACAGTTATGCCCAATCATCTGGCCCTGGCAAGACAGTTTGGCATTTCAGACAATTTTTATGTGGATGCGGATGTCTCAGCCGATGGGCATCGCTGGCTGGTAAATACCTATCCCAATGAGTGGTGTGAAACATCTACAGCAGCCAGTTATGGCGGCAACCGGAACTTTCAGGAAGATTCAAAGGCCCCGGGTGTTTTTGCCATGAATGGAGCAGCCGGCGCCATTTATCCTGAAGATTATAATGAAGCAGGTTCCATGTGGGATCATCTGGAACGCCATGATGTGGATTTCTATAATTTTGGGTTTCAGCATTATGTTCGAACCTGCCTTTATAAGGCTGAATATAAATATACCGGAATTAAACAATATATCAATTACCCAATGCCACAGCCCCTGTATGAGCGGACTTCCAAAATGTACCCGACCTATAATATGGCCATCCCGGATCAGTTCAGGATCGATCAGTTTATTAAAGAATTTGATGAAAAATGGATGAATGGCAACAGGATACCATGCCTGAATTCATAACCGTTATTATTCCCAATGATCATGGAGCAGGTGATCGTCCGGATGCAGGATATCCCTTCCGGGAAAGTTATATGGCTGATAATGATCTGGCAGTGGGACGCATTGTGGAATATCTTTCACATAACACCTTATTGGAAAAATATGCTGATCGTGATTACAGAAGATGATGCACAAAACGGGGTGGATCATATTGATGCACATCGCAGTATTCTTGATGCTTATTTCCCCCTGGGTAAAAAGAGACCATGTGAGCCATATGCATTATAGTTTTGGCAGTCTGTTTAAAACCTTCTGGAATATTCTTGGACTGCCCTATCTAAATCAATATGATGCCGGGGCTAACGATTTGAGTGACTTTTTTACACAATACGCCAGATTTCAAGCCTATACATGCTGTGGATGTTGATCGCAGGATTTTTGATCCTCAAAAAGCCCTGGATCCCTTTGATGAAAAATTTGATTGGAAAGCGCTTGAGGAATCCCCGCAAATTGATAATGTGGAAGATATGGCGCGTGAAAGCAAAGAACAGGATGAATATCGTTTGGAAAACAGGGAGAAAAAGAAATAACGAATACCTATTCAACTTGAACAAAAGAGACATAGAACAATACCGTGAGACCTATAAAACCGGACTCCTGGAAAACATCATCCCCTTCTGGATAAAGAATGGGATAGACTGGAAGGATGGAGGGTTTACATTTTGTCTTGACAGGGATGGTACTGTTATCGATACCGACAAGGGGGTCTGGCAGACCGGTCGCTTTACCTGGATGATCCTGACCATGCACAATGAAGTAGAAAAGCGTGAAGAGTGGTTAAAGGTTGGCAAACATGGCATTGATTTTCTTGAAAAACACTGCTACGATTCCAGGGGCAAAATGTATTTTATCGTTGATAAAAAAGGAAATCCCATTCGAATGCGCCGCTACGTTTATTCCGAGTCCTTTGCGGCCATTGCCTATGCTGCCTATTACAAAGCAACGGGAATTGAAATCTACAGAGTGAAAGCAAAAGAAGCATTCGCTAGCTTTGTGAAATACAATAGCACCCCGGGACTCATTCCATCAAAATTTACTGATCAGCGAGAAATGCGTGGAATGGGCGCACCCATGATTGGGATTGTCACTGCCCAGGAAATACGTAAGAATCTTAAAGATGACTCTTTCACTGAAGAGATCAGCTCCTGGATAGACGAGATTCAACAATACTTCCTGAACTACGAGTATAGGGCGGTTATGGAATCTGTGGGACCCCGGGGGGAGTTTATCGATCACTTTGAAGGGCGCACCCTAAACCCCGGACACGCCCTTGAAGGAGCCTGGTTTATTCTGAGAGAAGCCATTTTCCGTAATCATGATCCGGATCTTATCAAACTGGGAACCACCATGCTCGACTGGATGTGGGAAATCGGATGGGACAAGGAATATGGAGGCATCTATTACTTCCGCGATGTGAAGGATTTACCGGTACAGGAGTACTGGCACGATATGAAATTCTGGTGGCCACACAATGAGGCAATCATTGCCACTCTACTGGCCTGTCAGATCACCGGGGATGATAAATATGCCCGATGGCACAAGCAGGTACACGACTGGGCTTTCAAGCATTTTCCGGACCCTGAACATGGAGAATGGTATGGCTATCTTCATCGCGACGGACGAATTTCAGTACCAATGAAGGGGAATATCTGGAAAGGCCCCTTCCATATACCTCGTATGTATTTAATGGGGTGGCAAATTTGTGAGGAAATGCTGGATAAGTTAAATTAAAAACCCATGAATAAAAAGCAATATATCTTGATCCTGCTTGCCCTTGGCGGTCTCGCTTCCGCCATGTGGGCACAATCCAGCTTCAGCACCAAAACATTCAGTTTGAACCTGGATGAAAAGGGGGCGATCACTGAACTGAAAGATCTTCAAAATAATGTCAATTATGCCGCAGCAGAGCGCACCTATCTTCTGGGAATCAAAACGGAGGGGGAAATTCTGAATCCGGTGGGTTTCCAGGCCTATGGTGAGCGCCTGACCTACCTCTTTCCCGGCCAGCTCAGTGTGGATCTGAAGGTCCAGTCCCTACAGGGATATCTGCGAATGGAGGTCATCGGTATTTCGGATCCACAGCGGTTGGATGCCATCCTGTGGGGACCCATAAAAACCACCATTGGCAGGACCATTGGTGAATTTGTGGGGGTGGTTCGAAACCAGGATTTTGCCATTGGGATCCAGGCCCTCAATGTAAAAACCACCGGTGGTGCACTGATCGATGACCAGGGATATGTTCCACCGCGTGGGAGCGCTGCCCTGGTTCAGGATTACGGATCAAGTCTACAGGCTTTTTGTATCAACCGGACCCGGTCACAACAAATTGAGGTGTGGAACGGATTTGGGAATACCCATGTGGTATCCAATCCTGCGTTCGGCCTGGAAGGTTCGGCCATTGCCCTTTTTGGAATTGCTGAGCCAGATGCACTGGAACTGATCGGACAAATTGAAGTAGAGGAAGGCCTTCCCCATATGCTGATCGATGGTGAATGGGTAAAGAGCAGTCCCCTGGCAGGTCGGCCCTATATTATCAGCAATTTTGGCGAATCCACAGTCGACAAGATGCTGGACTTTACCGAAAAAGTGGGATTCTACAGTCTTTACCAGAGTCACCCCTTCGTAACCTGGGGACATTTTGATTTGATCCCCTCCCTCTTTCCCAATGGACGTGAAGGGATGAAAACATGTGTGGACAAAGCCAGGGAGCATCACATCAGGCTGGGGGTTCATACACTGACCAATTTTATTACCACCAACGATCCATTTGTAAGCCCGGTGCCTCATCAGGGTCTGGCCTCCTATGCAGCTACCGTTATTACAGAAAAACTCGGAATAAACGATACTGAAATCCACATTGAAGATTCCACCTTCTACCACAAAAAAACCACCCTGCAGACGGTGCGGGTGGGTGATGAACTGATTCGGTTCTCTGAGATCTCTGAGGAGCCTCCCTTCAGATTGTTCAATTGCTCCAGGGGGGCATTCGGGACCACTGCCCGTGCCCATGACAAAGGAGAAAAAATTGCGCGCCTTATCGACCATCCCTACAAGACCTTTTATCCCAACATGGACCTCCAGAATGAGATGATTGACAATCTTTCTGAATTTTTCAATGAGACCGGTGTTTCTCACATGGATTTTGATGGTCACGAAGGAGCATATTCTACCGGTTACGGCGATGCCTCCAAGGACTATTTTGCCCTCCGTTTCCTGGAGGGAGTGGATCACATGGTTGTCAATGGAACCAGTCAGTCCAGCCACTTCTACTGGCACCTCAACACCTATATGAACTGGGGCGAACCCTGGTATGGCGGCATGAGGGAGAGCCAGAATGAGATACGCTTTAACAACCAGGCCACACTGGAGCGCAATTACCAGCCCAACATGTTGGGTTGGTTCTGGTACCAGGCAGGTACCACCCTCGAGGAGATGGAATGGATGCTGGCCAGGGCAGCAGGGTGGAATGCAGGCTACGCACTGGTGGTGAATCCCGGCGACCTGGAAAAAAACCCGGGAACTGAGGAAGTGATCGAAGCCATTCGAACCTGGGAGGAGGCCAAGTCCCGGGCCATCTTTAATGAGTCTCAGAAACAACTGCTTAAGGCGGGCGAGAACGACTTCTCTCTTCAAAAAATCAGTGAAAATGAGTTTCATCTGCAATACTACAGAAAGGCTTCATTCGCCCATGAAAACATGGTCCTTCAACCGGGACAACCCCACTACAGTGAGTGGGATTTCAATAACGATTTTGAAGCGCAGGATTTATATTTCAGACTTCAGGCATCGGGGGAAAAGGGAAAGATCGAAATGATCACCCTTGAACTGGATGGGTCCCGGTCCATGGTGATTCCCGTCTCATTAGAAGCAGGCTACAGCTGTATTTTCGATGGCAAGGGAAAACTGCGGCTGTATGATGCCAGGGGATCTTTGAAAAAGAATCTGGAGCTTGACTGGAAGCAGGTCAGGATCGACAAAGGACCTCATACCCTTCAGGTATCCTGTAGTTTTAGCAGTGACAGTGATCTGGATCTGCGTGGCACATTAAAACTGAAAGGGAAGGTAGAGTCGCTGCACCTACAATGACCTCACTTTCCTTGGCTTTCAATCATTTATCCTTAGGACTATCTTCCCTTCTACTTCAGCATTTTCCACAAGTTTGTGTGCTTCGACCGCTTGGTCTAATTTCATTATTTTTCCAATCGCGGGTTTGATTTTTCTTTCCGACAACAGTTTGAATAATACGTTCAAATCATTTTTAAACCAATCGGGATGCTTTTCTCGCATTGAAGTTATCACATAAAAGTTGGCAGAAGGTTTGGCAGGAAGTAAATTCCACCATTTAACTTTGAAGAAATCTAAAACCACATTTCCACCCTTTCCGCTTGCCGAGTTTTGAAATCCAAAGCCAACCAATGTTCCTTGTTTTCTTAACAAACTTAAGGAGCGTGGAAAATAATCGCCTCCCATGGGGTCAAAAACGGCATCTATTCCATCTGGCTCTTTTTCTTTAATTACTTCTACAAAGTCTTCGTTTTTGTAGTCAATTGGTATCGCTCCCATTTCTTCGATAAACCTGTGTTTACTTTTTGAAGCAGTTCCATACATTTTTAAATTCAATAGTTTACCTAATTGTAACATTGCAGTTCCTACGGCTCCCGAACATGCGTGAATCAAAATTGTTTGTCCTTTTTTTATACTGGTAGAGCGGTGGAGCATTTGATATGCTGTAAGATAGGATAGTATCAAAGCTAACCGCTTCAGTATTATCCAGATTTTCAGGTACGGGAACAACTGAACTGGCGTCAAGGCAAATATATTCGGTGTATGCGCCGATAACTGTCAGCTCAGCTACTTTTTGGCCGATTGATAAATTCTTAACTTCTTCTCCGAGTTCATCTACAATTCCTACCAGATCATATCCTGGTGAGAATGGTGGCTTTTTCTTAACACCTAAATAAAGTCCGCGTCTAATGAGTGTGTCTGTGAAGCATGCACTTGTTGTTAGAACTTTCACTCTAACTTGTCCTTTTTCGGGTCTTGGAAGTTCTTTTTCACTTACTTTTTGCAATACTTCCGGGCTTCCAAATTTTGATATGACTATTCGATTATACTCCATTTATTTTTCCATGGATATTTTGATTGAGGAATACATTATTGACCTATTCTTTACCTTACCTCCAGGTCATCTTTTGAAGGAAGTGCCGGAAAAGCCTGGTGGGGTTCGGTCTGATACCAGAAGGCCACCGAGGCAATATCACTTCCCTGTTTCAGGTAACGTCCTTCACTCCGCCAGCCCAGGTCCTGGATGGTCACCCTCAGGTCCTTTTCAAAGCGGATGGGATCAGTGATATGCCAGCGATACAGACCAAAGCGGGTATTGGACTGGTAGGCGCCGTCGGGCCGGATCACCTGGTGCAGTCCCGAATAAGCAGTGTGAAAATTCTGTGTACTGCCCTCCCACATCGAAGTTATAGGATCCGCAGAAATAGTCCTCTGCACCCGTACCGCAAATGGTGGGAAACTGCTTGTCCCCATCCATAAAAAACTTGATCTCACCTTCACCCCACCATCCGTTGTTGTTCACCTGCCAGGCCAGGAAGGTCCCGATGTACTGCCCTTTCCCTTTGATGTCGTCGATAATGGTATAAGCTTCCTTTTCAGCATCGGGGGCCGGACGCCTGAACTGGGCATGAAAATAGGCGGCATCATCCGGAATATCCGTCAGCACATAGTCCACCTGGTAATAGAGGCGGGTGGGTTTTACATCAATGTTTTCCATGGTGATCTTACACTTTTTCCCAAAGGGCATCTGCCAGTAACAGTTAAAGGCCCTGCCCGGATTCACACATACCGCCAGAGAATTCAGGTGGGCATACTCTCCCCACCCCATGCCAAAGAAGTCACCCACCGGCACTTCCACCGAAGGTTCCTCTTCGTCATCCCAGTAAAAGCGGAGGATATAGAAGCGCCAGTTCCCGGTTGGGGTCATCCAGATGTGCTGAATACAACCCGGACCTTCCATCTCGGCCATGGTAAAGGTTTCGCCAGGTTCAATGATCACATAGGGACTTACCTTATAGCCCTGGCCCAGTTCCCTGGCCTCATGGGAGGCAGCGCCTTCTCCCAGCTCGGCCATTCCACCTTTCCCTTTTTCACCGGTGAAATTTTCCGGGGAGATGCTCCGGGTTTGTGCATCGGATACCCTGTAAAGGTTGGAGAGGTTGTTGTCGAGTCCGTCGAAGGTCTGGGCCTTTAACACTGGATTGATCCATGCAAGAATGGCAAGGATAGCTATGGCAAACTTTTTCATCTGTGGAGTTTTAATGTTGGTTATGCTGATCTAAATTAGCTATTTTTATCCTCATACTTTCTATTTGCACGTATTGTTTAAAACCACCCCCAATGAAACAATTGACCATGCTTATCTCGCTCCTGGTTTTCTCAGCATCGGTGCTGATGGCCCAGGAGAACCTCACTTATCAGAAACCCTCCAATGAAATCCTGGAACTGGTGGACGTGAACCTCGCCCCTACAGTCAGGATGAACCATGAACGCACAACAATGGTGCTGCTTTCCCGTGATCCATACAAAACCATTGCTGAGCTTTCCAAAGAGGAATTAAGGCTGGGAGGTCTACGCATCGATCCGGCTACCAACATCGGAAGCCGCACGAGGTATTATAAGAATATCCATGTGAAAAGCACTGGTAATGATGCTCCTGCAACCCAGGTAAGCGGACTGCCAGATCAGCCTCTGCTGGCCTCTTTCACCTGGTCGCCCGACCAGAAGCACATGGCCTTCACACAGACTGCTTCCGAAGGCGTGGAGCTGTGGATGCTGGACATAGAGAATGCAAGCGCCAGGAAACTTACAGCCCCTACAGTCAATGCGAACATTGGTCAGGTAATCAACTGGTTTGAAGACAGCCAGTCCATGCTGGTAAAGATGGTTCCGGCCAGGCGGAAAGCACTCATTGATGTGAAACAGGCGGTCCCCACGGGACCCACCATTTCAGTAGCTGATGGGAAAAAAGCCCAGAACCGCACCTACCAGGACTTGCTGAAAAACAAGAATGACGAGTTCAACTTCGAACAACTGGCCACCTCTGAGATCGTAAAAGTGAAACTGGATGGCACCTCCACTCCATGGATGGAAAGTGCCATGTATCAGTGAAATTTCTTTTTCCCCGGATGGATCATACGTAATGGTGACCACCATCGAGAAACCTTTCTCCTACCTGGTGCCCTATTACAGATTCCCATCCAGAACCACCATCTATACCAGCGACGCCAAAAAAGTAGAGACCATCCTTGAAGTGCCACTGATCGAAGACCTGCCCCAGGGTTTTATGGCAGAGCGGACCGGACCCAGGGACTTTGAGTGGCGTAAAGACAGACCCGCCACACTGGTCTTTGTTGAAGCACTGGACGGCGGTGATCCGGATAGTACGGTTGAATTCCGTGACGAGGTATTCCTTCTGGAAGCGCCCTTCAACGGGGAAGCTCTAAGTATCCTGAAGACCATCAACCGCTATTCGGGTATTCTGTGGGGAAGCGAAAATCTTGCCCTGGCCTACGACTACTGGTGGAACACAAGGAACGCCAAAACCTATATCTTCAATCCCTCGGACCCCGCAGCAAAACCCGAGATCCTTTTTAACCTGAACTACCAGGACCGCTATGCCGATCCGGGCAACTTTGTCACCGAAAGGAATGAATTCGGGAGCCAGGTACTCAGTCTGAAAGGCGAAACGGCCTACCTGCTGGGGGATGGTTTTTCAGAGGACGGACAATTCCCCTTCCTGGATCAGCTCAACCTGGACACAAAACAAAAGAAGAGATTGTACCGGAGTGCCTACACCGACAAGCTGGAAAACCTCAGCGATTATGATGGTTCCAAAAGGCAGCTGCTGGTGCGCATTGAATCACCCACCGAGTATCCCAACTACTATTTCAGGGATCTGAAAAAGAAAAAGCTGAAGCAGATCACAAACTTCGAGAATCCCTTCAAGAGCATACAGAATGTGCACAAGGAGGTCATCACTTACAAGCGCGACGACGGACTTGAATTGTCGGGAACCCTGTATCTGCCGGTGGGATATGACAGGGAAAAGAAGGAGAAAGCGCCCATGATTCTCTGGGCCTATCCCCGCGAATACAAGGACAAAAGCAGTGCCGGTCAGAACACATCCAATCCCAACAGATTTACCTATCCTTCCTACGGCTCAGCCATCTACTGGGTAACCAGGGGCTATGTGATTCTGGACGGAGCAGCCTTCCCCATCGTGGGAGAAGGTGAAGAGGAGCCCAATGATTCATTCAGGAAACAGCTTGTGGCCAATGCAAAGGCTGCGATTGATGCCGTGGACAACCTGGGGTATATCGACCGGACAAAAGTGGCCGTGGGAGGGCACAGTTACGGTGCCTTCATGGTAGCCAATCTTCTGTCGCATTCGGATCTTTTTGCTGCAGGGATCGCACGCAGCGGTGCCTATAACCGGACCCTGACTCCCTTCGGGTTCCAGAGTGAGGAAAGGAACTACTGGGAAGCTCCCGAGGTCTATTATACGATGTCACCCTTTATGCACGCCGATAAGATGAAGACCCCCCTGCTGCTGATTCACGGAGAAGCGGACAACAATTCGGGGACCTATCCCCTGCAGAGCGAGCGCTATTTCAATGCTCTGAAGGGACTGGGGGCCACGGTCAGGTTGGTGATGCTACCCAAAGAAAGTCACGGGTATGCAGCCAAAGAGAGCATCCTGCATATGCTGTGGGAGCAGGACCAGTGGCTTGAGAAACATCTCAAGTAGCAAGGGGAAAGAAAAAAAAATTGAATACTCAATATTCTCCTTTACTGATAACCCTGGGATCACTGGTATGCGGATGCACCTGTCCATGTGAACCGAAACAAAAAATCAGTTATTGCCATCAGAACTATTCTGAAATCACCAATTTTTTGGTTAGGAATTCTTTATCTGAAATTATTGATATATAGTACAATCCAATTGAGAATCCTGATACATCCAATTCATACTGTTTATCCTTTATATTGGCTACTGTAACTATTTCTTCACCATTCGCTTTGAATATTTTGATATTCACAGGTTCAGTTATATCAACAGGTATATTTAATACACATATTGAATTTGTAGGATTCGGATATATAACAAATTGATTGGCCATCGCACTATGTGATATTCCTATTGGTATAGTAACTGAGATAAAATCTGTTTTTGTTTCAATATCACTTCCTCCTGCTCCTGAAACAGTCAATGAAACGGTATACGTTCCTGCCTGTGAATATGTATGACTGGGGTTCTGTTCAGTACTTGTTCCGTCATCCCCTGAAATTCCAGGACCATGTGGAAATATCCCCCTTTGAATTATCCGTGAAGATTACCAACAAGTCTCTATCTCCACTTGTTATATCTGCTGTAAAATCAGCTATTGGTGCAGGAGCAGTAACTGTGATATGATCGGTTTTTGTTTCAATATCACTTCCACCAGTTCCCGTAACAGTCAACGAAACTGTATACGTTCCTGCCTGGGTATATGTATGACTCGGATTCTGCTCTGTACTTGTTCCTTCATCCCCAAAATTCCAGGACCAGGCGGAAATATCGCCGGTTGAGTTGTCTGTGAAGTTTACCAGCAAGTCTGCATCTCCATTTGTAATATCTGCTGTAAAATCAGCTATTGGTGCCGGAACAGTAACAGTGATATAATCGGTTTTTGTTTCAATATCACTTTCATCAACTCCCGTAATAGTCAATGAAACGGTGTAGGTTCCTGCCTGGGTATATGTATGACTGGGGTTCTGATCAGTACTTGTTCCTTCATCCCCAAAATTCCAGGACCAGGCTGAAATAATCCCTGTTGAGTTGTCTGTGAAGTTTACCTGCAAGTCTGCATCTCCATTTGTTACATCTACTGTAAAATCAGCTTCTAGGACAGGAACAGTAACTGTGATATAATCTGTTTTTGTTTTAATGTCACTTTCATCTGCTCCCGTAACAGTCAATGAAACGGTGTAGGTTCCTGCCTGGGTATATGTATGATTGGGGTTCTGTTCAGTACTTGTTCCTTCGTCCCCGAAATCCCAATTCCATTCTACAATATTTCCAGTAGATTGATCTGTAAAATCAATTGTTAATGGAATATCACCAGATGTTGCTGAACTGGTGAAATCAGCAACAATCGTTTTACTTTTGGTTCCGGAAAACGCGCCGTCAAAAATTTCATCAAGATATGTCTTTCCATCCATACCTATCCTACCCACTGTTCCAGTGAATGTACCAGATATTTTTTTTAGGTCTGGGTCATAATTACCACTGTAATTTTGCCATCCGTTACTTTCACCAACTAAAACACCACTGACTTGAAAATTACTACTATCATCTATTGTACCGGAATAACCATTTATTACAATCTCACCACCATTTTGAGTAATTGTCCAATTTTTATATGCCCAGGCATCTAATCTCCAACCAGGAGCAGGAAAAAAGGAATATGTTAAAGTCACTTGTTTATACTGACCAGCAATTGTCCCGGACTGAGCTGAACTTAAATTGTTAGATGTAAATAAAAAGCAGGCAAGTATTGCTCCAACTAGTTTTATACCAAAGTGTGTTTTCATGATTTTATGCTTTAAGGTATGGTTCTTACTCCTTTTCTCTGGCTGTTACAGCGAGTATCGATGTCAACTTTAACAGAATTGGGACGCTTGATAAAGTACAATCCCAATATCCCTTCATAGGATGAATTACCTTCAAAACATATAAATCAAAGGGTTTCCTCATTGAAAAATTGGGGTTGTCTCCTACAAGTTACATTATAAGCCGCAAGAAAACAACTGGTTCAATTAGATCCTCCCCCGGATCTAGTAACTGAAAAATACAAACCAATCATTTCATTTTATAAGTTGTAAGCTGTTTCCCTTATTTGAAATCAGCATCCAATAATACTGTGCTTCTGAAGTTTACGAAATTATGTAACTTTCAACATGTATTAACCTATGCAAAACAATTATTCTTTCCCAAAACCGATCCTATGAAAAGCAAAAACACTACCAACAGATCCTTAAGAAAGCTTTTTTTGATAGCCATTTTTTTTGTGGGAACTTTCTGCAGTTCCTGGGACAGGCTTTCAGACCTTCAACCCTGGTTGTATATGATAAGTAACCCTTCCTCTAGGCTTGAGCTATTCGATTCGATCAATTCAGTGGACTGGAGGAAAACAAACAATGTTTCAGAGTGCAGAATTACCATGCACAAGTTTAAAAAGGGTGAAATCAACGAAAAAGTCCTAAAGTATGTCACCTATAAATTCCATCCGGAAGGAGATGTGAAGGAGATGATATACGATCAGGGAAGAAAACGTGTAAAAACTAATCTAATCAATGCGGAAAATCAGATTATTGAAAGTATAATCGTTGAGGATCAGGATACCCTTGTCAGAAAGCTACTGGAATACGATAAAAATGGGCGGCTTATCAAGATCTCTCAAAAAGGAGGAGATTCCAGGTATATTGAACAAATAACAAATTATCAGTACACGGATGATGGAAAAGTAACTGAAGTGATGGTACACCAAACCAATAAAAGGTATCCTGAAGGAGGTTATGAAGCATACAGGCAAAGTAATACATATGATGACAGAGGCAGGGTAGCTGAACAACAAGTGTGTATGAGACTTGCTACCGGGGCCATTGTGGCAGACCAGATTGAGTTGAAGGTTAAAGAGCTTACTCCGGCTCAATGCGGCTATAGGACAGTGAATTATTATGACGATGGTGATGAACCTGTGAAAGCTGATAACTACTACCCGGATTACATGGCAGCTGCAGGCCATATACCATTTGAAGGTCCGCGAAACTACTACTTATGGGAAAGGAACGATGCTGGTCAGGTCACTGCTTTCCAAAGCATTAGCTACAAAACTAATGAAATGGTATCAAAAAGGATCACCCAGTATAATTCCCAGGGTAAAATCATGAAACAGGAGACTTACAATAGCCTGAGGTTAGTATCCAGAATAATCCAGTCTTTCAATGAAGAAAAACAATATCTTTGAAAATGAAATACGATAATGATGATGCCTTGTTATACATGACTACTTTTCGATATGATGACATTGGAGCCAAAACCCACATCATCTCCCACAGCACTGAAACGAAAAAGCCGCAGAAAGCTTACGTTCTGGAGTATAAATGAAAAAAGAATAGAAGAAATAATAGTTCCTGCCCATATTTATCCTTTGCTGATGAAGCCTGCCTATAGCAATATTTTGCCTGGAAATTTGCATTGCTTCATTCATGAAACCGGGAGCGGAATCCATACTAAATTGAATATCCAATCAAAATACCACCTTGATTCATGAATGTTGATGTAATATCGGATTTGCGATAAAAGAATACCCCGATGTGGCGGAAATTTATAACCGGATCGGGAAGCTGGTGGATCAGCCCATCCACCCCATCAGGCGGGATGAGATGGAGAAGTATATGGAGGGTTTTGAAAAGAAATATGCCTCCTCAAAACCGATCATCGACCACGCCATGAAGTATATTCCGGGAGGTGTACAGCACAACCTGGCCTTCAACTACCCCTTTCCCATCGTATTCGACCGGGCAGAGGGTGCCTACCTGTATGACAAGGATGGCAACAGGCATATCGATTTCCTTCAGGCCGGAGGGCCCACAGTACTGGGGAGCAATTACCCTGCTGTAAAGGAGAAGATACTCCACCTGATCAATACCTCCGGTCCCTCCACGGGCCTTTTCCATGAATATGAGCTGAAAATTGCCGAGTTTATTTGTGAGCACATACCGGGCGTGGATATGTTCAGGATGCTGGGCAGCGGCACCGAAGGCTGCATGGCGGCCATCCGGGTGGCCAGGCTGGCCACCGGTAAGAAGAACATCATAAAAATGGGCGGTGGTTACCATGGCTGGAGCGACAGCCTGGTGTATGCGCTTCGGGTACCTGGAACAGGCGGTTTTGATGCCCATGGCATCCCCAGGGCCAGCAGGAAGTATACCCAGGAAGCCTTCCCCAACGATTCAATCGCTGGAGCGAAAGCCTGCGGATGAACAGAATGAAGGGACAGGGTACTGCGGCTGTGATCGTGGAACCCATGGGCACAGAAAGCGGAACCCGGCCGGTGGACCAGGACCACAACAGGCAGATCAGGGAACTTGTGCGACCGATATGGCGCCCTGTGATCTTTGATGAGGTGGTCACCGCATTCCGGATCGGGATCAGCGGGGCACAGGGATATTTCGGGGTGAAGCCCGACCTGACCGTCTTTGGCAAGGTGGTGGCAGGAGGTTATCCGGCTGCAGGTGGACTGGGAGGTTCCAGGGACCTGATGGAATACCTGGCTGCCGGTTTGCAAACCGGGAAAAAACGGGCCATGGTGGGCGGCACCATGGCGGCCAATCCACTGAGTTCAGCAGCCGGCTACTACACCCTGATGGAGATAGAAAAACAAATGCCTGTGAAAAAGCGGGTGCGGCCGGAGACCGGCTCACAAAAGGACTTCAACAACTTATCAAATCATACAATCTGCCCTTTTGTAGCCTACAACCAGGGCTCCATCTGTCACCTGGAAACCACCGGGACCATGTTTCTGCCCATCAATATGAAGAAAATCTGGACCATCCCGGAATACTGAAAGAAATCAAAATCCGAAAGCATATGATGGAAGAAATGGGTGCCGCTTTCATGATGGAAGGAATCGTTACCCTGGCCGGCAAGCCGGATGTACACCAGCATGGCCGATACCGATGAAGTCATCGATGAAGCCCTGGCAGGATTTGAACGGGTGTTTCAGAAGATGTAAATGCTTGCTTCGCAAGCGGTATAATGGATAAGTGGAAAATGGTAAGTGGAGAAAAATATGTGATTGCCCATGATGTGGGAACCTCCAGTGTGAAGAGTGCGCTGATTTCTACCAGCGGGGATGGTCGAGTCCCATGCCACATCCGGATATGGATTCACCTACCCCAATCCCGGCTGGGTGGAGCAGGATCCGGACGATTACTGGACCGGCACTGTGAAAAACACCCGCGCCATTCTCGAAGAGAGCAAAGTAGATCACGGAGCCATCCTGGGGATCGTATTCTCCACCCAGGCCATGGGGATCATTCCTTTGAACAGGGATGGAACAGTACTTCAGGAACAACATCACCTGGGTGGACGGACGGGCCGAGGAACAGGCCAAATCGCTGATGAACCTGCTGGGCGGGAAAAAGGTATTTGAGAAAATTGTGGGTGTGGAGATCACGGGCAAGGATGTGGTAGCCAAACTGAAATGGCTGAAGCAGCTGGAGCCTGATCTTTACAGGAACACCGAAGTCATTCTGGATGTGAACGGCTACCTGAAGTACAGGGCCACAGGCAAAAAAGTATTTGAATGGACAGGTGCCTGCTCCTATGGATTCAATCTGAAAAAGAAAGATTGGGAAAGACTGGTTTTCAAAGCAGCCGGCATCGATCTGAATAAACTGCCTCCCCTGGTTCGTTCCACCGATGTGGTGGGTGAACTGACCCGGGAAGCCGCCGCAGAGATGGGTCTGCCTCCTGACCTTCCTGTATTCGGCGGATGCGATGATACCCAGAGTGCTGCTGTGGGATCGGGATCCACCGGCGAGGGGGATGCGCACATCTACCTGGGATCCTCTGCCTGGGTCGGGATTACCACAGCGAAAGCCATGAAACACAAAAACGGGGCCGTGGTATTGCAAAGTGCCGATGCTTCCAAGAACCTGCTGGTGGGAATTACCGAATCGGCCGGGTCCAACCTGGACTGGATGATCGAGAAATTCTACAAACTTGAAAAGGAGGATCCTGCCATTCAGGACATCTTCGGTTTTATTGACCATGAAACCGAAGGCATCCCCCCCGGATCCGATCACCTGGTTTTTACACCCTGGCTGCTGGGTGAACGCTGCCCGGTAAGCACCACCACCACCCGAGGCACCATCTTCAACCTGGGACTTGAGCATAACAGGGGACATTTTGTCAAAGCACTGCTGGAGGGAGTGGGCTTTAATCTCAGGTGGATCTTTGAGAATCTTCAGCGGGACTTCGAATACAATCCACAGAAGATCAGGGCCATCGGTGGAGGATCAGTGAACGGGGCATGGATGCAGGGAATTGCGGACATCACCGGAAAAACCGTGGAAACCACCAGTCAGCCCACCATGGCAGGAGCCCTTGGGGCAGCCACCTGTGCCTTTGTGGGAAGCGGGCAGTTTAGAGATTTTACTGAGGTGAACCGTTGTATTAGAGGTGAAGGATGTATTTCATCCCAATCCGGATGTAAGTCACACCTACCAGTCACCTTTTCAGATCCTATAAAAACGTATATTCAGGGCTGAAAAAAGCATACATAGATGCAAACCTTGACAGGTTTGCACAGGAGAAAGGGAAATAAGGGCAACCGAAGGAACCGGGGCCTAAGCCGAAGAAAAGTTGAAATATGAAAATATGGAAAAGATAGATGAGATCAGGCAGGAGATTATTGAAGGCGGACAGCGTTTGCTCAAGGAGGGGCTGGTGGCCCGGACCTGGGGCAACATCAGTATCAGGGTGGATGATACCCATATGCTGATTACTCCCAGCGGACGGACCTATGAAACCCTGACAAAAGACGATATTGTGCTGGTTAACTACCACACTTCCAAATTTGAGGGAGCTGTAAAACCCTCCTCAGAGAAGGAGCTCCATTGCGAAATCTATCGTACCAGGAAGGACATCCATGCAGTGATCCATACCCACCAGATGAATGCATCCACTGTGGCCGCTGCACGGCGGGAAGTACCTCCCATCCTGGATGACATGACCCAGATCATCGGGCCCACCGTCAGGGTGGCTGCTTATGCCCTGCCTTCCACAAAAAAAATCACCAAAAAAACGGTTCAGGCCCTGAAGGGAAGGAAGGCAGCCCTGATGGCCAATCACGGGGCTGTTTGTGTGGGGAGCGACCTGGATGAAGCCTTTGTGGTGTGCCAGGTTCTGGAGAAAGCCTGCAAAGCATTTATCGAAGCGGAATTCCTGGGAGGCGCCAAAAGCATCAACAAATTTGAAGCCCACCTGATGCACCAGATCTACATCCGTAAATATTCCAAAGAGGCAGATAAAAACAGGTAATACTGACGATAGCTCTTTCCCATGAATTCTGAAAAAACCTATCCCGCTTACCGGTATGTGATCCTTGCTGTTTTCATGCTGATTACTGTGGCCATCGAGATCCAGTGGCTTACCCATGCTGCCGTGGTCAGACCAGCAGAGGTTTTTTACCAGGGTCAGTTCAATCCGGCTTCCTTCATGAACATCGATTTCCTGGCCATGGTTTACATGGTGGTATTCCTGGTCATGAGTTTTCCGGCATCCTATGTGATTGATACATACGGTATCAAAACGGGTATCTCCATCGGGGCATTGCTGCTGGGTGTTTTCAGCCTTTTGAAAGCGGTTTTTGCCGACAGTTTCACAGGGGTGGTCATCGCCCAGACAGGCTTGGCCATAGCCCAGCCCTTCATTCTTAACGGGGTTACTGCCGTCACGGCCCGATGGTTTCCTTTGTATCAACGGGGAATGGCGGCCGGACTTCTGGCGCTGGCGCAGTACATCGGGATCATCGTCGCCATGCTGGTGACTCCCCTCCTGGTAGGCTCTGATCCTGATGCCTGCCGGATATGGCACCGGGTTTGAAACCATGCTGTGGATCTATGGGATCGTCAGTGTGCTTGCTTCGGCTGCCTGCATCATATTCCTCCGGGAGCGTCCTGCAGGAGTGCCGCTGGACAAGACGGAAAGGTATCCCTTCTTCAAAGGTCTGGGCCACATCCTGGGCAATCGTGACATGCTCATCACACTTTTCCTGTTCTTCATTGGCCTGGGGATCTTCAATGCCATCAGCTCCATGACCGATTCCATTGCCGAGCAGGCCGGTGTAAAGGATTCGGACGGACTCATCGGGGGATTGATGCTTATCGGGGGAATCATCGGCGCCATCATCATCCCAACCCTGTCGGATAAATTCAGGAAACGCAAACCATTCATGGTGCTCTGCATAGGGGGTATGGTTCCTGCTGTCTTCGGACTGGCCTTTGCAGGCCAGATCACTGCCGGCCCCGAACAGGCCTATACCCTTTCCCTGATCTCCTCCTTCATCCTTGGTTTTTTTGTAATGAGCGCGGGTCCGGTGGGATTCCAGTATGCAGCAGAAGTGAGTCACCCGGCTCCCGAATCCGCTTCCCAGGGAATTCTGCTCTGGGTGGGACAACTTACCGGGATGCTTTTTGTGGCCGGCATGAGCATCCGGAACAACCAGTTCCTGGGCACCTTCATGATCCTCTTTGCCGTCCTGTCGGTGGTGGCACTGGCCGCTGTTCTCCTGCTCAGGGAGAGTCCCATGATCCTTACAGACAATCAGAAAAGGAACTAGTTGGATTCAAACAATATGGGGCCTCCGTATGTTATTGGGAGGTATACATTTACCAATTGTTAAACCTAAATCACCACCAGTGAAACATTTGATCGCTCCTGTGCTGCTCTCCGCAGCGCTTTTGGCCATGCCATGCCACACCCATGCCCAGAGGTCCGGGAAAAAGGACACATCCAAAAATACAGCTCAGCAGGAATCCTTCCGGTCTGACAAATTCTCTGCCCTGCAATGGAGGAACCTGGGGCCCTTCCGGGGTGGCCGCACTGTGGCAGCTTCAGGAGTCCCTGGTGATCCCCAAACCTATTACTTTGGAAGTGTGGGTGGTGGCGTGTGGAAAACCAGCGATGCCGGACTCAACTGGAGAAACATATCCGATGGATTTTTCGCCTCAGGATCTGTAGGAGCCATCGCAGTAGCACCTTCCGATCCCAATGTGGTTTATGTGGGCATGGGCGAGCATGCCATCAGGGGGGTCATGACCTCCCAGGGTGACGGCGTCTATAAAAGTACCGATGCCGGAAGGACCTGGACGCACATGGGATTTGAAGCATCAAAGACCATTGCGGCCATCAGGATCCATCCTGAGAACCCGGATCTCCTGTACATGGCCGTGCAGGGAAGCCAGTGGTCCGACAGCGAGGATCGTGGTGTGTACCGCTCTGCAGACGGGGGCTCCTCATGGAAAAAAGTCCTGTACGTAGATGAAAAAACAGGGGCTGCCGACCTGGCCATGGATCCATCCAATCCCAGGATCCTCTATGCCGGAATGTGGGACCACCGTAGAGAGCCCTGGCGAATCCGATCTGGCGGAGAGGGCTCGGGCCTGCATAAATCCACCGATGGCGGAGATACCTGGAAACCCATAATCACAGGGCTGCCCGAGGTGATGGGGAAGGTGGCTGTTGCTGTGTCTCCTGCCCATCCGGACCGGCTCTATGCAAACATTGAGGCCGAAGGGGAAAAAGGTGGCGTTTACCGCTCCGACAATGCCGGAAAGAACTGGCAGCAGGTTTGCAGCGACCGGGTGACAGTGGCCCGGGCCTGGTATTACATCGAGATCTTTGCCGATCCGCAGGACGAAGAGACGGTCTATGTGCTCAACGCTCCCATGCTGAAATCCATCGATGGAGGAAAAACTTTCAGTCCCATTTCTGTTGGGCATGGGGACACGCATGACTTATGGATCAACCCGGACAATCCGGCGAACATGATTCTGGCGGATGACGGAGGGGCCGAAATTACCTTTAACGGCGGACAAAGCTGGTCTGCCCAGAACAACCAGCCCACGGCCCAGTTCTACAGGGTGATCACCGATGACCAGTTTCCCTACCATGTGTATGGGGGACAGCAGGACAACACCACTGTATGCATAGCAAGTAAAACCATCTTTGGAGGAATCACAGAATCGGACTGGTATGCTGTAGCAGGGGGCGAAAGTGCCTTCCTGGCCTTTAACGATCCTGAGAATCCAACCATATCATTTGGCACGAGCATTCAGGGTATGCTGGATGTGCACGATAAAACCACCGGGATGTCCAAGGACATCATGGCCCATCCCGGCTTCCACCTGGGCAAAAATCCTGAAGATCAGACCTACCGTTTCAACTGGAACGGACCCCTGGTTCACAACCGGGTTGATCCCGGCATCCTCTATCATGGTGGAAACATACTGCTGCGAAGCGATGATGGTGGCTACAGCTGGACAGAGATATCGCCGGACCTTACCCGCAATGATCCTTCCAAACATACGGCTACCGGTGTGCCTTTTACCAATGAGGCAGCAGGAGGAGAGGTATACAATACCATCAGCTACATCGCCTCTTCATCCCATGAGAAAGAGGTGATCTGGGTGGGTACAGATGATGGCCTGGTCCATGTGACCCGCGATGAAGGTGGAAGCTGGAAGAATGTGAGTCCCCCGGTAAACGGAGAATCACTAATCAATGCCATCGAAGTATCCCCCCACGACAAAGCCACAGCCTACCTGGCAGTCACGCGTTACAAATTTGATGACCTCACGCCCATGATCTTTGTAACCACCGATTACGGAGAAACCTGGAAAAGCATTACCAGCGGTCTGCCCCAGGACCAGTTTGTCAGGGTGGTCAGGGAGGACCCTGTGCGCAAAGGGCTGCTCTATGCAGGAACGGAGAACGGATTTTTTGTAAGTTTCAACAAGGGGGAATACTGGAACTCGTTCCAGTCCAATCTTCCGGTGACACCGGTCACCGACCTCATCATCAAAGACAACGACCTGATTGCCGCCACCTCCGGCAGGGGCTTCTGGATCCTGGATGACCTGTCTTCCCTCCAACAGAGCGGAGGCAGTCCCGATACAACAGCACTACAGCTGTTTGCTCCCAAAACCACCCACCGCTTTACCCTGGGGGGCGGATTTGAAAAGGGAGGAAAGGTGGGGCAGAATCCCTGGCCGGGCGTAAGTGTAGATTACTATCTGCCACACAACATCAGCGATACAGCCAGCCTGGTTCTGGAGGTACTGGACGGTGAGGGCAAGGTAATCAGGACCCTCAGCAACAGCAAAGCTGAAGGATTTAAGACATGGCCCGGTGGTCCCCAGCCCCCTCAAATCATACCTTCCAAACCCGGACTCAACAGAACAAACTGGGATCTGGGCAGGGAGCGTCTTCCTGGCGTAGAAGGCGTATTCGTTTTGGGGAGCTTGGCAGGTTCCCTTGTGGGACCGGGTACCTATACCCTTCAACTGAAGTTGGATGATCAAATGGTTTCACAGAAGGTAGATGTGGTTGCCGATCCCAGGCTGAAGGCTAGTGCAGCTGATTTCCAGTTGCAGCAGGAGATGCTGGTGGATATCGAAACAGCCATCCGTGAAATGAATCTGTCGGTCATACGGCTCAGGAAGGTGAAAAAACAGCTCAAGCTAAAGCTTGAGATGCTGGAGGAACAACAAGATTCAGAAGCGCTCCAGAAGGCCGGAGAGGAAGCACTGAAAGCCATCACTGACTGGGAAGAGAAACTGATCCAACCCAAACAGAAAACCTTTCAGGATGTCATCAATTTTGAGAACAGGCTCATCGCAGACCTGAATTACCTGCGGGGTATGATTGATTCCTATGATCCAAAGCCCACAATGGGTGAAATCCGGCAAAAGGAAGAGCTGACCGGACATTGGAAACGCTTGAAAGATGAAATGGAAGATATCATTCAGGAAGAGATTGAATCATTCAACAAACTTGATGAACAGTTAGCCATTCCGGCATTGATTTTACCGGTAAAGGAGTAAGCCGAACCCGTGGCTAAGGGAGACGGAAAAATGTTAATTTATTAACTTTTGTAACGTTTTATTAACATTTTACGTAAGAAATAGTATCTTTCGTCAAAATAGAATCCCTTTGCCATGGATTTCACTTCTTCAGATATCGCTCTTCGGGTCAGGTCTACAAGGGCCGATCAATCGGCAAGCGCTTTTAAAAAGATATTTGCATCGGATCCCGGATTTCTATTCCAATTGATGCTATGTCTTCCCCTCATTGCAGCAGGCGCGGTGCTTCATCTCAATGCGATTCAATGGATACTGGTCGGCTTTGTAACCATTCTATTCCTGGTTGCAGGCGTTTTCAGAACAGCTTCCCTGCTCCAGATCAGATGGGACACCAGTATTACAGAGTTTCACGCGACCAGAATCAGGTGCATGGGCAATGCACTGGTAACGATCACAGCCGGACTCTCACTCATTACTTACATGTTCGTTTTTGTCCCCCGCATCCTTGTTATGCTGTAAAGGCCGGATGTAAAATTTGAAAGAGGTTTCCCCGGGAAGTACACGGTACTGATTTAAAACCGAGATGGCAGTCCCTCCCACTCCACTCACCCTGTGATCCAGGTTCAATGTAACCACGCCTTCTTCCTTTAACTGGAAGGGATAGTGACTCCTGTCCAGGTGGTCCGTCGTGTATTTCTGAACACTGGTGTTGAATGTCTCCTCACCTCTGATGGAGAGTCCGGTTCCGGCTTTATCAGTCAGTTGAACCCAGTAAACATCCGTTTTGTTTCCATAGTCCTGGGGTATGATGTAAGGAACATAATCCTCCTCAACCGTGGTCCTGTACCTTCCGACCCGGGCCCCCGTCTTCCGGTCAGGATAGGTCTCAAATGGTCCCCTTCCATACCATTCAATCTGGCCGAAACCATCTGGCAGCTCCATCTGCAGCCCTATTTTCGGAATCCACCGGGTCATGCGTTCAGAAGGGATAACCCGTGTGCTCAGTGTTATTTCTCCGTCCGGGGCAATTGAATACTGATGGTATACTTTCAGACCGTTGGTATAGTTATTGGCATGTAGACTCGCATCCATTTTCACTGTATAGGAACTGCCATCCTTCGACCAGGAGAAATGGTCCATATCCTGAACCAGCCGGTCCAGTCCAATGGATCTCCATCCGTTGGCAGTCTCTTTGCCCATCCAATCCTGGGTATATCCCAGTTCGGTATGCCAGAAATTCCATGAATCCAGTTCATTGGCCAGGGGTGCCCTCCATACATTCAGCTTCAACCCCTTGCTGACAATCTCTTTTCCGCCAATGACCATGGATGATAAAACACCGCTTTCCTTATGGAAGGTATAGCTGAAGCCTTCCCCTGACAGGATCAAATGAAGTTCCGTCTCTTTCAGTGCCAGGGACCCCTCAACTTCATCAACAGGCTGAGGTTCCAGGAAAAATGGCAGCTTGAATTGTTCCCAGGCCACTTCATGTCCTGCAGCTGCCCATGGCGCAGCATCCCGGGTGGTACAGGTGACCACCAGGTGATAGATGGCGCCGGGTTTCATATCCGGTTTGCGGTAGGGAATCTGGATATCCTCAGCTTCTCCAGCCGGCAGATCAAGAGCCAGGATTCCCTCCTGCAAAATATTTTCATTTTCGGTGAGCATCCACCGGATATCCAGTTCCTTCAGGTTCCTGAAGTGGTGCCTGTTTTCCACTGTAAAGGATCCCTGTTCCAGATCCAGGGCTGTGACATGAACGGGCTGCGGACTCTTTTTCAACTGCCACAACTCCGGTTGAATGCTCCGGTCGGGCCATACCAGCCCGTAGGTCCGTCCCGGTATGCCGATGGACCAGTACTTCCCGTCCTCTTTTGCAGTTTCGAAATCAAGCCACAACCTGGATTTTGAAAGGAGGTCTTCTTTACTGTCATTTTCCAGGTCAGCCAGGGGTACCACCGCATCAAAGATCCTTACCCTGTCCAACGCTGCATGACACATATATCCCTGGAATCCGTCCCTTAATTCACCACTTTTCCCCAGGTTTACAGCATAGGGAGAATTCAGGATCCCACCCTTGCAGGCCTTTGTCCCGATGATCTTCCCATCCACATACAACTCCATCTTCATGCCGTCATAGATCCCTGCCACATGGTGCCAGGTTCCGGTCCACTGATCCGGTAAGCTCCCTTTCAGGCTTATTCTTGTACCCGTATTGAGATAGAATTCCAGGTGTTCCTCGTCTGACTGAATGATGCCGAACTGGTAATCGCCCTTGGTGAGGAAGGCGGCATTCCCGTTGTAAACCTCAGGCCGTACATAAAAGGAAAGGGTCAGTTCCTCCCCGGTAATATCCAGGGAAGGATCCCTGTATACCTCGAGCCAGTCATCGTGTCCGCTCAGGAACAGCGCCTGTCCGTAAGCACCCTGCTCCAGGTGGGCTTTGTTCATAAAAACTGACCTGATATGTGCCGGGGACTCATCCCTTGTGGCCATAACAGGCACCGTAATCCCCGGGCTGATCCAGTCCCATATGGCACCACCGGTCAGACGGGGATATTTATAAATCAGATCCCAGTACTCATCGAGGCCGCCGAGACTGTTCCCGGTGGCTGCAATGTACTCATCCATAAATGAAGGCCGGGGATCCTCAGACTTACCGAAACGCTGTTCCAGTTGGAAGGGCTGCAGGTACCTGGGCCCTACAATGTCCTCGCATTTGATGGGATTGGCCCTGGGATCTTCATCGTTGTTCCCTCCATACATCCAGGCAGGTCGACTGGGATCGATCTGCTTGCCACTGTCGATAAGGGCACAGATATTATCCCCGGGACCGCTTTCATTCCCTGCACTCCAGATGACCACCGAAGGGTGGTTCCTGTCGCGGTACACCATCTTGCGCATACGGTCCAGGTATTGCTCCCTCCATTCGGGCAGAGAAGAGATATAGATATAGGCATGCGCCTCATCCCCGGTCTCGTCCACCACGTAGATTCCCAGTTCATCGGCCAGGTCCAGGTACTCCACGTTGGGTGGGTAGTGGCTGGTCCGCACACAGTTGATATTGAACTGTTTCATCAAATGCAGGTCCTTTCGCATGGTCTCCACATCCATGGCATGACCGGTCTCCGGATGCATCATATGGCTGTTTACACCGTTAAATTTCACCGGAACACCGTTGATATGGATGGCCTGTCCGCTCACTTCCACCTCGCGGAATCCCACCCGGCTGCTCAGAAATTCAAGGGTGGTCCCCTTGCTGTCGGTCAGTTCCATTACCAGGGTATAAAGCTTGGGATACTCGGCCGTCCACTTTTTCGGATTTTCCACTTCGGAGACATGGCGCACCATCTGTGTTGAACGCCCCTTGATTTTATCAGCTGCAATGGATCCGGACCCGAGGTCTACAGTTTTCCCTTCAGGATCAAAAAGGCTGACATGCACCTTCAGGTCTTTGCTTGCTTTCTTGCCGAAGTTGGCTATCTGGGCCTCAACAACAAGGGTGGCATCCCGGTAATCTTCATCCAGGTCGGTTGTGATGTAGAAATCCCTGATATGTGAACGGGGTGTGGCCATCAGGTATACATCCCGGTATATGCCCGACAGACGCCAGGTATCCTGGTCTTCCATATAAGCGCCGTCACTGTACCTGAGCACCCTGACTGCCAGACTGTTCTCTCCCGTACGAAGAAAGGGTGTGATGTCATATTCTGCAGGTTCCATCCCTCCCTGATTGTAACCCACCTCCTTACCGTTCACCCAGACATACGATGCTGAATGCACACCCTCAAAATGAAGGAATACCTGTTTTTCCTTCCAGTCAACCGGCAACTCAAATGTCCTGTAGTAAGAACCCACCGGGTTGAATCCTTTGGGAACCTCCGGTGGTAAATGGGGATGGGGAAGCCCGATGTTTCGAAACAAAGGGAAGCCGAATCCCTCCATCTGCCAGTTGGAAGGAACAGTGATTTTTTGCCAGTCTCCTCTCATAAATCCTGGCTCCTGAAATCCGTCAGGAGCTCCCTGCGGATTTTCAGCCCAGTGGAATTTCCACGTACCATTCAATGAGAGATGAAAGGGAGATGATTTCCTCGCTCCCGCCTTGGCCTGGTCCATGTTTTCATAGGGCATCAGGGTAGCATGGGGAAGTTCCTGGTTTTTCTGAAACACACCGGGATTCTCATAATCGGGGTGCAGTTGTGCTGTGGCCACACTCCCCGTCATTAATATGGCCAGGGAGATCCAAATTGGTTTTTTCATTTCAATAGTTTTTCAGCTACTTCCAGTGCAAGGGAATACCTGCCAAAAGGTGCACTTACCTGGATGCCATGAACAAAACTGAGGACTTTCTCGACCATGGATTGAGCGATCTCGATCCCTGCCTTCAACTGGTCCTCCTTGGTTTCATACCTGGCAATGTATGCGATGACCGAATCGGGGACAAACACGCCCGGCACCTCATTCTTCATGAATTCGGCATTGCGAAGGCTCACCAGGGGCCAGATCCCGGCAATGAGGTAGAGTTTATCCAGCTCCACCTTTCCCATAAACGATTCAAGGGAATCAATATCAAATACCGGCTGGGTGATGATAAACTCAGCCCCGGCATCTTTTTTCATCTGCAGCCTGTGGAGTTCATTCTCCCGGTTGATACTGTTGGGGTCCAATCCTACCCCTGCAAAAAAAGCAGTGGGATCCCCGATGCGCTTCTCTCCTACATCGATGCCGTGGTTCAGGTTATCGATCAGGTGGACCAGGCCAATGGCATCAATATCAAACACTGCGGTGGCCTGGGGGTAGTCACCAATCATGGGCGGATCACCGGTAATGGCCAGTATGTTCCGGATACCCAAAGCAGCAGCACCCAGCAGGTCGGACTGCATGCCCAGCAGGTTGCGATCACGGCAGGTATAATGAATCACTGTTTCAATCCCCACCTGCTGCTCCAGCAGCACCGCCAGTGCAAGGCCAGTCATTCTTGCTGTTGCACGGGGACCATCGGGAATATTGATGGCATCCACACCGGCCTCTTTTAACAACCTCGCTCCTTCCAGGGGCTTGGTGATATCGGTACTCCGGGGTGGGACCATCTCGACCAGGACGATCTGTTCCCCCTTACTCATTTTTTTTGAAAGCCTCGATTTCCCGGCCTGGGGAACAGGATCCGGCAATGGATCCTCGGTGACCGGTCTGATCCCGATTTGAAGGGAGTGCTGAATCCGGGTCTGCTTCATGGCCAGTGCATTGGCCATCTTGCTGATGTGCTCAGGGGTAGTACCACAGCACCCTCCCATCATCCTGACACCCTTATCAATGAATCTTTTGGTATACACAGAGAAATATTCGGGCGTGCTGAGGTAAATCATCCTTCCGTCGGTATACTGTGGACGACCCGCATTGGGCATGAGACAGATGGGCTTGTCCGAAACGGCGGTCATCCGTTCCACAAAATCAAGCATGGGTTTGGGACCCACGGTACAGTTCAATCCGATCACTGTGGCTTCACTCGCAAGGAGTTTGCCGGTGATATCATCCAGGTCGAGTCCGTACCTGGTTTTGCCATCCTCTCCCACCGTCATCATGGCCACGATGGGCAAATCACTGATGCTCCGGATGGCCTTGATGGCCTGTTCCATCTCACGAATGTCCTGGAAAGTCTCCAGTATAAAAAGCTGCACACCTGCCTCCGCAAGGTATCCAGCCTGTTCGGCATAGGCTTTAAAAACCGCATCAAGACTGATCTCCCCCCAGGGTTCTATCTCCTCACCAAGCGGTCCCATGCTGCCTGCCACATAGGCATTCTCCCCGGCCGCTTCAAAGGCGATCTCCACTCCTTTTCTGTTGATTACCTCAATCTGATCTAGCAGGTTGTGAGATTTAAGCTTGTAACGGTTTGCCCCGTAAGTATTGCTCTCGATCACTTTTGCCCCGGAACGGACATAGTCTTCATGAATGGTCCGGATCAGTTCGGGTCGGGAGAGGTTCAGCTCATCATAGCACTTGTCAATAAATACCCCTCTTTCGTATATGAGAGATCCCATGGCACCATCCAGCAGCACCAGGTTCTCCTTCAAATAGCTTTCAAATGGAATCATCGGGCAAAATTAAGGATTCTTTGCTAGCAACAACCGGTTTTGTAGATATTCCATCCTTCGTTTTACCCCATCATATTCCAACACCCCGGGAGCAAGCTCCAGCAGGTCCGGATCAAATGCATAGCCAGGGATTCCATCCACCATCAGAACCAATGAATTCAGGATCAGCAAGGCTTCCACTCCATCCTCACTCTCCCGAAGCGCCCCAATTATAACAGGAACCGGATCTCCCTTGCCTGAGATCCCCACAAATTCTGCTGCCCTGGTCCTGACCAGCAGATCCTTGTGGGTGTATAGTTCCCTGGCCGTTTCAACAAATGCATCGGCTTCACTGCCAAAACAGCTGCAAACGATCAGCGCCCAGTACATTTTTGCCGGATCACCCGAGGCCAGTGTTTCGGCAATCCCAGCTTCGGCCTGACTGAAGGGAAGCAGGCTCAGGTCAGCCACATCCACCAGTTCTGCAAAACGGGCTTTGTGCTCCTCCCCGAATGCAGCCGGATCGGTTTCAAAAGCCTTTTGCCTCAGCACGCTTTCAGGGAAAAAACTGAGGTCAGGCATCCCCTTCACCCAGACCTGCAGCTCTTCCCGCATCTCCAGAAGCTGCTCCCTGTATGCAGGTTTCCCCGCCAGGTTTGTGGTTTCGTAGGGGTCCTTTTCCAGATCATACAGGGCCTCCGGTGATCGTGGTTCAAAAAATGCTCCCCGGACCTGGTTGAGTTCACCCGCAGCATACAGCTCGCGCCACTCCTGGAAAGCCAGGCATTTGTATCTGTAATTGTTCTGCAGCCCATCCACATTAAAGGATTGGTAACTCCTCATATACTTCAGCTTCCCTTTCCTGAGGGTCCTAACCATATCATACTTCTCATCAAAGCGGTCGGCATACCCAAATGTTACATCCCACCGGTCCAGTTCACCCGAAGGAATACCCGGTCCCAGGAAAGGTTTTCCGTCTATGCCATCAGGGATGCCGGCACCGGCCAGTTCCAGCAGGGTGGGCCCAAAATCCACAAAGCTTACAAAACCATCGCTTATAGATCCCGGGCTAAAATCCACCAGGTGCCTGAACTTCTTTGGGATGCGCACCACCAGTGGAACATGCAATCCACTCTCATAGCAATACCCTTTGCTTCCGGGCAAAACGCCCCCGTGGTCTGCGAAATAGAAGACGAAGGTGGACTCCAGCAGGCCCTGCTCCTCCAGTTCCGCGAGCACAGATCCAACGATGCTGTCCACCGACAGAATTTTATCCCGGTAGTATGCAGCGGTGAACCTGAACAGCTCGGTATCGGGATGATTGGGAAAGAGATGTACCGAATCAGGGTGGGTGACCGGTTGGTATGTATCCATCAGCTCAGCAGGAAAATGGAGTCTGCTTTCATGAGAGACAGGATGGGACTCCATGTGAAAAAAGGGCTGGCCGGGCGCCCGCCTGGTCCAGTGTGCCTTGCCTGAGGACTCATCCCACACCCCGTCTGACTTATAATAATTGTAATCCTCCTTGCTGTTGTTGCTGGTATAGTAACCCGCTTCCCGCAGGTAAACCGGGAACATCTCCACTCCTGAAGGCATGGGAACCAGCATTGACTTCCTGTGGAACTGTGTACCTGTCCGTGGGGCATAACAGGAGGAGATCAGGGTGGAGCGGGCCACGCTGCACACCGGTGCGTTGGAAAAAGCCCTGGAAAACAGGATCCCTTCACTGGCCATCTCTTCCAGATGAGGAGTGGCAATCCCATGGGGGTCAAACAATTCCATGTAGTGTTTGGAATTGTCTTCCGAAACAATCCAAACAAAGTTGGGCTTATCCTCTGAAACTGCAGACCTGTAGCTACACCCATAAAACAGAAGAAAGACAACAGCAATCAAAACCAGGGAGATGGTACATAAAGTTTTTCGAATCATGAATACGCATATTTGGTACAACTAATTATCTCTGGCAATGGGATAGGCTGCTCCCATTTCATCCAGAAGCCGGTGCATCTCTCTTTTCAAGGAATCAGCCAGTTCAGGCAGAGCAGATGACAGATTTTTTGACTCGGACAGGTCCTTTTCCAGATCATAGAGCTCCACATGTCCGTCTTCATAAAATTCCACCAGTTTCCATGAGCCCAGCCGAATGGCTGAACCCGGACTCCAGGTGGATCCATGATAATGTGGATAGTGCCACACCAGGGATCTTTCCTCAAGGGCATCGGGATTTTCTAAAAAAGGGAGCAGACTTATGCCATCCGATTTGAGCCCTTCCGGACATTCTATATCCGCCAGCTCCAGCAAGGTGGAAAAGAGGTCCGTACTGATGACAGGCTGATGGGATACCCTTCCAGGATGCAGGATACCCGGGTAAGAGATCAATAAGGGAACCCGTATTCCGCCCTCATAGCACCATCCCTTCCCTGCCCTGAGCGGCAATACCGAGGTTGGTCCGCCATTTTTTGTGGTGGTTAATCCTCCATTGTCCGATGTGAATATGATAATGGTCTCCTCCAGCAAACCGGATTCCTCAAGCTTTGACAGCAAGCGACCCACATTGGCATCCATGGAGCGAACCATGGCTGCATACCTGTAATCACTCTGGTTGGTCCGGGTGATCCCCATGTGTTCCTCAAGGGTCAACATTCTACCCGAATCAGGCAGTGCGAGACTCCTTTGCCGGTACAGGTCATCATACGCACTGCAACCCTGGATGGGAGTGTGAACCGTGTAGAAGGAGAGGTAAAGAAAAAAGGGCTGATTTCCTGAAGCATCAATGAAGCGGATGGCCTCTTCGGTAAGCCTGTCAGTAAGGTACTCCCCCTCGGGCCCATCCTCCATTCTGGGATTTCCATAAGGCGAATAATAACCCTTGCCGCCGGGAAAGGTTGGTGAACCTTTGTGGTTCCCCCCAATATTTATATCAAAACCCTGGAACTCCGGCCAGTACGCCTCGCTTTCACCCAGATGCCACTTTCCTGCAAAAAAAGTCTTATACCCCTGGTTTTGGAAAAGCTCTGCAATGGTCAGCTCTTCCAATGGCATGTTGTGGATATCCTGCGGCGTTTCGAGCAAGGAATCATGGGCATTTTCACTCTGAAAACCCGGTATCCAGTCGGTAATGTTCACCCTCACAGGATGATGGCCCGTCATCAGGGAAGCCCTGGTTGGTGAACACACCGGGGAAGCGGAATAGGCAGAGGTAAAACGAACCGCTTGTTCGGCAAAGAGATCCAGTTCGGGGGTGTCATAAAAAGAGCTACCATAACAACCCAGGTCCATCCAGCCCAGGTCGTCCACAAGAATAAAAACCACATTGGGTGTTTGGCCCTTTTTACAGCCAGGAAATACCATGGCCAAGGCCAACATCAACAGGATAAGCAGGCTGGGTGAATGTCTATGCATCACTGGTTCCCTGGTTCAGAGGATATTTCTATGGAGAACCCGCTCAGATCCACCAGGGCTTCCCCTTCCAGACGGAACTCGATGCGCTTCAGCCCGGGAATATCCTTGTCATACTGTAGCGGTGGCGGAGAGAGGTTCACAATGCGCACCTCATGGGGCGTATCCCCCAGCATCCGGATGAATAGGTTTTTACCCTCCTGCTGCAACCATACTCCATTTTCCTGAACGGTGACCGCTGCCATGGTAAGCATCTGCCAGGCAATGCTTTGTGTGTTGCCAGAAGGAACCAGTTCATCCCTGATCACGAGCCGCTTTTCACCGGTTCTCATGAATGTCCTGACAGCCCTTTCCAGGTCGCTGCCAAAGAGCCCGGTCAGATCGAATGAAAATTCGGGATCCGGGGAACGAAGGTCGAATCCTTCCAGCCTTGCACGCGCATCCACCAGGTGCATGTGATCATTCACTGTAAGGGTACTGTGTCCGAAGTTGTTTTTGGTCAGTAAGGACCAGCGGGGAGATTCCTGGTTTGTTTCCCAAAGCCCCAGACCCATGATCCGTTCCAGTTCACCATAGCTCTGATTTCCCGGATCCACCGCCCATCGGACACCATCCAGTTCCAGGATGAATGAGCCTGCATCCATGTTCCCATGATTATCTGCAGCCATCCCTCCTTTTGCCGCCAGGAAAAAACCAGCGGGATCAGTACCTGTATCCCTCAATACACCCAGGGGTTCCTCTCCCCCGGCGATCCATATGGCCGGATTGCTATACGCTGCCTGCTCCTTTTCCACCTGTGCCAGGTCAAGAAAAAACACAGGGAAAAAGCGGGTTCCCCTGATCTGCCGGGTATCGGTAAGTTCCTTTTCCAGTAATGAACCATAGGCTTCCATATCCACATTGGAATCAGATCTGCTGGCAAACCACGCCAGAAGACCATAGTGAGCCAGACTGTAGAGTCCTCCCTCCCCGGAATCAAAAAAGTTATAATATTCGCCTGAAGGTCCCGCCAATACCTGGCTGAATTGGGCACTTTCCATCAACCCGGGAGCGCTGGAAAATCCAAAGTCAGTTCCCAGGGACGTTTCAAATGCCGATATGGCCGCTGTCAGGTAGGTGGTGGCATAGAACCAGTAGGAAGCCCCTTCCGGGTAGACCCCACCGGGGGCATAGGGCTTCAATGAAAGGGGCATGGTCTCCACGGCCTGGTGCAGTATGGCAGAGGCCAGTTCCGGCTCCTCTTCAAACATCACAAGTGCAGCCAGGGATAGCCCGCCGTTGCATACCATGTTCCAGTTGTGGGTGACCCCGGTGAAGAAATTATTTTCAGAAGAAGCGATACCTGGTAGTAGCGCCTTCTTTACAAGAGCCTCCCGGGCCAGATCAATCACTTCAGGCGAGATCCACTCACCGGCCCAGTCCAATGCCAGGGCAACCGCCGCTGCCATTTCTCCCACATCCAGAAAGTGAGAGGGATTCCAGTGTTCAAAGGAACAAACAGAAGTTAACTCAGCTTCCAGCCTCTCCAGGTAGATCTCGTCCCGATCCAACCTGTAAACCAGTGCCAGGGTGGTCAAACGGCGAACCGCCTCCCTGGATACGCCCAGAAGTCTGCGACCCGACACCTTAAAGATCAATGGTTCCATCTCCAGCAAATTTTCGGCACTCTTCCGCATCAGTTGGAGTCCCTGCATTATATGGAGGTCTCCATCATCCAGTTTACTTCGGATCAGGGTTTCCAGTTCCGGTGTGAGGATCAATCGCGGACTCCCGGTCTGCAAATGTGTACCGAGCCACTCCATGCTTACCGGGTTTTCATATCCACTTCCTGACGCTGCAGGCATTTGCGCATCGGCAAAATTCAAAAATTGTTCCCAGTCATACGGTGTAATATCATGTTTGCCGGTCCGGATATGGTAGGCCAGGCTGCCACTCCAGCGGGGCTGGTCCAGCGGCGGCAACTCCCTTTTGTCCAAAACGTCTTCCCCATACAATCCATACACCCTGCTCCCATAGTAGAGTGAAAGGTATTCACCGTACTGATCGGCCCAGTCATCCTCCCCTGCACTGGCCACATAGAGCGGTCGGGGAGCCGCAAGGGCCAGGAGCATGTGCTGGTCCACCGGGCATTCTGCTTCATTGTCGCTGTAGCTGTTAAATGTAGCGGCAAACCAGTGGGGAAAAACTTCATTGATCACGGAGACGCGTTCACCAAAGGGCCTGCGGGACAGGGCCGCTCCCCCGCATCCCGAATTATTGGAGAAAACCATGGCAAAACGCTCATCCATGGCGCCTGCCCAAAGGGCAGTCTTCCCCAGCCGCGAATGCCCCAGGACAGCAATCCGCTCAGCATCAATATCCGGATCCTCCACCAGGTAGTCCATGGACCTGGACAATCCCCATGCCCATGCAGCGATGGTTCCCCAGGAAGAAGGCGTCCGCTCCGTCAGGTCCAGCCTGTGAACACCATTTTGAAACCCATCATCAAAATCGGGATCGATATCCCCGGCATAAATTGTGGCCACACCATATCCCCGGGCAAGGATCATCTCCACCGGCCAGCGGTGGGCCCTCACTCCCCTGGTCTCCTCAGTGGCCCGGTTTTGTGTAATCCCAAATTCATCACTATTGGGAATCCAGCTTGTTGTAATGCTGATCCCCGGATCGGAGCAGATGCTATGATTCCCGAAGAAGTTCATACCCAGGAAGAGGGGAACCGGACCGGAGTGATCGCGGGGAAGCAATATGAGGATGGGAAAACTGACGGTATCCAAAGGGCCCATCAACTGAACCTCCACCTCTTTCAGAACAGCTGTTCCGTCAAGGGCATTCATATCGGTGTAGGTAAGTGTGTGCCTGATCTCCAGATTCATTTCAGGTACCTTTCCGTATACATGTTCACCAAAGAGCTTCAGGACCTCATCTCTTCTGCTGTTTTCCCACTGTCCACTTTCTTTAATGATGCTTCCGTCCAGACTGATGAGCGGATCAGGCAGGGGAGCCATCAGCTGGTTCCAATCAGTGGGTGGGATCTGGGCCTGCAGATTGAGCGTAAAAAAGGTGGCAAGGACCAGGACGGTCCAATAATTTCCGGGTGTTTTGGTTGGTTTTTTCATCTTCTTAAAATTACAATCCTAAATTTCTTATGCCAATTATTTATCTTCAATAATTTTTACGAATATTCAATCACATAAGATAATACTTTAATCGGATGAGATCCCTTCTAATTATTACAGCATTCACCCTGTTTATGGTGGGTATGGATCTTTATGCCTTCCGGGGTTTACACCACCTGCTGGGAGTGGAATCCCAGGGCAGAAGTCTGTTCACCCTGATTTTCTGGGGAATCTCACTGATTATGCTCATCGCCCTCCTGTGGGCCGGCTCCCGGTTTCAACAAATGCGCGACCCTTCCCTTTTTTTCGGTGTGATGGTGATCATGGGGATCTTCCTGATGCTTTACATCCCCAAATTTTTTTTTAACGCGACCCAGCTCCTGAGTGACATTACCGGACTGGCTTTGAGGATCATCCAGGGAAAGGAAAACACCCTCCGGAACTGGTTCCTGGTTCCTGGTGCAGTGATCGGTATGCTGCTCTTCGTGAGCTTTGGTATGGGAATGATCAGAGGGCGAACCCATGTAAAGGTATTTCGTACCCAGATCGGTTTGGAAAACCTGCCTTCATCCTTCAGCGGATTAAAAATTGTCCAACTCTCGGATATCCACCTGGCTGGTTTCTACAGGCACCCGGACCACATCAGGGGTGTGGTAGAGCAGGTGAACCGGCTATCTCCCGACCTGATCCTGTTTACCGGTGACATGGTTCATAACTTCTCAGATGAGATGGATCCCTTCATCACCATCCTCAAGCAGCTGCGTGCTCCACTTGGAAAGTTTGCCGTTCTGGGAAACCACGATTACGGCCACTACTACAACTGGGAATCACAAAAGGAGGAAGAAGCCAACCTCAACCGGGTCAAGGATCAGATCAGGGCAGCCGGTTTCGACCTCTTGCTCAATGAACACCGCAGCATTTCACTGAACGGGGACTCACTGCAAATCATAGGCGTTGAAAACTGGGGAAACCTCCCTTTCCCCAGCTTGGGGACCTGTCCAAAGCCATGGAGGGAAGCAAACCTGGCCTTATGAAGATTCTCCTTTCCCATGACCCCTCTCACTGGGACCTGAAGGTGAAGGGAAAAGAAGAGATTGCCCTCACCCTTTCGGGACACACCCACGGCATGCAATTCGGTGTGGAGATCGGAAATTTTAAATGGAGCCCATCTCAATGGACCTATAAGCAATGGGGTGGTTTATACCGTGAGAACGAGCAATATCTCTATGTGAACCGGGGTTTGGGATATACCGGATACCCGGGACGGGTGGGCATTCGGCCCGAGATTACCCTGCTGACTTTGAGCCATAGGGCACATTCCCCTTGAAGAGATTGCGGCGATATTCAACTAGTTTCTAAAACCCGTATCAGCTTCTCGGGTGCCCTGACCACTTTCCCGGTTTTTAAATCCTGGAAAACCAGCACTACTTTTGCCTCGTGGGCAAGTTCTCCTGCCTGGTTCAATATGCGGTGGAAAAACTCCATCCGGGCAGTGGGAAGCTTCTTCACCACCGTCTCAATGGTAATCAGCTCATCGTACTTCAGCACATTCCTGTATTTGGACTCCACAGAATATACCGGCATGGCAATGCCCTCTTTCTCCAGTTCCACATAGGGCAATCCCATCTCCCGGATCATCTCTGTCCTGCCTATTTCAAAAAACCTTCCGTAGTTGCCATAGTAAACAACCCCCATCTGGTCCGTATCTGCGTAGGTAACCCTGTATTGTGTTTTGCCGGTGATTGGTAACATGTATAGTTCGCTTTGCTCTCGAAATTTCTACTTTTTTATTCCTTCCAGGGATAACAAAAACCCATACTCCATGGCCGTCTCCCTGTACCTTTCAAACCTTCCCGATGCACCCCCGTGACCGGTCTCCATGTTGCAGTACAAAAGAAGCTTGTTGTCGTCGGTCTTCATATCCCTCAGCTTGGCCACCCATTTGGCAGGTTCCCAGTACTGTACCTGGCTGTCATGCAGACCGGTGGTCACCAGCATATTGGGGTATGCTTTGGCCTCCACCTGGTCGTAGGGAGAGTAAGAGAGCATGTACCTGTAATACTCCTCCTGGTTGGGATTCCCCCACTCATCATACTCACCGGTGGTCAGCGGAATGTCATCATCAAGCATGGTGGTGACCACATCCACAAAAGGTACAGCGGCGATCACCCCATTATATAACTCAGGTTGGAGATTGATTACAGCTCCCATCAGCAATCCGCCTGCACTTCCACCCAGAGCATAGAGGTGTTCGGGACTGGTATATTGCTCGTTGATGAGATACTCGGCACAATCATTAAAGTCCGTAAACGTATTCATCTTCTTCAGGAGTTTTCCATCCTCATACCAGGGCCGGCCGTTGATCTGGCTTCCCCGGATATGGGCAATGGCATAGACAAATCCCCTGTCCAGCAAGGTAAGCCGTGTGGACCTGAAAGAGGGATCCATGGTGGCTCCATACGATCCGTACCCATAAAGCAAGGTTGGGTTGTTCCCATCCAGCACAAGGCCTTTCCTGTATACTATGCTCATGGGAATCTTTGTCCCGTCATCGGCCGTCGCATAGAGCCTTTTTGCCTCATAGTTGGCCGGGTCAAAAGTCTCCTCCCACTACCTCCTCCTGTTTCAAAAGGGTCTTTTCCCTGGTTTCCATGTGGAAGTCGATGGTGGAAGGAGGGGTGGTCAGGGAGGAATAGGCATACCGTAGCACCAGGCTGTCAAATTCAGGGTTGGTGGAGATCCATGCAGTATATACCTCTTCTCCCATTTCAACATAATACTCCTCCTTATTGTTCCAACGAATTATCCTCAGGTGACTCAGACCCTCCTTCCGCTCCTCAACCACAAGGTAATCCTTAAAAATCTCGATGCCCTCAATAAAGACATCTTCACGGTGGGCAATGACCTCTTCCCAGTGCTCCTTCCCTGTGGCTGACACGGGTGTTTTCATCAGGCGGAAAGTTGGTGGCATCCAGGTTGGTGATGATATAGAAATGATCCCCGTAATGGGCAATGCTGTATTCCAGTCCGCGCACCCGGGGCTGGATCATCCTGAATCGCCCGGCGGGATCATCGGCAGGAAGAAAACGGTACTCACTGGTGAGTGTGCTGCTGCTTCCTATGATCATAAACTTCTTTGACTTGGTTTTATACACATAGATACTGAAGGTCTCATCGGTCTCTTCAAAAACAAGTTCATCTGACGAGGCATCAGTTCCCATCACATGTCTGAAAATGGCCTTGCTCCTCAGGGTTTCGTCGTCTTTCTGTGTATAGAACAGGGTCTTGCTGTCGTTGGCCCAGGATGCCCCCCCGGTGGTCAGCCGGATTTCATCATCCAGCATTTTCCCTGTTTCCAGGTCCTTGATGTAGATGGTATATTTCCTGCGGCTCACGGTGTCGATCCCGATGGCCATATAGCGGTTATCCGGACTTACACTCAATCCACCCACCTGGAAATAGGAGTGGCCTTCGGCCATTTCATTCACATTGGCCAGGATCTCTTCTTCAGCTTCCAGACTCTCCTTTTTTCCTGCAAAAGATGGGATATTCCCTTCCTTCCTCATACCGCGTATAGTAGAATAGCCGTTATCCTTATAGGGTACACTCTCATCATCCTTCTTGATCCTGCCCACCATCTCTTCAAAAAGGTCCTTCTGAAACTGTTCTGACCCTTCATTACGACTCCCGGTAGCATTCTCTGCTTCCAGGTAAGCGATCACCTCTGGATTTTCGCGTTCCCGTAACCAGTAATAATTATCGATCCGGGTATGTCCGTGAATACTTAATTCTTTGGGTTTTTTATCTGCAACTGGAGCCTGCATGGGTGATTCAATGTACATGAGAGAAAGCCAATTCCGGGAGGATCGCCAGGAAGATCTTGGGGATATTATGCATGATTGGGGTATTGGGAGAGCGAAATTAATCAAAATTGTTGAAGTATTGTGCAACATCACCAACGATCTCCAGACCGGCATGTTCACCGGATCCTTTGAAAAGAAGATCCGATCCCGGTCCCTGCAGCTCCAGTGATATTTTTGAAATAACACTCTCCTTGATCTCACGCTCCATGGATCCATGCCTGGGAGCCTTCAGGATTCCTCCGCCCCGGCGTATGGCTGTGACTTTTAGCGGTGTTGCCTGCTTTTCAATACAATGTTCAGCAATTCTTCACGCTAGTTCGATGCTTTCAACCTGTGACCTGTTGTATGTGGCAAATCTGTACAGCTTATCTCCTGTTTTAAAGAATGAGAGGAAGCCCGGAAAGTATCCTTTCATCCAAGGAATCCTTGCCAGTGATATCATGAAGGAGGCATCAGGATCCTGATCAAAATGGTTGCTTGTATCCAGATCCAGTCCGATGGCATGGACCTCCCCCAGTCCTTTTCAATGTAGCCTTTGCCCCCGCTGAAGTCCACTTTATCACCATTGATTTCCAGGTGGCCTGACAGCAGGTGGTACATGGAGACCACACCATGATAACACTCCATCGCGGGGCACATAGCTGAACCAGCCCATGATTCCCGGAGAAAGCAAGGTGGAAGGAAACGGCTGGGGATTCTCGAACTGCAGTTCTCCCTTTAGTTTTAATCCATCATGTGCAGTTCCAGGGAAATTCCTGATAAAGAGAAATGATTGCTTCCAATACTATATGGAAGTCATCTCTCCTGAATGAGAAGCTGGAGAGCGGGATATCTGTTGTAGAAAGTCTGACCCGTTTGGGCCTGGATGACCTGGATGAAACTGTGGCTGTCCTTTGAATAGGCCACACCGGGAATCAATGACCAAATGTGATTTCCCGTGGCATCAACCAGCTTGAAATACCAACCCTCGAAGTAGTTTCTGGGATTGTTTTTTCCCTGGTAAACTTCGGGCCGAAATACCCTCGGCAACAAGGCGCTCTTTTGCATAGTCTGTCAACACCGCTACATTATAGATGTTCAAATGATAACCCTTAATTCAAACCTTTCATGGAGAGTTGTATCCGTTTTCGCTGTCCATCCACCTCCAGTACTTACACTTTACATGCTGGTGTATCTTCACAATGTCGTTGGGATCCTTCACAAAGCGGTCTGCCAGCTGGGAGATGTGCACCAGTCCATCCTGTTTTACACCCACATCCACAAACGCTCCGAATTTGGTGATATTGGTAACGATCCCTGGCAGCTCCATCCCCGGTTTCAGATCATCGATGCTGTATACGCCCTGGTCAAATTCAAACACCTCGATCTGCTCCCTGGGGTCACGACCCGGTTTCTTCAACTCGGCCTTGATATCCTTCAATGTTGGCAATCCGATATCGCCCTCCACATATTTCTCCAGTTCGATCTTCCTCACCAGCGCATCGTTACTTACCAGCTGCTTCAGTTCTATATCCATATCCCTGGCCATTTTCTCCACGATGTGATAGCTTTCGGGGTGGACTGCTGAATTGTCCAGTGGATTTTCTGCTCCTTCAATCCTCAGAAATCCTGCACACTGCTCAAAGGCCTTGGCACCCATCCTGGGTACTTTCATTAACTGTTTCCGGGAAGTGAATCCGCCGTTCTCTGCTCTGTAATCCACCACATTCTGTGCCAGCACCGGACCCAGTCCTGATACATAGGTAAGCAGGTGCTTGCTGGAGGTATTCAGATTTACCCCCACCAGGTTCACACAGCTCTCCACCACCTCATCCAGGCTCTTTTTCAGGTTTCCCTGGTCCACATCATGCTGGTACTGACCCACACCAATGACTTTGGGATCAATCTTTACCAGTTCGGCCAGGGGATCCATCAGGCGACGGCCGATGGAAACAGAACCCCGAACGGTTACATCATATTCGGGAAACTCATCCCTGGCAATTTTTGATGCCGAATAGATGGAAGCTCCAGATTCGTTGACCACATACACTTCGATATCCTGGTGGAAGCGGATCAGCCGGATGAATCTTTCCGTCTCCCTGCTGGCAGTACCGTTTCCAATGGCAATGGCTTCAATCTTGTATTGTTGAACCAGGGCGGAGACCTTCCTGGTGGCTCCTGACCGGTCCGATTGGGGTGGATGGGGATAAATGGTAGCGTTGTGAACCAGGTTCCCCTGTTCATCCAGGCAAACCAGCTTGCAGCCTGACCTGAATCCGGGATCCAGGGCCAGTACCCGTTTTTGTCCAAGGGGTGAAGCCAGCAGCAACTGCCTCAGGTTATCGGCAAACACCTTGATGGCTTCCTGGTCAGCTTTCTCCTTGTAGAGGGCCTTGAATTCATTTTCGATGGAGGGCTGAATGAGCCTTTTGTAAGCATCCTTCACAGCCTCGGCCACCTGCTGACCCACCTCGTAGGGATTCTTCACAAACTGGTCTTCCAGGGCATCAATGGCCCGCTGTGTATCGGGTTCCACAGACAGCTTCAGGAAACCCTCCTGCTCGCCCCTGCGCATGGCCAGGATCCGGTGACCCGGGCACTTCTTCAAGGGCTCACTGAATTCGAAATAATCCCTGTACTTCTCCGCCTCCTCCTCCTTGCCCTTCACAAGCTTACAGAAAATCACGGCCCCGCGGTCAAAATGAAACCTGACTGTTTTTCGCGCCTGTGGATCCTCATTTACCCACTCGGCAATGATATCCCGTGCACCCTGAAGGGCATCCTCCACACTTTCCACCTCATCATTCAGAAACTTTGCCGCAGCATCTTCCACCTGCTTTTCCTGCTGTTTCATCAGGATTTTCGCAAGCGGTTCCAGTCCCCTTTCCCTGGCCACAGTCGCCCTGGTTTTCCTTTTGGGTTTATAGGGGAGATAGATATCCTCCAGAACCACCGGGTCGAGACACCCTTCGATGGCTTGCGCAATTCATCGGTAAGCTGCTCCTGCTCCTCAATGGTTTTTAAAATATACTCCTTCCGTTTTTCAAGCTCCTTCAGCTTATTCAGCTCATCCCTGATCTCGGTGATTTTACCTCGTCCAGACTGCCTGTATGTTCTTTCCGGTACCGGCTGATAAACGGGATGGTGGCACCCTCTTCAAGCAATTCAATTGTGTTCTTCACCTGCCTGCAGGGGAATCCCCACCCGCCGGGCAATAATTTCTTCATATATGATCATGAAAATAGTCTGCTAAATCAGTTAATAATCATGACATACCGATAATCTCGGTAATATTCAGGGATAAAGGTAATCAATGTATGGGCATCCATGGAGCAGCCGCCGAAAAAACCGGACCTTTTTCACATTGGTATGATAAAAAGTTATTTTTGTGTAAAAGAGTAGCACATGCACAAACACCTGATTTCACCCTCGATTCTAACGGCAAACTTCCTCCACCTGGAGAAGGAGATTACCATGGTCAACGACTCCGAAGCTGATCTGCTCCACCTGGACATCATGGACGGGGTTTTTGTTCCCAACCTCACCTTTGGTTTTCCGGTGATCCGCCAGATCAAGTCTGTTTCTGAAAAACCCCTGGATGTACACCTGATGATTGTGGACCCCGACCGGTACCTGGAAGCATTACAGGGATGCGGGGGCTGACTGGCTGACCGTACATTATGAAACCTGCCCCCACCTGCACAGGACCATTCAGAAGATTGGTGAACTGGGTATGAAACCGGCCGTATCAGTCAATCCCCATACGGATGTATCACTGCTGGAACCAGTACTGGGGGATCTGAATATGGTGCTTGTAATGACTGTGAATCCTGGATTCGGCGGTCAGAAATTCATCCAGGGCTTCCTACAACAAAATCCGCAAACTAAAGCAGATGATCAGCAGAAGGCGGACACAAAACACTGATTCAAATCGATGGCGGAGTGACCGAAGAAGAACATCTCCGGACTGATCACGCCGGGGTGGATGTTTTCGTGGTGGGAAACACCATTTTCTCGGCTGCTGATCCACAGCAGGTCATTCGAAATCTTAAAACATCCTCCTGATGTATCAACAAAAGAAACCCCGGGATTACAGAAGTCTTTGGCTGATCAGCGTATTGGTTCTGATCATTGGGATTGTACTTACCGTCAGGCTGTCCCTTATACGACCGCTGGGATTTCCCTGCTGGCGGTTGGTGGAATAGGAATGGTCTGGAGCCTGGCCAATATGGACAAATGGAAGGATAAGAAAGACCGGGACGAGCCGAAACTTCAACTGATTACTCCCTGCCTTCCAGGTAATCCTTCAGGTAAGGTAAGTTTTTGTAAGTTTTCCCTTCTCGGCAATACAGGCCCTCCTCAACATACCCGTATCGCTAGTTCCCAAGAATCTCGGGAATCACATTTTCCGAAAGGGCCTTGCCAAAATCTTCCGATGCATCCCTGGGCAGCTCACCTGGCAGGTTGTCTACTGCCATTACCGTAATGGATTCCTGTCTGAAATGGTTCCGGACTCCTTCCCCGAAACCGGGTCATATCCATAGAAAGGTTCTGCAATGGTGGAAGCCCTGATGGTACTTGGTATGGGACCATCGATATCACAACTGATGTCAGCTACAATCCGAATGGGAACCTGTCCGCCTGTAAGGTCCTCCCGGGTCAGTAAAACCGGTGCCTTGGGATCCCAGAAGTGACAGGCAATGAACATGTCTGTCCGCCTTGCATAGGGAAGAAAACTGTTCTTATAAAGGTAGGGCTGGTCAACAAAATGTTTAAAATCGAAGGCCAGTCCATCCTTTCGGCGGGTATAGTGCCAGGGATCAAGACGTGTGAATATTGAAGTATCAAAGGACCGTGAGAGATAAGCTTCCGGTTTCACCTGTTTCAGTCCTGCTGCCTCCAGGATCTCCAGTGCTCCTCCGGCTACGCGCCCGCCGCCGGTTACGGCAATGCGGGTTTTTCCCATAGCAAGGTGTTTCAACCCGGATCGCAAGACTTCCAGGTCCTTGCAAGCTGATGCAGGTGGGAGTTCAAATCTACCGGTCCGAAGGCCAAAAGACCTCAGTCCGTTGTATGCCCCCACCACGCCGGCCCAACGGCCAAATGCCACCACACGGACCTTGTCCCTGCCGGTGAGGTACTCATAATCCAGAAGCCTGATTTTCTTTTGAATTACGGCCTGTAAAAGATCCCTGTTATAGGGCTGCTTTTTGGCGGTGTGTGAGAAAAAAAGATAGGTCTTCTCCGGTATCAGTTTCTCAATTTTCACCTCTTTGACGCCCATCAAAACATCACAGCCGGAAAGATCCTCTTTCAAATGAATCCCAGCATCTTTGTACTCCTGGTCGGAATAGCAACGGTAATCGGACGGCTGGACCACAATGCTGAGGCCACCGTGCAGGACCATCAGTTCTTTACATTGTAACGGAGTAAGGGGCACCCTTCGGTCAGGTGGATCTTTGGTTTCACGAACCACTCCGAGGATCAGTTCTTTCATACCTGCTAATATAACAAAAACCTACCCGATCCAGGATTCAAAGGTCTGGCCGAGTGTGACCACCGAGGCATACCCCTGTTCCAAAGGCATTTCAGTGGACTGCTTTCCGGTCTGCCTCAGGTAGGCAGTGAATCCTTCATTCATCATACGGCCTGCCTGAAGCGGAAACTCAAAAAGGTCAGGGATGTTTGTTCTGTTGCCGGGCTGCTCATACTCCTTTTTGCATGATGCTGCCGAGGAAGAAAGGTAGATACGGCAGGCCATGGGCCTGCATGCATATACAGCACATGTCCCCTTGACCAGGAATGGACATGGGGCTCTCACGCGGAGCTGCTCTTCCAAAGATTTATTCAGGGTTAGGATAGTCTTTTCCCTTGCCCTGGAAATAAAACCATCCTTCTCTTTCTGATCATGATTCTGAAGGATATGCTCATGCAGGAAAAGCAGTTCATGGGTGATGGTAAAAACCTCCTGGTGACAGCACCAGGAACACCCCTTTTTGCAATCCGCCGGCTTCCCGTCCAAGGCAGATCTTTGCAGGAAAGCTTCAAGCAATCCATCCAGCTCCTGGTACAGCGTTCTGATGGCCTCCTTCAGGGTCCGAACACTCACCTCAGCTCCCAGCTGCTGACTGGCAATCCGGTAGCCATCCCGGTAGAAGATCTTCCCGATATCCTTGAGGTCCATGCTATTTGACCGGGAATGAAATCAGGGTTTCGATGCTGATGGGCCCCAGTGGGCTTAGCTGCGGTGGATTTGCCTCCAGGTGCGCTTTCAGATTGGCCAGTCCCTCGTCAAAACTTTTCTTCAGGAAAACCTTTCCAATCATCATTCCCAGACGTTCCAATGGCCAGGCAGTTTCCTGTGAAAAGGACCAGGTTACATGGCTTCCTCCATTCTCTGCATCAAAGGACCATTCCACCAGAGCCGGAGTTTCCACATCTCCAAACCACAGGTGGGACTCGATGTATTCATTTTCTTTTACGGAGATCACCTCCATCTTTCCAAATCCCACAGCCTCGCCCTCCCAGGCATAGGAGGATCCTACATATCCGGGTTTCGACTCAATGGTGGCCGAAGCAGTGCTGTCTGTGGTGAGCCACGGATCCCATGCCTCACGGCCCTCGAAGGAGGCCACAGAAGGGAAGATCTGTGCAGGTTCAAGGGCCATGTGGATTTCAGAGCTTACTTCTGCAGTTGCAGGAGAAAAGAGAGGGACAATCAGGATGGCCGCAACCAGCACACCCACAATGATTCCGATAATTTTTAAAACTTTCATAGCAAATGAGTTTATAGGTTCTAATAGATATTCTTGCTTATTTAGAAACTATAAAAATAACAAAGGAAGTAATACGGGTCAATAGCTGAACCAGATCATTTTAATGCCGCAACGGCAAGCAAAACGCCCAGCACGATACCCAGGAAGGCTGCGAAGAGCACCCTGAATTCCTCGGGCAAGAGGAAGGTTATGGTCTGGGCTGGAATCCAGAAAAGTGGAATGGTCCGCTTGAATATAAAATTCCATTGGACATCCCAGTCAATGTCCCTGAAAATCCTGGCAAAATGGAGGCGTGTGAAAAATCCACCCAGGCTTCCTCCTGTTTCCAGGATATGGATATCTGTAATTTTGTGGAAAGTCATCATTACCGGCGCATAGAACAGGTTCAGCGCTGTTGAAATACTGAAGGCAACAAGGACCTTCTTCCAGCCCAGTTCCGAATGCAAAACAGAACCAGCTCCCTCCATACCCATTCTTTCCAGAAGAACAGGTGTTCCTGCCGAGAAAATCGCGAAAGCCATGTAAATGGTAATACCAAGAAATCCCCAGACGATGGCACGGGGAAGCAGTCCAAATCCTTTTTTATGATAGCTGCCTGTTTTAATCCTGAGCCCGATGACCTCTCCCAGAGTGGCCAGGATGGCGAACTTGATGAAGCTCATGAGCACACCATGCTCCAGGTTGAAGCGATAATACGCCTCAAAAACTTCTCTGAAAATGAAGAAGGGGAGGAAGAAAACAAGAACAGCAAGCAGGAAGAACAGGTCCTTTCGTGAATTCATAGCATGAAATATAGACATGCAATGTATATATTTCATGGAAAACCCGGTCCCCTCCTGAGAAGATCACTCCTTAATACTCAATAATAACAAAATCCCGGTCCTGGTCGGCCAGGAAAATTTTTCCATTACTGAATACCAAATCATGCGGTGCATATTCGGCTATGGTTTCAATGATTTCCGGTTTCTCCAGGATGGAGACGTCCCAGATTTCAACGCCCTCCTGTAGATCGCCTATATACAGTCGGTCTCCTTCCCTGCTTATCCCCCAGGCTTCGCCCCCGTTTGATCCGGAATAGATCTTCGATAGAGAATGATCATCTTCTATGCCAAAAATGGAGAAGCCCCTGTTGTGCCTCCCGAGAAAGAGGTAGGCATCTTCCATATGAATGTCAAAAGCTCCATAGGATCCTTCAACCACGGAAAGAATCTCAGGATTATAAGGATCAGCTACATCAATGATCTGTATCCCCTTTTGAGCGTTGGCATAATATGCGATGTTTCCTTTCAGCGTTATATCTTTACCATCACCTTCACAATTCAGGGTCGAAATTACCCGGGGCGAATCCATATCTTCAATGGAAACCGTTATCAGGGATCCGTCCCAGGTGGAAAGAAACAAATGGTGCTCATTTTTTGCAAGTCCACTGCTTACACCCGGAACATCAATGGACGAAAGGATCACGGGATGATACCCGTCATTCACATCGATAATCTTCAGATTGTTCCTTCCTCCCGAACCAAGATAGGCAATGCCATTCTCAACCAGGATTCCCGTAGCAGACTCACCGGTTTCAATGGTAGAAGCCAGATCGGGCCTGTCCGGGTTACTTATATTAATTATAGCCAATCCTCCATTATGCGTTACATAGGCGTATTCTCCTTCAATAAAAACGTCATAGGCACAGTCCAGGACCACGTTGCCTATTTCAAATTCAGAGGGAGGAAATTCCTCACAGGAGTTCAGGATCAAAAGTAAGCCGGGGAACAGATATTTCAAGTATTTCTTCATCATCTCATCAGTATAATAAGCATCATGATCCCGCCCAGGGTATTCAGCGTGAGGTGGACCAGGATTCCGAAACGGATGTCCCTTTTCTTCTTTACCAGGTGCACCATAGGCCAGACGCCGGCAATCCTGATCAGGAATTCCCAGGGAGAAAAGAAATGGTACAGGGAGAAGAGTGTTGTATTGAGCAGCGGCGACCAGGAGCCCGCGTATTTCTCCATCCTGGGAAGCAGGTAGCCCCGGAAATAGAGTTCCTCAACGAAAGGTCCGGCCAGGCAGGACAGGAATATATAACTTATCGCCAAAACCATAACCCCCTGGTACCCGGCTAGAGATTTTGGATCCTGGAGAACCAGCTGGAAGTTATATTCCTCCGGCCACCAGGAAAAGAAGATCCTGATGATGTGATCCTGGATGGCCGGTGCCAGCACTACAAAAAGTAAAAGGCAATACACGATCAGCAGGGGCACGAAAACCAGGTAGTCCCTTCTCCTGCTTTTATCCAGGTAGGGAAAAAGCCCTTTAATGGTGAATCTTCCCGTTTCAACTTTCCCGGCAATGAACAGGATGCCCAGCTGAAGCGGAATTAATATCAACAGTACCGAGAGCAGGAAACCGAGCAAGGGTCCCAGCCTGGGATCAATACCAAGAAGCCCTGTGAAAAAGGGACGCGAGAATACAAAAATAAAAACAGCAATGATCACCCCCGGCAACAGGTGCAGGAGGATTGATTTAAAAGCGCCGTGTTGGACTGGTTCATTCATTTTGGGGATGCGAGTTTATTTATGGCTGACATAGTAGAGATTCTCATCGAAATCGCCCGGGGAAGATTCTTCAGCTGATAGAAAATACAATCTTTGTCCGTCGGGAGTCATGAAGGGAGCATCGTTGTTGTTCCCCAGGTTAAAAGAAGCAACAAGAGGTTTGCTCCATGTACCCTCGCTCTGCCTCATCTCCAGTATATCAGTAAAGTCTGAACCCATGAGGCTCCAGTACACTTCTCTACCATCGGAAGAAAAGACCGGTGGCGAATGCAACTCCACGGAGAAAAAATCAGGACAAAACCTACGGGGAGTCTCCCCGGGATCGGGTTCCCCAAAATAGTCACCATATAGATTGTCCTTATTATTATAAATGGAAAGCTCTTCTTTCTCACAGGCGTAAGTAGCCAGAAGCACCAGAATCAGCAGAAGTAAATTCTTCATTTTGCAGGGCATTCGTGAATTCCCTACGCACATCATCAGGTAAATTTATAATATTCGATCAAATAAACCCAAACTTTTCCCGTGCAGCTTTCCGGTCAGGTTTGAAGTTTGTATTGCAGGGTATCTCCGGTACGGGAATAAAGTCTTTTGGAAGTTCGTGGGGAGAAAGGTTGCTGGCCAGGATTTCCTTCCATTGGTCAATTTGCGCGGCCTGAATTCTTAAGCCATCTCCATACTCCATCAGCAGCACCATCTTCTGACCCAGTTTTTCGTCGGGAAACGGCAGGAGAAGCACGGGCACACCAAGCCATTGAGAAATCCGCTTTTCCAGAATCTCGGGAATGATTTTAATCCCACCGGTGTTGATGATGTTATCGATGCGACCCAGCCAGCGGAACCCGGGGGCCCCCTCTTCGTCCGGCTCGAAAATCTCAACCAGGTCGTTGGTAATCACCGGATGGGCAGTGACACCGGGCAGGTCCACCACCAGGCATCCCCTCGTATCTGTATGGATCAGGGCGCCTTCGAGGAGCCGGAAGGAAGGTTCGGGGTCCGGACCGTTCAGCTGTCTCAGGGCGAAATGGGTGTAGGTTTCGCTCATGCCGAAGGATTCAAAAACCCTGGGTGAGGCCATGCTGCCGAGCTCATTTCTCAAAGTGGATGAAAGCTCTCCCCCGCCAATGAGCAAGGTCCCGCAACGACCAAGATCATCACCTGCATTCAGCGACTCCTTTACCTGCATGGGAACCATGGGTACAAAATCAAAGCTGCCCTCCACCGCCTTGAGTGGCCTGGCGGAGGGTTCGGTAAGGACCAGATCCAATCCGCCCTCAAGTGCCCTGACCACCATCATCTTTCCGGCAATATAATCCACTGATAAGCCCAGCAAAACCCGCTTTTCTGCTTTCAACCCAAAAAAATCCAGGGTCTTCCGGGCACTGGTTTCCATGGCTGCCCTTTCCAACCTAAACTCTTTCGGATCGCCGGTGGTTCCGCTGGATCGCTGAAGAACAGGGCCAGCGGATGGATCCAGGTAAAGCTGGATAAAAGCAAATACTTTGCGGTACCAGTCAGGATTGTTGCAGTTTTGAACCATCATGTGACTGTGAGCCAGCAGGGCGTCCCGGGTAAAGACGCTGCCTTCGATGCGGTATATCTCCCCTTGCTTCATGATGCTCAGGAATCAGTATTCAATATGGCCAGGTCCCATCCCCTCTCCGCCCGGTACCAGAGCGTCTCTCCCTCCATCTGCAGTGGGGAAGGAACGTTGTTGCTGAACAAAGAACCGGTTCCCAGTCCCTGGGGCATGTTCACCCCCAGGTGGGCCGTCCACTGCGCAATGGCATTCAAACCGATGTTCGATTCCAGGGCCGAGGTCACCCACCATCCTGTGTTATTCTCAGCAGCAAACCGGATCCATTCCTCTGCCTGGGATATACCACCCAGCAATCCGGGCTTCAGGATAATGTACTGGGGTTGAATTTCCCCCAGCAGCTGCCTGCGCTTTTCGGAAGCAAATATCCCGATGAGTTCCTCATCCAGTGCGATGGGAATGATCGCCTCCCGGCACAGTCCGGCCATGGCCCCGGCCTGTCCAACCGCAATGGGCTGTTCGATGGAATGTATGTCCAAGGGGACAAGTTGTTTCATTTTCTTTTGCGCTTCTTTCGCGTCCCAGGCACCATTGGCATCCAGCCTGATCTCCAGATCCCCGGTCCCAAACTCCTTCCTGATCCAGCCAAGCACTTCAAGCTCCTCACTGAAATCAAGGGCACCCACCTTCATCTTCAAAACGGAGAAGCCTGCCTCCATCTTTTTCCTTACCTGTTCCATCATGCTTTCCCTCCGGCCCATCCAGATCAGACCGTTGGTGCGAATTCCGTTCAGGCCCCGGGTAAAGTCCGACGGGTACAGGATGCTCCTGCCACCTGATTCAATATCTATCAGGGCACATTCCAGGGCAAACTGAATCCCGGGCATGGAAGGCAGGGCCTGCCTTGGGTCCATCTCTCCCCTTCCAATCAGCTTGCAAATATGATCCAGCTTTATCTCCATCTCTTGGGGATCTTCGATGCTCAGTCCGGGTATAAAGGAAACCTCACCGATCCCGGTGCAGCCTTCGGCATCGGTCAGCACCAGAAACCAGCATGCTTTCATTTGGAGAACACCCCTGGAGGTGCCCGCCGGACGAATAAAATGTAAAGGATGGGAGATGTATCGGGCCTGTAGCATCCGGGTCAACAAGCTTTAGAGCACCAGTCCGATGCCAAATGCAAGGGAGAACAAAAGCGTAGCCATGGCCAGTTTCCTGAGCTCGGAATTTAGTTCCACCGGAACAGTGTTGGTGATGACCTTCTGGATATCAGAAATCAGCAGGGGTACCGGCAGCAGGAAAAAAAGCTGGTAATAGGATTCGAAATTGGTGAGGGTATAGGCCAGGGCCAGCAGGAATGCGGTTCCAAGTAAAACAACATGATAGCCCTTGGCCCATGCCAGTCCCATACGAACCACCAGGGTATGCTTACCGTTGGCCGCATCATTCACATGGTCGCGCATGTTGTTCAGGTTGAGCACACCCACGCTGAAGAGTCCCACCGAAGAAGCGGGCAGTAAAATGCTCAGGTGAAAGCTCCCTGTGTGAAGAAAATAGGTGCCGGCCACGCCCAGGATTCCAAAATAGATAAAGACCATGATGTCGCCAAAGCCTACGTATCCATAGGGTCGTTTCCCGATGGTGTATTTGATGGCAGCAAAAATTGCCGAGAAGCCCAGAATGAAGAAAAGCACATACCCCAGCATTTGCCCCCCCCTGAGTCCGATCCAGATCAGAAGCGATCCCGATACCAGGCTCAGACTCACGAAAACCCCGATCATCCAGCGCATGTGCCTCCGGCTTACCAGTCCGGACTGAGTCACACGAAGGGGGCCCAGGCGTTCTTTATTATCTGTTCCCTTCACGGCATCACCATAATCATTGGCAAGATTGGAGAGTACCTGCAGGAAGAGGGTGGTCAGTGATCCAAAAATGAACACGCCCCATTTAAACTGCTCCTCCGCAAAAGCTACGAAACTTCCCAGTATAGTAGCTGAAAGCGCCAGAGGGAGGGTACGCAGACGAAATGCCTGAAGCCAGATCGCGGTGTTGTTCATGGAACAAAATTAGTTATTTTCTTGGCATGGGGGTCAGGGCAACTTGGGAAACTGGTCCCAGTCCGGTTTTCTTTTCTCAAGGAAGGCATTCTTGCCTTCCTGTGCCTCTTCGGTCATGTAGTATAGCATGGTGGCATTTCCCGCCAGCTCCTGGATACCTGCCTGACCATCCAGTTCAGCGTTGAGACCGGCCTTGATCATACGAAGCGCGACGGGACTGTGCTCCATAATCTTGTTGCACCATGCCACGGTTGTATCCTCAAGGTTTTCCAAAGGGACCACCTTGTTTACAAGTCCCATTTCCAGGGCTTCGGCAGCAGTGTACTGCTCGCAAAGGAACCAGATCTCACGGGCTTTTTTCTGTCCCACATGCCTGGCCAGGTAGGAGGATCCGAAACCGGCATCAAAACTTCCCACCTTGGGGCCGGTCTGACCGAAACGCGCGTTCTCCGAAACAATGCTCAGATCACACACCACGTGCAAAACATGTCCTCCGCCAATGGCATATCCATTCACCATAGCAATCACCGGCTTGGGAAGGCTCCTGATCTGACGTTGCACATCCAGCACATTGAGCCTGGGTACCCCGTCCTTGCCCACATAACCGGCAAAACTTTTAACATTCTGGTCTCCACCACTGCAAAAGGCCTTGTCACCTTCCCCTGTGAGGATCACCACACGCACTTTTGCCATCTCCCTGCAAACCACCAGGGCCTCACTCATCTCCCTTGTGGTATCGGGTGTAAATGCATTGTAATACCTGGGACGATTGATGGTGATCTTTGCAATTCCCTCAAAATACTCGAACCTTATTTCCTCAAATTCCCCGAGGATTTTCCATTCTCTGCCTGACATGATCTGCTATTGCTTAAAATCCATAAAGTCCTTAAAGATATGACTATTTTCACTGCCAGTAGTATCCACCTCCAGGATGCAATTTTTGTTCCCGGTCTGAAAAAGATCGGTAAGCTCTTTGTCCAGCTCCCGGAAAGCGGATGCACGCCGCACCTGCCTTCCGAAGGCCTGCCCCAGCAATTCCAGTGAAACCGGATGTTGGGTTACCGAAAATTCTTCGAAGAAATCCATTCGGTCAGGGCCGTCCAGTAACCTGAAGATTCCTCCTCCCCCATCGTTGATCACGATGATCCTGAGGTTTTCAGGAAAGTCGCGGTTCCACAAGGCGTTGGAGTCATATACAAAACTGAGATCCCCCAACACCAGCACATGCATCTCCCCGGAAACTTTTGCTGCGCCCACAGCAGTGGATAAACATCCATCAATGCCCGAGGTTCCCCTGTTGGCATAACAGCTTTGTTCAATCCTGCGCGGAACAAGCTGCGAATAGCGTATGCTTCCGCTGTTTCCCAGGTGGAGGACTGTATTTCCCGGGAGAGCGAAAAGAATCCTGTCCATCACCGAAAGGTTGGCAAAGGGCAGGTTTTCCATTTTCTTACGGGCCTCAGTCAAAATCCTCTTCCCCGCTGCATCCCAGGCTTGCTGATAGCTGTTTTTAAAATCAACAGCAGGGGGATGCTGCCCCATCAATTGATCCAGGAAGAGCGCTACATCTCCTTTAATTTCAGTATGATGCAAATCCGGATGAGCCTGCAGAAAAAGTTTCAGGCGCTTGGAAACCACCTGTCCCCCGAATGAGATCACCAGGTCGGGAAAAAGCTCCTCCTTCTCCCTCTCTCGAGCCCCTGCAAGAAGCAGGTCCGGAAAAGCACAAAATCCCTCCCCCGGCATGTTGGCAATATTTTCTGCCACAACCATGGCCTGCCTGCACTGCATCATTTGTTCAAGCTTCTCCCGGACTTCCCCGCCGTGGGTTCCCGTTCCTGCCAGGATAAGAATTTTCAGGTCCGGTGCAACACTTAGCTCCGGACAACGCGCCTTGTCTGCTTCCAGTTCCTCTTCAAAGCTTTCAGGTTCCAATAAGGGTTCCGGTAGTTTTTCGTAAAGTGGTTCAGCCAGTGAAAGATTGATATGAACCGGACCGGCCGGCACGGTTCCGGCGGTAACCACCAGCCGCTTCACCTGCTTCATCAATCGTTCAAGTTCTTCAGGATGATGAACTTTCACCGGTATTTGCAGAAAACCCCTGGAAAAAGAGTAGAAGGGGGCTTCCTGGTCCAGCCACTGGTTATTGAACTGGGGAATCACCTCCAGGGGTCTGTCAGCCGTCATTACCACCAGTGGAATTTGCTGGTGAAAGGCCTCCGCCAGTGCTGGCGCCAGGTTGAGCACAGCAGTACCCGAGGTGGTAACCACGATCACCGGCTCTCGAAGTTCACGGGCCATCCCCAGGGCCACATATCCGGCAGACCGCTCATCCACAATGCCGTGGCAGCGGAAAGTCTTATCCGAAGTAAAAAGTTGTGTCAGGGGAGCATTCCTGCTGCCGGGGCAAATCACAACCTGTGTGATCCCCAGCCTGTGAAACATAGGGGCCAGTTCAGCGATGTGTTGATTATGCTCCATGGGCCTGGTCAAGGTTTTTGATATAGGTGCGGAGGATCTTCAACAGCGATTCTGCCTTCCACATGGTTTCATCCCATTCATCAGAAGGGTCTGAATCCAGGGTGATCCCTCCACCCACGTACAATGCCAGGTAGTCAGGCGTAATTTTAAGACACCTCAGGTTGACAAAGAGATCGATTTCCTCCTCGTGGGTAACCGGTCCGAGGAACCCGGTATAGTAATCCCTCTGGTGGGGCTCCAGGTTCTTAATAAATCGTATGGCATCGGCCTTGGGTTGTCCTGCCACTGCAGGTGTGGGATGAAGTGCTTCAACAAGGTCCCACAGTTTTCCTTTGACCAGGTCAAAATCTACGGAGAAATCGGTTCTCAGATGGAGCAGGTTACCCGCCTTTTTCACATAGGGTGAGGTGACCCGGTAGTCCCTGATCCCGAAGGAGTGAAACACATCGTGGATGTACCTGGTCACATACTCTTGCTCCAGGACCTCCTTCACGGTCCACTTATTGATATTCATATGCTTCTCGGCATAAGGCCTGGTCCCGGCAAGGGAGACTGTGGAAATCCGGCCTTCCTGCAACCTGAGCAACGGCTCAGGTGAGGCTCCCAGCCAAAAGTGCTCATCGCTTTTAAAGAGGTAAACAAAGGCATTGGGATGCCTTTTGCAAATGGTTTGAAACAACTTTGGAATCAGGGAGGAATAGGCCCCAGGAACCACCCGGATCCTGGAAAGAACCGCTTTCTGGAAAGCCCCGTTGGCGATGGTTGATTTAATGGCGTTGACCTGGTCCATGTATAACTCCCGGCCGGTTACCACCGGGTCGAGATCCGGCCACCGGGGAGCCTCTCTCTCTTCCAGTGCTTCCACCTCTTTGATCTGATCTGTACCGATCCGGTTTGATTCAAGCACGAGGTCGGGCCTGATCAGCAAATAGGGAAAACCGTTCCTGGTATCGAAGGGAGCCATAACAAAACCGGTTTCACTGGCAATATCCAGAATGGAGCTGCATGGTCCGTTCCCCGGTACAGTCTGGATATAGGTTGTGGAGTGAACCTGCTGGGGTAATCGGAAAGTAACAAAAGGCAGGTTTTTCGAGATGGTAAGTTGATGAATTTGTATCAGACCTTCATTCATTTTTCGCGCCCGGCTATTCTGCCTCCTTCTGTTTTGGTTTAACACTATTTGTAACACGGCTGATGGAAATAAGTTTGCCTTGGTCATCCTTTATTTCCACATCCCAGATATGTTTAAAATCAGCTTTCGCAACCATTCTGGCCTTTGCATAAAGTGTCCCCTCGCGTGCCGGGTTGAGATGCTGACTGTTGACCACGGATCCGAAAACCTGGAACTTCTCCGGATCCACCAGCAGAAATGATCCGGCGCTGCCTACCGACTCCGCCAGTGCAATAAGGGCTCCGCCATGGACTGTACCTGTGGGCTGGTAGAGGTCCGGGGTAATTACCATCTCTGCTTCCACATGGCTATCCGAGTAACCCGTAAACCTGATGTTCAAAAGGTCCATCAGGGTACCTTTGCAAATCCTGTTGATCTCTTCGATGGTCATCCGGAAAAATTTCAAAGTCAAATATACATTACTTCCCGGCCACCAGCAACATGACCGATCCCAGGAAAAGTGACCTGCTGCTTTGGATTTTAAACCCTGCGTTCTCCAGGATCTCTCCCATCTCACTGATACTGTAGTAATTCCTTGAGGATTGGGCCAGGTATTTGTAGGCTTTCAGGTTCCCTGAGAGCAGGCCCCCCAGGTAGGGCAGGAAGAACTGAAGATAGATGTTATTGAACAGGCGCCACAGTCGGCTTTCCGGTTTGCTGCTTTCAAGGATGACCAGGCTGCCCCCGGGTTTCAGGACCCGGTACAGTTCCTGCAAATGCCGTTCAGCACCCGAATTTTCATACACCAGGTTCCTAATTCCGAAGGTGATTCCCAGTGCATGAAAATGGTCCGAATCAAAGGGCATATGTCCCACATCCCCTTCCAGGAAATCAATGGGAGGAATTCCCGGGCTGCCTGACAAATTCTCTGCTTTCACCCGGGCCTCACTGAGCATCTCCCTGCTGAAATCGTACCCGCTTAGCTCGACCGCCCTTTTACTTTCACCGGCCTGCCGGGCGATCTCAAGTATGAAATCACCGGTTCCGGTGCAGACATCCAGGATGGAAGCCGGATCACCCTGCAAACAGGCTTCTGCTGCTTTTCTTCTCCAGGCCACATCCCTCCCAAAGGTAAATACGCGGTTCACACGGTCATAGGTGGAATGGATGGTTCCGTAAAAATCCTTCAGCGGAAAATCTCGATCAGCTCCTGACATGCAACTATTCTTAGTTTCCCAAAGTTATAGTTTTGAATGGTTCCGGCTCACATTTTTCTATCTTAGCAGCCTAAAATCGATTGATGCGAATTTTCTTATTCATACTACTTCTGACCATCGTCAGGCCTGGCCTTGAAGTGCTTGGGCAGCTTCAGATCAATGAATTGCTCGCTGACAATGTATTTGGCGCTGTGAATCCAGTTACGGGTCAGCCCAACGACTGGATTGAGATATACAACAGCGCTTCGTCGGAAGTCAACCTGATCGGGTACTTTCTTTCCGATGATCCGAAAAATCCCACCAAATGGAAACTCCCTTCCAACATACAGATACCAGGCTTTGGATATCTCCTGATATTTGCTGATGGCACCGACCAGATTGGGGAAAATCTCCATGCCAATTTCAAACTGGATGCCACCGGAGAGTATGTCCTGCTCTATTCTGCGGTAGACGGGATGGTCGACTCCGTTGCCTTCCCCAGAATGTATACCAATGACTCCTATGGAAGGCTGGAAAACGGAACCATGGCCTTTTTTGATAAGCCCACACCCGGGGAAGCCAACAACGAAACCTCTTCCTACCAGGTAGCAGGAAGTGTACAATTTGATCCACCGGGAGGTATCTATCCCGATGGTATCCATGTGACCCTTGCAGGAGAACCTGGAAGTACCATCAGGTACACCACAGATGGTTCGGAACCGGAATACTCCGATCTGGTTTATTCCGGTGACATCTATGTATTGACAGATCAAGTGATACGGGCCAGGGCCTGGGTGAGCGGAAAGGAACCGGGCGATGTAGCCACCTCCACCTACATTGTTCATGATCCCTATCCCCTGCCCGTGGTGTCATTGTCCACCGATCCCATGAACCTGTGGGACGACTATATCGGGATCCATGTAATTGGAAAAAACGGGATTTCCGGATATTGCTCCAATGGTGCGCTGCGAAACTGGAACCAGCCCTGGGAGAGGCCCATGAGTATGGAATACTTCGACCGTGAAGGAAACCTCCAACTCCAGATGAATGGTGGCATGAAAATCCATGGCGGGTGCAGCAGGCAGGCATCCCTGAAATCGTTCGGATTGTTTGCCCGCAGTCAATATGGTTCCACTTCCATGGAATATCCATTCTTCCGGGAAAAGGATGTGGACGAATTCAAGGGATTGATCCTTCGGAACGCAGGGAACGACAACCAGTATACCTTTATCAGGGACGCGGTCATACAGGCCACAGTCTCACCGGTAATGGATATTGATTTCCAGGCCTATGAACCGGTGCAAACCTACCTGAACGGGGAATACTGGGGAATCCTTAATTTAAGGGAAAAGGTCAATGAGCACTGGGTCACCTCCAACTACGGGATCCCGGCTGAGAACCTGGATTTCCTGAAGAACTTCTACGAGGTGTTTGCAGGTTCCACTGACCATTGGCTGGAGCTGATGGATTATTTGTATGAGCACTCCCTGGCCCACGAAAGGGATTATGGTTTTGTGGCATCCCGGATAGACATCAACTCCTACATCGACTACCTGATCACCCAGCTGTTTTTCGCCAACCGCGACTGGCCGGGCAACAACCAGAAATACTGGAGAGACAGGGTGAATGAAAGCAAATGGAGATTTATCATGTTTGATATGGAATTCGCCATGGGCCTCTACGACTTCGACCCGGGGATCGATATGTTCGAATTCTCCACCCTTGAAGGCGGAAACAGCTGGCCCAACCCTGATTATTCCACCCTCCTCATCAGGCGGCTGATGGAGAACGAAGGTTTCAGGGAGGAGTTTGTGAAGCGGTACACCATGTACCTGAACACCACACTGAGCAGTGAGAACGTGATCGGGGTGATTGACTCGCTCTATACCAACATCTATTCTGAAATGCCCGGACACATCGACAGGTGGCGAATCATCTCCTCCATGGGTGCATGGGATGCCAGGGTGGAAGAGATCAGGGAATTTGCACGACAGCGGCCCGGCCATGTATGGAACAACATGAGGAACTTCTTTTCAATGGGCGAAATGGTGGACCTGCACATCGACTCTCCGGGAAATACAGGAGAAATTCTGGCCAATGGTGTTGTTGTACCTTTGGAAGGATTGGATGGAAGCTACCTCGCTGGTCTGGACATGCAACTGAATTTCCAGGCAGCCCCGGGATACAAGCTCAAACACTGGGAAATCACCTCATCACAGTCTACAAGTTCTGTCCTTTTGCCCCGAAATTCAAACTGGCATTATGATGACTCGGGGATCTATCCCGGTGACACATGGAAAGACTCCGGCTATGACGATTCGGCCTGGCCCGAAGGCCCGGGAGAACTGGGTTACGGAGACGGGGACGAATCGACCCTTCTGAGTTACGGATCTGATGACCAGAACAAACACATTACAAGCTACTTCAGGTCTTCCCTGGAAATTGAAGACATCGCTCTGTACGACAGCTACACAGCCAGGTTGATGCGGGATGATGGGGCGGTGGTCTATATAAACGGAGTGGAAGCCTTCAGGGTAAATATGCCGGAGGGAACGGTGCTGCCGGAAACCGTGGCAGAGAACTTTGCAGGCGGAAATGATGAATTTACCTATTTCGAATATGAGGTGGACAAAAATCTGTTTCAACAGGGCACAAATGTTTTCGCTGTGGAGATCCACCAGAGCAGCCCCACCAGCTCGGATATCAGTTTCGACCTGGAGCTTTCAGCCCTAAGTGTATCAGGGGAAGGAACCCAGGTGATGGAAGGAAATCCTTTAAAATTCAGTTCCGGATCCGGGATCAGCATCCGGCCGGTTACCGAAACGGTTGTACTGGACCTGGATCTGCGTATCAATGAGATCATGGCTTCCAATCAGGGTGCCTACCTGGACGAACATGGAAATGACGGGGACTGGATAGAAGTCTACAATGCAGGGGCAAGCGATGTGGACCTGGCCGGCCTCTACTTTACCGACAGTCTGGAAGTACCTTCAAAATGGCGCATTCCTTCGGGATTCCCTGATATAACCACGGTAAAAGCTTCAGATTTCCTGGTCTTCTTTGCAGATGGAAATCCCTTGCTCGGACCGAAGCATCTTGATTTCAGATTGAATTCGGCGGGCGAAGATGTGGGCCTCTCCTATATGTCGGGGACCCATTCTGTGTGGATTGATACCATTCCTTATATTACCCAGTTTACCAATATTTCGATGGGGAGGTACCCGGATGGTGCGGACAACATTGTTTCCATGGACTTCTATACTCCAGGCTACAGCAACGTGAATACTTCTGTTTCGACAATTCCACAGCAGGTCTTTGAGATCTCCCTCTTCCCCAATCCCGTGGCTGATATGCTAAACATTGCTGTACGCACGGTCGGCGGGATGGCCCCGGATGAGATTGCTGTGCACCTGATTGACCTTACCGGGAGGATGATTATGGAGCGCCGGATCCAGGGCTGGGGAGGACAGTTTAACGAAAGCATGGATGTTTCCCTGCTGTCAGCAGGCATCTATGTGATGGTGGTTGAGACGGAATCGGGTACACACTCCGTCAAGTTTGTCAAAGCAGCGCGGTAAACTATTTCATTGCTGCGCGGGCATCTTCCAACAATTGTACCACCTCCATGTGTCCGGATTGCCTTGCAAAGGATGATGCGTCATCTCCGTCCACATCCATCAGGGTCAGGTCTGCACCAGCCTTTAGCAGAACTTTGACAACATCAAGGTTTCCTTCTGCCGCCGCATGCATGAGGGGAGAAAAATGTTCATCCGAGTCCACCACATTGGGCTCAGATCCCCTGTCAAGCAAAATGCTAACCGTTTCAGGAAAGGGACCGGTGGCAGCATAAAGCAGTGCCGTTCTTCCCATCTGGTCACGGCGGTCCAGCACCGCTCCCTTATCCAACAACATCAGCACAATTTCGGAGTGTCCATTGAAGGCGGCAAACATCAGGGCAGTTCTTCCGTCTGCGTCCATGGCATTTACATCCGTTCCCGCTTCCATGGAGGCCGACACCTTCTCCATGTCTCCCTCAAGGGAAAACTGTCGCAACAGATCCTCAGCTTCTGCGCTGGAAGTGGCAACTGAAGCAGCGGTATCCGTACCCTTGGTATCTGAAGATCCTTTTCCCAAACCACAAGCTGTCACCAGCAGATGAAACACAGCAGCCACAAGGAATATCGAATAAGATGGAAATCTCATGCTATTTTGGATTTGAATGTATAAAGATACAAAAAGAAAACGGGCAGTTTTGAATGGCGCGGTTTGACAATTGGGCAGAACCTTGCTATCTTAACGCTTTGGAATCGTCAGTTAAACGCTATCGCATGGACCCAAGAATTTCCTGGATACGGCTTTTCTCGCTTGGTATCTTCATGATCACAATCATGGCTCCCAATTCCCTGACTGCTCAATTCGAACAGAAACTCAGCCTCAACATCTCGGCCGGGTATTTTAATACCGTCGGATGGAGCGGCTGGGAAGAGAACTGGGAAGATCACGGACCCTCGCTGATGCCCAACTTCAAAGGGGGGCCTTCCATACTGGCCGGACTCCAGTACAATTTCAACCGCCATTTCTCCATAGAATTCCAGTTGGGTTACAGCTTCTCCTTGGGCTGGTATTTTGACGCTTCCAACGATAACGAGGAGGCTTACAATTATCTCTATTACGAAATCTACGACGCTGCCTCCGCTACGATCCTTGCCACCGGGGAGAACTATATGGATATGAAGAACCTGCATCTGGGGATCGCCCCCAGGTACTATTTTGCCCCTGGCAATCGTTTTAATCCCTTCGTTTTCGCAGGTGTTTCCCTGAATTATACCGATGCCTATTTTGAAAATAATGAATACCAGGCCTGTGAAGAACTGGGCAGACTGGATCTTTACGAGGAAAACAGTGAATTGGTCAACTGGTTTGAGTACCAGGTAGGAATAGGGCTTATGGCTGGCCTGGGTGTTGAATATTCCCTGAATGATAACTGGGGCCTTTTCGCTATGGCCAGCTACCATTTTATTGCCCTACAGGATCAGGCATTTTACAAAGGGAATTTTCTTGTGAATTACCATGATATCGGAATAAACCTGGGCACCAGGATCAGCATCCTGAAATCCAAAGAGCTTTAAGCAGTATTCCAATGAAACGACCGCTCATTATAGGTATAGTGATCTGGTGCCTGTCGGTTTCCCTGGCGGGTCAAATGAACGAGAAAAGAACCCTTGCGGAAACCAGCCACAAAATTTATGATGCAACCTACAGTCCAGACGGAAAATTCATTGCTACAACAGGCTCAGATAACAACATCATCATTTGGAATGCAGAAACCGGTATCATCCACCGCACCCTGGTAAACCTGAAGAAACGGCCCAACCAGGTGGTTTTTTCCAGGAACAGCAAGGTACTTTACTCTGCCGGGGAAGATGGTCTGATCACCACCTGGGATGCCACCCTGGTCCAGGCTACCGCTACAAGCAAAGGTCATTCCGGCGCCATCAAGGCATTGGCCATTCATCCCCAGGGAAGCGTGTTGCTCTCAGGTGGCGCGGATAAAATTCTCCGGGCCTGGTCCATCCGGGATGGAAACCTGGAATTGCTGTATGAATTAAAGGGCCACAAAAAATCCATTACCTGCATTGACTTCAGTCCGGATGGTCGCACGGCCATATCGGGGAGCGGGGATAAAAACCTGATATTATGGGATATAAATTCCGGCAGCCTGATCAAGACTGTGGAAGCTCATTCGGACTGGGTTGGCTGTGTCAGTTTTAGTCCGGATGGCCGGGAGATAAGCAGTGGCGGATATGATAAACTGATCAAAATTTGGGATGCAAGCGATCTGACTGAGATAAGGACGCTTGAAGGCCATACCGGATGGGTACAGTGCCTCTCTTACACACCATCGGGCAAGCTCTTGATCAGTGGCGGGCATGATCAAATGATCCGGATCTGGGACACCGAAACAGGTGGTCAGGTAGCAGCTTCTGAAAAGCTGGAACAGATTGTGCTCTCTGTGGATGCCAGTCCGGTCAGCAATGATTTCATCTCCTCCTGTCTTTTGTCAGAGAAACTGAGAATCTGGGCGCATGCATTCCCATCGGATCAAATGACAGATTTGCAACAGGTCGGAGTGGAACAAAAGGTTGATCCTGGCGTTGTTGCCCCAGCCACTGTTGTACCGGACAATCAGGCTCCGGACATTACTATTTTTTCCCCAATGCTTGAGAATGGGAGCGTTACACACGACCGGAGCTCCATCCTGATTGTTGGTAAAGCAGAAGCTGTAGAGGGAATTCAGACCCTGGTGATCAACCATCAGCGGGCAACCCTGAATGAAGCCGGGGTGTTCCAGGCAGAAATTGACCTGGTACAAGGGGACAACCTGATCGAAGTTGTGGCAGTCAGCAAAAAGGGAAAGATGGGCAAAAGCCAGCTACTGGTCCATTGCACCGATGTTTCGGCATCCGCATCCGCACCGGTCAAAGACCAGCAGACCATGACCCGGGGGAAATATTATGCCCTGATTATAGGAATAGACGACTATATGGATGAAAGAATCACCGACCTGGACTACCCCATCCAGGACGCCGATTCAATTTATGAAACCCTGGTCGACAACTATAATTTCAACAGCAGTGACATCACCTTCCTGAAAAACCCCAACCGGGTGGAGATGATCATTGCCCTGGAAGAACTTGAAAAGAAAGTAACCCCCGATGACAACCTTTTGATCTTTTATGCAGGACATGGATTCTGGGATGAGAAATCAGGAATCGGCTACTGGCTCCCCCATGATGCTGCCGAATCAAATACAGCCAACTGGTTCCGAAACAGTACCCTGAGGGATTTTATTGGCAGCATCAGGTCCAAACATACCCTCCTCATCGCCGATGCCTGTTTCAGCGGATCCATATTCAAATCCAGGGCGGGTTTTACATCAGGAGAACAGGGAGTGATGAAACTTCACGAACTCCCCAGTCGAAAAGCCATGACCAGCGGGGCATTGAAGGAAGTACCCGACCAGAGTGTTTTTGTTAAGTACCTGGTCAAGGAGCTGAAGCAAAATGAGGCCAGATTCCTGCCCTCTGAAGCCCTATTCGGAAACTTTAAAAACGCTGTCCTTAACAACTCACCCAACGTGCCCCAGTATGGGACCATACAGAATGCTGGTGATGAGGGAGGTGATTTTATTTTTATAAAAAAGTGACCCCACAAGCAACTTTTGCTTCCGAACCATCTCTTTACAGGGAAACACACATTATGAAAACCATCAGCACAATAGTTTTGATTATTCTTTCGGCCCTTTTCATCACCTCCTGTGACTGGAACCATCAAACCGCAGTGGGCTCGGGAGATGTAGAAACCATGGAAGTTAGGGTTTCTGAGTTCACCGGAGTTACCATTACCGGGACCTATGATGTGGAAATCCTGATCGGAGAAAGCCAGCGTGTGGAACTGAATGCCCAGCCGCAGATTCTGGATGTAATGACGTATGAAGTCAGAAACGGAATATTAAACCTCGGTTTCAGACCCGATGTGAATGTTAAAACAGAAAAAGAGATCTCGGCCCGAATTGTGGTCTCTGCTTTCGATTATGTAGGCATTACAGGTGCAGGAGATTTCCAGATCAGCGGGGAGCACCAGCCTGCACTGGATATATACATAACCGGAACCGGAAACGTGGAAGCGCTGGATATGGAGGTAGAAAACTGTACCATACGGGTCAGTGGTGCCGGAAACTGCGAGGTCAATGTGACCAGGAGCCTGGATGTTCAGGTCTCCGGTGTAGGAAATATCTTTTACATGGGGACCCCAAGCATCTCCTCTGATATCAGCGGAGTGGGGAATCTGATCTCAGTGAACGATTAAAACCTCCTTCGTCCATTGCCAAATCTCGGGTTTACAATGTTGTTGTAAATCGATCCGAAGGTATAGGTGATCCCGATCTGACCATTGATACTATAATTGGTCTCCAGTTCCTGAAGCTGCAGAAGAATATCCGCCTCTGTGAGCTCGGCTTTGGCGAGAGAGAGCTGATCATTAATACGGGCGACTCCTCCCCAGATCCGGACCGATAGCCCTTTGAGGATTCGGACTGAAATAAAACCACTTAACTCTACCCTGTTCTTGGAGAAATCATGAAAATAGTTGGACCCTTCAAGGGATACATTGATGGAACCCCATTTTTCCTGCACCTGGTAAGCCACCTGGAGTTCCTGCTTCCACAAATTTTCCTGGATCTGACCATATATGGTAGTGTCGATGTACATATTGAACGAATTACCAACTCCATATAAAAATCGAAGCTGGCGATGTGTGGACTTGGAATAGGGAAACACATTATACTCAATGGAAGGCATTACATCAAGTGAAAATTCCGTGTTGTTATAAGAGGACGATGCCACATCGGTCCTGATCCCGGCTGACCAGTGTTCTCCCAAACTTTTCACCGCCAACACATCCAAACCCCGGTAACTCTTATAATTGGTATACAGTGTGTCATCATAGGTATACTTGGTTCTTGTATAGCGGTAATCGAAATCAAATTCAAGTTTCCATTCATTGGTAATTTTCATGGCCGACACGGAATTATCCAAGGACAATTCTTTGTAAGATTCTTCCCCTTCAAAATCGGGTTCTACCTGAAGTTCAAATACCCAGTTGTTCCATCTGTCCACCACCTCTTCATGTCCCATGCTTTCTGTAGGTTGGATGCGTACGTCATCATAAAGGGGGGTGCGTGCCACATAGGGCATCATGCCCATCTTCATCATCTGGGTTCTCCAGATCCTCTGGTAGTCCCTGGAATCGTCCGGCCTGCTTGAATAATAAAGTGTATCGGTTTTGCCTTCAAAGTTATCCTGTCCCACAAAGGTGTAGGTATACTTATTCCCCCCGCTGCCTGTATGCTCCCTGGTTTCAAGGATGTAAACCTGTGCTTCTTTCACATCCCTCACATAATTTACATAGGGGATTTCCTCTCGTATGAAATTCATATCACAGTGAAAACAGTCGATAAATACTTTGATGGCATCCTCACGGCCGGAGGAGTCTGGAGTGATATTGTCCTGTGCTTCGGCAGAAATAAATACCATAAAGAGGCAAAGCACACCGATGGTTCTGAAATAGGTCATATAAATACATTGGACTGTGAAGGTCAAATATAGTTTAAATGCTTTAGCGAGATTCTTCTTTATAAATAAAATCCAGACCGGCAGCAATACTCCCGGTGGGCACATGTCCACCGCTCTTTACCACCTGCACAGTTGAATTGAGGCTGCCTCCAAATTTGGCGATAAGCAATTCATGAAAAGCGGGTATGTAGTCCCTGGCCCTGTCATATTCTCCCGTACCTCCATAATTCATAAACAGGTATTTCCCCTGCAGCCTTTCCGGATCCATTTCTCCGGCCAGTTGAACCATAAAATCGTTGCAGTGTCCGATCATTGTGCTGCTTGAAATGAATCCCACAAAATGTTCGGGTTCTTCCAATAAGGCATAGAGCGTGAAAAGCCCTGCATTGGAGCCACCAAAAAGGATATTCTGACCACTGTTTCTGAATTTCTTATCCACATAGGGCTGCAACTCCTCTGTGAGGAAGCGCAGGAAAACAGGAGCTCCCCCTGATCCGGGTCTGTCAGGGACTTCCTGGGGCAACATGTCCCTGTTCCGGTTTTCCGAGCAAACAATTCCAACGATGATATGCGGCCCCACTTTTTCAATATTCTGCGTGTAGCGAAGCACCTCTGCATACAGTTGGAGCGACTGGGCGTCAAGCAGGTAAAACACCGGGTAAAATCCTCTCTTTTCGGGGATGTGTATATAGAGTGTCCTGGTCTCTCCCAGTGCCTTGGAGTAAATCTCCTTCTCAAATACACCTGGAAAAGCGCTTGCAGGGGTCGGCTGGGCAAACGCCCTGGTCATTGAAAAAAGAACCAGGATAGCTAACAAAAGATTTCGCATAATACGCTGAGGGTGTTACTGTTGTTTACCAAAGGTAACAATTCAGGAATCCACACAAAGTGCACGGTTCAGGGCAATAATGGCATTTTTGTAATCCTTGCGATTGATTACGAACTGCATATTCACCTGCATGAGGGATTGGGATACAGCCTCCACATTGATCCTGTTCTCCCACAGTGCAGTGGCTGCCTTGGCCAGGGAGCCTGGTTGCGCGATGTTGGTACCCAGGGCACAAACCAGGGCCACATCTCTCCGGGTAACTTTATGGTAGAGCCCCCTGAGCTCCATAAGCGCTGCATCTGTGATGTCCCTCTCCCAGAAAACCATGGTGATGCTGTTGGCATTGGTGGATTTCAGGATGTATGAGAGCTTGTGGCGCTGAATCACTTTCATCAGGTTCATGTCATACCCCACCTGTCCGACCATGAAGGGATCATGAATCTCAAGGGCTGTGACCTTATCGGTTCCGGAAATAATCTCCACTTTCGACTCTTCCCCCATATAATCCCTTGTGATCAGTGTGCCGGGATGATCGGGCTCGAAGGTATTTTTAATACGAATATTGATGCCTGCCACTTCAAGTGGTTTGGAAGCTTTGGGATGGATGGCTTCCATTCCGATATCTGCAAGCTGGTCAGCCACATTAAAATTGGTATAGCCCACGGGCCTGGAACTATCCACACCAACAATGGCTGGATCGGCACTGGAGAGGTGATACTCCTTGTGAATTACAGCTTCCGCCGCTTTCATCTCCACAGCGATCTTGCTGAAGGTTACTTCCGAATATCCCCGGTCGAATTCCCTCATGATCCCTTCTGTACCCTTTGTATAGCCTGTGGCCACAGCAATGGTCTTTGCGCAATCCAGATCCGTAAAAGCCCGGCTGATCCGTTCATCTATGGTGAGGTATTCGGTATCGTGAAACCCGCAAAGGTCCACCAAGGTGGCATTTAATCCGTTATTCCTGATAATATTCACCGAATTGTATGCCGAATGAGCCTCCCCAATGGATGCCAGGATCTCCCTGGCTGCCAACAATATGTTCTGCTTGCTTACGTAACCGGAAGCCAGTACCTCGTCCAGGCTGACCAGGTAATTCCTGGACTGCTCTATGCGGTCTGTGATAAATGCATCAGCCTGATCCAGATCCAGTTTGATTCCTTCCAATCCATGATTAATCTCTATTAGTTTCTGAAGAAGAGCATCCAGTGCTGACTTGTAATCCTGACTCTTCACAAAAAGATCATAAACACCAGGTTCGCCTGTCTTTTTATGTTCAAGAAGCCAGTTGGTCACATGATTGTAAGCAGAAACCACAAAGATCCTGTTATAAGGGTCATTGCCGGCAGCCTGTCCGATGATGATATTCTGTAATACATCTTCAAATTTCGACATGGACGTGCCGCCTATCTTATGAATTGAAAGCATGTGTACTGATTTTAGTAATAATTCGGCAAAAATAACAGGAATTTTCTGATCAGATAACATATGAACGATATCTTTTGCGGATTGTTCTAACTTTATGAATATGTATCGACGCGCTTTCACAATCCTGTCAGTGGTGACCGGACTATTGATCGTACTTGCTTCCTGCATGAAGGACAAGCCCGAATCACTCCCCACGGAACTGGAATGGAATCCTGAGTTGGCTTTCCCCCTGGGTGATGACAGTTTTGGGCTGAATGCAGAGAGTGGTTTCGATACCACCTGGTTTGAGATCGATTCCATCACCAACCTTCCCGTTTGGCTGGATAAATTTAGCGTGGTACTGGAAGGACGGATTCCCATTAACCTTACTTCCTTTAGCGATAACATTGACGATTTGAACCAGGTCTTGTTCCGGATCAACATTTACAACGGTTTCCCGAACGAAGCCCTGATGCAATCCTACTTCCTGGATATCAATCAGAATCCCATCGACTCCATGTTTTCAGAAGGTGCCATTCCCGTCCCGCCAGGCCGCATCATGGGGAAGGGGGAAACCATAGATCCATCCATTCTAAGGAAAGACGTGGTGTATGAACACGAACGAATTGTGCCCCTACAGAATGCAGTTGAAGTACTATTGAGAGCAACCTTCCTGAATCCTGAGGTTGATACCGCGCTTATGGACTATTACAGGACCTACCATATCGATGTGGATGTTGGTATGATGGTTGAGCTAACGTATGACTTTTGAGGCTACAAGTTAAATATATCATCGTTTTAGCCTGGACCATCCTGGCCCTTCCTGGAGGTTCTCTGCTTCAGGCCCAGCAGAGCGCTACTTTGTACCTGATGCATGATGTACCCCAATCCAATCTATTAAATCCCGCCATTCAGATCCAGTGCAAATATTACGTGGGAATTCCGGTGTTGAATGCCGCCCACATCTCCTATTCAAACACAGCCTTCACTTACAACGATCTGGCCGGCACAGATACCTGGAATCTTGAGGGAGTGTTGGACCAGATGCACAGAACTGACATCTATACCGTGGAGGCCATGTTTGTTCCTGTGGCACTGGGATACAGGCACAAATCCCTCTATTTCACATTCAACATGGCAGAAAGGGTGCACGGATTTCAAACTGTTCCCAGGGATCTGGCCGAATTCGCAGTGCTCGGAAACGGTCCCTTCATCGGAGAGACTGCCCGTTTTGATGGATTCAGACCGGGCGGCTACCACACACGGGAGTATTCAATTGGAGTGTCAAAAGTGATGGGGCCCTATCTGACAGCAGGGATTCGCGCCAAATTGCTGTTCGGAAAAGCCAATCTCTCCACGGGCAGATCCCATGTGGACCTGACCACCTATGAAGACAATTTCGGTTTGATCCTGGATACTGATTACAGTGTAAACACCTCATTCCCCTATACCATCATACTGGATGACGAAGGAAACATTTCTGGCATTGAGATGGGCGAAATTGACCCGGTTCAGTACATGATGAACCGCGGAAACCCAGGTTTTTCACTGGATATGGGTATCATGTATCAGTACAGCGAAAAAGTAAGCCTGTCAGCCAGTCTGCTCGACCTGGGGCTTGTCCGCTGGAAGACCGATTTGAACAATGTGCATGGCGTGGGTGCATACGTGTATACAGGCGATGACCTCTCTTCGGACCTGACCTCATTTGCCTTTATTGATGAGGTGGTTGATTCTGTGATGAGTTCCATCGATGTGACAACTGCGCAGGTACCTTATTCCTATATGCTTCCCACCCAGCTCTTTCTGGCAGGATCCTACCAGTACAATGAAAAGATCTCCTTTGGTGTGGTGAACAGGAATGTGATCTACCGGGCCAAGTTGTATTCCTCCATTACTGTGTCGGCACAGGCAGACCTGGCGGACAGATTTTTGGGTACGGTAAGCTGGTCTTACCTGAACAACAGCATGGCCAATGTGGGGGTGGGTATGGCCTACCATGGGAAAGGATTCCAGGTGCATGCGGTGACTGACAACCTGCTTGGATTCTTTTACCCCTTTGACACCAGGACCCTGAATCTTCGCTTTGGAGTGAACCTGATGCTGGGTTGCCCAAAGAACAAGAGAGAGCGCTTGCAGGAAGAGTCCTATGGAAACCGGCCCAGGGGGGGAGACTGCCCCTTTCCCGAAAATCCGGAGAAGACCAGGAAAAAACGGGAGAAAGCGGTTAGGAAGCTGAATAGAAGATAATTTTGTACATTGTCTTTTCAATTTATTTACACATGGAATGGGCAGAGATCTTTGACGCAACATGGCGTGCCTTCATTGGAAGATTTTTCCTGAACCTTATTTTCGTTTTCATCGTCAGCAGGTTCTTTTTCTATGCCAATGGAAAAGGATCCCGGGAGTATTTGTTTACTTTCATCAGTACTTCGGTTATCATTTTTGTGATCTGCATCCTGGTCAGCAACGTAAAGGTAGAACTGGGTCTGGCTCTGGGTCTCTTTGCAGTTTTCAGTGTCATCCGGTTCAGGTCGGTGCAGGCCACAGCCAGGGAGCTCTCCTTCCTGTTCGTTTGTCTTGGATCTTCCCTGATATACGCCCTGATGCCACTGGAAACTCCGATATTCAAACTACTGATTAATAGCATTTTGATCCTTGGAACCATTGGGCTCTCAGACCACCTGATCTTCAGAAACAGACCGGTGGTAAAGGTGATCAATTATGACAGGCTTGATTTGCTGGCCGAAGGGAAAAGAAGTGAACTTGAAATGGACCTGAAAACACGCTTTGGACTCGCAGATATTGTAAAAATTCAGGAGGGTGACATTGACACCCTGAAAGGAAGGGTCCGTTTAAAAATTCAGATCAGGGATCCGGAGGACAAACATTTCCAGGAGAAATAAAGACTTTTCATCGACAGGTGCGCTTCAAATCCTGCTCAATAAACCCGGGTTTGTTCGAACGGGTGTAATACGCTTCGATGTATGCGATCATACTGCTCTTTTCTTTCTCTCCCAGGTAGGGAAAGGCATTCAGCATCGCCATAATCTCTGACCTGTTATTCTCCAAGTAATTGATGGCCTGCTGATAAGCCTGTTCTTCCGCGCAGGGGCCCAGGAAATAACGTTCCCTCACCGATGTAATCCCCAGGTTCTCTCCCGGGATGGCATAATCAGCGTCCACAAATCCGGTATAGTCAAAATCGTAGGGTACAGGGGTATAACCATCCGAACCAAATCCCGGGAGTCCCATGATCTTCATGTTGTGCCGTCCTGCCACGGAATAGTCACAATTACCGATCATATACTGGAACAGGGAAGCCAGCATCATCTCATCGGGCCGCATTAAAACCATGCCCAGGTTGTCATTCTTGATCACCAAACCATTGTTCCTTTCAGCCATCATCTCCTCAGGCTCTATCATAAATGCCCAGCTTTGGGTCAATTTATTTTTACGGCCCGTGTCCACGTATCGCATCCTGATCAGCCTTACCCTGAAGCTCAAAGGTGACACGATATTGTATATCTTGTAGGCCAGGTACTCTTTCATTACGTACCCGGTATAACTGCTCCCGTCCCCTGCAATGGGTCACAATTTTCATTTTGACTACCTCCTGCAGGTGTATATTTTTAACATCTGCCTTTCTGATATTCAGCCAGAAGGGGGCAAAAGAAGCAGTGACTTTTCCTGAACTCGCCCCTGGACTTGATCCTCACATCCTTCTGAACTTCCAGGGTGTCATTGACCTGGATGCTCAAATGAACAGGCATATACGCTTCTTTGTATTTTTCCTTCTGGAACCGCTTCAGATCCAGGGTGAGGGTCATCTCCAATGGCTCCGTATCCTCAAACAGATCCACATTGGTTATCAGGGTATCGCCCCACTGTTCATCCAGGGGGATTTCCTGTGCAGACAGGGAAAAGACGAGAAAAAAAGAAAAAAAACAACTACAGCTTACATTCCTATATTTTGCTTTCATGAGCCAATGCTTGTTGAATAACTAAAAATAATAAAATATCTCTTTTCCCGTGCAGGGATCCCAAACTGACATCAGGACACCAAAAACTGTTACGATTTAACACCTGGAGGCCACTTTTTATGACCAGTTTGTTGCAGAAGTTTCTTACATTTGCGGCTTACATTAAACGCTATTTGTTTTGGCTGGAAAGACACTTTTTGATAAGATCTGGGATGCACATGTGGTCGACGAGATCCCAGGAGGTCCTTCGGTACTCTATATTGACAAGCACCTTGTACACGAAGTCACAAGCCCGCAGGCTTTTGCGGGGATTGATAAACGCGGGATTTCAGTATTCCGTCCGCAGCATACTGTGGCCACCCCCGACCACAATGTGCCCACCATTGATCAACACCTGGCCATCAAGGATGAATTGTCCAGGTTCCAGGTGAATAAACTCACCGAAAATTGTGAAAAACATGGTATTACCCTGTACGGATTGAACCACCCTTACCAGGGGATTGTGCACGTGATCGGACCCGAGCTGGGAATCACCCTGCCCGGTAAAACCATGGTATGTGGTGACAGCCACACATCCACGCATGGTGCCTTTGGTAGTGTGGCTTTTGGGATTGGAACATCCGAAGTGGAGATGGTTCTGGCCACCCAATGCATCCTTCAGCCCAAACCAAAAAAGATGCGAATTACCGTCAATGGTGCGCTGGCAAAAGGCGTCACAGCCAAGGATCTGATCCTCTATATTATTGCGAAGATATCCACCAGTGGAGGAACCGGCTATTTCATAGAGTATGCCGGATCGGCCTTTACAAACCTCTCCATGGAGGGAAGGATGACGGTATGTAACATGAGTATTGAAAGCGGTGCCCGGGGTGGATTGATTGCACCCGACCAGGTCACTTTCGATTATATCGAAGGCAGGGAGTTTGCACCCAAAGGCGAGGAATTTGACCGCATGGTAACCTCCTGGAAATCTTTGAAAACAGACGACGATGCTGTTTTTGATATGGAACTGGAGTATGATGCCGCAGACATTGAGCCCATGATTACCTATGGGACAAATCCGGGCATGGGAGCCAAAATCAGTGGAAACATACCCGAAGTAGAAGACATTGAGGAGAATACACGTGACTCCTACGAAAAATCACTGGCTTATATGGATTTCCAGGCCGGTTCAGCCATTGCCGGAAGAAAGGTGGATTACGTTTTCGTGGGCAGCTGTACCAACGGGCGGATCGAAGACCTTCGTGAGGTGGCTGAATTTGTGAAGGGAAAGCAAAAAGCGAAACACGTTACGGCCTGGATCGTTCCCGGGTCTAAACAGGTAGAGAAACAGGCGATGGAAGAGGGCATTACCGAGAAGCTCGAAGCTTCGGGTTTTAAACTGAGGCAACCCGGCTGTTCCGCATGCCTTGCCATGAACGATGACAAAATTCCCGAAGGAAAACTGGCTGTTTCCACCTCCAACCGGAATTTTGAAGGCCGCCAGGGACCAGGTTCCCGTACCATGCTTGCCAGTCCGCTGGCAGCAGCTGCGGCGGCTGTAACAGGAGTTGTTACCGATCCGAGATCATTGCTTTAACCTGAAAAATTACCAGACCATGTCCATAGATAAATTTACAAGCATACAATCTTCAGCTGTACCGCTTCCCATTGAAAATGTGGATACAGACCAGATCATCCCCGCCCGTTTCTTAAAAGCAACCACCAGGGATGGATTCGGGGAGAACCTCTTCAGGGACTGGAGGTATGACAAAGGGGGTGCGCCCAAGGCTGATTTCGTATTGAACAACCCGCAGTATTCAGGAAGCATCCTGGTAGGTGGAAAAAACTTTGGAAGCGGATCGAGCCGCGAGCATGCTGCATGGGCCATTCATGATTACGGATTCAAAGTAGTGGTTTCCAGCTTCTTTGCCGATATTTTCAAAGGCAACGCACTGAACAACGGCCTGCTTCCTGTCCAGGTGTCGGACGTTTTCCTTGCCAAAATCTTTAAAGCCATTGATGCTGGATCCCAGAACGCAACTGAAGGTAGACCTGGAGAGCCAGGAGATCACCCTGGAAGCTACAGGAGATTCGGAGAAATTCGACATCAATCCTTACAAAAAAGAGTGCCTTCTCAACGGGTATGATGACATTGATTACCTGCTGAGTCTCAAGGATAAGATCGCTCAATTCGAGCAAACAAGAACTAAATCCCAGTTAGATGAAGACAATAACCATCATGGATACAACGCTCCGTGACGGCGAACAAACGTCCGGCGTGTCCTTCACCGCTTCAGAGAAGCTGAATATTGCCAAGCTGTTGCTGGATGACCTCAAAGTAGACCGCATTGAAGTGGCCTCTGCCAGGGTTTCGGAAGGGGAATATGAAGGTGCCAGGAAGATTTTTACCTGGGCCAAGGAGCAATGGATATATAGAAAAAGTGGAGGTCCTGGGTTTTATTGATGGAGACATCTCCCTGAAATGGATCAAGGATGCAGGCGGTAAGGTGGACAACCTGCTTATGAAAGGCTCGCTGAAACACTGTGAAACCCAGCTCAGAAAAACACCTGAGGAGCACATTGCCGATGTAAAAGGAGTTCTGGCCACTGCCCGGGAGATGGGAATCCGCATGAATATCTATTTCGAGGACTGGTCCAACGGGATGCGCAACTCCCCTGAATATATGTACCAGGTGCTGGATGCATTGAAAGATGAAAGCATCGACCGTTTCATGCTGCCCGATACCCTGGGAATCCTGAACCAGCAGGAAGCCTATGATTTCTGTCTGGACATCATCACCCGCTATCCCGAACTGAACTTCGATTTTCACGCCCACAACGATTATGACCTGGCCACGGCCAATACTTTTTCTGCCATCAAGGCGGGGATTACAGGAATCCACACCACGGTGAACGGGCTTGGAGAACGGGCCGGTAATGTCCCCCTTTCCAGTGTGATCGGGGTGGTCAAAGACCACTTCAAGTATGAAATGAATGTCCGTGAAGACCGGCTCTATCATGCCAGCAAGATCATTGAATCATTTTCAGGCATCAGAATCCCTCTGAACAAACCACTCATCGGTGAAAATGTGTTTACACAGACCAGTGGGATCCATGCAGACGGCGACCAGAAAGACGACCTCTATTTCAATGACCTCCTGCCCGAACGTTTCGGAAGGAAACGGACCTATGCCCTTGGAAAGATGTCAGGGAAGGCCAGCATCCTGAAGAACCTGGAGGAACTGGGCATCGAACTGAGTAAGAAAGACATGAAGCTGGTCACCGAACGGGTGATTGCCCTGGGAGATAAGAAGGAGATCATCACCAAGGAGGATCTGCCCTACATCATTTCTGATGTACTTCGTTCGGCAGCGCGTTGAAGAACGGATTAAAATTAAAAACTTCCAACTCTCTGTTGCCAAGGGACTTCGCTCTGTAGCCACAGTGTCCATCGAGATCAACTGTGTGTTATACGAAGAGACTTCCTCGGGCGACGGACAGTACGATGCTTTCATGCGGGCCTTATGGAAGATCTATGACAAACTGGAGCGAAAGCACCCCACCCTTACCGACTATGTGGTATCCATTCCACCGGGTGGAAAAACCGACGCCCTGGTGGAGTGTATGATTACCTGGGATTATGAAGGGCGTATCATTAAAACCCGGGCCCTGGACCCCGACCAGACAGTGGCGGCCATCGAGTGTACCCGGCGAATGTTGAATGTCCTCGAGACTTACGCCTCTTAAGTGCCCAGTACTTAGTACTCAGTGCTCAGTAGAAAAAAACTAATAGAATATGGATTTTAAGATTGCAGTATTAAAGGGGGACGGAATAGGTCCCGAGATTGTTGACCAGGCCATCAAGGTATTGAATGCGGTGGGTAAGAAATTTAATCACAATTTCATCTTCACAGAAGCGCTCACCGGTGCATGTGCCATCGATGCGGTAGGTGACCCCTACCCCGAAGAGACCCACCAGCTCTGCATGGACTCCGATGCCGTGCTCTTTGGAGCCATTGGCGATCCCAAGTATGACAACGACCCCAAAGCCAAAGTGCAGGCCCGAACAGGGACTGCTGGGCATGCGCAAGAAACTGGGCCTTTATGCCAACATCCGCCCGGTGACCACCTTCCCGTCTTTGATCCACAAATCACCCCTGCGCCGTGACCTGGTGGAAGGTGCCGATTTTGTTGTGATTCGCGAACTGACAGGTGGTATTTACTTTGGTGACAAAGGCCGGTCCGAGGACCTGAACATGGCCTTCGACAACTGTGTCTATACCAGGCCCGAGGTGGAAAGGATCCTGGAGCTGGGTTTTGAATACGCAGCCAAAAGGAACAAGCGGCTTACCGTGGTGGACAAGGCCAATGTTCTGGCAACTTCCAGGTTATGGAGAGAAGTGGCCCAGGAGATGGAACCCAAGCATCCCGACATTGAAACAGACTACATGTTCGTGGACAATGCTGCCATGCAGATCATCCAGTGGCCCAGGAAATTTGATGTGATGGTGACCGAGAACATGTTTGGAGATATCCTCTCCGACGAGGCCAGTGTGATCACCGGTTCCCTGGGCCTGCTGCCCTCGGCTTCGGTGGGCATCCATACCTCGGTTTTCGAACCCATCCACGGCTCCTACCCGCAGGCTGCAGGGAAAGACATTGCCAATCCCCTGGCCACCGTACTTTCAGCAGCCATGCTGCTGGAACTGGCCCTCGACCTTCAGGATGAAGCAAAGGCCATCAGGGATGTGGTGGACCGCTCCATGACAGAAGGCATCGTCACCGAAGACATCTCCGAAGAAAAAGCTTACAAGACTTCAGAGGTGGGTACCTGGCTGGCGGAGAATCTTTAAGCTGTAAGCTTTCTTTCCAGAAACCAGACATTGATGTTGGCTTCCTCATCCATCCACTGGTGGTACACCTCAAATCCCACATAGGTGTAAAGCTTTAGAAGCTTTTCCAATGTGGTTTCAATCAGGATGGGAAGCTGAAGCTTCTTCAGAAAGGTCAAAAAATGGCTGCGGATATCTGCCAATCCCCGAATGCTGGTTTTTTCAGATGTGCTCCCGAGTATCCAGACATAGATGTAATCGTCGTAATCCTGCCGCAGGCTTTTGATATATTTTTCCCGCTTGAGTGTTGGAAGCAGTTGGGAAGGCCTGATGGCTTTAAAAAACATGATGGCGTACTTCAGGTAATCCATAAAGGTCCTGCGGTACTGGCTGTTCCTGTAGTAAAATAACACAGTGGTTTTATCTTCCGACAGGTAGATCCCGTCCATCTTTTCCACCAGCTGGTAGGCATACTCGGTCATGAGACGCACGCTGCGGCTGGGATTCTTCTTTTTTATCATGGCCATGGCACGCGGATTCTGCTCAAAAGCAGTGGTCACCATGTCGATAATAATCTCACGGTCAGACTTTTCCATTCAAATAATCAATGAGTATTGTCAATCAGATCATTTCACAATAAACAAGGATACTAATTTGTGGAAAATTTCGGTATTCTCATAGACTCCCAGGAATGTTTCAGCACCCGGTCCAAAAGCAAACAAAGGAACCATGGCTGCGGAATGATTGGTGCTGGCGAAGGTAGGGGTGATGGTGGAATAGTCGGCATCATACCCATTGCGTTCCGGCTGCACCCAGCGTAAATCCGCCTGTTTCATGATCCGCCGTGACGATGACCAGGGTCTCTCCATCCTTTTCTGCCCAATCCAGAACCAGGTTCACTGTAGTATTAAAATCGTTCATCTCTCTGACCAGGTACTCGAACTGGTTTCCATGGCCTGCCCAGTCGATCTGGGAACCCTCTATCATCATGAAGAAACCACCTTCACCAGTGGAAAGAAACTCCATTCCGATGGAAGATGCTCGCTGAAGGAAATCCTTCCTGCCTTCATTCATGGTAGGCATCCGGTCGGCCGCCAGCAAAAATCCGTACCGCTCCCCCTTTGATGGTTTTTTGATCTTCTTCAATTTGCTAAAATTGCCTCCACCCCATATTTTTCAAAATAGTTGGTCCCGGTACTGTCGATGAAATACTTGATACCGCCACCGGCAAAATAGTCTACCTCGGACTTGAGCAGGTCCATGGCAATTTCATGCTGCATATAACGATCCGGCTGATGGGCATAAAATCCAGCCGGAGTAGCATCGGTAATGGAGGATGTGGCCACCACACCTGTCATGAAACCTTCTCCGGAAAGGACCTCAACCAGGTTCTGCTGCGGGATAGTATCCATATCCACACCCACGGCCATGTTATAGGTTTTAATCCCCGTGGCAATGGCGGTGGCAGCTGCAGGGATTGGGTTACCGGATCGGATCCAGATGAGGTCCGGCAGAGACCAATGTACTTGAACCGGTTAAAAGCCGGTTCCTGTATCTCCATAGTAATAGGGTAACGATACCTGGGACAAGCCCATTCCATCCCCTATCAGGAGGATGATGTTTTTAGGCTTTTTGACCTATTTTCCTCCAGACCCTCAGTGTCAGGGCCATGTATCATTGTGCTCGTATTATAAATGACTTAAACATAGTACCTATTTCTGATCTTCATATATACAATAACCAAACCAAAACCAAAATGTTTCCCAAATCTCTGTTTACCTGCAGGTGGGGGCAATTTTTCTTTCCAAAAATCTTTCATTCCGCTGCTTCACTGAAAAACGCTTCAATGTATCCCGCCATATCAAGTTTCTCCTCTTCATCCAGGTACTCAAACGCCAAAATCAGATCAATGATCTCACTCCTTCAAAGCTTCCAGCCCGCGAACTGCATCCATGTGCATTCTTTCACTCCTGCAGGGACCAAGGAAGTATCGTTCCCGACGTTCTTAATTCCCAAACTCTCACCGGGAATCGCATAATGGGTATTGACCAGTCCGGTATAGTCAAAATCGTAGGGCACCGGAATAAAGCCAGAAGGGCCAGATGTGGCCATGGCCAGAATCCTCAGGTTATGCCTTCCGGTCACCGAATAATCCCCGTTACCGATCATATACTGGAACATGGCCAACAGGTCCATGACCCTTGAATTCACAGTGCGCATGGATAAATGGTCACTTTTAATGATCCTGGCCTGCAGCCTTTTTGCCATAAAGATCATCCGGTTCAATGAGAAAAGCCCAGTCCTCGCTCTCCTTGTTATCCCTTCCTGTATCCATGTACTTCAACCGGACCAGCCTGGTCCTGAAACTATATGGAGTAATCAGGTTATAAATCTTATATACCAGGTATTCGCGAAGTATATAATCTTCAAAACTCTTGCCTTCCCTGCAACGTGTCACCATCTTCATCTTCCTGATGCCCCGTAATTCCTCTGCCTCTATATCCGAATACCGGATGTTCAGCCAGAATGGAGGGGTCGAACAATGATCACTACGGTAAATCCCCCGCGCCTTCAATCGCACAGGGTGGTTGACCTGAAATGTCTCATTCACATGACAGATCATCTCGGCCGGCTGGTATTTTTCATCTTTCGTGTCTTCTGGAAATTCTTCACATCGAAGCGGCAGGGTCAGGTGCAATGGCGCCTTCTCATCAAACAATCCTTCATATACCTTGATGGTATCTTCAAAGCTAGGGGCATTCAACTGCGCTTCAAGACCCGCAGGAATGAAAAGAATGAATGTGAAAAGGACCGGAAAAAGGCGTTTCATTTGTCTTTCTTTTCAATAAGACAAACAAGATTACAATTTGTTACCACAATCCACAATCTTTATTAAATTAGCAGACACGATTAACTTTAAACTCCAATAAACTCACCTGACATGAAAAAGACTATTTATACCTGTTGCATTATCCCTTTCGCATTATTAATGCCCATTGCCAGGAAACTGGTATGAAACCCGAATACACGGAAGATTGGTCCAGGAAACCGGAAAAGATCACTCCCGGGAAAGGTACGTTGCCTCCCTCCGATGCCATCGTATTGTATGGTGGCGCCAGTGATCTTAATAACTGGGAAAGCCAGAAAGAGGGTCCGGCCACCTGGGATGCCAGCGATATCCTTACTGTGAAACCAAAGCTGGAGGGATTCAAACAAAACAAAGCTTTGGAGATGTACAGCTTCATATTGAATGGCGCGCGCCTGAAGAATTGAAGGGTGACGGACAGGGCCGTGGAAACAGTGGGGTCTTCCTCATGGGAAAGTATGAAGTCCAGGTACTCGATTCCTATGAGAGCGAAACCTATTACAACGGACAGGCCGGCAGCATTTATAAGGACCATATTCCCCTGGTCAACGCCTGCCTTCCCCCCGGAGAATGGCAGACCTATGACATCATCTTCAAAGCGCCCATTTTCAAGGAAGACGGATCGGTGAGCTACCCGGCTTACATTACAGTGATCCACAACGGGGTACTGATCCAGAACCATGTGGCCATTACCGGGACCACCGACTACATCGGCCTTCACAAGTATAAGCCACATGCCGACAAACTACCCCTGTCGCTGCAGGATCATGGCAATCCCGTTTCTTTCAGGAACATCTGGATTCGGGAACTCTAAGTAAGTACTTGGTGCCAAGTGCACAGTACTTAGTGCTGAGTAAAATTTAATACTTTAAACTATCTGAACAACTATGAAACGACCGGTTACACTTTTTACAGGACAGTGGGCCGACCTGCCCCTGGAAACCTTATGTCAGAAAGCAAAATCTATTCGGCTATGACGGCCTGGAACTGGCCTGCTGGGGTGACCATTTTGAAGTGGACAAAGCCGATGAGCAGTACTGCAAGGAAAAACTGGCGCTTTCTGGGCAAATATGGACTGGAGGTCTACAGCATCTCCACCCACCTGGTGGGACAGGCAGTTTCTGACCGTATCGATGAACGGCACAAGGGCATTCTGCCCGACTATGTCTGGGGCGATGGCGATCCCGAAGGGGTGAATCAAAGGGCCGCCGCGGAGATCATCAAAACCGGAGAAGCCGCCAAAGGCTGGGCGTGTCGGTGGTAAACGGATTTACAGGCAGTCCCATCTGGCACATGCTATACAGTTTTCCTCCCACCCCTGCGATCCATGATCGATGCTGGATTTAAAGCATTTGCCATACCGGTGGAAACCCATCATGGATGCCTACCAGGAGCTGGGAATCAGGTATGGCCTTGAGGTGCATCCCACCGAGATCGCCTTTGACATCGCTTCGGCAAGAACGGCACTGGAGGCGCTGGACCATCCATCCTGCCTTCGGATTCAACTATGATCCTTCCCACTTTGGATACCAGGGAGTGGATTATGTGGGTTTCATCAACACTTTCAGCGACAGGATCTTCCATGTGCATATGAAGGATGTGAGCTGGTCGGATGTACCTGTTGAAGCCGGCGTATTCGGCGGACATACCGAGTTTGGAGCACCCGGCCGCTACTGGGATTTCAGGTCCCTGGGCAGGGGCGATATCCAGTTCGAGGAGATCATTCGTGCCCTGAACCGGATCGGCTACCGGGGACCCCTTTCGGTGGAATGGGAAGACAGCGGCATGGACCGTGAACATGGCGCTGCCGAGGCCTGCGATTTTGTGAAAGAGGTCGATTTTCCACCTTCCGATATCGATTTTGATGCCGCTTTTGAAGAGTAGCCTGGTTCAGGGAAATTATTTGTGTTTGATTGATTTGCGTCTTATATTTACTTCACTGCAATGAATGTAATGGCCAAATTATTGATTCCTATTGTCCTGGTTTGCATACTCCCCCAAATCCAGGCCCAGAATCCTGTGGAAGTATTCCGCACCGGTTCTCTCCCTTAAAAACGGGAAAGTCCACGTTGAATTTGATCTGCTGAACAGTACAGGTCCGAAAAATTCAGTGTGAGGATCGATATCTCCTATGAAAACGGAACCCTGGTTCCGGCCAGATCTCTTTCAGGAGATATCGGGAAGGGTGTAGCCGGTGGGGATAACAAGAAAATCATCTGGGATATAGAGGCTGACAGCATCTTCCTCGATGGCGATATCTTCGTTGAAGTCTATGCCACTGCCGGAAACTCCCCCTGTTGCAGAAAGCCCTCCTCAGGAGCAAATTGAGGAAGCCAAACATGAAGTTAAAGAAGAGCCAGCTTCGGATAAAACCATAGCAGTAAAGGAATATAACCGCACCTTGATCATTGTCCAGTCCATTGCATTCCCTGGGCTTGGGCTTTCCAGGATCAATCCGGGAAAACCACATTGGATAAGGGGTGTGGCAGGATACGGCTGCCTGGCAGGGTCGGTCTATCTCAACAGGAAAGCCTGGTCCACCTACCAGGACTACCTGGATCCAGAGCATCCCGGCGGAAAGGATGACCTGTTTGACCAGGCCTATGATACAAAAAGAACATCCCAGATCCTGGGTTATGCAGCCCTAGGGATATGGGTGGTAGACCTGGCATGGACCATCCTGGGGACCTCGGATATGAACAAGAATCAACTCTCATATCATCCGAAAGGACTCTCTATCGGCACCACCATAGAACCGGTGTCCAATGTCCCTCTGATTGCATTGCGTTACGTGTTTTAAGCATCAGAAAATGAAAAAGTGATGAAAAAGCCAAGATCTGTTATTTTCATAGTCCTCCTCCTGGGATGCGGAACCCTGTTATGCCCAGGAGGTAAAGAGTGTGAAATCGAGTCTCCGGATCAACAATGTGCCCAAACCTGTGGTCAAAGAGATTCCAGACCATGATCCCCCGTTACTGGAATACATTTCGCCAAAATTCCAGCAGGATTTAAACATGTGACCAAACAACCCTATCTGGACCTGATCGGGAAAGCCACCGACAACACGGGCATCAGCTTTGTTTCGGTCAATTCAGAGATGCAATCCCTTAATGAAGCCGGAATATTCACTACCCGGCTGGAGCTGGAGCCGGGTGAAAACCAGTTCAGGCTTGTGGCCATGGACGAAAAGGAGAATCTGACCGAGCAGTATTTTTCTCGTGGAATACGTACCGCCCGTGGTGACCCTGGCAGACCGGATTTCAAGCGAAGCCACCTACTTTGGATTGATCATCGGAATCGACCAGTACAAAGACAAAGAAATTTCGGACCTGGACAATCCCGTCAGGGATGCCGGAAACCTGTACAATGCACTTGTAAAAGACTATCAGTTCAAAGAGGAGAACGTCAAGTTCATTAAGAATGCCACAAGGGCCGACCTCATTCGAAGCCTCGATGAACTGGCCAGGTTTGGTTACCCCAAATGATAACCTGGTCATTTTTTATGCAGGTCATGGCTGGTGGGATGGGGAAGCCAACAACGGTTACTGGCTCCCATCCGATGCCGACAGGAATGAAAAAACCAACTGGTTCAGAAACAGCACCCTGGTAGATTATTTAAAGGAGATAAATTCGAAACATACCCTGCTGATTACCGATGCCTGTTTCGGAGGGTCCATTTTCAAAACCAGGTCGGCCTTTGGCAGCAAGGAGAAAGCGTATGAGAAACTGTATGACCTTCCCAGCAGGAAGGCAATGACCAGTGGAAACCTGACCGAAGTGCCTGACCACAGCTCTTTTACCAAATACCTGATCCAGAGACTGCAGGAAAACAAGGATATCTATCTCTCCTCCGAACAATTGTTCTCCAGCTTCCGAATTGCTGTGATGAACAACAGTGATGCCATCCCGCAATACGGAGAAATCGATAAGGTGGGTGATGAGGGAGGTGATTTCATTTTCTTAAAAAAGAGCAACAAGCCATAGACAGAGATGAGGTTCCGTATAAGACATACCCGACTGATTACCATGGGAGCTTTTCTGCTTTTGGTCACGAGCGGATTCTTCCTGACCCATTGTAAGAAATTCGAAGTAAGCAGGAAGATCATTGTCAAAACGGAAGGCGTTTCTGAGATAACGATTTCTTCCTGCAAGGTTGCTGGTTCTATTCTTGACCAGGGATCCACCGGGGCTTCTCAGCATGGTTTCTGCTGGTCACTTACCCCGAATCCTGCAGAAGCGATTGACTGCAATACAATGGGCCCCATGAATACAAAAGGGGCATTTTCCACCATTGTTGAAGATCTCGCTCCCGGAACCGCGTATTATTTCTGGGCCTATGCTGAAGATAGTGAGGAAAGGAGTTACGGTGAGGCCATGAACTTCACGACCCTAACAGCCGCTATACCCACTGTTGAAACAGGCGGTGTCCGGAACATAACTTCTACAACTGCCGAATGTGAATACAACATTGTAAACGACGGAGGATCTCCAGTAACGGAAAGAGGTTTGTGCTGGGGGACTGAAGCATCCCCTTCTGTGGACGGCAGTCATAAAGGATTTGGTTCGAGTACAGGAGAGTATACTGGAACCATGGATGGTCTTACCCCGGATACTGACTATTATGTGCGGGCCTATGCCATCAACAGTGTTGGTGTGGCCTATGGGAATCAAGTCACTTTTGCCACGCAGGCTGAAGGCACTATTCCAACAGTTCATACGGACGCAGTTGAAAATATCCAGGCTACCTCGGCTTTGATCAAAGGATCCATCAGCAGTGATGGCGGAGACTGAAATTACCGAAAAGGGCTTCTGCTGGAACACGGAACCAAATCCCACTGCTGACAACAATATCATCCCGGCAGGCAGTGGACCTGCAGCTTTTGAAGCGACCATCACCGGACTTACTCCAGGTACGCTCTATTATGTACGGGCCTATGCCGAAAATGCTGCTGGCATCAATTATGGGGAAGATCTGGAGTTCAAAACTCCACCAGCACCCCTTGTGGATGATAGGAATGACAAAGTGTATCAGACTGTTCAGATAGGCGACCAGGTATGGATGGCCGAGAACCTGGATGTGGGAACGAAGATCAATGGCAGCCTGAACGGCTCGGACAATGGTAACATTGAGAAATACTGCTACCAAAACAATGATGCATTCTGCGAACAATACGGTGCCATGTATAACTGGGATGAGATGATGCAGTACAACTACAGTGAAAGTTCACAGGGCGTATGCCCCGATGGATGGCATATCCCAAGTGATGAAGAGTGGAAGATCATGGAAATGACCCTGGGCATGTCCAGGGAAGAAGCCGATGGGGTAGATTACAGGGGTACTGACCAGGGTGGAAAGTTAAAAGCCACTGGAATTGAATTGTGGGACGGTCCCAACGAGGGGGCCACCAACGAATCGGGTTTTAATGCGCTTCCTGCAGGTGGTATGGATAATACAGGGGTGTTTGACAGCGAGGGATTTTTCACCGATTTCTGGACATCTTCATGGGACGGGACCAATCCCTGGTACAGGCTGCTTGATGCCGACCATGCCAGCATTTTTAGGAAACAGGGGAACAAGGGTTTCGCCACATCGGTTAGGTGTGTGAAAGACTAAATCCGGATTTTCGCTATATTGGGAGTTCACCATGACACCTGTAACATGACTGTTCTCCGCCCCCTGGCCTTGCTTTTATTCGTCTCCATCATTGTTTGTCTTCCTTCCCGTGGTCAGGAGACCTCCTCCTGGACCCACTTCAGGGGAGATCACTTAAATGGAATATCATCGGAGACCGGAGTCCCGGTTTCCTGGAACGACTCCACGAATATTGCCTGGAAAACCGCCATTGACGGGAAGGGATGGTCATCCCCTGTTGTGCTGGGAAACCAGGTCTGGCTGACTACCGCAACCAATGGAGGTTTGGAGATGAGGGCGGTTTGTGTTGATGCAGAATCTGGTAAGATCATCCATAATCTGCTCATTTTCAATCCTGACAGTCTCTATCCGGAAACATTCTGTCAACACATATGCAACCCCAAGCCCTGCTATTGAGGAGGGACGGGTTTACATTCATTTCGGAAGATATGGGACAGCCTGCCTGGATACCCATTCCGGAGAGACCCTGTGGAAAAGGACCGATATGCAGGTGGAACACATCCAGGGGCCGGGATCCTCATTGCTCATATACAAAGACAAGCTGATCGTCCACATGGAGGGATCAGACATCCAGTATATTGTTGCACTGGACAAACAGAGCGGGGAGACCATCTGGAAAACCGAACGTCCCGCGGAACTTTACGACAAGCTCGAGTACATCGGGAAGAAGGCATACATCACCCCCATCATTGTCACAGTAAACGGGCGTGATCTGCTGATCAGCAATGGATCGGCAGCCTGCATCGCTTACGACGCAGAGACTGGCAAAGAGGTCTGGAGAGTAGTGTACGGGGAGGACTCCACCATTGCCATGCCCACTGAAAGCGAAGGGATCGTATACTTCTACCTGGGTTTCGAAACCGATGAAGAGGGAGAAAAGCATGCCGAACTGCTGGCTGTGGATCCCTCCGGTGAAGGAGATGTGGAGCAGACCCATGTGCTCTGGAGGCAACAGGCTCCCATCCTGCAGCTTTTATCTCCCCTGGTGCTGGATGGCTTGCTCTATACGATTGACTCCAAAGCCATGATGTATTGCCTGGACGCTACAAGTGGGGAGACTGTCTGGTCGAAGAAAATGAAGGGCAAATTCCACTCCTCTCCGGTATACGCAAACGGTTTTGTCTACTTCAGCTCCACAAGGGGAACAACCTATGTGATGAAGGCAGGAAAGGAAATGGAAGAGGTGGCAGAAAACAGGCTCGATGGTGAAATCTGGGCCACACCGGCCATTAGCGGCAAGTCCATTTACATGCGCACATCCAAATACCTGTATAAGATCCATACCCCGTAATAGATCCAATTACCTATTATCTACTACCTATTATCTACTACCTATTATCTACTACCGGTATATAATTTTCTTCCTAAACGTCTGTCCCTGGGTAGTAATCTTAACGATGTAAACCCCAGCGGAAAGATTCAGCTGTTCCATAGGAATTCGGTGTTCATGATGCAGATCGGTCTGGTACAACAATGATCCGTTCAAACCGTAGACCTGGATCCTTGCCTCATCGGGAATGCTGCCGTCTGGCCACTGTACATAAAGCAGTCCTGAAGTAGGATTGGGATAAAGAAGAATATCGGGCTGACTTGCCAATACAGGTCGATTGTCCGTATCAAAAGGATCATTCTTAAAGGGTGAACCCCCAATGTATCTGGAAGCCTTCCAGTACCTGTAATCAGCCGGATTTCCATCGGGATCATGGACAGTGGATACCAGTGAGAATCCGTCACCATCCGGCTCGGTGGGCCAGGGTATGGTATCCTTGTAGATGAAATGCATCAAAGGAATGCCATCTCTGTCCTCCAGTAAAATCTCCTCTCCCCCATTGGAAAGGTTTTTCGAATAATTTCCGGAAGCAGCAAGACCATATCGCTTGTAGAACGCCGATGGCTTGGATGCCACCACATAAAACTGCTTCGGGGGAAGAACGGTACCCACAGGGAACTCATGATAAACTGCTGAATCTAAAACCAGTCCCCCCAGGTGAATTGCATGTTCACCTGTATTCTTGAACTCGATAAACTCCAGGTCCTTGGATTTGGTGGTATCTCCTGCAATAACCAATGGAAGGGGGTGATAGTTTAGTTCCGTAATAACCAGCTTGGTGTAATCTTCCTGTTCTGCAAGGAAGCGGATCTCTTTGATTGCACTCCATTCATCCTGGGACTGGATCCTGACTTTCAATACGGCAGAATGATCAAAAATCAATTCCACTTCATCTGAACCACCCGATTGGGCCAGCGGATTCGCAAGACCTCCTGGCATTCGCGGATCACTTCCATCGGTGGTATACCAAATATTCCCCGAACTGTTGGAGTTTACAACCTGAATTGTTACAGGATCACTGACAGGAATTTCTGTCTCATAAGTAATTTTCTGGTCCTTGTAGAAAACAGGGGCATCCAGGGTGGACCACAATCCCCCATTGTCCAATTGTTCTATTAAGATGTCTGTTCTGAAAGGAAAAAGATCGTTTCGCATCTTGTCAACCTGAGGGATCCAGTGATCATCACGGGTATATGGATCGGTTGATTTGGTATCGCCCCAACGGGCCGATTCCCCTATCATAGCCACTTCGATTTCGCTGGCACGCCGATCAAGTCTTTCCCGGTTTTTCTGTGGTGTGAGTGCACCCTCCCCTTCCAGGTATATGGAGGCCCTGTCCATAAACCGCATGCGATACTCCGCATTGGCGGCAAGCTTTTTGTGCAGCCACTGGGGGTGAAAATATTCAAAACCCGATACCGTCATGGACATGTTCACCCTGTCTTCATTCAATCCCTTTCCCGGGCTGGCCGGTTCTGAAAAAAGAGAATGCTCGGCATCATGACAATAAAAAGTAAACCCTTCGGAAAAATTCTCCCGGCTATAAATAGCATAGAAGTTATTGGGTCTCGCGTTGTTTAGAAATGATGAAATGGGGGCATCAAAATTCCCTGTATAAAAAATGCTGAGCATGTAGTCAATGAGGTTGTCTATGTCGACCAATTCCTTTCCGCCGGCCACCGGATTTCCTTCAGGGTCCCTTCCCAGGAGGGAATAATAGTCTGCATTTTCGCTGAATCCATCCTCACACATATCCCAGATCTCCGACCATGCGTCAAGGTTTCCATCTGTAGCTTCAATGGTGTAGGTATAGTTCTCGCCATCCACCTTAACAACATCATAATCTTCTGTACTACCTCCCAGGTAATCGGCTGCAAACCTTGCTTCGGGACGTTCCTGGGTCTGGAACAGGCCCCAGTACATGCCGTTCAGGTAGAGGTGATAATAACGGCTGCGGGTATAGGGCTGACCCATTTCCCCCTGAAGATCCCTTGACCAGACATCACGCAGGAAGGTGTTGCGTTCGTCTCCCTGTGCCCAGGCATAATTCTGTGAAGTTCTCAGGTCTACTTTATCAAAATGGTCCACTCCCTCATCCCCGAATAGCGGATAATACAATTTTGCATCACCATACTGTGATCTGAAGAATAGGCGGAATGCGTGCTTGGGATATTGATCATGGCGGCTATAACCTCCCCTGATTCTGAGTCCGGCGTTCACGCTGAATCCTTCTGTTCCATCAGGATAGATCATATCCACAGAACACTCCCTCTCCCATTCAAAGCCATGCCCCATGGCATTCACATAGATTCCGATGGATGGATCAAACAGGTGATCCAGTTTCGTTATAACAGAGATGGAAGGAACGTCCGTCATGGCTGCCTCCATCTGGTTCATGTAAACGGGATCGTAAACTACCCTGCCATCCATGGGAAGGTCGATCCATTGACCGTTAACATTCTCGGTGGGCCAACCTCCTCCCGGATATCCCTGGTCCATCACCGCGTCCAGGAAAATATAGGTTCTTGATTCGGGATAAGATGGTATGATCCCATCAGCAACAGAGGAAGCCCTTACAATCACTGCCGGGGTGGCCGCTCTTCCCTCGGAACTGGCCGGATCGATGGTAATCTGGGCCATATTTTCAACCACCATGGCAGTCTCCGAGTCCTGGGGATTGCTGCCGTCCAGCGTATAGGCCACCTTCCATTCAGGATTGGAAGGAGTGATCTCCAGGTTAAATGGCTCGTCATAGAATCCCGATGGCACAGAGAAGTCCAAACCCATGCTATCCTGAAGCACCGGTGGAATAATTCCTGCTTGAATTCCAAGGTTAAACAGAAAATCCGTACTCTCCAGGCTATAATTAAATCCCTGGATGGCCAGAATATTCTCTCCCTCTACAAAATCGACAGTGGACGGATCCAATATGAAAGTTTCAATCACTCCGGATTCATGCAGATCCGTTGCAAAAGCATCGTGCGAAAGGACGACCGGCTCATTCTGACTGAGCACCTGCTGACCATTAATCCAGATGACAAATCCGTCATCAAAGTCAAGACTCAATATGATTTCATCCAGATTTTCGGCATTCTCCACAGTAAATGTTGAACGCATGTAAACCACAGAATAGCTGTTCATCATATCATCCAGCACCGTTCCGCCGATACCATCGCCATAGCGGATGGGGGCATTTCCCTGTGCCCAACCCGAATCGTCAAAACTGCTGTTGATCCAGTTTACGGTAAGCCCCACGGCATCTTTCCCTTTCAGATACCTCATCTGGGAGTCCAGGGAGTAATTGATCTGCCCATACGCTTGTATGGAAGCTATTATATTGATTACGAAGGCAATAAATATGCCTAATCTTCCGTGTGATATTTTCATGCTTTGTATTGATACGATAATTACGGCATATCGTTACCGTAATTGTCAAGATATTGGAGTAAAAAGGGTGAATATAACAGAAATTCCGGAGCTTACAATCCCAGGAATTGCATACCCACACCGGCCAGTAAAATCACCAGTCCGGCCAGCAGGTGAATCTGGTGTTCTTTTCCTTTGAACCTGAGAAGAGAGGCTCCCTGGTATCCCAGGAACACAACCAGTAGCATGGTCGATATGGTGGCTATGCCAAAAACAAGGGCCACCAGAAATACACCCAATCCACTGTGTTCTGCAGCCGGATACACCAGCATGGGGATCAGTACCTCACAGGGACCAAATACGAAAATTAGGAAAAGGATCCATGGTGTGATCCGGCCTGCATCATTCTCGTCATTCACCTCTTCACTCAAATGCAGATCCTTGTGCCTGATGGATTTCGGACGAAGAAATGCCGGAAGATGGACATGGGCGCCCCTTTTTACATATTTGTAGAGTCCGTATGCACTGTATAGCAACCCGAAAGCAATGAGCATCCAACCCACGATGTTGCCCCTGCCGGCCTCCACCGCTTCCAGCCTGTTCAGGCTGAGTCCCATGCCAATACCAATCAGTCCAAGTACAACTGAGCCGGTCACATGCCCGACGCCTGAGATAAAAGTAATCCAAAGGGTACGGGTTCTCGACCAGCTCCTGGCCTTGCTCAGTACAATAAAGGGGAGGTAGTGATCGGGACCCAGAAGGGTGTGGATCACCCCCAGGGTAGCTGCAGAAACCACCAATACATACATCTCACTCATCCTAAACTCTTTTTACTTTAAACTTACTTTTACCTTTCACCTTTATCCTTTGCACTGAGTACTGAGTACTGAGTACTAAGTACTGAGTACTAAGTACTGAGTACTAAATACGGATCAACTTGTTGATCAAACTGGCCTGACAGGCCGCTCCAAAGCCGTTGTCGATATTCACCACACTTACACCGGCCGCACAGCTGTTCAACATGGAGAGCAATGCAGAGACACCCCCAAAATTTGCCCCATACCCCGTACTGCAGGGAACCCCGATCACCGGTTTATCCACCATTCCTCCAACCACACTTGCCAGAGCTCCTTCCATACCGGCCACCACGATAACTACGCTGGCCCCCCTGATCAGGTCCATTCTGTGAAACAACCTGTGAATTCCAGCCACTCCCACGTCATATATCCGCTCTACCCGGTTGCCAAGAAACTCTGCAGTAATCCCCGCTTCTTCAGAAACAGGAATATCAGATGTGCCAGCAGTGACCACTGCAATATAACCATCAGTGGGCTCCGGTTTCACAGGCTGGTAAACGATGGCCTGTGCCTGTTCATGGTAGATGGCATGAGGGATTTTCTTTCGAACTGCATCATATACTTCCCGGCTGGCCCGGGTGGCCAGAACCGGGATTTCCCGCTCTACCATCCGATGAGCAATTTCAGCAACCTGCTCGGCTGTTTTTCCGGCAGAATAGATAACTTCCGGAATACCGGTCCTTTCGTTCCGGTCTGTATCTATGGCTGCAAATCCAAGGGATTCCACACCCCGGCTTAACAACTTTTCGGTAATATCCTCCTGCTTTATCTCACCGCTCTTATACATTTCGAGCAGCCGTATGATGTCTGATTTCTCCATTACAAATTCTTATATACCTCTTTCTGAACCTCTTCCAACGTCACATGGGATAATGTTGCTGCCTCCCTGCATTGCTCGAATTCAGGTTTTTCGTTAACCAGTTTTCCTTTATAATAACTCTGCTTCACCTCTATATCTCCAAACCGGGTTTGCACAATCCTGAGCTCCCTTCTGAGCATGTTTTTACTCACAGCATATTCCCGCAAACCAATGGAGGATGTTTCCTTGAAAATGATCTCTTTCATCCTGTCACATACATCGGGATCACACAACACACTCAGCAAGTGTGCCGGTCTGGATTTTTTCATGACAATGGGCATCATCCAGACATCCGCAGCACCTGCTTCGAACAACAGGGACTGTACATGACTGAACCATTCCGGGTTCATGTCATCGATGTTGCACTCAATGACCATGGCCTCTTCAATAATCAGATCTTCGGTATTCGCCTCATGGCTCTCAGCCAGATAAACCCTCAAAACATTGGGAATGTCTCCATCCTTCTGCCCGATCCCATACCCGGTCTTTTGAATGGTCAATTCAACCGCGGACGTAAAAACATCTACCGTGGCTGCCAGAATGGCCGCCCCGGTTGGGGTGGTGGCTTCATAATCCACCAGTCCGGTTTTCACTGGAATGGACGCCACAATCTCTGCCGTGGCCGGTGCCGGAACAGGCATCAGGCCGTGGGCACACTGTACAAATCCTCCTCCCAGCTGAACCGGAGAGGCGTGTATCTCATCCACCTCCAGGTATTCCTGGCAGATGGCCGCTCCCACAATATCAGCAATGGAATCCAGGGCACCCACCTCATGGAAGTGCACTTTCTCTTTTGAAATATTGTGAACCTTGGCCTCAGCTTCAGCCACCTGGTTGAAGATGGACAAAGACTTTTCCTTGATCCTGTCACTCAGGGTGCTGTTGTTGATCAATTCCTCAATATGCCGCAGGTGCCTGTGCTTTTCATTATCCGGGTTTTCAATGATCACGGTTACCTTTGTCCCGCTGATCCCTTTTCTCATATCCGTTTGGACCTCCAGCCGGAATCCTTCAATATTCAGTTTCCCCAGCTCCTGCTTCAGGAACTCCGGGTCAACGCCCAGGTCCACCAGGGCACCCAGGTTCATGTCCCCACTGATCCCTGCAAAACAATCGTAATATAGTATCCTCTTCACAATATTTTTACCTTTTTCCTTTTTCCTTATCCCCTTTGATGACTCTGTTTAGTTTGCCTGAAACCAATCCCTCCTCATCAATCACCACATCAGGGAAACCAACTCTTTTGATTTTCTCCACCATCAAATCCTTCATTTCCATCAACCTGGCCACATCCTCTTTTGCCACTTCAACTTTGCCATGGTCTCCATAATGCCTTACCCGCACATCGTCAAATCCAAATGAATTAAGCAGGTCCTCTGCCTTTTCTATCTCCACCAGTTTTTTCTGAGTAATCTTGTGGTTATAGGGAATCCTTGAGCTGAGGCAGGGACTGGCAGGTTTGTCCCAGTTAGGCAGTCCGAATTCCTTTGCAATCTCTCTGATTTCCTTCTTTGTAATCAAACACTCGGCCAATGGAGAAAGCACTTCATATTTGTCTGCCGCCTTCATTCCGGGCCTGTAATCGCCATAATCATCCGAATTGGTTCCATTCAATACCTCATAGCCAGGATACTTATCACGAATGGCCTGCAGGTCATTGTACAAATGATCCTTACAGAAAAAGCAGCGGTTTATGGGATTCTCATTGTACCGTTCATCGTCCAGTTCACGGGTTACAATGACCTCCATGTGAATGTTGAAGCGCTTGCTGAAGGACTCTGCCAGCTCAAAATCCTTGCTTTTCAAACTCTCCGATTTGGAGATTACTCCAATGGCCCTCTCCTTCCCCTGCCATTTCCTTGCCAGGAAAAGCACCAGGGAGGAATCAATTCCTCCAGAAAAGGCCACAATGGATCCCGGCACTTCTTTAAACCAGCTCTCCAGATGTCTCAACTTCTTCTCTGTCTGCTTTATCATACTAATCAAATCTGGTCATGTTCAACTTCCCATGCTGTATGCCCTTTTCAGAGATCAGCTTTTCTGCCAATTCGGTCAGCCTGGATGAAATCCCGTTCAGGACAATAACCTCCATGCTGTAGTTTTCATTCAATGTATAGCGCTGGGCCGAAAGCACCTCCTCCTGGTAATCCAGCTGGATTTCAGCCAGGTGATTGGCAATATCTCTCTTGTGGTGGTCATACACAAGGGTGACCGCCCCGGCTACCCTGTTGTTGCATTGCCACTTCTTCTCCACAATGTGTTTGTTCACCAGCTGCCTGAGGGCCTGGGAACGGTTGGAAAATTTATTCTCCAGTACATATTCATCCAGGGCATCCAGTACATCTTTCTCGAATGAAACTCCAAAACGAACAACCGACATCGTGTTACGTTTTTTTATAATAGTGTTATTGCGCGGCAAGATACTGAATAAAACAGAAATTGCAACTTCAATAACATCCCAAATAAATTGACATGCCCTTCCTGAGAATGTAACTTGCAGTAAACCAATAATTCCATCGTCATGCCAGAAAGCGTCTACAAAATCATCGAACTTGTGGGAACAAGCCCTGTTTCATGGGAAGAAGCTGCCGGTAATGCCATCAACAAGGCATCACAAACCCTGAGAGATCTTCGGATTGCAGAAGTCTCCGCCATGGACCTTCACATCAAGGATGGGAAGGTGGAGTATTACAGGACCAAAATTAAGGTTTCATTTAAGTTTGAGGCGTGAAGCCAATCAGTATGCGTGCTAATAAGGGAGTATACCTGCTCTTACTGCTGGCCTTCATCGTGGGATATAATTGCTCATTGAATGCACAGTGTGTTGCGGAGGAGGATGTCTACTCATTCAATTACAACGGACACTACTTATGAAGTGATAAAGAGCATGAAGACCTGGATTGAAGCGGCTTCCTGTGCGGTGGAGCGTGGAGGGTACCTGGCCGAGATCAATTCTTTGGAAGAGCAGGATACCATTTATAAATCGATCATTGAGGGAGCCGGAGTCCCTGCCAACTATACCATGGTGGCAGATGGAGGGGGCATTGCCTATGTGTGGATCGGCGCCAGCGACCAGGCTGCCGAGGGAACCTGGATCTGGGATGGAGATGGTGACACCACCGGCATCAATTTTTGGAACGGACAGGGGAGTAACGGGGCCGGTGATGGCGCTCCCGTTAATGAGTTGTTTAATAACTGGGGAGGAAGCTCAACAGGAGACCCCAATGAACCGGATAATTGGGGAGCCGGTCAGGACGGGGCTGCCATTGGCCTGGCAAAATGGCCTGCAGGGGCCGATTTCACACTGGGCATCCCCTCGGAGTGGAACGACATCAGCACTGACAACGAGCTCTATTTTGTGGTTGAGCATAATTGTGTTGATATAGACTGGCACCTGGATGTGGAGTTTGCATGCAAGTTTTACGAGACTCCCGATGGCGTAATCTGGACCACCTCGGGAAGCTATTTTGATACCACCAGTATCGAAGGCGGATGTGACTCAGTATATGCAGTGTATTTCAATGTATATACCTTTGACAAATTGGTTCAGCAGGAGGGCATTACCCTGATTGCCCAGGCTGAGGGCCTGTTCTACAAGTGGCTTGACTGTGACAGTGAATACGCCTTTATCGAGGGTGAGACAACCCGGTCTTTTACTCCTGAGGAAAGTGGCACATACGCGGTCGAAATCACCCACAATAGCTGCAGTGATACCTCATCCTGCTACACAGTTGAAATTCCGGTGGGATTTGGTGATCCTTCCCATGGCCAGATCACAGCCAGACAGAATCCGGGCCATGCAGAGATCCTTGTGGACCTGGGAGGGATTCATTCCGAAATCTCCGTTCAGGTATGTGACATCAACGGCAGGATCGTACAAAGAGAATCCCTGTCAGACACCAGGTCATTTCAATTGGTGCTGGAAGAGCCGCCCGGAATCTATATCATTTCAGTAAGAACTTCCAAGAAGCAGAAATTCCTCAAGCTTATAAAATACTGATGCACATTTACTCATACCTGAGGCTGTCCACCGGGTTCGATCTGGCCGTGCGGAATGTATGAAAGGACACAACCCCAACCGAAAGGAGCAAAGAAATGAGGAAGACAGCAATAAACACAGCGATCTTCAGGTCCACGCTATAGCTGAAGAACTGAAACCCCTTACGCAGAAGAAAGTAAGCAATGGGCATGGCGATCAGGTTGGAAAGGAAAACAAGTTTCAGAAACTCTGACAACAACAATTTCATGATAACCCCCGTATGGGCCCCCATGGATTTCCTGATGCCCACCTCCTTGGTTCTCCGGCTATTGTTATAAACAGAAAGCCCGATGAGCCCCATCACGGCGATGAAAATGGCAAGAAAGGAGAACAGCTTGAAAACGAAAGTAACCCCTTCACTGCCTTCCTGGGCTTCAAATCTGTATTCACTCACAAAATCAGATTCAAACTCATAACCGGGATTGTGCCTGGTAAATACAGATTCAATGCTTGCCATCTGTTCGGGACCTACCCCGGGCTGAACCCTGACGAATATGTATTCCCTGACCGGGTCGTAGCGGTAGATCAGGGCCGCGTTCCCCCCGAGAACCTCCATGTTAAAAGGAAAGAAATTTATATCCCCCGTGACACCCAGCACTTTTAAATCCCTGCCCCACATGTAAAAGTCCATCCCCACCGGATCATCCCATTCCATCAACTCCACAAGCGATTGGTTCACCACTACATATTCGTGATTCAGACTGTCCCTCTCATATGAAAAGTACTCACCTTCAAGCAGCTCTATTTCAAAGGCGGCTAAGAATCCTGGATCGGTAGTTAAAATCCTGGCCAGCTGGTTGTGCGCACCTTCCCGCTCTCCCCAGTCAATATCACCCCGGTTAACCAACACCGGAATTTCCGAGCCGGAGGCCACCTCCTCCACAAAGTGCAAAGCCTGCAGATCTCTCTTAATCAGTGGATAATGCTCCCAGGCTTTCCCTTTGGTCCGGATGTAAATCACATCTTCCCTGTTAAATCCAAGGTCGGCTTCCTTGAGATATGCATACTGCCGGATTACAAATACGGAAATGATGATAAAGATGACAGAGAAGGTAAACTGAAGTACAATCAGCGCTTTTCTGGACCTGCTTCCCTGTTGCCGGGTTATACCAGGCCTTGCAGGGAGAAAGGGAACAGCTTTAAAACCGGCTATTTTCACGGCGGGGTATAATCCTGCCAGGAGTCCGGTTACCAGGAAGATCCCTGCAAACTGAAGCCAGAATGACAGATCTGCATAATCGGTATTCATTGAAATACCAAATGCTCTTGCTGTGGCAGGAACCAGGTGCTCGGAAAGGAACAGGCCCAGGTAAAAGGCCACCAGAAGCAAAAGATAGGTTTCCACCATGAACTGGAAAACAAGCTGGAGCTTTCCCGCACCTGCGCTCTTCCTGATGGTAATCTCTTTGACCCGTCCTGATGAATAGGCTGTAGTCAGGTTGATGAAATTGATACAGGCAATGGAAAGGATCATCAATGACATGATCAGGTTTAAATAGAATCCGATGCTTCCCTTTTTTTCACCATACAGATGCAGACGGGTAAGGGTATCCAGGAAAAAGACGGATTCCAGGTCATCCTCCAGATGCTCGGCAACCAGATCGTTGATCTCCCTGTTCAAAGTCACAAAATCAGTCCCGGGATCAACTTTTAAGTTTGTATAGAACATGGTCCCCCCGTATCCCTTGATGTTATAACCCATCTCCTCCATTATATGAAAACCCACCAGTGCCTTGAACTGATAAGAGGATTCCACAGGGGGATCTTCGGTCACCCCAACAACCTGAAAATATCCTCCCTCTCCGATCCGGACCATTTCGCCCAGGGGGTTTTGATCTCCAAAAAGCTTACTGGCCAGGCTCTCTGTAATAACAATGTGATCCCGTTCAGAAAAAATATAGTCGATATTTGCCTTCGAGAAGTGGAAAAGAAAAAAAATCCAGAAAACTGCTGTCCACTGCCAGCACTTCAGGTTCATTGAAGTACTTCATTGCTCCGGAATCGCTAAGCATTTGCACGCCAAATTCCAGCTCCTGGGGTTCACTGACGCGGCAGCTGCTGCTTACCTGTGGAAAGGTAGTCTTGAGAAGTTCAGCAAATATACCCCCGGTTCGCTGGGAGGTGTATTCAGATCCATTCATGGTAAGTGTCACATTCAACAGGTACATGGATTCCACATCGTCATGAAACTTATCAAAGCTGTAATCGAACTTTACCCAGCTCCACAGGGAAAGAAAGATTCCGAAACCCAGGGCCATCCCAATCAGGTTGATCAGGGTGACCATTTTGTTTCTCCAGAGAGATCGTATGGCGATAAGAAAGTAATTGCGAATCATTGTGCTGCTTTTACCGCAATAGATGACAAGATCGTGCCACGTTATTTAAACTATTGATTTTCTGCTAAATAATACAATATACAAATATGATAAGTGTCGGATTTTCCAACACCTGCTGTGGTTTTATCCCACAATGATGTAAATTTATGCAAAAGCTTGTAACCATTGGCCAGGAAATCGGGTTCCATACTGATTGTTGATGACAACGATGATCTGCTCATCGCCCTGAAACTATTTCTTTCCAGGCAGTTTGAGAAGATTGATACACTGAGGAATCCCAACCTGATCCTTTCCACCCTTGAAAAGGATGAATATGATGTGATCCTGCTGGATATGAACTTCAAAGCCGGAATTGCTTCAGGAAATGAAGGTATCTTCTGGCTGCATAAGATCCTGGAAAAAGATCCCCATGCCACGGTGGTCTTCATCACAGCTTATGGTGATGTGGAGCTGGCGGTCAAGTCCATGAAAGAGGGAGCTGCTGATTTCATCATGAAATCGTGGGATGAACAGAAGATCCTCTCGACTGTAAGCTCAGCTTACGAACTTCGGAAAAGCCGTATGGAGGTCTCCCTTCTGAAAAAGAAGCAGGCCCACCTGACCGGGGAAATCGAAAAGGATTTCTCAGTTTGTTACTGCCAGTCCAATGCAATGAAAGAGGTCGATGAACTGGTGAAAAAAATTGCCGTCACCGATGCCAGCGTGCTTATCCTGGGCGAAAACGGTACAGGCAAGGAGGTGGTCGCCAGAGAGATTCACCGTCTGTCGACCAGGAAGAATGAGATTTTTGTAAAAGTGGACCTGGGAGCCCTGCCCGAAACACTTTTTGAAAGTGAGCTTTTCGGTCACAGTAAAGGCGCCTTTACCGATGCGAAGGCCGACCGTGACGGCCGATTTATGATTGCCTCAGGCGGAACCCTTTTCCTGGATGAACTGGGAAACCTGCCACTCTCCCTGCAAAGCAAATTGCTATCAGCCATCCAGAACCGGGAAGTTTACCCCGTGGGATCGTCCAGGCCTGTGAAGGCTGACGTACGCATTATCTCTGCGACCAACCTTCCCCTCCTGGAGATGATCGATCAGAAAACTTTCAGGGAGGACCTCTATTACAGGCTCAATGCCATCCAGCTGGAGATCCCTCCGCTCAGGGACAGGAAAGAGGACATACCGGTGCTCGCCCGGTTCTTCCTGGAAAAATATTGCGGACAATATAACAAAGCAGGACTCAGACTTAATGACAGCTCCCTGGCCAGCTTGCAGCAGCACCAGTGGCCCGGCAACATCAGGGAGCTGGAACATACCATTGAAAAGGCAGTGATCCTGTCGGAAAAAGGGATCATACTGAGCGATCACCTGTTTCCACAAACCAACAGGCCACAATTCCCTCAACCTGAAAATCCCCTGAACCTGGAAGAGAATGAAAGGCTGATCATTGAGAAGGCCCTGCGGGGTGAAAGCGGGAATGTGAGCACTGCTGCAAAAAAGCTGGGAATCAACCGGTCCACACTCTACCAGAAAATGAAGAAGTATGGTATTTAGCAGGTTCATATGGACCATCCTTGGTTTGGTCGGCGCCATAGTGGCCACATCGGTATGGCTCGGCATCTATTCCCAAAGACCCGAATACCCGGTTACCTGGTCGATCCTGGTTTTTCTGCTGATCATCGAAAGTGCTTTTCTCATTTTTTACCTACTCCGCATCCGCAGGGACCTGCTCAGGCTGATCCTTGCACTGCGCAACGAAGACCCTACCCTCCGTTTTTCAGAAGAGGGCTCCGATCCCTACTTCAGCGCCATTCATCACGGATTTAATGAGATCATCAGAAACTTCAGACTGGTCAGGCTGGACCGGGAAGCAGAAAACCAGTTCTTTGAAGCCACTGTGAATCATATCCAGTTCGGGATGATGGCATTTGACAACCAGGGGAAGGTAGAGCTGGCCAATCAGTCCTTCCTCAAACTATTCAAACTGAGAGAGCTCCAGACCATCCAGGCCCTGGATTTAATTTCACCCGGACTTTCACAATGGCTGGCTCAGCTTGACGAAAAAACCGAAACCCTTAAAAAGATCGATGTAGACGGTAGCATACACCATATGATCTTCCTGGTATCCCTTTTCAGAATCAGGGGAAAGGAGATTACACTGGTCTCGGTGAGGGACATCAGCCGGGAGATCGACAGAAATGAATTGGAAGCCTGGCAAAAACTGATGCGGGTCCTGCGGCACGAAATCCTCAACTCCATCAGTCCCATTACACTAATTTCGGGAAACCTCTCCCGGATGCTCGCCAGTGAATTAAAAGAGCAGGAAATGGTTGATATGAAGACCGGATTGGATACCATCCACCGCAGGGCCACGGGTTTATCCAGGTTCCTCGACGCCTATTCGAATCTCTACCAGGTTCCGGAACTTGAGATAAAGCGAATCAAAGCTTTTGAGCTTCTGACCAGTATCAGTTCGTTGTATAAAGAACAGCTTGAAAACGGGAGCATCGAATGTAACATTGTGTGTGATGATCAGGCCATGGAGATCGGACTGGATGAAAGGATGATTGAACAGGTGCTCATCAACCTGCTTAAAAATGCATTGGATGCACTCCGGTCAACCCAAGATCCCCTCCTTACCCTCTCCGCCTGGAAAAAGGACAATGAATGCTTTCTGGCAGTGAAGGACAACGGAGCAGGAATTCCTGAAGATCAGCTGGATCATATATTTATTCCTTTTTACTCTACCCGCAAAGAAGGGACCGGCGTGGGACTGAGCTTTTCACAGCACATCATGCGCCTGCACCAGGGCAGGATCCACGTGCAATCCAAACAGGGTACCGGAAGTGAATTTCACCTGGTTTTCCCGGAAAGCTGAACCATTTAAACGCTAATAAGTTATCTTCATACCCTTAAATATGATTGGTATGAATAGAACATTTATTCTCCTGGCCATTCTGATTGCTGGAACTGCAGCCTTTGCTCAAACATTTGAGGATTTGCAGAAAATGCAGAAGTTTGAAGGCCTGTTCGATTTCTATTACAATGCTGAAAAAGACCAGATCTGCCTGGTGGTGGAAAACCTGGACGAGGAATTCCTCTATGTACACTCCTTAAGCTCAGGACTGGGCCACAATGACCTGGGGCTTGACCGGGGACAGATCGGCGGAGAGGCGGTGGTCCGGTTTACCAGGGCCGGAAATAAACTCCTGCTGGTTCAGCCCAATCTGGATTACCGTGCCCAGACGACAAACGAACTTGAGAAAACAGCGGTAGAGCAGGCCTTTGCCAGGTCGGTGCTTCACGGTTTTACCATCCTGGACCAGAAGAATGATGCCTACCTCATTGACCTGGGAGGAATGCTGTTTTCGGATACCCACAGGGTAGCCGAACAACTGGACAGAATGCAACAGGGAAGCTATACCATTGATCCCTCCCGATCGGCTGTGGAACTGTCCCGCACAAAAGCATTTCCCCTGAATGTGGAGTTTGATGCCCTGCTTACCTATTCCGGGACTCCACAAGGAAGGCTGGTCAGGCAGGTGACACCCGATGCCCATTCCATTACCCTCAATCAGCATCACTCGTTTGTGCAGCTTCCCGATGACCGGTACAAGCCCAGGGAATACCATCCGGGAAGCGGTTGTATCTCCATCGCATACCTGGACTATGCCACCCCCGTATATGAATCCCTAACCAAAAGACTGATCATCAGGCACAGGCTGGAGAAGAGAGATCCGGATAAAGCCGTCAGTAAAGCCGTTGAACCCATTGTCTATTACCTGGATAACGGTACACCCGAGCCGGTCAGAAGTGCCCTTCTTGAGGGAGCTGGCTGGTGGGAAAACGCATTCAGGGAGATTGGATTTGAGGATGCTTTCAGGGTAGAGATGTTGCCTGAGGGTGCCGATCCGCTGGATGTGAGATACAATGTAATCCAGTGGGTACATCGCTCCACCCGCGGCTGGAGTTATGGCAACGCGGTGGTGGATCCCCGGACCGGTGAGATCATCAAGGGACATGTGAGCCTGGGGAGTCTTCGCGTCAGGCAGGACTTTATGATCGCCCAGGCACTGACCAACAGGCCTTATGCCTCTGGCGATGAAAACCATGAGGCCATGTTGGAACTGGCACTGGCCAGAATCAGGCAATTGTCGGTCCACGAAGTCGGGCATACCCTCGGATTTGTCCATAACTATGCAGCCAGCACCAACGGGCGGGCCTCGGTAATGGATTATCCACACCCCCTGATCACCGTTGAGAATGGAGCGGTCAAAATGGACAAAGCCTATGCCCGGGGGGTCGGAGCCTGGGATAAGGTGACCGTGGCTTATGCCTATTCTGACATCCGGGAAAACGAGAGCGAAGCGCTGAAGGATATTCTCCAGGATGCCAGTGCGCAGGGACTCCGCTACATCTCCGATTATGATGCCCGATCACCGGGTGGCGCCCATCCCCATGCGCACCTGTGGGACAACGGGAATTCTGCCATTGATGAACTCCAGAATACACTGGACGTAAGGGCCCTGGCCATCAGTAACTTTTCGATGGACCAGATCAGGACCGGCGAGCCTGTTTCCATCCTGGAGGACATCTTTGTACCGCTCTACTTCTATCACAGGTACCAGGTGGAGGCTGCCTCCAAACTGGTTGGCGGGGTAAACTACAGCTACTCCGTAAAGGGAGATGGTTCAGAGTCACCCGAGACATTGGAAGCAGACCTGCAACGGTCCGCGCTTGATAAAGTATTACTTACCCTTTCACCGGAAGTACTGATGATTCCTGAGGAGAAAATGGAACTATTCCCACCAAGAGTGGATGGATTCGGGCGAAACAGGGAATCATTCAGTCACCGGACCGGCGTCACCTTCGATTTCCTGGCTCCGCCTGCGGCTGCAGCCAACCTGACCCTGGATTTCCTTCTGCACCCCGAAAGGGCCAACAGGCTGGTGCTCCAGAAATCACTGGACGAAAAGCAGCTGGGCCTGGATGAGGTCATTGGCACCCTGGTTGAGCAGACTTTTTTTTCCATGCCGGATCAGGAAGGTTATGAAGCTGAGGTGGCCCATACAGTCAGGTACATTGTCATTGACCACCTGATCAGGCTGGCCAGTGACCCGGGATCATACCCCCAGGCAAAGGCCATCGTGAAACATGAATTGTCGGAACTGAGCAGCTGGCTGGAGGACCACTCCTTCAATGGGGTCCAACAGATCTACGCCAATTCGTATATGGACCAGATCAAGGGAAACAAGGTGATACACCTGGAGCATCTGCCCCAGCTGCCTCCCGGTGCTCCCATCGGGATGGGATGTTTGCATGTGACCCGGAACTAATTACTGCTTCACTACCGGTACAGAATACCTTTCATCCGGGGTCTCGATGAGCAGAAGATAATGGCCCGGTTTCATGGCAGACATGTCCATCTCTGCTACAGATACGCCGGCGCTTACGTTTCGCTGCTGACTGAGCTGAAGTTGCCCGGTCATGTTGTAGAGCATGTATTGTACCCTACCTCCCACCCTGGAGGAAATTTCAACATTCATCCGGGAGATCACCGGATTGGGCCATACTTTTATATGCCCGGCCATCAGCTGACTTTCCAAACCTGTAGCAGGCGACTGTTTGAAACTGGCACTGAGCAACTGGGTGTTCATATACCTGTCGTGGGCATAGAGGGTAAGCATGCTGTCGGTCAAATCAAAAGCATTCAGGTCCAGTTCAAAATATCCAAAATCCCCCACGATGAACTGGTCCAGGATCTGCTCATCCAGTTGTATATCAAGCCTGGTAATGTCCTGTAAATCGGAAAGGCTTACTTTCAGCACCTGATCCTCGATGATGATGCTCTCAAAGGAAGCATTGGGTGGCCGGTCATCTGTGTAATTGCAGCTGGTGCCATTGGATTCCAGCGGAAAGGGTTTCTTCACATCGGAAACCAGGACACCCTCCACCCTGATGGCCATGGGATCAGCACATCCCACGCCGTCGTTGTTCAATGTCACAAGATAGGGGACCCGGGATGGGCTGTCAAACATCACAAGGGAGGCAATGGCATCCATGGCCAGGGGGTCGCTGGAGGCCAGGATTAAACCCATACCCTCCTGGTGCCCTTCTATGAACCTGGGACCGTTATTTGTATTGGGACCGTTGGAGTAGCCCTGGATACCATCCATCACAGCAAAATCGGCCGGACATCCGTAATAGAAGTCGTGGATAAACTTGTGCAGTTCACTGGCCTGGTGATCAATCACCTCCCATCTACCATTCGCGTTTTCACTATTCCCATAGATGTTGGTGGGTGTACCACCGATCCCCATGTTCTTCACTGCACCCGTTACCCCGGCTGTCTCATGGTTTTTTAGCACGGGGATGCTGATGATCACATCGGCCTCAAAATAACGTTTGTTGTAATAATAGGGCGCAGCGCCATTGGGAAGTTTGTAATCCCCATAGAGTGCTACTTCAGCCGAGAGTAAAACTGAGCTGAGCTCATCCGAATCATAGTCCTGCCAGGCCCCCGAACTTTCTTCAATGCCCAGGAATTCATCCACTTCAGGCATGTGTGCTTTGGTGTAATTTAAAACCTGGTACGCTGCCTGGGTACTTTCGGCAGCAGATCCTTCAATGACCAGGATCTCTCCGGTGGGATTGATCTCCCTGACCATTTTTGCCACTGCCGCCACCACACGCCAGTCGGTGACCATGCCGTTGGCCTCGGTAGAGATTTCTTCACCCAGAAATGTATCTGTCACTATGTTGGGTTTCAATACCACGGTCTGACCGTCACTGATGATCCCTTCCAATCCACCAGCAAGCGCAACAGCTTCCCGGACCATCTCTTCCACTTCCATCTCACCAATGGTAAATACATCTTCAGCTTCAGACTTCACAATGGAAACTGTGGCCGAGGGATCAATGAACTGATCGGTATTTGCATTATAAGACTTGACCAGCACCGGAGCTTCGGCCATGGCATCTTTGGCTCCCGCCAGCAGTTCCCTGGCCGGGAATACCCAATTGGATGCGGCAAAAAGCAGTCCGCCGGCCACAACAAGTCCTGCTGCAGCCAGAACCCGGTTCTCCCTGAACATGGCTCTTGCTGATTTAATAAATCTGAAGGTGAACAGGGAACTTGTAAGCCAGATCAAAAATGCGGATGCCAGTGGAAAGGCCGCCCTCTGGCAAGGGTAAGCTGCCCGGCTGGGCTTGGGGAAAACCCGTATAATAAACCACAACAATGCAGCAATCCCAATGATATATATCCAGCTTTTCCTGAGAACCTCTATTGCCTTTTTCATGATCCGTCGTTTTCTAATGGAGTTTCAGCCCTGTAAATTAAACAAAAAAGCCCTTTGAATAGTTATAAATGGAAAGATCCGAACATGCCCATTAACGTACCATCCAATCTACCTGCCGTTGAAGAACTGAAACGGGAGCATATTTTCATCATGGACCAAAGCACGGCTGCACACCAGGATATCAGACCCCTGCGCATTGCACTTCTGAACCTGATGCCTTTAAAAATGGTTACGGAAGCGGATCTGCTCAGGTCGCTTTCCAACACCGCACTTCAGCTGGAGCTGGACCTGCTCTATATGGATGAGCACGAATCAAAAAATACACCCAGGGAGCATATGGAGGTCTTCTACAAAACCTTCGATGAGATCAAATGCAAACGCTACGACGGACTGATCATTACGGGAGCTCCGGTGGAGCACCTGGAGTTTGAGGAGGTTGACTACTGGGACAAATTGACAGAGATACTGGAATGGAGCAAAACCAACGTATCCAGCACCATGCACATTTGCTGGGGAGCACAGGCAGGCCTCTACCATCACTATGGGATTAAAAAATACCCGCTTCCTGAAAAGGCCTTTGGCGTATTTGACCACCACATCACCGACCGCAGGCACCACCTGGTCAGGGGATTTGATGACCTGTTTCCCGCACCCCATTCCAGGTATACAGAAAACCGGATGGAAGATGTGAAAAACCACCCGGACCTGGTCCTCCTGGCCTGGTCTCCCCAGGTGGGCTCCAATATTGTTCTTTCAAAGGACAACCGGCAGATCTTTATCTCCGGTCACCTGGAATACAATCCCCAAACCCTCAAGGATGAGTTTGAAAGGGATCAGAAGAAGGGACTGGACACAGCCGTACCCGAAAACTACTTCCCGGGTGATGATCCACTCCAGAAGCCAATCATCCGCTGGAGGGCCCATGCCAGCCTGCTCTTCTCCAACTGGCTCAATTATTACGTCTACCAGGTGACGCCCTTCGACTGGGAATAGGGTTCGGGACATTTGTCATCTGTTACACTCCGGTGCTCGGAGTCCCATGGCGCTGTTGTCTACTCTGAGTTGCTCTTCTACAGATACTTGACATTTATTTCCTAATGTCGTAAATTGCTTATCCCAACCCCCCAACAATAGGAATCATGAAAAAGCTGATCCTGTTTCTGAGTGTGCTTTCCCTTTCTTTTCATGCATGTAAAAAAGACCCCGTTGAACCGGATCCAAATGGGGAAACCCCGGCGATCAAACATTTACAGAAGCAGTTATTGGTACTGAAGGAGGGATACTGGAAACAGAAGATTTTATGCTCACTGTACCGGAGGGCGCCTTTGATAAACAGCAACCCTCAGGATTTATCTTGAAGAAAATGATCCATTCAGGGTGCAAACCAACTTACACCCACCTACCAGCTTACCGGACTCAACTGCTTATGGAACAAAGCCTTAGAATTTAAAATAAAGTATAGTGGGACACTGCAAGATGAAAACTACATCGCAATGGGCTATAAGCTATTATGACCTGGAACTTGAAGATTCGGTTTTGGTTAATGAGTTGTTTGCCGCTGTTGATTCTCAGGGCTTTCTTAGCTGGTACTGTACCCCCGCTGGAAGTGCCAAATTCCCTGGCAAAATCTTACTCCGGAACATCCTAGTCGCATATCATCCCCTGGTTTTTCATGATAGATTGATGATACGTGGCATGGTCAAAATAATGCCACACTTCTAAGTGAGTATGCCGAGATTAGATATGACGCGGGATTTAACCTTGATCGCATCAAAATTAGAACAATTCGCTCAATACGTGGATGAGGCCGTCTATTTTTTTCAAGTCATGGGACTTATGGATAGGAAAATATTTCAGGCGGATTATAAAATCAAGGTCAATATCTTCGATGATGCCTCCTAATACTATCCGCCCGTCCTTTATCGAGCCAACAATTCGGGTCACGGAGGTTTCATGCAAATGTCAGCAGACTTTCAATACTTTGACCAAGGTTTATTTGGTCAAAATTCCGGGAAGTTATTATGAAAATGCAGATGCCAAGCAGTTGCGAATGGTTGCGGGAGAAGGGGTTTTTAGGTTTGAAAATTATTGTTTCTTCAGGGATATGAAAAACTGGCTTCATTGGGCGATTTATTACTGGGTGAAAGAGTACTTCTACGGATCAAACCCGAGAGCCTTGGAACGGAGAGGAACCCTTATAGCACGGTGATGCAGCCTTTTCATGGGATGAATGCCGATAAACAGAAATATTGACATCTTTCCACGCAAGAATTGGTCTCGCACATGACTATTTATCATGGTGCATGGCATGTCATCCACTTATAAAATATCTTTCATGAATAACTATGATGAGCAATCTGGATCTACTATTAAAGATTTATTCTGAATTACATGGATGCATCCGAGGCCACGAGCATCCCATCGACGCGATCCTTAATAGCCTGAATACTCCTGAGTACATCTGGTGGCCAGGATTTTTCAAAGGACTACCTTGAAGGGACCATCTGGGATATTCCGGGAGAAACATTCCTGGAGAAAATTCGACTTCAAATGACAAAATGCATTTCGTCGATGACACCGATACAGTTAAGCACTTTGACAAATCTTATCCGGATCTTTCGGCCAGGCTCTGCCAGATAAACCTGTCCAATAACTTGTCTGAGTTTGTCCTTGGAGACGGGGATAAGCTGAATTTCAAGCTGGGTCCAAAAAACCTGAATATGGATTATGTGAAGGTCCTTGTCTATAAATGCAAAGAGGGGCAGCTGACATTTCTTGGTGAAGGTCAAGAGGTCACTATTGATAATGTGAAAGGTCTGATCGACAATGGAGATACGACCCTCCTGGCAGCTGTTGTAAACAGCGCAAACGAATATCCTTATGAAGAGGAGATGAATATCGAACTGACCATTAAAATGATCAGGGAAAGAATATGGCCCTGGAAATATGTGAGCCTGGATGTACTTGTTTCAAACGCTATTCTCCGGTCCAACTCAGGGGATGATTACTTATGGGCAAAATTCACCTATGAAATGACCGATAAGGAACTAAAGGCATCCGAAGACGGCACCCGTTTCACAGCAAACTGGCTCGAACAAACCACAGGATTATAAAGTCGAGGGTGGAATTGATATTACCGTCGATACAGTGACCTATGAGATCACAGGGTTTTATGCATGGGGTAATTCGGAGAGCATCTCCGATAACAAGGTTACCCTATCTGTAAGCAGTGAAATACGTGGGAAAGAGGGTATCTCGATACCTGTTGTGTATTGGGATGACGATTTCCTTTCCCACAAGGTATCCGGAGAGGAGGTATGTTCGGTGATCGACAATTGGACCTACGTATACAGTGCCTATCCCGGTGAGACATATGAATTAAAGAATACACTTGAGTCTTACTCATGTGAATATGATGCAAACCTCATGATCTTCTGGTCACGTGAGACAAAGAAATAGACGGATCTCAGCCCAAATAAACAATCCGGTCCAAGGGTTTTTTTGACCAGGATCCCGTTTCTTTCACCCTTCAATGCTTTTCTGGCGAACCAAATATCTGAACCTCCGTACAAGTTATGGGTTATGATGATATCTTTATGCGCTTGTTTCAGCAAATAAGTGATGGAAATACTATGAGTAAAGCGTTGCTATTCATTGTTTTGACTTTCTCAGGCCTGGCGGCCAGTGGGCAGGTGTGGATCAATGAATTCTCCGCTGCCAATGCCACCACCATCCTGGATCCGGATTTTAATGAGAGTTCGGACTGGATAGAACTCTACAATGCAGGGTCCCTGGCCCTGAACCTGAACAACTTCTATCTTTCAGACAATTTCGATATTCCAAACAAATGGAGAATCCCGTCCAGTCTGATCATTGAACCGGGTGCGACCCTGGTTTTCTGGGCAGACGGAAGAGATACGGGAATACACGCCAGTTTCAAACTTTCGGCTGACGGGGAAGAGATTGGTCTCTACACCCCCGGTCTTGTCCTGCTGGATTCAATCAGTTTTGGAGAACAGAAGACAGATATATCCTACGGGAGGACCACAGATGGTTATCCCGAATGGAGTTATTTTCAAGAGCCCACACCAGGTGCCACCAATGCAACAGACCCATTCCATGATTTTGTGAGTGCCGTACCTGAATTCTCAATAAAGGGAGGTTTTTATTCCGCACCGCTTTCCGTGGACCTTGCAACAGATTTTGGGGGAGAGATACGATTTACCACCGATGGAAGTCAACCGGACGAGGGATCAGATCTATATACCGCCTCCATTCCGGTGGGATCAACCACCATTGTTCGTGCACGGATTTTTGAGCCGGGTAAGATTCCCGGTCCGGTGGTAACCCACTCCTATTTCATCAATGAAAATTCTGCGGGTGCATTGTTGCCTGTGGTATCACTTGCTACGGCACCGGAGAATTTCTGGGATCCGGTTCTGGGTATTTATGTGCAGGATTTTAAGCCGCTCTGGGAGATTCCATTGAATATTGAATTCTTTGGAAACAACGGCAGCGACAGGGCTGAATTTAACGAACGGGCCGGGGCAAAAATTAATGGCCTTTACTCCTGGAAGCTGCCTCAAAAAATGCTTGGCATCTATTTCAAGAAACAGTATGGAAGTGGAAACCTGGCGTATCCGGTTACACACCAACGAAAAAGGGGCAGTTACAAATCTTTTGCGCTCAGGGCATCGGGAAGTGACTGGAGCTATACACTGTTCAGGGATATCCTGGGACAGCATGCCACCCTGTTGAATATGGATCTTGATGTTATGGGATTCAGGCCGGCCGTGGTCTATGTAAATGGAGAATACCTATGGGATTCACAACATCCGGGAAAAGGTAGATGACGACTTCATCGAGAAAAGGCATCTTTTGGAACCGGGAAGTTTCGATCTGGTTGAAAATGAGAATTATGCAGAGGCCGGAGACCTGGTAGCATACGACCATCTTCATGCATTGTTTGACCGTGATCTGTCTGTGTATGAAAATTACCATGCAATGTGACTGAACTTGTGGACATTGAGAATCTGACCGATTATCTGATTACAGAGATGGCTACGGGGAATACTTCCATCAGACCACAATGTGATGGCATGGAAACCAAAGGAGGGAGGAAAATGGAAGTGGGTGGTGATGGACGTTGACAGGGGGTTTTTTAATCCAACCGGCAACCTGATTAACAGCTACCAGAATAAAAGGATTCTACATCTGAACGATTTGCTCCAGAACCCATCCTATCTCACCTACTTTGTCAACAGACTTTCGGCCCAGCTTTATACCAGTTTCCATCCACAAAGGATGAATCAGCTTATTGATGAACACGCCGCACTTATTGAAGCCGAAATGTCCAGGCATATACAACGGTGGGAAGGTGCCACCTCCTCCTATGGAGATGCCATTCCTTCAGAACAATACTGGAGGGATGAGGTCAACGATCTCAAATCCTATGCTGAACTGAGACCAGCCGCCTTGCTCAATGATCTGGGAAGATTTGGTTTTGATGAAACTGTAAACCTGGTGCTTTCCTCCTTTCCCGGGGATGCAGGATCCATCAAGATCAATGATCTGGCGGTACCCGGTTCCACCTGGAGCGGACCCTATGTGAGTAATGTGAATGTCCGGCTGGAAGCTGAGAGCAAACCAGGACATGAGTTTCTGGGTTGGTATGCCCCCTTAAAACAGCTGTTCATTCCCATGGGATCGGTGTGGAACTACCTTGATACGGGCGAGGATCCCGGATCAGCATGGCGAAATCTGGGTTACGATGATGGGACCTGGAAATCAGGTGCAGGTCAGCTGGGTTACGGCGACGGCGATGAAGCCACTGAGATCAGTTACGGAGGGGACAGCCAGAACAAATTCATTACCACATACTTCAGAAAGGTATTCTCGCTGACAGCTGACAACCTGCAGTCCGCTCATTTTACCATCAGCCTGATCAGAGATGACGGTGCAGTGGCCTATCTGAACGGAACAGAAATTTTGCGTACCAACATGGATTACGGGGAAATAGACTACCTGGACCTGGCCTCATCCTCTCTTTCCGGATCAGCTGAATCAGCGCCTGTCACATTTCTCATACCCGCTGAGCTCCTGAATGAAGGTGAAAACGTGCTGGCCGTGGAGGTTCACCAGGGTGCCCCCAACAGCGGGGATCTGAGTTTTGACCTTGCGTTATCAGCTTACAATATGGACATGTCAAACGCTGTGTCCAGCTCAACCGGGTATTCATTCTGGCTGGAGGAGGACCTCATGGTCACCGCGATGTTTGAACAGACCAGCACATGTATTCTCCCGGGAATCATAGATGGTGACCTGACCCTGGGTATTGAGTGTTCTCCCTACCTGGTACAGGGTGATGTGACCATCAGCAAGGATGCAATCCTGACCATAGAGCCGGGTGTGGAGATATGGATGCCAGAGGGTGCAAACGTACGCGTGAATGGTGCCATCAATGCCATGGGAACAGCCGAAGATGGAATCCTGATTAAGCTTCACCCTGACTACCTGCCAGGCAGCTGGGGAGCCATCTCTTTCAAAAACACAGCACAGGTTTCCACATTGAGCTACCTGACAATTGAGGATGCCTCCCAGGGCCCTGATCCGGTATCAGAAGTGGGTGCGATCTCTGCCTTTTTTGCAGACCTGGTCCTGGACCACCTGACCCTGGAAAACAATTACGGGAATCCAATTGCGGCCAGGTATTCCGATATCACGCTATCCAACAGCTCTTTACACTCTTCCATCACGGGAGACCTGATCAATGTGAAGTACGGACATGCGGATATCTCCAACTGCCGGTTTGTGGGCAATGATCAGCCCGATACAGATGCCATCGATTATGATGAAGTTGAGAATGGAACCATCCGCAACTGCGTGATCACCGGCTTCCTGGGAATCAACAGCGATGCCATTGATCTGGGTGAAAATGCCTCCGGAATCCTCATCGACAGCATCTATGTCAACCACATCACCGATAAGGGTGTCTCTCTGGGACAACAATCCACTGCCACCATTCAAAACAGCGTATTTGTGAATTGCAACATGGGTGTCGCTGTGAAGGATTCCAGCCGCGTTTTAGTGAATCAATCTGTATTCTACGGCAATGGCTCTGCCATCGCCTGTTTTGAGAAGAACCGGGGACAGGCTGGAGGAAATGCTTTGATTACCAACAGCATACTCTCCAACTCCCCGGAGAATTTAGTGGTTGCAGATGCCAAATCATCCCTCCGGATCACATACAGTCTGACCGACACAGAGGTTTTACCGCTGCACCCCTCCAACCGGGTGGGCAATCCGCTGTTTACGAATCCCACATTTCACCAATTCGGATTGCTGCCTGGATCACCCGGTATTCTGGCAGGTATGGAAAACGGAAATGCCATTGATGCAGGCTTTCCATATGGTGCCGTAGATCCCAACCCCTCCATCATGATATACCAGATCTATCTCAATGCAGGCAACCTGGAACTACCCGAATTTATTGCCCTGTTTAATCCCTCCTCCGAAGCAGTAGATCTTTCGGGATACGCATTTACAAGGGGCATTTCCATGACCATCCCGGAAGGAGTAACCCTGAAGTCAAAGGAGATCATCTATCTCACCAGCGATCTGACCCTCTATAACTGGACATATAAACAGGGACAGGTTCTGAAGTGGGAAAGCGGAAGGCTGGCCAACGAAGGAGAGCCTTTGCAACTGGAGGACAGTCACGGAATTGTCATTGACCACCTGGCCTATGAAGATGATGGATTCTGGCCTGCGGCGGCCTTCAGTGAAAATGTTTATCTGCAGCTCATCAATCCGGTACTGGACAATCATTTTCCTGAAAGCTGGAAAACTGAACAGGTATACCAGGTCCTTGAGGCTCCCGACTCAAAAGCGGAGGGATTCCTCAGCCTCTATCCCAATCCGGCCAGGGATATCCTCACCGTTGAGGGCCTCGGCCAGGCACACGATCATTTAGAAATATTTGATCTTACAGGCCAGCTCCTGGATAAGATCGAGTTGAATGGGGAAGAAAAGTATGTCCTGGACCTCTCCGGATATGATGCGGGGATGCTGCTGATCAGGGCCGGACATGAAACGTTCAAAGTAATGATCGTGAAATAATGGTTCTTTGATTTTTGATTTTAACTTTATGGCAATAATCACCTAACCAACAATTTTCATTGCCATGAAAACTACTTTCCGGATCACCACACTCGCTCTTATTTTAGGCACCCTCTGCTGCCACTAACCTCTCATGCCCAATACGGTAAGGTCTTTGATGACCTCACCATGGAGAGTGAAGATTCTGAAGATGGAGCGCAAATACGCCATCTATCTTCCACCCGACTACGAACATTCACAAAGATTTATCCTGTCCTTACCTGTTGCATGGTGGCGGCGATGACCAGACCGGCTGGGTACAGTTCGGCGAAGTACTGCACATTGCCGATAAAGCCATCAAAGAAGGGAGCGCCACGCCCATGATCATCGTCATGCCCGACGCCAATACAGGAAGAGAGGGGCTATTTCAATGACCCAAAGAATGAATGGCGATATGAGGACTTTCTTCTTTGAGGAGTTCATGCCCTATGTGGAATCCACATACAGGATCAAGGGAGAGAAAAAGTACCGTGCAGTGGCAGGACTGTCCATGGGGGGTGGCGGCACCTTCATGTATGCATTGCACCATCCTGAACTATTCTCGTCGGCCTGTCCCCTGAGCGCCAGTTGCGGACCGCTGAGTATGGAGGACATGGAAAGGCAAATGTCCCGCAGTGGCTGGGAAGATGTATCCGAAAAGGAGGCTGAAGTCTGGTATGCGCAGCACAGTGTCCTGGAACTGGTGAACAACATGCCGGAAGACCAGAAAAATAAGGTCAGTTGGTTTATCGACTGTGGGGATGATGATTTTCTCTTTGAAGGAAACTCCCTGGTCCATATCGCCATGCGGAAAGAATGAGATCCCCCATGAGTTCAGGATCAGGGATGGACGGCACAGCTGGACCTACTGGAGGGAGTCGTCTGCCTGTGGTACTCTCGTTTATCTCAGATGCCTTCCATCAGTATTAATCCGCAACCGGGATTGATCCAGGTTGATCATCTAACCTACACCTACCCGGGTGCCGATAAAAGGTTCTTCAGGGGATCAGTTTTGAGATTGAAAAGGGCGAGATTTTCGGCTTCCTTGGGCCATCGGGGAGCCGGAAAAAGCACTACCCAGAAGGTACTGAACGGACTACTCAGGGGATATCAGGGAACGGTCCGGGTGAACGGAACCGACCTGGCCCAGGTAGAGCGCTCCTTTCTATGAAAAAATCGGCGTGGCCTTTGAGTTTCCCAACCTCTACCTGAAACTGACAGCGCTGGAGAACCTGGAGCTCTTTGCTTCCTTCTTTAAATCCGAAACACGTGATCCGGAAGAACTTTGCTGGAGATGGTCGGGCTTGGAGAGGACAAAAACACCCGGGTGGAAGCCTTTTCCAAAGGAATGAAAATGCGGCTGAATTTTGTCAGGGCGCTGATTAATGAGCCGGAGATCCTTTTCCTGGATGAGCCCACCGCCGGACTGGATCCGGGAAACGCGCGCATCATGAAGGATATCATCCTTGATCTTAAAGGGAAAGGGGAGTGACCATATTCCTGACCACCCATCATATGGCTGATGCCGATGAATTATGTCAGCCGCATTGCCTTTATGGTGAACGGAACACTTCCGGTAATTGATTCCACGCGGAAACTAAAGCTGGAGCATGGCAGGAAGGTGGTCCGGGTTACATGCAGGGCAGTGACGGCCCTGAATACCTCCGATTTCGATCTGAAGGAGTCTATGCGGAAACCCCCAGTTCCTGGAACTGATCGGAAGAAGGAGATCCTTACCATTCACACCCTGGAAGCCTCCCTGGAGGATATTTTCATCAAAGTAACCGGCCACCAACTGATCGCGTAAATGAAAGATCTGCTCATAAAAGATATACAATTGCAATGGAGACAGGGCTTCTGGCTTGTCTATTTCATTGTAAGCGTGATCTATGTCCTTGTCCTTCTGAATATCCCGGCAGAAAACAGAATGATGGTTTCCCTGATCATGATCCTGTCAGACACCAGCATGCTGGGGGTGATCTTTATCGGGGCCCTCATCCTTCTGGAGAAGCAGCAAAAGGTCATTCATTCGCTTTTCGTGCACCCCGCTGTCGCCCGCACAATACATCATGTCCAAATCCATCTCCCTCTCATTGATTGCCGTAAGTCATGAGCATTCTGATCTACCTGCCGGTCTGGCAGCGTTTCCTCTTACACAATCCTTGTGTTTCTGACCGTACTGATCACAGCATTTATTTTCGCCATGCTGGGATTGGGGATCGCCGCCGGTGTGGAGTCCATCAATGAATATTTCGGAACAATCATGGGTGCATCCATGCTGATCCTTTTTCCCGTTGTACCCTACCTGCTGCTGGATCAGCATCCGGCTTTCCTGTGGCTGCCCTATGTTGCATCCCTCGACATCATGCTGGGAGCCATGGAAGCGCTTCCTGCGTGGAGGATCATCCTGGACATGATCCTCCTGCTTGCCTGGGGGGTGGTGGCTTACCGGTACTGCCGGTCCCGCGTGATCCGAGCACCTGGTTTATGCATAAAAGCATCTCATGAACTGGAAGACCATCACATATGATGCAAAACTGCTTCGCGGCGATCCCATGCTGATCCTGAGCCTGGCAGTTCCCTTCATTCTCTGGGCGCTGATGAAGTTTGCCTTTCCACTCCTTGCCGTATTCATCCGTGATACATGGTCTTACGATATCCATCAGTGGTACAAGCATGCCGGCTACTTTTTTATGTTGCTGATCCCCATGATGTCGGGTATGGTGTACGGATTTATCCTGCTGGATGAACGAGATGGAGGGATCATCACCGCCATTTCTGTTACTCCGGCCGGAAAGCAGGGCTACCTGAAGCTGAGACTTGGAATCCCCATGCATCCTGAGTTTCATATTTGTGGTCCTGTTTCAATTTCTTCTCGGCCTGAATGATACACTCATGTTCTCGGAAACGCTTGTCCTTTCAGCCTTGCTCTCCAGCCAGTCCCTGATGATCTTGCTTTTCCTGGGGGCCTTCGCCGACAACAAAATTGTTGGGCTTGCGATTTCGAAGGGTTTTGGGATCCTGCTGATGGGCCCTGTGCTGGACTATCTCTTGCCCCATTCATTGAAGTGGCTGGGAGCCTACAGTCCCATGTTCTGGACAGGGCGTGCATTTATGGCTGAAACAGCACATGCCTTCTGGATCTATTTTCTGATCTCCACACTTATTCACGTTTTGCTTATATTTATACTGTTCCGCAGATTCATGAACCGGAGCAATTAACCCAAATAAACCCATTCTATGAAAACCATCCGTACCATCCAAACGATCCTTTTCACCCTGCTGATCCTGGCAGGCTGCAATACGCAACCGGCAAACCAGGAAGAAGCAGTTCAACAGATCCCCGTGATCTTCGATACCGATGCCAACAACGAACTGGACGATCAGCATGCCCTGGCCTACCTGCTGCTGAACCCGGAAAACTTTCAAACTGTTGGGATTACGGTGAATGCCACTTGGGCTGGCGGAGAGATCGGCGAACATGTGAAGGAAGCCAACCGGATCGTCCAGACTGTGCGGACTGAATGGGAAGATCCCTGTTCTCGCGGAGCCAACGGATGCTTTCCCGGAGATCAGGGATTTCACCGGTGAAGCTGAATTTGACGGGCATGAAGCAGTGGACTTCATCATCAGCGGAGGCCATGAAAGAAAGGGAGCAGAAACTGGTGCTGCTGCCGGTGGGCAAACTAACCAACATCGCCCTGGCTTTGAAAAAAGAGCCTGCCATCGCCGACCGGGTCAGGGTGGTCTGGCTGGGATCCAACTACCCGGAACCAGGCGAATACAACCTGGACAATGATACGGTTTCCATGAACTATGTGCTTGGAACCAGCGTGCCCTTTGAAATCGTAACTGTTCGTTACGGCAAGCCTTCCGGTACAGCCGCCGTTCATGGTTTCACAACAGGAAATCTTCGAGAAGATGCCTGGACTGGGTCCACACATTGATGAGCCGGTAACCGGAAGACACGGAGGTAGCTTCTCCTCTTTCGGTGATTACTCGGTAAGCCTTTTCAGCCATATTGATTACTCCGACGAAGGCAAACACCGATCCCTGTTTGACATGGCCGCCGTGGCCATCGTCAAAGACCCGACCTGGGCCACCGCCTCGGTGATCCCCGCCCCCATCTATACGGATGGCCAGTGGGTGGAACGTCCCGGAAACACAAGGAAGTCCTGGTCTGGGAGTACTTCGACAAAGAGAAGATTATGGCCGATTTCTACGCCACCTTTGAATAAGCAGATTCATAAAATCATTCACCCATGAAAAGAAGAAAATTCATTACAATTTCAGCCATGTCCGTTCCATTACTCAGCATGTTCCCCGCCAAGCTATCCTCAATTACACGAGAAAAAAGGAAAGGAAAAATTGAAAAACGGAGCCTGGGTAAAACAGGAGAGAAACTCTCCATGATCGGATTCGGGGGAATCGTTGTGGATAAAGCCACTACTGCAGAAGCAGCTGCCCGGGTAAAAGAGGCCATCGATCATGGCATCAACTATTTCGATGTGGCCCCCTCTTACGGGAATGCAGAAGAGATGCTTGGTCCAGCCCTGGAACCCTACCGCAAAGATGTATTCCTGGCCTGCAAGACCGGCGAAAGAAAAAAGGAGGGAGCCCGGAAAGAACTGGAGCAGTCACTGAAATACCTGAAAACCGACCATTTTGATCTCTACCAGTTGCATGCAGTAACCAGCCTGGAAGACGTGGAAACCATTCTGGGTCCCGGCGGAGCCCTGGAAACTTTCAAAGAAGCAAGGGAAGAAGGCAAGGTGCGCTACCTGGGATTTTCTGCCCATTCGGTGGAGGCCGCCCTGGCGCTGATGGAAGGATTTGATTTCGACACCATCCTGTTCCCCTTCAATTTTGCCACCTGGTATGCAGGCAATTTCGGACCACAGGTGATGGAAAAAGCCAAAGAAAAGGACATGGGAATCCTGGCACTGAAGGCCATGGCATGGCGCAACTGGGAAGAGGGAGAAGAACGCAGCAATGAAAAGACCTGGTACAAACCACTTCCCAACAGGGAGGAGGCCAGACAAGGGGCTCCGGTTTACCCTTTCTCACCCGGTCACTGCAGCCATCCCACCCGGTCATGAGGACCTGTTCTCCATGGCCCTGGAGCTGGCCAGGGATTTTACACCCATGGACAAGTCCGAGATCAAAGCCATGAAGGAGAAGGCCATGAACACCAATCCCATTTTCAGGTATCCCATGACCTGACCGGGATTTGTCAGCGTAATAGAGGTCTTGTTATTGAAAGGGATCTCCTGCCGAAATGAAATGGACGGGAATTCCTTCAATGAAGGATTGCATCCAGGAAGCACAGTACTCCATCCCGGCCTCTTCCGAATATCACATGTCCCAGAATAATGACCGCTTTGGGCATACCGGCCTGTGAAGCATCCCTCACATATTCAACAGTCTCCCACTCGCGGGCTTCACCAATGACTATCAGATTCATATCCGCTGCTGAAGCGGCCTGATGTGTGTCATTGATCCAGGTGCTCCTGCAAGAAATGCAGTTTTATCAATCACCAGGTCAGGATCTCCAATGACCCTGAAGTTGGCAGTCGGGAAAATTTCTTCCAGGTTCTTCCTCACCTCCTTTAAGGTAGATCTGGGGCAGTTTGTACACATTCTGGGTTTCCTCCATCAAATAAGGCTCCCATTGCAGCTTGTTATTCATCCCACATAGATACCATCCGGTGAGGTCCGGTGACAGTGGTCATGGAAGCGGAAAATAATCATGTTGTGCTCCCGGATGAGGGCCTGTTTGGCTTGATAGACCGGATCACTTTTGAACATTTCATCCGAATCCAGGTGATTATAAAAAGTGGGTTCGTGAGTGATTACAAGGTTGCATCCCACGTGCTGCAGCCTCCTTCAATACCTCCACCGATGCAGTAAATGTACATGCGATCCCTGTTACTACGTCACCCGGTTCTCCGGTTTTAAATGTATCCACAGTCTCCTTGCTCCAGTTACAGGTAACATGCTCCTTCATCTGTTCGATCACTTCATTGGCTGCTCATTTTAGAATCATTCCCCGGGACAGAATCGGATCCTGAATTCATCAACATCATTATGGCAAAAAGCGTTGTCAGTGTCATATCAGTATTGCATAAAGTGAATCTCTAAGATAAACCTTTCTGGCCTTGACTCAAATCCCGGACAGGATAAATGCAGCCCAGTACCGGGGATGGCAAAATTCGGTCTCATTCATCAGGTAGCGTTTGGCATTGGACAGGGATTGGTCCATGTCCATGCCCGAGAGCCAGTTGGAGTAAAATTCGCGCATCAGGAGCTGGGTGGCCTGGTCATCCACTTCCCACAGGCTGAGCAAAATCCGTTCAGCCCCGGCCAGGTGAAAAGCTCGCCTGAGCCCGGTCACTCCTTCCGAATTGGTGACATCACCACGTCCTGTTTCACAGGCACTCAGGACCACCAGTTCGGTACTGTCCAGCGCCATCTCCGAAATTTCCCACGAAGTCAGGATGCCATCCCCTCTCCCTTTTGTGTAATCATAGGCATAGAATAGCGTATTCTGGGCACCCGCAAAAAAGAGGCAGGATCTGGATTGGTTTTCCGCATCCATAAAGTCATATGTATGTTGATCTCTTTCGGTAAGTGTATCACCCACCGGCAACTCATCCCGGGCAAAAAAACCGTGGGTAGCCAAATGCAGAATCCTGGGATTCCTTACAGTAACAATTTCATCTTCAGTGGCGGCTGCACCAGTCAGCGAAGTGAGCTTCCATCCCTTTTCCTTCAATATGGTACCAATGCTATCCACTTCTGTGCGGGTCCCTGGAAGTGCCGTGAGCTGCGTTCCTGGAAACATCCTGGTCTGAAATTCACTCACCCCCCTGCTCAGCTCATCCGGTACCGGATCGGGGACCTGGGCAAGGGACATTCTGAACATGGGATCGCCTGCAAGCAGAGCCATCCTGTTCTCCCCATACGTTCGCTTCTCTTCGAGGAGATCCGATAATGTGTAGACATTTTTCACCTGGTACTTATCAATCACATACCCTCCTTCACTGTCTGCAAGTGCCTCCACATTCAGCTCATGAAATAAGCCGTCCGGAGCAAAATAAATGGTCTTTTTCCCGGAAACTGCACTATCGATCCTCGACCATAAACGCTCATACATCCCCGCGTCCAGCTGTCCACCGTCAACAGATTCAACAGCCCCCCTGTAGGCCTCATAATCAGGAATGATCTCCATGGCATCATACAACCTGATGCACAGGGGCTGATCCTCCATTTCCGGGGTGATAACAAAGGCAAAATACCAGGGATGAGCAGTCCTTACAGGAGGCGCAGTGGTATGGTAAAAAAGGATCAGAGCCACAGCCGCCTCATCCTCACCCAGGGCATCCCGGATCTCCTGCCACTGGAAAGAACGGTCGCTGAGAATCATCTCCTCCGACAACTTCCGGCTGATGACTGTTTCTATCTGCAACAGTTCATCCTGAAGAGAATCCAGGGTATGGTTTTCCACCCCAAATTGGGAGCGCAAGTTTGACAGTTGTTGTTTTTTTGAAGTGTAGTCCTTGCTCAGTGCCAACAGGATCGGATCGTCAGACCCGGCAAGCGCCTCTTTTTGCCTGCGTTCCGCATCCAATAAAATGGATTTCAGGAACAGGTAGTTGTTCACCGCATGGGTAATGACCTCCGGATCATCCGGAAAATGGAACAGGTAATCGTTGTAATCCATCAGGCTGGAAAGGTTCCCAGTATACTGGCTTCTCTCCTGGTGGGTCATCATGCCCTGCATCTCAAGAAAACGGGCCTTGTCCCTTTCAATGACCCACTCCATGCTTTTCCTGGCCAGTTCATACTCCTCAAGATAATAGTAAGTCCTGTATTTGCTCGACTCGATGAGATAGAACAGGCGTTCCTGTTTCTCTCCCTCCAGGGAGGATGCAATCCTGGAGGACGCTTTATAAATCTGGTCCAGGCTATTTCTCTCACCCAGTCTTGAATAAATGTCTGCCTGCCCCAACATTGTGCTCGCATAGATTGAAGAGTTCTTCCCGTGTATCTTCTCCATGATCGCGAGACTCCGTTGTCCGTACTCCAATGCCTTCCTGTAATCTTGCTGCTCATAATAGTATAGCCCATATACATTGATGCAATCGATATAACTGTTATCTGTTGAATCGATCTCATTTTCCAGGAGAATCATTTCAGCCTCCCTGATTTCCTCAAGTACACTCTGATCAAAATCCTCAAACTTAGATCGGGCACCAATTCCCATGATCAGTGCATCGGCATAGTCGGGATGCCTGGTCCCGTACATTTTTCCATAGATCTTTTTTGCCTTTTCAAACATTTCCCTGGCCGACTCCGGATTATTCAAGCCGTAGTATACATATCCCAGGTTGTAGAGTACCGATGGATCATCAGGTTCCAGTTGATGGGACATCTCCAAACAGGGAATGGCCTCTGTCAGTCTATCCTGTTCCAGATACAACACGCCCATGTTGTTGTAAACAATGGCCGCCTCTGCGACAGGTGGATTTTCAACAAGTTCGATCTGTTCCCTGCTCAGCTCATAATAGTATAGAGCCTTATTGATTTGTTCCCACATTTGAAAATTATACCCCAGGAATGTGAGCGTTGCAATCAGGTCCGAATCTCCCGGTGCACACACTGCCGAAAGAATCTGATAGGCCTCAAAAGCCGTTGTACTGGCAAGCTCGTATCGCTCCCCCTCCGCATATAGCGAAGCCAGCAGAAGAAGGCCTCCTGCCAGCTCACGCTGATCTGAGGGCTCCGCGTTCCGCCTGATCTCAATGGCCTTCCTGTAGTACTTCTCCGCAGCTTTGTCTTCTCCCACCTCGGCATGATAGGCCGCAGCATTCTCAACAGCCTGGATATAATTGAGGTCCGTCGAATGGTCATATCTATCAAAGTAATCTTCCATTTGCCCGAAAGCCTCCCTGGCCAGATCCGGTTTCTCCCAGCTGTAATAGAGCGAAGCCATATTACTCAGAAGCATCATATAATTCTCGGAATAATCCTCCAGCAGGACCTGGTACATGGAGTCGGCTCTTTCAAAATGAAGCGCGGCATTCTCAAAATCCGACTGGTAATAATAGGCCAGTGCCAGGTTATTGCTGATATGGGCAAAGGTGAAATTCTTTTCAATCCCGGGTTCATCGTAGGTCTCCAGGGCCCATTGGAAGGTTGCGGCGGCCTCCGGGTTACCGCCACTATTCATATAGATCAGTCCGAGAAAGTTGGCATAACGGGCAAAATCCTGGTTTTTCGGAAAATGGCTTTCATGAATCTCCAGCGCCTCAACCAGGATGGAAACCATCTGTTCCCAATCTGCCTTTGCCATCTCCAGATCAGCCATATAGTAAAGTGTACGGATATATTCATAGCTCTCTTTCCCGTAGACCGCCACATTGACATCCTTTGCATAGAACAGGAAGTTCTCAGCCGATTCATGAAAACCCAGCTGGGTTTCAATTCTGCCATATAGTTCACATACAGCGGCGAGTTCGGCTCCGTGCATAGAATAGAATGGGATGATCAGGTTGTATGCGGTACCCAGATATGATTTGGCCAGTTCCCAGGCCTCCATTCCATGGTACGCCAGGGCCAGGTTGTAGTAGGACATCATGTACCTGGTATCTGTGGAATCAAGTTCCTCCAGCGAATAGTTCACTTGCTTCACAGCCACCTCACCTGCCTTCTTGTACTCCTGGTGTTCATAATGCCTGTTGAACTCATGGTCCAGTCTTTCCCATTTCTGGGCAGAAAGCGAGACCGACAACAACTGGGCCAGAATGACAAACAGGATTCTCATGCTTTGATTTTCCGGAACAACAACACACCAAACAAAAGGCTTACTACGCTGAGTACTCCGAATACCATGGCAATGGAGAGGTCTTCACTGATGCCCCTTCTGTTCAGCACAAAAACCATGGCGGCCAGGGCAAGGGTGAGCATAACCATAAATACCAGCGCCACTGAGGCGATCACATATCCCATCCCCTTTTCTCGCCACAACAGGACAGCACCCAGGATAAGACCCGGAAGTGCAAAGGCCAGATCAATCACATGAACAGCATTCACCGGCAGTTTGTAGGCAATCAATTCCGCAGGTACTGACTTACTTATGATGGCAGGAAGAACGGACTTGAGCCACAAAACATAAAACACCAGTGCAACGAAAATGATGTAAACCGAAATAAGCTTCACCGGAGCCCCTTCGAACCATCCCTCAACATTCATCTCCCTTAGGCCGCTCATCACGAGGATGAATGCGTAAAGTGAAAGGCCCAGTGTCAGGCAGTACAGCAGGAACCACTGATTGAAGAAAACGCCGAAACAGTAGATGATAAAGGAGTACATCACATAAAAAAGCATACCGGCATAGAGGAGGATGCCCACCCGGTGACCCCGTGACGCAAAAAGGAAGGTCACCATCAGTAAAGGTACCGCCAGGAAGAGGTCCACCACATCCTGTCCCACACCCTGTGCAGCCATGGAAACACTGTCGCGCTCATAGGTTCCTGGAAGGAATACACCGGCAAGGGATACAACAGTGAGGGAGAGGACCAGCAGGATGGTTAGGACGCGCAAAGCTTTCAGGTTCGGGAGATCCATGGTGTGAGAGGTTTTTATCTATTTCACTTTAAGTCTGTACAAAAGTCCGAATTTCATGTAGCTAACCCCGGGCATATCCCCCACATGGTAATAGTCGCTACTGGAAGGATTTCTCCGGCATGGCGAGGTTGACAATCAACTTCAGGGTCAGGATAAGTCCGTCATCGAAACTGGTATCCAGTTGATCCTTAACCACCCTTTCGTCACCAAAGGCAACCAGGGGGATGGCAAAGTCCACTTTCTGATCCCCCTCGTACTGGCGGTAATTTCTTCCCAGTGCACGTCCCACCATCCCCTCAATGAAGATGGGCCCTGCAATGTGATGCCTGACAAAGAGGGAGAGGTCGATGCTCTGTCTTTCCATGTAATCCCCTGCATAGGCATCATCACCAAGGTAGTAGGTGGTAATCAGGCCAAAGTGGTTAAATCCCACCATCATGTTGTCATTCACATCATACTCCACCCTTGCTGTGATGGGGATCAACCCGTAGATGCGCCATTTTTCCGCAAATTGCCAGTAGAGGTCCAGGATGGGTACCAGGTAAGGACCGAATAGTTCAGTACTGTACATGGCTCCGAAACCTACAGACAGCTCATCCCTGTACACCTTTTTGTAGGTGGCAACCCCGCCAAACATAAAACTGTTCCCATCCAGGTTCTGGAAATCGGACATAAGCTTGGGCATCACAAGCACCTGGAGCTGTCTGCCCTCACTGAAATACTGCCTTATTCCTGTCCGCAGGATGATCCCGTTGATCTTCACAGGGTGGGCCACATTGCCGGGGAAAACCGGGTCCGGATCACCCTGAACGTTGAAATAGAAGTGATTCAGGTTGAGAATAACCTTGGAATTCTTAAAGATGTCAAATCCTATTGAGAATGAGTTGATGGATCCCCATTCGGTGGCCTGCCCTGAAGTTCCGGCTTCCGAGTAATCCTTGGGTATTCCATAGCGTCCTGAAAGCGACAGGATATCAATGGTCTCCTGTGCAAAAAAGGCCAGGCTCATGCTCCCAAAGGCAAGCAATAAGATGAGTCGTTTCATGATAAACAGGTTTAGTGATGGGTAGTTAGCTGGAATAAATATAAGAAATTGAGAGATACAGGTAGTCTGTCCATTGTTTCATACATTTATAGCGAAATTCTACTGAATAAAAACTGATCTATCATGAAATATACCCTCATTGCCATTCTTCTCCTGTCACTCGTGATCCATTCAACATGCCAATCCCTATCCCTGGATGATAAAATTGAAGGGATGCTCATTGGATCTGCCATCGGGGATGCCGCCGGCGGACCGGTGGAATTTGTCCATCCGCCATTGCGCAGCACATGGACTACCACCAAGGAGAAGGTGAATGAAGAGGCGCTGGAAGGATTGGCCTCCCTGTTCCAACTCAGGGATTACCCAAAAAGCTGGGAACCTTTTGCCCAATGGGAACCCTACGGTCCGGCCGGAACCATCACGGACGACACCCGTTTTAAAATCATTCTCTTCAACTGTCTTAAAAACAATGATGGTTTCCTGACACAACAAAACTTTGCCCGGGCTGTCTTGGATTTCAGGAATGAGATTCCCGAAAAGTACAAAGACAAATACGATGCATGGATCCCCGAAATTGAATATGCCACCCTCTGGGCGCTTGGCGAACGGGAAAATGCCTTTCCGGTGGAGCGGATCTGGGGAGGCATTCCCACCATGGAGGGACAGATGCCTTTCCTGCCCATAGCGGCTCTGAATCCTTCAGACCCGGAATGGTGCTACAAAAAGACCTATGAGCTGGGCTACTTCGACATCGGGGTGGCCAAGGACATGAATTCCGCCCTGGTGGCGGGATTGGCCCGGGCCCTGCAAGCCGACGGATCCTGGGAAAACTTTGAAGAAGCCATGAGGACCGTGGACCCTTACCGTTACAACCACACCCTTTATGTGGAAAGAGAGCTGGTGCAATGGATGGACAGGGCCCATGATATGGCAGTCAGGGCTGATCACAACATTGCCAGCCTTTTCTCTATCCTTGAGAATGAGATGCAAACCTCTTACTGGTGGGAAGCCTGGGTACCCATTGTGGTGGTCCTTGCCGTAGCAGAGATTGCAGAATACCATCCCCTGGCCTCCATGCAGATCATCATGGAGTTCGGACATGACACCGATTCCTATGCCCAGGTCCTGGGGGCCATCCTGGGGGCCATCCACGGTCCGGAGGTTTTCCCCAAGGAGATGAGGAACACGGTGAACCTTCAAATGAAGAAGCAGTTCAACCAGGATGTCAATGACTGGCTTGAACTGCTTCAAAAATATTCAAAATGATAGGCTAACTAGACCACGCTCCAGGAACCCTCCATAAACATTTCTCCATCAATATAGTATACCCATGTACCGTTTCCTATCACATCCCAATCCATGTGATAGAACAGCTCATCCATCATGTAGTAGTCAATGGTCCCTGAACCGTCTGGATTGATCACACAATCATACCGGGTAAACACCTCATAATCTGAATCTCCATCCCAGATGAAGCTCAGGTTATACCCGCCGGCAGAAGTCTGCTCCCAGGTATAGCGCCAGTATAGGAAATCATCATCTTCCCACTCATCACCCTCATAGATGTAAGCCCATTGAAAATTATAGGTCAATTCGCCCTGCATCCCGTCATTGGTCTCCCAGGCATCAATATAGCTGTACCTGGGACCCGATCCAAACTGGATGTCCATGGACCAGTATCTTTTGGAATTTTTCTCCTCGTAGGACCAGTAGAAGGTATAGCTCTCCCCTCCGTAGTTCCATGTCCACTGCCAGTAATCTCCGCTCGCCTTGGAACTGGATCGGGTTGCACCCTCGGGTACTTCCATGTTATCGATGAAGCTGGACATGTCAAGGGCCGACTCGATGAAGCCGACACATTGCTCTGCATATTCGTCATTTGAATTCTTTAGTCCCTCAGGAATAAGGGCCATTACCTCTTCCGTATCAAAAGAGAGTGACTGAAGTTCTCCTGGATCAGGAGGGTCATCATCTTTGTTGCAACCGGTTACAACGAAGGCCATTATAAACATAACAGCCATTGCTTTTGTGATTAAATCGTGTTTCATATGCATTGATTTTTATAGTAAATAATTGACTCCCAGAGTGCCTTACAATCAAAGCTAAGCAAATTGAAACGGATTTTCAAACAGAAAAACAACAATTTATTATCAATTTGATGACTCTACAACATATGTAGATAAAGCCGGGATCTGGAGTACCATCTTGTTCTAAGGGGATAATTTCATACTTTTGAATGGTATAAAACAGACCCCATGAAAAAGATATTGATCCCAACCATCCTCCTTTTCCTGCTGGTTTCATGCCAGGCCCCTGTTGATCAGAGCGAGGTAAAACCATTGATCTTCAAAAACAACCTGGAGCTCTCCTCCGACATCATGACCCCGGAAGTACTGTGGTCCTTCGGAAGGCTGGGTGATGTCCAGGTTTCTCCTGATGGCAGCAAGATCCTGTATGGCGTCAGCTATTACAGCATCCAAGAGAATAAAAGCAACCGGGAGTTGTTTGTGATGAACGCTGATGGTTCCGGAAAGCTCCGGCTGACTGAAACACCGGAGAACGAGTTCTATGCCATATGGCATCCCGACGGCGAAAGTATCGTATACCTCTCCCCTGCTTCCGGAACTGTGCAGGCCTGGGTAATGAATGCGGATGGCTCCGGAAAAACGCAGATCTCCCGGGTAGAAGGTGGAATCAACAGCCTGGCATTTCTCCCCTGCCGGAGACCATGTCCTCTACACAAAAGATGTACAAATAGATAAAACAACCCTGGATCTTCATCCCGACCTTCCCAAGGCAGACGGAAGGGTGATCAACGACTTAATGTACCGGCACTGGGACACCTGGGAAGATGGCGCATACAGCCATATATTCGTGGCGGATCTGGATGGGGACAGATTCACAGATGGGGTCGACATCATGCCAGGGGAACCTTATGATTCACCCCTCATGCCCTTTGGAGGTTTGGAAGAGATCTCCTGGACTCCCAATGGCAAGGGAATTGTCTATACCTGCAAAAAACTATATGGGATTGACTATACCTTCAGCACCAATTCCGACCTCTATTTCTATGAGCTTGAAACAGGAGCCACAAGGAACCTGACCGAAGGGATGCCGGGTTATGACAAAGCGCCCTTCTTCTCTCCAGACGGAACAAAGCTATACTGGCTCAGCATGGAAAGGGCCGGTTTTGAAGCAGACAAGGAACGCCTTTTCGAAATGGACATGGCCACCGGAATCAAACGCTACCTGACGGAAGACTGGGACTACAGTCCTTCATGGATTGATCTGGGCCGACGGGGGAAAGACCCTGTTGTTTGTTGGTGGTGTAGAGTCTACCCACCACATCTTCCGCATGGATGTGGAAAGCAAAAGCATCGTCGCCCTTACAAAAGGCAACTATGACTACCACTCCGTCGCCATCGCCGGGGACAAGCTTATTGCAACCCGGGTGGACATGACCAAACCAGAGGAGATCTATAGCGTGGACCCGGCCACAGGGGAAGCCACCGAACTGAGCTTTGAGAACAAGCACCTGCTGGACCAACTAACCATGCCCGAGGTAGAAAAGCGCTGGGTGACCACCGTGGACAACAAACAGATGCTTGTATGGGTGATTTATCCACCCCATTTTGATTCCAGCAAGGAGTATCCTGCCGTGATGTTCTGTACCGGCGGACCCCAGGGAGCCCTCGGCCAGTTCTGGAGTTACAGGTGGAACATGAGTCAGATGGCCTCCAACGGCTATGTGGTGATTGCTCCTGCCCGGCGGGGAGTCAGTACCCACGGTCAGTTGTGGACCGATCAGGTGAGTAAGGACAACGACGGCCTGGCCATGCAGGACCTGCTTTGTGCCATCGATAATATAAAAGCCGAAACCTTTGTTGATGAAGAGCGTCTGGGTGCCGTGGGAGCCAGTTTTGGGGGTTCATCCGTCTTCTGGCTGGCAGGGAACCACGAGAAGCGCTTTAAGGTATTCATTTCCCATTGCGGGGTATTCAACGCCGAGATGATGTATTCAACCACCGATGAGATGTTCTTCGATCACTGGGAACATGGCGGTGCCCCCTGGGAAAAGGACAATCCTGTAGCCGCAAAAACCTATGCAGGTTCCCCCCACCATTTTGTAACGAACTGGGATACCCCCATCATGATGATCCAGGGGGAGCACGATTACCGGATCCCATACACCCAGGGCATGGCCGCTTTCAATACAGCACAGATGCTGGGGATTCCCAGCCGATGCTTTTCCTTCCCAGCGAAACGCACTGGGTACTGAGTCCACAAAACGGAATCCTCTGGCAACGGGAATTCAAAAGCTGGCTGGACCAGTGGCTCATGAACGAAGCACCAAATGATTAAAAATCTTCTATTGGTCGGACTGGGTGGATCCATCGGAAGCATGGCCCGTTACCTGGTTTCACGGCTTAGCTCCCATGTGGAGTGGATGTCAGTGCCCATCGGAACACTTACCGTCAATGTGTTGGGAAGCCTGCTGATTGGTTTTCTTATTGGTATTTCTGAAAAGAGCCCCATCCTCACCGTGGAACTCCGAATGTTCCTGATGGTCGGTTTATGTGGCGGATTCACCACTTTTTCCTCCTTTACAGGGGAAAACCTGATGCTGATGCGCAACGGGCAGCTCCTCTCTCTCTTTCTCTATACCGGGCTGAGCATCCTGCTGGGATTCACAGCCGTTTATTTCGGATATATCGCCACCAAACTATTGCACTAAGCAGAACAAACCGTCATGCAAAGTTCAGAACAGAGCATCCTGAAGATCCATGCCAGCACCACGGACCGGATCGGATCAAAACTCCTCCACCAGCATATTGTGGAACTGGCAAGACAGAAAGGGATTACAGGCGCCACGGTATTACAGGGGAATCATGGGGTATGGATCCAGCAGTACGATCTCTTCATCCAGATTCTGGGAACTGACTGAAAAACTTCCCGTAGTCATCGAACTGGTGGACACCACCGAAAAACTGAAATCCTTCTATAAAGAGATCGAGGAAGAACTGATCCATATGCCCAAGGGTTGCCTGGTCTACCTGGAACCGGCGCAAATACTTCTGCAAAAGAAAGGGCAATGAAAAACAGGATCATCATCATCGGACTGTGCTCTGCTACTCGGTCAACTACCCGCCCAACTGCACGGACAATATTCAGGGGGAGGGGAAGGTTATCCGGATCTGCCCACCAACAGGAAGATCCCTGGAGAATTTCCAGGACATGCGTTTCGGTATGTTTATTCACTGGGGACCTGTCTCCCTGAGTGGTGAAGAGTCCTCCTGGTCCAGGGGCAGGGAGATTCCCATAGAGGAATATGACCTCCTTTATCAACAATTTAATCCCGTACTGTTTAATGCTGAAGAATGGGTGAATGCGGCCCAAATGGCGGGTATGAAATACCTGGTGATTACCACCCGGCACCATGATGGTTTCAGTCTCTGGGACAGTCAAGTATACCGACTATGACATGGCAGCCACTCCTTACGGGAAGGGTATCCTGAAGGAGCTGTCGGAAGCGTGCCGGAAACAGGGGATTGCCTTCGGAACCTATTATTCCATCTGTGACTGGTACCGTCCCGATTACCCGGTGGTATATCCTTATCTTGAGAATGCGGACAATGAGGAGGGATTGAATGATCCGGAAACAATGGAAAAGATGGAGAACTACATTAAATTCATGAAGAATCAGCTTAACGAGCTCATCCATGAATACAACAGCTTCCTGATCTGGTTTGATGGCGAATGGGAATGGGCCTGGACCCATGAAATGGGGATGGACATGTATGCCTACGTCAGGGGACAGAAGGATGAACTCCTGATTAACAACCGGGTGGACAAAGGAAGACAAGGCATGGAAGACAAGGTGAGGAATCCCATCTATGCAGGTGACTTTGGCACACCCGAACAGCAGATCGGTACTTTTGACAATCGTTTTGCATGGGAGACCTGCATGACCATCGGGAAGCAGTGGGCCTGGAAACCGGACGACGAGCTGAAGTCTAAGAGAGAGTGCATCCATACCCTCGCCCAAACCCTTGGAGGAGACGGGAACCTCCTGTTCAATGTGGGGGCCATGCCTGATGGACGGATCGAACCCAGGCAGATCGACCGCCTCAGGGAGATAGGCCAATGGGTCAAAGCCAACCAGGAAGCAGTCTACGGAACACGGGGCGGACCCTACCTACCCACCGAAGAGCTGGTCAGCACCCACAAAGGCGAGCGCATCTACCTTTACCTTTTGGAGAACCCGGGAGCAGAACTTTGCCTTCCCATGGAAGATGGAATCCGGGTTAAGAATGCCCGCTTTCTACAAAACGGGACCCCGCTGAAAATGAAACAGAAAGAGAGGAGAATCATCCTGTCTCTTCCCGCCACACTGCCCGATGAAGTGGCTACGGTCATCGTGCTTGAATTGGATACACCGGCCTCCGAGCTAACACTTATTGAGTTATAAACTGACCAACTAAATCAATCCAGTCATGAAACCACTTCCCAGATCAATCTTTTTTCCCATGGTGATCCTGGTCATCCTGGCCGCTAACACAGCATGCTCTTCAAATTCAGAACCAAAGGGTGAACTTCCCAAAGGAGCCATGGAACTGTTTCCGGAACCTCCCAGACCGGAAGGCCAAACAGATGTGATAGAACTCCGCTGTGATCCCATTGACACCGTCAGAATTGCCTTTGTCGGAGTGGGCTCAAGGGGGAGTGGTGCTGTCCGGCGCTACACCTTTCTGGATGGAGTGAAAATTGTAGCCATCTGCGATGTGGATACAGCAGCCATCAGAAAAACACAGGAGGTATTAGCAGAACAGGGACATCCACCTGTAGAATCCTTTACTGGCACAGCGGATTGGAAAAAACTGTGCGAAAGAGATGATGTGGACCTGATTTATATCTGCACCCACTGGGATCTGCATACACCTGTAGCAGTATATGCCATGGAGCATGGCAAACATGTGGCCACTGAGGTTCCTGCCGCGCTTACCATTGACGAATGCTGGCAGCTGGTAAACACAGCCGAAAAGACCAGGCGTCACTGCATGCAGCTGGAAAACTGCAACTATGACTTTTTCGAGCTGGCCACACTGAATATGGTGAGACAGGGAGTGCTGGGTGAAATCGTACATGCAGAGGGTGCCTACATACACGACCTGAGAGCGTCGTGCTTCAACGAAGAGAACGGATACTGGAACATGTGGCGCCTGAGACACAACGAAACGCGCAACGGAAACCTCTACCCCACACACGGATTTGGCCCCATCTGTCACATTCTGAATATCCACCGGGGCGACAAAATGGAATATCTGGTATCATTGGCCAGTGATCAATTTGGAATGACTGCCTTCGCCAAAGAGAAATATGGAGAAGATTCCGATTATGCGCAGCGGGACTACAAACGGGGTGATATGAATACTACCCTGATCAAAACCCGCAAAGGCAAAAGCATCATGATCCAGCACGACATAACCAGTCCACGTCCCTACAGCCGGATCCACCTGCTCAGTGGTACCAAAGGATTTGTTCAGAAATGGCCTGTCAGAGGCATTGCCCTGGAGCCTTCTGCACATGAATTCCTCCCGGAAGAAGAGATGGAGAAGCTCCTGGAAACGTATGAGCATCCCATTACCAGGGAGGTGGGTGAACAGGCCAGAAAGGTGGGAGGACACGGAGGAATGGACTTCACCATGGACTACAGGCTGATCCATTGTCTTCGGAATGGCCTGCCACTGGATCAGGATGTGTACGATGCAGCCGAATGGTCTTCCATTATCGAACTTTCAGAAAAGTCCATCGAGAACCAGAGCATGTCCGTAAGAATACCTGACTTTACAAGGGGAGCCTGGAACAAAGTGAATACTGTCACCTATCACTGAGCCCTGCCTATGGAACAGGGCCGTGAATCGGACATGTTATGCATTTGACTTTCTGAGTTAATTTCCATAAACTTCGACATTCGTAGTTGCACCCTGACCTCAACGTCCACCCTCTTTCAACTGCAATTTTCCAAGTCATTCTTTACAAGGTTTCATACTTTTAGAACAGAGTCATGTGTAAAGCACCCATACAATTTGTTTTGTCCTTTCTCATTACCTTTTCACTTCCTTCCCTCCTGTCCCTCCAGGCTCAAAATTCCAGCTGGACAAGCAACGGCCCCGATGGAGGATTTATCAACTGCCTGACCATTTCAGAATCCAATCCGGATATTCTTTATGCGGGTACAACATTTGGGATCTATAAAAGCACCAACGGAGGGTCTCAATGGTTCAGGACGAACTTTCCTTCCGCTTATAAAGTAACCGCCATCCAGGTTCATGCCACAGATCCGGATCTCGTTATGGCAGGGACCTTCCGCAAAGGACTCTACAGAAGCGAAAACGGGGGAGAAAGCTGGGTAAGCGACGGTCTCTGGAACAGCACCATTAATTCTCTTGACCGGGATCCTTCCGATCCGGATGTTCTGTACCTGGGAACAGGCGAATGGCTGGCAGTGGTAGCGGATTTCATTGCCATTAACCGGATATCCGATCATTGGAAACAGAGAGATTATCTCGCCAGGTGGGAAAACTGGGATGAATGCGGCTGGACCGTGGTAAAACGGATCGTAGTAGATCCTGACAGTTCCAATAAGCTCTATGCAGCGGGGATCAACAGCGGCTATTGCCCTTCATTCGGAAGCATTCTGATCAGTCAGGATACCGGGAAAAGCTGGACTGATAAGAGAATCGGAACTTCAAGCAGTGATGCAGCTTCAAATATTGCAGTGGTAAAAAACAGCCTGGGTGAAAAAACACTCATTGTCATTACCGGGGGGGACTACTTAGCATCTGATACCAAACTTATGAAATCTCCCGATATGGGAGATAGCTGGGAAGAGGTTGAGATTCCCTTTAACGGGGATATTAACCGGAATGTGCTGTTGACCCAACCTGGGGATCCGGGAACTGTTATCATCAGTTCCATGGACCCCGAAAAACCCCTGTGGTTTTATAGGGAAGAGACCGGGGAGTGGGATTTTATGGCCGGGAGCGGCCTTCCCCCTGCCATCTCCCCTACCTGTGTAGTACCATCTCCCGGGGATGAACCTTCCTGGTACCTGGCTACGCTTTATGGAGGCCTCTACAAATCCTCCGGGAATGAAGGCCGGTGGGAACAAATCAATACAGGAATCAACAACAGTCAGGTGAATGACTTTGTGGTTAATCCTGACAATCCCATGGAGGTATTTGCAACAACATACGGATCCCTGAAGCTATTCTCTACTTCAGATGGAGGGAACACATGGAAAATCCAACCCAGCAATCTCTCTTCCTCATTCAATGTCCTCTCCATAGATCCAAACGATCCGTCCACCTTCTGGGCTGCAAAAAGCAATTCCGGCACCGGGGGTTACAAACTATTCAAGGCAGAGGACTACGGCCAGTACTGGACAGGACCCCATGATTTCATTAGTACCACTCCAGTCAGCAACCGTACGGAGATCACTGACATAGCGATAAAACCGGGAGACTCCAACACCCTCTATGTAACCTCCCAGCCCTATTTTCTCTCCTCCGGACTAACCGGATTTGGGGTGGTGGCCCGAACTACCAACGGTGGAGACACCTGGAGCAATTATCCATATGCAGGTTCATGCCTGGCTTTGGATCCTGCCAATCCGGACGATGTGTATGTGGGAAAAGAAAGGGCCGGGCAGGTCTTCCTCCTGGAATTTGACGGGAACAGCACTTCATTTTCCAATGTGGAACCCGAAGCGGGTATTGAGGATGTGCAGGACATTGCGTTTGATCATCAGGGCAACTTTTTCGTGGCCACCGAGAATGGTTTGTGGAGGGCCGGAGAAAATGGATGGGATTCACTGATTTGCCTTGCCGATAACATCACATCACTGGCCATGGACCACAGCAAAACTCCATCTGTAATTTATGCCGGAAGCGAGACGGACGGAGTCTTTCTTTCGGAAAACAGTGGTGAAAGCTGGATACCATTCAATAATGGACTGCAATACAAGGAAATAACCAATCTCGAGATATCCGGACAGATGCTGTATGCCGCTGGCATATACGGCGGAATCTGGTCCACACCATTGCCCGAAAAAATCTCTCCTCCCTATTTGACCCATCAGACCGGGAACATGGATATTTCCGTATTCCAGAATGGCTTCATAGGGCATGCTCCACCGATCACGAGCTATGGAGACGGTCTCAAATATAACGGCAACATGGATCCTCTCTATTACGGAGGACTCTTTCTGGGATCAACGAAACTGGGAATTGCCAATGGAGTGGTGGGTAATTACTATATAAACAGCGATCTTCGGAATATGATTCCCATCACCGGATTCACCTCGGTTCCCGATCAATGGGACCAGGTTTCCTATTGTACGTATGACGATCAATCTTCACTTTCTCCACTGGGAATCAAGGTGATTCAGCGTTCATATTCAAACAGCGGCAGCAATATTTTGATCTTGAGTTATACACTGGAACATGAGTCCGGACCTGTTGATGACCTCTATGCAGGTATGTTTGCCGACTGGGATGTGGGCGGAAACGGTTTTTACGAAGAAAACCTGGGTGGTTTCGACCTTTCCAGGAACATGGCATACCAGTATTTGAAGGATGGTGATCCGGATCCGAGCTATTACGGGATCGTTGCCCTTGAGGGTGTGTCAGGAACACGGATCCGGAATCAACCCTATTTCTTGGGTATCCGGGATTCCTCACTGGTATGGATGTCCACCATAAACGAGACCGAACCGGAAGAGCCGGATGATCTGAAAACATGGATCGGTTCAGGCCCATTTGCCATCGGGGAGAATGAATCGCTGCAGGTCAGTTTTGCCATTGTGGCAGGAGCAAATCTTACGGAGCTGCAAGCAAATGCAGACCTTGCTGCGCAGAAATATCTTGAATTGCCGGACTATACCTCAATAAAAGAGAACCCTCTTCCTGGATTTAAGCTGGAACAGAATGCTCCCAATCCATTTTCAGAGCATACGTTCATCTCTTACACCATACCGTATGAGTGCGATGTGCTCATTGAGGTGTATAACGCCCAGGGAATGAAAGTAAAAACAATACAGGATAAGGATCAGATGCCCGGTTTGCATTCCATTCAAATCCAACGCAGCGGTCTTGACAACGGAATCTATTTTTACACCATGAAAACCGACGGTTTTTCACAAACCAGGAAGATGGTGCTTTATTGATCCGGGGCAATTTCGTAAATGTTTCCGTCGTATAGACCGGGAACATTTACGTTAAAACCTTTCTCCATCAGCTCTTTCCCTGTGGCCGTGAGGACCTCCTCACCCATGGGGGCCAGCCTGACTTTGTATTCCCTTTCAGGCACAAGTCCCTTCAAAAAAACCTGGCGGTGCTCTTCCATGGCCCCCTGCCTGAATACCCCTGCAATCCCACCTGTTTGTGTATCATTATTGATACGCATCCATCCATCCCAGTGCCCTTCCCTGGGTTCTCCAAAACCAGGAAGGTCCCTTCGAAATGACATATAATCGTACTTGTTCTGCATCTCCTGCATCCATTCAGACCAGTCAATGATTCTTGCTCTTCTTCCATAGGGATTAGCACGCGGATCCCCCAGGACGATGGGCAAGGTACCGATCAGTGATTTCAAGGCAAATTCAAATTCCGGGATCATCCATGGGAGTATTTCCGATGACCAGGGAACTGGCAGGCACAGCCGGAGAACGCCACCAGGCCATTTGCCTGATCCAAAGGACCGGTCGGTGACGGCTTCTTCAAAATTGGATAGCCAGTTCCCATCGGCATGATTGGCAATGGCATAGTCCATCAGCTGGAGCTTCCCTGCCGTCTCAAAGGTGCAATCAATAAACAGATCGGGATTGGCGGTGCAGCTGGTCAAACAGCTCCAGCAAGCGCTCATAGATCACCAGGAGTGATTCCTGCTGGTCCCGGTGATAGGGATGATCGCTGGCATAACATCCGGAGATGGCCGGGATCATTCACATAGGCACTGGCTGCAATGGCAAAATCCAGCTTGGTATAAGCCAGTCCGTATTGCTTGCACATACCGGCGATCACATCACGGATATAATCCACCCAGTGGGTCCCGAAACAGCTGGTATGGAAGTCCGCATCACCTTCCGAGTGAATGTTCCCAGGTTCATCCTTCTGGTTCTCCACAAACCACTCGGGGTGCTCCTGGTAGACTGCTGCATCGCTCGGTGGCAGAACCAATGGACATCCAGATCCCGGGTTTCATCCCCAGGGACCTGATGTAATCGAAGGTGGGGCTTCAAAGCCTCCCGGGAATTTCTCCTGGTCCACATGCCAGTCCCCGTAATTTTTCCCCCAGGCATCGGCTGAAGTTTCTGATCCGCTGTTTACCTGCCACCCGTCATCAATGATAAACTCCTTCACTCCACATCTCAGAGGCTGCCAGGGCCACTTCCCTGATCAGGGAATCACTGACAAAGGTCCGGAATGGATTCCAGGTGTTGTAGACAAATACCGGCTTTTCCTCCTTTCTCACAATCTGCGGGACATATGCTTCCTGACGAAATCATTGACGGTTCCATCCACCACATCAAAAGCATCATCCGTGTCCCTGTAGAGACAAATGAAAGTCTTAGGGCTCTCCCACTCCTCCCCGGGACCAAGCCACCTCCTGAACGGAAAATCCTGTCCGGGTGTGTCAGTCCTGCCTCCAGGTTGTTGCACTGCTGTATGATAGGCCGTACGCTTCATAATCCCCGGAGCTTCGTTGCCCACTGCCATGCCCATTCGCGTCGTTTGTTGGTGCAGCACCACCACCGGATCGTGCCAGTTCCCTGTAAAACGGCCAATATGTTTCATCCGCGCATAATCGTGAAGCACGATGGTATGTACATGCGAGAAACTGGTTTCCAGGTCCTCCACATTCAATCCCTCAATCATCAGATCGGCCCTGCCCACATTTCGGAACCTGATCCATTTTCGCACCACAGGCATATGAGGGTACAGCAGATAGCTCACCTCCAGCTGCAATCCGCTCAGATCATCCAATCCCTGCAGTGTCACCCTGTTCCCGCTCCCTGACCTGGGCATCTTCGATCTTCTCCGATCTTAGCAACTCCCACCCGGAATGTCCATCTACCGGATGACCCGTTCAGCATAAACGCAAATTCACGGCCGCCCAGGATATAGTCCTCTTCCGATCCGTTCATGCGCAGGCTGAGCGAAAAAAGGCCCCATCGCTAAATTGCACCACTCTGGACACACTTCCATTATCAAGTTCAAACAGGGTGTCCTGTGACTGGCCTTCCAGGATTCCGGAAAGTGTCAACAGGGTAATGAGGATGATCTTGCTTTGTTTCATTGGATTTGGTTTAGTAAACCTGGTAATATCAGGTACAAATTACGAAAAACTGGCTCGTATTATCTTCCTCTATATTACAAAAAACAACCCTTAGATTCTCCCGCTTCCGGTCCAGCCCCGGGAAATTACCATTCATCCCTCCGGTTTTACCAGTGGGTATGCTTTTCTTTTTTCAGCATCCCCTACCCGGTACATTTACAAAAACAAAACACCGGAACCATGCAAAACGCTGTTATCATATTTTGTCTGATCGCCTGCACATATGCAGGAGCGCAGACCACCATCTCCGGAACAGTCAAAGACGATAGGCACAATCCCATCCCCTTTGCCAACATCTATTTTCAGGGATCATACGATGGTGCCATTACCGACACCCTTGGGAATTACTTTCATGTAACGGATGTATCGGGAAGCCAGGTTCTGGTGATCAGTTCCATGGGATATGAAACATTGGCCCTTGGAGTCACTTTAAATGAAACAGACACCGCCATTCATGTGATCATGAAGGAGGTGGTGAACCAGTTGAACGAAGTGGCCATCACAGCGGGAGTATTCAGCGCCAGCGACAAGAAGAAATCGGCTACCATGACTTCTTTCGATATCGCTACCACGGCCAGTGCCATGGGCGATATTTATGGAGCCTATGCCACCATGCCCGGATCTCAGAAAGTGGGCGAAGAGGGGATGTTGTTTGTCAGAGGAGGCGAGGGTTATGAATGCAAAACGTATATGGATGGAATGCTGGTCCAGTCACCCTATTTTTCTTCCATGCCAAACATTCCCACCCGGGGCCGCTTCTCCCCCCTGCTTTTCTCCGAGACCGTTTTCAGTACGGGCGGATATTCAGCCGAATTCGGGAATGCATTATCCTCCGTTGTGGACCTCACCACCAATGGACTGGAAACGGGCGACAAAGCCAGTATCGGTATCATGACAGTGGGAGCCAATGGAAGCTTTTCCAAAAGGTGGGAAAATTCATCACTGGCCATGACCGGATTGTATGCCAACAATACCTTGCACCACCTGCTTTTCAAACAGAATGTGGATTGGATCAGTGACCCGGTGCTTGTGGATGGGATGATGATGTTCAGGCAAAAGATTGGCGATACAGGATTATTGAAATCCTTCATCTCTCTCTCTTCCAATAAAATGGAGATGAACTATGACAATTTTGAAATGGGGACCGTAGAGAGAATGGAGATGCAAGACCTTGGACTCTATGCCAATACCACCTACTCCGATCAGATCAATGAAAAATGGTTGATCAAAACCGGCATGGCCTATGGCCGGGACAGGCAGGAACTGAACTACAACGATCTGCCCGTACAAACCCATAATTCGGCCGCCACATTCAAACTTGTATTTACCCACCTCACATCTGAAAATATGAAGATTCGGGCAGGTGGTGATGTGATCCGGGAGCAGTACCGGCAGTCAACGAACATGGACGATACCCTCACCATCCTGATGAATGATCTGCAGCCTTCTCTGTTTGTTGAAACCGAATTGAAGCTTGGAAAAAATCTGGCGCTTCGAATCGGGGGCCGATCCGAATACTCCTCACTACTCCGGGAGCTGATATTGGCTCCACGGATATCGGCAGCTTACAAAACGGGGAAATTCAGCCAGATCTCCATGGCCTGGGGGAAATACCGCCAGAAGCCGGAAAATACCTACCTCATGTTCGCACCCCAATTAAGTTCAGAGCGTTCCGATCACTATATCCTCAATTTCCAATATAAAAAGGACAAAAGGATCTTCAGAATTGAATCCTATGTGAAACAGTACGACGATCTGGTGAAATATGGTGCGTTATACAATCCTGATAAGAACAATTACAACAACGAAGGATTCGGTTCTGCCAGCGGTGTGGACATTTTCTGGCGCGATCAAAAGAGTCTGAGGGGGGTGGATTACTGGATCTCCTATAGCTTTCTAAATACAAGCAGAGACTATAAAGACTATCAGAAAAGTACGGTTCCCACCTATGCCTCGGCCCATAACCTGTCGCTGGTGTACAAACAATTTTTAAAGCCCCTGAAAACATTTGTGGGAGTGACTTATTCCTTTGCCAGCGGAAGGCCCTATGAAAACAGGAACAGCAGTGACTATATGTCAGGCAGGACCAAACCCTACAACGACATCAGCCTGAATATCACCTACCTGATGAGCCTCTTTAAGAAAGAGTGCATTGTGCACCTGGGGATCACCAACCTCTTCAATTTCCAGAATGAGTTCGGATACCGCTACTCAAACACCCCTGGAGAAGATGGTCTTTATGCTTCACAGGCCATCGTACCTACTGCAGGCCGGCAGGCCATCCTTCTCTTCATGATATCACTATAGAAAACACGTAACCTTAAATAGCAAAATGATGAAAACAAGCACACCTACTCCAAACTTTACCCTTTTACCTTTTACCTTTCTCCTTACTTGCACCTTTCTCTTTATACCTTTCAACTTGCTGGCGCAGAGCGACCAGTACCAGCAAGCCATGCTTGGAGCCATTGAGAAAATGGAACATGCTTCAGGATATGAAGCCACCCTGGCCTGCGCCAGCCAGTTCGAAAGAATCGCCAGCGCTGAAGAAACCCGGTGGCTTACCCTACTATTATGGTGCCTACAGTTTGATTGCCATGAGTTTTTCAGAAACCGACGGCAACAAAAAAGACCAGGTCCTTGACAGGGCACAGCAAAACCTGGACAAGGCTTTTGAGCTGAATCCTGACGAGTCAGAGCTTCATGCCTTGCAGGCTTTCCTCTACCCTTCCTGGGTAACAGTGGACCCCATGGGCAGAGGCTTGCTCTACATCGAAAAAATGGGGGAAGCCCTGAAGAAAGCAAAAGCTTCCAATCCCGAAAATCCCAGGGCACTGTTCCTGGAGGCCATTCACTTACAGAACCTCCCCCCCTCCATGGGAGGCGGGATGGAGATAGCCATACCCATTTTTAAGGAAGCAGAAAGGCAATTCTCAATCTTTCAAAATGATGATCCACTCTGGCCCTCCTGGGGAGAGGAGGCCAACCTGGAAGCAATGCAAAATCTCCAGTAATTGGGATCATTTCATTATATTGGTAAAATGTTCATCGTATTCCTCATTCCGGATGACCCTCAAAAAGCCCTATAAACAGATCCTGAGGTTGTTGGGAGAGATTTTGATCCTGGTGATCATTGGCAATATACTTACCGTTTTTACCATTCCCCGTGTTGCCTGGTCCATCCAGGTGGTACTCACAAACTGCGCGTTCTCTGTGGGGATTGGTTTTCCGGCATGGAAAGTCATGGCCTACATCATCGAAGTACTTGACCGCAGGCTACCATGGCTCACCTATCCGGTGAAAAGGCTGGTTGTTCAGTTTGCAGCACTTACGGCCATCGCAGCGATTATCATGGTTATCGGATTTTCAGTATGGATCTGGTTGATAGAGGGCTCCAGTTTCAGGGAAGTCAGCAAACACATTTTTCCGGGACTCAGGGTGGGAATAGTATTCATGTTCCTGGCCCTGCTTGTGGGAAACAGCGTGCTGTTCTTTAAGAACTGGCGCGAATCGGCCATTCAGCAGGAGGAACTCAAAAGGGCCCACCTGGCACTGCAATACCAATCCCTCAAGGAACAGGTAAAACCCCATTTTCTCTTCAACAGCCTCAGCTCCCTGGTTACGCTCATCAACACAGACCAGAAAAAAGCCACGCAGTTTGTACACAAGCTATCCGATGTATACCGCTATGTACTGGATCAGAGAGAAAACGAGCTGGTTCCAGTGGGTGATGAAGTAAAGTTCCTGGAAGATTACATCTACCTCCAGAAGATACGGTTTGGGAACAGCCTCCAGGTTCATATCAAACTTGATCTGGATCAAAACAGGTCGATGATCCCGCTCTCCCTTCAGATGATGGTTGAAAACGCCATCAAGCACAACGAAGCATCGGCCGGACATCCGCTGGTTATTGATATTTACACCGCTGAATCGGGTGATGTGGTGATCAGCAACAACCTTCAAAAGAGGAAGGTGACAGAAGAATCACCAGGAATGGGGATCGACAACCTGAAGAAGAGGATTAAATTCTTCACACAGCGCCACCTGATTATTGAGGAAGGAGCTGACACATTCAAGGTGACCATTCCAACGATCAAAGCTTAACCTACCGGATATGAACATTGTCATCATAGAAGACGAGCACCTCACGGCTGACAGGATCAGATCCCTGCTGCAAGAGATTGAACCCTCCATTCAGATCCTGGCCACACTCGATTCGGTAAAATCATCCACCCAGTGGTTTCTTCAAAATGAAAAGCCTGACCTGGTTTTTATGGATATCCAGCTGGCCGACGGATTGTCATTTGAAATTTTTGAAAGGGTAAAGATCGATTGCCCTGTCATTTTCCTGACCGCTTATCAGGAATATGCCATCAAAGCCTTCAAAGTCAACAGCGTGGATTATCTTCTGAAGCCTGTTTCGGAAGAGGATATGCGATCCGCACTTACAAAATACAAACAATATTTCTCCCTTCAACATGTTGCACCGGTCATTGAAAAGGAGCTTCTGGATAACATCAGGCAGATGATCTCCAGTCCGTATAAATCCAGATTTATGGTGAAAGCAGGCGACCGGATCCGCTCTGTGGAGGTAAAAGATATCCTCTATTTCTACAGCCTGCAGAAGGGAACCTTCCTGCATACGGTCGAGAACCGGAATTACGTCATTGACTTCACCCTGGAAACACTGACCGACCTGCTGGATCCGGTTCAGTTCCACAGGATCAACAGGCAATACATTATTTCCCATAAAGCCATTAGCGAACTAATCACCCTGTCCGGCAGTAAACTCAAGGTGGACCTGCTTCATTCAGACCAGGAAGATATCTATATCAGCCGGGAACGGATCCAGCTTTTTAAACAATGGCTAGACCAGTAATCAATACTAAATAATCAAGAAATAAGACCATGAAACCTGCCCCTAAACTCCATTATGTAATTCTGTCCATGTTGCTTGGAGGAATCCTGTTGATTTCCGGCTGCCAGAAAGAACCTTTACAAAAACCCAACATCCTGTTCGCCATCGCCGACGATTGGAGTTGGCCCCATGCCGGGGTGTATGGTGACCCGGTGGTTCAGACCCCAGCCTTCGACCGCCTGGCCAAGGAAGGAATCCTCTTTAACCACGCCTACATCTCCTCACCCTCCTGTACACCCTCCAGGAATGCCATCCTCACAGGCCAGTACCACTGGAGACTGGGACCCGGGGCCAACCTCTGGAGCACCCTGGATCCCGCCACACCTGTCTACCCCCTCCTGCTGGAAGATGCAGGATATATGATCGGGTATTACAGGAAAAGCTGGGGACCCGGGGATATTTCCAACTGGGAACGTCATCCGGCCGGGGCAAACTATACAGAAGGTGGATTTGCGAAATTCATGGCCGACAGGGAAAGTGGCCAGCCCTTTTGTTTCTGGCTGGGGTCCTGGGATCCCCACCGTCCCTATGACAGGGGAACTGGTGCCGCAAGCGGAATGGACCTGGATAAAATCAGGCTGTTCGAATGCTTTCCGGATCATGATATTGTCCGCAGCGATGTGGCCGATTACTATTATGAAGTGCAGCGCTTCGACACCCTGGTGGCCAGCGCCATTGCCATCCTGGAGAAGTACGGGGAACTGGAGAATACCATCATTGTGATGACCGGAGATCATGGCATGCCCTTCCCCAGGTGCAAGGCCAACAACTACGACTCGGGTGCCAGGATACCCCTTGCTGTAAGGTGGGGATCCGGCATCAAAAAGCAGGGACGGGTGCTGGACGATTTTATCAGCACCACCGACCTGGCCCCCACCTTCCTTGAACTGGCCGGGGTGGATGTTCCGGAAGTGATGACAGGGAAAAGCATGTTGAATATCCTCCAAAGCACCCAGGAAGGATTTGTGGATACCCGAAAACCGAAGCTTACGTGTTGCATGGGAAGGAACGCCATGTACCCGCGCAGGAAGGTCATATGGGCGGATATCCCAGCCGGGCCATCCGCAACCATGACTTCCTTTACATCCGCAATTTCAAACCCGAGCGATGGCCCAACGGAACACCCAACTACCTGGAGGCAGCCATCCCCTATTGCTGGCTGGGGGATTGTGACAACGGCCCCACCAAAACCTACATGGTGGAGAACAAAGAGAAGGATGAAACTTCACCGGAAACTTTGGGAACTCTCCTTCGGGATGCGGCCATCCGAAGAACTTTATGATTGTAAAAATGATCCGGAACAGCTGGTGAACCTGGCCGCAGATCCTGATTATACAGACGTCAAAGAAATGCTCTCTGCACAGCTGATGGAGCAGCTGGAACGCACCGGTGACCCAAGAACCGAGCTTGTAGAAGATTTTGATTTTGATGCAGTTCCCTACCTGGGCAGCGGTCCCAGGCATCCGTCATATCAACCTGAATAATACAGGATCAATCCCCGAAGCTGGTGGCCAGATTGCGGGCACTGATAACCCAGGGATGGTCGGATGGGACATAATTGACCTTCCCTGCCACTTCGTTCAGGGGAACCGCTTTGGTCTGTTCCCCGTTCACAGCCACCATGATCCCGAACTGCTCCTCCCTGATGTAGTCAATGGCCGAGGTCCCCAGGCGTGTGGCCAGCAAACGGTCAGCTGCAGATGGGGTACCGCCACGCTGCAGGTGACCCAGGATGGTGACACGGGTTTCCAATCCGGTAATTTTTTGAAGTTCTTCGGCCATTTTGATGGTGGAGCCCCGGTACTCCTTGTCCAGTCCCGCTATTTGTTTCTTCAACTTGCTTCGTTCTTCCCCTTCGGCCTGATCCAGCTTTTTATCCACTGCCCTGATTTTGTTGTACCCTTCCCTGTTGATGGCACCTTCTGCCACAGCCACAATACTAAAGCGTTTACCCCGACTCACCCGTTCCAGAATACTTTCCGCCAGTTTGTCAATGGTGTAAGGGATCTCCGGAATCAGGATGGCATCCGCACCCCCTGCCAGTCCGGCCCCAAGTGCCAGCCAACCCACTTTGTGCCCCATGATCTCCACAATAATGATCCTGTGATGGCTTGAGGCTGTACTATGCAGGCGATCGATGGCTTCCACTGCGATACCCAGCGCTGTATCAAAACCAAAGGTCACATCCGTTCCCACAATATCATTGTCAATGGTTTTGGGAAGGGTGATGATGTTGCAACCTGCCTGAGAAAGCCGGTATGCATTCTTGATGGTACCCCCGCCCCCAAGACAAACCAGTGCATCCAGATGATTTTTATGGTAGTTCTCTACGATCACATCAGTCATATCAACTATTTTACCACCCATGGGCATTTTGTGCGGCTTATCCCGGCTTGTACCCAGGATGGTGCCCCCCAGGGTCAGAATCCCTGATAGCATCGCGTTGTCGAGTCTGACAGAACGGTTTTCCATCATACCTCTGAACCCGTCTTTGAAGCCGATCACCTGCATGGAACTCCCCTGAGCCGCTGTCTTCCCAATTCCCCTGATGGCTGCATTAAGTCCGGGTGTATCCCCGCCTGATGTGAGGATGCCTATATGTCCTGAGCGAATTGTTTTATTCATGATTGCGGAATTTGTTTGCAGTAAGTTATGAAAAACCAATCTTAAAGTCTAGAATCCCAATACAGTTTCTGGAGTGCTTGAGGTGATACTATCAAATGATAGTATCACCAACTGGTTTTAGAGATATGACTATGGTTCGCTTTAAAGGCCGGCATCGATCCCGCTCTTTAAAAATAATTTCTCTCACAATCTATAGGAGGGAAAGGGTTGCCACCCTATATTTGGAAATGAATCCCAACAACAACATGCATGAAAAAGTCACTTATCTCCGCTATTCTGAGCTTCATTGTTATCGGCACAATACATGCCCAGAAGAATCCCGGCATCAGCACTGGTTTGCTCTCACCGGTCACCTCTGCTGTTCCCCTGCAGGAAATTCACATTGAGGGAGTGACTGGCCATACCCTGGTGGTGCTTGATGGCGCAGGGCTTGAATATGTCAGGCAGAAGGCTGAAAAGGAAAGTTCATTCATGGTTGGTGGAGCCTTGGGCCTGCATAGCATCCAGGTAGAGGACAAAAAAGGGAGGGTCGTTCAGCATATGGAACTTCCTGTCCATGCAGAAACGGGTATAGTGGATGGGGGGTACTATGCCGGCATGCTCGAACTGTTTGAAACTGGCATGCGGAAGTTTGCAAAGAATGGTGTCGGCCAGACCACCGTGGGTGATACTACCTACAGGCATTTTGTTTTCTGGGGGCTGGATCATTACCACACCATGAAAGGCATGCAGTACTTTGAAGGCATCGGTCATGAGTTTGTAGATCTGTTCAGACTTTCCCAGAGGGAAAACGGGATGATTATGAGCAATGTGGGTTACGGATACAACAAAGGGTACTACGAAACAGCCTACGGCCCTGAATATACCACCCGCTATGATGAAAAAACCTTCTTTGTACGTCAACCAAGCGAGAACCACTGCGAATACATATACGTGCTTATTCTTTACAAAGCCTGGATGGGTCTGGGTGACCTGGAATATGTAAAGAGGAATATACACTCAGCATCCAGGGCACTGGATTACAGTGTTACAGATGATCTTCGATGGTCGGAAAAATATCAGCTGTTGAAACGACCCTACACCATCGATTCCTGGGATTTTCAGATAAAAGACCAGTATACCCCGGATCTGAAATTATCCGCTCATATGATGATTGACAGGGAGCATACCAAATTCGGCATTTTTTATGGCGACAACACAGGATATGCACTGGCCTGTGAGAAACTGGCTGAACTGTATCTACTGCTGAATGACCAGGTAAACGCTGACAAATACATCACAAGGGCAAAAGAGATTCGGGAAAACCTGGACCAGCTATCATGGAATGGCAGATTTTTCACCCACTATATTGATGAAGATGAAACAGTCATACGGGATATCGGGGTAGATCCAACAACCCAGATTTCGCACTCCAACATGTATTCCATCAACCGCAACATTAAACAGGAACAAAAGGCAGCAATCATCAACACCTACCTGGACCTGAAAGAGAACCTGCCCGAGGGTTCTCCCGGTGAGTGGTATGCCATCTACCCTCCTTTTGAAAAGGGTTTTCCCGAAAAGTGGCAATATATGAACGGCGGCATTGCAGGGCACGCAGCAGGAGAGCTGGCCCTGGGAGCATTCGACAATGGTTTTGAAGACTACGGAAGCGACATTTTAAACCGGCTCAACAAACTGGGAAGGGAAAACGGAAACAAAATTTCTTTTGCCTATACAGGGGCCTTCCCCACTCCTCCTGAACCTGAATTCACCAGGCTGGATATTTCACAGCAGGCCAATATGGATATTCTGTCGCCAGGTCGATCGGGGGCTGCTTCCTGGTTTCTGAAGGAAGCAGGGAACGACATGCAGAACCTACCCACCGGGCTACAAAACTTCCAGGATATTCCTTTCCAGGTAACAGAGCCTGGCTCCAACCGGGGACGCGCTGTGATTGCTGTCTCCAGCGGCCACGGACTGCCTTCAGAAGTCAGGGTGCCTGTAAACAAATCAGCCAAATCTATCTACCTTCTTCATGATGCAGAATATGTAGGACAGGACAATATCTGTGGGAATGTGACTTTCTACTACGAAGATGGTACTCAATCGAGTCGTTATATTGTTATGGGTACGCACATGTCAACCTGGTGGTTCCCGGTGTTCAAATCCAAAAGTGCAGGGATTGCGTGGAAAGGACCCAACCTGCACAGCCGGGAGGTGGGCGTCTACTGGTCAGCCATTGACAATCCGGTTCCGGAGAAAAAAATAAAGGAGATTGGATTTCATGCTGCTGCCGATCAAACCATATATGCGGTGCTGGGTGTTACCCTTTCCAATCAGCCTCACTATGTAAGACCTCCAGTGGCCTCTTTCGGGGGGCCTGATAACTGGGCAGCCGGCACAGCAACAGCTGCCCTGATTGAAGGATTGTGTGGTGTGAAGGACATATCGGGCCAGTACAAGAAGGCCTCCATTGCACCCCGCTGGTCTGCCACAGAATCAGACACGGTGTCGGTGGTGGTCAAGTACCCGGCCTCCTCAAGCTATGTGGCATACAGTTACAGGCTATCTGAATCCGACAGAATACTTTCCATCGATGCTACTGGTACGGGCGATCAGCTGGATTTTCATGTTTTACTACCCGTGGGTTTTCCCAGGGCACAAAGTGTTTTTATGAATGGTGAAGAGATCCCCTTCAGGAGCATTCTTATTGAAAAATCTTCCTATGTCGACTTCTCCCTGAGCACACAAAAACCTTCTGAAATTCAAATTCGATTCTGATGTTTAATCACCAGCAAGCTGGCGGCTCCACCAGGCATTTCACTGCTCATCTATCTTTGAACTTATAGAACCAAACTGTGAATCCATGAAAACCCCACATCTGATCAACAATTTACTGACCATATCCCTTTTCAGTTTCCTTGTTTACTCATCCTGTACTTCAGTCGAAAAACAGAAGATCCTCTTCATAAACTCATACCACGACGGATATCCCTCCAGCGATGACATCACTGCTGGTATCCTGGAAATTCTGGAAGGGAAAGATGTGAATCTGGAGATCTTTTACCTGGATTCCAAGAGATATCCGGAGAACGAAAAACTCGGGGTAGAAGTAGAAAAAGCTGTGAAGAAGATGGAAGAGTGGCCTCCGGATCTGGTCATTGCCTCGGATGACAATGCCGTGGGACTGGTGGTCAAACCTTACCTGGACAACGCGGAAATTCCGGTTGTCTTCTGCGGCGTCAACTGGTCTGCCGATCGATATGAACTGGGGGGAAATGTTACCGGAATGCTGGAGGTTCTTCCCTTGAGGGAGTGTATCCAGACCATTACAAATCTGAATCCTGATATCAGGCGTATCGCGGTGTTATCCGAAAACAGCCAGTCGGAAAGAAACAACATGGAACTGCTGGATACCCTTTACAGCAACATGAACCTGGTTGTGGAATATCGCCTGGTGGACGATTTTGAACAGTGGAAACAGGCTTTTAAAGAACTCTCCGTCTCATCTGATCTGATCTATATGCCCACCAACGGGGCCATCAGGAACTGGGACAGGGAGGAGGCCATGGCCCTTGTGAAAGAGAACATACATGTCCCCACCATCACCTGTGACGATTTCATGATGGATTACTGCGTGTTTGGTCTTACCAAAGTGGCAAAGGAGCAGGGTGTATGGGCTGCAACCACAGCCCTGGATATCCTGAACGGAACCCCCCCTTCTGACATCCCCTATACAAAGAACAGCCAGTGGCGCGCCTACCTGAACCAGGGGCTGGCGGATGTTTTGGGTTTCAGCCTGTCGGAAGAGCCAGAAGGAGCCTTCACCATATTAGAATAACAGCCCTTTCAGTTAACAAGTAGGTTTTTGATGTCATGTATTGCCTCGGAGGATCTGCTCTCCACAAAGTACATGGCCCTCTCTCACCTTTGCCAGGGCACGATCGTAATCATCGTATATGCCCATCAGGGCTTCAATGGCGGTGGTTGCTGGTTCTCTGTCAATATCGATCAGCCATTCCGGCAATCCAATATCCCTGAACATCCAGGCTTTCAGACCGTGCTGCGGACTGAAAAAATGAATAATGGGTGTTCCGTTTGCCAGGGCCATAATGCAGGAGTGGGGCTCCACATTGACCACCGTATGCGCAAACCTGAAGATGGAGCACGCCATATCCATGTTCCACCACTCCGCCATATGAACCACATTTTCCCGAATGTCAACCGGCAACCGGTCATAGATCCATTGCTTTCCCTGTACTATTTCCCTTTCAACTTCCGGTACAAGCAGGACCTTTAATCCCGTATTCTTCACCCAGTGAATAATCACCTCACGAAGCTTGGCAGCCCATAGGTTAACCTGGGCCATGGGATCTTCGCGCTCCCCTCCGGAATATCCGGCTTCCATCTCATCCAGGGTCAGGGGCATTGCACCTCCAGATACATTGGTCCGGATGGTAACCGTAATAAATTCCCTGGATGCAAGACCATGATTTTTCATATAGGTCTCAGCCTTCGCATCATTTCTTAGATCAATCCCAAAGCACCCATCCGGTCCGAATTCCAGGATGGGAGTGCTTACCCCGATTTTCCGGAGATAATAATAGGATTCATTGTCCCTGCAATAGATGGCCTTTGCCTTAGAGAGATTTGAAATCATCCGCTCTTTATCCTCCTTCTTGAAACCATCAAAAGTTTGCCCGTAAAGACAGATCGGTGTATCGTTGTTGATACATGCTTCCAGGATCGACGGTGCAGGCCAAAAACTATTGTAGTGCATTCCGGAATTATGCATTAGAAGATCTGTCCCATCGAAGGCTTCCTGCAACTCCATATTATCAGCCTTTCCCTGCTTATCCATACTTCCACTGACCATCCTGATTTTGGGAAAGCGTTTTTTCAACAGAGCGATGGTTTCATCATTTGTCTTGCTAAGCCAGAGGGTGATGGAAGCCTCGGGAAAGTAGGTATCCAAATAATACAAGGTCCCGGGCGTATGCCCCTGGTCACCAATATTTTTGGTATTCCATCCCGAGTACAGCAGGATTTTGGGAGATGCTCCATGGCCTGACCGTGAATAGAACCGGCCCAGTACCGGAGTTGTAGCAAGCATGAGGCTTGCACCCGAAAGCCCGGCAACAAATTCTCTGCGGTTTATGGGTTTCATAAGCTTTTATTCATGTCTTTAATCTTCTGTTACCATACTTCCCCACCACTTGTTCCCTGGATCAAAATCCTTTGAAAGAAAATCCAGCCGCTGCTGTTCCACCCTGGGCCACAGCTCGTTTCTGATTTTCTCCAGGTGCTGTCGCTCCAATTCCGCCTTGTATTCGGGATCTTTCTCAGGATACCTGGCTCCTACCCGGTTCAGATAAGCAAAAAGTTCCTGGCTCAATTCTTTCACCCGCTCGGGATACTTGACTGCAACATTGTGTCTTCTGATCATAGATCTTTTTCCAGGTCATACAGCTCTTCCCGGCCATCTTCATAGTAGTGAATCAACTTCCAATCGCCCGACCGGATGATGGAAGAGGGTTCACCCCCCTGGTTTCCATAATGGGGATAGTGCCAGAATAAGAGATCGCTCCTCAATGGTCCCGCCCGTTAACAGCGGAACAAGGCTTACGCCATCCAGGTGCTCTTCAGGTTTCAGATCAAGTCCGGCCAGTTCCAGAATGGTTGGATAGAAGTCGGTTCCGGTCACAGGCACCTGACATTTCCGTGCCACCTTCCATCCATGGAACTTTTATGAAATAGGGCTCCCTGATTCCTCCTTCAAACTGGTATCCTTTCCCCGCACGCAGGGGCAGGTTGGAGGTTGAAAAATTATCACCTGCTGCCACCCCCCCGTTGTCAGAGGTGAAAATAACGATGGTGTTCTCTTCCAGTCCCAGTTCCTCAAGGGCATTCAATACCACACCCACTGCATCATCCATGGATTCGACCAGACCAGCATATACCGGGTTATCCTGTGTCTGCCTGATGGGCAGGAAATGGCCCATTTCAAATCCGGTTTCGGCAATGCCCATCTGCTCAGCCTTTTGCCTGTATTTGGCCCACTTCTCCTGTGTGGTCTGGATGGGGCCGTGAACCGCATAAAAGGCGAGGTAGGCAAAGAAGGCATGATCTTTGTTCTCCCTCAGAAACTGAACCGTCTCATTGGCCAGTCGCATGGAAAGATTCTCACCATCCTCATGGTTTTCCAGGTTGGGATTGGACCACGGGGAGTAATAACCACCCTGGGGCCAGCCTGCATGGTTCCCTCCTATGTTGATATCGAAACCATGGTCCTCCGGCCACGATCCTTCATGGCCCAGGTGCCATTTGCCTGCAAAAAACGTCTTATAACCAGCCTCTTTCATGGCCTCCGGCAGGGTCACATATTCATGGGGCAGGTGGTGAAGATACTCCGGTGGCAGCAGCTGGTTGAAACGGTTTGTCTTTCTCCATTCCTCCCCGGTCTTTGCCCCGATCCAGTCGGTGATTCCATGCCGTGGCGGGGGTTCTTCCTGACATGATGCTCGCCCGGGAAGGACTGCATACCTGGCAGTTGGCATATCCATTGGTAAACTCCATTCCCTCAGCCGAAATCCGGTCAATGTTGGGAGTCTCATAATAGGCACTTCCTGTGCAGCTCAGGTCATGATATCCCATGTCATCCACCAGGATGAAGAGGACATTGGGTTTCTCCATTGGCTCCAGATTCGAGCAGGATTGGAATGCGGCCAGAGATAATACCACACACAAAGATAACAACAGTTTTGCATTCATATTTTTTTAGCTTTCGTAGGCATTCACAACTTCCAATTTAATCCTTTTGGAGCAAACCTGATCCCAATGAATACGAGAAATTTTTCTACTGTTTTTCTCAGGTGTATTATCCCTGTCATGTACCAGACATACAGATCATCAGGATTCCTGGAACGACGCCGTTGTATACGAGATCTTTGTAAGAAGCTTTTATGATTCCGACGGAGATGGAATCGGTGATCTGAAAGGGGTCGAAATGAAACTGGATTATATCCAGGAGCTGGGAGCCAATGCCCTCTGGCTCATGCCCATTTTTCAATCTCCCTCCAACCATTGTTATGACGTGGTGGATTACTACCAGATCCAGGAGGATTATGGAAGCATGGAGGATTTTGATTCTTTGATGGAGGAGTGTAAAAAAAGAGGAATTCGGATCATTCTCGATCTGGTACTCAACCATACGTCTTCACAACACCCCTGGTTTCTAAAATCACTCGAAAATGATAGCTCCCTATGATGAATTACTACATCTGGGCGGATGAGCCCCCAGGTGGAGATTGGTATATTTACGCGCACGATGAAAAGGTTGAAAACGGGGGCTGGCGCTTCCATGAAGACAAGGGTCAGTATTTTTACGCCTATTTTACCACAAGGATGCCGGATTTAAATCTTGAAAATCCAGCGGTCAGGGCCGATGTAAAAAAGATTGCCAAATTCTGGCTCGAAAAAGGTGTGGATGGTTTCAGGCTGGATGCTGCCCAGAATGTCATAGAAGAGGGCCCGGGAGACGGCTTGCAGTATGATTCACCTTCCACTGTGAACTGGTGGATCGAATTTAATGCGTATGTGAAATCCATCAATCCGGATGCAGCACTCGTGGGGGAAATCTGGGCAAGCCCCTATGATCTTGGCAGATACCATGCCAATGGGCAAAGGCCTGGATCTCTGTTTCAACTTCCCGCTGGAATTTGCCATCCTGCATTCCCTGAACACGGTACAAGCGATTCCATCGTTTGCGCCATCCGGGAAGTACGCGGTGTGGATGCCCCCTTCTCCTACTTTTCACCCTTCCTTTCAAACCACGACCAGGCAACGGTACATGACCACACTGGGAGTGGATTTCAAGAAAGCATCCCAGGCAGCTGTCCTGCTGTTTACAGCTCCCGGGACTCCCTTCATCTATTACGGAGAAGAAATCGGCATGCACCAGGCCGATTTCAGTCACAACACCACAAGAACTCCCATGCAATGGACCAGCGATCCGGTCACTGCCGGATTTTACAACTATTCCAGCGCCCTGGTCCCAACCAGGTAAAAACAGTGATCCCTTCAATGTGGAATTCCAACGCTCCTCAGATGACAATTCATTGCTAAAGCTATATCAGACACTGGCCAGGATCAGGCATAGCCATCCAGCCCTGCGTTATGGCGGATTATAAATTTCACACCTTCGATGACCAGATCCTCGCCTTTCACCGGGAGTACGAGGGTCAAAGCATACTGGTGCTGATCAATCTATCCAGGGAGATCCAAAAAGGTGAATGCAAACAGAATTTTATGGGAATATACCAGGAGCTGGTATATGCCAAACCATCACCATCGACAGAGGGATTTGAAATGAAAGCCCTGGAATTTCTGATACTGAAATAGCAAATTATTCCACCGGAGGCCAGATCACTTCACCCCAGTCCCTTTTATACCAGGGAATATCATACACACTGGCCTTTTTTGTCTCCTTCACAAGCGACCAGTATGCATCTGATCTGACAAAAGGGTCCACCTCCAGATCAAAAGGATGCTGAAAAGTTGCCAGATGCTGCTTTCAACACTTCCTTTAGCTCATCCGCTTTCTCTGCATATTCCGGGTCATAGGCCAGATTCTTCTGTTCGTAAGGATCCGCTGTCAGATCAAAAAGCTGGTCTGCATCGAAATAGGAAGGGTAAAATTTCATGGAAATAACTGGAATCGACTGGCTTTCTGCCATTAAAATAATCAGGGGCATAATCCATATCCCCATTCTTCATTTTCTCCAGGATCTCCTCAGTGATACCTGAAGGCTATGTACTTGAATTCCCCATCACTTACCGAACGGGTATTTCCCGATTCTGCAAAAATATACTTTCTGAAAGGCTGGTCACTGTTCTCAATGACCTTCATAAAGCTCTTCCCATCGATCTGATATCCCTCAGGAAGGGATACTCCGGCCATTTCCAGTACCGTGGGCAAAAGGTCGGTGGTCTGAACCCTGGCCAAACTTGATGTGGAGGGTTCAATCTTTCCTGGCCATTTGATAATCATGGGGATCCGGATTCCTTTTTCATAGCATGTGGCCTTGGCTGGTTCCGTATTGTGGTCGGGCAGGAAGATGACAATGGTGTTCTCTTCCATTCCCAGTTCTTCCAGCTTGTCCATCACAATTCCCACCATGTGATCCAGGAAGGCCATTCCCGTATATCGATGACTCTCAGGAGAAGACATGGAGCAATCTCAGACATCAACTTCTCCACATCCAGGTTGTAGTCAGAGACTCCCTCAACCACTCCTTCGGTAGTATAGTTATAATCCCTTTCCAGCCCTTCGGCATGATGGGGACCGTGTAGTGAGGTCGGGGTAAGATACAGGAAGAAAGGCTGTTTACGATCCGCACTCTCCTCGATAAAATCAATGGCACCTTTGGTGAACCATGGGAAATTATGATACCTCAGTGCTTTCACCGGGAATCCGTCAAAATTGCCATACATTACACTGTTGGCTACATCAAAACCGGCATCATGTCTGACTCTTTGCAGAAACCAATTTCTGATGCTTCGCCAGGTTTTCATTGACGCTGGCATCTTCAGGAGAATCATCTGCATGAAGCAAACCCCGGCTATAACTCCGGGCTTCTCCACTGATGTGCCACTTCCCTGCCATACCTGTGTAATACCCATGCTCTGACAACAATCTCGGGAGGGTCATCACAGTGGTATCAAGGTAGGTATTCCAGCCGATGTTATAGGGTCCCGATACCGGGTAGCTTTCCATAAAAGCATCGTCACTGCACCTCCCGGGATACCTGCCTGATAACAATGTATACCTGCTGGGGGTACACATGGGGGCCGGTGTAAAAGTATTTTCAAAATAGAGGCCATCGGCCGCCAGAGCATCGATGTTTGGGAGTTGGGATACTGCCTCCGCAGAAGCCCAGGTCCTCAAACTGCAACTCATCCGAAAAGAGAATAATAATGTTTGGTCTTCTCAACCGCACCTTCCTTGTTCACTTCTTTTGACGGAACATGAGAACAACAATAAAGCCCCTGCAATCACCAGGAGTATTACCCCTGCGCTTAACTTTCCTGACATAAAATTCTGATGTTAATTTTGATTCAAAATTGGATCGATTCAAAGATAGGTATTTTTACAGCTCTTCCCTGGAAAAAAGCCACCACCCCCATATCCCGCTTGCGGGTACAAAGGTGGTGGCAAGCTAAAAAGATTCGTATTAGTTCTGGCTATGATAGCTCGTATCATGCTTCCGTATCTTTGTTCTCTCGGGCTTTTCAAACTCCATAAGCGGTCCGAAGAACGCTCATTATCCCATTCGGGAGTGGGCTCAAAATAGCCACCGGATGAAATCTCTTTCTTAACGGCCTCTTCATTGAGCTCAATGCCTAAACCAGGACCATTGGGTACTTCAATGTACCCATCAGGACCTACCAATGGTTTGGGGACACCATCCACCAGCGTGTCATACCATGCATCATCCACATTGTGATGCTCCAGTACCAGGAAGTTTTCGGTGGCAGCTGCACAATGAATGTTTGCGAACAATGTAACAGGATTTCCTGCCATATGCATGGCCATGGAGATCCCGTGTTCCATGGCCATGTCCCCGATCTTCTTGGTTTCAAGCAATCCGCCTGAGGTAGCGAGGTCCGGGTGGCAGATGGAAATGGCTTTTGCCTCAAACAGCTTGACAAATTCTTCCTTGAGGTAGATATCCTCACCCGTCAGGATGGGCGTGGTACAGGAATTCTTCAGGCGCACATACTGGTCTGTGTACATCCAGGGAACCATATCCTCCAGCCATGCCAGGTTGTATTTATCCATCCGCTGTGCCAGCTTGATGCCATCCTCAATGCCAAAATGGCCATAATGATCGGTAGCCAGGGGGATTTCCCATCCGATGACCTCACGAATTCCGGCCATGTATTCCTCAAATATATCAAGCCCTTTTTCCGTGATCCGGATGCCTGTAAAGGGATGCTCCAGGCTGGTGGAATTGCGACTTCCCCTCCACTGCCGGAACGGATCGATATCCCCCTTGGGCCAGGTAACGGTACCCGGAATATCTTCAAGCAAGGTGATGGGAAGATCCGTTTTTAAGAAAGTGAATCCCCGGTCCATCCGCTCCTTTAAGCGGCGACCCTGTTCAATGGGATCTTTGGTAAATGTGGTGTCGGAATAGACCCGGATCTTGTCCCGGAATTTCCCCCCCAGCATTTGCCAGCAGGGAACGCCCCAGGCTTTTCCGGCCAGATCCCAGCATGCCATTTCCACGGCACAGACACCGCCTGCCTGCCGGGCATGGAAGCCAAACTGCTTGATCTCCCTGAAAATCATATCCACATTACATGGATTCATGCCCACAATGCGGCTTTTCAGCATCAGGGCATAGGTCTTGCTGCCGCCATCCCTGACCTCACCATAGCCATAGATCCCCTGGTTGGTATCCAGCCTGATGATATGTCGACGATGAACGGTCACAACCCGCATATCTGTGATTCTCAGATCTGAAGGTTGTGAATTGGTGTTCACATTCCCGGAAATGGCTTCCAGGTCCGAATTCATTAAGAAATCCGCCAAATCCCACAGCTGCCGTAGCAGCAGTAGACTTACGGAAAAAATTCCTGCGTGAAAGTTTATTGCTCATAGCTTGAAAGTTGGTTGTTTATGAGTTTGAAATGCAATTCTTAAATGTACAGAACTTTGACAGTTCAAACTAATATTTCATTCGCAAAAAGGGTTGCTAGTTTCTCAACCATGTGCTGTTTTCAGCTTAGCCGGTCCTGCCGTCATAATCATATCCATGCTCGGGTTTCAGGGGCCATTTTACCGGTTTGCCGTCACGGGTCGAGCGGTAGATGGCTGTGAAGATCTCAACCGTAACCCGGCCCTCTTCGCCTGTGATCATGGGCTTTCGTCCCTCCAATGACAGCCTGGAGAAAATCCTCGATGTTTCGCTCATGGAAATACTCCATCTGGTTGGGAAGTCCATTAAAAAAGTCCGACTCCTCCTTTACCCACACGGGCAACATCTCCTCTTCTCCTGGAACAGTCCAGATGATCGGTCACCGGTGGTTCCAGGATGGTGGTCATTCCTGCCACAAACATGGCTCCCCCGTCGGTCTGCACCCCCACCGATGCACCGTTCTCTCCGTGCACATGCACCTTGCAGTAGATACCCGGGTTTCTGTGAGTTGGAAACGATGATGTTGGCCACTCCCCCGTTCTTGAATTTCAGGATGGCATTGGCCGTATCTTCCACTTCGATGTAGGGATGGTTCAGGTTGGACCAGACCCCGTAACACTCATCGATCTCACCCATGTACCACTGCAGCAGGTCCAGCTGGTGGGGAGCCTGGTTCACCAGTACACCACCTCCTTCAGCCTTCCAGGTTCCCCGCCACTCATCACTGTCATAGTAGTCCTTGTCCCTCCATCCCAGCATATTGACAGTGGCAAAAACCGGCTTCCCGATCTTCCCGTCATCAATGGCCTGCTTTACCCGCTGGGCCGGCATGTACCACCTGCGCTGACAAATGAGCCCGATTTGCTTTCCGCAGCGTTTCGATGCTTCAATCATGGCATCACAATCCTCCAGGGAGGAAGCCAGGGGTTTTTCGATCAACACATTGGCTCCTGCCTCCAGGGCTGCAATGGTGGGCTCTTTGTGGTTGGGATGAGGGGTACAGATGATCACCACATCGATTTTCTCCTTGCTTACCATCTCGGCCACATCGGTATAGGCCTTGATTCCATACCTGGCAGCATAGTTCTCTGTCTTCTCCCTGCTTCTTCCGCAAACCGCAGTGAATTTCGATTCGGGAAGGTTCACCAGGGCTGCGGAATGCAGGTCAGTCACCTTCCCCACTCCCACCACGGCAGTTTTCAATTTTTGCGTCATCTCTTTCAATTTTTACTTCCAGTTACCTTTACCTTACTTTACTACTTACTATTTACCCGGTTTCAAGACAACTTTGATCAATCCCGGCTTCTTTATTGTAAAGCCTCTTAAACCATTCGGCCCCTTCCGACAGGGGGGCTTCAGCACTCAGGATGGCATCCACATTGACAGCTTTCCGGGCAATCATATCCAGGACAGCCGGGTACTCGCCACAGATGGCACAGCTTCCCTGCAACCTCAGCTGCTGTGTGACCACTGCCTGCAGCGGGATCTCAACGCTGGGAGAAAGGTTCCCCACCAGGGTAACAGTTCCTCCCTTTCTGACAGCTTCAATGGCAGTCTTCACGGTGGCTGTAATCCCCACCACCTCGAAGGAAATATCTGCTCCGCGCCTTCGGTCAGTGCTTCCACCTCTTTTCGGATATCATCTTTATTCGGATTCAGGCCCACATCGGCACCCAGCTCCTTAGCCAGGGCTAACTTCTCATCTTCCAGGTCCACCGCAATAATGGTCCCGCAACCCATGGCCCGAAGCACCTGGATCACAAACAGGCCGATCATCCCACTTCCCACCACCACAGCTGTATCATTCCACGAAACCGGGGTCAGTTCAACGGCATGGGCGGCAACGGCCACCGGCTCCACCATGGAGGCCTGGGTAAAGCTTACCCCTTCCGGGATCTTATAAAGGATGTGCTGGGGCACATTTACATATTCAGCAAAGGCACCATGTCGTGTATACTCATCGGGAGAAACTCCCAGAACCATCCTGTTGTCGCTCAGGTTGTACAAACCTTTCCGGGTATACCAGTCATCCAGCTTATAAATGGTGGAGTCAAAAGTAACCCTGTCTCCCACCGACCACCGCTCACATCTTTGCCCAGGGCGGTAATGACCCCCGCGGCCTCATGCCCCATCACGATGGGGGGCTGCCTCCGTCCGGTACTGCCATCCATCCCATGCACATCCGATCCGCAGATTCCCACCGCTTCCACCTTTACCAGGACCTCATCATCGGCCACTACCGGATCAGGAAAATCTTTATATACCAGTTTGTTATATTCTTCTAGAACAAGTGCTTTCATATCTTCTAATTTAAGGATTATCCAAGTTCTGAAGCATAGATGCATACCATGGCATCGGCCCCATCCCCGGTTTTTATCTTTTGAACGATCTCCATGGTGTTCATATCAAACACGTATACCAGGTTTTCATCCTCACAGGACATAAACACCAGTCTGCCATCGGGCGATATGCAGGTGCCTGCAGGATGCGGGCCCACAGGGATGGTATGGGTCACACTTCCGCGAATCCGTATCAGCCACTTCCACAGCCGCCGAATGAAACAGGGGAATGGCCAGTTGCTTCCCATCGGGTGTAATTACCACCCTCACCGGTCCGTGCCCGGTTTTATTTTGATCCACCATCTCCCCTTTTTCACAATCCACCACCGCCACGGCCTTGGCTTCCCGGCACACACAGTACATCAGCTTTCCATCGGGAGAGAAGGCCATGCCTTCGGGCCGTTCGGGAACAGCAATATGCCTGACAACCCTGAAGGTCCCGGTATCCACCTCGGTGATGCTGTTGGACCAGATATTGGCAGTATAGGCCCTGCTGCCATCGGGTGAAACACCCACCATGTGGGCACACTCCTGGTCCAGGTTTACCACGCTGAGCAAGTCCTCGGTTTCCAGGTCGTAAACCAGGAGGTGTTTTTGTGCTTTCACTGGTTACATAGAGGTGATTGCCATGGGTGGCCACCCCATGAGGCCGGTCATACTGTCCTGTATCAATGGTGCTGACCTGTTCCTCGTTTTCAGATCAAACACTGCAATGGTATGTCCACCGGCACCCTCCGATTCAATTCCCCGAACCCCCATTTCAGCAATATATACCTTCTTTCGATCCGGGTCCAGGCATATCTCATGGGGATAGTCCCGGGTTTTGATGCTGCGTAGCTGCTCACCACTCTGCACATCATAATAGCCGAACGAATGCTCCAGTTTATGCAGCACCAGCAAAATGTATTCCTCTCTGTTTTCCATATTCATCTCATTCTAATCCATTCACATGACTTTGCACTGGCACTGAGTACTAGGCACTGGGAATACTAAGCACTTCTTTCCTTTGCCCTTCTGATGAATTCCTTGTCCCGGTTCTCCCGGATGTGATTCTCCTTTTGTGGACCAGTCAAAAAGGCCTTTTCCGGTTTTTAATCCCAGGTTCCCTTCTTCCACCAGCTTGTCCACCACAGGCAATACACCCGGTGTATTGTCCAGGTCACCATAGAGGTAGCCCTGGATGTTCTTGATGAGATCCAGTCCGCTGAAATCCAGGTACTCCATGGGCCCCAGGTTGGCAAATCGGGGACCGAAGCTGGCGTTGACCACCATATCGATGTCCTCTGCATCACACACACCGGCACCGATCAGTGCCAGGGCTTCCCGGTTCATGGCATGCATAATCCGGTTTCCCAGGAATCCCAGGATCTCCTTGCGCATGAGCACCGGCTTGTTTCCGATTTTCTTTAATATGGCCATGGTGGCCTGGGTCACTTCGGGCAGTGTTGCCGGACTGCCGCAGACCTCCACCAGGGGGCCAGGTGGGCCGGATTCCAGAAATGGGCCACCAGCAAGCGCTCCTTGTGTTTCATCTTTTCCGAAAGGGGTGTTGGCAACAGAGTGGAAGTATTGGATGCAATAATTGTCTCCGGCGCGCAAATTTCCTCCAGCCTGCTGAAACATCTCCTGCTTCATCTCCAGCACTTCGGGAATGGCCTCCACGATGAAATGAGCTTCCGCTCACCGCCTCCACCCAGATCAGAAGTAACCCTGACCAGTTCCAGTGACAGCATGCGGCCTCTTCTTGTTCCATAAATCCTTCCCGGACCATGTCATCCACATTCCTCTTAAAATTGCTTGCACCCTCTTCCTTGAATTGATCATCAGGCCCCCAGATGATCACAGGGTAACCTGCCCTGGCAAATTGCAAGAGCAATGCCAGGCCCCATGTTCCCGGTCCCCAGTACAGCAATATTCTTTATCTGATCAAAAGTCATCATTCTTTGTTTATAAAATCCAGTTTAACAAAAGTGCACAACCCAGCCCCACCAGTCCCACGATACTCTCCATAACCGTCCAGATGGCAAAGGTCTGTTTGATACTCACATTGTAATACTCCTTGAACATCCAGAATCCGATGTCATTGAAATGGGAGAAGAGCAGGCTTCCCGACCCTGTGGCCAGCACCATCAGTTCGGGCATCACCGGCGAAGTCTGCACAATGGGCAGAAGGATCCCTGCGGCGGTCATGGTGGCCACGGTGGCCGATCCAACCGCCAGACGGATGATGGCTGCCACGCAGAAACCCAGGATCAGGGGATTAAACTGAATGCCCGAAGCCACCTCTTTAATATATTCATTGACACCGCTGTCTTTCAATACCTGGGAAAATGCACCTCCTGCGGCAATGATCAGGATGATCATGGCAATGGCCCCCACCGACTTTCCCAGGGCCTTCATCAGGTCGGGGATCTTCCGTCCCTGTTTTATTCCCAGGGTATATAAACCGATCAAGTACCGCCATCATCAGGGCCATGTTGGGATCACTGACAAACTTCACCAGTTTCAGTCCCTTGCTGCAAAACAGCGCCATGGATCCGTTGCTCATTCGTTCAGTCAGATAGGCCAGGTAATCCACATCCTTCCCGATAATGATATCCACGAGCGCACCCAAAAGCATGAGAATCACCGGGAATAATGGCAGTAAAAACACTGCGCCCCAGGCTGGGCAACTCCTCTTTCTTAAAATGCTTCTCCTGGTATATAATTCAGCCGGTGGGGTGACTTTCAGGTTCCTGAAAAACCTGGAAAGCAAAATCCCTGCCAGCAGGCAGGCCGGGATCACCGGAACCAGTCCGTACAACAGGGTCGAGTTTACATCGGCTCCATAAATAAAGGATACATAGGTAGGTGCCGGATGGGGCGGCAGGTAGCCATGTGCAATGGAAAGTGTCGCCGACAGGGGAATTCCCAGCCACATGAGGGGCATCTTTGTGGTGGAGGCGAAAGTGTAGATCAGGGGGATCATCACCAGGAAGCTGGCATTGTACATCATGGGCAATCCCACCAGGAAGCCGGTGATCAGGATGGCATACTGGATATTCTTTACCCCGAAAAGATCGGTAAGCTTGTGGGTAATGGTATGCGCAGCACCGCTCTCCTCGATCAGTTTGCCCAGCATGGCCCCGAATGTGAGGATCAGGATGATGTTGCCCATGGTCCCCCCCACTCCCTTCAAAACCGATTCGAGCACCTCCAGCATCTCCATCCCGGCCAGGGCGCCTACGGCGAAAGAGGTAATCAAGCAATGCAAAAAATGCATCCAGTTTCACCCACATCAAAAGGATCAGCATCAGCACAATCCCGGCTCCCACATACAATAATGGCATAGTCTCAAGTGATTAGTCCAGCTCTTGGAAGATTAATATTAATCAATATAGGAATGCTTCATGAAGAAAACCTAATGCCCATTTTCAGTGAAAACAAACGGGAACGATCCCGCAATTGTGAACCAGAATCAGTATAGACTTGCGGGTAGATTCCCTGACCTCAAGTTCAGTATTCAGCACACAGATTTCTGTGGGCAGTTCCGGATTCTGTAACTGTGAAAACAAAAGTCTTGAAGCTGATTCGCCTATCTCATAAATGGGCTGCTTCACAGTGGTCAGCGTAGGCTCTGTCATCTCACACATGGGTTCATTGGTAAAGCCAGCTACAGAGATGTCTGACGGAATCCTGAATCCCTTCCGCTTAATTACCTTCATGGCTCCAAAAGCTACTGCATCGCATACACAGAATACAGCATCGATTCTGGAATTTTGCTGCAACAGAGACTGCATTCCTTTCTGGCCTCCCTCAATTGTAAAATCAGCTTCCACAACCATCATGGGATCATTGTTCAATTCCGGCCTCGTCCAGTGCATCCAGGTAGCCCTGCTTCCTGTTGGTACTAAGGGCAATATTTTTAGGCCCGGAAATATGGGCAATATGCTTGCAGCCTGTCTTAAGCAGGTATCTGACCATTTCCCGGGCGCCGTAGTAATCATCCACCACCACCTTGGCAGCCTTGAACTCCTCAATCACCCGGTTGAACATCACCAGCGGAATTCCCTTTCGTTTCAGTTTATAGATATGTTCATTGAGTTCCGTATTCCGGGCCACCGAAATGATGATCCCCTCCACATCTGCTGCCAGCAAGAGCATCCACATTGCGCTTTTCCACCTCGTACTGTTCACTGGAGTGGCATACCATCACATTGTAGCCCTGCTTCATGGCATAATCCTGGATTCCGCATATGGCAATGGAATAGAATGGGATGTTATAGGCCGGAACAATGACCCCGATGGTCCGGGTGGTTTTACTGCGCAAGGAGCTGGCCATAAAATCGGGGTGATAATCATGTGTGTGGGCATACTCCAGTACCCTTCGTTTGGTTTCCGGTTTGATATCATGTTCATCCCTGAGGGCTCTGGACACAGTGGACTTGGAAATTCCCAGGGCTTCGGCGATGTCAACAATGGTGATGTTTGGCTTTCTCATACTCGGATAAATATATGAAATATAAATCAGCTATTCCCGGAAGTCGGAAATTTACATCCCATTGATTTAATACATATATTAAATAAATAATCATATGATCAAATCGGGATCGTTCCCGGCAATTTCCGGGAAATTTGACACCCTTTGACTGGATTATTCTTCAGTAAGGCCCGTAATTCGTTAATACCAATATCATAGTGTAGTTAGTTTCCAAGGTAAGGGGATATAAATCCGAACCAGGTTTTGTATCCTCCTTTTTTACGTATATTTTGAGTACATATTTATTCAACGTTAATTATGCCATGAGAAAAACAGGATACATTTTAGGACTTTTGCTGGCCGGTTGCCTGGCAGCTTATTCCCAGGCCCTGGACTTCACCGCGGTCCAGGCCAAAGTGGACTTTTCAAGAACCCTCCAGGAGTGGGACGGATTCGGATTTAACTATGTGGAGACTGCCCATAGTTCTGATATGAAAAAATTCAACCAGGAATATGGTGGATTCAGCTCTCCTGGATGAAAAGGAGAAACAAGAAATCGTGAGATGGTTTTTGGAGAGGATGGATTGAAAGTAGGCCTGGTCAAAATGTTTCTGGGCTCCTTCATCATCCGAGGCAGGTGGTCCCTTCGATCATCAGTATACCACCGAAAACATGCGATATTTTGTAAGGGAAGGCCTCGATCTTACCCGGAAGAATGGACGTGATCTGGAGATCATCACCACCCTGTATGGCCCTCCCGGGTACACCACCAAACAAAAAGTGTTCAGGGGACGAGACCTGGATCCCAGCATACAAGGATGCCGTGGCCAGACTATATGGTAGACTGGGTAAAATTCCTCCGGGAAGAAGAAAAATTCCCGGTGAAATACCTCTCTCTACACAACGAGGGCGAAGACTGGCGTCGCTGGAATCAGGAAGGTATCACCGTAGATAGCGGGCACGATTACAACCTGTACTGGCCTCCCGAACAGGTCACTGATTTTGTGAAACTGATGCCCGTAAAACTGAAAGCTGCCGGTCTGGGGGATGTGGGAGTTACCCCGGGGGAATGCTACCAACTGGTACCGCTTCGGAACCTGGGGTTATGTGGAAGCATTTCTTCAGGATCAGGTAGCTCTGAACAGCCTTGGCCTGATTACCAGCCATGGCTTTTACAGTGGCAACTATGGCCGCTGGTTTGGCGAGCATAAAAGTGCTGGAATTGACAGATTGCGGGCCGAACGTCCCGAACTACACGCCTGGGTAACCTCCACCAGCTGGAGTAAAATGGATGCCTTCAACATCAAGGAGATGCATGGTAACATTTATACGGCCAAAGTTAATGCCATCATTCCCTGGGCAGGTATCCAGCGCCCTCCCCACTGGGTGGGTGGTGATCCCAATCCAGGATCTGCTTTCACTGTGAGTGAGGAAGGCGAATACAAAGTCCGCCCGGGCTATTATTTCTACAAGCAGATCACAAGAGCCGGACAACCGGGGATGAAAGTAGCAGAAGCCACAGCCATGGATTCGGAAACTGCAGTGATCGCCTTTGCATCCAATGGCACAAAAAATCCCGATGCATTCATTGTGACCAACATCAATAAAAAATTCCAGAGGATCGCTGTAACTGTTTTGGGAACAAAAGCAAAATCATTTGAAGCATACCGCACCACCAAATCTCCTGGATCAGGGCTGGACGAAATTGATGAGAAATATGTCAGCCTGGGGGAATATCCGGTAAAGGACGGAATGATTGTATTCGACTCACCGGCAGGAAGTGTAACCACATTCTTACGCAAAATAACTTACTATGAAACAAAGAAGACAATTTATCAGGAAACTGGGAGGAATGGCGGCGTTGCTGGCACTTGCCACCCCAGGCAAAGCCAAATATAGAAAAGACCGAAGAACCTGAAGGAAGTTTTGTCCATGTGGTATTCTTCTGGCTTGTGGACGAAACCAAAGAAACCCATAAAAAGTTCATGGGCGAACTCAGGAAATTCATTGACAATGTGGACCTCATCAGGACCAAACACATCGGTGCCCCTGCTGATACGGACAGGGAAGTCATTGACAGTACCTGGAGCTACAGCCTGATTCTCTCCTTTGATTCTAAAAAGGAACACGACCTCTACCAGGAACACCCATTGCACAAGACATTTATAGAAAATGCCTCCTCCCTCTGGACCAGGGTCCAGGTATATGATTCTGTAAAAACAAGATAGACCTGCATCATATGAAGCTCCTGAGCATGCTACCATCAGCTCTGCTATTTGTTTGCTGCCTTTCCTGCAATCCTGACAAAAGCAGTGTGCTTTTTGAAGATTCATTCGGACCTGAGAGCCAGGGTGAGCTGAGACAAAACATTATTCAGCTTCCACCTCCCCAGGGCCTTGGTTATGAATGGAATGTGCTTGAGAGCGGGTATGACCCGATCCATTGGAAGATGGTGGATGAACTGGAGCCCGAAAATCCAAAAAAGGGATTCTGGGTCATTCCACCCGACTCATCTTTCCTGCAGCAGGGAGGCCGTTCTCATCATTCGGTCCTATACTGCATCACCCCGGTACCCGAAGACAATAAGAGCTATGACATCACATTCAGTCAATACCGCTCAGACAACGACTACATCGGTTACATTATTGGTGCAGATAAGATGAAACTCAAGGCCGGGATTGAATTTGGATATATGACCCAGGTTCCCGGAACTGATTCCACAACCAGCGATATTTATATCCAGGGATTTTTTGGCGAAAAAATGGTTCCGGATATGGCATTGATGCATACCTGGGCCAAACACCGTATCGAGGTGAGGCATGGTTGGATTATTTGGTATATCAATGAACAGATGATAGGAATGAAGGAGCTATCGGAAGAAACAACCCATGGCTACTTCGGGATCAGGCAGCGATATGAAAGGAATACCAGGTATGATGATTATCAGATCATTATATATCCGCATGAGTTGGTGGAGGAGTGAATGGTAAGTAGGAAATGGTTAAATTGAACGAAAAATAATTTTGGAACTAAAAAATAAAACCATGAGAAAAACTCAGCTTCATTCTTTCATTGGCATTGACTATCATCATATCAACAAACATCAAGGCACAAAGCGAATTCTCAAGCAATCAGATCGGTGTGGGGTTGGTAGCTAGCCGACATTGAAAAATCCCTTGACTTCTACCTCAATGTAATCGGGATGAAAAAGGTAGGTGAATTTGATGTGGCAGCAGAATTTGCAAAAACATCCGGACTATCCAACGGGGTTCCCTTTCATGTGGATGTCCTGAAACTGGAAGACAGTCCCGATGCCAATCAGTGGAAAATCATGAGTTTTGGGAAAGAGGCTGCCCATCCCATGCCCACATTTATTCAGGATGATACGGGGATGCAATATATCACCATCATGGTAAACAGTCTTGATCCCTTTTTAAAGCGAATCAAAAAACACAATGTGAAATTGATGGGTGATACCCCCATCCCTCTGGGTGAAGAAAATCACTTTGTACTGATTCAGGACCCCGATGGAACCATCATTGAGCTGATTGGTCCCCTGAAATAAAACACTTATTCAATCTATATGAAATACAAAGGCATCTGTATCACTGGCCTTTGCCTGGTATGGCTTTCCCAACATATCATTGCACGGGATGATGATGTAATGTACTTTTAAATTGTAAACCATGAAGGATTATTGGGCATCCAGACTGCTTTTCATCTTGCTCCTTTTTACCGGCATCCTCTTGGGAAATCCTGTCCAGGCCGCAGATTCCCTGGAAAACAGCCACCTGAAGATCATTCTGATCGACAATGGATCCATACGCTTTTATGGATAAGGCGAATGATGTGCAATGGGGCAGTGAGTTCAATGGCTGGGTGAAATTATCTTCCCAAAGTACCTTCAGAAAAAATCTCCCTTTCCAATGCAAATTTCAGCTCCAGGAACAGGGTGACTCCATCCTTTTTTCCTTTGACGGGATTCGTGGAGACCGGATCAGGGATGTTGATTTTAAGCTGGAGGGCAAACTGGTTCTGACAGACCAGTACCTTGAAATCGTCATTTCCCAATTGAGCTCAAGCTTCCTGTTGGAAGACCTGGAATACCCGGCCCATATACTCACCGTGAAATCGGGAACGGAAGACGGTTATATAGTAGCACCTCATCTTCAGGGAGTCCTCTATCCAAGCAGGTATGATGCAGGATTCATGCGCTATGGGCAGAATATCTGGGACATGATTGCAGACAAGGAGGAGTGGTGGAGTTTTGAATCCGGGAGCCTGAACATGCCCTGGTTTGGAGCGTCAAAAAGCGGATCATCCGTACTGGTCACCATGCTCACCTCTTCGGATGCCATGCTGCACCTGATTGGAAATTCGGTGGTTGGGGAAGCAGGGACTACTGTGAATGCACGCCAGGGCCAGAATCCCGGCACCAGGCTTTCCTCCCTTACCCCCATCTGGCAATCCTCATTTAAAAAACTGGCATATCCCCGGAAAATGAGGATCGAACTGGTGTCAGGAGGTTATGTGGGCATGGCTGCGCGATATAAAACTTATGCCAAAGGAATCGGGCAGGTATGTGACCCTGAAACAGAAAATCGAGAGGAATCCTGAATTTGAAAAAATCATCGGTGCACCCGACATCAAAGTGTACTGCTATACCAACCGCTTGAACAATCCCTATTTCAAAGCCTGGAGCGAACCGGTCCTGACCGGTTACTCCAAAGTGAATACCACATTTTAAGCAGGTGGGTGAAATGGCCGGTGAATTGAAAGCCCTGGGGGTGGACAAATGCATGTTTTTGCTGGGTGGATGGAACCGCATGGGCTACGACAGGGAGCATGTGGATATGTGGCCCCCGGCTGAAGCTGCCGGAGGTATCAAAGGCCTGGCCAGGGCAGCCAAAGCGGTAAAAAAGAATGGCTATCTCTTTGCCTTGCATGATAATTACGATGATTTCTATCCCGATGCCCCCAGCTTTGATGAAAAATACATCCTGAGAAACCATGACGGCTCCCTGCACAAGGGGGGCGTTTGGGACGGCGGGCTTTGCTACATCACCTGCCCGGCACAAAGAGAGGAGCTGCTGAACCGGAACATGGCACTGATTCAGAAGGATATTCCACTGAATGCCTACTATTTTGATGTGGTCACCAACACCTCACATTACGAGTGCTATGATGAAAACCACCCCATGACCCGGAAAGAGGACCTGGCATACAGGCTGGCCCTGCTGGATAATATTGTGGACAGGGGACTGGTGATTGGAGGTGAAAGGGGAACCGACTGGGCCATGCCGGTGGTTGGCTTTTGTGAGGGTCTCAGCGGAGGGGGTACCGGCTACCACAGGGGACTCATTTACCGGACCGGGCTGACTGTTCCGCTTTTCTACCTGGTGTACCGCGAATGTGTGGTGGGCTACTGGCAGCATGGCACCCCCCATGGACGGGAGGACCATGCCAACCATGTGTTGCTGGACCTGCTGTATGGTCAGCCATCCAGCTGGTCCATTGAATATGCACAGTGGAAGGATCTCAAGCCCATGATCAAGGAGACCTATGATCTCCTGGGTCGCTTTCATGAAAGAACCGCCCACATGGCCATGGTGGATCACCAGCTACCTGACTGAGGATTATATGGTCCAGAAAACCAGAACTCAGCGACGGAACTGAAGTCTGGGTAAATTTTGGAATCACAACATTTGAAGCGGATGGGGTGAAACTTCTTCCCAAAGGATTTCAGGTTTCCTCGACCTGGAGAAAAAAAGTGAATGGAACTGTTTCAAGAACTATAACATATACACCGGAACACCCATGAGATCATTTTTGTATTACTCCTACTTGTTTTAATCCATCCCTGCAAAAAAGCCAGGGCAGGCTGCTTATCAAATCTGGTTTTGAGGAAAATATCCAAGTTGAAAACCTCAAGGGAGGCAGCGTTTTTACGGGAACAGATTCCAAAACTGGCTTCTCCTGGGATGCACACGGACTTCCAGGAACCCTGAAGTTCTTCTACCTGTCGGGCGATTCACCCGATGAATATGTATCCACCAGGATTGATGATGTAACAGGACCTCGCTCTTCCCAAAGCCGGGCCTTGTACATGGAGGTGAAAAAGGACTTCCAGGACAGATTTGGCATGGTTTCCCGCAATGAGTTTTCCTATTTTACAGATGCTGCATTCAGCGAGGGCTATGTGACATACTGGATGAAACTCCAGGAAGACCTACCTGGAGCTTGCCCCCGGAACCATTGAAAGCGAACAGCTGGATTACTACCAGCTGGATTCCTGGCGCATGCTGATGGAGCTCAAGGAGCCCAATTCGGAGTGAGTATCAAGGGGCGGGGAACCAACAATTACCGGATCTCTTTCTTCATTGCCCGTGATTCCCTGAGCAATACCATGTACTGGCTGTTGAGAGGTGAAATGCCCCAGCCGGTCAGGGCCATTGACTGGTCGGTGGAGAACAGGTCAGTGCGCAGTACCGGTAGGAGAATGGTTTAAAATGGAAGTCTATTATAAAAAGGGAAGGGATAAGGGTCGCGTATGGTGGGCTGTTAACGGAGAAGTCATTGCTGATTATGTAGGAAGAACCGAGCATCCGGACAACCCGATGCCCATCAAATTCTGGTCCTTCTTTAAATTGTACCAGGATGAAAAATGGTTTGAAAAAGGCCCTGTTTACCAGTGGGTGGATGATTTGGAATACTGGAGCTCCTATCCCCCGGGACATGAGGTGCTGGACCCGGAACAGCAGTCAAATCCTGTACCGGGACAATTTTCAAAGGAGCTGGAACTGAAAGAATCTGATTACTGGCTCAGAAGGAAGTTCGAAAGTAAAAATTGAAAACGGCCACCTGCTGATGGATGCCAATCCCGATGCCAGTGGTGAGGACCAGGAGGCATGCACCGTATGGCTGAACCGGCAGTTTTCAGGAAACATCCAGGTGGAGTATGATGCACATGTGATCCGTTCCGAAGGCCAGAAAAACAACATCAACTTCTTTTTCATGTATTCCCATCCTGACGGGACCCGCTTAACAGTCTGACACCAAAAGGGAGCGATCTGATGGATCCTACCCAAAGCTATCATGATCTGAATGGATATATCTTTACCTTCCTGGCCAATGGCAATCCTGAGAAGGCCAGGATCCGGCTACGCGACAACCCTGGATTCCATCTTCTGTCAGAACAAAACAAGTACCATTGCAAGGAAGGGAGAACCTATCACATCACCATTCGGAAAAAGGGTTCCCTTCTGACCTACATGGTGGATGGAGAAGTTACTGCTGCATACATAAAGACCTGTGAAGAAAATCCCGTCACACGAAAAGGGTTATATGGGATTTCGAACCTGGCAAACCGAGTTGTGGATTGACAACCTGGTCATCTCAGAAACCTAGGGCATGAAAAGAACTTTCCTCTTTGTTCTCCTCGGCATCATCATGGCAAATTCATGTTCAGATTCCGGCGTGCTCCAGGGCAAACGGTAGAAAAAATCATCCTGGATACGGACATGGGGTCCGATTGCGATGATGTGGGTGCCATGGCCCTGCTTCACCAGTATGCCGTAGAGGGCAAGGCAGAGATTCTGGGGGTGATCTACAGTTCCGGGGCTGTTCCTTACGGTGCAGGAGTGGTGGATGCCATCAATGCTATTATGGAAAACCGGACATCCCCATAGGTGCCTGTTATGATGAGGGATTTGGTGATCCCGTGGACAAAATGCTGGCAGAAAAACTGGCAACATGACACAGCAGCTTTCGGTAACCGGATCATCTGCAATACAGACGCTGTGGAGCAAACCAATATTGAACCGGCGCCTGCTTGCTGAAGCAGCAGATCATAGTATCACTTACATTACCATTGGTCATACCAGGGGACTTTACGACCTGCTGACATCGAAAGCAGATGGGATATCAGCCCTGAGCGGTGAAGAGCTGGTAAGCCGGAAGATTAATCGCTGGGTTGCCCTGGGTGCCCTGGGCGCTGCCAATGAAGAAGACCATCGCCGCAAAGACTGGAATTTCTTCTTTAACGGAAGCGCAGTCTTTACGAATTACCTGGTGGAAAATTTCCCCCGGCCTGTGTATTTTGTGGATGGTGGCAGCAAAGTGATGAGTGGAAAATCCCTGGCCAATACTCCCGAAGGCAATATTGTGAGGAGGGCCTACGAAACCTGGCTCCGGAATGTGGAAAATAAAACGCTGGCAGACCAGCGATCCAGCTGGGACCTGGTTACAGTGCTCTATGCTGTCGAAGGGGCCGGTCCGTATTTTGACACCATGGAACCCGGCTACCTGGATTTTGACCCGGATCTGGGATGCCGGTGGGTCGCCTCAGATTCCATCACAAAGCAACACTTTCTCAGGCAGAAGCAGGGCAGCGATGAGGCTTTATCCTCTTATCTCAATGAAATGATATCCAAATATGAGCCCAATGAAAACAATGACTGACCTGGCCCTCTGGGCTATTCTTGAAGCACTCTTTTGTCCTGTACACCAAAGACTGAGGAGCTTATCCGGATGTATGAAATTAAGGAGATAACGCTCCAATCCAAACAACATTATGACAATCCCTACACCGATGTGGAATGCTGGGTGGATTTGAAAGGTCCCGGTTTCAGTAAAAAGATCTACGGATTCTGGAACGGTGGGAATGAATTTATGTTCAGGGTGGTTGCCACAGGACCCGGCGAGTGGAGCTGGACCAGCCACTCCAACCAGAAGGACGATGGTCTCAATGACCACAGCGGATCCTTTCAGGCTCTTGACTGGAGCGCCGGGGAGATTGCTGAAAATCCCAACGGACATGGTTTTATAAAGGCCACCGGAAACGGACATGCGCTTGAATATGCCGACGGCACTCCCTTCTTCATGTTGGGTGATACCTGGTGGGCTGCTTCAACCTGGAGATATCCCCTGACCGGGAACACACCCGACAAAGACTATGTGCCCGGTGAAAACATCAGTTTTGAAAATGCCCTGGAGTTCAGAAAAAAGCAGGGTTACAATACCATTGCCATGATTGCCGCCTTTCCCAACTGGAAAGTGGATGCGCACCCACCCCAGCACTACGATCCCGATTCGGTGGGGATTCGCCAGGCCTGGGAGAAAAACGGGATGAATACAGCCAAGGACATGCACGACGAGGCAGGAAATATGCCCTTTGAGTCATGGAGTGAATCGGATGTGATCGCAGATTATGATCGCCTCAATCCCGCGTACTTTAAAAGCCTGGACAAAAAATTGCGCTACCTGGGCGAACAGGGATTTGTGACCTTTCTGGAGACAGTGCGCAGGGACCATGGACCCTCCTGGAAAGCATATTTTGACTGGCACGCATCATACGCCCGTTATGTCCAGTATATCGCAGCCAGGTACGGAGCTTTTAATATTATTTTCAGCGGCATCCACCTGGACTGGATCAATGAGGATTTTTGCCTTCCGCCGGACGATTTTAATGAGGCGCTTACCTACCACCATAAGAAATACGGCAAGCTGCCTTACGGACAGCCTCACACCATTCTCATCGATGGTTCAACCTATGAGCACTTCGGACATGCCGGAGAGGCCCCGTGGCTCACCATGCATGCGGTGGGAAATGTCCCCAGGAACCATGGATTTTATCCCATGATTGAGGAGCTTTTTCAACTTGATCCTCCCTACCCTGCTGCCAACCTGGAACCCTACTATCCCGGATGGGACAATGTATTCCACAACACGGTGGCCGGGGAAAGACCGGTTCCTGACTCCGAGCGGGACCATTACTTTGGAAGGGCCCAGATGTATGGAAGTGTGCTATCGGGCGGACTGGCAGGACATATGTATGGGACAGGGGCTTATGACGGTAACACCACCGGAGAACCCCGAGAGCCAGGGGACAGACCCTATATCTGGGACGCCCTCAACTATCCGTCTGCGGCCCAGATGCAGCACCTTGGCACATTCATGCTATCTGAAGGAAGAAGATACCAGGACTGCATTCCCAGGCGGAACATGCTGCATCCTGATAAGGCTAAGAACGCCCCGGTCGACGGACTCGATGGGTGGGCCTTCCTGCTGGCAGATCCAGGCCATGAACTTTGCTTTATTTATTTTGAAAACCTGAGTGAAATACCGGATATCAGGGACCTGGCTCCGGATCGTACATATTCACTTCAATGGTTTGACCCTGTAAATGGTCAATGGCTTGGCAATCCTTCCGCTGTGAAGACAGATAATAGCCGGCGCCCTGAAACTGGAACATTTTCCCGATGGTAAAAATAGTATCTGACCGGGACTGGGCCCTGAAAATAAAAACTGTAGATTAGGGATCAAGATGTAATCGCATGAAAAAATTCCTTATTCTTCTTCTGACACTTTCAGCCTGCACAAATTCGGATCAAAAACAAGGTTCGAATGTCTCTGACAACTCCGGCACGGAATACTGGTATAACCAGCCCTTGCGGATCGTCCAGACCGTATTGCGGGAGGTGGATGCCAAAGACTATGATACGGAAGCCCTGGTTGACTACCTGCAGGAAACCCATGCCAATGTACTGGTGATCAATGCGGGGGGAATTGTGGATTTTTTTCAGAATCCCCTGCCGGCAGCCAACATCAATCCCTTCCTGGAGGGGCGCGATCTCCTGAAAGAGATCGTCACAGCCTGTCACCAGGCAGACATCAAAGTCATTGGCCGGATCGATTTCCGGGGGGTGGAGAAGCACATTTACGATGCGCATCCTGGTTGGTTTGGAGAAGATGAAGCCGGAAATCCCATCATCCTCAACTACACCACCCCCGGGCTATATGCCCCATGCTACCTGAGTTACTACCGCAACGAACACGCCCGGGAATTTATAGGGCATCTGTTTGAAGCATACGAAATCGATGGCATCTGGCACAACAGTGTGCATGTGGGTGGGCATGTGCTGGTGCGACAGGTGCCGGGAGGATTATTTTCAAACTCTGGGGAAAAGCATCCCTTCTGCTGATGCGGACGAAGAGCAGCTGGATGAATATTTCAGATGGAAAGCAGGTGTGGCAGACCGCTACCTGGAAAGCATGCGTAAAACCGTGAAAGCCTATGGTGAGGACAAAGCCTATTCCGCAGAGGTTTTTGGCATGTTCGATGCGGATCTTCCAAAACACAGTGGCATTGATCTGTACAGCGGGGCCAGGTATTTCGACTTTTTGCTCAGTGTGGGTTTCCTTTCCGACAATACAACCGTGATCGAATACAAGGACCTGGGCCACCCTGCCAACCACATCCGCTTCTTAAAATCGCTGTCCCCCGAAAAACAGGCTGTGATCCTATTCGGCACCAACGGCACATCACACCGCTATATGGCCGACCCACCAGAAGACCTGAAGATATGGATGTGGGAGACCATCTCCGCAGGCGGCGGATTGTGGAACTGCAATTTCACGGGAAAAAATCCTGCGGCCACACTGGATACGAGAAATGCTTTCCTTACAGCACCAGCCTACACCTATATGGAGAAACACAGGGATCTCCTTGAAGACCAAATTCCCCTGGCCCCGGTTAAGATCCTCTATTCCAAATCTACCAGGGAGTTTTCGGGCTCAGGAGACTTCGGCCAGGGGGATTTTGGTCTGGCCATCCGTGGCATGGAGAAAGTGCTGTCGGAAGATCACCGGCCCTTTGGTTTTATCCCCGATTTCAGGCTGGATTCTGTCGGACTTGAGGGTTGCGAACTGCTCATCCTTCCCGATGTGGTCTGCTTGTCCGACCAGCAGATCGAAGTGATCACCCGTTTTGTGGAAAAGGGTGGAAACCTGCTGGCCACCCATGCGACCTCATTACAGGATGAGCATGGGGTACCCAGGAAAGATTTTGGACTGTCCCACCTGTTCGGAGTGCTCCTATGAAGGAAAGATTTTCGATACCCGGAAGGACTCCTACCAAATGATCAAAGACAGGTCTGCGTTGCTGGATGGCTTTGAGCAGACGGCTATGCTTATGAACGGTGGACGATACGCTGCAGTGCAGGCAGACCGGCAATAGTTCCAGGACCCTGACCAACCTGGTCCCGGTGGTCAACAACCAGCCCCCGGAAAAAGCATGGAGAGAACCTTTGGACATGGATTCACCTGTTGTACTCAGCGCTGCATATGGAAAAGGGAAGGTGGTCTATTTCGCCAATGAGCCTGACAAACTTGCGGTAAGCATGGGGCACAATGATTTCCGGCACCTGCTGAAAAACGCCATCGAAACCCTGCAACCCGAACCCTTTCTGAGCACCAATGCCCCTGAAAGTGTGCATATCAATGTCACAAAAAATGTGGCCCGCCAATGCTATATCCTTACCCTGATCAACCTGAGTTCTGCACCTGAAAGGCCCATAAGACGCTTAATACCGGTCAAAGACCTGGACATTGAAATCAGCCTTGAACCCGGCCAGGAATTCAGGGAGTATCAGTTTTTAAAGGAGGAATCCGGGGCCAGGGTCAGAAAGTCCGGTGATGGACTGGTCCGGATCCAGTTGGACGAGCTTTCGGAAATGACTTCAATAGCAATCTATTATGATGAAATCTAGAAAAGTTCAAATGCTGTGCCTGTGTCTCGGATTGGCGATGCAGCACCCCCTGTTCTCCCAGGAAAACTGGTGGATGGAAGAACCCATCCGGCTGGTACAGACCAATCTGAGAGAGACAGATTCGGATCTGGATGCAGCGGCTCTGGCCCAGCAGATAGAGGATTTTCCTGCCAATACCGTGCTGTTTGGGATGGGCGGGATACGCGCCCATTACCAGACCAGGCTGGAAGACCATATCAAGAGTAAATACTCTGCCCGAAAACAGGGACCTGGTGGCTGAGATGATCCGAGGAGGTTCACAAAAGGGACATGCGCTTTATTGGCCGCTTCGACTTCAGCCGCATCGAAGAATCGGTCTACAAAAAGCATCCGGACTGGTTTATTCTGAAACCTGACGGAACTGCTCTGAAAGATCACAATGGTTTGCACAACACCTGCATCAACGGTGGATACTACAGGGAATACATTTTTAAGATCCTCACAGAAGCACTGACCAACTATGAGCTGGATGGCGTCTTTTTCAACTGGTTTGGAAACCACAAGTTTACGTATTCGAGGGATCATGTGGGGGTGTGTCAATGTCGAGGGCTGTAAAACACGCTACCTGGAGATGTATAATCAGGAACTGCCGGCCGATTACAACGAACAATACGACCAGTTCATGTACCACTGTTCGAGGGATGTGGCCTCCCAGATCTCAGCACTGGTGGACAGCCTGAGGCCGGGCTGCATGATGGTGACCTACATGACCGAGCATGTGGATGCCACCTCCTCGGAAAGCGACACCTACATCTGGCACGAAACGCCCGCTGTGGCACTACAGCGCCAGCGACAATGTGAACCGGGTGCGGAATACCAATCCCCACAAAATGGCCCTGAATTATGTCATGCCCTATGTGGCCATGCACTGGCGGTATGCTGCCACCTCACCAGCCTTTATTCAGAGAAGTTTGTATCAGTCCATGGCCCATGGGGGCTGTCCTGCCTTCGTGGTACTGGGCACCTATGATACCCAGCTGGACCAGACAGCTGTAAATGCCGCCAGACCGGTATTTGAATGGCACAATCAGCATGAGGATCTCTTATCAACCAGCAAAACCAGGGCAGGGTGCTCCTGATTGCCGACCCCCGAAATACGGGATCGGTCAGCTACAGGGGTTTTTTCCGGCTCCTCAGTGAGCTGCACATCCCATTTGTTGTCTCCGAAAAAGCGGGCGAAGTACTGGCAGCACCAGGAAAATATGACCTGGTGATCGTACCCGAAAATGCTATTTATCCTGAACTCGATGGATACATCCGAAGTGGAGGAAAGGTACTGATGGCAGGTACAACCAGGCCCCCTGTTGATCTTCCTCCAACCGTAAAGCTATGGGAAGATGCCGGAAACAGCTACCTGCATATTGAGGACCACAGCATATTTCCATCTCTCAAACAGACGGATGTACTCTTTCTGTACCAGGACTTCCTTGAACTGGAGCCCATCGATCAATGCGGTACTGACACTTATTCCTCCCAGCAGCTTTTCACCACCGGAAATGGTCAGCCGGCTCACCGAACGCACCCATAAACCCGGACTGGTTATAAAGGAATTGGGAGCGGGTCAGATGGCATATATACCCTGGGATGTGGGTTCGCTTTATTATAAATACAGCAATGAAAACCACCGCCTATTTGTGTCAGACCTGATCGATCATCTCATCCGGGGAGACCGGCAGCTCAGGACAGATGCACATCCCCTGGTGGAGATGACCCTGACCAGACAACCCGGATCGGACCAGCTCTTGTTACATCTGGTAAACCTGAGTGGTCATACCTCCACTGCCTTTTTCCCACCACTTGCCATATGGAGGAAATCAGTTGTGGAGGTCAAAGGGGAATATAAACAGGTCTATTCCCATGTCCTGGATAAATCGCTTGATATCTCTTACGCTGATGGATATACCCGGTTTATGGTACCCAGACTGGGAGCATACGATGCAATTTCGATCCAGTGAGTAACTTTATAGGCACAATTGATCCATTTAAAAGTAAGTACATGATGAAAAATAACATTTTCCTTCTTTTCATCCTGGCCACCGGCCTGATGGGAAGAGCACAGGATACACCTGCACCCCAATCCGGTTTCCTGGAAGGACATCCCGATGACTACCTGCCTTCCTATATACAAAAGATCTGTGGCTTCGGAGAGCGGCCCGAATGGTCTCACGATGGCACGCACATCCTGTTTGTGGACAAACCCATGGGTGAAGTATACGAGACTGGAACTGTCAACAGGGATCATCAGTCCCAAAACCCGCCATTTTAACCACCATGGTTTCACCAGGGCCATGTATCTTTCCAATGGAGATATTCTGCTATCGGGCCCCAACGAAACCTTCGATGCCACAGACCCTGCCCAGCGTGATCGTGCCCGTGATATGTGCTGGCTGTCAGTGATGGACAAAAACGGCCATGAAAAACCACATCCACTGCATACGCTTTGCGCCGAGGGCCCGGCAGTTTCGCGGAGCCGCTTAAAAATTGCATGGACCCACCGGGGAAGGCAATTCCCTGAGATGGGTGCAAACCATGCCAAACTGCTTATGGCAGAAATCGTTTACGATAACGGGATTCCCAGGCCTGGAGAACCAGCGTGTGGTTTTTGACTCCCACCAGCTGCCTTATGAACTGGGAATTCAAGCCTGGAAACCCAGAACCTGGTGCCCCCGGAAGATACCAAGCTCACTTTCGCGGTATATACCATCGAAGATGGAAACAACACCGAAGCCTTCATCATCGATACGGAAACGGGGAGTGTATACCAACCTGACCAATTCCCCTTGGTGTTATGATGAGCCCGAGGGTGTATTTCCCGACGGACTTTACACATGCGTGGAGCATGGCCCCAGCAGGGAGAGTGCATGGCCACTCATTGATCTTTTCAAACTGAAGCTTGATGGGTCGGGTGACATGCAGCGGCTCACCCATTTCACCGATGTGAAGGGCTACAAGGCCAGTCAGGGTGTTGTTTCCGATGATGGCAGACACCTTTGTTTCCAGATCGGGAAAGCCGGTGAGGAAGCGGGAGTGGGTTTCGGAATCTATCTGATGGATCTGGAGGCAGCGAAGGATCATCTCGGAGCCATTTCAAAACTACCCAGAATGAGAAAAGCGTTTACCATCTGCCTGTTTTTGTATCTGATGGTGCTGGCCTCCTGCACCCGAACTGTCCCCAACTGTTGACATTCTCATCATCCCGGTCCCCAACAATTGCCTATGGAGTAAAACGCTTAGCCGATCACCTGACGGCCGGGCATGCCGTGTCGGAACAGGGAAACTCGAAAGCATCCGAAACATTTACATCCGGATTATCACTCCGGTCGACCCCCTGGATGAACAATGAAAACGTCTGATCAGATCACATCGCAGACATAAGTCCGAAGGATACGCATTGTAAAGAAGGAGAACAAAATATATGTTATGGGTAAACCCTGACCGGGGCTGCCTCTATGGCATCATGGATCTCATGGAGCAGCTGGGTCCCGATTGCAAATTCGAGCAATGTCAATGAAAGAAAGGTCAATCCGGCCTTCTCCTTCCGGGCCATCAAATTCAATCTGCCCTGGGCTCCCTACCGCCCGGACCGGCCACCGATCTGCACCAGGAGACCTGCCGCGCCTGGCCTTCTGGGAAGCCTTCCTGGATATGATGGTGGAAAACCGCTTCAATGCGCTGACCCTGTGGAGTGCACACCTCTTCCCCTACATGATCAGGGCAGAAAACTATCCCGAGGCCACCCCGTTCAATGACCAGGAGCTGGAAGAATGGCAGGGCTTCTGGAAATCCCTTTTCGCCATGGCAAAAGAGCGGGGTATCGAAACCTACCTGGTGAACTGGAACATTGTGGTCTCACCCGAATTTGCAGCAGCCTATGGTGCTGATCTGCACAACGATCTTTCCGACCAGGTGAAAAAATACACCCGTGAATCGGTCACCCAGCTGATTAACGAGTATGAGGATCTAACCGGGCTGGGAGTCACGCTGGCCGACTGGATGGGGAACTGGGGCGAGGAGAAAATGACCCCGGTCGAAAGGGAGCAGTGGATCCGGGAAACATTCGTGGAGGGAATGAACAAGGCCGACCGGAAAATAAAATTCATTCACCGCGCTGTACTGGCAGGGGACCCTGAAGAAATGCGCTCGGTTATCGATGACGCTGCGCTTCCTGAGAAGACCATCGTGGAGGTAAAATTCAACTGGTCCCATGCCCATTCCACTCCCCATCTCTCCCTCACCCATTCCAATGACGATGGAACCATCATGCGGGGCTTCTGGGATCCCAAACCGGAAAATTATTTCATTGCCTGGACGATGAGGAACGAGGATTTTTTTGTGCTTCGCTGGGGAAATCCCTATTTCATCAGGGAGCATATCAGGACCAACCACCACGCCTATGTGGATGGATATTTTGTGGGTTCCGAGGGATATATTCCCGCCATGGATTATTCCCACCTGGAGCATCCGCAAAAAACCTGGAAGTATGCCTTTCAGAAACAATGGTTGTTTTACCACCTCTGGGGAAGGCTCCTTTTCAACCCGGATGAAAGCAATGAAACCCTGTCCCTGGCATTTGAAATGCGCTATCCGGAAGTGGATCCGCAGGAGATATGCTGGAAGCCTACAGCCTGGCCTCTTCAGTTCCCCTGCACCTGGCCTCCTTTTTCAAAGCCACCTGGGATTTCACCCTGTACTCGGAAGGATTCCTGGCCCCCTGGATATATGGTTTTGATGATGGGAAATCCCCTTTTATATCCCTTGAGGAATTGGTACGCCATGAAACCCTGGACTCCAGGTACATGAGCATCAGGGATTTCTGCGAGCAACAAAACCGGAGGAGCCCCGGTCGCCGAAGAGCTGATTACCCCGCTGGAACTGGCGCCACAATCACCGGCGATTGTGAACTTGGCATGAACTGATTGATGAATTCAGGGCTAAGTCAGAGGAACCGCACTTACCTCCGAGCTGGATGACCTTGAAACCTGGTGTTAGCTGGGATTTTATTTGCTGACAAACTTCGGGCAGGAGTGGCCTGGGAGAGAGCCCGGATCACAGGTGAATGAGCAGCAACGACTCGGCTGCATCTACATTACCGAGTGCATCGCGACATTGGGAAAATGTGGTCCGGCTCACAAAAGGCCGTTATGGCCCAATGCCCTATGTGAGCATGGGGCACCACGAGCAAAAATGGCCCGATTTTAAAGCTTTTCACTGGGACCTGTTCAGTGAAGATGTTAGGGCGGACCTGGAATTCGTATTAAACCTGAATATTATGATATATTTTCACTATTCTGAATAAAAAAAGTTTACTTTGCCCCGAATTAATCACAATGAACCATATGAAGATCTTTAAAACAATCCCAATACTGGCCTTTGTATTCGTCCCGGTCTCCTGTTCCCCTGTGAAAGTAGTCGTGGATGCAAGCCAAGAAATCAGATTTCTCAAAGTATAAAACTTACAGTTTCAGGCCTGGCAGGATGTCAGTGATGAGATCTTTAGTGAAAATGACAAGCAATTATTGAAAGATTCATTTATCAGTGAGTTTGAACGACGTGGTTTGAAGCGGGTGAATTCCAAAGGTGACATGCAGGTTTCCCTCTATCTTGTGACCAATAGGGGAGACTGCATACTCCGGGTACAACGATTATGTGGGGGCCCAGCAGCAGTTACAGCCACTGAGGAGGAGGCTTGGCTACGGCTACAATGGGAACACATCCAAGCAGCAGTCCAAACTTGTGGGTAGCTCATCATCAATGTGTATGACGGGAATGAGTGAAAACCAAATCTGGCAGGCCATTGCCACCAGCACCGTAGACGATAATCCCAAAAACCGTGAAAAGAGCATTCCCGGGAAAGTCGCATCCATCATGAGGAATTTCCCGGTTCGACCAAATAGGATCGGGTATCACGGCCCGGAGTGGCTTTCTACTCTTTCTCCACGTAGTACCCCTCTCGTGTAATTTTGTGGTCCAGGTTGGCCAGTCCGTATACCAGTATGGCTGTGGCGATGGAGGTATGCTCCTGGTATTCGGCAATGCTTTTGTTATACAGATCGCGTTCGGTGTGCCAGATCTCCACGATCTTTTGCATGACCGGGTCCTTTGCGTTAACACCAGCTGCGAATAGCAGCAAAATAAAGAGATGTAGTAGGTATCCTTGTTTCATTGTCGAGGCTATGAATTGGAAAAAGAAGCCTCAAATTTAACAGAGAAATTGGTTTTTAACTAACTTAAGCCATCGCCTGCAAAAATAAAATCATATGAGTAAAAGGGATCAAACACTGGCAATCATTAAAACCCTGGTAAGTACCGGGCTGTTAATCGTCACTGTTGTACTTACCGTTCAACTGGTCACCCTGGCCAGGGAAAACCAGGTAAGGAAGATTGACCTGGCCGAGATCAATCATGTGAGGTATGGACTCCTGGACGCTAACTAGTGGAAAGAGCAGATCACGCTGATTATCAGCAAAAGAATCATAGAGTTCGATCTCACACCCGAAAACCGGGAGGAGCTGCAGGAGAGCCTGGAGATCATCATGTTCAACCTGCTGGACGACCTGGAGATCCTGATAGAAGAACGCACCTCGGGCCAGTTCGCGGGGATGAAAAAATGGATTGCCGGCATGGTGCTGGACGTGAACCAGCTGAGAGACAGCGTTCCGTCCTATGCAGGCCAGGTCCTGGATGAGAT
>CAVTME010000006.1:0-112914 GCA_963735755.1 uncultured Bacteroidota bacterium | reverse complement strand
CGTTGACCCATTGATCTTATAGGCATAATACTTTCCAAGCAGGGCCATGGTCCGAATATCATGTAGCGTGACCTTCAGCTCTTTGTTTTCGCCCGGATCCATGGAAACGATCAATTCCAGTGCCCTGTCTGAATGCTTGTGAAGTTTTTCAGATACTCCAAAAGGGCTTAACAGGTCGGAGGTGCCACTTTCTCTGACCATGGCCACATAGTCAGGGATGGACTGAAAGCCTGATCTGGGATGAGGAGGCAAGGTTGATAAAACGGTTTACATCGTGAAAACCTGTTTCGTTTTGAGCATAGCCCGGCCGGCTTTTACATCCTTCGATATACCATTGAAAATCGAGTGGCCCCCAGTGAAAACCTGTGGTTGTTGGATAGATCATGGATGCTTCCTGCCAGGCAGTAAAAAGTTTTTCAGCATCCACCTCCGGATAACTGTTCTGAAGAATTGCCAGTGAATCGTTCATTGGTCATTTCAGGATTGTATCCCAGCCTGCCCCACATCATCCAGTGGTACCAGTGTTTCACAATCTCAATCTGACGAGGCGATTCAGGATCTTTCATCAGGAACTCCCGTCCCCACACCCACTGGTCCGAACCATAATAAAAACCCCTGGAAACCTCATGGGAATATTTTGAATAAATTCCCGCACAAAATCAGGAGCACCCCAGCGGTAATAATAATTATCGTCGTTTCGCAGTGTCCAGATGGTTTTCATTCCCTCAATCTCTTTTACAAAATCCTTCGTGATAGGGTTGCGCGGTGGCACTCATCACATGTGCTTTTGCATATTTAAAACTGAAAAGAAATTCAATGTTTTTATGATCAACCAGGGGTTTAAATTTCTCAGCAATATCCATGGCTCCGGTCTGTGCTGACGGTGAATAAATGTAAATTTCCGGTCAGGCATTTCCTCAGCCGCATCCAAAACTCCCATGGCATAGGTTTCAAATGCCCAATCTTCTTTTTCCTCAGTGGTATTTCCATACATGTTTTCACCGGTTGTTAGTCCAATTCCTGCCAGATCGGGATAGGTTACAAACATCTGCTTTACACTTTTCCTGAAATAGTCGGTGGTGACCGGATTGTCTATTTTATCGGTAATTCCATATTTTCCTTTGCTCCATTCACAAAAATATTCCAGGTAACCACGTAAAAATCCACATTTCGGCTTTTGGCATATGCCATTACTTTTTTCCAGAATTCTATTTTTTCTTCAATGGATATTTCTATTACAATTTCGGGATTTGCCAGAATTTCCGGAGCACAAAATCCAATCCATTGGTATCTGTAATTCTCTTTCCATTTCATGTTGAACGATGCACATCGTCCAGGGCCACATCTTCATATCCGGGCACTTTTACCATGGAAGGAAAAGGATGCAAACTCCACAAAGAAATGTAATTGTAGCGGTAACGTGCCAGGTTATCAATGTACTCCTTCCAGAAATCGAAACTCCACATTTCTGCAATATTTTTCTGGGCAGCATCGCATGCATCCGTGTAACTTGGTGTACGCACATCCAGCGGAATATTAAATTTGGTTCCCCTTCGCTCCATATAAGGATTCTGTGTAGTTTCCTTCACTCCTTCCAAACCATAGATCCTGATCTGCTCGGCCAGTTCCAGTCCGCCATACATGGCCCCGGCTGCATCAGCACCGATTACGTTCAACGCTTTTGTATCTTTCAGGATGCTGAAACCCTCTTCCTTCAAAGCCTCGCCTTCAGATTGAAGAGAAAACACCACATCAGCATCTCCCTCTTCAACCACTGAACTTCGATCCCATCTGCCAGGAGGGCTGCTGTTACCTCTTCAACCGCAAAGGCGATCTGAGGGATCTCCACATCAGCCGCAATGGTGATTTCTCCATTCTTTTGAGAACAAGCGCTTATCAGTCCGGAAATCAGTAAAAGAATTATAAAATTGCTGTTGCGTTCTGGTTTCATTCTTTTTTATTTCATTCTAATAAAGTTTACAGGGGCCTGATCTCGATTTCTTTGAATCGCATCAGGTTTTCTGAATTTTTATGCAGCTGAAGGGCAATGTGCCCACTGGTACCCACATTTAGGGTTTTATGAATCCTGTCATCAAGCACTCCGCTGCCATCATAATCGGACACCACAATGCTATTTACAATGGTCTTGATCTTCATTCCTTTACAAATGATCGTCATTTCATTCCATCCCGGCTCCTCGTCTTCGAAATAATGAACCACTTGATGGAGTTCTATATCTCCTTCAGAGATCTCCCAGTTCTTCAGGCTGGGATTGATCCAGCGTTTTGTCTCCCTTGTCTCGTCATAAATAAGGCCTGTCCTCCACGGCGTATTGGGCTCAATATCCACCTGGGGACCGTCCAGCCATCCCACAGCCCCTTCCTCAACTTCATCGTTGTCGTAATATCGGCTGCGCACCTGCACACCACTATTGCCCGTTTGCTTCCTTGATACCTGGTACTTCAATCTCAGTTCAAAATCACCATACTCCTTTTCGCTCAGCAACCATATATAGTTGTGATCAGCAGATCCCATGGAGTTGCAAAGGATGGTCCCGCTTTCCACTGTCCAGAAAGTTTTGTCAAGGTCCTTCTCTATACACTTCACCTCCCAACCTTCCAGGCTTTTACCATCGAAAAGGGAGTACCATGGGTCATTGTATTGTGACGATTCCTGCGACGATGCTGACGTGGCCATGACAACCAGGATCACCACCATGCTGTATTTTTGTAAGGCTGTTCTCATTTTTATCGATGGTATAGATTACTATTCAGGTTCGGTAACCAAAACTAACTGTTTTATGGTAAATCCAATATGACAATTTTCGGTTTGTGGAACAAATATTCTGGCAAAAAGCTAATTTAGGATAATGAAAAACAAAAGCGCACTTACAATCATTTTTTTAGTCCTTTATAGCAGCGTGGCTTCTGCCCAATCGGACCACACACTTTGGTATAATAGACCTGCCGACTATTTTGAAGAGAGCCTGGTTCTGGGCAACGGAAAAATGGGCGCCTCTGTTTTTGGCGGAGTCAACAGCGACCGGATCTACCTGAACGATATTACCCTCTGGTCGGGGGAGCCGGTTCATGCCAACATGAACCCTGAAGCCTATAGGCACATACCGGCAGTCAGGGCCGCACTTCGGGATGAGAACTATCAACTGGCCGATTCTCTCAACAGGAAATTACAGGGTACATTTTCTCATTCCTACGCACCTTTAGGCACCATGTTTATCCATTTCGAGCATGAGGGTTCCCCCGAATCCTATTACCGGGAACTGGATATCAGCAAAGCCATTTCCACCACGACCTACGAAATTGACAGGGTCAAATATCAACGGGAATATTTCATCTCCCACCCCGACCAGGTGATGGTGATTCAACTGAACAGCAGTAAAAAGGGAAGCCTGAATTTTTCCATTGCTTTCAAAAGTTTGCTCAGGTACAACACTTCCAGTTCAAATAGCACCCTTGAAACCAATGGATATGCACCCTGGCATGCCGAACCCAGCTATCGGGGGGATATCCCCGATGCCATAAGATTTGACAAAGAGCTGGGAACCAGGTTCACAACACTTTTCAGGGTAGTGGATTCGGATGGCACACTCAGGGTTACTGATAGCACATTGTCACTTAAGGGTGGATCCAGGGCCACCATTCTGGTCTCCATCGCTACCAGCTTTAATGGCTTTGATAAAAATCCAGTCACCGAGGGTGTCAACAATGTGGCACTGGCTTCAGAAAATCTGAAAAATGCCTCATCCAAATCAGCAGATGAAATAAGGAGCGCGCACCTGGTCGACTACCAGGCTTTTTTTAACAGGGTTCATTTGAATCTGGGGGAAACCACCGCACCGGATCTGCCCACCGATGAGCGGCTCAGGCGTTACGGAAAGGGACTGGAGGACAAGAACCTTGAAATCCTCTACTTTCAGTTCGGAAGATACATGCTGATCTCAAGTTCTCGCACGGATGGCGTGCCAGCCAACCTTCAGGGATTATGGAATCCCCATCTCAGGCCGCCCTGGAGCTGCAACTATACCCTGAACATCAATGCAGAGGAGAATTACTGGCTGGCTGAAAACGCCAACCTCTCTGAGTTACATCAACCCCTCTTAACATTTATTGGAAATATTGCAGAGACCGGGAAGACCACGGCCAGAACCTTCTATGGGGTGGGCGGTTGGTCTGCAGGACACAACTCAGATATCTGGGCCATGAGCAACCCGGTGGGTGATTTTGGGAACGGAGATCCTGTCTGGGCCAACTGGAATATGGGGGGAGCGTGGTTAAGCACCCACCTGTGGGAGCACTATCTGTTTACCCAGGATGAAGTATACCTGAGGAACAGTGCATATCCGCTCATGAAAGGGGCTGCCCGCTTTTGTCTTGAATGGATGATCAGGGATGATCAGGGCTACCTGATTACTTCACCCAGTACCTCGCCTGAGAACAATTACATCACAGATAAGGGATACCGAGGTGCCACGCTCTATGGAAGCACTTCCGACCTGGCCATGATCAGGGAGTGCCTGAACAATGTAGCCAAGGCCTGCATGGTACTTCAATCAGATACTGAATTCAGGGACTCTGTTGAATATGCGCTTTCCCAACTCTACCCCTACCAGATCGGGAAGAAGGGCAACCTGCAGGAATGGTATCATGACTGGGAGGATGCAGATCCCAAACACCGTCATCAATCCCACCTCTTCGGACTCCATCCGGGACACCAGATCACTCCGGAAAAGACGCCTGAACTGGCAGATGCCTGCCGAAAATCCCTTGAGATCAAAGGCGATGAAACAACCGGCTGGTCAAAGGGGTGGCGGATCAATCTCTGGGCCAGGCTCTGGGATGGTAACAGGTCCTATAAAATGTACAGGGAGCTTCTCAACTACGTAGAGCCCGACGGTGTAAAAACCAGCTATGCCAGAGGTGGAGGCACCTACCCCAACCTGTTCGATGCCCATCCCCCGTTCCAGATTGACGGCAACTTTGGAGGTGCAGCAGCCGTTGTGGAAATGCTCATGCAATCCACCGAAAAGGAAATCAGGCTACTTCCAGCCTTACCCGATGTTTGGGCAGACGGGTCAGTCCAGGGAATTTGCGCCCGGGGAGGATATGAACTCTCCCTCGAGTGGAGCAACATGACGCTATCCAGAGTGAGCATCTATGCAATAAAAGATGGGAAAACCAACATCATCAGCGGAGACAAGCAGAAAGAGATTGAACTGAAATCGGGTCAAAGGATAGTCATTGACTGGGAATAAGCACAACCTTTATGGTCAAACATAGCTTACTTTTACTACCCAGGCTTGATGCAAAGGATTGGGGTATTTGCATTTCATTGTAAACTGGACCTTTTCATTTTATTAAAGCCTCATATATTTTTTCACAATACCTGCATTTTCTGAATCTGTCAGCATTTCCAGTAACTTCAATGCAACATCCAATCCAGTTGAAGGACCAGTTGAAGTAATAATATTTTTATCAAGCACTATGCTTTGGTCCTGAATTATCGCACCAAAACCTGCAAGTTGTTTTCTTCTCATTCCATCTAACAAATCATATGTAGTTGCATTTTTACCCTTTAAAACTCCAGCCTTGCCAACGGGTAATGCAGCAACACATATTGAAGCAATTATTTTACCCTGATTATCAAATTCCTGAATCAGGTTTAAAAATCGCTCATCATATGCATCTTCATAAAATCCAGCTTTTTCAAATCCTCCCGGAATGGCCAATGCATCAAAATCACTCACATCTATTTTATCAAAATTGATCTCTGGCTTAACAATTAGATTCCAGGTACACTTAATCTCAGGTCGTAATCCAGTAGTAATTAAATCTACAGGTACTTTCCCAAAAGTTCTGCTCCAACCCATAACATCAGTGAATACACTGGCTTCAAATGCTTCAAATCCCTGGGCAAGAAATAATAGTACGCTTTTATTTTTCATATAATCCTATTTTAAACGGTAATTATCTTGGCTTGTCAATACCGCCCAGCAACTAAAAATAACTCAATATTCAACCCAAATAATAAAATGGTGATATTATTTGGTTTATATTATAAACTACTTTACATTTGATATAAATTAATTTATATACATCTCATACTATTTTAAATTTAAACAAATGAAAAGCTCAGCTTTAACACCTGAAGAAAGTCTATTGTTGATTACAAAGACAATAGAAGAGACCAAAGAACGATTCAAGGAAAATGGCCACGTATTTGTATTTTGGGGCACTTTAATGCTTATCGTAATCGGGAGTCAGTTTATACTTTCAATCCTGGAATTATACAAATTTACGATGGTATCCGGTTTTCTTATATCCGGTTGGAGCAATAATTACAGGCATTTATGTCAGGAAAGAATACAAAAAGAACAATGCGCCTAAAACCATCATTGGTGTTATTATGGGAAGCCTGGGATGGGTCATTGGGATGAACCTCTTGACAATGGGATTTCTGTTTTCTTCTCAACTTGGAGACGCCTTGGCCCCGGTATTTATAATTCTCCTGGCTTTGATGATTATCGTTTCAGGATCGGCAATCAAATTCAGACCGCTTATCATTGGAGGCATATTAATGAATATCATTGGGCTCGCATCATTCTATATAGACAGGGATTATCATGGATTTAGCATGATGTTAGGAGCTGTGGTAGCATTTATAATACCCGGAATATTACTTAATTATGCTCGAAGAAAAGAAAATGTTTAAAGATTTAGATCCCATATTGCACTCGCAACTTCGATTGTCGATAGTTTCAATTTTGATGTCGGTAGAAGAAGCCAATTTTATCTTCATCAAGGATGAAACGCAGGCAACATCCGGTAATTTAAGCATCCAGATTAAAAAACTACAGGATGCCGGGTATATTAAGGTGAAAAAATCTTTTAAGAATAATTATCCAAATACCTCCTTATCCATCACTAAAAAGGGAATGGAAGCTTTTGGGAATTATGTAGACAGTTTAAAAAACTATATCAATCCCAAATAATATTTCTTCACCAAACTTTGTATATCACCAGCCCTTTTTCATTTATTTCAATGGGGCCCGGTAAAGGTTTTTCCTCATTTCTATTATTTCCAAGAAAGTCCACATCCAGGGTATAAGAAGACCCATCAGGATTTTCATAAATTGCTTCAGACACAATGGTTGTACCTAATTTTTCGGTAGTAACCATGGTCGTATTAAGCTCAAAAATCGAATGGTCTAATTCCATTTTTAAGTATACATGATCCCCCTTTTCCTCTATTTCAATGGAAGGCTTCATATTTGTTTTTTCAACAAAATTCATCTCCTTTTCGTCAGGTTTTGCTCCGTTGTAATACATATTACCGTCCGATATATTTTCAAATCCTGCGATTTTATATCCATGTAATCCATAGAATTGAGCCCAATCTTCTGTTGAATCCTCAGCCCCATTCTCTTGTTTTACAAAAATATTGTTCAGAAAACGGTTATCTCCACAGTATATATTTCTAAGTCCAGCCACCTTCGTTGAATGTGCCAAATGATATGGGGTAAAACGTCCAGGAACTTTTCTGATCTCCATTTTTCCAGCAAATAAATTATGAACGAAGGCTCCTCCTTCTGACCAATCTCTTATCGATAATTCTGATAAAAAAATGTTATTGTCTACCAGATATGGGCCATGATTCACTTCAGTAAATAAATCATCCGTGGTATTGTCATATAATAAATTGCCCGTAACCCTTGTGCCCTGGGCCATCCAATCAAGCCAGATACCTCTCCCTGTATTATGTATCCTGTTATTTTTTATGAGCATATCGATCGATGCATGGATTTTTATTCCCCCCATTTCTGCGCCACTAAAAATTCTTTTTGTCCATATATCATAAATATGATTGTTGTATATCTTGCTGTAAACACCACCCAAACTACCTACGATTCCTGCTTGTCCACAATCAAAAATCACATTATTACGTACAATGTGAGACCCTATTTTTTCCTTCGACCAACCAATTTCAAGTGCTCTAAAAATAACTTCATTGTAATGAGTGGCCCCATCTTTTATGGGATTATTCATCCAAACATTTTGTCCGGTAAACCTGTCTTTTCCAAGTGTTATCCCCACAGATTTTGAATTGCTAATTACATTGTCCTCAATAATCCAACCCTTGCTCCAATGCGTTCCAATTAATCCAATTTGTTCAGCAGTTGGTGCTGCCCACTGCGTAGCTGCCTGGTCCATTATAAAGCCTCGAACAGTTATATAATTAACTCCCGGCTTGTCGGGATAAAAACAACTTTCTCTCACATTTATTTCAACCAGTTCTTCATTTGGATTGAACTTTTGAAAATTGGCCCATAGGGTCGTATGGTCCTTATCAACTTCAGAATACCAGGTATACGTTGATGCTTCTTTATCTCTTGCATCTGGATACTGTTTGGATTCTATCACTTCATTCAGTAGCGACTTTTCAAATAATGATTTACCATTGAGAAAAACCTCTCCTGTATGATGATCCATTCCTTTCTTATCCAGCCAATCACCCGTCAATAAATCTACATACGGATTATAATCCTTGAAAAATGAATTGGGTAGCACTACTTTCCAGACAGAGCCTTGAACCTTTTCCCAATTATTGATTATCTCCGAACCTTTGATTACCGCTTTTTCTCCCTGGGCAGCCTGATACACAATTCTATTCAAATCATTTGAACCGCCATATAAAGGATTAACCCTCTCTCGATAGATGCCTTCATGTACGGTGATTGTATCACCTGACCGGGCCATTTTGGCAGCAAGCGATATGGTTCTAAATGGCTCTGTCAATGACCCTGGAGCATCATCGTTTCCATTTACAGAAACATGGTATTCATGTGCCTCAAGCTCAGAATTGAAAATTGCTAGTAGTGCAATTAAAAAAACTCCTACTTTCTTCATTTTAGATGTTTATAGTTTATTCTAAGTAATGAACATCACTTTGCATGGCGGACTTAATCAATAATCATAAACTTCAAAGCAGATGATTCTTCTCCTATCTGTAATCTGCAAATATATGCGCCGGGTGGAAGTGCCCATTCCCTTGTATTGAGATTCAACAAATGCTCACCACTTTGTAAGGAAGAGGCATAAATGGATTTGTTAAACGAACCCACACTATCTATAATCTCAATGCGGACTTCAGCTGGCTTCGCTAAATAGAATTCTAGCCTTAAAATATCTCCAACTGGATTTGGGTATAAACGGGAGTTATTGCCATTGGCTGACAACTCTTTTGTTTCTGTTAATCCGTTGTGGAACAGCCAGAGATATGCCGCTTCAAACTCCCTCGCCCAAAACCATTCGCTATGTTGACCGTCTGATTGTTCTAGAGTAAGAACTTCATCTGTTCCAAATCCTGCTAAATGAAGGGTATCTTCCATCGCAAACATTTGGTCAACATAATCTGAGCCCTCCAGGGTGCCGGCTAACTGATAAAATCTCATATTTTCTTTTTTCCCGGTCAAACCGACGTGACCGTAGATTTCTGGATTTATCCAGTAAGCAGGAGAAAAAGCCCCAATCTTACTAAACACGTCCTGATGCTCAATACCTGCATAAGTTGAAATTAATCCTCCAAGGGAACTCCCCATAATGCCTGTGCTCTCCCGGTCAGGTCGGGTGCGGTAGTTGGAATCAATAAAAGGCTTCAGCTCATTGACGATGAAGTTGATATATAATGTTCCTTCTCCTCCCCCATGGGTACTGTCTGACCAGGGTGTATATTCATCGATACGCAAGTTTTGTCCATTGTCAATCGCTACGACAATGATTCCAGTATCCCCCTGGGAGTGTAGATTGTTCAAAGTCTCATCTACTTCCCATTCTCCGAGATACGAGGTAAGATTATCGAAAACATTTTGTCCATCATGCATGTACAGTACAGGATAGCTGTAATTTGTTTGGTCATAATCAGGTGGCAGGTAGATCCAGACCCTTCGATAACGGTCCAATTCAGACATGTAAAAACTATCCGTTACGATACTGACATTACTGGCAGCGGTGCTTTGTCCACCACCATTGCCGTCTAAGTCTTCCCAACCCAATATCTGTAAGTAGATGGTATCTCCGTTGGAAGGTGAATAAAACCGGTTCGGGATGAAATTTCCGTTCTCGTTTGATTCCACCTTTGACCAGTCACCCCTGGTAAACTTGAATTGGATATCTCCAGTACCAGCAGGCAATGTGATATGATGGATGTTAAGAGAAGTATCTTTTATTAAAATATGTGAAGTACTTCCCGGATTCCAATTTTGAAAATCTCCTGCAATATAGATAAGGTCGTTGTCCGGGGTATTATCCGGGATATCGTCCACTACAATAGTTAATTGTGCTGTTGCCACAATTGATGTGAATAAGCCGAGTAAAACAGCAGGTAAGCTTCTCATAAATATTTCAATTTTCCTGAAAGATATTGGTTTTTTCTGGTCAGCTGACATCTGTGCTTTTCAATTTCATTCTTCCTTAAAAACATCCAGGAGATGCAGGTAATATGATTCAAGCGTTGGATAAGTTTCCCTGTGTGATTGATAGTATCTGATTTTTTCCAGCAAAGTGTCCATGTAACTTACTCCTTTTGATTTTTCTCTTTTCGTAGACCTGTAATCCGATTTCCTCTGCTTCATCGAAAGCTATCTGCGTTGTAATAGCCCTGATAATAAACTCGTTAATACAATCCTGCCAGTCACCACATACTTTTTGACGGGCAACATCAGGAATCGAATCAAACCTGGCAGAATAATCTTTAATATAATCCCAGTTCTTTTCTGTTAGCGGATTTATAAATGGGTGACTGAATTCATGCCTTATCATGTATTTAAAGTAATTTTCATCTCCAAAAAATGGCACATTATTTTTTACCGTCATTGGCCCCATGGTGTTGTAGATTTCTCGCTGGTCATTCGAACACAATAGTGAATTACCGAATCCATTACCACCGTAGAGGGCAACTAAAACAATATTGTAGCTCTTTTGCTTTTTACCATAAAAGGTCTCTACTTCAGATATATAATTAGTCGAACCAAGATTATTAATTGTATTTCCCACAGTATTCAAATAGAAATCTCGCTGTACCTGGAAGAATTCATCGAATGATGATTGAATGGCAAAATCTCTTAGTAGATTTAAAAATACCTTCAATGAATCTATCCCTCCGGCACGGCTAATTACAAAATCATCAAACTCAATGTCTTTTCTCAAATGAAGCGATTCATCCGTATAGAGCATGATGTTAGAGGGCGCACTATAGTTTAACATTCTGGGTTGTAAGCTTAATCTGTCGAACATAAGAACAGCTGGATGGTCCTTATAAGGGTGAAATTGATTAATGACATCGGCTTTATATGTAGAAGAATCCCGCGCCATCAGGAAGCCAAGGACTGTTGGGTATTTACTAATCGTTTGGACTATTGAGATTAATTCCACCTGAGGAAAAACACCAACTGTAATTTGATTTTTAACCCGGGTGATCGCTTTATAAGATTTGAAAGAATCCTGTGCTAATGCCTGACTGGAGAATGCTAAAATTATTGTCACTATAAGGCTTGTCAATAGTCTTTTCATATGATTCGTTTTTAATTGTTATATAGCTAGATGCCTACTTCAACTCCAGTTGTTGGATTTCAGAATTTTCTTCGCCACGAAGTGCCTCCAAGGCTGCCACCATCTCCTTCAGTTTCTCAGGATTGGTCTCAGCCAGATTGTTTTGCTGTCCCACATCCTCTTTCAGATTGTACAACTGGTACACTGCTGCATTTCCCAATTCAATATTCACATGGATGGCTACCGGCGGTCCCTCATAGGGGGGGATCAACAGCCAATCTCCCTTACGCAGTGCCGTTCTGGAGGTAGCCTCCAGCACCAGGGATTCCCTTCCCTAGGCTCTCTTTTCCCATCAGGACATCCAGCAGATCCTGGCTGTCGGTGCTGCTCTCTTCTTTTCCCACCAGCGCAGCCAGTGACGCGAGAAGATCCAGCTGGCAAAAAAGCGCATCTGAAACCCCGGGTTCAATTTTCCCTTTCCAGTAAGTGATCATGGGCACACGGGTGCCCGCTTCAAAGAGGCTGTACTTCCCGCCTCTCAATGAGCCTGAAGGGGTATGATCTCCAAGTTTCTCCACTGCATCATCATCATAGCCGTCATTGAGCACCGGACCATTGTCACTGGAAAATATGACAAGTGTGTTTTCCAGGATACCTTCTTCATCGAGCATCTTCATAAATTCACCCACGCACCAGTCCGCTTCCACAATCACATCACCCCTGGGCCCCATACCCGACTTGCCTTCAAAACGGGGATGCGGGGTGCGGGGCACATGGGGTTGTTGCATGGCATAGTAGAGAAAGAAGGGCTTCTCTTTATGGCCCTTTACATACTCCATTGCTTTGCCCAGAAAATGGTCAGCCATATCCACATCACTCCATTTGGCTGTTTCTCCACCCTTCATGAACCCGATGCGGGGAACTCCATTCACGATGCTGCTGTTATGACCATGATGCCATTTCATGCTGAGCAATTCGGGATTCTCTTTCCCGGTGGGCTCTCCTTCGAAATTGTTGTCGTAATCGATCTCGATAGGGTCATCCGGGTCCAGACCCACCACAAAACCGTCCTCAATATATACCGTAGGCACCCGGTCCTGGGTAGCTGCCATGATATAAGCATAATCAAAACCCACTTCATTGGGCCCCGGAGAGATTCTCTGGTTCCAATCCACCATACCCGATCCCAGCCCGAGATGCCATTTACCCACAATGGCTGTCTGGTATCCATTTGTCTTTAACAATTTCGGAATCGTTAGCTGGTCCACTCCAATGAGTAAGGGAGCTGTTCCCGGAAGGATTTTGGCATCCTTGTTCCGCCACGGATAAACGCCTGTGAGCAGCGCATACCGACTTGGTGTACAGGTGGCCGAAGAGGAGTGAGCATCTGTAAATCGCATTCCTCCTTCGGCGAGGGCGTCGATGTTTGGGGTACAGATTTCTGTAGCCCCATAGGAACCCACATCCCCGTATCCCAGGTCATCCAGGTAAATGATCACGATATTGGGATGTGAAGGATTGCAAGCCACCATCAAGGCCAGGGACAACATGATCAAACTTCTCAAAAATCTCATTATAATCATGTTTTAATTATTCTATTATTGATCAAACCATACATTCATTTTTCCGGCTCCGCGATTGGCCCAGGCGTAATAGGGCACCAGGTTCAATTCTTCTCCTTCCAGTATGTTCACCCCTCCCAGCAGGTCGGGCAGGAAACGGGCGTTAAACCGGCTGCTTTCAGAAACCTTTGCGTCCAGCACATCAACCCTGTTATCGATCTCCTCTGCGCAGTACACAATGGGCCCGTACTGCACAGCCACCAGTCCGGCTTTGGCTTCCACCATTCGATTGGCTTCAACCATCCGGTCTTCCATGGGCAGGTTCAGGCTGATCACATCCCCCTTTTGCCACCTCCGGTGCACAGCCACATATCCTTTCTCCATATCCATTTGCACCGCCTGGCCATTCACCTCCATGGAAGGTTTTTTGTCCTGTTCATCCTTGAAAACAAACAGATCAGACGGGACTGCTTCATTCTGCGCCCACCCAGGAATTCGGAAATAAATGGTTGCTTCCACTGCTTTCTCATTCTGAATTTCCAGCCTGATCTCCCCATCCCAGGGATAGTTGGATCGTTGAGCAATTTTCAATGACCTCCACCGGTCTGCACAGACACATCGCTGTTCATATAGAGATTCACATAGAGATCATCTCCCCTTGTGGCATAGGCATATCCGGCTACCGAAGGAACGAATCTGGATAGATTGGAGGGACAACATGAACAAGAAAACCAGGGCGAACGACCATTCACCCCCTGGTTGAAAGCAGCTTCACCATCATGCTGTAAGGTATTGGGATAGAAGAAGAGCGTCCCGTCCAGAGACAGTCCTGAGATTACTCCATTGTAGAGAGACCGCTCCAGTACATCCATATATCTTGCATCTCCATGCAGCAGGAACATGCGGTGGTTCCAGTACACATTGGCAATGGCAGCGCAGGTTTCGTTGTAGGGATGGTTGGGAAGATCATAGTTCTCACCGTAGGCTTCTCCCTGGTGACTGGCTCCCACACCCCCGGTAATGGAGAGTTTCTTTTCAGCCACATTGTCCCAGATCCGCCCAATGGCCAACAGGTAGGCTGAATCGCCAGTGAGTGCAGCCACATCGGCCATGGCACTGTACATATAGTTGGCTCTGACCGCATGCCCCACAGCCTCTGATCTGCTCCGTAACGGGAAGATGGGCCTGTGAATACTCACCCTCATGGACTTCAGCCCGGATATCCAGCAGGTGCTTTGCCAGTTCGAGGTATTTTTGATTCCCGGTGACCCGGTACAACCTGGCCAGTCCGATCTCGATCTCCTGGTGTCCGGGCACATAATCATGGCCCTGGATGATACAGACATCGTAGATCAGATCGGCGCTCTTGATGGCCACATCCAGGAAACTTCTTTTTCCGGTAGCCTGGTAATGGGCCACAGCCGCTTCGTACATGTGACCCACGTTGTAGAACTCATGACTGGAATGGGGTGTGCCGATCCACTGGCCCTCCTCATGGTAGGTACAACAGGCAAAGTCGGTATACGCATTGGCTTTCAAAGTCCATGCAGTATAGAGGTATCCATCCTCCTCCTGCGCCTCGGCGATGTAGTAGATCAGGGTGTCCAGATAGGCTTCCAATTGGGGATTGTCCTCCAGGGTCAGGCTGTAGGCTGCCCCTTCCATGATCTTGTACAGATCAGAATCATTAAACCCAAACATGCCCTGAAATTTGCCCTCTTTGATCCCCCCGGCAAAAATGAAATTATCAATTCGTCCCGTTTCTTCACATTTGCCAAAAGCAAAGGGAATGGTCACATCCCGGACCGTTCTTACCCAATCCTTCCAATACCCGTCTTTAAGTTGCACCTGCGTAAAATCAACCGGGGTAATGGGATAGTCATTAGCCGGTTCGTCGGGGACTGATTGACATGCATTCAGCAGGAGAATACCAGCTCCAATTAAAGTCAAAATTCCTTTTTTCATGCGGGGATTATTAGAGCCCTAATTTACCAAGAAATAATGTGCAATGGTTCTAATCGAAGAAGTACTTATCTTCTTCAGCAAGATATGGTCTTGCCGCCTTTTTATCAAATTCGATACCGAGGCCCGGTCTGTCCCACACTTCAATAAGTCCACCCTTTACAAGTGGATCGGGTAGTCCCTGAATGATATCGTACCACCATTTTTGCTTCGGAGCCGGATATTCAAAAGCAATGAAATTTTCAGGCATGGCAGCACCAACATGCACATGGGCTGCCAGACCTATCAATCCGTCGAAAACTCCATGAGGTGCTATCTGAATACTGTGCAAATCGGCATACTCTGCGATCCATTTCAGCTCAGCCATACCTCCAACATCTTCGGGGTCCGGGCCAAGTATCCGTACCGCATGTTTTTCGATCAGCTCCCTGCAATTCTCCCTCAGGTATATCTGCTCTCCGGTATGTATCGGTGTAGTGGTACTCCTGGTAAGTTCAAGGTAATCGTCAGCCATTACATAAGGCGTATAATCTCCCGTAAGCATATCTTCACACCACATCAGGTTAAATGGCTCCAGTAAATTGGCCAGCCTGATGGCATCTGACAGCATCATGCCAGGTCCGCAATCAAGAGCCAGACCAATCCCATCCCCCAATCCCTCTTTCATTGCTGCCACACGTTCAATGATAACTTTCATTCCATATTCTGTCATGGGTCCGCGGCGGCCTAAAAATTGTCTTCCACTTTGGCTTCCGGATGAAGCATTTCCGTAAGTGAAATTGGGGACACTTCGTTCATATCCACTATGAAATCCCACTGCCTGCTTGACGATTGTAAATCCCTGTTCCAGATTCTTTATATTTTCTCCCCATTCAATATAGTCTTTTGCCTCGTTTCCGGTTATTGGTAACCTGACAGCACCGTTATAACATCGGACATGGTCACGGATCTTCCCTCCCAAAAGTTTATAAACAGGCAGGCCGGCAGCTTTTCCAGCGATATCCCACAGAGCAAACTCGATGGCGCTGACTGCTGCCCCCCAGGGCTTAAAACTACCCATGCGCCGAATTTTCATAATACAGCGCTGAACATTGGTTGGATCCTCCCCTATCAGGGAATCTTTATAGAACAAAACAAAAGGTTTCAGATAGGGTTTGGATGATTCAGCCTGACCATATCCCTCTATGCCTGCATCAGTGGTAATCCGAACAACAGGACTTCCCCCTAATATGGCACATCGCAGATCTGTAATTTTAATAGCGGGAATTGATGATGCAGCTTGATTTCCAGCAGCCATCAGGGTTGGTGCTGCAACAAGTCCTGCTGAAGCAACCAGGGATTTTTTCATAAAAGTACGACGGTTCAGAGAATTCTCGCTGGTAGCAGAACTGCTGGTTTTCTTTTTGTTTTTCATAGGGGTATGAGTTTATTTAGCTTATGTACACAACAGATTAATATGAGTAGGTTTTTATTGCTTCAATTCATTCCACAATTTACATAATTCCTTGTTCTGTTTGGAAATACCCAAAAGCCTGCTAAACTTTTCATTGAACGTTAAGATTACTTACAACTAACAACATCTTTCGTAACTTATTGAAGATATTTGAAATTCACCCAATTTTGTTTACTTTCGAAGACGAACCAATATCAAGTACGATGGGCCTTCTTGCAAATCAACGTAGAGAACAGATAATTAAGCTCTTACGAGAAGATGGATCAGCAAAGGTGATCGATCTGGCAAAGCTTTTTAAGGTCTCAGAAGTTACAATCCGACAGGATCTGGAGAAATTGGAAGCCGAAGACCTGATTATTCGCGAACATGGAGGAGCCTTTCTGAAGAACGTTGAGGACCAGGTCAGGAACTTTTCCCTGATGAATACTGAAAATATGGACAAAAAGGAGCTCATTGGAAGAAAGGCAGCTGAGCTCATAGAGAACGGAGATGTGATTATCCTGGACTCCGGCTCCACAACCACCGAGATTGCCAAGAACCTGAAGGGAAGGAAAAACCTTACCATCATTACCAATGCCCTGAACATTGCATTGATGCTTGGGACTGAACCCGGTATTGATATCATGATGACAGGAGGGGAATTCAAACCCCCTACCCTCTCATTAACAGGCCAGAAAGCAGCTGACTTCTTTGGTGACATCCATGTGAACAAGCTATTCCTGGCCACAGCTGGCATTTCATTAAAGGCTGGCCTTACCTACCCCAGTATCAGCGATCTTGTGGTCAAAAAGGCCATGATCGATGCAGCTGAAACAATCTATCTGGTTGCTGACTCCACCAAAATCCGTAAACCATCCTTTGCCAGTCTGGGAGCACTCTCCCTGATCAATTATATCATCACAGATCCGTTCATCAGCGAAGATAACAAGAAGCTCTTCAAATCCCACGACATAGATTTTATCATCGCATAGATAAATATATTTGTGTTTATTTACGTATTATCGTAGTTTTGAAGTTGATTCGCAATAATTCGAAACTTATGAGTAGTGAAAAGAGCCTTATACTGGCCATTGATCAAAGTACTTCCGCCACTAAAGTAATGTTGTTCAATAAGAAAGCGGAATTGGTTGACAGAGTATCTCTCCCGCATCAACAGTACTACCCCCGGCCCGGGTTCGTGGAGCACGACCCAAATGAGATCATAAGTAATACCCTGGATGGGATGAACCAGCTGGTTCAAAAATCTGGAGGCAGTGTGTCTGAAATTGCCTGTATCGCCATCACCAACCAGCGCGAAACTGCTATGATCTGGGATAAAACCACCGGAGAGCCTGTTTGCCATGCAGCGGTCTGGCAATGCCAGAGGGGATTGGAGTACTGCAATCAACTGAAAAGCGACGACAAAGGACAACTCATCAAAGATAAAACAGGTCTGATCATCGACCCTTATTTCTCAGCCAGCAAGTTAAAATGGATTGTTGACAACGTTGAAGGTGTCAGGGAGAAGATGAAAGAGGGCCTTCTTATGGCAGGTACCATGGACAGCTGGCTGGTATGGAAACTGACGGGTGGACGCGTTTTTGCCACAGACTATTCCAATGCATGCCGTACCATGTTGCTGAACCTGGAGACCCGGGACTGGGATGATGAGATGGTTGAACTGTTTTCCCTGGATCGAAGCATGCTTCCCCAGCTGGTGTACAGCGACGAAATCATCGGAACCACCGATCCGGCAGTTATATTTGATACTCCGGTACCCATTGCCGGGCTGATGGGTGATTCTCATGCTGCCCTGTTCGGACAGAATTGCTTCAGTCCGGGTATGGCAAAAGCCACCTATGGCACCGGCTCCTCTATCATGATGAATATTGGGAACATCCCCTTAGCCCCTCCCGACGGACTGGTGACTTCCATCGGATGGGGACGGGAAAAAACCATTGATTACGTTTTTGAAGGAAACATCCATTGCACCGGTGATACAATCAACTGGCTTGTGAATGATCTGCAACTCATCGGATCGGCAGCAGAAACGGAAGAACTGGCCATTTCGGTGGATGGGAACAATGGGGTTTACCTGGTACCTGCCTTTGTAGGACTGGGTGCTCCTTACTGGGACAACAATGCCAGGGCTGCCATATGCGGCATGTCAAGGAGTGCCAACAAAGCCCACATTGCCCGTGCGGCACTGGAGAGTATTGCATACCAGGTCAAGGACCTCATCGACCTGATGGGTAAAGAAGCAGGGATCAGTCTGAAAGAACTCAGGGTAGACGGTGGCCCCACGCGAAATAACTTCCTGATGCAGTTCCAGTCCGATATGCTGGGCAACTCCATCGTCAGAACGACCATCGAGGAGATATCTGCCCTGGGGTCCGTATTTATGGGCGGTCTGACCACCGGATTCTGGAGCAGTATGGAAGAGATTGAAAATCTGCGACTGGTGGACAAAAGCTTTGAGCCACACATGAGATCCGGAGAGGTAGAGGAACTGTATGATGGATGGCTTACTGCAGTGAAACGAGTACAACTAATTTAATCGAGCACAACATATCTAAACTATTAAATACTAAACGATCATGGCAAAGCAAAAGCAATCATTTGGGGTCATTATTGCAACCCGGAACATTTTCAATTTCGAACTGGCTGTCAGTGCCAGGAAAACAGTACTGGAAAAACTGGATAAGATGGGCTTCGGCGCGGTCATCCTTCCCACCGATGTTACACCCACCGGAAACGTTGAGGGGTATGAGGATGCAGTGAAGTGTGCCAAGTATTTTAAGGAGCATGCCGACCAGATTGATGGCATCGTGGTGGTACTTGCCAATTTCGGAGATGAACTGGGTGTGGTCAATACCCTTCAGATGGCCGAATTGAATGTCCCGGTTCTTATTCAGGCCTGTGATGACGATAATGATAAAGTGGGAGTGAAGGAACGCAGAGACGCATTCTGTGGTAAACTATCCGTATGCAACAACCTATACCAGTACGGTATCAAGTTCACCGACACAAGCTACCATACCTATTCACTGGACAGCAAAGAGTTCACCAAAGACCTTTACAAATTTGCCGGAATATGCAGGGTGGTGAAAGGTATGAAAGGGCTCCGCGTGGGTGCCATTGGTACAAGGCCCATTGGATTCCAGACCATGCGCGTGAGTGAAAAAATCCTTCAGAAAACAGGGATTACTGTGGTTCCCGTGGATATGTCGGAAATTATTGCTGCAGCCGAGAAAATTGATGAGAATGCTGCTGAGGTAATAGAAAAAGTGAAGGCTATTGAGGAATACGGTACCTGCCAGATTCTGCATAAAGGACAAATATCAAAGCAAGCCAGGTTCGGACTGGCGGTGGAAACCTGGATCGAGGAGAATAACATCAACATTTCGGCCCTGCAATGCTGGGAGTCCATTGAAAAAAATTACGGATGTGCTGCCTGCGTAACCATGAGTATGATGGGTGAAAAACTGATGCCATCGGCCTGTGAAGTGGATATTGCGGGAACCATTGGCATGTATGCCCTGGCACTGGCTTCTCAGAAACCTTCAGCCCTGCTTGACTGGAACAACAACTTTGCCGAGGATCGGGACAAGGTAGTCTGCACCCATTGCAGCAATTATCCCAAATCTTTCTTTGAGAACGAGATCGAAATCGGAAGCCTGGACATACTGGGTACCGTCCTCGGACAGGAAGACACTTTCGGAGCTGTGAAAGGCAAAGTGGCCCCGGGTGACATGACCTATTTCCGCATCTCGACCGATGATCCCAAGGGAATTATAAAATCATACCTGGGAGAGGGAGTCATTACTGATGATCCCTACGGAATGGATGGTGGAATTGCAATCTGCAAAATCCCCGACCTGCAAGGTCTGATGAAATACATGTGCAAGAACGGGTTTGAACACCATGTGGGAATGGTCAGGGGTCACGTAGGAGACATTCTCGAAGAAGCCATCGGCAACTACCTGGGCTGGGAAATCTATAAACACAGCTAAGATTCAAACACAATAACACACTAACACACTAACACACTAACACACTAACACACTAACACACTAACACTATTACTATGGTACTCGTTCATAATTATAGTCTGGCGGTTGTATTCTTCCTGGTAGCAATGACCTGTTGGGGTTCCTGGGCAAATACCCAGAAATTAGCTGCCAAAAACTGGCGATTTGAATTATTCTATTGGGATGTGGTTTTGGGATTGTTGGTATTCTCCCTGATAGCCGCTTTTACGCTTGGCAGCCTTGGCAATGAACCAGGTGGCAGAACTTTCCTGGAAGATTTGGCTCAGGCTGATATTCGAAGTATTGCTTTTGGAATGTTAGGAGGAGTCATTTGGAATTTAGGAAATCTGCTCTTGGTTGCCGCAATTGCTGTAGCTGGCCTCTCAGTGGGATTTCCAATAGGTGGAGGAATCGCCTGGTTGGGAGGTACCATATTGGGATATATAATTGAGGTTTCCACGCAGGGAGAAAGCAGCAGCAATCCTTATCTCCTGTTTATAGGCATGGGCCTGGCAATTACTGCAATCTATCTAAGCATGGTTTCTTACAGGCGACTTGCAGCTCATAAAAAGAAGCCCAGCCTGAAAGGGATTATACTTTCTGTATTGGCAGGTTTATTCATAGCACCATTTTACACGATTACCATGTATGGAATGGATCCCGCATTTGGATTAAGCGGAGCCGGTTCGCTAACCCCATATACAGGGGCCGTACTATTTGCATTAGGAGCTTTCTTAAGCACATTTATTATCAATCCATTTTTCATGGCAAGGCCTGTGGAAGGAGAACCTGTAAAAATGAGTGCCTATTTTAAAGGCTCATTCAAAACGCATTGGTGGGGAATATTGGGTGGCTCCATATGGATGCTCGGAATGGTTGTTAGTTTTATGTCATCAGGCGAAGGATCAACCATTGCCTATGCCTTAAGTAACGCAGCTCCCGTAGTAGCCATCCTCTGGGGTGTATTGATATGGAAGGAATTTAAGGGTGCTCCCAAAGGGACCAATGCACTCCTGTCCTCCATGTTTGTATTGTTCATCATTGCCCTGGTGCTCATCACCTTGTCAAATACCTGATGAATGAAAGAACTTGAGCGGATAGCGATTGAGGTAAGGAAGAAACTGCTTCAGAATATTGTGAAGGCGGGGGGAGGCCACACAGGGGGGTCTCTGTCGTCGGTGGATATCCTGGTTGCCCTCTATTTCCAGGTGATGAACATTGATCCGGAAAACCCTGAAATGAAGGGACGTGACAGGTTTATCATGAGCAAGGGGCACTCTGTGGAAAGCTATCACGCTGTCCTCTCAAGACGAGGTTTCTTCAGTGAGGAAGTGCTTGACTCCTATGGGGATTTCTCTTCCATCCTGGCAGGACACCCTACCCGTAAAGTTCCCGGAATTGAAGTGAATTCGGGAGCTTTGGGGCACGGTTTATCTGTGGGAGTGGGAATGTCCCTGGCTGCGAAAAGATCCGGAACCGGGTGCAGGGCCTTTGTCCTGATGGGAGATGGTGAACATGGAGAGGGTTCCATCATGGAAGCTGCTGCTGCAGCCGGCCATTACCACCTGGATAACCTGGTGGCCATTATTGACAGGAACAGACTGCAGATCAGCGGAAAGACAGAGGATGTACTTTCCATCGAAAATCTGGAAGCCAAGTACCAGGCTTGCGGCTGGACAGTCCGTTCATGTAACGGGCATGACATGGAAGAACTAACAAGCACGCTCAGGGATACTCCTTTTGAAAAGGGAAAACCGTCATTTCTTATCGCCAATACCATCAAGGGCAAAGGCGTTTCCTTCATTGAGGATAAAGCAGTCTGGCATCACAAAGTTCCCAGTGCTGAGGAGTTTCAGCAGGCCATGGAGGAGTTGAATTTAATGTTGGAGGAAAATTAGAATGGGGCAGATTCCTTGCAGAACAGCCATTACAAATACATTGCTTGAAGAGGGCAAAAAGAACAAGGACCTTTTTGTGGTCACTTCCGATGCCCGCGGTAGCGTAACACTCGGAAAGTTTGCAGATGAGCTCCCGCAGCAGTTTGTGGAAGTGGGGATTGCGGAGCAGAATGCCGTGGGCGTTGGGGCAGGACTGGCATTGGCTGGTAAAAATGTATTTGTTTGCGGACCAGCATGTTTCTATTCAGCAAGATCCCTGGAACAGGTAAAGGTGGATGTGGCCTACTCAAAAACCAATGTGAAGATCATTGGGGTGAGCGGAGGAGTTAGCTATGGCGCCCTGGGCGCCACCCATCACAGTCTGCACGATGTAGCGGTGATGCGAACCTTTCCCGGTATGAAAGTCTATATCCCGGCCGACAGGTTCCAGTCCGAGTGGCTTACACGGTACCTGGCCGCCACGGAAGAGAGTGCCTATGTGCGGGTCGGAAGAAATGCAGTTCCCGACATATATACGGAATCTGATACTTTTGAGCCAGGCAAGGCTAAGATTTTGAAAACTGGCAAAGATATTGCCATCATCGCCACCGGGGAAACGGTGTACCATGCCCTGATGGCTTCTGAAAAGCTTGAGGCTAAAGGAATTTCAGCCACTGTAATAGATATGCACACATTGAAGCCCCTGGATGTAAACGCCATCCTGGATGCCGCAAAAAACGCGAGATGTTTGCTTACAGTAGAAGAGCACAGTATTTTTGGTGGATTGGGAGCTGCTGTAACGGAAATCACCTCCCAAAACCATCCCATCCGGGTAAAAATTCTGGGGATCCCCGATGAGAATGCTGTACATGGCAAGCCTCTGGAGATATTCAGGCATTACGAAATAGACTCGGAGGGAATTTTCAGCAATGCCTTATCTTTGCTTCAAAAAATATGATTCCAGCTTATGAAAACGACTCTTTTCTCCCTCTTTTCTATCCATCTTTTTAACCTTACCTGCCAATCGGGTCAAGGCAGCCGATGGCCCTCACAGGCCGCGGGTAATTGTTCTCACTGATATTGAGAACGAACCTGATGACGCCCAGTCCCTGGTCCGCTTCCTCACCTACTCCAACCAATTCGAAGTGGAAGGTATCATTGCTACCACATCCATATGGCTCAAGGACAAAACCGCCGAGTGGAGGATTCATGAAATCCTGGAAGCATACAAGGAGGTTGAACCCAACCTGGAATTGCATGAACCAGGCTATCCCACCTACGAGCTATTGAAGAGCAGGGTCAAAGTGGGAATCCCCAGGTACGGGATGAAGGGTGTAGGTGAAGGGATGGATTCAGATGGATCTGAGTGGATCATAGAAAGCCTGAAGAAAGAGGATGACAGGCCCCTGTGGGTTCTTGCCTGGGGAGGTCCGAACTGCCTGGCACAAGCCATATATAAGATGGAACAAAACGAAGCTCCCGATGATTTTGCAAAGTACCTGAGCAAATTGCGCGTTTATACCATATCAGACCAGGACGATTCAGGTCCATGGATGAGGAACCGGTACCCGGACCTCTTCTATATCTGTACGCCCGGCTATGCCCACAATGGAAAGGAAGGATATCATTTTGCCACCTGGTCTGGTATTTCAGGTGATGAATTCCATGCCCGCTTTCCCGGGGGAAACAGGGAGGTGATCAGCAAAGAGTGGCTCAGGAAAAATATCCAGGAAGACCACGGCCCCCTTGGAGAAGAATACCCGGATGTAGCATATCTCATGGAGGGTGATACACCTTCCTTCCTGTATCTTATCCAAAATGGGTTGGGAAGCAGCGAGCACCCTGATCTGGGTAGCTGGGGTGGCCGCTATGAATTCTATACTCCCCGAACAGAGACCTACTTTTTTGAACCGGAAACAAGACCCTTCTGGACCAATGCAACAGATGAGGTTTATTCTGACATTGATCAGCAATTTCATACCAGCAACCACGCTAGCATCTGGCGATGGAGGGAAGCCTTCCAAAACGATTTTGCTGCCCGCATGGACTGGTGTCTGAATTCCTATGAAAATGCAAACCACCCCCCGGTCCAGGCCCCCGGTCTCGAAAATGTCATTCATGCGATTGAGGGAGAAACAGTCACTCTGTATACAAAAGACTGGTCAGACCCTGATGGTGATCAGCTCTCTTACAATTGGATCTATTATCGTGAAGTCGGAAATTCTCAATACTGGGTAGAAATAAAGAATTCAGATTCCTCTGAGGCCACTTTCAAGACGCCCACATTGGGTTTTCCACAAACCCTGCATTTTGTGCTCAGTGTGACCGATGATGGGGATCCTGCATTGACCAGGTACGCTAGGGTGATAGTGAAGGTAAGGCCGGAAGCAGATAAACCCCGACTGATTGTCACCACCGACGGGGAGATCGATGATAAAACCTCTTTCGTGCGATTCCTGATGTATACCAATGAATTTGAAACCGAGGGATTAATCTATGGAAACTCCAAATGGCAACGGCACGGGCATGGAACAGTCTGGATGCAGGAAACCATTGATATTTGGGCAACTGTGAGAGACAATATAGTGAAACATCAGGTGGGCTATCCAACACCGGAAGATCTGAAGGAAGTTTGCTATGCAGGAAATATGGATGAGAACTACCTGCATTTCCCAGGCCCGCTCGAAAGCGAAGGAGCCCGGCACATCATCCGTGTACTGACAGATCCTGATCCCCGACCTGTTTGGGTGCAGGCCTGGGGCGGCACCAACACCATAGCACAGGCCATCTCTATCATGGCTCGGGATTTTAGAAAAGAGGACCTGGGCAAAGCACTGGCCAAACTAAAGATCTATGCCATAGCGGACCAGGACAGTACTGCTGCATGGATCCGCGAAAACTACCCCGAGGTATTCTATATCCAGTGTCACCAGTTCACAGCACTGAATTACCAGCATGAAGGTCATCCCTACTCCAATCATGTAATTTTCAGTAAGGATTGGACCACCAGGAATGTGAAGGAGGGACACGGTGCCCTGGGGGCTATGTATGCTCAGAGCTACTTCAGCGAAGGTGATTCTCCCTCATTCTTCCACCTGATTGGAAATGGGTTAGAAGCGGAAACCCATCCCACCTGCGGCGGTTGGGGAGGCCGCTTTGCGAGGAGGGACAAGCAGCTTTATTACAGTGATGCTGTGGATGATGGGGACAGATTGCATGGACAGTGGATCTGGCTCCTGGATATACAGGAAGATTTTGCTGCCAGGATGGATTGGTGTGTGCAATCCCCTGAAGCCGCAAACCATTACCCGGTAATCTCAAATTCTATCCCGGAAATCATTAAGGCTGGTGCAGGAGAAAAAATCAGTCTCGATGCCAGTGGGTCCACAGACCCTGACGGAGACAAGCTGAATTATACCTGGTGGCATTATCATTATGCTGGTGAGAACCCATACGGGAAAGAGATCGCCATCAAGGGTGCAGATAAAGTAAAAGCATCGCTGTTAGTCCCCGAAGATGCCTCAGGAAAAGAGTTGCACATCATTCTTACCGCTACCGATAATGGGGATGCCCCCCTGAAGAGGTACAAGCGCATCATCATCAATGTAATTTAATCATCACTATAGATAAACTGAAATAATGAAAACATACTTTCTTCCCTGTTTTCTTCTGGCCCTACTTATGTTACACGGATGCAATATCAAAAAAGACGCCGAAACCCAGGTTCCCCGCATCATCGTCCTTACCGACATAAACAATGCCGGAGGAGATCCTGATGACAAGCAGTCCATGGGCCACCTATTCATGTATGCAAATGAAGTGGATATCAAAGTCATCGTGCCGGATTACTGGATGGGCAACGGTATCGAAGCCACCCTGGAGGCAGTGGATGCCTATGAGCTTGATTTTAAGAACCCGGACTACGCCTTCCAGGATCTTGGCTACCCTGATCCCGAATCCCTCAGGACAGTGATAGCTCAAAACAACGAGGACGCCATCGAACGCATTGTGAACGAGGCTAAAAGAATTGATGAAAGACCCCTGTATATCCTGGTTTGGGGGAATATGGGCACCATACAGCAAGCCCTATTTGAAGCTCCCGAGATTGCAGATAAACTCCGCGTCCTTACCATAGCCACCAACCTAATGATGGACAATCCTGACAGCCGGGAAAATGCCAGGGTGGAAAAGTATTGTGAGACTTCAAACTGGAATGGTAAGAAGAGGAATGAAATTTTCAACGACAGCAGGTTCCATTCCCTCTGGTGGATGGAGAACGACTGGGCCTACAATGGCATGTTCGAAGGAGAGGAACCCCGTGAATTTCTGCTTGAGATCAAGGAATATGGTCACCTGGGTCACTACATCTGGGAGGTTGTGCAATCAAAGAGCTGGGCTCACTATTTCCGCGCAGGAGACACCCCTACCCTCCTTTACCTTCTTGAAGAGATGAACCATGATGACCCTTCACAATTCACATGGGGAGGAAAATTCATCCGCCCTTTCCCGGAAACCCGGCCCAACTACTGGATCGATGATGCAGGTATCAAGGAATGGAATTATGCCGATCCCTGTGACACCTGGGACCTGGCCTTCCAGGTATACCAGAACAGGCTCCGTAGCCTGCTAGACCACAGGCCATCCATGTACGATGCATACAGGAAGAAAATGGAAATGCTCTATTCGAATTAGAGTTCCAGTATTTTAATGTTCCTGAAACTCACCTCATCCCCGTGGTCCTGGAGAAGGATGTGTCCCGTTTCAGCTTCACCGAAAGCAGGCCATTTGGCATACTTGCTGTAGGCCACCAGGGCTTTCCACATCTGTGTTCCCCTTTCGTATTCAATTACTTTTACGCCATTCAGATGGTGAGAAACCTTTGATCCGTGCACCTCGATCCGCGCCCGGTTCCATTTGCCCACCCCGTTAAAACGTTTTCGGGTATTGTCTTCACCATAAAGAAGCGCATTGGCCGGGATCATGTCATACAATGAAGCCAGGGTACGTGTCCCGAGGATACCCAATTTTGCATCGGGGTGATGTACGTCATCCAGGATCTGGAATTCACAGCCTATGGCGGAATCTCTTAGCACCTCCAGGTCAGGAAATATAAAATACTTGATCCCGCTGTTGGCTCCTTCGGTAATTAAAAAGTCCACTTCCAGGATGAAGTTCCCGTATTTGTCTTTTGTCACAATGTCACCGCCATTTCCAGCCTCTGTACCACCACTCTTATGCACTGTAAGGACACCGTTCTCCATGCTCCAACCTGTACCAGGAAATCCTTCCAGAAAGGCTCCACGCCAGCCCTCTGTGGTTTTTCCATCCCAGAGCATCTTCCAGCCTGCTTCTTTCTGAGCAGGCGTCAGATCATTGGTGAGGTAACTTACCTCGGGGGCAAGATCCTTTTCGGTTTTCATATATTTTCCGGGCTCTTCGGTAATGATCCGGATGTTCCTCCACCTGATCTCTTTTCCGTTCAACTCCCCAGCATTTCCAATGCCATGCACCTGGAGCGCAATAAAACCCTCTTTTCGGGCATCATCCACCAGGTTGGCAAAGTTGACTCCGTTGATGTAAGTTCGGATGGTACTTCCAACCGCCTCTACCCTCATCTGGTTCCATTCTCCACGCCTATTGATTTTGGCAACAGAGGGATTGTATGACATGGGATAGAGCCATCCCCGGGATGCTTCCTCGTAGATACCACCCGCCCAGGGCCTGTCATCATGGTCATCGCACTCCACCTGGTAGCCGTTCACACGCTCTGTACCATCGGGTTGCAGGGCCACACTGCGGAACTGAACCCCCGAGTTGAGACCCCTGTCCATCTTCATCTCATATTCCAGGATGAAATCACCATATACTTTCTTGGTGGCCATAAAAGTATTGGGTGTCCCTGTTTTTGAAGTCCCGATCACCTCCCCGTTCTCAACCCGGTATTCGGCGGTTCCATCCAGTTTGGTCCACCCTTTCAGGTTCTTCCCGTTAAACAATTCCACCCACTCCTGGGCATTCATCGCAAGCGTTGCCACCATGGCCACCATCATCAGTGTACAAACTCTCTTCATCATTCTATCTTTTACCTCTATTTTTTACTTTTCCCTTTCACTATTTTTTCTGAGTACTGAGTACTAAGCACTAAGCACTTATTGTGTGCTAAGCATCGGGTTTGTATAATATATTTTCTGACTGGAATTCAAAATCATAGAGGGTAATCTCCCTCAACAGGAAATAGGATTCCCAGTAATTCTCAATGGATCGGATATAATCCCGCTTGGCTCCCTCTCGTTCGGCCAGGGAAATATTCAGATCGGTAATGCTGATCTCCCCGTTCTGGAACTTTTTCAAGGCGATCAGGTAGCCTTCCTCAGCAACTTTGTCAGCAGCCTCAGCGGTTTCGATCTGAGATTTGATCAGGTTGAACTGCTCCACCTGGACCACCACCCGCCTTTCGAAATCCTGCCGGTCCTGTTCCACATCATAAAGCACCAGCTCCCGTCTGTGATTCGGCCAGTTTTACCTGTGATTCGGATCGTCCCCAGTCAAGGATCGGCACGCTCAATGACAAGCGTACATTTTGTTGCTGCTCAGGATTCTGGTATACCCCACCAAATTCATCCGCGCTGTTGGACACTCCATAACTCATGTTTAGTGTAGCATTCACACCCGCATCTCGCTTTGCGCTGGGTCAGGTCCCGGTCAGCCTGGATCAAGCGCCTTTCAAACTGGGGAGTCTCTTTGCGGTTCTCCAAGTGATTCCTCCAGCGCTTTTTCCGGATCAACCTCCCAGAGGATCATATCCAGGGGGATGATCAGTTCAATGGTCAAGTTCTGGTCAAGCCCGATATATTTTTTCAGCTCATAATCGGCATTTTTCAGATCGATCCTGGCATTGTTTAATGCTTTCTGCGCATTAAAAACCGAAAGCTGGATTCTTGAATAGTCATTCCCGGAGATGTTCCCCAGCTCCTGTTTTACCTGAGCGATCTTCAGGTTATCCTGACTGTTCTTTAAATTGTCTCTGCCAGACTATAATTGGTCTGAATTTTCAAGTAATTAAAAAAACGGGCGGTGGCATTGTAGGAGATCTCCTCTATGGATTCGATGAATCTTTTTTGCGCCTCTTCATATACCAGTGGTTCGGTCATGCGGGTCCATTTCATCCAGTTGTAGGCAAACAGGGGCTGAATGATCCCAACACTCACCGGATAACCTGAAAATCCCACAGTCTGTTGTTAAAATCCTGCAGGCGAACAATCCCCGATGCTGCATAAACGTTGGCCCCCAGCTGCGGGATGGGCTGGTAGATGGCCAGCTGGGCAGAAGTTTCCAGCTGGGTTACCTGGTTAAATACGATACTTCCGTCGGGCTGGGTGATGGGTTTGGTCTGGTTTTCAAAATCGGGAAGGCTACCGGACAGTGTAAGCTGTGGACGGAACCTGGTCTGGTGGTTTTTCCACCGCCAGTAATAATTCACATCCCGGTTCTGAACATATTTCACAGCCGACGATTGTGAAATGCCCAGATCCACCACATTTTTCAGGCTTAGCGAGACCACAAGGCTATCCTGGGCTGACAGGTTTGCCACCCATACGATGAATCCAATTGTAAAATACCTGCTTAACATGATCAATGATGCATCACTGGAATTCCAGTTCTTCCAGTTCTTCAATGGAAGAAATCTCTGACAGAACCACCAGCTCTCCCTTCTTTAACTCCCTCCACTATTTCTATATACTCTTCTGTTCTCAACCCGGTACGGATCAGTCTTAATTCTGCTCCCTGGTCCGAAATCACATATACCTCATGCTCCTTGCCTCTGCCAATAGCCGGTCCCGGGGCCATACGAAGTACACTGTCCCGTTCAGCCCTGACAATCTCAAGATTCACGGTAAGGTTGGGCCTCAGTTTAAAATGATTGCTCTCCTGCAGATTTACATCAAATTCGATCTTGCGGTCCCTGATCACCGGGTTCACCGTTCCCACCACACCTGTTAGTTTCTGATTATCAATACCCACATAAACCCTGGTTCCTGTTTTCAACTGATCGGAGTAATCATCATCCACCGTCCCCCGGATCTTGAAATTGGTCAGGTCGGACATCTCGATGAGCAAGCGGTCATTATTTACCTTCTCCCCCACTTTCCCCTGGATCGAGAGGATGATCCCGGCCGAAGGAGCCCGGATAATCATTTTACTGAGCGCCTCCTCCTTGGCTGCCAGCACTTTTTCCTGCATTTCGATCTGCAGGCTCAGTCCCTCTTCATCGGCTTCAAGCTGCTGCAGTTTAATGGAATTCTTCTCCTTCAGCATCATCAGGTCCTGCTCCGCCAGTTCCAGTTCCTGCCTGGTTTTCTCAAATTTAGCAGGAGAGATCCCCCCTACCTCCAGCAACTGTTCCTGATCAGCCAGGTCTGCCTTCAAAGAAGCAATCCGTAAGTTCTTTACCTGCACATTGTAATCCAGGTCGACTTTTGTACTTCTGGCACTCAGCTGGTTTTTCCGAAGCGAATTCTGCTTCATTTCCAACTGGTCCTGGATGTTTTCAATTTCGAGCTGGATGGGTGTGGGATTCAGGATGATAATGGGTTCTCCTGCTTCCACATGGCTTCCCACCTCCTTCAGGATATCCTTGATAATGCTTGATGCCGGGCTCAGAATGATTACCTCGCTCTGCGGCACGACAGTTCCCTCCCCGCTGAAGGACCTGGTGATCCTGCCCACATCTACCCGGGAAATCTGAAGTTCCTGGTTCTGAGATGTATCCGAGTTGAAGGGGACAAAGACCACGATGATGATCGCGGCCATTAAAATCAAGGGTATACCGATATAAATTCCGTTACGGATGCGTGACATTCTGAATACGATTGTTAAGTTCCATAAAAATAACGGTGCAATTTATAAAACATATATATACAAATTGAAAAGAATTTCCCACCAAAGCATGTGAACAAGGGTGTATGAGTGTCTTTCAGGAGTTTCAGCGGACCCTTTTCACCCGAAAACGGTAATTTATAATGAATATGAGCAGGGAGATGAATACAAGCCCGGCGGAAAAAAAGATGATCCAGACGGGCAGCTCCAGGGGAATCCCCAGGTGGGTGGTAATTCCCATGATCTTGGAAAGTCCTCCCGGCAACACAAGCAGTTCATTGTTCATGGCTGTGAGGCTCTCTTCCAGACCGAAAAACTGCAGGGCCAGTCCGGTCAGAAGAAGCTGTATCCCCAGTGCAAAAAGGACCATGGCTATGGAACCGGAATTTTTCCGGTGTCCCCATTTCCTTCCCAAAATCACATATACCTGGAATTTTCTGAAAAGCAACATGAAATAGAGCGACAGGAAAATCATTTTGAACAGATCGGACACCCAGATCTGGTACCAGAAATATCCGGGACCCCGAACAGCAACAATCACAAGGATAAACACCATGATCAATACCTTTGGAGCCAGAAGCGTCACCAGTATCTTGGGAAGGTTCTTCCAGGCATTCATCAACAGGGCCAGGATCGCTATATAGACCAAACCCAGGACACCCAGGACCAGGGGAAACAGCAGGGATGAGAATGAGGAAAATATCACCAGAGAGAGGATGTAAATGGCAAGGAGACCCACTCCCATTCTGCGTATACCATGCCAGGCATCCATATCGCTGATCAGGTGGGGCCTGAAGATGGCATCAAAATAGAGCGTCCCTGCAAATCTCCTGTGTCCCCTGTCCCTCACAAAACCCGGAATTCCCATAAGCAGGAGAAAGAGCGCAAGCACCGATGTCACCCTGGCCCACCTGATGGACGAGGGTGCATTTTCAGCAGCCTTGATCCCGGTTTTCGTCTCTTCAAAATCCATTCCCAGGGTATTGAGGTCCCCTTCGAACTTATCCTCATGATACTGCACCACTGCTTTGAACTGACCAAGGGCCAGTTTGTATTGTGTCGCGGACCTCCTGTCCCCCGTATCAATCCAATGGTAATAGTGCATGAAAAACTGCCTGTAGTAATCAAGCAGCCTGAACAATTCAATTTCGTAATCCACCGATGCGATCAGCAGGTCAAAATCATCCGGATTTTTTTCCACCCTCTCCCTGGCCGCAAGCAACAGGTCCTTCAACAGAACGGCACCCTGAACAGCTTCAAATCCTTCATCCACCACCTCCTGGAAGTGATCCCTGGTGACATAGTAAATGTTACTGAATACTGCACTGGAAGCTCCCAGGATATCCCATTCAAAGATCCACAGCATGGGAGGAGGCTCCAGTCCCAGCGCTTTTACATCATATTTTGCAAACTCACTGATGTACAATCCCTTCAGCATCACTCCATAGGAAGCATTCAAAAAATCTGTCATGTTACTCACCAGCAGCGAATCGTTTCCGAAATAATCACCGATCCAGGCACGCGTAATGGAGTCCAGATTGGCATAGGGATCCATCATCAGGCGGCTGGCAGAATAGACATTCACATCATTGATGGCATTAAACCCATAAAAGGGGTAGATGATCATGGGTCCTGCCCTCAGGGGTCCTCCATACTGGGTCCACACCCAGACTCCTTCCAGCCTGGGGTTCTTTGCAAGGAAGGCCTGGAGGGCTGACTGGTGCAGGGGAGCTACATAATTGGGTATGGCACCAAAACCCTCAAATTCTCTTTTTGCCTGAATCTCGGTGATGCGCCGGTGCTGTCCCTGATAGAGCGTAGGATTAAAATTGTGCCAGCTGTAAAAATCCCCGCTGCAGTATTTGGTAGAGACCACCAGGTGGTCTGAATGGATATCCCCCAGTACTTCCTGGTAAGTATCGGGATTGGTATGCATATCTCCGATCTTCCCCACACCCACCGACCAGGTCCGGAATATGATGGTTTTGTCATATTTCTCTGCCGCTTCCAGAAATGCTTCCAGCATCAGCCTGACTGCTTCAGGAGATCTTACATACAATTCACTGGTATAATCCCATCCCGGTTTGTTATAAACAGAACCCGCCTCCCCGATCCGGATGATCATTCCATCCACCTGAGGGAATTTTTCGAAAGCCTCCTCGGCTGCTTTTCCATATATCTCCCAGAAAGCCTGATTCTCTGTATCTATCTCTCCGAAACGCTCCTCCAGGTATTCCTTCAAAGGGGGAGTAAGGGCCACCATATCGGTCCACAGGTAAGTCCCGAGCCCGCTGTCCGCTGCAACTTCCATCAGTGCTCCGAACCGGGCTGAGAGACTGTCATGCCTGCTCCTGTAAATGCTTGCATCGCCGTACACCTGCCTGCCATTGCCCTCCTTATCAAAATTGATAAACTCCAGGAACCAGGGAATCGCAATGGCGTTGTAACCAAACCTGCCCATTCGTCCCGTGTACCCTGCCCACTTATGGCTCTCCCTTGCAAAGGCAGCAGTATCAATAAAGGGGGGATTGACCAGCATCACATCTTCAAAGAAGTGCTGGTTGTGTTCATAGTTGTTTCCCCAGTTGGCAGTATCGGGCAATACACCCACACCTCCCAGGTCAACAATCCGAAGGGGCATCTCCACCACACCAGAATCCGGTCTGGGATGGATGCGGGTAATTTCGGAAAGATCCTTCTTTTGGGAACTGATGGCCAGGAAACCAATACCACCCTTTGAAGCAAGGAATCCGGCAGCAAGACCGGCTGATAAAATCAATATGGAGATCAGACCATTCCGGGTAATCACATCTCAATCTGTTTGGTAATTGCTGATTTGATGGGATTTAACACCCGCTGCAACATCCGCAATTTATCTGTCAGTATCTCTGCCTGGCCCTGCATATCCTGACTGAATGGAATATCAATATCATAATAGGTACGGAGCCCCGTAGGTAAATTAACTTCAACCGTATAGTATTCATCATCGGCCACCTCCGAAATGTTGGTTACATACCCTTTCACCATTCCATACTGAAGATGGGGATAATCATTAAACTGGATGTTCACCTGGTCCCCCTTATTTACCTTCCCTGCTCCCTGTGTTGGCAAGCTGATTTTGCCTACAATGGATCCTGACTCGGTGGGGATGATGGTCAGCACCTTTTCACCAGCTTCCACATTCTGGTTCTCACTCCAGAACCTGGTAAAAGTCACTCCACCACTCACAGGGGCCACCAGCAAATAGGTCTGTTCCCACGATACGATAGAGGCTTTCAGGTTGTTGGTGGATTCTTCCAGGATGTTGATATTTCTTGACTGCTCCTCCTGCTGCTTCAGCTCCAGGTCGACAATCTGTTCCTGAATTCTGCCCACGCTGATGTTGTTTTCGGCGATCAGGCTGACGATCTCCTGCCATTTATTGCGCTTGGCCAGCATCTCTGAATGGGATTTCTCCATGTCTGACTCCGAAACCACCGATTCAATATAGAGATCGGCATCGCGGTTGGCCTGCCGCTGGGCAAGGTTGTACTCCTCTTCGGTGATTCTTGCCCTTTCTGAGAGGCTCCTGGAGTAATCCTTCTGCCGCACCAGTTCCGAACGCAGCAGCTCAATGCGCCGCTGGTGATAGTCCAGACGTCTGAATTCCACATAATCCCTGTAGGCTTTCAAAAAGATGGAGTAGTCGGTCTGGATGGTTCCCAATCGCACATTTTTAAGTTCCGGCATCTCCTCAGAGACATCCTCAATGGCAATGGTATCAAGGAAGGCAAGTCCGGCCTTCAACTCCATTACATCTTCGTAGGTAGCCGGGTTCTCGATCATGGCCAGCACATCCCCGGAATGAACCATGTCATTGTCACTAACAAAAAGATCTGTGATCTTTCCGCTTGCACGTGCCTCAAGATTGGCCGGGGGATTGACCGACGTAACCAGGATGGTTCCCCGCTTGATTTCAGGATACTTGAATACCCAGCTTCCGAAAATGAGCAGAGCAAGCAGGAAAAGAAACAGAATGATCCCGTTGCGGGTGATCCACCCCGGAACCCTTCCCAGCATATCTTCTACCTCGTTACTCTGGAGCTCGATCTTCCTGGAGGAGTTTTGGTCAGGCATCACAGTTCAGATTGGTTGAGGCTAATATAAAAAAAAGTCCCCAATGGTTTCAAGTAAACAATTCACAGCTGGACAAGGAACAATAAAAATTATAACTTTCCAATGAAACTTTTAAACCTCCATCCCATGATGACCAGGCATGCATCGAAGCTCCTGCTCCTTTCCTTTCTGACCCTTGTTCTCCTTGGCAGCTGCAAAAAGCGGCCTGTTGAAACCCTTCCCAATATTGTTTACATCCTTGCGGATGATATGGGATACGGAGACGTCTCTGCCTATAACAAGGATGCAGCATGGACAACCACCCATATTGACCGGATTGCAGCAGAGGGTATGCTATTCACAGATGCCCACTCAGGTTCCGCCGTTTGCAGTCCAACCCGCTACGGGGTTCTCACGGGCCGGTACGCATGGCGTACCCGCTTAAAAGAAGGTGTTCTTTGGAGCTGGGATGAATCTTTAATTGAGCCCGCAGAGTCTACCATCGGGACCATGCTCCAGGAGGTTGGATATACCACAGCATGCGTGGGAAAGTGGCACCTGGGACTGGGATGGCAGTTTTTCGAAGGGACGACCGACAGCGCTGATTTCTCCAAAGCCCTGAGCAGCGGTCCCACCTCCGTGGGATTTGACTATTTCTTCGGGATCACCGCCTCCCTCGATATCCCTCCTTATGTGTACATCGAGAACGACAGGGCCACCATGGTCCCCACCCGCTATACCAGCAATGAATCAGAAATGGGATGGTGGCGAAATGGTCTCACCGGTGATGATTTCGACCACCACCAGGTACTGCCGGTACTGACTGAAAAAGCCGTGGAATTTATTGACAGGCAGGCCTCCCCAGGGAACCAAAAACCTTTCTTCCTCTATTTTCCCCTGCCCGCACCCCACACACCCATCCTTCCGCTGGATGAATTCAAAGGGAAGAGCCACACCAATGCCTATGGTGATTTTATGCTCCAGGTGGATCATACGGTGGGTTTGGTGCTGGAGGCCCTGGAAAGAAATGGAATCGAAGAAAAAACCCTGGTCATCTTCACCAGCGACAACGGCTGTTCTCCCGAGGCGGAATTTGAGGAGCTGGCACTTTTCGGACACGATCCCAGCTACCATTTCCGGGGAGCCAAAGCTGATATATATGAAGGCGGCCACCGGGTACCCTTTGCGGTACGCTGGCCCGGTAAGATCAAAGCGGGCAGCCGGAGTCAGCAGGTGATCTGCCTCACGGACCTGATGGCCACAGTGGCATCCATCATCGGCTACGAGCTGGAAGAGGATGAAGCAGTGGACAGCTACAACCTGCTGCCCATTCTTCAGGGAAGGTCCACCGGGGCACTCAGGAAAGCCACCGTACACCACTCTGTAAACGGCTCTTTTGCCATCCGCAGCGGTGATTGGAAACTGATCCTTTGTCCGGGATCAGGGGGCTGGAGTTCACCCAAACCAGAAACAGAGGAGGTAGAAGGACTTCCACCCATCCAGCTATACAATCTTGCAGATGATCCGGGTGAGACTAACAATCTTTCCAGCCAGGAACCCCGGTTGGTGAAGGAACTTTCCACCCTGCTGGAAAAATACGTCCATGAAGGCAGGAGCACCCCGTGGCCGGATTCCCAGGATTAAAATGTGTCAATAATATTATAGCAAGTAAAAAATAAACCCAATAAAAATGAGAAGATTTATTACTGTATGTAGCCTGGGGGCACTGTTAATATCAGGAGCCGCCCAGGGGGCAATCCCTTGAGGGTACGATGCCACAAATTGTTGAGAAAAATGGCCGCCATGCACTTCTGGTTGATGGTGAACCCTTCATCATGCTGGGTGGACAGTCGCACAATTCCAGTACCTGGCCGGGCATGTTGCCACAGGTATGGACGGCCATAGAGGCCTTGAACGCCAACACCCTGGAGATCCCAATCTACTGGGAACAGATTGAGCCTCAGCCCGGGGAATTTGACTTTTCCATGATTGATACACTGCTTATTCAGGCAAGAGAACGGGACAAATACCTGGTCATCCTGTGGTTCGCCACCTGGAAGAACGGCAGCAACCATTATATGCCGGAATGGATGAAAAAAGATGCGGCCAAGTATCCCAACATCACGGGGAAAGACGGACAAGCGGTGGATTCGCCTTCACCTCACACAAAGGCGGCCATGGAAGCTGACGCCAGAGCTTTCAAAGCAGTAATGAAGTATCTGAAAGAGGCAGATCCGCAGCATACAGTGCTGATGGTTCAGGTACAAAATGAACCCGGTTCATGGGGAAGCGTGCGGGATTATTCCCCTGCCGCTCAAAAACTGTTTGAAGGACCGGTTCCCAAAGAACTGCTCAAGCCTGAGGTCCTTAAGGCGCTAAACAAACCCCTTGTTTCGAAAGGAACCTGGCAGGAGGTATTCGGGGAAAACGCTGACGAATATTTCCATGCCTGGTCTGTTGCCAGCTATATTGAGTATGTGGCTGCGGCCGGCAAGTCAGTGAATCAGTTGCCCTTATTTGTCAATGCAGCATTGCGCGATCCCCTTACCAATCCACCAGCATCAAGCTACGAAAGCGGAGGCCCCACAGACAATGTAATCCCCATTTGGAAGGTCGCCGCACCCTCCATCGACCTGGTGGCTCCGGATATTTATCTATCAGGCACTGAGACCATTTTAAAGGTAATAGAGTTATACGATCGCCCCGACAATGCGCTGTTTATTCCCGAGACACGCGCCAGTTTAGAAAACTCAAAATACCTGTATGAATTGATTGCACGAGGTGGTATTGGTTATTCACCATTTGGAATAGACGACAATGGCCGGGGAGAAACAGCGGAAGAAACAGCAGAACGCCTGGCGCCTCTGGCACAGGAATATGCCATGGCAGGCCCCATGATGAGGGAACTGGCAAGATGGGGATTTGAAGGAAAAATCAAGGCTGTGGTTGAGCATGAAGATCAAGCCGAACATAGGATCGATCTTGGTGCCTGGGAGGCCATCATTACATTTAGTGCATCCAGTGGACGCACAGCACGGCCCAATGCCAAACCGATTGGCAAAGCAATGGTGGTACAACTGGGCGAAAACGAGTTTGTCCTCATCGGCACACACAGTCGTTACACCTTCCGGCCGGCTGGTGCCAACAAAGGCAGGGCCTGGCAATACCTGAAGGTAAAGGAGGGTCAGTATGTGAACGGAGAATTTAAGCTTTTGCGCATTCGCAATGGTGATGCAACTGATTGGGAGGGACCCCGGGTTGGTGCTGTGCCAGTCGTGCTTCATACCACGCTGGTGGTACGTTAAAACCCAATATATAACTAAAATTGTGAACACTTAATTTTTAAAAAAATGAATCAACTTGCGTACGGAATTGCTTTTGCAATGATGGTCTTATTCCCCCATCTGGCCGAAGCCCAGTTGCCGATTTCCACCGGTCAGGAAAACCAGGCCCTTTTGAACGAGCCCATGGACATCAGCCGGGATTTCAGGAATTTTTCGAACACCTATTTTTTTGCCGACAGTCTGGCTTCTTTTGACCCTGAAACGGGAGAAGGTGCCATTCAATGGCAGCGCAATGTATACCAGACCCGGCAGGCATTTAATAACATGCTGGCATTCTTAAGGCCCATTGCCGGCAACGAATTCCCGGGAGTTGAATATGAGGCCAATCCGGTTTTGCCTTTCTATTTAGATTTTGTTTCTCCCAAAACTGTTCGCCTGCGGGTGAAAACCGGCTTTGAGGCACAGGCAGAGCAAGCGTCACTGATGCTGGTTAAGGGTTTTGCCCCAACAGATCATTCATGGAAATACAGTAAAATTGAGAACGGACATCAATACAGCAGCGAGTTTGGATCGGTGATTGTCAGGGCTTATCCCTGGCACGTTGAGTTTTATGATGCCAAAGGGAAGTTGCTTACAAAAACCAACCACAACCTCGACAATGCAGGGACTTTTACACCCATTGTGCCCTTCTCCTTTGTACGTCGTTCATCAGATTATTCCCGCAGTGTTGATGCTGTTTTTTCACTGTCTCCAGGCGAAAAGATTTTTGGCCTGGGCGAATCATTCAAGGGATTTGACAAACGCGGTCAAAAAGTGGTTTTATGGACCGATGATGCCAATGGCGTACAGAACGAAACCATGTACAAGCCCATTCCTTTTTTTATGAGCAACAAAGGGTATGGCATGTTCATGCATACCTCCACTCCCATCGCCTGCGATATTGGAAAGTACTTTGATGCGGTTAACTCATTAATGATTGGTGACGAAGCACTTGATTTATTTGTATTCCTGGGTGATCCAAAAGATATTTTAGACGAATACACAGATCTGACAGGCAAGGCGCCCATGCCCCCGCTCTGGTCGTTTGGATTGTGGATGAGCCGGATCACTTATTTTTCGGAAGCTGACGGAAGGGATGTGGCTGCCAAATTACGTAAAAACCGTATCCCCAGCGATGTGATCCATTTTGACACCGGATGGTTTGAGCACGACTGGAGGAGCGATTACAAATTCTCGGTATCCCGTTTCATTGATCCTGAAAAAATGATCCTTGACCTCGATGCCCTGGGATTTAAGACCTGCCTGTGGCAGCTGCCCTATTTTGTACCTAAGAATGAACTATTCCCTGAAATCATCTCAAAGGGATTGTTTGTGAAAAATGATAAGGGCAATTTGCCTTACGAAGATGCTGTCCTCGATTTTTCCAATCCTGAAGCCGTGCTTTGGTACCAGGATAAAATCAGGGGATTGCTGGAACTGGGCGTTGGCGCCATCAAGGTTGATTTTGGTGAAGCCGCCCCTCCAAACGGCATTTATGCTTCAGGACGCACAGGTTTTTACGAGCATAACCTCTATCCATTGAGGTATAACAAAGCGGCAGCTGATATTACGAAAGAAGTGACAGGAAATCATATTATCTGGGCCCGGTCAACCTGGGCGGGTAGCCAGCGTTACCCAGTACATTGGGGTGGCGACGCCGCCAACACCAATACGGCCATGGCAGCCACATTGAGGGCCGGGCTATCCATCGGGCTTTCCGGCTTTTCTTTCTGGAGCCACGACATAGGGGGTTTTGTATTGGAAACCCCTGAAGATGTGTACAGACGTTGGCTTCCATTTGGCATGCTCACTTCTCATACCCGCACCCATGGTGCGCCTCCCAAAGAACCATGGGAATATAACGAGAGTTTTAATGACGCTTTTCGTTTGGCAACCGAATTGAAATACAAACTGATGCCTTATGTGTATGCACAATCGAAACACGCAAGCGAAAACGGCTTGCCCATGATGCGTGCCCTGTTTGTGGAATACCCCGACGATGCCGGTTCGTGGCTCGTGGATGATGAATACCTTTTTGGCTCCGACATTTTAGTGGCCCCATTGTTCGAGGATGTTACCCAAAGGGACGTATACCTGCCAAAAGGGAAATGGATTGATTATCAAACAGGGAAAGTATACGATGCCGGATGGCACAACATTGAAGCAGGAACCATTCCCGTAGTAATGCTGGTCAGAGATGGCACAATTATCCCACATATTAAACTGGCCCAATCCACAAAAGAGATGGACTGGTCTGAATTGGAACTAATGGTCTATTCGGCTGAGAAAGTTATTGCTGATGGTTTGGTTTGCCTGCCTTCTGACCAAAAGCTGGCAAAAATAACGGCCAGTAATAAAGAAAATCTCTTTACACTGGACAATAATCCCTTCGTCGGTCAGGTGACTTTCAAGATCAAAGCAAAATAAGATGACGAATAAATAACATGAATATAAAAGCAACCATTATCTGCTCCAGCCTTGTGTTGTGCCTTGGTTCTTTGTTTGCACAACCCTATTTTGACACCTATGTACCCAATACATACGTGGACGAAAACACCTTTATTGAAAGCACGAGCAATACTGCTTTACCCCCGCAGTTTGCGGATATAAAGGACAAGCTGCCGGTACCGCATTGGCCGGACCGGCCCGACCTTATCAGGTTTTACTGGAGAACCTGGGAACTTGCATTCAATAACATACATCCCATTACCAGGGATAATGGTTTTATCGCTCCTTACATCGATCCTGCCTTTAATGGCAACATCTTCACGGAAGACTGCGGCTTCATGGTACTTTTTTGTCGCTACGGTTCACGTGCTTTTAATTTTCAGCAGACCCTTGACAATTTTTACAACAAACAACATAAAGATGGTTTCATCTGCCGGGAGATAAATGGCAGCAATGGGAATGATGCATTTCAGCGCTTTGATCCTTCCAGCGCAGGAATCAATATATTCCCCTGGGCGGAGTGGAATTATTTCAACAACCTGAACGATATGGATCGATTGGCGAGGGTGTTTCCTGTACTCCTGGCCAATTACCAGTGGTACGGTGTTTACAGATGCTGGCCGGATGGAACCTATTATTCAAGCGGGTGGGGTTGCGGTATGGATAACCAGCCCAGGTTGCCGGAGGGATTCAATCCGGCCTTCAGTCACGGTTTTATGTCATGGATTGATGCAACACTGCAACAAATATTTGCTGCAAAAATCCTCATTCAAATGGCCGGGGTGCTCGGCCGCACCGATGATGTTTCAGGACTTAAAAAAGAAGTGGACCAGCTGACCCGCTTTGTAAACGACAGGATGTGGGATTCAGGGATTGGTATGTACATGGATCGCTTCAGAGATGGCAGTTTGTCAGATGTAAAAACAGTAGGAGCTTACTGGGCCCTTCTGGCAGATGTGGTTCCTCCGGCCAGACTACCAGAATTTCTCGCTCATCTTTCAGATACTGCAGCGTTTAACAGGCCGCACCGGATACCAACCCTTTCAGCAGATCATCCGGATTTTGATCCTGAAGGGGGATACTGGCTGGGCGCTGTCTGGGCCATGACCAATTATATGGTTCTTCAGGGATTGACAGAGGTTGGGGCAGATTCCCTGGCCCATGAAATTGCTCTGAACCATCTTGATAATGCAATGAAGGTTTTTGAGACTACGGGCATCATATGGGAAAACTATTCATCGGAATATTTACACGGAAGCGGCCGTGAAAATTTTGTTGGAGAAGGAGGACTCACGGGTACCGCCATTCTGCTGGAAAATATACTGGGTATTCGATCTCAGGCACATATAAACACCCTTGTGTGGGATGTTCGCCTGCTTGATGAACATGGGGTAAAGAACTATCCCTTTGGAAGGGATGGTGTTGTGAATCTTTTATGTGGAAAAAGGAAGCAACAGACCGAAGTGCCTGTTACAGAAATCACCTCAAACGTTCCGCTTAGAATAAAGTTGATCTGGGAGGGAGGGGAAAAAACCATACTTGTTAATGATCGTCCCGGGGAGTGAAACCCATATGGTCCACATAGAGGTCCTGGAATTTCTTATGGGATTCCAGGTTCAGGTGAGAGCATATTCCAAGGATATCCTCAGAAAATGACTGCCCCGGGAAGAGGAACATCCTCGCCCCCATGATGGCGGTGTTGCCCAGCTGATGAATGGACTCTTCAGGGAAACTCAGCATCCCGGTGCGAAGTACATTTTCCACATTGATGTAGGTGCCGAATGCTCCTGCAATATATATATTGGAAATCTCTTCTTTGCCTACGCCAAGCGTCTCCATTAGAATCTCTATGCCGGTAGCAATGGCCGCTTTGGCCAGCTGAAACTCCTGGATATCCCGCTGGGTGATGGAGACCGGAGGAGCGATCATTACCTCCTGTTCTCCGGAGTTGATCTCACCAAATGTCACCGAGTAAACCCTCCTTCAGCAATAACGCCAACTGCATCAATCAGACCGCTACCGCAAATGCCGCGGGGATCGACCTCACCGATCACCCTGTAGGAAGGATTGGACCCAAGAGAATGAACTGAGGCAATGGCACCGGTGGTTGCCAGCATTCCCATGGAAATCCTTGCACCCTCGAAGGCCGGACCGGCAGCTGTGGATGCGCAAAGAAGGCGCTCCCTGTTCCCCACCACGATCTCCCCGTTTGTCCCCAGATCAATCAACACGGAAAAAGATTCGCTCTGAAGCATTCCGGTGGCTGCAATCCCGGCAAGAATATCGCTACCCACGAAACTTCCGATGGACGGGTAAAATAAAACCTCCCCACAACGCACATTCCATTTCAGTTCTTCGGATGTGAACTGCCTCATCCCCAGGTTCGGCGATTCAAAGGGATAAAAGGAGAGCGGCCTGATATCGGATGCGCAAAAGAAGTGCTGCATTACCGTATTGCCTACGATCACAATCTTTGAAAGATCCGCAGTACGGCCTTCATATAATTGCTCCACCATCTCCCCAATCCGTATCCGTATCAGGTCGGTCTGCACTTCCGGTCCATGGGCCAATGCAGCCTCCAGCCTTGTGATCAGGTCACTTCCAAAAGATTTCTGCGGATTCAGGGCAGTCTCAACTGCAAGAATGTGTCCGTTCTCCAGGTCCACCAGTTGCGCGACCAGGGTGGTGGTCCCCAAATCAACTGCCACCGCCAGTCCCTTCCCGGGAGTAAAATCAAAGGGTGTTTCATCGGCCTGGATGATGGCTTCAAACTGTTCCACTTCGATCACCAGGTCAGCATCGCAAGTGCTCAGGCAGGCCAGCCGCCAATCGGAATCCAGCCCCAGTTTCTCGAGCTGTTGTTTGTGATGGGCATCTGCTTCAACCCTACCCTCAAGGATACGGACCGCGCATTTGCCGCAGCTTCCCTTGCCCCCGCAAGGAAATTCCACACCGCTTCCATGCAATACATCCTTTAACGGGGAACCCTTACGGGCAGTAAGCACCTTACCCAAAGGGTGCAATCGTATCTGAACAGTTTCCAAGCCTTAAGCTACCAGCTCCTTCAGGTATTCAACTGCTCCGCGTGGATCGGGAGAGTAAAAGTCGGCACCAATCTTTGCCCGGAAATCATCATTCAGCGGAGCGCCTCCTACCAATACCTTGGTACCGGGATGGGCTTCCTTTATCTTCGTCACAATCTCTTCCATATTGGCCATGGTAGTGGTGAGCAGGGCTGATAATCCTACAATAGCACCCGGATTCTCAGCGAGTGCCTGGTTGAAGGTATCTTCATTCACATCCACCCCCAGGTCAACGATGCTCCAGCCACCCCCTTCTACCATCATGGCCACAAGGTTCTTCCCGATATCGTGAAGGTCTCCTTTAACAGTACCAATGATAAATGTGCCTTTTGTCTTCACATCACCGGACTGGAAGAAAGGTTTGAGGTGAGCCATGGCCGCACCCATGGCCTTGGCAGACATGAGCATCTGGGGTACGAAAATTTTGTTCTCAGAAAATTTCTGACCTACACGGTCCATGGCCGGTACCAGTGCCTCGGTGAGGATATCAGTTGGCTTCACACCAGTGATCCAGTGCTTCTTTTGCCAGTTCATCGGCCCCATCTTCACCCTTCAGATTGGGAGGATAAGGTGAATTCTTATCAACTTTTCCAAATTCAACAGCTTCACCAAGTTTCGTAAGTACAGCGTCCATTACATTAAGTTTTAGTTAAGATTGAGCGTTATTCAGAATGTAAAAATAGCCAATGCCATGTAATTGTTCGATATTTCTTTCACAATTTATAATGCTATTTTAACCCATTTACTACATTTATACAAAATGAAATTAGCATGAAGGAGTTATTGGAGCAGATTAAGTTAAATCCGGATGAGTCCTTTTACATCGGGATTTTCCAGGACCACATCGCCACAAGCCACTGGCACTACCACCAGGAATTCGAATTAAGCTTTATCACCGAAGGCTCCGGGAAAAGAATTGTTGGTGATTCCGTAGAAGAATTCCATCCGGGCGACCTCATCTTTATCGGTCCCCGAATTCCCCATGTGTGGTTTCCCGAGGATACCCACAGAAGACAACATTCGGGCAGAACACTGGAGTCTGTCTACATGCTATTCAACAATGATATTTTACCTGACAGCCTTACATCACTGCCTGAATTTCAACATATCAGGAAAGCGATTAACTTTCTGAAAGAGGAATACGGATTACCGGTGACACCCTCAATGACGTGAGCAGGATCATGCTGCAATTGCCCTATATGGATCGCTTAAAAAGGTTGATGTTCTTCTATGAAATTATGGATCTACATTGGGAAGAGTGAATCTTTCTCCTACCTGGCCAGTTCCGACTATGTGAAAACCAAATTTGAGACGGCCAATACCCGGGTGAATAAGATCCATGAGTTCCTTATGAAAAATTATCAGAATGAGATTGATCTTCGCGAGGTGGCCGAGATTGTACACATGGCACCGGCTTCGGTATGCAGGTTTTTCAAATCCTCAACCGGATTGACCATCTTTGAATACCTGAATAAGATTAAAATTGACTACTCCTGTAAACTACTGTTAAACACGGATTTGAACATTGTGGATATCAGCTTTGACTGTGGTTTTAATAACCTGAGTCACTTCAACAAGCAATTCCGTAAATTCATTGGCAAAACACCCACCCAGTTCAGGAAACTGAGGGAAAGCCGAAGTACCTGATATAATTAATATTAATTAAACAAATTAGGATCTATTTGCAAATATAGCATCATCAATTGATAAATTCAGCGTTGGTAGAATTTACAGTTTATACAAATACTTTTACAGAATGAAAGACCTGGATATTGCAAGAAAAGTAAAACTTCAAGCACATCACAGCCATCGCAAAGAAGTTTGGAGTGAGTGAAGATGACATCGAAATGTTTGGCAAGTATAAAGCCAAAATACCGCTCGCTCTCATTGATGAATCCAAAGCAGCCAAAAGTAACCTGATCCTGGTCTCGGCCATATCACCCACGCCGGCCGGAGAAGGAAAAACGACTGTATCCATTGGATTATCAGAGGGATTGAATAAGGTGGGGAAGAAAACCACGGTGGTGCTGCGGGAACCTTCCCTGGGACCGGTATTCGGTATAAAGGGAGGAGCAACAGGCGGCGGCTATTCCCAGGTACTTCCCATGGAGGACATCAACCTTCACTTTACAGGAGATTTCGCTGCCATTGAAAAAGCCCACAACCTGCTGGCGGCAGTGATCGATAACAACATTCAGAGCAAAACCAATGGCCTGGGACTGGATCAGCGAACCATATCATGGAAACGTGTCATAGACATGAATGATCGCTCGCTGCGAAATATTGTTGTGGGACTGGGGGGTACAACCTCAGGAATTCCGAGGGAGACGGGTTTTGACATCACAGCCGCTTCGGAGATCATGGCCATTCTTTGCCTGGCCGCCGATCTTCACGACCTGAAAATAAGACTGGGGAACATTTTCATCGGATATACCTTTCAAAAGAAACCCATCTATGCCCGGGACCTCAATGCCGGCGGGGCCATGGCTGCCCTGCTCAAGGATGCCATCAAACCCAACCTGGTCCAGACCATTGAAGGTAATCCGGCCATCATTCATGGAGGCCCCTTCGCCAACATCGCCCAGGGAACCAATTCGGTCATTGCCACCCGCATGGGAATGACCTTCTCTGATTATACGGTAACAGAGGCCGGTTTCGGATTTGACCTGGGTGCAGAGAAATTCTTCGACATCAAGTGTCAGAGTGCCGGACTCTCCCCAAAGGCAGTTGTACTGACAGCAACCATCAGGGCCTTGAAATACCATGGCGGGGCTGATTTAAAAAATCTGACGGAACCCGATTGTGAGGCAGCTCAGGAAAGGTTTGCCCAACCTGGAGAAGCACCTGGAAAACATCAGGCAATTTAACGTTACACCGGTCATCGCCATCAACAGGTTCAGCTCGGACACAGATGAGGAGGTGATGATCATCAAGGAGAAAGCTGAAGAACTGGGAATACGATGCGCTGTGGCTGACCTTTGGGCCAAAGGAGGAGAGGGCGCCATCGAACTGGCCCACAAAGTGATCGAGGTGGTGGAAACCAATCCCCCCGTATTTGACCCCATGTATGACTGGAGTTGGGATGTGAAAAAGAAAATTGAGACTCTGGCCACTAAGATCTACGGGGCCGAACATGTGGACTATACAGCCCAGGCCAAAAAGGACCTGAAGAAGATCTCTGAACTGGGGCTGGATCAAATGCCCATTTGCATTGCCAAAACCCAGAAATCACTCTCGGACAATCCGGCCCTGCTGGGGAGACCCAAAGATTTTATTATCACCGTAAGAGAAATTGAAATAGCATCCGGAGCCGGATTCCTTATCCCCATCACCGGTGATATCATGCGTATGCCGGGATTGCCGGCTCATCCCGCATCAGAGAACATCAGCATCGACAACAACGGCAACATCACCGGCCTCATGTAAGCCTCTACCCAATATCCATTATCCATTATCTATTATCTATTTACTATTTACTTTTTACTTTTACCTTACAGTCATGAAAACAGTCCTGAGAAGCAAGTCACAAGAACTCATCATCGATACCGAAGGTCCGGTTGTCATCATCGGGGAAAGCATCAATCCAACCCGCCGGAAAAAACTGGTGGAAACCCTGTCGCAGTACAATTTTGATTTTGCCATCCAGCTGGCCAAAAGCCAGATCCAGGCTGGAGCAGATGTACTGGATGTGAACGTGGGATATCCCGGAGTGGATGATGCTGCCTTGCTGCCCGAAACAGTCAAAGCCATCCAGGAAGCTGTTGACGTTCCGCTCTGTATTGATTCTCCCAATCCCAAAGCCATTGAAGCTGCCTTGAAGGTCATTGATGGCAGGTGCCTGATCAACTCGGTCAATGGAGAAGAAAAATCTCTGGACGCCATCCTCCCGCTGGCCAAAGAGTATGATGCTGCTGTGATTGGTCTGGTCATGGACGATGATGGTATAACCAATGATCCGGAAAAAAGATTCAAAATTGCGGAGAAGATCCTGAAGAGGGCCCTCAGCCTGGGCATCAAAGAAGAGGATGTGGTCATCGATCCCCTGGCCATGGCTGTCAGCGCCGATCCCAATGCCTGCCTGGTCACCCTGGAAACCATCAAACTGGTGCATGACAGGCTGGGTCTGAACATTACCCAGGGTGCCAGCAACATCTCCTTTGGACTCCCCAACAGGGAGGAGCTGAACATGGCACACATGGTGCTGTCGATCTGGAACGGACTCACCTGCCCCATCGCCAATCCCAATAAAATAACAACAGCAGTAAAGGCTACAGACCTGATCAGGGCAAGAGATGATTTTGCCATGAGGTTTACCGAACACTATCAAAACCAAGAAGCGCTGAAAGGATCAAGTTAAAAGGAGAAAGGTAAAAATATTATGTCGCTATTAACACCGGGCAGAAGATGGCAACCCCCGTTTTTCCCATTTAAGAAAGAGCCTTTTGGCAAACGGGTACTCAGGAGAACTGAACGCTGGATCAAGGGCCCGGCATTTGGATGCAGGATGTGCGGTAACTGCCTCTTGCAGGAGACTGCCTTCATCTGCCCCATGGAGTGCCCCAAAGGAATGAGAAACGGTCCGTGCGGAGGATCCACGCCTGAGAAATGCTATGTGGACGAAACCCGGCCCTGCATCTGGTACAAGATCTATGAAAGGGCCTTTAAGATGGGCCGTGAGGAACTGCTGCTTGAGGTACTTCCTCCGCTGGATTGGGACAAGGTTGGGACCGAGACCTGGGGAGATGTGGTCAGATCCATTCGAAAATTTGGAAGCGGAGCTTTCATAAAAAGCCGCTTCTCGGGTGACAAAGAGAAAAAAGCATTGGCCTGGGAATCGGTGTTTCAGCCGGTAAGGCAACCAGAATGGTGGAAGGGCGACAGCCAGTACCACCCCCATGCCTATGATGAACCCATTTCCAATCTGGAAAAAGAACTCAGGTCAGGCAAGTTTGTAATTACTGCAGAGGTATCCCCTCCCCTGAGTACTGCCACCGGCAAACTCAAAAGGGATATTGAGATGATGAAGGACGCTGGTAGCCGCTGTCAATTTCACGGACAGTGCTTCGGCCAGTCCGCGAATGTCGAGCATGGCATGCAGCAAAGTGGCGGCTGACCTGGGAGCTGATCCGGTCCTTCAGATTGCAGCCAGGGACAAGACCAGAAGCGGATTGCAGTCCGACATCATGGGTGCCAATGTCATGGGCGTGCACAATGTACTCTGCATCACGGGGGACAATGCCCGCATTGGCCCTACCCCCACCAGCAATACCAATATCCTGGATATGGATGCTGTACAGATGTTATGGATCCTGAGAAGAATGAGGGATGAAGGAATCTACCTGGACGGAAGAAAAATGAAAGCTCCACCCAAACTCTTCCTGGGAGCTGCCGGTTCCCCCTTTGCATCAGAGCCCAGGATGCAGGCGCTGAGGGAGGAGAAAAAGATCAATGCAGGGGCCCAGTTTTTTCAGACCAACCTGATTTATGATCCCGACGGACTGGATCGCTGGCTGGAGGCACTGGACAAAAGGAATATCCTGGACAAGGTTTATATCCTGGCCGGAGTCACTCCCATCCGCAGCAAGCGCATGGCCCAGTATCTGCACCACAGCATCCCTGGAGTAAGAGTTCCAAAAGTCATCCTGGACCGCTTCGAAGATGCGCGTGAGGATGATTTTGAGGAGCTGGGGGTGGAAATTGCCCTGGACATAATTGACAGGATCAAAAACAAACCGGGCATCAACGGGCTGCACCTCATGTCGGTAGGTTGGGAAGCCATTGTTCCACGCATTATTGAAGATGCAGGCTTAATTTAAACCATCGCAACCACAGGAGCACCTGGACTGCTTTGGCCTCAAAATGTCCTGCACCAATGGCATGCAGCCCTGCGCCAAGAATTGGATTGGGTGCGAACATAAAGAGAATCTAAATTGCCCAAAAAATGGGCATTAAAATCCACATGATATACAGATTGGTATATCTTTGTGCAACTTTTTTAATGGATACTTGGTATAAGCATAAGTATCTTAACAATAAATCCCAGCCTTTGAAACATACTGAATTTGCAGGGCATCTGATCCTGACACAAAAAATTATAGTCCTTTTTTTCGTCTCCATATTTTCGATCGCGGATAGCTATGCACAGATTAACCATGGCACCCAATCAAATTATCGCTTCCTGAAAGGAAGTGATGCCGTTGATATTCCAGCCACGTGGTTTGAATCCGGATTCGATGATTCGGGATGGTCTTCTGCCCAAGCTCCCTTTCGCTATGGTGATGGAGAGGGCGGCACCGAGTTGCTTGATATGAACGGGAACTACAGTACGCTTTTCCTGAGATCAACTTTTACTGTTCAGTCTCTGGATTCACTCAATGATGTGACCATAGGAGCGGATTGGGACGATGGTTTCATCCTCTGGATCAATGGCAATCAGGTGCTGAGTCAGAATGCACCCGCTTTGGTTAGCTATGATGCACTGTCGGATGGTGGACATGAGTCGGGCGCACCTTCAAGCTTCATATTTGATGCCTCAGATCTGGCACTGGTAGAAGGAGAAAATACCCTCGCTGTTTTCGCATGCAACATAGCACTTGAAGGAAGTACTGACTTCTTTTTCGATATGAGCATCCAGGCTCAACCGGAAATGCCGGAGCTTCCGGAAACCATCGATACTGTTGGGCTTGTTTTCAGTCACAGTTCTGGATTTTATTCTGACAACTTCAACCTCTCCATCAGTACATCTGTAGCAGGAGCTGATGTTATTTACACACTGGACGGGAGCAATCCGCAAAAATCTTTCACAAGCTTTTCGGGTGGTGCCTCGGTTGATATCGCCATTGATCCGACCAGTAGCCAGGGCAGGGATGCAACACCCTCCGTAGTGGTCAGGGCGTCCATCATCAAAGATGGTCTGAAAGCATCGAAACCCGAAGCCCGCACCTTCATCTTTCTCGATAAGGTAAAGAGCCAGACCCATCCGGGGGGCAGCTGGCCGGCACAAAATCTTTCCAACAGGAATATGCAATACATGGATTATGACATGGATCCCGATGTGGTGAACAGCGCTGAGTACGCCAGCCAGATGGATGAAGCACTGCTGGACATTCCTTCCATTTCTGTTATTACCGACATCGCCAACCTGTTTGATCCGGATACAGGAATCTATGTGAATGCAATCAGCCAGGGCTACGAATGGGAAAGAGATTGTTCTGTTGAGCTTATACATCCAGACCAATCGGAGGGATTCAACCTTAATGCCGGACTGAGAATACGGGGTGGATGGAGCAGGCACAACACCTATCCCAAACATGCTTTCCGGCTCTTTTTCAGAACTGAGTATGGAGACAGTAAATTGAACTTTCCGCTTTTTGAGGACGAAGGGGTATCCGAATATGACAAGATTGATCTGCGTTGTTCTCAGAACTACAGCTGGGCCAATGGTCAGGGTGCCAGTCACCTGAATACTTTCTTGCGAGAGGTGTTTACCCGTGATTCTCAAAAGGATTCCGGGCATCCTTATACCCGGAGCAGGTACTACCACCTCTATCTGAATGGAATGTACTGGGGCCTGTTCCAGACCCAGGAAAGGTCTGAAGCAAGATTCGCAGCAGATTATCTGGGTGGAAAGAGTGACGAATATGATGTCATCAAAAAAGGCGGTCTCTATGACAATGATATTGCAGCCACCGACGGGACGCTCGATAAATGGAGTGAAATTTATGATTTCACCCAAGCAGGATTTACATCCAATGAGGATTATTTTATGCTTGAGGGAAAGGATGCCAATGGGAAGGGTATTCCGGGCGCTGAAGTCTATGTGGATATAGACAACCTGATTGACTACATGATCAACATCATCTATTCCGGCAACTATGATTCTCCTGTATCAAAATTTGGCAATAATAAGGGCCCGAATAACTTTTTCGCCATTACAAACAGGGAAGATAAAACCTCCGGTTTCAAGTTTTTTATCCACGATGGAGAACATACCCTGATGACAGGGCCTTCGGAGGGTCCTGGGATAGGATTGCAGGAAAACAGGGCCAATATTGGGGATATCACGGGACAATACCAGATGGTGGTGAATGGTCTCAACCAGTTCCACCCCCAATGGCTTCATTTTAAACTGACTAAAAATGCAGAGTACCGTATTCGCTTTGCAAACCGGGCGTGGGCACAACTAACCGGGAATGGAATTTTTACTCCCGACCAGTGCGTCGAAAGATTAAACATGCGGGTTGAGCAGATAGATATGGCCATCATCGCTGAATCAGCGCGCTGGGGTGATACCCAGACAGAAACACCCCGTACAAAAGACAATGCCTGGCTTCCCCAGCTGGAGGATCTCCGGAACGACTATTTCCCTTTTCGGGTCAATATTGTGATGGAACAGCTTGAAGAACTGGACCTGTTTCCTGGCCTCGCTGCTCCTGTAGTGAAAAATGCAGGAGAGGAGATCCTTGATCCCGTTATGAATTTCTCCAGCAATGTTGAAGTCACCATGACAAACCCGGAGTCCAGTGGTGATATTTACTACACCATCGATGGTTCAGATCCAAGGGAAATTGGGGGAACTGTATCCCAGCAGGCCAAAATCATTGCCTCTGGAGCAAGCCTGAACATCGCTTCTTCATCTGTATTGAAGGCCCGGATCAAAGAGGGCAGCAGTTGGAGTGCAGTCAAAAACATTACCTTTCTTACCGAACAAACGGATTACGCTGACTTGAAGGTCACCGAGGTGCATTACCACCCTTTGGACAGCATCATCGGCACAGATACCATTTCAGCGAAGTCCTATGAATTCATGGAATTCAAAAACACAAACCCCACAGAGGGGATCAATCTCACCGGGGTAGTCATCGACTCGGCCATCTACTATGAATTTCCGGAAAACTATGTTCTGGCCCCCAAACAATACTTTGTGGCGGCTTCGAAACCGGGCAAATTTTTCGAAAGGTACGGCATGGAACCCTCAGGCAATTACCAGAAAAATCTTTCCAACGGGGGTGAACTGGTTGTTGTGCGAACAGCAGAAGGAGAGGTTATTATGAACTTCATTTATGATGACCATGCTCCGTGGCCTGAATCTCCTGATGGTAACGGGCCATCCCTGATATCGGCAGTAGCTGATCCGGACGGATATCCTGGCAGTCCCTCCTATTGGACAGCAAGCTCTATTGTGCATGGGACGCCCTTCTATCATGATATGGTGGCCGGTACAGATGAAATCAGCGTGGCTGGAGCATTGAACAGCCTGAAGATCTATCCCAATCCTACGGATGATATGATCACAGTTCAGTGGAGCAGCGCCATCAACTTCTCCTATACACTTCGTATATACGACCTGAGAGGAACCCTCTATTACCAGGGAGATTTCAGTGACGATGCAGGAATTTCACTGGGAGCACTGAACATAAACCATGGCATCTACCTGGTTGAGGTTGATTCACCTGCAGGCAAAGAGATACAGAAAGTAATCTATACACCCTGATAGAAAATGAGGAGGTGCATCCCCATCATACTCTTTGCTTTTTTTCTGAATGGCCAGCTGTATTCCATTCCACCAGAGCCTGTATTGGGATTCCGCTGGGTGCTGGTTTACGACTATTCGGACGAGTTCAACGGAACCGACCTGGACAGGACCAAATGGCGTGATTTTTTTGATGGCTGGGAGGGACGGGCGCCGGCAAAATTTATTCCCGGTTCTGTTTCTGTACATGACGGGACCATGCAAATCAGGAATGGTGTATTAAATCCCGCCCAGGGAGCATACACCATGGCAGGGGGCGCCGTCCAGTCTTTACAGACAGGAGCGCACTACGGCTATTACGAATGTCGTTTTAAAGCTTCCCGGATTCAAATGTCGACCACCTTCTGGCTTTCCAACGGAAAGGAATTGCTGGATGCAACGGAGTGCACTTCGGACAGGTACAGCCTGGAGCTGGATATCAGCGAAGTCATTGGCGGACGAACAGGGACCCAGTGGGAAAAAAACATGAATGCAAACACCCATTACCGGCACATCCCCTGCGGAGAGAGCCAGGAAGAATTTCATTCCAAGGGTGCCAGTAAAAATCTGAGTTCAAAGGTCTGGGAAGACTACCATACCTATGCCTGCTGGTGGGAGGATGCCAATTCGGCTAAATTTTACGCCGATGACAAACTCTTCTCCACCATTGCTTTCAGTAAAACCATTGATGATACCGATCCCTTTGACCGGCCCATGCGGGTGAATATGGTGACCGAAACCTATAACTGGGCCACTCCATACCCCACGGAGGATGAACTGAATAATGACAGCATCAATACCTCTTATTACGATTGGATCAGGTCCTATAAACTGGTGAAGGTGGATGAGGACTTGCCTGAGGAAGTGATCACCCCCAGCATGAGCAATGGAGGCTTTGAAACCGGAGATTTTACCGGGTGGATCACCTGGGGAGGAAACCCTGTTGAGGTTGTGAATAACTACCCGTATTCGGGAGACTATGCCGTACATATCGCTGGTCCGGGTGCCCCCGAGCAGGTAATCAGTGTAAAACCCAACACCAACTACACCATCTCCTGCTATTCGAAGATTGTATCCGGCAGTGTGAAATTCGGACTCAAAGAAGGCGCTTCGGGTACTCTTATCTGCACAGACACCACCTATGTAAAAAGAACGCTGGAGTTTACTTCCGATGAATCGGGAAGTGTGAAGGTGTTTTTTTATGCACCGGGAGAAGGAGACGAAGGATATGCGGATGATTTTGAAATTCACGAAACCAATCCTTCACAGATTGAAGCTGATTCAGTGATCGAAGTTTTTGAAGAAAATATCAACTTCCAGGATGAGGACATCATCAGGCAACCATCCTCAACATTCAGTTTCATCCTGACCTTCATGGCCAACTACGACAGAACTTTACATATGCAGTTAAAAGACAACGAAGATCTTCTTATCGGGGAAGAAACTTTCGAAGTCCTGGCAGGCTATGGGAAAAGATCATATGACATGGTATTGGACCAGGTGCCTGTAACCGGGAATAATTACACCTTGCATGCATATCTGCTTCCCCTGGAAGGGACCATGAAAGAGGCCCTTGATTCTGCAACATTCCAGTTCGACATTGGCCCCACGGGTCTGGAAACTGAAAAAAGAAATTCAGGGCCCGTCGTCTACCCGAATCCTGCCTCTGATCAGCTTTTCATACGCAATATGCAAGCAGGAGCCCGCTACAAAATATACAAGCTCCAGGGCCAGGAATTGATCAACGGCAGCCTGAACCAGGAATCCATTGACATTGGACAACTGGAAAAGGGAATCTACTTCATCCGCCTGGGTGAGGGTGTTTTCGAATCGTTTGTAAAGGAATAATCCTATTTCCCGTAAGGATCGATGGTAACAATGGATCCATCCTCCCTGTAGGAGATCTCAGTCACTTTCACCGACCTCAGGTGGGTCACGCCTTTGGACAGAATGGAATCATGGTAGAAGAGATACCATTTTCCCCTGAACTCACAGATGGAGTGGTGGGAAGTCCAACCCACCACCGGATTCAGAATCCTGCCGCCATAGGTAAAGGGCCCGTAGGGATTATCTCCCACGGCATAACATACAAAATGGGTGTCACCGGTTGAGTAGGAGAAGTAATACTTCCCCTTGTATTTGTGCATCCAGGATGCTTCAAAGAATCTCCGGTCAGTGTCTCCTGCCAGCAGAGGATTCCCCTCTTCATCCAGGATAACAATTTCACGGGGCGCTTCATCAAACTGGGTCATTCCGGGTGTCAGACGGGCCACCTTTGGTCCCAGTGCCGGTTCCTCCGGCAGGGGCTCCTCATTCCCTTCTCCATAAACATTGTCCCGGTACTTCTGAAGCTGGCCGCCCCAGATCCCGCCAAAGTAAATATAAAATGTTCCATCCTCATCCTCGAAAACTGCCGGATCGATGGTATAACTGCCCTGAATGGCCTCTTTTTCAGGCACAAACGGTCCCTGGGGAGCGTCTCCAATGGCTACCCCAATCCTGAATAAACCATCGGGAGCCTTGGCCGGAAAATAGAAATAGTACTTCCCGTCTTTTTTGGCTGCATCCGGGGCCCACATCTGTCTTTCTGCCCATGGTACATCCTCAATATGCAGGGCAACTCCATGATCCGTGGCCTTCCCTTCCGGGCTCTCCATGGAAAGAACATGGTAGTCGGCCATCCCAAAATGATCCCCGTTGTCATTGAACGGAATCCCTGCATCGATGTCATGGGAAGGATAGATATAGATTTTTCCTTCAAAAACATGAGCCGAAGGATCAGCGGTATAGATATGCGTAACAAGCGGACTCGAAATGGCCTTTGCCTTCAGTCCCTCAAGGTCAAGGTTCTCTGGATTCTCGGACATGGGTTGATGCTTTTGTTTATTAACTATACACTTGTCTGGCCTTCTCTTCGGCTGAGCAAATCTTCTTCCATCTTATATTCAACCTTCTTGTTGATCTCGTAAAAGAAGAGTGCCGCAAAGCCCAGCAGAAACGCAAGTGCTGGGTATACACTCACCGACATGCGGATTCCGAATAATGCTTTTGAACTTTGCTCGGCCAGGTCGGCACTATAGCCATAGAGGGCAAGAATGTAGCCCCCCAGGGCTCCCCCGATCCCCAACCCGGCCTTCAGGCCAAAAATCATGGCAGAGAATATGATCCCCGTGGCACGCCGGTGGTTCCTCCATTCCGAGAAGTCAGCCACATCTGCAATCATGGCCCAGAGCAAGGGGATGGTGGTTCCGTATGCAAGTCCGAATATGATCTGCGTGACCACAACCGTGGTAACCGAGTCGGGGCTGTAGAACACAAAGAAAACCAGCACGATGGCCGATGCCAGTAGCCCGGCGCCAAAAGCATCCCGCTTACCGAATCTTTTGGCCAGGGGTTTGGAGAAGGCAATCCCAATGATCATGGCGATGATGCCTGCCCCGTTGAATACACTGAAGGCGAAAGTGGGTACATCCTCCACCCATTTTGAATCAGCCAGACCCAGGTTTGCCAGGAAAGTGCCCAGCTGTGCTTCACTCAGGTACTCCTTGAAATAGTAAACCAGCATTCCGCCCCTCATGGCAAGGCTCACAAAAAGCAGGATGGTCAGCACAAAGATGGCGATCCATGGCTTGTTTTTTGTCAGGTCCTTCAGATCCTGCCTGATGGGCGTCTTTTCCTCCTTCACCGGCTTAATCCTTTCCCTGGTAGTCAAAAAGGTGATCACAAAAAACACCACTGCCACCACCGCGAAAATCCCAATGGCCTTTTTGAAACCCAGGGGTTCATCCCCGTCTCCCAGGATGAATACCAGGGGCAAAAGCAGCACCTGGGAAGTAAACTGAGCGATCATAACCGCAACAAATCGGTAGGATGAAAGACTGGTTCGCTCCACCATGTCTCCAGTCATCACTCCGCTTAATGCAGAATATGGAAGGTTGTTGGCCGAGTATGCAATCACAAGGAAGAAGTAGGTAATAAAGGCGTAGGCAATTTTCCCACTTTCACCCAGGTCAGGGGTACTGAAAGTAAGCCAGGCCATGATTCCGAAAGGAATGGCCGTCCACAGAATCCAGGGGCGAAACTTTCCCCACCGGGTAGAGGTACGGTCGGCTATGGCTCCCATCACAGGATTGAAACAGGCACCAAGTATTCCACCCACAAAGATCACCGTTGCGGCGGCGGCGGGTTTGATACCAAATACATCGGTATAGAATACCAGGAGAAACATCATCAGGGTCTGGAAAACCAGGTTGGCAGAAAGGTCTCCCAGGCTGTACCCGACCTTCTCCTTAACGGATAGCTTCTGTGTTGAAATACTCATGATTCCTTCAGTTGGTGTTGATCGTAAATATAGAAAAACTTCTATTCTTATCTGACAACACTGAATGCGGCTGAGACAACCTGAACACCCAGTTCTTCGCTCCTCTCACCGGGTGATCCGTTCCCCACATATACCCTGTATTCCCCGGGAAGAACTTCCGTTTCACCTGCACTATTAAACTGCTCCAGTTCATCCCGGTCCAGTTTGAAGGAAATGTTAGTAGATGCTCCTTTCTTAATGGAAACCCTTTCAAAATTCTTCAGCGACCACCGGGGCTGGTTCCCTTCCGGATCCGGTACCGAAACATAAAGCTGAACCACCTCATCCGCACTGTAGTCGCCACTGTTCTTCACATCCACTGAAACGATCAATGAACCGTCGGCAGCCATCTCCTCGGTATTGAGGTAAAGGTTATCGAATCTGAATTTGGTGTAGGAGAGACCATATCCAAAAGGATACAGAGGCTTCGAGGCCATGTACCTGTAAGTCCTGCCCACCATGGAGTAATCTTCATAATCGGGCAACTGATCCGCCGAAACCGGGAAGGTAAGCGGCAGTTTACCGGAGGGTATCTCATTTCCGAAGATCACATCGGCCACTGCATTGCCACCCTCCTGTCCGGGATACCACACCCAGACAATGGCATCGGCCAATTCATCCACCTCCGGCATGGTTATGGGACTCCCGCCTGTAACGACCACGATAAGGGGTTTATCATTGTCTTTTTTCAAACTTTTCAGGAAGGTGATCTGGTTCTCAGGGAGATTCAGCTCGTATCTGTCCCCCAGTGTTGGTGAAGCAAGCGCTTCACCCTCTTCACCCTCCATCATACCGGAAATCCCAACCACTGCAATGGTGGCATCAGAGGTACGGGCCGACTCTGTGGTCCAGTCGATGGGATTTACATTGTCCCTGTATTCGAGCACACCCATCCTGTAATCCACGGTGGTTCCTGCACTCACCCTGCTGGTGATTCCCTCCAGGATGTTCACCAGTTTGCCACTCACCCCAAAATAGTTGCCAAGCAACACGTTGCTATTGTTGGCCTGTGGGCCAACCACGTACAGGGTTCTTAAATCTTTGTCAAGAGGCAGGATCCCATTGTTCTTTAACAGTACAATGGACTTGGCGGCTGCCTCATAGGCAATCTTGCTGTGCTCCTCTGAATTGATAACCTTTTCATCAATATCGTTGTATGGATTTAAGGCAGGGGGATCAAAAAGTCCAAGTTCGAACCTGGTGATAAAAAGCGTGGCCAGCCTCTCATCGATGGTTTCTTCGGTCACCAATCCACGATCCAGTGCCTCCTTCAGAGCCGGATATGAATTCCCGCAATTCAGGCTGACACCGTGGTTCAGCGCCATGGCTGCTGACTCGGCTGCATCCCCTGTAACCATGTGCCCTGCATGGAAATCTGTGATGGCCCAGCAATCGCTCAGGATATGTCCTTTGAATCCCCAGTCGTTGATCAGTACATCCTGTAGTAGAAGCTCACTGGCGCAGGCAGGCTCACCATTCACCCGGTTGTAAGCACCCATGACCGACTCCACATTGGTTTCAGTCACCAGTGCCTTAAAAGCAGGAAGGTAAGTCTCGTGCAAATCCTTCATATTGGTAATCGCATCAAATTCATGCCTCAACGCTTCCGGACCGGAGTGGACCGCATAGTGTTTGGCACAGGCACCCGCTTTCAGGTATTTGGGATGATCCCCCTGGAGTCCCTTCACCACTTCCATTCCCAGCTGGGAAGTAAGATAAGGGTCCTCTCCATAAGTCTCCATGCCCCTGCCCCACCTCGGGTCCCTGAAAATATTCACATTGGGGGTCCAGAAAGTCAGGCCGGCATACTGGGCATGGTTTCCTATCTCCTGGGCGATTTTGAACTTGGCCCGCCCTTCATCGGAGGCAGCATCGTAGATCCGAAAAATCAGGTCCCTGTCGAAGGTGGCGGCCAGACCAATGGGTTGGGGGAACACCGTGGCCCGCCCGTTTCTCGCCACACCATGCAGTGCTTCACTCCACCAATTATAGTCCGGGACACCCAGCCTTTCGATGGCCGCAGCATCATGGGTCATCTGGCTGATCTTTTCCTCGATGGTCATTTCAGCAATAAGGAGCTTCAATCGCTCCTCAAAGGAGATCTCAGGATTGTACCATGGAAAATCATAGGTAGCAGCCTCCTGTACTTCGGGTTTGGTTGTGCATCCGAAAAGAAGAAAAGCAAAAACAACAAGGAAAATCTGACGTAGCATAATTTTTGTTTTATCGTGTTTGAATTTGAACAGCCAAAGATAAAAATATCAGCCCTTTTTTATCTTTGCTTTTGGGCTTATGCGTCTTTAATCATTCCTGCACTATTTCTTTAGCCTTCCTGGAAACAGTAACGCTGGTTTGAGAAATTTTCTGGGGTTTATTGACGTGATGCCTGTATAAGAAGGGAAAGGCCACAGGCGTTTATACCTGCAAAATGACAGCATCCAAAAGGCTGGCGTGGAAGCCGCCCGGGAAGTGCTGCGGTTGCTTCAGAAGAAAATAACTGAATACCCCGGAAAACCCTAAGCGTCGATCTTGGCGTACTTGGCATGCTTCTCGATGAATTCCCTCCTGGGAGGTACTTCATCACCCATCAGCATGGAGAAGATGCGATCTGCTTCTGCAGCACTGTCAATGGTCACCTGGCGCAGGGTCCTGAACTCAGGATTCATGGTCGTATCCCACAGCTGTTCGGCATTCATCTCTCCAAGACCCTTGTAACGCTGAATATGAACTCCGGACTCTTTGCCGTCTCCCACTTCTGCCACAAAAGCTTCCCTCTCCTCTTCGCTCCAGCAATATCTTCTCTTTCTTACCCTTTCTTACCAGGTAGAGTGGCGGAGTGGCAATATAAAGGTAACCATTGGATATCAATTCATTCATGTACCTGAAGAAGAAGGTCATGATCAGCGTGGCAATGTGGGATCCGTCCACATCCGCATCCGTCATGATGATGATCTTGTGGTAACGAAGTCCTTCCAGGTTCAGTGCCTTGCTGTCCTCTTCGGTTCCCATCTTCACTCCCAGTGCGGTGAAAATATTCTTGATCTCCTCATTTTCATAGATCTTATGCACCATGGCCTTCTCCACGTTCAGGATCTTACCCCTGAGCGGCATAATGGCCTGGAAAGCCCGGTCGCGCCCCTGCTTGGCAGTTCCACCTGCAGAATCTCCCTCCACAAGGTAGATCTCGGTCAGCGCCGGGTCCTTTTCGGAGCAGTCAGCCAGTTTTCCCGGCAGTCCGGCACCAGACAATACATTCTTGCGCTGCACCAGTTCCCTGGCCTTACGGGCTGCATGACGGGCTGTGGCAGCAAGGATGACCTTGGAGACGATAATTTTAGCATCTTTCGGGTGCTCTTCAAGGTAGTGTGCCAATGAGCCACTAACAGCCTGGTCCACTATTCCCATAATATCTGAATTTCCCAGCTTGGTCTTGGTCTGTCCTTCAAACTGCGGTTCCGCCACTTTCACAGAAATAATGGCGGTCAAGCCTTCCCGGAAGTCATCACCACTGATATCAAACTTCAGTTTGGCCAGCATTCCTGACTTCTCAGCATAGGTTTTCAGTGTCCTTGTAAGTCCCCTTCGGAATCCGGACAGGTGGGTTCCACCCTCGATGGTATTGATGTTGTTCACATAGGAGTGTACATTCTCCGAAAAGGAGGTATTGTACTGAAGTGCAATCTCCACAGGGACTCCGTTCTTCTCAGTTTCGATATGTACAGAATCTTCTATGAGTTTTTCCCTGGTACCATCCAGGAAAGCAACAAACTCCTTCAGCCCTTCCTCGGAATAGAATTCATCATGGCGGAAACCATTCTCACTATGCCCTTCACCATTTTCATCTCCATTGCCATTCCCGTTCTCCTCCTTTTCCCGCAGGTCTGTAATATTGAGTTTGATCCCCTTGTTCAGAAAAGCCAGTTCCCTCAAACGGGAAGCAAGGATCTCATACTTGTATTCGGTCATGGTAAAAATGGTATCATCAGGCTTAAAGGTGATGACTGTCCCTGTTTTATCTGTGGTACCAATTTCCTTCACATCTTCATCAGGAATACCGCGCTGGTAAGTCTGAACATAGATTTTACCATCCCTGTGTACTTCAGCTCTCAGTGTGGCTGACAGTCCGTTTACACAGGAAACACCCACACCGTGAAGACCACCTGATACTTTGTAGGAATCTTTGTCAAATTTCCCACCGGCATGCAGTACGGTCATAACCACTTCAAGGGCCGACTTGCCCTCTTTCTCATGCATATCAATGGGGATACCCCGCCCGTCATCAACTACAGTAATGGAGTTGTCTTCATTGATGGTTACATCAATGACGCTACAATGGCCGGCAAGAGCTTCATCAATTGAATTATCAATGACTTCATACACCAGGTGGTGCAATCCCTTTTCACTTACGTCACCAATGTACATGGCAGGACGTTTCCTCACAGCTTCCAGTCCTTCAAGAACCTGGATGCTTTCCGCTGAATAATCCTTATTAATCTCTTTACTCATTGTATTTTTTTTATGCTATTCATTCAAATAAAACGTTCATAAAACCATCAGTCAGCGCGATGATTACTTGTCATTTTTTCTATTCTAAAAGCCTGTGATTCTGTTCCCCGCGATAAACCTGTCAAAGGTTCCTTCCCTTTTCTGAATTTTCCTTTTGGAATGATAATCTTAAATACCTCTCTGTCAAATTGTTATCTCTCAATCTCTACCTCCTCGATGGTTCAGGTAAAAGTAGTGAAAATTATCCGAAAAATCTAATGCGAAACGTGTTGAAACCCAGCTTAGTTATCAACAGAAATCATGTGGAAAAAGCCAGCTAATTCTTGGTTCCGAATTCGAGCTTGTGAGCTTACCTCCCTGATCACCCTTTTTGACATCCGTTCACCATACATTTCCAGGAACCCATAGACTGCATCCCTGTCTCTTTTTGAAAGCTCCCTCAATGCCCAGGAAAGTGCTTTCCATATCATGTCATGACGCTCATCCACTACCTTCTCACATACTGCCAGTGTTCGCAGGGTATCCCCTGTTCCGCCCCGTGATTTCAGGTTCAGCGCAACAGTTGAGACCACCGCTACCCTCCTTTCCCACACATTGTCTGATTGCAGCAACTTTTCAATGTGGTGATCCTGCACTACACCCTTCCCCCATAGCACTCCGAAGATCCCCACCGTATAGTGGTCCACCGAGGCCCAATTGTCCAGGTTCTGACCCAGATCCTTCACATCCCCGTAGCTGAGTGCACCCAGCAGTTTCTTATCCCTTCCAATCACCTCAAACGCCACAACCTGACACTCAAAAATTCCCCGGCTCACCAGAGCTTTGCTCAGGTCGATCCACTCCCCTTCCTTCCATCCCGCATACTGGTTCCTGAGTGCTTTGATCACACCCTTCATGTCGGGATTGGTCACCCCGATCACCTGCTGGGAGGTGGGAGCCATGCGCCTTGTCAATTCCTGCCTTTCGGAGGAACTCAAATCCTCCAGCGCCTCGATGATCTCATCAACGATTCTCTGATATATCATGTCCGGTAAATAACGCTTTTAAAAAGATTCGCTGAAAAAATGTTCCAGTTCAATGACAAACTTTTCCAGGCTGGGCATTCGTCTTGGCCAGACCGTGGGTGAAGTACTGGAAATCCAGTTTGCTAACCACCGCATTCAGCTTATCCCGCTTCTTGGTATAATCGTGCCCCACCAGCCGGTAAACAGCCTTCATGTCCTCGGAGGGATGATCCCTCTCCTCCAAGGGGTCCGTTTTCGGATTAAATCCCAGGTGCTTTTCAATAAACTCAGGGGTGAGCTTACGGGAGACCTTCCTCAGGTGGCCATATTCACCCAGGAACCATGCTTCGGTCTCCATAATGGCCAGGTGGATGCTGGTCCTGGCACCCTTCTGAGGAAGCTTCTGATTGAGGCCCCAGCGCAGCTTCTTTATATCCTCCCTATGTAAAATTGGGGTATACATCCCGAAGCCCCAGGATCATCTGGTAGCCATTGGATACCAGCTTCTTCCGCTGGTCCAGCAGGTAACTCTTCACATTGGTCTCGCCCCCGCAATCATACACCAGCACATAAGTACTCAGTCTGGTAGTCCACATGGGCCGCTCTCATCACGGTAAAGGACATCCTCACATTGTGCCCACCCGTGATCTTCACAGTCTGAATGGCGATTTTGTTCCTGTCCAGCACTGCCTGAAGCATGTGCCTTACCAGGATTTGCTCTGTCAGTCCTTCCACAAAAATGGCAAGCTTCTTCATTCCCCAGCTCCCTCTCCCTCTTCTTCCTCTTCTCCCTCCTTTTGTTCCTCTTCAGTGAAACCCGATTTAAAAAATTCGCTGGCATAAAAATCAAAATTATTGAGCCCTGTAAACTTGAATTCCTCGAAGATCTCCTTTGAATTCTCATAGTTAAAGAGACTGATCTTATTGCCTTCCCGCATAATCACAGCCCAATCCTCAATATCCACCGCATTCATGATAAATGAATCGTTGGTTGACATAATCAGCTGGATCCCCGACGCTTTGGCCTTCCTGATCAGCAACTGAACAAGCAACTTGGCCCTTGAGAAATCAAGCCCCTCCCCAATATCGTCTATAATCACAAAACCTTTGTGTCCGCCCAGGATATAGTAGTTTACCTGCACCAACACAGAGAAAGCCCTGAACTGCCCCTGGGACATGTCCCGCTGGGTGACCTGCTTCTCAAGGCCTGCCTCTGAGGTGAAAACTGCAAAGCGGTCCTGATCAGCCTGACCGAAACGTTCGGAAAAATGGATGGTCCCGAAGTCCTCCAGCGCATAGCCAATCTCATTCATATCATTCATAACAGCCTCCTTAAAGCCGGGAAATTCCTTGGAGGCTAGTGTGATCAGAGGAACCAGGGAGTTGTTGGTAATACTCAAATCTATCTCCCTTGCCTCAAAGGCCGATTTAAGGGCATACCTGCTCTTACCCAGGTCACCGCTGAAATCGAAGCGCCGCAGGCTCACAGCCCAGCCATGAATGATCTCGATGAAGGGGTGCTGCAAGCGGTCCCTTTTGGCAAAACAGGCCAGCTGATTGTGGGGGATTTCAAACTCCAGGAAGATGGAACCGGGAGTCGATTCATACTTGATCACCCCCTGACCATCCTCTCCCCGCTCAAGAACCAGTTCCTCACCCATATACAAGCGTTCCATGCGGATGGTCTTCAGGTCATAGGCCAGCTCATAGCGCATGAATTCCTCACTGTTTCTAAAAATCAAATCATAATTCACGGGCCCCGATGCAGTGGTTCCATTCCCCTTGAGCATACTGACCAGGTCGGAAAGTGCATTCAGGGTCCTGGTCTTCCCGGAGGAATTCTTCCCCACCACCAGGTTGATCTCACCCAGGCTCACATTGTCGATGAGCCATTCGATGGTTTGGCCAGCGTTTTCACGGAAAGAAAAGGTCCTTAGGTACATAGTAAATGGTAATTAGTAAGTGGTAAATGGTAAATGGTAAATAGTAAATGGTAAATAGTAAATGGTAAATAGTAAATGGTAAATAAAAAGATGTTTTTAGTAAAGATAAGGCGATATCATCTTCTGAAGATATATAAAGCTTAAAAACTTTGGATCTAGGAAAACTTGAAATTATTTTGAAAGCCAATGAAATCAGTAACAATCTCTGGGAGGAGGTATCTGAATGGACATACTTCAATAAAGATACAATTGGCAAGCAACTTGTAAGGTCAGCAGATTCCATCTCAGCTAACCTCAGTGAAGGATTGGGAAGATATAGCTATGCTGATCGAAAAAGATTTGCATATTATGCCAGAGGATCCCTTTGCGAAACAATCAATTGGCTAGAGAAGGCAATACATAGAGGTTTGTTGGAAAAGGAAAAAGGTGAACTTATTCTATCCCAGGTAAAAGTGCTCTCGTTAAGGATCAACTCATTCATTAAAACACTAAACCCACCCACGAGCCGGAGCCTGTAAAATTTTTTATGTAAACGGGTAGCCGGTTAATTTTTATATCTGGCATCTATCTCCAAATTTAATAATAAACTGATTTATAATGATCCCCCAGGACCGGATTGGCATTGTCCATTTCTGCTGGATGTTGTTAATCGCCAGATATACAGCCTTCATAGCTGACTGGTCATCTGGGAATACGGTCTTGGTTTTGGTGTATTTTCTGATGCTGCTATTCAGACTTTCGATGGCATTAGTGGTGTAGATGATTTTCCGGATTTCCATCGGATAATCAAAGTAAGCCGTCAGCTCTTCCCAGTTGTCCTTCCACGATTTAATAGCATAGCCGTATTTTGAGCCCCATTTCTTTTCAAATTCCTGCAGAGCATCATAGGCCACTTCTTTATTAATGGCGCCATATACAAGCTTGAGATCAGCTACAAACTGCTTCCTTTCTTTCCAGACCACATATCGTGAGCTGTTACGGATCTGGTGTACCACACAGAGTTGGGTCACTGCTTCAGGGAATACAGCATTAATAGCCTGGCGGATCCCGGCAAGGTTATCAGTACAAGCAATCAGGATATCCTCCACTCCACGTGCCTTAAGATCTGTCAGAACGTTCATCCAGAACGAAGCGCTCTCAGTCTCAGAGATCCACATACCCAGGACTTCCTTCAGACCATCTTTTCTGAGACCGATAATCAAATAGATGGTCTTACCCTGGACCTTGCCGTTGTGTCGGATCTTGATTACAATACCATCCATCCAGACTACAAAATAGACCTCCTCTAATGGGCGTTGTTGCCATTCCTTGATGTTTTCAACGATGGTATTGGTAATATTGGATACTGATCCTTCACTCAATTCTATTCCGTAAATCTCCTTGACCGTTGCTTCGATATCCCTGGTACTCATCCCACGTGAGTAAAGGGTAATAATTGCCTGCTCTATGCGAGATGACATGCGCTGATGCTTGGGGACAATGACCGGATCAAAGCTCGATTCACGGTCCCGGGGAACATCCAGGGGGATATCTCCAATATTGGTCTTCAGGGTTTTCTTGCTAAAGCCGTTCCGACTGTTATCTCCAAGTTTCTCCCTGGCTTGATGCTTCTCATATCCAAGGTGATCATCCAGCTCTGCTTTTAGCATGCCTTCTACGGCTTGCTTGTAGAGATCTGAGAAAAAATCATCAAGCTCTGATTGGGATTTGATTTTTTGAAGAGCTTCTTCAGGGATCTGAAAATCGCCCTTCTTCTCTTTTTCTTTCATTTGCTGCGTGTTAATGTAAAATTAAACGTTTTTCAATCCGGGCTAATCACTCTCTGAGTTTTATTGACTCCCGAGCGCTTAGCCCTTAACGCAGCTACCTAACGTTTACACAAAATTCTTTACACTACCACGAGCCGTTAAACACTCAAATCCAACACTTACCACTTACCACTTACCACTTACTATTTACTACTTACAATGCATACGTAAACCCAATCATCGCCCTGAATCTGTAGGACGGATACTGGTGATAATGGTAGTATTTCTGGGCAGCCAGGTTGTTGATGCGGAGCCAGAATGAGAGCAACTTGCTGTAGCGGTATTCCATACCCAGGTTGGCATCAACGGTCAGGGGCAGTGTTTCCTCCAGGTCCAAAGGAACGTCATTGACAAAATCCCAGTTAAAATCCTCATAATATCGCTTTCCTACGGTGTACACACCAATGCTTACCAGTATCTTGTTGCCCATGTTGTAGCGGGCCTGCAGGGAGGCGTCGAATGAAGGTTTGTTCCATGGGTGATCGTCGTCCCTGACATTCCTGCTGGTCCCATCGGCCGTGGACATGGTTGAAAGGGTATACTTGTAGTAATTTCCTTTCAGGAAGATCTTCCACGAATCACTGGGACGAAAAGTCAGCTCTGCATGCAGATTGAGCAGGGTGATGTCTGAATACACCACCGAGAACTGATTTTTAAGCACCTGGCTGGTATCGTTTACAAAAAAGTACTGGTTGTCAATGATGGAGTAGCTGCCTTTGAGGTTGTATGCAAAAGCTTGTGAAATCCGGCCCTTTACTCCCATATAACCAATAAGCTTGTGACTGGCGGGCTTCACCGAGAGGGTGGGAACCACGTAGGGATTCTCCTCCACAATTTTCCGGTAATTGTTGGATTCCAGGTAGCCATCCACTCCAAAATAGGGTACAATAACCTCCTTCACTACATTAAATTCAAATGAGGCTTTTGGATAGAAGTGGAAAGGCTGGATGTCGCTGGCAGCTGTGTCGCTGGCCAGGGATAGGTAGGTATTGAAGCCTGCAGTAAATCTCCATTCCGTGTTGCCCTTGGCCACATGTGGATTCAACCAGACCATGGTATGGTTCCCGATGGTTTGATCCCAATCGGGATAGTGACCGTAAAAGGCCCCACCTGCTTCTCCGGCAATATCAACAACCCTCAGGCGCTTATCGAACCTGAAATTGAGTTTTGCTCCATGTTCCACCTCCTCAAAATGGTGCGTTAAATAATAATAATCCAAATCTGCATCATAGTTAAAATGGAAGGAATCTGCATTCATGGAGTGAAGACCAATGTTGCCCTCAGCCATGAAATAGGGATGCTTCAGGCTGTCCTTCTCCAATTCATTTTCTGTCACCATGGTGGTATCCACACCATAGGCAACATAGGAGTTGTAAGCGACTCCCAGTTGGTAGTCAAACACAGCTTTTTTAAGGAACCTGCTGCCATAAACTTTTGTACTGCTTTCGCTGAAACCAGCCGGCACCTTCAAGTCTTCGTTCAGTTTCAATTTCCCGTTCATGGAGTGATGCTTCATCTGAAATCCGAGGGTCCCCTTTCGTGACCTGAGCTGATTGATGTTCAGTTCGGCCAGTGGTGTAAGGTAATTTCCCATCCCCAGGGTAAGTTCACTTTTATAGAGCTTGGCCAATGGCATTTTTACCATTCGTGCCGCTCTGATGGGTTCCACCCTGAATTTGCTGTCGAAGCGTTTCGGGTAGAGCTGGTAATTGAGCGCAGGTGTATCATATTCGATCTCCTCATCCAGGCTGGGTAGCATCTGGACCTTCTGGGCACCAGAAAGTGTTGGCGAATAAGGTTTCACAACCCTCACTTCACTCTGTTGTCCCTCCAGGGAGACTGACAGTATGGATGCAATAAGGAAGACCAGTATGGATCTGTTCGCTATGCTTGTGTTTTTCATTTCTCTCCTTTTCATGAATGCCATTATTGAATCGGGTCAACGTCTGGAGCAATGTCGCTCTCTGCCTCCTCTGCAAGTGCAGCCCTGCGCTGTTTTGCATTGGCAATGATCCCATCATCAGGAATGGTATAATAGTCGATCAGGCTTTGCAGGGAGTTGATGGCTGAGAATTCATCCTCTTTGGCAATATAAATATCCGAAAGTGTCAGGAAGGCCATTCCCATCCAGTACTGATGGGGCGTATTCATCTCGATAAATTGGTAAACTTCCTTTTCGGCCTGGTCCATGTCACCCTGCTCGTACATGATTTCGATGATCCTGTATTTGGATTCTGCCCCTTCCAGGCTGTTCACCTCATGGGCCACTTTTTCGTAAAAATCCCTGGCAAAATCAGTATCGCCAAGTGCCTGAAAAGATTTCCCGATCTTGAAATTGGCTTCTCGTTTGTATTCTTCCTGTACCTTGTCGAGCAACAGCAGCTGCCGTCCGGCATCGATGGTATTGGTATACTCTTCCAATTCGTAATAGCAGCGCATTAAACCCACATGGGCATCGAATATACTTGACTTCCGGTTGGCCAGCTGGATCAGCGCCCTGTAATTGTCAGCTGCCCTGTGGTAGTTCTTGGTCCTGAAATTGATTTTTGAGGCAGACTCCAGGGCAGGCTCGGTAAACATATTGGAGGGCTGTGCAATAATGAAATCGAGTGACTCCAGTGCTTCTTCATTCTGCTGCAACCTGAGCTGGCAATCGCCTTTATAGAAATGCGCATTTAAAAGGAACCTTCCCTGGGGGAAGTCTTCTATATAATTTTTGAATGAGCGCACCGTAGATTCACAGTCTCCCTGCATGTATACAATCTCTGCAGCTGTATAAGAGAGCGAGTCCTGTTCCCGGTTTGTGATGTCCTGTCCGATGCCTCGCACAAAGGCCAGGTATTCATCCACATTGTCCTTGCGGACATATATGTTCTTAATACTCGTTAGTGCGTTATCAGCTTCCGGTGTTCCCGGGTAATCGGTAGCCACCTGCTCATAGTATTCCAGTGCCTGGTCATATTCCCCGGCATTATAGTGGATCAATCCGAGTTGATTGAGTGCTTTGTTGGTATAGCTGGAGCCTGGATATTCACTAACCACCCGCTTATAGGTTTCGACGGCTTTGTCCTGCTGACCCAGGATCACATAACTCCGGCCTGTTTCAAAAAGGGCATCATCCACGAAACTGGATTCCGGCTGCTCATTGATCAGTTTCCCCATGACCTCCACTTTTTCAAGGATGCGGTCCAGTAAACCAAGTGTAAATCCTTTCTGGAACATGGCATAGTCCACATCGGCCTTTCCCAATGCTATACTCTTCTGATAATATTCAATGGCCTCTTCATACCTGGTAGAGACAAAATAGCAATCAGCCATCCTGTTGTATGCATCCCCCTTGCTCGGTGTACTTCTCAGAGCGACCAGGTCGAGATACTTTCCGAACCATTCCATGGCCTCAGCATAGTTCTCCTGCATCAAAGCTCAGATATCCCATGCTGTAATGACACATGGCATACTCCTCCTGCTGATTGGAAAAATCGTCGTTAAGGAACTGCTTGTAATACATCCTGGCCGTTTGGCTGTCTCCCGTGCGGTAAGCAGCTTCACCGAGCCAGAAATAGGTTCGGGATGCAATCACGGGGTCGTGTTCGGCAAATGTTGCCGAGATTTCCAGCGCCTCTACAGCTTCGTCAAACCTCAGGTTCTTATAGAGTTCAAGTCCCCGGTAAAAGGCAACCTTCTGGTGGGCTTTGTCAATCTGGGGACTCCTTTGTTTGATCTTCTCAATGGAGGTCATGGCCATGCTGTAGTTCCTGGTCTTCAGGTAGGCCAGAACCAGGTAATTGATGGCTTCATCTGTATTATCTGCAGCCGGATAAGCCCGGATGTAACGTTCAAAGGCTCTGACTGCCTCATTGAATGGATTCAGAGAGAGCTCAAAGGTGACCTTGGCGAAATTAAAAAGTGCATCCTGCTGGATCTTTGGATCGAAATCCATATTGGCAGCCTTTGAAAATGCCACCCTGGCCTTCCCTTTCATGTCCTGCTTCAAATAACAGTCCGCCAGGTGATACAATGCGCTCTGTGCAATCTCGGTGTTACTGTAACTGATGGGTTCAAACAGTACCATGGCATTGTCATACTCCTGGTTGTTGTAATAAGCAAAAGCCAGCTGGTAACGGTCATGGGCCGTGTAGGCTTTGGCATGGGTCTGGTAAGTCTCCAGGTATGGAATGGCCTCTTTGTACTGCTTGAGCATAAAATAGGATTCACCGATGATCTTGGCGATCTCCCCCATCCTTCTTTCCGATACAGAATCCATTAAAGCAGGCGCATATTCAATCACCTCGTCATATTTCTTCTGCATATAAAGAATCTGGGAGATATAGTAGGGTGCTATTTCAGAGAACAGCGGGTCATGGTCGATCATCCGGAATCCCATGAGGGCAGTTTCATAATTCTGATCCACATAATGGATATGGGAATAGTAATAAACTGCCGGCGCCTGGTATGTGGACTTCACTTCAAGGATCTCATAAAACTCAACCCTGGCCATCTCAAAATCCTTCCGCATGTAGTAGGAATAACCTTTTTTGAAATGATATTCGGATAATTCGCTTGTAGTCAGCTTAAAACGGTCCACTCTATTGTACCAGGATATGCATTTGGGCCAACTGTTCTTGTCATAAAAGAAGTCGGCCAGCCTGAAAGCCGCCTCATTCACATGGGGACTCTCCGGATATTCAGAGATGAATTTGTGCACCAGGTACTCAGAATCATCATTCCGCAGCTCTACCGCAGACATGGCTCTGTAGAAGGAGGCCTCTGAAAAGATCTCGGATTTAGAGTCTGGGTCTTCAGAGACGATGCGGTCAAATACCTCGCGGGCAGCGCCATACTTCTCTTTCTCATATAGTTGAAGTCCCCTCATATACTCTGTATCTCCATATTCATACACCGGGGTTTTCTGGCTGAAAAGGGAGATTGGAATTGAAAGGATCAGAATGGTAATAGACAGCTTCAAGTGATTGACCATATGGTTTGGATTAACTAGATAAAAGTACGAATATTCCAGGCGGCTCATTCTGTAACATCCCTTTTTAATTAACAGTGGTATGTTAATTTTTAGTATGATTATAATTCTTAATTTTGAATAAAATCAAATAAAACATGGCGCTGGACAATGTCATCTCCCTTGAAAATGCAGTAATTGGTGTAAATGATCACATTGTACTTAAAGATGTGAACCTCTCTGTAGGACGGAGTGAATTCGTATATGTGATTGGAAGAGTGGGTAGCGGCAAGACCAGCCTGATCAAGACCATCAATGCTGAATTGCCCCTGATAGAGGGGACAGGAGTGGTTTCCGGGTTTCAGCTGGAAAATATCAAACGGAAAGAGGTCCCATTTCTGAGGAGGAAGCTGGGTATTGTTTTCCAGGATTTTAAACTGCTCATTGACCGCACCGTTGAAAGAAACCTTGAATTCGCCCTGAAAGCCACAGGTTGGAAGAACAAGGAAGAGATCAGTGACAGGATTGCAGAGGTGTTGGAGAAGGTGAACCTGGGCTACAAAGGATACAAAATGCCGCACCAGCTTTCGGGAGGAGAGCAGCAGCGGGTGGTCATCGCCCGGGCCCTTCTGAATGACCCGGAAATCATTCTGGCTGATGAACCTACCGGGAACCTGGACCCCGCCACCTCAGAAGAAATCATGCAAATTCTCATGGAAATATCCGAGAGCGGACGTGCAGTGATGATGGCAACCCACAATTACAACCTGATCAAGAAGTTCCCTTCGAGAACCCTGAAGTGCGAAGATGATCATATTAACGGTGCCAACCTGAGTGAATCAGACATTGACCGCCTGATCCAAAACGATCCTGCATAGCGACTGAGTGCGTAGTACTTAGTGCATAGTACTGAGTACTGAGTACTGAGTACTTAGATTTCAATTCCATACTCACTTTTCAGGAGTTGAAGATCTTCATTGAAGTATGGCTTGGCCTTTTCAATCTCTTCCTCTGACAATGGTGTGGTACGCTGTTCTTTCCGGTTTTTATCGTGAAGTTTATCAACCACTCCAGATTCAATAATCATATTCTTCAGGAAACGGGGAGTCACCGCCCGAATGACTCTTCTCAAGCCATTATCCCTGTCAAGAAGGAACTTCTCCAGCTTTTTGTTGGCGGGAACAGCAGCCACATTTTCGTGCTCAATCGCACCATGAGAATTGGCAATGTTTAAAAAAGAGAACAGTTCCCCGGACAATTGCTGTGGTGTATCCCTGAGATCACTGGTTTTTAGAAGCAGGAGCTGCTCCCGGGGAAACTGTGCAACCCATTTGCTCAGGTGCTTATAATAGAGGCTGCCATAAAAATGCCCCAGATTGTTGCGGCTTACGATATTGTCTTCCTTTTCTATATGCATCTCCGCCTCAATGGAATCAAGAAATGATCCGTATGCATCATGATGTCCGTAGTTCACCGAATAGTTGTAGGAAGAATAGGCCCGGGAGACCGGATCTCTCAACATCACAATGATCTTCATGTACGGATTGTATGCATAAATTCGGGGGATGGCTTCATGGTCCATCAGCAAATAGGTGTCGGCCGAAGCAATGACCGGTTCATTGCTGCATTTCCTGAAGAAGGAGTGATAGTATCGCTCTCCCTTTCTTGTAAAGATCGGTGATGGAAAAATAGTGAACCTCCTTGATGCTTGAAAAGCACACATCCTTATGGGCCTCAAGGTGGGCAAAAAGGCTTGTGGTACCGGACCTGCCCGCACCGATGATCAATGTATTCACTTTGAAGTCATCCCTATCTGCCATTTTTTACTCTCCTGATAAGTTTGCCTGTAAGGTTGTCAAAACTGATGCGCTGATACACTTGGGGCTGTGCTCCGAACCCACTGAAAAACCGGGCCACGGAGGGCATATTGGATCCCTCGAAATCCAGGTGCAAAGGTTTCCCTGAATGGCGTTGTATGAGCTTGTCAATCACAAGGAACATCCCCCTTTTGTCCTTCCCTTCTGAGGTGGAAACAGAGAGCAAATAATGCACCCGTTTTTTACTGAAAGCGAATATGGCTCCGGCGCTAATTTGCCCCCCAAGTTTTACACCATATGCACTTACACTGCCCAACTCCTCAATTTCTGAGAACATCTTTATGAGCATCTCATAGTGCTCATCGGGTTGTTTTGAATGATCGTGCTGCTTCTTCAAAAGTACCAGTTCCCTGATGCTTATTTCATCAGAGAATTTCAGACCCGATTGATGAGCCTTTCGCACATTTCTCCTGCAATTTTCTGAATATCCGCGCTTCAGCTCCTCATAAGGGGATGCCAGCTGCAGGGTGTAGTTGGTATTGTCAATAACCTGGAATCCCTTTTGCTTCTCCAGGTGGTTGCCCTCATTAAAGGCATAATCCCCGAATCTGAAGTTTTTTCCCAAGGCCTGGAGGAACATCTCTGAAATCTCATGATCCACTTGCTTTTCTGAATGAACCCCAAGTTGCTGGCAGAACCTGGGCTGATAGATGTATGTAAGCCCAAGCTTTTTGCGGAATGCCACAGGCATCACATATTCATAGTCCGGCATAATCAGCGCCCCCCAATGCGCCGCACAGACATCCAGGTACCAGGTATGGGCATATACTGTTTCAAATCCGGACGTTTCAATTACCTGATTCCAACGCACGTCGTCAATCTCTTGTCTGTGCAGAAAGCGGATCATGTAAAATAGGAATTTTGCCCCAGGGGGGCTTTCAACAGATAATAAAGATACTCCGATTTCAGTATACGCTTTGCAGAGAAGCCCAGAGCTTCCATGGGTATTCTTTGAATGAAATCCGTTTTTCCGGTATTTTTCAATCCGGCTGTCCCGAAGATCACATCGGCGATACCCTCCTCCAGGAGTTCATCGATCAACCTTTCGGGGACGCCATCGCTGGTAAAGGGGAAGGCGAAACAGGCAGGTTTCACATGAAAACGCTCCTTCAGGTCTTTCATGCTTTTGCTGACCAGCACCTCCATTTTCTTCTCCTCCATTCTGTGGAATTCCGGGTGATCCGAACTGTGCGCACCCATGTGGAATCCCAGTTTGATCAGGTGTTTGATCTGGTCTGTCGACATATATACAGGCTGGTCCCTCATATAGAGTGCGAAGTCCAGGCCCGTATGCAGGGCCAGGGCGTCCAGCAAAGGAAGCTGTCTGTAGTTGATCATAAGGATGGCAGCTTGCAGCTGTGTTTCAGGGATTGCCATATACTCGGCTGCCATTTTCCTGGCATCAGCATCCTGATGGATGTGTTCCGCGAGAATGCTGGCCTTGTACCTGTAAAAGAGTCCGCGGTTATCGATGAAATCGTTGTTCAGGAAAAACAAAGCGGGGATCCCTTTCATTTTCAGCAGGGGGGCTATGTGCTGATGGCACTCGATCAGTCCGTCATCAAAGGAAAGTACCATCTGTCCTTTGCTGCTTTTTTTCTCCCGGCCCGCCAGGTAGTCTTCAATGGAGATGGGTTCGTAAAGTTTCAGGAGTGCCTCCAGGTCGCTTTCAAACTGCATTTCATTCCTGTACCTGTAGAGGTGCTTCATATGGGGAAGCTCCTGATCGGAAACCACATGATAGAACGGAAAAATGGTCTTCTGTCCAGAAAGCTTGGTCAGGCATTTCAGGTTGAACAACCTGGCCAGGGGTGCTATGGACCGAAGTTTTCTGTCTGTCATGGTTCAAATCTGACAATTGTTATGCCGCTCCCCCCCTCTCCACATGTTCATCCCCATACCATTCCACCAGGTCCACCGTATGAAGATATTCCCTGATCAGCTGGCGGAGGATTCCATTTCCTTTTCCGTGAAGAATTCTCAATTCCCGGGCGCTTACCATGATGGCTTCATCAATAAAATCAGCCACCAGCTCCATGGCCTCATCAGCTCTTTTCCCCCTCAGATCAATATCGGGACGGAAACTGACCCGTCTCATCCCCACATCCCAGCTCCCCAGGTCCACCTTGGATGTATCCTTGATTCTGAGTTTTCCGGCTTCCTCTCCCCTGATCTTTTCCACCTGATCCATTTTGGTAGTGGTCTTCAGCATGCCGAATACCACCGTACATTTGTTTCCTTTGAGCTCCAGCACTTCACCCGCTGCTTCCTGGCCTTTCATGCGGACCATATCACCCACCCTGATCTCCGGATCCTCTTTCTCTTTCTTCTGGGCCAGGGTCTTATGGGATTGCTGCTTCAGGTCAGGGCGCCGGGACTCCAGTTCACTTCCCCTCTGGCGGATCTCCTTCAACCTGTTGCTTACCCGCTCCTCTTCCTTTCCTTTCTCAACTTCAATATGCTCCTTGAAGGTCTCCAGCTCCTTCCTCACCTCCTTGGTTCGTTCCTTCTCCGCTTCTGCCTCCCTGATCTCCCTGATGGTATGTTCAATCTTCTTGTTGGCCCCTGAGAGCATGGCATCAGCCTGCTGTTTTGCCTCCTTTACAATGACCTTTCGCTGCTTTTCGCTTTCCTGCAGTTCGCGTTCATACCGGACCATCAGCTCCTCCAGCTTCTTCTCCGACTGCCGGATTTTCTGGCGTTTTCCTTCCCAGTATTTCTTATCCCTCAGGATCTCCCTCAGGTGTTTGTCGAAATCGATATGATCCTTGCCCACCTTATCGGAAGCACTGCTCAGCACCTCTTCGGGAAGTCCGATCTTTCGGGCAATCTCAAAGGCAAAAGAACTGCCCGGCTTGCCTACCTGCAGCTGGTAAAGGGGCTGCATTTTCTGATTATCAAACAGCATGGCCCCGTTCACAATCCCCTCCGAAGAGGTGGCGTAATGCTTCAGGTTGGTATAGTGGGTGGTGATGATCCCGCTTGTACCGGACCTGTTCAGCTGTTCCAGAATCGATTCGGCAATGGCCCCTCCCAGCATGGGCTCGGTCCCTGTACCAAATTCATCAATGAGCACAAGGGTATCGGCAGCCGCATGCCTGATAAAATATTTCATATTCAGCAGGTGCGAGCTGTAAGTACTCAGATCGTTATCGATGGACTGCTCATCCCCGATATCAATAAAGATCCCTGCAAAAAGTCCGAAAACCGATTCCTCTTTGCAGGGAACCAGCAGTCCACATTGCACCATATACTGCAGCAATCCGATGGTTTTCAGACAAACCGATTTCCCTCCGGCATTGGGGCCGGAGATCAGAAGGATCCTGTTTTTGTCCGACAGGTGAAAGGAAAGGGGGACCACCTCCCTCTGCTCGGCCTTATGCGCCAGGTAAAGCAACGGATGCCTGGCCTCTTTCCAGTCAAACTGCTGACTGTTCTCCAGCCTGGGTTTAAAAGCCTCTATCCTGATCGAAAACAGAGCCTTTGCCCGGATAAAATCAATGGCAGAGAGAAACTCCTGGGTGGAAAGCAGGTCAGGCAAATAGGGCCTCAGATCAGCAGTAAGATCAATGAGGATCTGGATGATCTCCCTGCGCTCGGCATACTCCAGCTCCCTGATCTGGTTGGAAAGCTCAACCACTTCGGCAGGTTCAATAAAGACCGTTTTGCCGGTGGCCGACTCGTCATGGACCAGTCCCCCGAGTTTTCGTTTGTTCCCCGCCATATACAGGGATCACCGGACGGTCATTCCGGTAAGTGGGAGCAGCATCTGCATCCACCCATCCTTCCCGCTGTGCCTTGCTGAGGACCTGGTTCAGTTTTTTGGAGACAGCGCCCTGTTTCTCCTGCTGACTTCGCCTGATCTGGTGCAGGGTGGAAGATGCATTGTCCCGGATCCTTCCATGCTTATTAAGCACCTTCTGGATGCGGTCCAGGACAAAGGGAAATACCTTGACGGGATGGCAGAGTTCCTGAAGGGCAGGGTACTTCTCCTCTTCATCCGATTTAAAAAAATGAAGGATGGCCCTCACCGAGTCGAGACTTTTTACCAGGCCGAACACCTCCTCCTCCATCAGGTAGGCTCCCTCCAGCTCCGCCTTTTTCAATGCCTCCCTGTTATCAACAAAATGTTGTATGGGAAATTCATCCTCTTCCAGGCAAATCCTTCTGAATTCATCGGTGAGATCAAGTTCCTTTTCCAGTGATTCAAAATCAGTCAGGAACTCCATCTGGTCGACCCGCTCCTTTCCGGGATCAAACAGGCAGTGTGATTTGACCAGTTCGCGGATCCGGTCAAATCCAATTTTCGCTTCAAACTGCTCGGGGTATATCAAGTCAAGGTTGCTTTACGTTAGTTCAACCCACGTTCCAAGTTTTGCTGATTCAAATACAGCAGTGATCACCTTTGTATTATGTAACGCATCCTCGAAGGAAACCGGTACATCCCCATCCTCAAGAATCGCCCTGGAAAATGCATCTCCCATGTGGGTATACTGGTCTGTCACCGGGTACTCATGTTTGGTGATCTCATCCATCAGGATGCTTCCCCTGTCCTGCGCCACCACACAGGGCCTGTCATTCGGGGCATTGAAGGGGATCTTTACCTCCAGGTGACCACCGGTCCCCAGAATGTGCATACGCTGGAAGGGTATCAGCTGTGTGCTCACTGCAAAAATGGCCTGGCCCGAGGGAAACTCCATAATCACGCTACCCAGCCGGTCGGTTTTCATCTCCGGGTCAAACTCAAGCGTGGACACCACACGGAGAGGTTCCTGTTCAAACAGATACCTGGACATGGTTACACAGTAGCATCCAATGTCCCACATGCCTCCCCCTCCCAGTTCAGGGATATTCCTGATGTTGGCAGGGTCCACATTGTAATAAGAGAATGTGCCCTGCACCAGCCGGAGGTCTCCGACCTCACCCCGGCGAACCCTTTCTCTTGTTTCGATCCACTGGGGATTGGATTTCACCATAAAGGCTTCCCCAGCCTTCACCCCTGTTCGTCCCTGACCCTGATCATCTCCTCAACCTCCTGGATGGTCAGACCCAGTGGTTTTTCACAGAGAACATGTTTTCCTGCCTCCATGGCTTTCACACTCCACTCCAGGTGCATGTTGTTGGGAAGTGGATTATAGATGGCATCCACCTCCGGATCATGCCAGCAACTCCTCGTAGGATCCATATGCTTTTCCGATCCCAAGACTTGCTGCAGCCACATCCGCTTTCTCCTTTGACCTGGATGCAATGGCCGTACACCTCACTGAATTGCCCCTTTTGCAAGGCAGGAATGACCTGTTTCAAACCGATCTTGGCAGTGCTCAGGATGCCCCATCTAATTTTTTCCATCATATCGAGTTGTAGTTATCTAAAACAAAAATAGGAAAAAGACCCGGCTTACTTGTATCTACGAAAATGATTGGTAAAACGGGATTCTTTTCTTCCCTTTTGCAGCAAATACAACCCCGTAATTCTCTTGATTGTAAATCCACTTTCGGTTTATCAGCAGCTTTACGCAAAATCCCCACCAGAAAAGTTGATGGATCCGACGAAATTTTGTCCTGTAGCCCAGCGATTGCAGGTAGGATGTGACCAGTTCATGGTCGGGTTTGCCATCAATGGTTCCGGAAGCATCATACCTGCCGGAAATAATGGTGATGGCCAGGTCCTTCGCTTGTCGCAAGCCTTTTTCAAAGCCAAGCAGGGTATGATATTCAGCCCCATTGTTGGTGATGTTCACATGACCAACATCCACTATATCAATATGTTCCAGCTCAAGGATGTGATCCAGCGTATCCAGCTGAACCTCCTCCTCTATCCCGCTAAAATCAGCTGTTTCATCAATGGCTATGTTGCCCAGCTGACTCCAGGATGATCTCCGTCCGAATTTAAAAATTGCTGTAGGTTTTTTCAGAAAAGGTGGCCAGCTTCTGCAGTCGGATATTTGTAATTGTCCTGCTTTCAATGATCTTTTTCGCTTCCTGGTGATTCCACGGATCAGGATCAATCCCCAGGACAGCTCCCTTCTTGCCAACTTTCCTTGACATCTCAAACAGATCAGAAGTAAGCGGTGAGTACATGTCAAATCCCACCTGGATTCCAAGCTCCCCCTTTTTGAGCGCAGGAAATTTGAGATTCTGATCCACCCGGGAAAACAGGCGAAAGAAAGCATGTTTGAGATTTTTAATCATTTCCTGCTCTTGTTAGGTCTGACAAAAATAAAAAAAGACTTAGCTTTATTGTGTCTTCTTTCAAATAGAATAACAGCAATGGCAAAACGGAAAATCAACATGGGAATGGTGGGCGGAGGCCCGGGTTCCTTCATCGGGCATGTACACTACATGGCAGCCGTCCTTGACGGGCAAATCCAACTGGTTTGTGGCGCATTCAGTTCCAAACCGGAGAAGTCAAAAATAACAGGTGCAGCATACTATCTTGCGCCGGATAGGGTTTACGACACCTACCAGGAGATGATCGCAGAGGAGGCCAAACTTCCTCTGGGAGTCAGGATGGACTTTGTCTGCATTGTCACCCCCAATCACCTCCATTTTGAACCGGCCAAACTGGCCATGGAAAACGGTTTCCACGTGGTTTGTGACAAACCCCTGGCCCTGGATGCCGATGAAGCCGAAGTGATGGTCCGCATCAAGGAAGAAACCGGGAAGTTGTTTGCGCTAACCCACACATATACCGGCTACCCCATGGTGAAGGAAGCCCGCAAACTTGTGCATGACCGGGAATTGGGAAAGATCCGAAAAGTGGTGGTGGAATATCCCCAGGGATGGCTCACCGATCCACTTGAACAAACTGATCATGTGCAGGCCTCCTGGCGCAATGACCCCAAACGTTCGGGGAAAACCTGTTGTGTGGGTGATATCGGAACCCATGCCTTTAACCTGGCCGAATATGTGACCGGATTGGAGGTGGATGAATTGATGGCTGACCTCAGCACCCTGGTTCCCAACCGCATCCTGGATGATGATGCCAACATGTTATTGCATTTTAAGGGAGGTGCCAGGGGCGTCCTTTATGCCAGCCAGATTTCGGCAGGTGAGGAAAATGCAGTCAAACTCAGGGTCTATGGCGAGAAAGGAGGTCTGGAGTTCAACCAGATGGAGCCCAACACACTGATCATCAAATGGCACGACAGGCCCATGGAGGTAAGACGGACCGGAACCGGATTTGTCAGTGAGATTGCCGCTTACAATACCCGTGTACCTGCCGGGCACCCGGAAGGCTACCTGGAAGCCTTTGCCAATATCTACCGCAACGCGGCCACCTGCATTCAGCACTTGCTGGAGGGTGAGATTCCTCCTGTGGAAGCATTGGATTTCCCCTCCATTTACGAGGGGCTGCGAGGAATGCAATTCGTGGATAAAGCCGTAGAGAGTTCAGAAAAGAAATCCTGGGTTTCAATGAAAGCGACATGAGAAAACTGATTATTCATACCCCTGGTCTCCCTTTGGCATCATTACCCTTATTCACATCATGCAATACCAGCACTTCTTCTTCCGCTAATACCGAAACACTATATGAATATGATGTGGAGGAACGCATCAGCGAACTGGGCATTGAATTGAGCGTACCCGGAAAGCCAGTGGCCAATTATGTGAGTGCTGTACGCACAGGTGACCTGGTATTTATGGCCGGGAAAGGACCCAGGATGGCAGATGGGAGTTTTGTAACTGGGAAAGTGGGTGCTGAACTCACCCTGGAACAGGGCTATGAAGCAGCCCGCCTATCGGCCATCGAACAGTTATCGGCCCTGAAAGCTGAGATCGGAGACCTGAACAAAGTGGTGCGTATTGTCAAAGTGACGGGCATGGTCAACGCCGCATCGGACTTCACCTCCCACTCACAGGTGGTCAACGGTTTCTCAGACCTGATGGTGGAGGTATTCGGGGAGCGGGGAAAACATGCCAGGGCTGCTGTGGGAATGTCTTCTCTCCCACTCGGTTTTGCTGTGGAGGTGGAGATGGTGGTGGAGGTCAGGGAATAGATACCCGGGAACCTTCAAGTACCAGAGATTACACAGACCAGTATTCAAAGCTATTTTCCAAATTTCTTAGCAATCGAATTCTCAGTCAGGTACGTTTGTGCCTATTGAAAATTTGTGTGAATGATGTAACAAATATACAGAACTATGTAATGGTTCCTTTGATTTATTACCTGAACTTTGTAAGGTAAAATAGTTTTCATTCACGGACTTACATTAAAAAAATATTATGAAAAATTCATTAGTATTCCTGGCGAGCACCCTATTCCTGACTGTAACAATACTTTCAGGTTGCCAATCATCGGCCACAAAAGTGGAAAATGCAGAAGATAAAGTACAGGAAGCAAAAAAAGATTTGGAAGATTCTAAAGCTGATTTATACCAAACCAGACAGGATTCAATCAGTGACTATCAACAATTCAAAAATGAAGCTGAATTGAAAATCATCGCTCACGAGCAAAATATTGCTGACTTCAAGGTTAGAATCGCAAAAGAGAAAAAGGAAGTTACAGATGATTACGAAAAGAAGTTGCTTGATTTGGAAAATAAAAACAGCGATTTAAAAATGAAACTAGCGGACTTAAAAGATGACGGCCAGAACAAATGGATTTCTTTTAAAAACGAGTTTGACCATGATATGGATGAACTGGGTGAAGCTTTTAAAGATTTGACAGTTGAAAACATACATTAAGCATTTGACATTAGTATACCGATTCAAAAATGATGAAAAAATCTAAAAAAATACTGGGTGTTTGGATGGAATCATACCAAATTCTATAGAATCCCTCTCCTTACAAGGCGAAAAACAAAACTTTGGCAAGGATGAAAGTCTGAAACATAATACTGAGCAAGATCAGCTTTCAGATTTTTTCAAAAGGATAAGTGCTATTATACATAACTATTCGGAAGTAATCATATTTGGGCCAACCAATGCCAAAACAGAATTGTATAACCTATTAAAAGAGGACAGTCATTTTAATAACATAAAGATTGACGTTGAAACAACTGACAATTTAACGGAAAATCAGATGCATGCTTTTGTAAAAGAACACTTTGAAAAAGTTAGCTAACTACAAAAAATATGAAAAAAGAAGTTTTAAAGCACTTAACCGTAACAGGTTTTGCAAATAACACAGATTTATCTAATTGTGAAATATTAGAAAACGAACTGAATGAGGCAAAGGGCAGACTTAAGCTTGCCAAGAAGGATGTGAAAGATGCCAAGCAGAAATTAAATCAAGCGTTTGAAGCGGTTATTAATAAAATTGAAAGCAAGAAAGAGGAAATAGAAGAAACCCAGAGCAATCTGAATCATGATCCTGAATCCTCTTCAACTTCTAATATGGAAAACATTAAATCAAAGTATGATGAAGCGATGGCCGCCTTGGAATTAAGGAAGAATAAAATAAAAAAGAAGATTGAGGAATATAATGCAGAGGGAACTGAGAACTGGGACTCGTTTAAACTCAAACTAAATCATGACCTGGAAGAACTCGGTACAGCTTTAAAAGGCTTTGTGACAAAGTCCAAGTAGATAATTGCCAGTGTTTTACTGATGGTTTACAGGCATTTTAGAATCAATGTTTGCAATGTGACCCTCACAAAAATCTAATATTAAACCATATACCATAAAGAAATGAAAACAAACAAATCTCATGCCGGAACAAAAAAAATCTTTTTAGGTTTTTTAGCAGTGCTGATCATGCTTCCCTTCTCTTTAAATGCCGAAAAAATCCCTTTCTTACAATCATCTCGTGCTCCGGCAGCAGAGGGTTACGTAAAAATAAAGAATGACCGTAATAAGAATTATGTCATTAAAATCCGGATTAAGAATTTAGCCGAAATAGAAAACCTGGAACCGGCCAAGCAAACCTATGTCGTGTGGATGGTTATTGACGGAGATATAACAAAAAATATAGGGCGAATAAATAGTTCAAACCAGTTAAAGGTTTCTTTTGAGACCGTATCTTCATTTCAGCCAATCAAAATTTTTATCACTACCGAAGAGGATGAAAATTCTCAGGAACCAAGCTGGAATACCATTTTAACAACGGATAGTTTTTGGGAATAGTCGTTGGAAGCAGCCAGGTGCCATGCATGCAGGTCTACATGCAGGTCTACATGCAGGTGCCATACATGATTGTTCTACTCAGATATCACCCCATTCAAGGTTCATATTTTAAATAATGTTGCTTATACATGGAGTGTCTTGACATTCAAAGGTATATGTTAACAATTTTAGTTGGCTAAGTATTGTATCCCAGTATATAAAACCAAAAAGATTTGGTTCGTCGCTCCAACTATGGGTTTTGTAAAGTTTTCTGAAGTGTCACCTTTGATAATTGTATCGCCAAAGCTGCGAAACGTTATTGTTTCAAACACATGCCAATAAGGCGAAGAACGTGACCAAAAAAAATGCGGTTCGCTGAAAGTTGTCCCTGGATAATCCATTATTTTAATAAATAATCAACCATGTCATTTATTAAAATCCTGCGTTCTTTTATTGGAAATATCATCCAATCATGTTGCATGCCTTCATACTCCCTATAATAGATATCGGTATTGGATTTTTCAACTTTTCTTTTGAGCGCACGACAATCAGGGAGTAGAATCTCGTGTGTACCAACGAAGACAGCCATATGATTTAGTTTATCCATAGCACCATATAGTGGAGAGACTATGGGGTCCTTTAAATCTAAACCTCCTGCAAAATGTTGCGAACAGGCTAGTAAATGTATTGGATTGAGAAGCAAATCCTTCTTTTCCAATTCCCCAATCCCAGGATTGCTCAATGAGATATCTACCCAGGGAGAGAGGAGCACCAATTTCTCAGGCCTCTTTTTAAAGTTCATATTTCGAAGTGTCTGGGCGAAAGACAAACAAAATCCTCCACCTGCTGAATCACCCACAAAATAGAATTCATCATTGGGATGATTTTCAACCAGTCTGGTGTAGGCTTGGAAAACCATCTCATGTGATTCTTTGTAACTATGCTCCGGAGTAAGTGGATATTCGATAAAGCTTAACTTAAAGAATGTTTTGGCTACCAAATACTTGATCAATCCCCAATGACTCGGCTGTACTTCCGCAGCATATGCACCCCCGTGAAGAAAGAACAGGTGCCTATTTTCCGATACTTCCTTGGGAATAAATGTAACTACGTTTCGATTTTTCACCAGAAATTGCTCAGTTCGAAATTCTTTTTTTAAGCTGGTTGGAATTTTTAGTGATTTTGATCTGGTTGGTTTTAAAAATCGTTTTGATGCAATCTTTTTTGCAGGGAAAACCTTTAAAATGAAATGGAGCAATCTGGTGGGGAGAATCATGTAATTAATTTTTAATTGCTACCATCTTAGCCTGCGCTGTAAAAAAAATACAAATTAGAATTCCAACAGCTATGGTCACTATCCGGTTTAGAGAAATTTGAATTCAAATAATAAACAGGGCCAGTCGATTTTCTAAGGAATTTTTATTCTCCCGGAAAAGACTGAGGACGTTTAGTGTACACATATGAGGGTAACATGTGCATTCCTTGTTTAATCTGTTAACGATTTCCGAACTTGAACTTCAGGCAGCTTCGATACAAGTTAAAAAAAAACGGCGATGAATCTTTCAAAGGATGATAATATTTAGTCACTGAGAATTATTGAAGAACAGACGATTCACTGAATATTTTGGAAGGAATTGTGAAGAATTGTTTCCTCATGTTTAGTCGTTGACAGGCAGTAAACCCTAAATAAATGCTTTATATTGAAATATGAAAAGAAATTTACTTTACGCTGGTCCTGGTGTTTTACCTTTCTTCTCTGTCAGCTCAGGACAATAAACCACAACTATCCGATGGACTGATTCAGGTTCATGATCTGTTCAATGCAAGCTTGAATTGATCAGGTCTCCTGTTACCGGATACCGGCCATTGTAACAGCCACGAATGGGGACCTGGTAGCGGCGATCGACGAGCGCGTCCCCTCCTGCCAGGATTTGAGAGGCAGCGGGGACATCAATATAGTGATTCGTCGAAGTACCGACAACGGCAAAACCTGGTCGGGATTGAACGAATCGTCGATTTCCCGGAAGGGATGTCAGCCTCTGACCCGTCCATGATCGTCGACCGCACAACAGAGGAGATCATTCTGTTCTACAATTTCATGGATCTGGATAAAGGAGAAAGATGTGTATTACCTGCACGTGGTAAAAAGCAGAGACCATGGAAAGACCTGGAGTAAACCTATGGATATCACTTCTCAAATCGCCAAACCAGAATGGCACAAGGATTTTAAGTTTATCACCTCGGGAAGGGGTATTCAGACCCGCACAGGAAAACTACTGCACTGTATGGTCAATTTGGAAAATGGCACGCACCTGTTCGGCAGCGACGACCATGGGAAATCGTGGTATCTTATTGATACGCCCATCAAACCAGGAGATGAATCAAAAGTGGTGGAACTGGAAGACGGCAGCTGATGGTCAATAGCCGCACCAATGGGAAAGGAATGCGTTTTGTACATCTGTCATCAGATCAGGGTTTTTCCTGGAAGACAAGACCGGAACCGGTGCTCATTGACCCTGGTTGTAACGGAAGCATCATTCGTTACTCCTCTGTCGCTGATGGGGGTCACAAGCAAAACCGGCTGCTATTTTCAAATGCGAAAGATGGAAGAAAGGAAGGATAACATGACAGTCGGACTAAGTTATGACGAAGGAGAATCCTGGACAGAAGGAAAAACCATCTTCCCGGGTAGTGCTGCCTACTCTTCCATGACCATCCTTGAAGAACGGAGACATCGGCCTGTTCTTCGAGAAAGATGACTACACTCAGAACATGTTTGTGAGTTTTTCACTGGAATGGCTCACCGATGGTGAAGATTTGTATCATAAAGCACAATAGAAATAAACCTGATGGAAAAAATAAAAGGATATGTGGCAGCTCCATTTACACCCATGCTGGAAAATGGGAATGTGAACCTGAATCTGATTCCGGAATATGCCGAATTTTTAATTCGCAATGGACTTGATGGAGTATTTGTTTGCGGCAGTACCGGCGAAGGAGCCTTGCTGACCAGGGAAGAGCGAATGGCGCTGGTGGAAAAATGGATTGCCGCAAGCAAAGGAAGGATAAAAGTTGTAGTTCATACAGGGGGAACCAATTTGAGAGACCAGTTGTTACTGGCCATCTCACGCAGAAAAAACAGGTGCCTGGGCCGTAGCTGCCATGGCTCCGGCCTTTCTTCCACCTGAAAAGAAATGAAGAGCTTGTTGCCTATTGCAAAACTGTGGCTGCAGCAGCTCCCGGATTGCCCTTTTACTATTACCACATCCCCCAGCTAAATGGTGTACATCTGTCAGTCACTGAATTATTGGAGGCGTGCTGACAAGCAGATCCCCAACTTTACAGGTGTGAAATATACCTTTCTGGACATGTTTGAATTTGAACAATGCCGCCATATAGCCGATGGGAAATTTGAAATGCTCTGGGGATTCGATGAGATGACCCTGGATAGCCTGGCCTATGGAAACCGTTCTGGCGTGGGTGGAACCTTTAACCATTGTTACAGCCTTTACAAAGATATGCAGGTTGCATTTGCTTCAAATGAGATGGAGAAATGCCGCAATCTTCAACACAAATCCCATCAGTTTTGCGAAATCCTGGGAAAGTACCGGGGTACCATTATGGGAGGAAAACGAATGATGAAGTTCCTGGGATTGGATTTAGGTCCAAACCGGCTTCCCTTACAGACCATCTCAGATCAGGAAGAAACAGCGATGAAAAAAGACCTTGAAGCCATTGGCTTTTTTGAATACTGCAATCAATAGAATCCAGCCACAACCTGAATAGATGAAGATTCCAAGATCTCCTTTTCTGCTGGTATTGTTATGCATCCCCATATGGATTTTTGCTCAATCCGATTATAAAAATCATTTCGCCTGGTCAGAATACCCGGAAATCCCTCCACCTCCGGGTGCCGAAATACAACATGGACTTGCATCTCCCTTTGCCGGCACCTCAGGTGAAGTGGTTATCGTGGCCGGAGGATGTAATTTTCCGGATGTCCCCCTTGGTAGAGGGAGGCAGAAAAAAATATTGACGATGTGGCATTTGTTCTCACTGAGGCAGATAGGAAGGGGACAATGGTCTATCCGGATATAAAATGCCAGAACCTGCAGCTTACGGGGCTTCTGTGAGTCTGCCAGAAGGTTTGCTCTGCATTGGCGGAAACAACAACAACGAAATATTTAACACAGTTTATCTTCTGAAGTGGAATACAACATCATCCGCCCTGGAAGTTGAAAACTGGCCGGACTTGCCTTTTCCGCTTACACAGATGGGGGCAGCGTTGATTGACGAGACCGTCTATGTGGTGGGTGGAGAAGCCGATGGAATATTGGCAAATACCTTCCTTTCCCTGGATATTTCAAAAAAGGGGACCGACGGATTCCATTGGGAAGTGTTGGAGGATTTTCCGGGGCCCTCCAGGTTACAAGCAGTGGTTGTGGCTCAAAACAGCGCCGAAGAGAAACGCCTTTTCGTCTTTAGCGGCTCCAGTTTTCCAGATCATCAGGAAGAACCAACAGTATCAACCGATGGCCTGCAGTATTCTCCCAGGACAAAAACGTGGATCAAAACATCGGATATAGCACCCAGGGGCTATGAACCTTTTTCCTTACACGGAGCAAGCGGAATACCCTCGGGCATGAATCACATCATTTTCTATTGGTGGTGTACATCGCGAGACCTTCCATGAAGCATGGAAAAAGCGGGATATCTTTCCCATGAGCCTGACTGGTACCAGTTTAACAAACAGGTGCTGGTTTACCACACCCTTACAGATAGCTGGACCCTTGGAGATGAATATCCTTTTCAAGCTCCGGCAGGTGCTGTGGCCACCACATGGAAAGATGGATGGCTGATCATCAATGGTGAAATCATGCCTGGCATCCGTTCCCCAAAAGTGTATTACGGACAATTGAATGCTGAACCGCGATTCGGACTGTTGAACTGGATGCTGCTCTATCCTACCTGGGAGGAATGCTCTATCTGGGCTATTTCTTTATGAAGCGTGAGAAGGGAACTGAAGATTTTTTCAAGGGTGGTGGCCGGATACCATGGTGGGCAGCCGGGATAAGTATTTATGCCACCATGTTGAGTGCCATTACATTTATGGCCATCCCGGCAAAAGCATTTGCCACCGACTGGAAATATTTCCCCATGGGTATAGCGATCCTGATCATGGCATTTCCGGTGGTAAAATACTATCTCCCCTTTTTCAGGCGCCTGAATGTAACCACGGCTTATGAATACCTCGAAAAACGATTCAACTATACCACCCGCTTTCTGGCAAGTTTCCTTTTCATTGTTTTTATGATGGCCCGCATGGCCCTGGTGCTCTTCCTTCCCTCACTGGCATTAACTACTGTAACCGGTATCGACATCTACACCTGTATCATTTTAATGGGGGTAATTACCATCATATATTGTACAATGGGTGGTGTTGAAGCTGTTGTGTGGGGTGATGTAATTCAAGGCTTTGTGCTGTTGGGAGGAGCAGTGGTGGCTGTCATTCTTCCTGGTGACAGGAACCGAAGGCGGATTGGGGACACTCATTGAAATTTCAATTGATAACCACAAGTTTGCCATGTTCGATCTTGCTTTGAGCTGGAAAAGTGCAACACTCTGGGTAATCCTGCTTGGTGGATTGGCCAACAACCTCATTTCCTATAGTGCCGACCAGACAGTCATTCAAAGATACCTGACCACAAAAGATGAAAAATCGGCGGCCAAAGGAATCATTATGAATGGAATCCTGAGTGTTGTCGGGCTGGTCTTGTTTTATTTTATCGGAACTGCCCTATACACTTTCTATAAAACCCAACCCGGGGAGATGAATTTTGTCATGCAAAATACGGACTCCATATTTCCCCATTTTATCATGTCGAAAATGCCGGTTGGAGTTGCCGGCCTGTTAATCGCTGCCATCTTCTCAGCAACCATGTCAACGGTTTCATCCAATGTAAACTCTCTGTCAACTGCCTTTACCTCTGATTTTTACAGACACTTTTTTCCCAATTCGTCAGACAGGAAGCAACTCAGTATTGCTCGCTGGTCGGGCATCGTTTTTGGAGGAATTGGAGTGGTTTTCGCCCTGTTAATGGCCAGCCTGGATATTCTGTCTCTATTCGACTATTTCAATTACATTCTCGGCTTACTGGCAAGCGGACTGGGCGCATTGTTTGTGATGGGTATTTTCTTTCCACGAATAGGTGGTAAAAGTGCACTCATTGGATTTGTTCTTGGAACGGGATTCCTTATTTTCGTGAAATACCTGACCGAAATCTCATTTTTGCTGTACGGCTTTATCGGAATCACAGCCACCCTCTTTTTTGCTTTGCTTTTCAGCTTCCTCTTCCCAAACAGAGAGGTGCAAACCGGATATACCTGGAAAACCCTGGATCATAAGAGAAACAGTATGAAAGTAACCTATTCAAACAATAATTTTAATTCTTTTGACTGCCAGCTGTTCTCAGAACAATCAGGATAAGAGATGAATTATGGATCATATCAGCGCCAGCAGGCAAAGAATTCGTAAAAATTGACAAAAGCGGGAAAACAGTGATCCCCAACGGAAGGTATATTTCTCCCGCCGGGAAAAGCATTGTAACTGCCCCCCATCCCTATGGATTAACCTTAAGTCCGGATGGTAACATTGCAGTTACAGCTAATTCAGGGACATCTCCCCTGTCCATTACAATCATACGTGATATTCTTTCAGACCACCCCGAAGTTCAACAGCTACCCCCAGGTCCTGCAACAGACAAAGGAGTACTGGCTTCGGTCTTTATGGGTCTGGCCATATCTCCCGATAATCAGACCATTTATGTTTCCGGGGGTCAGGAGAACAAGATCTATCTTTTCGATGCAAAAACAGGAGAAAAAAAAGGCGCCATAGATTGTTCATACAGTGATGAGAAAAGAGACTATTCACACGGATATATCGGTGATTTGAAGTTATCAAAAGATGGGAAAACACTGTATGCCGTAGACCAGATAGGATTCAGGATGCTCATTGTGGATACTGATTCGAAAATGCTTAAGCACTCAGTTCCCGTGGGTCGCTATCCCTTTGGGATTTGTTTGTCACCTGATGAAAAAAAGGTCTATGTGGCCAATGTGGGCATGTTTCAATATTCCTTTATAAAGGATGGCAGCGGGAAAGATGCCAGCATAAAGCCTATTGCTTATCCCGCTTTTGCCTATGGCTCAAAAGAGATGAAAGAGGGTATTGAAAATGATACCATTTCAATTCAGGGTCTGGGTGATCTGAATGCCATTGAAGCATTTTCCGTATTTGCGATTAACATCGAAGATGCCCGGGCACCGAGGGTTGTTGCGAAAATTAAAACGGGACATCTGGTTGGAGCGATGGTGGAAGGTATTCCTGCCGTGGGAGGTTCAAGTCCGAATTCAATTGTGGCAAGCGATGACTATGTATTTGTCAGTAATGGAACCAATGATAACATCTCGGTAATTTCCATTGATCAGGATACCGTTGTAAACACTATTTTTCTTAAACCTGACCATCGAATTAAGCAATTTCGGGGTGTCATTCCATTTGGATTGGCTTTAAGTCCGGACCAGCAACGCTTATATGTTGCTGAATCCGGGATCAATGCCATTGGAGTCATTAATGTCTCCGACCAGAAAGTTCTGGGTCATATTCCTGCGGGTTGGTTTCCTTCAAAATTAGAGCTTAGCAGGGATGGAAGTAAATTGATTATTTCCAATGCCAAAGGATTTGGCAGCGGACCCAATGGCGGGAGCACCTTTGATCCGGGGCCTGAGGGCAGCTACATCGGTTCATTGATGAAAGGGACAGTCCAGATAGTGGATATCCCAAATAATGAACAGTTAGCAGTGATGACTGAAAATGTAATATCTAATAATTTTAAATTTACCAGGGCAAGTGATCCGGTGTTCAGAAGCCGGAAGAATAATCCCATACCTCTGTACCCGGGAGAAAAAGAAAGTCCCATTAAGCATATTGTATTTATCTCCAAAGAAAACAGAACCTACGATGAAGTTTTTGGTCAGATAAAAAAAGGCAACGGAGATTCATCCTTAGCCAGATATGGAAAGGATGCAAGCTTCTCAAACTGGAACAGAACCGACACCGTTTCAAATGCAACGGTTATGCCCAACCATCTGGCCCTGGCAAGACAGTATGGTATTTCAGATAATTTCTACGTGGATTCGGATGTCTCTGCCGATGGTCACCGCTGGCTGGTAAATACCTATCCAAATGAATGGTGCGAAACATCTACAGCGGCAAGCTATGGGGGCAACAGGAGCTTCAGGGAGGATTCAAAGGCCCCTGGTGTTTTTGCCATGAATGGTGCAGCAGGTGCCATTTACCCTGAAGATTATAATGAAGCAGGTTCGATGTGGGATCACCTGGAACGCCATGATGTGGATTTCTATAATTTTGGATTTAGTATCATGTTCGAGCCAGCCTTATACAAGGCCGAATACAAATATTCAGGCATAAAACAATACATTAACTTTCCCATGCCGCAGCCCCTGTATGAGCGAACTTCAAAGATGTACCCCACTTATAATATGGCCATCCCGGACCAATTCAGGATTGATCAGTTTATCAGAGAATTTGATGAGAAATGGATCAAAGGCCAGAACGAAATGCCAGCTTTCACAACAGTGATCATCCCCAATGACCATGGAGCGGGAGATCGCCCCGAAGCAGGATATCCTTTCAGGGAAAGTTATATGGCTGACAACGATCTGGCAGTGGGACGCATTGTGGAATACCTTTCTGCAACACCTTACTGGAAAAACATGTTAATTGTTATTACTGAGGATGATGCACAAAACGGGGTCGATCACATTGATGCGCATCGCAGCATCCTTATGCTTATTTCACCCTGGGTAAAGAAGGACTATGTGAGCCATATCCATTATAGTTTTGGCTCTTTGTTTAAAACCTTTTGGAATATTCTTGGATTGCCTTATTTAAATCAATACGATGCAGGGGCCAGCGACTTGAGTGACTTTTTTTCATCAACTCCGGACTACTCAAACTATAATGCTCAGGATATCGATGCCAGGATATTTAATCCTCAAAAAGCCCTGGATCCCTTTGACGAGAATTTTGACTGGAAAGCGCTTGAGGAATCCCCGCAGATTGACAACGTGGAAGATATGGCGCGCGAAAGCAAAGAACAGGATGAATATCGTTTGGAAAACAGGGAGAAAAAGAAATAACGAATAACCATTCAACTTGAATAAAAGAGACATAGAACAATACCTGGAGACCTATAAAAACGGACTCCTGGAAAACATCATCCCTTTCTGGATAAAAAACGGGATAGACTGGAAAGATGGAGGGTTTACTTTCTGTCTTGACCGGGATGGTACTGTTATCGATACCGATAAAGGGGTATGGCAAACTGGTCGCTTTACCTGGATGATTCTGACCATGTACAACGAGGTAGAAAAGCGTGAAGAGTGGATAAAGATTGGTAAACATGGTATCGATTTTCTTGAAAAACACTGCTACGATGAAAAAGGTAAAATGTATTTTATTGTTGATAAAAAGGGAATCCCATTCGGATGCGCCGTTATGTTTTTTCCGAGTCCTTTGCGGCAATTGCCTATGCCGCGTATTATAAAGCAACCGGAATTGAAGTTTACAAAGAGAAAGCAAAAGAAGCATTCGCTACGCTTTTTGAAATACAATATCACCCCAGGACTCATTCCATCAAAATTTACCGAAAAGAGGGAAATGCGCGGAATGGGTGGACCCATGATTGGGATTGTTACAGCCCAGGAATTACGTAAAAATCTTGAAGATGAATCATTTACTGAGGAAATTACCTCCTGGATAGACGAGATTCAAAAATACTTCCTGAACCACGATTACCGAGCCGTTATGGAAATCGTGGGCCCACAGGGAGAATTTATCGATCATTTTGATGGGCGAACCCTGAATCCCGGTCATGCCATTGAAGGCGCCTGGTTTATTTTGAGAGAAGCCAGACTACGAAATAATGATCCGGATCTTGATCAAACTTGGAACCACCATGCTCGACTGGATGTGGGAAATTGGATGGGACAAAGAATATGGTGGAATGCTATTATTTCAAAGATGTAAAGGGTTTACCTGTACAGGAATACTGGCACGATATGAAATTCTGGTGGCCGCACAATGAAACAATTATTGCCACTTTGATGGCCTACCAGTTCACCGGTGATAATAAATATGCCGAATGGCACCAAATGGTACACGACTGGGCATTCAAGCATTTTCCAGATCCTGAACATGGCGAATGGTATGGTTATCTTCACCGCGACGGACGAATTTCAGTACCCTTAAAAGGAAACATCTGGAAAGGACCCTTTCATATACCACGCATGTATTATATGGGGTGGAGAATATGTGAGGAAATGCTGCATCATCTAAATTGAAATGAAGAGATTCTTTCCCCTTTTGATTGCGCTGGGCATAGTGGCCGCATGTGAAAATGAAAAAGTTTCCCTGGAAATGGCATGATGGGGGCGCTGGTCTGGCAAAAGGAAGGTAAGCCAAGGATCTCTCTGACGAAAGGGGAAAGAGTTCTGCTGAAGCGAAATAATCCAATAAAACATGAAAACAAATACCTTCTTATTTATTCTTCTCCCTATCTATGTCATCGTTTTAACAGGGTGCAATAAGCTGGAGGAAATCAAGGAGACTGAAGTGGATGGGGTCCTAAATCCAAACATCTCATTGAACGGAATATGGAAGTTTTCCATGACCCCCCCCGTCGACCACTGGGAAAACAGTGTGGATTTTCAGGACTGGCCAGACATAAAGGTTCCGGGTGAATGCCAGATGCAGGGTTTTGCCATACAACACGATAATCCCTATGTGTATAAAAGGTCATTTGAAGTTCCAGAGGATTTTGAGGGCAAGCAGATCAATCTGAATTTTTATGGGGTTTACAGTTATGCCAGGGTATGGGTAAACGGAAATTTTGTATGTGAGCATTACGGTGGATTTACCAAATGGAGCCGCCATATTACCGACTTTGTTAAGGCCGGGGAATCTGCCATTCTTACCGTGGAAATTACCGATAGATCAGATGAAATTTCATATGGCAGCGGGTATGCCAAGCACCAGATTGGTGGGATTTTAAGAGATGTGGAATTGGTCGCCCTCCCACATCAAAATTTTAAAAAACTCTATTTTGAAACAGAACTGGATGAAGTATACTGTGATGCTGAGTTGAAGGTCTTCTATGAGTTAAGTCTGGATTCAGCCTGCACAGGTGAGAATTAAGCTGTTGGATGCATGGAATGAAACCATCGAAACTATCGAAAAGGATGTGAACTCAAAAGCATGGGCTTATAAATATCCAGGTGACAAAGCCAAAAAAATGGGATGCCGAACATCCCAATCTGTATACCGTGGTCGTCACCCTTCTTGAAAATCGAAAACCATTGTACAGCATGTCGGAGAAAATCGGGTTCCGCGAAGTGGTGGTCAAGGGAAATAAATTGCTGGTCAACGGGCATCCTGTCAAACTTCGGGAGCCTGCCGTCACGATATCCATCCAACCCTGGGACGGATGACCACCCCGGAATATGACAGGAAGGATGTCCTGCTGGCCAAAGAATGCAACATGAACTTCATCCGGACCTCCCATTATCCACCCTCAGAAACCTTTCTGGACTACTGTGATCAATACGGGATCTATGTGGAGGATGAGACAGCCGTATGTTTTGTGGGATCGCACCGGACAGAAGCCTATCAGGCAACCGGTGCTTCCAGGACAGTGAACAGTTTAGCAGACGTTATCTGTCACAACTGGAAGAGATGGTGCAAAACCACCGCAACCATCCCATCGGTCATTATCTGGTCCATAGGAAATGAAAATGTCTTCGGGGAGAATTTTGTGAAATCGTATCAATGGGTAAAGGAAAATGATCCGACCCGACCTGTCATCTACAGCTATCCCGGTCAGGTTCCTGACACGCTTCAGATTTATGAGATTCTGAGCATGCATTATCCAAGCTGGCAGGGAGATCTGGATCAGTATGGTATTAATACCCGGGATTTTAATTATGATCTGATGCCTGTGCTCTTTGATGAGTGGGCACATGTGGCTTGTTACAATAATTTCGAACTGAAGGAAGATCCAAATGTCGCAATTTCTGGGGACAGAGCTTGGACAGCATGTGGACAAACCTGTTTGAATCCGAGGGTGGATTGGGTGGTGCCATCTGGTGCATGCTGGATGAGACCTTCATGCTGCCCGAGGATATGGCCGGCTATAACCAGTGGTGGGGTATACTGGACAAAAACATTATCCCTGCAGCCTACATGGGACCTACGTGGGTTACGGAGAATGGGGCATTGTAGATACCTGGCGTAGAAAAAAGCCGGAATTCTGGGGAACGAAAAAAGCCTATTCCCCGACAAGGATTCTCGTAAAACAACTCACGGATTTTCAAGCGGGTAAAGCCTTAAGAATACCGGTTCATAACAGGTTTGACCATACCAATTTCGATGAATTGGCAATCAAATGGGAATATGCAGGGCAATCTGGCGAACTGAACAACTTCAAGCTTGAGCCGCATAAAAAAGGCGCGCTATTCATCCCGGCAAACAATTGGGCACAAGGGGAGAAACTTCATATTAGCTTTCATCAAAACGATACCATGCTGGTGGACCAGTACAATATTCAGCTGGGGAACCGGGTCATCGATTTACCGGTTTGCAAACCTGGAAACCTGGAGATAAGTGAAACAGAGGCAAAAATATCCATTCAGGGATCCACTTTTGTATTAGACCTTAACAGGCAAACAGGTTTGCTCGAGAACGTCATTATTTACAATGATACCATCATTAAGTCAGGGCCATACATCAACCTGCGGGTGCCAGGGGAAAGGGTTCAATATTCGACAATTGCCATGGATGATCATGCCAAAGACTGGAAATGTAAGAAATTCAGTTTTGCAGAGGACAATGGAATTGCCACCATATTTACAAAAGGGGAATACAAAAAGCTTATGGCCGATATCACCATTAAGATCGATGAAAGAGGGATCATTAACATTGACTATAGTGTAGAGCATTCCATTCAGGGACAGACCGTACAGGAGGCTGGTCTGAAGTTCATCACCGGCAACTCATTTGAAAAACAGACCTGGGATAGAAATCCCTATTTTACAGCCTACCCGGAGGGAGCTTTAGGCCGGGCTAAGGGAGAAGTGGATTTAACTCAAAAGCCTGGAATGAGCTATCGCGAGGAACCACATCACAGCTGGGAGATGGACTCAAAGGGTTTTTACTATTTTGGCCTTGACAAAGAATTACCCTACACAAATATGGTCCGTTCATTGAAGGAGAATATATACTCCTTCTCACTAACCACGGGAATTAACTCCGGAATTGAGATATTCTCCAATGCTGATCAAGCATGCCGCTTCGACCGGATTAATGGCAATAACACTTTGATTGTTAATGATCTATGGGACTATAACAGCTTGCTCTGGGGGAATTATATGAAACAGATTCCCCTGGAACCTGTATTTCAGGGTCATGTGTGCATCGCACTGTCGGAGTAAGACCACTTGATGAGAGGGTCACATTACAATCTCCTCAACCCTGCCCTGTTGCCAGACCCAGTGACTTCAATAGATCACGCCTGTTCCAGTGTTTGGTTTCCATAGCATCCGTTTAATCAGTTAAAAACGGCAATAATTCCGTATTTTTATTCGCGATGTTTAGGTGTTGAAACAAATCTACAATATGCATGTGGAAACCACCCCATCATTAATCAATAAATATCATAAGCCAGGATGAAGAAACTGAATTTCCTCTTCGTATTTGCCCTGTGTACCCTAGCATGGGGACTACAGGCCCAATCAAGCTTCACCACCAGGCAGTTCAGCCTCTCCCTGGATGAAAGCGGTGCGATTTCACAGCTGAAAGATGTTCAAAACCAGGTGAATTATGCTTCAAAAGAGCGCGCATTTCTGGTGGGAATTAAATCCGGAGGGGAGATCCTAGATCCCATAGGATTTCGGGCCACAGGTGAGCGCTTGACCTACCTGTTTCCGGAACAGCTCAGTGTTGATCTGGAAGTCCAGAGCAAAGGAGATTACCTGAAGCTTGAGGTAGTGGGTATATCCGGTGATCAGAACATTGAGGCTGTCCTGTGGGGGCCTTTTAAAACCACCATCAGGGAAACGGTCGGTGAATTTGTAGGAGTGGTCCGGAACCAGGATTTTGCCATCGGAATCCAGGCCCTCAATGTAAAAACCACCGGCGGAGCACTGATCGACGAGCAGGGATTTGTTCCACCCCGGGGAAGTGCTGCCCTTGAGCAGGCATATGGATCCAGTCTGCAGGCCTTCTGTATCGACCGGACACATCCGCAGCAAATCGAGGTATGGAACGGGTTTGGGAATACGGAGGTGGTATCCAATCCGGATTTTGGCCTGCTGGGTTCGGCCATTGCACTTTTTGGTGCCAGCGCCAGAGATGCTCTGGAAACAATCGGACAGATCGAGCTGGGGGAAAACCTGCCCCATTTGCTCATCGATGGTGAATGGGTAAAGAGTAGTCCCCTGGCAGGCCGCCCCTACATCATCAGCAGCTTTGGGGAATCCACAGTAGATATGATGCTGGACTTCACCGAGAAGGTGGGTTTTTACAGCCTTTACCAGAGTCACCCTTTTGAAACCTGGGGGCATTTTGATCTGATCCCTTCCCTCTTTCCCAATGGCCGTGAAGGCATGAAATTGTGTGTGGAGAAAGCCAGGGAGAGAAATATCAGACTGGGGGTACATACACTGACCAATTTTATTACCACCAATGATCCCTTTGTAAGCCCCATCCCCCATCCTGGACTGGCTATTTTTGCGAAAACTTTGGTCACCAAGGATATAGGGATCTCGGATACAGAAATTCAGATAGAAGACACGGCCTTCTATCACAAAAAAACAACCCTGCAAGCAGTCCGCATTGGTGATGAATTGATCCGTTTCTCAGGGATTTCAGATGAGCATCCTGTCAGGTTGTTAAACTGCAAAAGGGGAGCTTTCGGGACCACAGCCAGCGCGCATTTAAAAGGAGAAAGCATAGCCCGCCTCATCGATCATCCCTACAAGACCTTCTATCCCAACATGGACCTCCAGAACGAGATGATAGACAATCTTTCGGCTTTTTTCAATGAGACAGGGGTCTCTCACCTGGATTTTGACGGGCACGAAGGAGCCTATTCAACAGGCTTTGGCGATGCCTCCAAGGACTACTTCGCCCTCCGCTTCCTGGAAGGGGTAGATCACATGGTGGTCAACGGAACCAGCCAGTCAAGTCATTTTTACTGGCACATGAATACCTACATGAACTGGGGGGAACCCTGGTACGGTGGCATGAGGGAAAGCCACAACGAGATTCGTTTCAATAACCAGGCTACCCTGGAACGGAATTACCAGCCCAATATGCTGGGCTGGTTCTGGTACCAGGAAGGAACCACCCTGGAAGAGATGGAGTGGATGCTGGCCAGGGCAGCAGGATGGAAGGCCGGTTACGCCCTGGTGGTAAATCCAGATGCACTGGATAAAAACCTGGCTACCGAAGCGGTGATTGAGGCCATCCGGACCTGGGAGGAGGCCAAATCCAGGGACATCTTCGATGAGGCTCAAATACAATTGCTCAAAGCCGGGGAGAACGACTTTTCTCTCAGCAAAGCCGGCAACAATGAGTTTCACCTGCAATACTACAGGAAGGAATCCTTTACCCATGAAAACCTGGTCCTGCAGCCCGGACAACCCCATTACAGTGAATGGGAGTTTCACAATGGGCAAGCAGAGCAGGATTTGTATTTCCGGCTTCAGGCAGCAGGGAATGAAGGTACAATTGAGGAGATTGTCCTGGAACTGGATGGATTCCAATCCCTGGAACTCCCACTTTCACTGAAAGCAGGCTACAGCTGCATTTTCGATGCCAGGGGAAATCTGCTCCTTTACGATCCCAGGGGATCCCTGAAAAAAAGCCAGGAGGTGGAATGGGACCAGTTCATGCTCCAAAAAGGGACCGCATACCATCAGGGTTATATGCAGGTTTAGCGGTGATAGTGATCTGGAGCTGTTGGGTACTATCAAGCTTAAGGACAAGGTGGAGATCATTGAGCTATAATTGTCCTGGCTCCAGTTTATCTTTCTAAGGGAGCTGCCCTGCCAAAACAATTGATTATCTATCTGAAAGAATACTTTTATAAAGCTTATAATGATCTGTTTCTTTGTAAGCAATTGACTTTATTGATTTGTAGTCAAAACTATATATTCTTGCATTTTTGTATGCCAGCAAAATAGGAGAATGGGTCGCTATAATAAATTGTGCATGTCCTTTCTCAGTATTTTGTCTGATAATCTCTAACAATTTAAGTTGACTATTCGGGGATAAAGCAGTTTCTGGTTCGTCAAGAAAATAAAGACCTTTTATCTTGTAACGAGACTCGAAGAATGACATCATTGATTGGCCATGGGATTGAGTAACAAGAGACTTTCCACCAAAATATTTTAGTTGCCCTGGATCAGAGGCAGCCCAGTTATCGACAATTCTTCTGAAGTCATTAAATATTTCTGAACCAAAATACGATCCAGGCACCATTCCATTTTTCCACTTTACAGTGATATACTTGAAGAATTGTTTTTCGTATTGATTGACTTGAAAACGAGTACCTTCATCTCTTCTCCAAATGTGGATATTGCAGGCAAGAGCTAAGGCTTCCAATAATGTAGACTTTCCTGTTCCATTCTCCCCAACGAAAAATGTCACTGGGGTTGTGAATGTCAATTGCTTCGTACTATTAAAAATCGGCAAAGCGAAAGGATAATGACTATTACTTGGGTACTTATCCTGGTGTAGTGTTGCGCTAAGTATATGATTATCCATCTTGTTTGTCAACTATTTTAGAGAACAATAGTAATCATCTTATCCAATTGTTTAGGAGCGAATCCATCATAGTTTACTTTGTTCGTGTGGCTAATTCTGGCGCACCGCCCTGATAAATTACCATAATGCCTTTCAGAATACCTTCATCATCATACACAAAATCAATTTTCAAATCATCGTCTTTCAGAAAGAATTTTGTTTCAGATTCGGCATAAAGAACCATGGTAGTATAGGGAGAAACAAGTTTTAGTGTATTATTCTCCAGAATAATATCAACAGACATCTTAAATGACTCAATAAAATAAGATCCCACATAAGTTGAAAGAATATCAGTAGAAACCTCTATTACCTTTATGGATTCAGGATCATAAGATTTACCGGATAAAATCCTAAGAATTTCACTTCCATTTTCAAGATATTCATTTACCACTTTTGAATATACTTCGTCTCCTCTATCACCATTTGTAAATACAATTATTCCATTTTTTGATTCCGGGAGTAGAATAGCAATGGTTGAGATCCCCCACTCACCTCCTTCGTGAACCAATGCATATTCATCGTCTGGCAGATTCCTTACAATTTGCCATCCTAAACCCTGGTCATAGTCCTTTTTTATATTTATTTGGGTTGATGTCATATCACTAAACAAACTGTCTGACAAACCAGCGTGATTCATCACATAAATTCCAAAAGCGGCAAAGTCCGTAATAGTAGTAAGGAGTCCGCTTGCTGAAGATACTTGCATACATCCCTGATTATTATATTCTTCACCCTCTGCATTGTGCCTGTATGCAAATCTGACTTTATTTCGTTCATCGCCCCATTTATATTTTGTATTCAACATTTTTTGAGGATTGAATAAAACGGAATCAGAGATGTCCTCAAAGGGCATGTTTAGTTTGTTTTCCATTGCTTTTCTTAAATATTCAAACCCTTCACCTGAATAATTATATTTTGTTCCTGGTTTAAACAAGAATTCAAGTTTATTTGAATCGAGATCAGAACGCCAATTGGGTAACCCAGATTGGTGGCTTAATACATGACGGCTTGTTAATAATTTGCGATATTCATCATCTGCGATATCGGGATCAATCCAATAATTGCACAATGGTTCATCCAAATCCCATTGACTGGTTTCAACCAATTTTAACACTACAACCGTTGTTATTGTCTTTGTAACAGAAGCAATCGTAAAAATTGAACCTTCTACTGCAGGTATACCATTGCTAAGTTCTCCTAAGACTTCATGAGCAATTAATACTCCATCATGAATCTGTCCAATGCCAACAGCCGGAACATTACTCTCAGATAACCATTCTAAAATATCAATTTGCCTTTCGTGAATAGTATCATCTCGTTGGGCATTAATATTTATTGAATGGAAAAACAATATGATTAATACGGAAGTAGATATTTTTCTAGTTTTCAAGTGATGAGCTTTGAGGAATGTTTTCTACATAAGACAGAATCATGTCATTAATTATTACATAGTGGTAGCAGTAAGCATTTCGTCGAAAGGTTCGATTGGCAAGATACCTTTTCCCTATCCGCTTATCATTCATTCTCGTCTTTCAAAATGCCGGTCCGCAAAATCCAGATAACGCTCCCAATCGTAGGTGGTGATTGCATGATTGCCGGTACGCAGGTGATAGCCGACCGAATGGCCGATGGGGGTGTCGGGAGGCGGCCACTCCATTGTATCCACACCTCGTTTTCCGAATAATCGATAAATCGGTTCTGCGTATGCTGCGCTAACAAACTCACCCCTGGGATCCGCCAGAAGATCCTCCGTCGTGCAGGACAACCATTCGCTGTCGGCGCAGGCCGGCACGGTGCGCGGGCTGCATTTCCAGTCGCCGCCCCATGCGCAGGCCAAGCTGGTGCGCTGCGGGCGCGGCGCGCTCTTCGATGTGGCGGTGGATATCCGCGCGCGGCTCGCCCACCTACGGGCACTGGGTCGGGGTCGAGCTGAGCTTCGAGAACGGCCGCCAGTTGCTGGTCCCCGCAGGGTTTCCTGCATGGCTTCGTCACCCGCGCGCCCGACACCGAGATCATCTACAAATGCTCCGACTATCTATGCGCCCGACTGCGACGGCGCGGTGCGCTGGGACGACCCGTTGCGGCATCGACTGGGGCCTGGACGGGCGACGCCGGTGCTGTCGGACAAGGACGCCGCGGCCCCGGCGCTTTGACGGATTTCGACAGCCCCTTTCATCTATGAAGGAGAGCGCCATGAAGACTTCTGGTCACGGGCGGGGCGGGCTTCATCGGCTCGGCCGTGGTGCGGCTGGCCATCGCGCGCGGGCATCAGCGTGGTCAACCTCGATGCGCTGACCTATGCCGCCTGTCTCGACAATGTGGCCAGCGTGGCGGACAGCCCGCGACTATGCCTTCGAGCAGGCCGATATCCGCGACCGCGCCGCGCTGGACCGGATCTTTGCCGACCATCGCCCGGACGCGGTGATGCATCTGGCCGCCGAAAGCCATGTGGACCGCTCCATCGACGGGCCCGGCGACTTTCATCGAGACCAATATCACCGGCACCTACAACCTGCTGGAGGCCGCGCGCGCCTATTGGACGGCGCAGGGCAGGCCCGACAGCGTTCCGCTTTCACCATATCTCCACCGACGAGGTCTTCGGCTCGCTGGGCGCGACCGGCCAGTTCACCGAAGACACGCCCTATGATCCGCGCACCCCCTATTCGGCCTCCAAGGCGGCCAGCGATCATCTGGTGCGCGCCTGGGACGAGACCTACGGGCTGCCGGTGGTGCTGACCAATTGCTCGAACAACTACGGCCCCTACCATTTCCCCGAAAAGCTGATCCCGGTGGTGATCCTGAACGCGCTGGCGGGCAAGCCGATCCCGGTCTACGGCGACGGGCGAGAACGTGCGCGACTGGCTTTATGTCGAGGATCACGCCGATGCGCTGCTGACGCGTGCTGGCAAAAGGGCGCGGTCGGGCGCAGCTACAACATCGGCGGCGAGAACGAGGCGCGCAACATCGATCTGGTGCAGATGATCTGCGCCATCCTCGACGACAAGCGCCCCGAGCGCAGCGCCCTATGCCGATCAGATCACCTTTGTGACCGACCGCCCGGGCCATGACCTGCGCTATGCGATCGACCCCACCCGCATCCGCGACGAACTGGGCTGGCGGCCCTCGGTGACGCTGGAGGAGGGGCTGGAGAAGACCGTGCACTGGTATCTCGACAACGAGGACTGGTGGCGCGCCCTGCAGGACCGCGACGGGCGTGGGCGCAGCGGCTTGGGTACAAGGCATGAAGATTCTGGTCTTCGGCAAGACCGGGCAGGTGGCGCACGCGAACTGCGCGCCAGGCTGCGACGGCGTCGACCTGCGCTGGGCCGCGACGCGGCCGATCTGACCGATCCCGGCGCCTGCGCGGCGGCGATCGCGCGCCACGCGACGCCGATGCGGTGATCAATGCCGCCGCCTATACGGCCGTCGACCGCGCCGAAGAGCGAAGCGGCGCTGGCGCATGATCGTCAACGCCGACGGCCCCCGGCGCGATGGCCGCGCGGCCTGCGCCGCGCGGGCATCCCCTTCGTCCATATCTCCACCGATTACGTCTTCGACGGCAGCGGGCACGGCGCCCTGGCAGCCCGATGACCCCACCGGGCCGCTGGGCGTCTATGGCGCGCAGCAAGCTGGCCGGCGAGGCAGGCGGTGCGCGCCGGCAGGCGGGGCCCATGCGATCCTGCGCACCTCCTGGGTGTTTTCGGCCCATGGCACGAATTTCGTGAAGACCATGCTGCGGCTCGGGGCGGAGCGCGACCGCGCTGACCATCGTGGCCGATCAGATCGGCGGGCCGACCCCGGCGCGCGACATCGCGCGCGGCCTGCCTGACGCATGCGCAGCGAGCTCATGGCGGACCCGGACAAGTCGCGGCACCTATCATTTCAGCGGCGCGCCCGATGTCAGCTGGGCCGATTTCGCGCGCGAAATCTTTGCGCAGGCGGGGCTGGACGTGCGCGGTCACGGATATCCCCACCGCGGACTATCCGACCCCGGCCGAACGCCCGCTGAATTCGCGGCTCGACTGCACCGCGACTGAGGCGGCTTTCGGCATTACGCGGCCCGACTGGCGCGCCGGTCTGGCGAGGTTCTGACCGACCTGAAACGAGCCTGACAAGGAGAATACCGCATGACACAGCGCAAAGGCATCATTCTGGCGGGCGGCTCGGGCACGCGGCTCTATCCGATCACGCTGGGGGTCTCCAAGCAGCTGCTGCCGATCTACGACAAGCCGATGATCTATTATCCGCTGTCGGTGCTGATGCTGGCGGGCATCCGCGAGATCGCGATGATCACCACGCCCGCAGGATCAGGACGCAGTTCCAGCGCATGCTGGGCGACGGCAGCCAATGGGGCATCTCGCTCACCTATATCGTGCAGCCCTCGCCCGACGGGCTGGCGCAGGCCTATCTCCTGGCCGAGGATTTTCTGGCCGGCGCGCCCTCGGCGCTGGTGCTGGGCGACAACATCTTCTTCGGCCACGGCCTGCCGGAACTGATGGCCGCGCGCCGATGCGCAGACGACAGGGCGGCACGGTCTTCGGCTATCAGGTGGCCGATCCCGAACGCTATGGCGTGGTGGATTTCGACGCCGACGGCACCGTGCGCGGGATCATCGAAAAACCCGAGGTGCCGCCCTCGAACTATGCGGTGACGGGGCTCTATTTCCTCGACGGCACCGCGCCCGCAACGCGCGCGCAGCGTCAAGCCCTCGGCGCGCGGCGAGCTGGAGATCACCTCGCTGCTGGAGATGTATCTGGCCGAGGGCAGCCTGCAGGTGCAGCGCATGGGGCGCGGCTATGCCTGGCTCGATACCGGCACCCATGGCAGCCTTGCTGGATGCGGGCAATTTCGTGCGCACGCATTCAGGAGCGGCAGGGCCAGCAGATCGGCAGCCCCGAAGAGATCGCCTTTCAGCAGGGCTGGATCAGCCGCGGCGATCTTCAGGTTACAGGCCGAACGCTACAAGAAAAACGCCTATGGCGCTTATCTGGGCAAACTGTAAGCTTTTTCACCATGAGTTGCTTCCAAGAATTACTGGGGAGGAGGAGAACGAGACTGAGTTTTCAAGATTGATTTGAGGGATCAGAATTGATGCGGATGCCAGGCCGCAGAACACTTAAGAAATACACCATGAAAACCCAGGGCTTCTCTATGATGCCTTGGCCATGGAGCGCATTGAGGAGGAGGAGCACCGCTTGGACTGGCGGCTCCATGGGCTTCGACGGTCAGTGGGATGACCACAGCACCTTCCAGATGGATTTCCTGAGCGCAACGGTCCGACCGCGCACTCCCGGTTTCTGGAAATCGGAAGTGGCCCCCTGACCCTGGCCATTCCGCTGATGCAGGAACTTGAACCGGGAAATTATACTGGTGTGGACGTCCGCGGCAGCGTCATTAACCTGGCCTATAATGAGATTTCGCGCGCAGGTCTTGCAGATCGAAATCCACGGCTGATCGTCTCCGACAACTTTGCGGTAACCGCCCTGGGCGATGAGACATTCGACATGATTTGGTCGTTCTCTGTCCTCTATCATCTGAGCGATGAGCTGGTCGAAGAGTGGTTCGCCAATGTCAAGAAGCGCCTTGCACCAGAAGGGCGCTACTGGGCCAATTTCAACGATGGTGTGGACGATAGCCGCTGGCTTGAGTTTCCCTTCCTCAAGCGCGACGTCAAGTTCTACGAAGACCTCGCCGAAAAGAACGGGCTGCGCCTCGAGGTTCTGGGCACGATCGAGGACCTTGGGTTCAAGGGTCAGGGCGTGGAGAAGAACAACAGGATGATCGAGATCACCCACGGCTGACCGAAGATGCGGTCCAATCCTTTGACCCGGATTTCAAATCCCTGATACACTCGCAAGGGACCATTCCGAATGGCATCAATCATGAGGGGCCGCTCACGGTTTCTGCCGGGCATCACCCGTAAAGAGACAGCGGATTAAGCATGGTAAGCAAAAATCTGATCTCTGCGTTGCTGGCTTTCCTGCTGAGTGCGGAGGCTCTGCTGGCACAAAATTCCGTCGAAAAAATCCTGCCGCTGGATGGCCGTATCGCAGCCGATGGCAGTGCGGTGGAACTGAGCTGGTTTGACGCCAACCCGCCGCGGGTGGGCTCGGTGACGGTCAGGCGGCGGCTCTACGGACAGACCGGCGGCGAGACACTGGCAGACGATTGCCTCCGGGCTGGGGCCGGTCATGCGGTTCACCGATGAGACCATCAGACCCGGCGTTGCCTATGAATACCAGGTGCTGCGCACCGCGCGTGACATCGTGGATGTGGGCTATTGGACTGACGGGTGTCAGTTGCCGGCCAGTCGAGGCCCGCGGGCAACGCCTATGTGATCGTGGATCGAGATGTCGCGGCAGCGATCGCTCCGCGCGGCTCGCGCGGTTCGAACGGGACCTGATCGGGGATGGCTGGCGGGTGCACGCCTCGAGGTACCTCGCGGCGATGACACCGCCCCTCCGCTACAGACCCTCAGCCGCGATGGTGCAGATCAGGAACTGGTTGCAGGAACGCTATTTCCAGGATCCATTCGGCACAGCATGCGGTCATTCTGGTGGGGCATGTGCCGATCGTCACTCAGCGGAAAGGCAACGCCGGACGGACATGGCGCTGTGCCGCATGCCCAGCGATCTTTTCTATGCGGATATGGATGGCACATGGCAGGCAACGCCGGAGGGGCTTCTGCTGGAAACCGCCGTGCCCGGTGACTTCATCGAGATGCAGATCGGCCGGATCGACTTTGCCACGTGTCAGCGATGGCGCGCGAGACCTCGAAATCGACTTGATCAGAGCCTATTTCGACAAGAACCACCACTGGCGCATGGGGTTTCTGGGCGATCTCAGAGAAGCCTATGGTCAGAGCAACCACCTCTTTGCCGAACAATATGCGCTGAAGAATATCGTCGGCCCGCAGGCTGTCATCACCGGAGGGCATCACGATGCGGGAGAGCGTCAACCCTGGCTCTGGGGGGTGGATTTCGGGGATTAGCGATGGCAAGCGACTATGCTGACGAATTTCGCCAACAAGGCGGTTTTTGCCATCAATTTCGGCAGTGATAAGCAAAAGATTGACCGGCCCTTCAACGCGATGACCGCGCTGCTGGCGCAGCCCTGGTACACGCTGGCCGTGGGATGGGGCGGCGCGCCCAGCCTGGTGGCTGCACCACATGGCTCTGGGGGGCACGCATCGGCGATGTGCACATGCGCACGGTGAACAATGGGCGCGCCGCCGAGCCCTACCGCGAGAGCATGGATTACTTTCCGACCAGGCACTTATTTCTGGCGCAATCCGGTCTGGGTGAACCTGCTGGGGGATCCGACCTGCGGGCCTTCCGCTCGCACCCGCCTCCGGGGTGTACGGCACAGGGCGCAGAGCAGGGTATCAGCCTGACATGGGCGGCTTCCCGCGATCCCGATGTCACCGGATATCATGTGTACCGTGCGGCCCCGGACGGAAAGAGTTACAGGGCGCTGACCGGGAACACGCCGTGTCAGCGGTCTCGAGTTTACCGACCCTGAAGGCACGGCCCAAACCCGCTACATGGTCCGGGCCTATGGGTGAAGGATGTCTATGCAGGGTCTTTCTATACGCTCTCCGCGGGGAGCTTTTCCGGCGAAAGCCTCCTAGCAGAGACTGATAAGGTGCTGCACATCACGGTTGAGGGCAGGGCGGGGGAACCTGTCACCCTGCCAGACGTCTTCAGTCAGTGTGACGGATGGGAAAATCCATGCCTTTATAGAGGGGCCCTCTGGAGGCCAGTTGCAGCGAAGCGGGTCCGACTGGATCTACAAACCGCGCGCGGGGTTCACCGGCACCGTCCCGCTGCGGTTCTCACGCTCGGATGCGTGGCATACCGTTGAAGGCCGTCTGACAATCCGGATCACCGACTAAGTGTCCCGCTTCAGGTCAGGCCTCGGGCGCCCGTGCGCGCGGGTCGATCATCAGGGCGGCCACCCATCCCGAGATGAAGCCTCCCAGATGGGTTTCCCAGGCCAGCTGGCCGTCCAGCGCCCACCACATCACCATGTTCAGCGCGAGCAGCAAGCCAGCTGCCCGCGCCACCGGCCAGAGCGCTTCCTGCAGGGTGAAACGATCCACGTAGCCCCAGGCGAGCAGCCCCCCCGCCAGACCGAAGAGCGCGCCCGACGCCCCCACCATGGGGGTCAGCGTCGCGGCCAGAAGCGCAAAGCCCGCCGCGCCTCCCAGAAGTGCCGCCCCGTAGAGCAGCACAAAGCCCCGATGCCCACCCGGTCCAGCACCGCCATGCCCAATGACCACAGCGTGATCATATTGACCACCAGATGCCAGAAGCCACCGTGCAGAAAACCATAGGTGAGAAACATCAGGTAGGGCTGGGCGGGATAGTTAGGCGTCCAGGACTGCAGCAGTCCGACCCAGAAGCCACCGTATTCATAGGCGATCCACCGCAACCGGACGGTGCCGACGATCTGCCAGTCCGCCAGTTGCAGCACGCCTTCCGATCAGGCCGCACAAGACGATCAGCCCGACCAGCACCATTGCCGGGGCACTGGACGGGCGTAGGTCAGGGCGCGCAGGGCATCATGGCGCACACAATCGTCAGCCCTGCGCGGGCATTGCAAGTGTCGCCGCTCAGGGATTCCAGTTGAAACTGCGCTGAAGACCTACAAAGATCGTATTGGATGCTGCTGTCACTTTCACTGTCCTCGTTGGACTAGGAATATGTGTAGCCGCTGACCAGCCCCCAGTCGCGGGTCAGATCATACCGGTAGGACAGGCTGATATCGACGCGCTGGCCGTCATTCCCGATCGCATCCAGATCATTGCGATCAAAGAAGTCCGATGCTCGCGCCGAAGCTGGAGAGGCTGTTGATCTCGCTGATCGAAACCTGCGCGCAAGCGAGGTGAGGATCTGTTCCTGATTGTCGTTGTTGGTGTTCACGTTCTGTGACAGGCCGAAGCTCAGGAGGGATGTTGAGCGCTCATGCTGGTAGGAGATGTCGATCAGAGGATCTGTGCCAACCACGTCAGCACCTGTCACGCCGAGCGAAAAGGCCAAAGCCCCCGCGCGGCAGGTCCATGTCCCGGCTGACACTCAGAAAGGACCGGCGGCCATCGTCGTTCGAGGTCACGTCCGAGGCATAGCTCAACCCCATCGACCCATTGGGCATGGCCCGGATCACATCAAAGCCGCCGCTCATCCCTTCATTCGTGCCTGTTTCGATCGCCGCTGCGCTCGATCTTGTCCTGGCTCAGCGACAGATCCACCGTGGTGATCGGCGTGACCTCCAGGCTGACCGCCGTGCCGAAGCCGGTTGTCTCGCGGCTCACCCCGTTTCCCTGTGCATCGAAATCGATGTATTTGGCGAACAGGCTGACCGTGATGCGCGGATCGATGCGGAAATCGATCTGGCCCAGAAGATCATTGGTGCTTTGATCCGTGAGGTCGGGGTCGTCGGTGTCGCTGAAGGTGATCTCGCTGTAGGCCCAGGCAAAGCTGGCCCCGATGGGCGCCTCCCGCCCGATAGCTGCTTCAAGACCCCCGAAATAGGTTTTGCCGGGTGCCGCTGTCCTGATTGATGATATTGGGATCAAGCAGGAATTCTTCCTCAGAGAAGGTGGAGATTCGTGTCGGTCTCACGGTAGCTGAGATCAAGCCCAGAAGCGCATTGCGCGTGTTTCTGTCGTATGCCAGCCCGACAAAGGAGTTTGTCAGGTCGAAGATGGACAGATTTTCACGGCCCTCATCGATGTCCGCGTCAATGTTCAGGGCGAAACGCTCAATATTCGTGACACTCTCCAGCCCGAACCCAAGCACGGTGCGGCCAAAGAAGTCAGGATCTTTCACAACATCAAAATCGGGGTTGTCACTGTATTCGCAGTTCCTGTGTCACATCAAAACGTGCGACAAGCCCCGGCGGCAGCACATCCTGTGCATAGGCGGCCACACCTACCGCACACAGCAAAGCGGGCGCGCCTACAGTATAGCGCGCCTGCATCTTTTTCCGCCTGTGCGAATGCCTGTTATTCGAACAGACGCCGTTCCGGTACCAGAATGACATCTCCGTCCTTCAGCTCGATATCTGTTGTCACGGCCCCGTTCGACAGGGCCTTATAGTTCAGGATCGTCACCCGCTGTACGCCGTGCTGGATCCGTGCGGCGCAACTGGACGCGTTTGATGGCAGCAAATCTCGACACGCCGCCGCTGATGGCGACCGCCTGCAGCAGGGTCGTCCCCCGCTTGACCTCGACCATGCCGGGGTTGTTCACCTCACCCACGAAATAGACGTCGATGCTGGGTCCACGATACCTGAGCCTCCAGCCCGTTCTGGATCCTGACGCGGCTGCACGCCGACAAAAACCGTGGGAGGGCTGGCAAAATTGGAACTGATGGCATCCCGGAAGACGGCCTGTACCTGCCCGATGGTGCGGCCCCCTGCCGGCAGCGTGCCGGCAAAGGGGAAACTGATCTGCCCGTTTGGCAACACCGCAACAGAACGGTCAAGGCTGGGGTCCTCCAGCACTTCGACCTGCAGCACGTCGCCGGAACGAATCCTGTAATCGCTCTGGGCACTGTGCCGAGACGGCACAGAGGATCAGAGCCACTACAACCGACAAAAAGATTAATGAGCTTCATGTCAGACTACCTTTCAAGCCCCTACGGTCTTTCTTGTCGCAAACTCACCGGTTCAAAGCCAAGCGAAAACTCTGTCCAGACGGTGGTTTCGGCGCATGTTGTAGTGAATACATCACGCTTGCGGCCCCTCCCGACTCAGTTCTCAACCAGGCTCGCAGACGTGTGATCTCGGCCCGGGCCTCTTCGATTCGGTCGCCGGTATCCGCAGGTCCGGCAACATCCACCGCTTTTTGCATCTGCTGCCAGGCCTCCTGATTGCGCCCCAAGAGCCACATAGACAGACCCAGATGCGCCTGCACGATGGGATCATTGCAGCCCAGCGGCCGCGCTTTCCAGATAGGGCAGGGCCTCCTCGGCCTTGCCGCGCCGGAAGCAATCCAGCCGTATGTATCTTGGAAGGCCGGCACTTCGGCATCGCGCAGACGGCGGGCAATCACCCAGGCCCGCTCCAGGCTTTCGTCATCCTGCCTGTAGGTCGACAGCAGGCTGGCAAGGTTGTTGGCCACGATGATGGAGCCGGAATTCTGGGCATAGAGGCCCTCGTAGATGCCAATGGCCCCGTCGATATCCCCGTCTCTTTCCAGACAGCTGGCCTTTGCCCAGAGAAGATTGGCATTGTTGTTGGTTGCGGCCAGGCCTTCGTCGATGATCGCGTCGGCCTCCGGGTCGTTGCCCTGAGCGTGGCAATCCGGGCCAGTTGCAGCCAGGAATTCACCGCCTGGGCCGGTGCGAGGATGTGATCTCGCGCGAGCGTTGGCTTTCGCCGCGTCCAAATCCCCCGCCGCCAGCCTGCGTGTTGGCCAAGACCTGTTTCATGGCCGAGATTTCAGGGTTTTGGCCACCAGCTCCTGCGCGATCTGCAACGCCTCTGCGGTTTCCCCACCGGCAGACGCGCCCGCAGAAGTGTCAGCCTGCCCGCGCAGTCCGCATCTTCGCCAGCCGCCAGACTTTCGAGAAACTGCAGCGCTTCTTCGGTCCCGCCTTCGCGGTTGAGGATTTCGGCCTGCAACGCGTTCGCTATTGCGACGGACTGATCGGTCTCAATCCGCCGCAGAGTATCGACGACCTGTGTTGCGCGAGGGATGA